>NZ_JAMJFL010000040.1 GCF_023544665.1 Streptomyces sp. YS415
TGTGCCGCCGCATCGATCGCGGCCAGCGATCTGCGGACCTGATTACGGTCCGTGGTGTACCAGAAGTCGGGCAGCGACGCCTTCAGATAGCTCCCGTACCGCGCCGTGGCCAGCCGCTGATCCAGTACGGCGACGACACCGCGGTCCCCCGACGCCCGTACGAGACGACCGGCGCCCTGAGCCATCAGCAGTGCCGCATGCGTCGCGGCCACCGCCATGAAACCGTTGCCGCCCGCGTCCTCGACCGCCTTCTGGCGGGCGCTCATCAGCGGATCGTCGGGGCGCGGGAAGGGAATCTTGTCCATGACGACCAGCTGACAGCTGGGGCCCGGGACGTCGACACCCTGCCAGAGCGAGAGCGTGCCGAACAGGCACGTCTTCGGGTCGGCGGCGAAGTTCTTGATGAGCTCGCCGAGCGTCTCCTCGCCCTGGAGAAGGATCGGGTACTCCGGAATCCGGGAGCGCAGTTCCTCGGCAGCGAGCTGGGCGGCCCGCATCGAGGAGAAGAGGCCGAGTGTCCGGCCGCCTGCCGCCTGAATCAGCTCCGTCAGCTCATCCAGCATGTCCGCCCGGTCGCCGTCCCGAGCCGGGCGCGACAGGTGCTTGGCGACATAGAGGATGCCCTGCTTGGGGTAGTCGAAGGGCGAGCCGACATCGACGCCCTTCCACTGCGGGAAGTCCTCGCCCTCGGTGCCCTCCGGCGCGAGGCCCAATGAGGCGCCGACACCGTTGAAGTCGCCGCCCAGCTTCAGGGTCGCCGAGGTCAGCACCACCGAGCGGTCCGCAAAGAGTTTTTCGCGCAGCAAGCCCGAGACCGACATGGGCGCCACCCGCAGGGACGCACCGAAACGGTCGTGGCGCTCGTACCAGACGACGTCCCACTCGGAGCCCTGTGTGATCCGCTCCGCCACGTCGTGCACCGACTCCACCGAGGCCAGCGCCTGCTTGCGGACCGCATCCTCGTCCTGCACGGACTTGTCCCGCGTCGCGCCGATCGCCGAGATCACCGTGCGACAGGCGTCGCGCAGGGCCATGAGCACGTAGCCGAGATCTTCCGGGACCTCCTCCAGACGGCCCGGCAACGCCAGCTCCATCACCCGCTCGAAGCCCTCGGCGGCGGTCTGGAGCTGGTCGGCGGCCTTCTCGTTGACCAGCTTGGCGGCGCGGCGCACGGCGCGGGTGACCTGCCCCGGGGTGAGCTCGCCGGTGGCGACGCCGGTGACCCGGGAGACCAGCTCGTGGGCCTCGTCGACGATCAGCACCTCGTGCTGCGGGAGGACCGGAGCGCCTTCGATGGCGTCGATCGCGAGCAGGGCGTGGTTCGTGACGACGACCTCGGCGAGCTTGGCCCGCTCCCGGGCCATCTCGGCGAAGCACTCCGCTCCGTAGGCGCATTTCGTGGCACCCAGGCACTCACGGGACGAGACGGAGACCTGCGCCCAGGCGCGGTCCGAAACGCCGGGCGTGAGGTTGTCGCGATCGCCCGTCTCCGTCTCGTCGGACCACTCCCGCAGGCGCAGCAGGTCCTGACCCAGTTTGCTGGTGGGCGCGGCCGCTTCGAACTGGTCGAAGAGGCCCTCCTCCTCGTCCTGCGGGACGCCCTCGTGGAGGCGGTGCAGGCACAGGTAGTTCGACCTGCCTTTGAGCATCGCGAACTCGGGGCGGCGGCGCAGCAGCGGGTGCAGAGCGTCGACCGTGCGCGGCAGATCCCGCTCCACGAGCTGGCGCTGCAGGGCCAGGGTGGCCGTCGCGACCACGACGCGCTCCCCGTGCGCGAGCGCGGGAACCAGGTAGCCGAGCGACTTTCCGGTGCCGGTGCCGGCCTGGACCAGCAGGTGGGAACCTTCGTCGATCGCCTCCGCGACGGATTCGGCCATGGTCACCTGGCCGGGGCGCTCCGTACCGCCGACGGCAGTGACGGCAGCATGCAGGAGTTCGGGGAGTGAGGGCTTCGTCATAGCGCGACCAGCCTACGGCCCGGCACTGACAGACGGGTGATCACGGCGGAGGCGGGGGGCTGGATCAAGACCTGGGGTCCTCGGGTGAGGGCGGACGGGTGGGTGGCGTGCAGGGTGAGTCGGGGGGAGAGAAACGCGAGGCCGTCGGGGTGGGTGAGGGGCAGGTGTGGATCGGTGACCGGCTCGGGAATCGCTTCGCGTCGAGTGGGAACCCCGGCCGCCCGAGCGGTGTACCAAAAGTGACGACACCGCAGCGTGGCGTTACAGCAGATCGCGCAAGGCCCGGTCCCGGACCATGAGGGCGGCTCGCTTGGCGGGCAGGTCGACCTCGGCGGAGAAGCGGAAGCCGGCGCTGAGGAAGGCAGCTACGGAAGGAGTGTTGCGCATGTCCGGTTCCGCAATGACACGTGCACAGGCGGGCCGCCGCTCGAGAGCACGGTCGGCGACAGCTCGGAGAAGCGTGCTCGCGAGACCTCGGCCGCGGTCGGACACATCACCGATCAGGAGGTGGATCCCGGTGTCATGAGGACGGGCGGGATAGTGCCGGGCCACCGGGTCGAGGTCCGCCCGGTAGATCTCCCAGTAACTCATGCGCGTGCCGTCCAGCACGCCCACGCACGGCACACTGCGCCCGTCTCCCACCAGCTGGGCGCGCACATGTTCCTCGGTCACGCTCTGGGGCCCGGCCAGCTCCCAGAAGGCGGCGACCGCGGGGTCGTTCATCCAGCGGCTGATCAGTGGGAGGTCGAGTTCGACGCGTACGGGGACGAGCTGGAACACGCCCGCAGCCGTGGTGATCGGCCCCCAGTCGACGACGTGGTCGAGGAGATCGTCGCCGGCCGCCACGCCGGAGGCGGACCAGGCAGGCAGCGCCGCACCCTCGCCCCCGTCACCGACGGCTTCGCTCTCGGCCTCCTCCGTCGCCGCGAACAGCGCGAGGAATTCGGCGGGCAGGCGCAGGTCCAGCGTGTCCTCGCTGTCCTCGCCGCCGGGGTCGGCGTCGAGGGCGGTGTCGGTGCCGAGGGAGGAGGTGGGGTCGATACCGGCGTCGGTGCTCGCGTCGTTGGGAGGCACGGCGACGCTCCTCTCAGAAGACGGGGTGGGTCATGGTCC
This sequence comes from Streptomyces sp. YS415, assembly GCF_023544665.1. Classification (GTDB taxonomy): domain Bacteria; phylum Actinomycetota; class Actinomycetes; order Streptomycetales; family Streptomycetaceae; genus Streptomyces. Next base: position 3,072 of record NZ_JAMJFL010000040.1, read on the forward strand.
TTGCGAATAGAGGGAGCTGAGGGGCTACGGGGGTGCGGTTCAAGTGAGTCGACGGTGCAGTTCAGGAATGCAGGGGGTTGGCGATGGTGACGTAGACGGACTGTGTGTCGACCGGGCCCACGAGTTCGTCCAGGCCGTGCAGCCGGGTCAGGAGGTTGGCCTTGCAGCGCAGGGTGGATGAGTCGAGAAGGTGGGCCGGGAGGGAGGTGTGCAACGCGGCGGGCCCGGAGGCCACGTCGTCGAGGAACCGACGGAAGGCGGCGAGCAGCAGCCGCTCATCGGCGAGGCCCTGGGAGCCGAAGGCTCCGATCAGGCCGAACACGTTGTTGATGGCGAGGTAGTAGGCGAAGCGCTCGTCGGTCACCTCGTCGGAGACGAACGTGTCGCTGTGCCGGCCGATGCCGGGGAGGCGGGCGTCGAGTTCCCCGCGCCGGGACTCACGGAAGTAGTAGCCCTGGTTGTCGCGGTAGCGGCCGCCGCTGGGCCAACCGTCCGTGTCCAGCAGGAGCAGGGTGTTCTGCTGGTGCGCCTCGAGGGCGATGCCCGCGGTCGCGTCCAGCCAGAGCACGGGGCGGACGACGTGTTCGAGGTAGCGCAGGAACCACTCGGTGGACACGGCACCACGGGGGCGGCCGGTTCGAGCGGCGAGGCGGGTGACGACCTCGGCAAGGCGGGACCGCCAGGCCGGCCGGTGACCGCCGAGGGTGGCACCCGGCTCGGCGTAAGCGCGGGGCGAGACGAGCCCGGCGATGCAGGAGACGTCATCGGCGGGCTGGAAGGGGTTGTGCCTGATCATCACGTCGAGACCCGGTACCGGATCACCCTGCGGCCCGTCGACGGCGAGCCAGGCCGGGTCCCGGACGATGTCGAAGCCCGGGTGCGCGGCCTGCCACTGCCCGGCCAGCCCGGCCCGCAGCAGACGGTGGACCTCGACACCGCGATGCAGTTCCTTACGGAGATTCTCACGACGGGAGTTGGTGATGCGCAGGCCCAGCGAGAGCTTGAGCATGGCGGGGGCGCCGGACCGGTGGACGGTCCTTACGGAGGAGGTGGGGTGCCACGGGACTCCGTGAGGGCCGAGGTCCCGGAGCAGTCCGGCATCGAACAGGGCCGCGACCTCGGGCCGGTGGCTGACCTCACGCAGTTGCCAGGGGTGCAGGGGCAGGGCTGCGTAGGTGTCGGGCAGCGGCAGGCCGGGGCCGGCGAGCCTGGCGGTGAGCTGGGATGCGGCGACGGGGCGTCCGCGTTCCGTCCAGGCCGAGTCGGCGGCGAGCAAGGAGGGAGCTACAGCGATCCAGTGGAGGGGGAAGGAGCCGCGCAGTTCGGGTGAGTAGAGGCGGGCTTCGGAGTCGGAGAGGCCTTCACGGCTCTTCGGGGTGGGGTGCAGCGGGTGTCCCAGGACGAGTGCCTGCTCGGCGCTGAGGAAGACGTCCGGCCCGTCGACGGGACGGTCCCGGCGGTCGCTGATGAACAAGGCGGTACGGCGGACCGAGTCGGCGACGCGAGCGGCCAGGTCGGTGCGATCGGAGGCGACGGGGTCGGGGGGCGCGGGGGTGTCGCGTGGGGTCGGGGTGCCGCACGGCACTGGGGTGGCAGAGGGAGCGGGAGCGGCGTCGGCCGCCGACGGACCTGCCGAGCCAGCGCCTTCCGGGGTTTCCCGGGCGAGCAGTGCCGCCACCGTGACTGCGTCGGCGGATGGGGAGTGGTCTGGTGCGCCCGACAGACGCGGGAGGCCGAAGCGGTGCCAACCCGTCGGGGACCAGTAGCGGACCGGTACGACGAGGGCTGTACCGCTGGCGGGCAGCGGGATGCGCAGGATCCCGTCGGGAGGGGCGGGGAGGTCGGCCTCCCTCACCCAGCAGCGGAGCAGGTTCTCCACGGAGGCGGTCTGGGCCGCGGTGTGGGGGTCGGGGTGCTCCAGGAGGTCGGCGGCTGGGCGGCGTGAGGGTGCGGCGCCGGGTCCACCCCTCTGCGCCGGGGTGCGCTCCGGCGAGGATGCGGCAGCCCGTCCTCGTGGCGAGCCGACGGTCTCCGGCGCGCTCAGCTCCGGGCTGGCCCCCTGTTGCCGGGGGACCGACGTGGGCGTCGGCGCGGGCGGCTCGGCGTCGGTGGGGCCTGCCGCGCCCCTGGGGGTGTGCTCGTCGGATGAGCGCCTGGTGTCCAACTTCTGCTCTGTTCCTAGGGAGGTGGTTCTGGTGGAGGGAAAGCCGTCAGTGAAGTGGTCGGGTTCGGGCGTGGTCGCGGGCGACCGCGTGCAGGGCGTCGGTGAGGCGGTCCAGTACCGCGGCCGCCTGTTCATCGCTGATCGTGAGCGGTGGGAGGAGCCGTACGACGCTGTTGTGGCGCCCGCCGAGCTCGACGATCAGACCTCGCCGCAGGCACTCCCGCTGCACGGCGGCGGCGAGTTCAGGAGCCGGCGGACGAGGGCCGCGAGCGGCATCCGGCCGCAGCGGATCCTGGCTCGGCTCAAGGGGCTGCTCCGGCGTCGGCCCATCCGTCGGCCCGTCCGTCGTCGGGTCCACCACCTCCACGCCGATCATCAGCCCCCTGCCCCGGACGTCGCCGACACAGCCGAACTCACGCGCCGATCGGCGGAGTTCGGACACCATGCGGGAGCCGAGGTGATGGGCGCGTTCGGAGAGGCCGTTCTCACGGACGTGAGCGAGGGTGGCGGTTCCCGCGGCCATGGCGAGCTGGTTGCCGCGGAAGGTGCCGGCGTGGCTGCCGGGCTCCCAGACGTCGAGATCCTCGTGGTAGACCACGACCGCCAGGGGAAGGCTGCCGCCGATGGCCTTGGAGAGGACCATCACGTCGGGTGTGACGCCACTGTGCTCCACGGCCCAGAAGGCGCCGGTGCGTCCGACTCCGGTCTGGACCTCGTCGACGATCAGCGGGATGGACCGGTCGTTGGTCAGTTGCCGCATGCGGCGCAGCCAGGTGTCGGGGGCGGGAATCACTCCGCCTTCGCCCTGCACGGGTTCGAGGATCATCCCGGCGGGGTGCGGTACGCCGGACTTGGGGTCGTCGAGGACGGATTCGGTCCAGCGAGCGGCCAGTTCGGCGCCGCGTTCGCCGCCGACGCCGAAGGGGCAGCGGTAGTCCTGCGGGTAGGGCAGGCGGGCGACGCGCACGTCGAGGGCGCTGCCGGAGGCTTCGAGGGCGCCGGCGGTCATGCCGTGGTAGGCACCGGTGAAGGCGAGCATGCCGGTGCGGCCGGTGGCGGTGCGGACCAGCTTGAAGGCGGCCTCGACGGCGTCGGTTCCGGCGGGTCCGCAGAACTGCACGCGAGCGTGCTCGGCGAGCCCCGGGGGCAGGGTGCGAAACAGTTCGGTGGTGAACGCGTCCTTGACGGGAGTCGCCAGGTCGAGAACGTGCAGCGGGGCACCGGAGTCCAGGACCTTGCGGATGGCCTCCAGGACGACCGGGTGGTTGTGGCCGAGGGCCAGGGTTCCCGCCCCGGAGAGGCAGTCCAGGTACCGGCGACCGTCCGCGCCCTCGATCGTCATGCCGCGCGCCCGTACCGGCACGATGGGCAGGGCCCGAGCGTAGGTGCGTGCCGCCGACTCGCGCGCCGCCTGCCTCCGCAGGATCCCCTCCTGCCAGGAGGAGCGCTCCCCTGCGGCCTCGCGCCCCACGAACGTCCGCCCACCGAGCTCATTCACCCGGGGCCCACGCCCGGCATGCCCGCCACGAACGTCCACGTCCGGTGCGCCCGACTCACGCGTTTCCTCCTCAGGCCCGCCCGGACCATGTTTTCCCGGCTCACATCCGCCCGCCTCACAACAGAGTCCACGCACTCCCAACGCACGCACTCCCAACCCGTGCGCTCCCAGCCCACGCGCCCCCGGCACACGCCCCATCACCTCATGCGCTCCCGGTGCTGTCGGCGCACCCGCCTCGACCTCGCCCGTCTCCTCCACCCGCACCCCGGCCTCACCTGCCCCGGCCTCACCCGTCTCCCCCACCCGCACCCTCGCGGCACCCACCCCCGCGGCACCCACTCCCGACTCCCCGCCATCCCGCGCCCCGTGGCCCCACCACAACCCCGCCGCGTCCCCGACATCCCGCACCCCATCGCCCCGCCACAACCCCGTACCCCCAGGCTCGGTCACAGCCACCGTTCGCCGTCCTCCCGCCGTCCAGGGGCGAGCAGGTCATCTCGGTCCTCGCCCGTCCCGACATACGCACCCCCGCGAGGCTTCACTCGAAGCTGCGGGGAATTGGGCACAGGGGGCCGCGCACAGGCAGCAGAACCCCCACCGCTACCAACCCCGCACCGCTCACCCGGTTACGGGTTGCCTCAAGATCCTTGCCGTGACGGAACCGTTGCCGTTCCGTGGGAAGTCCCCCACAGCGAGCGCATAGTGTGTGATGCCGTTCCCGGTCGCCGCGTCGAGCGGCGCGGGAGTGCGGCAGTGCTGCCAAGTTCGTTCGTCCCAGGGGGAGTCAGACCATGCGATCCATACGGCCGTCGTTCACCGTTCGCCGCGGAAGGGGCGCGCGGCGCAGAACGTCTCCCCTGCCCGCTGCCGTCGCCCTCGCCGCGGCCCTCGCGCTCACCGCCACCGCCTGCGACTCGGGCGATGCCGACGCCGGCGGCGAGGCCTCCGCGACCTCCGCCGCCGGTGACGACAAGATCTCGATCCCTGACGACATCAAGGACCGGCTCAAGGAGCACGGGATCGACATCGACCAGTGGAAGGACGGTGCCTGGAAGAACTGGGACAAGGACGACTGGCTGCGCGAGGCCGAGGACTTCGTCAATCCGATCATCGAGGACCTGTGGGACCCGGACCGGATGCGTGAGGCCGAGGAGCCGGACAAGGACGTCGACGCCGGTGACATCTCCGGTGACGCGGGTGTGACCGACCCGACGCCCGCTCCGGTGGAGGCGCAGGCCGTGCCGGCTGCGTACCACGACAGCGTGCCGACGGCCGGCAAGGTGTTCTTCGACTCCCCCGAGGGCACGATGGTGTGTTCGGCGACGGTCGTGGCGGACCCGGCCAACCCCGGTAAGTCCAACCTGGTGTGGACGGCGGGCCACTGCGTGCACGCGGGCAAGGCCGGCGGCTGGTACCGGAACATCGCGTTCGTGCCGTCGTACAACAACGACGCCATGGAGACGGCGGAGCTGGAGAGTGCCACGCGCGAGGAGGTCGCTCCGTACGGCGTCTGGTGGGGTGACTGGGTGCAGACCTCGGACCAGTGGATCGAGCAGGGCGGTGCCACCGGCGGTGACGGCGCCAGTTACGACTTCGCCGTCATCCATGTGACGCCGGAGGAGGGCAGCGGCGGCAAGTCGCTGGAGGAGATGGTCGGTTCGGCGCTGCCGGTGGACTTCGACGCGCCGCCCGTACCGGAGGTGGACAGCGTCACCGCGACCGGTTACCCGGCGGCGCCGCCGTTCGACGGGCAGAAGCTGTTCCAGTGCCAGGACAAGCCGGGGCGGCTGTCGCTGACCAAGGCCGATCCCACGATGTACCGGATCGGCTGCACGATGACCGGTGGTTCGTCGGGCGGGGGCTGGGTCGCGACCGGTTCGGACGGCAAGCCCGCGCTCGTCTCCAACACCTCCATCGGGCCGGTGGAGTCGGGCTGGCTGGCCGGGCCGCGGCTCGGTGCGGAGGCCAAGGGTGTGTTCGACGAGGTCAGCGGGAAGTTCGCCGGCCAGTGAGCACCGGCGGCGGTGAGCCCCAAAAACCCTTCACGGTCTCACCGCCGTTCGCCCTCAACTCCCCGGGCATAGTGGGGAGTCGCGTGCCTGAAGCACGTGCGAATCAGTCAGAGCAGTTTCTACGGGGGTCACCGCACCATGCGTTCCACACGTACCCGCCTCGCTGCGACCGCGCTTCTCGCGGCCGTGGCGCTGACCGCCACCGCGTGCAGCGGTTCCGGCGACGACAAGGCGAGTGACAAGCCGAGCACCTCTCAGGCCGCCGACATAGCCGACCAGGGCAAGGCCGAGATTCCTCGGGGCGTCGCCGACAGGCTGAAGGAACACGGCATCGACGTCGATGCCTGGGCCGACGGCGGCTGGCAGGACTGGGACAAGGACAAGTGGCTCAGTGAGGCCAAGGACTTCGTCAACCCGGTGATCGAGGGCCTGTGGAAGCCGGACCGGATGCGGTCCGCGAAGGAGGCCGACAAGACCGTCTCGACGAAGGACGCCTCCGCCGACCAGGGCATCAGTGACCCGGAACCGGCGCCCGTGGAGGCGACGGCCGAGAAGACGCCGTACCACCAGAACGCCGCTCCGGTCGGGAAGGTCTTCTTCGACTCCCCCGACGGTCCCGCCGTCTGTTCCGGCACGGTGATCAAGGACGTCAACCACCCGGGCAAGTCGAACCTGGTGTGGACAGCCGGCCACTGTGTGCACGCGGGCGGTGCGGGCGGCTGGTACCGCAACATCGTCTTCGTCCCGGCCTACAACGACCTCGGCAAGTCCGAGGCGCAGCTGGCCGGCGCGAACGCCACCGAGATCGCCCCCTACGGCAACTGGTGGGCGGACTGGGCCTCGACGTCCGGCGAGTGGATCCAGGGCGGCTCGGCGACCGGCGGCGCGGGTGCGGCGTACGACTACTCCGTGCTGCATGTGAAGCCGGAGCAGGGCGCGAAGTCGCTGGAGGAGACCGTCGGCGCGGCGCTGGAGGTGGACTTCTCGGCTCCGTCCGCGACCGAGTCGGGCACGATGGGCGCCTGGGGGTACCCGGCGGCGCCGCCGTACAACGGCCTGCAGATGTTCAAGTGCCTCGACCGGCCGGGCCGGTTCTCGCTGGCCCCGACGCTGCCGACGATGTACCGGATCGGCTGCACCATGACCGGCGGCTCCTCCGGTGGCGGCTGGTTCCGGGTGGTGGACGGTGAGACGAAGCTGGTGTCGAACACGTCGATCGGCCCCGAGGACAACACCTGGCTGGCCGGGCCGCAGCTCGGCAAGAGCGCGGAGGCGTTGTACCAGGACATGAGCAAGACCTACGGCGGTCGGTGACGACGACGCCTGCATGACCTGAACCGGCCTCCCCGGACAGCCCTCCGGACGTCGGCATGAAGAAGGCCCGCCTCCCCAGGAGGCGGGCCTTCTCTGCGTCTACCGCTTACGCGGCCGGAGCAGGCACGTACGGCATCAGCTCTGCCGCCAGTTCCTCGTGCACCCGCACCTTGAGCAGGGTGCCCTCCGCGGTGTGCTCCTCGGAGATCACCTCGCCCTCGTCGTGCGCGCGGGCGACGAGCTTGCCGAGCGTGTAGGGCACCAGGGCCTCGATCTCGACCGACGGCCGCGGCAGCTCGTTGTCGATCAGCGCGAGCAGCTCGGGGATGCCCCGTCCGGTGCGGGCCGAGATCGCGATGGAACGCTTCTCGATCCGCATCAGCCGCTGAAGGGTCAGCGGGTCGGCCGCGTCGGCCTTGTTGATCACGACGATCTCGGGAACGTCGATGGCGCCGACGTCCCTGATCACCTCGCGCACGGCGGCCAGCTGCTCCTCCGGGTTCGGGTGCGACCCGTCGACCACATGCAGGATCAGGTCGGACTCGCCGACCTCCTCCATCGTGGAGCGGAACGCCTCGACCAGGTGGTGCGGCAGGTGCCGGACGAAGCCGACGGTGTCGGCCAGCGTGTACAGCCGGCCGCTCGGGGTCTCGGCCCGGCGGACGGTCGGGTCCAGGGTCGCGAACAGGGCGTTCTCGACCAGCACGCCCGCGCCCGTGAGACGGTTGAGCAGCGAGGACTTACCGGCGTTGGTGTAGCCCGCGATGGCGACCGAGGGCACCTTGTGGCGCTTGCGCTCCTGGCGCTTGATCTCGCGGCCGGTCTTCATGTCCGCGATCTCCCGGCGCATCTTCGCCATCTTCTCGCGGATCCGGCGCCGGTCCGTCTCGATCTTGGTCTCACCGGGACCACGGGTGGCGAGACCGCCGCCCTTGCCGCCGCCCATCTGACGGGACAGCGACTGACCCCAGCCGCGCAGCCTCGGCAGCATGTACTGCATCTGCGCGAGCGCGACCTGCGCCTTGCCCTCTCGGGACTTGGCGTGCTGGGCGAAGATGTCGAGGATCAGGGCCGTACGGTCGATGACCTTGACCTTGACGACGTCTTCGAGGGCGATGAGCTGGCCGGGGCTGAGCTCACCGTCGCAGATGACGGTGTCCGCGCCGGTCTCGAGGACGATGTCGCGCAGCTCGAGTGCCTTGCCGGAGCCGATGAAGGTGGCCGCGTCGGGCTTGTCGCGGCGCTGGATCACACCGTCGAGCACGAGCGCGCCCGCGGTCTCCGCGAGGGCGGCGAGCTCGGCGAGGGAGTTCTCCGAGTCCTGCACGGTCCCCGTGGTCCAGACACCGACGAGCACGACCCGCTCCAGCCGGAGCTGGCGGTACTCGACCTCGGTGACGTCCTCGAGCTCGGTGGAGAGGCCCGCGACACGGCGCAGAGCCGCGCGCTCGGAGCGGTCGAACTGGTCGCCGTCCCGCTCTCCGTCGATCTCGTGGCTCCAGGCGACGTCCTCTTCCATCAGGGCATCGGCCCGAAGACCGTCGGGGTAGGTGTGCGCGAGGCGCTGCGTGTCCTGGGAAGGGGAAGAAGAGGAGGTCATTGGGTCCTTACGTCGTTGAGGATTCTGTACGGCCGTCATCGTGCACGGCGGTCATTGTGCACAACGTACGAGTGCCCCGGGAGATTCCCGCGGAACCGCTGGCGGCCCCGGCCTCGTACCCAGGCCGACCTGAAGATGGTCGCACGGGACGGGGCGTCTCGTCATCGGCTTATTTCACGGCGGAAGCGGCGGAAGCAGCGGGAGCGGCAGGAGCCGCGGGAGCTGCGGAAGCGGCAGGAACGGCTGAAGCGTCGGGCGCCGTCACCGGTACGACCGGCTTCCAGTCGGGGTGGCCGGGCATGGGCGGGGTTTTCTCGCCGTACAGCCAGGGCTGGAGGAAGCCGCTGAGGTCACGGCCGGTGATCTGCGACGCGAGCGCGACGAAGTCGTCGGTGGTGGCGACGCCGTCCCGGTGCCGGATGACCCACGCGCGTTCCAGGCGCTCGAAGGCGGGGTGGCCGATCTCCTGGCGCAGGGCGTAGAGGACGAGGGCCGCGCCGTCGTAGACGTTGGGGCGGAAGATCCCGATCTTCCGGCCGGGCTTGGGGACCTTGGGGGCGGCCGGAGGACCGCCGGCGGCACGCCAGCGGTCGGAGGCGCCGTAGGCGGCCTTCATCCGCGCCGCCAGAGGGCGGTCGGCCGTCTCCTCCGCGTACAGGGCCTCGTACCAGGTGGCATGCCCTTCGTTGAGCCACAGGTCGGACCAGGTGCGGGGGCTGACGCTGTTGCCGAACCACTGGTGGGCCAGCTCATGAACCATGATCGCTTCCACGTACCAGGCGGGGAAGGCGGGGTCGGTGAACAGGTCCTTCTCGAAGAGGGAGAGGGTCTGTGTCTCCAGTTCGAAACCGGTGTCCACGTCCGCCAAGAGCACGCCGTACGTCTCGAAGGGGTAGCGGCCGACCTTCTCCTCCATCCAGGAGATCTGGTCCGGCGTCTTGCGCAGCCACGGTTCCAGTTGCTTGCGGTCCTTGGTGGGAACCACGTCGCGGACGGGCAGGCCGTGCGGGCCGGTGCGGCGCAGGACGCTGGAGCGGCCGATGGAGACCTGGGCGAGCTCGGTGGCCATGGGGTGCTGGGTGCGGTACGTCCAGGTCGTCGCCGCGCGTGAGCGGTCCACGCCGGTGGGGAGGCCGTTGGCGACCGCCGTGTAGCCGTTCGGGGCGGTGACCCTGATGGTGAACATCGCCTTGTCGGAGGGGTGGTCGTTGCCGGGGAACACCAGGTGCGCCGCGTCGGCCTGGTTGGCCATGGCCAGGCCGTCCGCGGTGCGCAGCCAGCCGCCGTCGCGGTTCTCGGCAGGCCTGGGGTCGCTGGTGTGCCGCACGGTGATCCGCATCCAGCTGCCGCTCGGCAGGGGTTCCTCCGGAGTGATCACGAGGTCCTCGCCCGCGGCGCTGAAGGCGGCCGGTTCGCCGTCCAGCTCCACGGACTCCACGTCGCCGTGGGCGAAGTCCAGGTTGACGCGGTCGAGGGTGGTGGTGGTCCAGGCGTCGATGGTGGTGATCGTCGGGAGGGGTTTGGTGTTGCTGCCGGGATAGGTGAAGGAGAGGTCGTACGACGCCACGTCGTAGCCGGGGTTGCCGAGGTGGGGGAAGAGGCGGTCGCCGATGCCGAGGGGCTCGGCGGGGGCGCCGGCGGCGAGGAGGCAGACGGTGACGGCCGAGGCGAGAAGGGCGGTGGCCTTGCGGCGGGTGTGCGGCATGCACCACGGCTACCAGCGAGGGCCCCCGGCACGGCGGCGACGCGCGACCGGCCCACCCGAACGGGGTGCGGGACGGCGGCGACGCCGAGGGCACCCGGGTCGGCGGCGACGCCCGATCGACCCACCCGAACGGATCGGGGACCGGCGGCGGCACCCGAACGAGTCGGGCGCCGGCGGCGCCCTACGCCACCCCCGGCTGCGTCTGCAGCTGCGTCCGGCTCACGTCATAGACCCCGCCCACGTTCCGCATCGCCCGCATCAGCGCCGGGAGATGCCCAGCGTCCGGGAGCTGCACCGTGTACGTGTGGCGGACCCGCTGCTGGGTGGGAGGTTCGACGGTGGCCGAGACGATCTCCGCGCCCTCCTGGGCCATCGCTTCGGTCAGGTCGGCCAGGAGATGGGGGCGCACGAACGATTCGGCTACCAGCGTCACCCGGACCTCCGTGGTGTCGCCCCAGCGCACCCCGATCTCCGGCCGGCCCGCGCTCTTCATGCGGGCCACCGCCGCGCATTCGACCCGGTGCACGGTCACCGCTCCCCCGCGCACCGCGAACCCCGTGATGTCGTCCGGCGGTACGGGAGTGCAGCAGCCGGCCAGGCGGACGGTCGCGTCCGGCTGGTCGGCCACGACGTTCGCCGCCGGCCGGGCGGTCGGGGACCCCTCCGTGGACAGGGCCTCCGTGGTGGGGCGGGGGGCCGCCGCGTCGGCGTCGGCGCGGCTCGCCTCGTCCTCGTGCGAGGGGTGGGAGGCCAGCCAGCGCTGGATGGCGATGCGGGCGGCGGCGGTGTGGGCGTGCTCCAGCCACTCCCTGGAGGGCCCGGAGGCGGGGTCCTGGCCCATGAGGAGCTGGACGGTGTCGCCGTCCCTGAGCACCGTGCTCAGGGTCGCCAGGCGGCCGTTCACCCGGGCGCCGATGCAGGCATGCGCGTCCTCGCCGTACTGCGCGTAGGCCGCGTCCACGCAGGTCGCCCCCTCGGGCAGGCCGAGCGTGCCGCCGTCGGGGCGGAAGACGGTGATCTCGCGGTCCTGGGCGAGGTCCTCGCGGAGGGTGGACCAGAAGGTGTCGGGGTCGGGGGCCGCCTCCTGCCAGTCGAGGAGGCGGGAGAGCCAGCCCGGCCGGGTCGGGTCCGCGCGCTCGCCGTCGACGGGCTCGTCCGAGGGGGGCGCGTAGGGGTTGCCGAGGGCGATCACCCCGGCCTCCGCCACCTTGTGCATCTGGTGGGTGCGGATGAGGACCTCGACGACCTGGCCGTCCTCCCGCGCCACGGCGGTGTGCAGGGACTGGTAGAGGTTGAACTTCGGGACGGCGATGAAGTCCTTGAACTCCGAGACCACCGGCGTCATGCAGGTGTGCAGTTCGCCCAGGACGCCGTAGCAGTCCGCGTCCTCGCCGACCAGCACCAGCAGCCGTCCGAAGTCGGCGCCACGCAGCCGGCCGCGTTTGCGGGCCACCCGGTGCACGGAGACGAAGTGCCGTGGCCGGATGAGGACTTCGGCCTGGATGTCGGCGTCCCGCAGGACCGCGCGCATCTCGTCGGCGACCTCGGCGAGCGGATCGTCCGCGCGGGAGGCGTTGTCGACGATCAGCTCCCGGGTGTGCTCGTACTCCTCGGGATGCAGGATCGCGAAGACCAGGTCCTCCAGCTCGGTCTTGAGCGCCTGGACACCGAGCCGTTCGGCGAGCGGGATGAGGACGTCCCGGGTCACCTTGGCGATCCTGGCCTGCTTCTCGGGGCGCATCACGCCGAGGGTGCGCATGTTGTGCAGCCGGTCGGCGAGTTTGATCGACATCACGCGGACGTCGTTGCCGGTGGCGACGAGCATCTTGCGGAAGGTCTCCGGCTCGGCGGCGGCGCCGTAGTCGACCTTCTCCAGCTTGGTCACGCCGTCGACGAGGAAGCGCACCTCCGCGCCGAACTCCTCGCCGACCTGATCGAGTGTCACCTCGGTGTCCTCGACGGTGTCGTGGAGCAGGGAGGCGGTCAACGCGGTCGTCTCGGCGCCGAGTTCGGCGAGGATCAGGGTCACGGCGAGGGGGTGCGTGATGTACGGCTCGCCGCTCTTGCGCATCTGGCCCCGGTGCGAGGACTCGGCCAGCACATAGGCGCGGCGCAGGGGTTCGAGGTCGGCGTCGGGGTGATGGGCGCGGTGGGCCTCGGCGACATGGCCGATGGCGTCGGGCAGCCGGTCACGGGCGGCGGGACCGAGCAGTGCGGCCCGGCCCAGGCGCCGCAGGTCGATCCGTGCCCGCCAGCGCGCGGTGGGCCCGGCGGTCACCGGGCCTGGCGTCGCGGGGTTCGTGGCCTCCGCACTCATGGGCACCTCCGGCTGCGTGGACCGGCGGACGGGGTGCCCCATGGCGGACACGGCTCACGGGGCTGGCAACGGTCCCCCGTCCGGGCCGGTGCTTGATGCTACCGAGCCCATCACGCCCGGCTGACCGCCTCTCGCCGAGCGTGAAACGGATCACCCATTCGAGCGAAGGTTCGCAGGTTTACGGTTTCGAACCCCGCGACCTGCGGCCGACCGGGGTTTCGATCCTCGACCGGACGACCGGGCAAGGAGCGCCCGCGCCGACCGGATGCCCGGCACACCGATATCAAGTCGTTGCCCGGCTCAGCGGGTGAGCGTATCCAGCCAGTCGGCGTCCAGGGTGCCTTCGGCGACGATCACCGCGGGTCCGGTCATCTCGATCTCGCCGTCGGGCCGCTCGGTGATCACCAGGGTGCCGCCGGGCACGTCGACGGTGTACGTCGCCGGGGTGCCGGTGACCGCGGGGTCGGCGCCGTCCCGGCGGGCCGCGGCCACGGCGACCGCGCACGCGCCCGTGCCGCAGGAGCGGGTCTCGCCGGCGCCGCGTTCGTGCACCCGCAGGGCGACGTGCCGGTGGCCGCGGTCGACGACGAACTCGATGTTCACCCCGTCCGGGTAGGCCGACGCCGGACGGAACGGCGGGGCGGAGTGCAGGTCACCGGCGTGGGCGAGGTCCTCCACGAAGGCCACGGCGTGCGGGTTGCCCATGTTCACGTTCCGCGCGGGCCAGCTGCGCTCGCCGACGCTCACCGTGACGTCGCCTTCGGGCAGGAGCGCCTTGCCCATGCCGACCGTGACGTCCCCGTCCTGGGCGAGGTGCACGCGCTTGACGCCCCCGCGGGTGGCGATCGCGAGGTCTCCCTCGGTGACGTGTCCGGCGCGCTGGAGGTAGCGGGCGAAGACGCGGACGCCGTTGCCGCACATCTCGGCGATGGAGCCGTCGCCGTTGCGGTAGTCCATGAACCACTCCGCCTCGGCCGCCATGTCCTTGGCCTCGGGGTGGGCGGCGGAGCGCACGACGTGCAGCAGGCCGTCACCGCCGATGCCCGCGCGCCGGTCGCACAGGGCGGCGACGGCGGAGGGGGGCAGGTCGACGGCGTTCTCGGGGTCCGGGACGATCACGAAGTCGTTCTCGGTGCCGTGACCCTTGAGGAAGGCGATCCGCGTGCTCATGCCTCGATCGTACGGGGCGCCGCCGACAGTGCCCGAAGCCCGGTCAGCGCAGTCTCGCCACGCGCCACACGGCCAGCACCACGACCACGCCCACGACGAGCACGTACGCCAGCACCACCCGCCAGTCCGGGCGCCTGCCCGAGCCGCGCTGCGGCAGGCCGGGCCAGGTGTACCCCACGCGGCGCGCCGCCATCATGCCCCAGCCCGCGGCGCACGAGCAGATCAGCAGGCCCAGCATGGCGATCACCGCGCCGCTGTCGCCGAAGTCGAAGGCGAGCGGGAACGCGAACATCAGGGAGCCGACGGCGGCCAGCGAGACGATGGGCGCGAGCTGCCAGATGCGCAGCCGGCGCTGCGGGCGCAGCTCGACCTCGACCTCGGGGCCGCTGGTGAACATCTCCTCCGGCTCGGGGCCGTCGGCGGTCACCCCGCCCTGGGTGTCGTCGGGTCCGTCCGGACTCAGACGGTCGCCGTCCTGCTCCGGTTCGCCCCGGTCACTGGTGACGGGTTCGGTGCCTTGTGCGGTGTCGCGAGGGCCGGCCTCCATCGCCACGCGCCCTCCCAACTCGGACTCCACTTGGTCGATCGAAGCTCGATGATGGCACGGCGCCGGAGGCCACGATGACGGCCGGAGCGTCCCGATGCCAGGACGTGATCAGGCTGTAACCGGTCGTTCGACCAACGCCAGTGCGAGGTGCGGAAGTTCTGTGACATCCGCCGCAGCCCCACTCAGCCAGTGCACCCGGGGGTCGCGCCTGAACCATGAATCCTGGCGGCGCGCGAAGCGTTTGGTGGCTCGTACGGTCTCGGCGCGGGCCTCTTCCAGGGTGCACTCCCCGGCGAGCGCCGCGAGGACCTGCTGGTAGCCGAGCGCGCGGGAGGCCGTACGCCCCTCGCGCAACCCTTGCGCCTCCAGTGCGCGCACCTCCTCGACGAGTCCCGCGTCCCACATGCGGTCGACGCGGCGGGCGATGCGCTCGTCGAGTTCGGGCCGGGCGACGCCGACGCCGATCTGGACGGTGTCGTAGACCGAGTCGTGGCCCGGGAGGTTGGCGGTGAAGGGCTGGCCGGTGATCTCGATCACCTCGAGGGCGCGGACGATCCGGCGGCCGTTGCTGGGCAGGATCGCGTGCGCGGCGTCGGGGTCGGCGGCGGCCAGGCGGGCGTGCAGCGCGCCCGGGCCGCGCAGCGTGAGCTCCTCCTCCAGCCGGGCCCTGACCTCGGGATCGGTGCCGGGGAACTCCAGGTTGTCGACGGCGCCGCGGACGTACAGGCCGGAGCCGCCGACCAGGATCGGCCAGCGCCCTTCGGCGAGCAGCGCGTCGATGCGCGCGCGGGCGAGCCGCTGGTACTCGGCGACCGAGGCGGTGACGGTGACGTCCCAGATGTCCAGCAGGTGGTGCGGGACGCCGGACCGCTCCTCGGGCGTCAGCTTGGCGGTGCCGATGTCCATCCCTCGGTACAGCTGCATGGAGTCGGCGTTGACGACCTCGCCGCCGAGCCGCTGGGCCAGGAAGACGCCCAGATCGGACTTTCCGGCCGCAGTGGCGCCGACGACGGCGATGACGCGGGGGGCGGGGGGTGCGCTGCTCACCGCCCCAGTCTCGCAAACCTCACGGGGTGGCCTCGAACGAGTTACGTGACGGTGCGGATCAGGCGTCGTTGCCAGTTGCGTGGTTCGCGCCGCCGGTCCCCGAGAGGCGGTGATCCGGGCGACGCAAACGGACGCACCGGACGACGCGGGAGTTCGCCCGCACGAGTAACGTATGGAGTTGATATGGGCGTTTTGGCACGGCTTCTCCGGAGGTCGAAGGCGTCGGAGGAGACGTCGGCCGCCGAGGCGGGAGCCGGCACCACCGCGGCCGGGTCCGAGGCGGAGCAGACGGCTCAGCCGCTGGAGGCCACCGAGGCGAAGGGGTCGGCCGGCACCGAGGCCGGGGCTCCGCAGGAGGCGACGGCGACGGAGGCCGTCGGGTCCGGGCCGGCCGACGGCGTCGAGATCCCCAAGCAGCAGTCCGCCGACGAGGCGGCCGAGCGAGAGGCCGGCGAGAGCGCCCGCAGCTGACGATCCCGCGTGGGAAGGCGAACGATGGGTCTCCTGGACAATTTGAAGGCCAAGCTCGGACCGGCCAAGGGCAAGGTGTCCGACCTCGCCCAGCAGCACGGCGACAAGGTCCAGCACGGTCTGGACAAGGCCGCCAAGGTCGTCGACGAGAAGACCAAGGGCAAGTACAGCGACAAGATCCAGAAGGGCTCGGGCAAGGCCAAGGGCGCCGTGGACCGACTCGCGCACAAGGACGAGGGCGCCCCGGGCACCGGCATGGGCGGCACCGGGACCGGCATGGGCGGCGGCACGACGCCGCCGGCCACCCCGCCGCACACGCCGCCGAGCACCCCGCCCGGCACGCCGCCTCCGACCACCTGATCAGAGCGACACGGCACGACCAGGCCGCGACGAGATACCCCACCCCGTACGGCGCGCTCTCGTGCAGCAGCGTCCCGGACAGCCCGGCGCCCTCCGCGGCGCCCGCGAGCACCTGCCAGGGCGCCCGTCCGGACGCCTTGAGCTCGTACGCCAGCCCGGCGTCCAGCGCCTTGAGCGCGCTCAGGTCCGCCGCGCCCAGCGCCCGCGCGACGGCGGCGTCGAAGGGTTCCGCGCGCTCGTCGAGGTAGCCAGGTGCCTTGAGCGTGCGGCAGGCGCTGGCGTCGCCCATCACCAGCATCGCCACCCGGTCCGGGCCCGCGGCGATCCCCCTTCCCGTTTCGATACACCGCTCGGCGGCCAGGGGTTCCCCCACCCCCAGTCCCTCGACCGGGGCGTCGGCCCACCCGACCCGCTCCAGCAGCCAGGCCGCCACCGCCAGCGAAGGCGGCAGCTCACGCGCGGACCCGCCGGCCCTGCCCAGCTGTACGCCGACCTCGACGCCGAAGCCCCGGAAGGAGCCCCGCGACCCCTCCGGGAACGTCCCGAGCCCTTCCTCCCCGGCGGGCCCGACGACCAGCAGCCGGTCGGGCCGCGCGGCGGCCGACACGCCGAGCGCGTCCGCACACGCGGCACGCACGGCGTCCAGCTCGGGCGCGGCGCCCGAGGCGACCTCGGGCACGAGCAGGGGCGGACAGGGGCAGACGGCGGCGGCAACGAGCATGATCGGCAGCGTAACCCCGCGCGACCGCGGGCGTCAGTCGAGGGCGCAGCCGCCGGTGGCCACCGGCAGCGGCTCCGGGGCGCCGACCGTCGGCAGGCCCAGCATCACGCCGGCCGGCTTGGCCGCCGCCGCGGCGGTGCGCTTCTCCCAGGCGTCGCCCGCGCGCGTGCGGCGCACGGAGAGGACGTCGCCCTCGGCCAGGAGGTGGTGGGGGGCGGCGTAGGTGATCTCGACCGTGACCACGTCACCGGGGCGGACCTCCTGGTCCGGCTTGGTGAAGTGGACCAGGCGGTTGTCGGCGGCACGGCCGGAGAGACGGTGGGTGGCGCCGTCCTTGCGGCCCTCGCCCTCGGCGACCATCAGCTCCAGGGTGCGGCCGACCTGCTTCTTGTTCTCCTCCCAGGAGATCTCCTCCTGAAGGGCGACGAGACGCTCGTAGCGCGCCTGGACGACCTCCTTGGGGATCTGGTTCTCCATGGTCGCGGCCGGGGTGCCGGGGCGCTTGGAGTACTGGAAGGTGAACGCCTGCGCAAAGCGGGCCTCGCGGACCACGTGCATCGTCTGCTCGAAGTCCTCCTCGGTCTCGCCGGGGAAGCCCACGATGATGTCGGTGGTGATCGCGGCGTGCGGGATCGCGGCCCGCACCTTCTCGATGATCCCGAGGTAGCGCTCCTGCCGGTACGAGCGGCGCATCGCCTTCAGGACCGTGTCCGAACCGGACTGCAGCGGCATGTGCAGCTGCGGCATCACGTTCGGGGTCTCCGCCATCGCCGCGATCACGTCGTCCGTGAAGTCGCGCGGGTGCGGCGAGGTGAAGCGGACCCGCTCCAGGCCCTCGATGGTCCCGCAGGCCCGCAGCAGCTTGCTGAAGGCCTCGCGGTCGCCGATGTCGCTGCCGTAGGCGTTGACGTTCTGGCCGAGCAGCGTGATCTCCGAGACGCCCTCGGCGACCAGCGCCTCGACCTCGGCGAGGATGTCGCCGGGCCGGCGGTCCTTCTCCTTGCCGCGCAGGGCCGGGACGATGCAGAAGGTGCAGGTGTTGTTGCAGCCGACGGAGATCGACACCCAGGCCGCGTAGGCGCTCTCGCGCCGGGTCGGCAGGGTCGACGGGAACGCCTCCAGCGACTCGGCGATCTCGACCTGCGCCTCCTCCTGCACGCGGGCGCGCTCCAGCAGGACGGGCAGCTTGCCGATGTTGTGCGTGCCGAAGACGACGTCCACCCAGGGCGCCTTCCGCACGATGGTGTCGCGGTCCTTCTGGGCCAGGCAGCCGCCGACCGCGATCTGCATCCCGGGCCGCGAGGCCTTCCTCGGCGCGAGGCGCCCGAGGTTGCCGTAGAGCCGGTTGTCGGCGTTCTCGCGGACGGCGCAGGTGTTGAAGACGACGACGTCGGCATCGCCGTCGGCACCCTCGGGGGCGCGGACGTAACCGGCCTCCTCCAGCAGTCCGGACAATCGCTCGGAGTCGTGGACGTTCATCTGGCACCCGTAGGTGCGCACCTCATACGTTCGCTTGACGTCCACGGCGTGGCTCCGGTCGATGCTGCTCATGCCACAAGAGTAAGGGCGCGCCGGGAGCGCCCTTCCCGGCCGCCGCCTCAGGGCTCGATCAGCCCGGCCCGTATCGCGTACCGGGTCAGCTCCAGCCGGTCCCGCACGCCGAGCTTGTGCAGCAGGTTGGCGCGGTGCCGCTCGACGGTCTTGGCGCTGATGAAGAGCAGTTCCCCGATCTCCTTGGAGGTGTGGCCCTCGGCGACCAGTTTGAGGATCTCCTCCTCGCGCTCGGTGACGGGCCGCTCCGGCAGCCGGTCACCCCCGCGCAGCCGCTCCAGGTACGAGCGCACCAGGGCGCGTTCGGCCCCGGGGTAGATGAACGGTTCATCGCGTACGACCGCCCGGCAGGCCTCGACGAGATCGCGGTCGGCGACGGACTTGAGGACGTACCCGCCCGCGCCCGCCTTCAGCGCCTCGAAGAAGTACTGCTCGTTGTCGTACATGGTGAGGATCAGGATCCGCAGGTCCGGCAGGCGCCGGGAGAGTTCCCTGGCCGCCTGGAGGCCGGTCGTGCGGGGCATGGCGATGTCCAGCACCGCCAGATCGACCTCGCCGGACCGGGCCAGGGCCACCGCCTCGGCACCGTCGGCGGCCTCGGCGACGACCTCCAGGTCCGGTTCGCCGTCCAGGATGAGCCGCACGCCCCGGCGCACGAGGGTGTGGTCGTCGGCCAGGAGCACCCGGATCGGCATCAGCGGCCTCCCGCGGCCCCGGCCGGCACCCGCAGCCGTAGCTCGGTACCGCCTTCCGGTCCCGGCCCCACGGCCAGTTCCGCCCCCACCAGCAGCGCCCGCTCCCGCATCCCGCCGATCCCGGCGCCCTCGGGGGCGTCCCCGACGCCCTTGCCGTTGTCTCGTACGACGAGTTCGACGCCGTAGGGGGCAGGGCTGAGCGTGATCTCCGCGCGGTCGGCGCCGGCGTGGCGGGCGGTGTTGGTCAGGCCCTCCTGGGCGACCCGGTAGAGCACGAGTTCGGCCTCCTCGGTGAGCGGGGGCAGGTCGGCGGGGATCTGGTGGCGGACGGTCAGGCCGTGCGTGGTGAACTCGGCGGCGAGCGAGCGCAGGGCGCTGACCAGGCCGAGTTCCTCCAGGACGCCGGGGCGCAGCCGGCGGGCGATGCGCCGGATCTCGTCGAGGCCGGCCCGGGTGGCCTCCTGCGCCTGGCCGACGTCCTCGCGCAGCTCCCCGGGCACCCGGTCGGCGACCCGCTTGAGCTGGAGCAGCACGGCGGTCAGCGTCTGGCCGACCTCGTCGTGCAGCTCCCGCGCGATCCGGTGGCGCTCGCGCTCCTGCGCGGACAGCGCCCGGGCGGCCCCGGCGGCCCGTTCGCTCTGCAACCGGTCGAGCATCGTGTTGTACGTCGTGATCAGCTCGGCCGTCTCGGCCGGTCCCGCGACCACCGCGCGGGCGCCGGGCCGCAGCAGGTCGGCGGCGGCCATGGCACGGCCGAGCCGGGCCAGCGGGGCGAGCCCGAGGCGCAGCACCACGGCGTTGCCGGCCAGCAGCAGCGCGAGGCCAGCGACGACCACCAGGGCCTCGGCGGGCAGCACGGGCGTCGAGACGGTGACCGGACCCAGCAGCAGCGCCGCGGCCACGACCAGGCCCGCGGCGTTGAGCGAGAAGATCCGCCAGAACAGGGACACGGGCGCGTTCCGGCTCCTTCCGGCTCTCCGGGGCACGGCTGTCACCAGCGTCGATGCTCGAGTCCGATCGCGTATATCCGTGACGACACCCATATCGCCACCGTACGGGGGCCTGGCAGCATGCCGACCGAGCCATCGAGACGATCACGACCGGCAAGGGGAAGAAACGTGTCAGCTCCACGCCTGAGGGCGACGCCGCTGCCCGGCATCGGGGTCCAGTACGACCTCGTGACACGGGAACACCGCCATCTGTCCGTGGTGGCGCACCGCGACGGCAGCCGCACGGTGAACGTGTACCGGGCCGACGATCCCGACTCGTGCCTGCAGTCGCTGCGGCTGACCGGTGCCGAGGCGGACTCGCTGATCGACGCGCTGAAGCCGTCCCACCACAGCGCGAGCCTGCTCTACACCACCGATCTGGGCCTGGTCGCCGAGCGGATCGAGGTGGCCGCGACCTCGCGCTGGAACGGACGGCTGCTCGGCGACACCCGGATGCGCACCGAGACGGGCGCCTCCGTGGTGGCGGTGCTGCGCCGGGCCGAGGCGATCCCGTCCCCGGCACCGGACTTCCGGCTGGTGGGCGGTGACACCCTGATCGTCATCGGCACCCGCGAGGGCGTGGACGCCGCCGCGTCGATACTCGGGCGGGAGTGAACCGGTGCACTCCGGCATCCTGCTCATCGAGTTCGGTTCGATCATCCTCGGGCTGGGTCTGCTCGGCCGGGCCGCCGCCCGCTTCCGGCTCTCGCCGATCCCGCTGTACCTGCTCGCCGGGCTGGCCTTCGGCGAGGGCGGGCTGCTGCCGCTCGGGGCGAGCGAGGAGTTCATCGCCGCGGGCGCGGAGATCGGCGTCATCCTGCTGCTGCTGATGCTGGGCCTGGAGTACACGGCCGGCGATCTCGTCACCAACCTTAAGGCCCACTACCCAGCCGGCCTCGTCGACGGCGCGCTCAACGCCGTCCCGGGGGCGGCGGCGGCCCTCATGCTCGGCTGGGGTCCGGTGGCGGCCGTGGTGCTGGGGGGCGTCACCTGGATCTCCTCCTCCGGTGTCATCGCGAAGGTCCTGGGCGACCTGGGCCGGATCGGCAACCGCGAGACACCGGTGATCCTCAGCGTGCTGGTCCTGGAGGACCTGGCGATGGCGGTGTACCTGCCCATCGTGACGGCCCTGGTCGCCGGGGCGGGGCTGCTGGCGGGCAGTGTCACGCTGGCCGTCGCGCTGGGCGCGGCGGGACTCGTCCTCTTCGTCGCGGTCCGCTACGGCCGGGTCATCTCCCGGTTCGTCTCCAGCGACGACCCGGAGAAGCTGCTGCTGGTGGTGCTGGGGCTGACCATCCTGGTCGCGGGTGTGGCGCAGCAGCTCCAGGTGTCGGCGGCGGTGGGCGCGTTCCTGGTGGGCATCGCCCTGTCCGGGGAGGTGGCGGAGGGCGCGCACACGCTGCTCAGCCCGTTGCGGGACCTGTTCGCCGCGGTGTTCTTCGTCTTCTTCGGCCTCCACACGAATCCGGCGAGCATCCCCCCGGTGCTGCTGCCCGCCCTCGCGCTCGCGGTGGTGACGGCGGCGACGAAGATCGCCACGGGGTACTGGGCGGCACGCCGGGCGGGCATCTCCGTCAAGGGCCGCTGGCGCGCGGGCGGTGCCCTGGTGGCCCGCGGCGAGTTCTCGATCGTCATCGCGGGCCTGGCGGTGAGCGCGGGCATCGAACCGTCGCTGGGGCCCCTGGCCACCGCCTACGTCCTCATCCTGGTGATCGTCGGCCCGCTCACGGCACGGTTCACGGAACCGGTGGCGACCTGGTGGACGGCACGCGGGCCGGCGCTGCGCAAGCGGCAGGAAGCCCGGCGGTACGAGGAAACGGAGGCCCCGGTGGCCGACGTGTAACGGCGCCCGATCGGCGGCCGCGGGGCGCCGCCCCTGGTCAGGGAGGTGAAGGGCCTGGCAGTATCGCCCGCATGCCCACGCTGTTCCCCTCTCTCGGCAGGCGCCGGGCCCTTCAGGGCGCGGTCGCCGGCTTCGTCGCGCTCGGGCTGCTGCTGTGGTGGGTGCTGCCGCTGGGCGAGGACCCGCCGAGCGGGACGATCACCTTCAGCACGGGCACCGAGGCCGGGGTGTACCACGAGTACGGCGAGCGGCTCCAGAAGGAGCTCGCCAAGGACATGCCGGGCCTGACGGTCAAGCTGGAGACGAGCGCCGGCTCCCTGGCGAACGTGCGCAGTGTGGCGACCGGGGATGCCGACGTCACCATCGCCGCGGCCGACGCGGTCGACACCTACGAGACCGAGGGCGGCGCCAACGCGCACCTGCTGCGCGGAGTGGCGCGGCTGTACGACGACTACGTCCAGCTGGTCGTCCCGCAGGACTCCGACATCGAGTCCGTCGCGGACCTGCGGGGCAAGCGGGTGGCCATAGGGCTGCCGAAGTCGGGTGTGCGGCTGATCGCCAACCGGGTGCTGCAGGCGGCGGGCATCGACCCGGCGAAGGACATCACGCCCCGCTCCGACGGCATCGACACCGGACCGAAGCGGCTGGGGTCCGGTCTCGACGCGTTCTTCTGGTCCGGCGGCCTGCCCACGCGCGGGCTGCGGGAGGTGGCCGAGACCTCCGCCTTCCGGTTCGTGCCCATCGAGTCCTCGATGGTCGCCCGGGTGCACGAGCAGGGCGGCGCCACCCGCTACTACCGGGCCACCAACATGCCGGAATCGGCCTACGAGACCATTCAGAACGGCTCCACGGTCGCGACCATGGCCGTCTCCAACCTGCTGGTGACCCGCGAGGACCTGGACCCCCGGCTCACCGAGTGGCTGACCCGAACCGTCCTGGACAGCCGGGACGGCATCGGTGCGCACGTCCACTCGGCGCAACTGGTCGACGTACGCACCGCGATCTACACCGACCCCCTGCCGCTGCACGAGGGCGCCCGGCGTTACTACCACTCGGTCAAGCCGTAGGCTCGCTGCGCGGCACCCGCACCGTCACCTTCAGACCGTGCGGCGCGCGATGGCCGTACGCGATCGACCCGCCGCCCGCCGAGAGCAGCGCCCGGGAGATGGACAGGCCCAGGCCGGAACCCTTGACGTTCTGATGGCGGCCGCTGCGCCAGAAGCGGTCGCCGATGCGGACCAGTTCCTCGTCGGTCAGCCCGGGCCCGTGGTCGGCGACCACGACGGTGGCGCTGTCGCCGTTGGACGCGACCGCCACCTCGACCCGCTCGCCCCGCGGGGTGAACTTCACGGCGTTGTCGATCACCGCGTCCAACGCGGACGACAGCGCCACCGGGTCGACCCAGGCGGTGGTGGCCGGGCAGTCCCCGGACAACTCGACCCCCTTGGCCGCGGCCGTCGGCGACCAGGCGGCGACCCGCTCGGCGGTCAGCGCGCCGATGTCGGTGAGCCGCAGGTCGGCCGCGGTGTGCTCGGCGAGCGCAAGGTCGAGCAGGTCGTCCAGGACCTGGGCGAGACGCTTGCCCTCGGCCTGGACCGAGGCGATCTCCTGATTGCCCTCGGGCAGTTCGAAGGCGAGCAGCTCGATCCGCAGCAGCAGCGCCGCGAGCGGGTTGCGCAGCTGGTGCGAGGCGTCGGCGACGAAGGCGCGCTGCTGCTCCAGGACGCCCTCGACGTTGTCCGCCATCTCGTTGAACGACCGCGCCAGGCGCTGGAGTTCCGGCGGGCCTCCGGCCGCCGCGACCCGGGACTTCAGGGCGCCGCTGGCGATGGCGTGGGTGGTGGCGTCCAGGACGCGTACGGGTCTGAGCACCCAGCCGGTGAGCCGCAGCGCGGCACCGACGGCGAGCAGCATCGCGGCGACCTCGCCCGCGGCGATGACCAGCCAGCCGCGCTGAATGCGCGAGCGCATCTGCCCGGTGGGCGAGTCGGTGACGACGACCGCGACGACATCGCCGTCCCGGACCACCGGGGAGGCGACGACCAGGCGGTTGCGCTGCCAGGGCCACACCTGCCGCGGGTCGTGGCTGCGCCGGCTGAGCAGCGCCTCCTCGAAGGCGTCGCGCACCTCGCCGGAGCCGGGCAGGAGCCAGGTCTTCGGCGCGTTGGCCAGGACGGCCTCATCGGGCAGGAAGACTCCGGCCCGGATGCCGTAGACGTCGTGGTAGCTCTCCAGCTCCCGGCTCAGGGTGCGGCCCTCGTCGCGCGGGCCCTCCGGGGCGTCCATGGCGGACCGGGCCATGGCAGCGAAGTACGCCGTGTCGTCGATCCGGTCGACGACCACCTTCTGCTGCTGGGCAGCGGCCAGGCTCACCGCGAGGGGGACCCCGAGCGCCAGCAGTACCGCCGCCATCAGGATGATCAGCAGCGGGAGGAGTCGTGTGCGCACCCGTACCCGCTAGGCGGCCGGGGCGACGAGCCGGTAGCCGACCCCGCGCACGGTCTCGATCAGGGCCGGCATCCGCAGCTTGGCCCTGAGGGACGCCACATGGACCTCCAGGGTGCGTCCGGTCCCCTCCCAGCTGGTCCGCCACACCTCGCTGATGATCTGCTCCCGGCGGAAGACCACGCCGGGCCGCTGGGCGAGCAGGGCCAGCAGATCGAACTCCTTGCGGGTCAGCTGGACGACCGAGCCGTCCACGCTGACCTGCCGGGTGGGCAGTTCGATGTGCACCGGGCCCAGGCGCAGCACGGCCTCGCCGCCGGCCGCGGGGTCCTCGTGGACGGAGCGCCGGCTGACGGCGTGGATACGGGCCAGCAGCTCGCCGGTGTCGTACGGCTTGACCACGTAGTCGTCGGCGCCGAGGTTGAGGCCGTGGATGCGGGAGCGGACGTCGGAGCGGGCGGTGACCATGATCACCGGGGTGCTGGTGCGCTTGCGGATCTTGCCGCAGACCTCGTAGCCGTCCTGGTCGGGCAGGCCCAGGTCGAGCAGGACGACGCCGAAGCCGGCGCCCTCGGGGACGAGCGCCTGCAGGGCCTCCTCGCCGCTGCGCGCGTGGGTGACGTCGAAGCCGTGCCGCGCCAGGATCGCGGAGAGAGCGGCGGCGACATGGTTGTCGTCCTCGACAAGGAGCAGTCTCATCCCGTCCCCCTCCTGTTCATCGGCCGTACGGGTGACCTCACTACACACGAAGCGTGCACGCGCGCGCGTGCACCCTGGCAGTCACGCTGATGGACGCGGACCCCGTCAAGTGGGTTCCGGTTGCGCGGAGCTTGTCGTTACCCACCCGGTACGCGCCCAGGTCTCCGGGGCTACGACACGTGTCTGATTGCTACCGGATCGTGATGCTCAAATTCCCCTCAGGACTAATGACGCAGGTCGGATACGGTTATTAGTGTCCTCCGAAACCGAGGAGGACGGAGCTCGAGAGCGATGACCGAAGTATCGGTGGCCAAGGAAGACGTGGCTGCGACCGGCGACCTGGTCGTCCTGAAGAGTGTCAACAAGCATTTCGGCGCGTTGCACGTGCTCCAGGACATCGACCTGACGATCGCCCGCGGCGAGGTCGTCGTGGTCATCGGGCCCTCCGGGTCCGGCAAGTCCACCCTGTGCCGCGCCATCAACCGCCTGGAGACGATCGACTCCGGGACGATCGCCATCGACGGCAAGCCGCTGCCCGCCGAGGGCAAGGAGCTGGCCCGGCTGCGTGCCGACGTCGGCATGGTCTTCCAGTCGTTCAATCTCTTCGCGCACAAGACCGTGCTCGAGAACGTCATGCTGGGCCAGGTCAAGGTCCGCAAGACCGACAAGAAGAAGGCCGAGGAAAAGGCCCGCGGTCTGCTCGACCGGGTGGGTGTCGCCAACCAGGCGGACAAGTACCCGGCCCAGCTCTCCGGCGGACAGCAGCAGCGCGTGGCCATCGCGCGCGCCCTGGCGATGGACCCGAAGGTCATGCTCTTCGACGAGCCGACCTCGGCCCTGGACCCGGAAATGATCAACGAGGTGCTGGAGGTCATGCAGCAGCTCGCCCGGGACGGCATGACCATGATCGTCGTCACCCATGAGATGGGTTTCGCCCGTTCGGCCGCCAATCGTGTGGTGTTCATGGCGGACGGGCGAATCGTCGAAGAGGCTGTGCCGGACCAGTTCTTCAGCAACCCGCGCAGCGACCGTGCCAAGGACTTCCTGTCCAAGATCCTGCACCACTGACGACGCCCCGGCGCTCTCGCCGGCCCCGCGTCACCCGCACCGACGGCTCGCATCTCTTCACCAGACAAGCCAGACAAAGGATGTTCACCATGAAGCTCCGCAAGGTCACCGCCGCGGCGGCCGCTGCGCTCGTCCTCTCCCTCACCGCGACCGCGTGCGGCGGCGACGACAAGGACAGCGACAGCGCCGACACCGGCTCGGGCGGCGGCGACAAGATCAAGATCGGCATCAAGTACGACCAGCCCGGTCTGGGCCTGAAGGAGCCCGACGGTTCCTTCTCCGGCTTCGACGTGGACGTCGCCACCTACGTGGCGAAGGAGCTCGGCTACGAGCCGAACCAGATCGAGTGGATCGAGACGAAGAGCGCCGACCGCGAGAACGCGCTCTCCCGTGGCGACGTCGACTTCATCGCCGCCACCTACTCCATCACCGACGAGCGCAAGGAGAAGGTCGACTTCGCCGGGCCGTACCTGCTGGCCCACCAGGACCTGCTGGTCAAGGCGGACTCCGACATCGCCGAGGGCACCGACCTCAACGGCAAGAAGCTCTGCTCGGTCACCGGCTCGACCTCGGCGCAGAACGTCAAGGACGAGATCGCCCCGAAGGCCCAGCTCAAGGAGTACGGCACGTACTCGGAGTGCATCGCCGGTCTGCAGAGCGGCGCCGTCGACGCCGTGACCACCGATGACTCGATCCTCGCCGGCTTCGCCGCGCAGGAGCAGTACAAGGGCCAGTTCAAGCTCGCCGGCCTGAAGCTGAGCAACGAGAACTACGGCATCGGCGTCAAGAAGGGCGACACCGAGACCGTGAACAAGATCAACGACGCGCTGGAGAAGATGGTCAGCGACAACGCGTGGGAGACGGCCGTCAAGGACAACTTCGGTCCGGCCGACTACAAGAACGAGCCCGCCCCGAAGATCGGGAACATCGTTCAGTAACGCGGCTCTCCGCTCACGCGCCGCCGCCGTCGGCCTGGCCTCACGGCGGCGGCGCGGCACGTCAGCACGGCGGCGGCCCGACACGACCGCCCCCGTGCACCACGTTCGCCACACACCCGGAAGCGCGGGAGATCGTGTTCGACTTTCTTTCTGACTATGACGACCCGAGCCTGCTCGGCGCCTTCTGGGTGACGGTGCAGCTCGCCATTTTCTCCGGCATCGGCTCCCTGGTCTGGGGCACCATCCTGGCGGCCATGCGGGTCAGCCCGGTTCCCCTGATGCGCGGCTTCGGAACCGTCTATGTGAACATCGTCCGCAACATCCCCCTGACCGTCATCATCGTCTTCACCTCGCTCGGCCTCGCCGACATCTTCGGGATGACGATGGGCGCGCCCGACGACTTCGAGGCCCAGGGCTTCCGCCTGGCGATCCTCGGTCTGGTCGCGTACACGGCCGCCTTCGTCTGCGAGGCGCTGCGCTCCGGCATCAACACCGTGCCGGTGGGTCAGGCCGAGGCGGCCCGGGCCCTCGGACTGAGCTTCAGCCAGGTGCTCCGGCTCATCGTGCTGCCGCAGGCGTTCCGCTCGGTCATCGGCCCGCTCGCCAACGTGCTGATCGCGCTGACCAAGAACACCACGGTGGCGGCCACCATCGGCGTGGCCGAGGCGGCCCTGCTGATGAAGGAAATGATCGAGAACGAGGCGCAGACGCTGCTCATCGGCACGGTCTTCGCCTTCGGATTCGTGGTACTGACCCTGCCCACCGGCCTGTTCCTCGGCTGGCTGAGCACGCGACTGGCGGTGAAGCGGTGACCTCGGTTCTGTACGACGCACCCGGCCCCAAGGCCAAGCGGCGCAACCTGATCTTCTCGGCCGTCTTCGTCGTCCTGCTCGCCCTGCTGCTGTGGTGGATCTGGCGGACGATGGACGACAAGGGCCAGCTGGAATGGGCCCTGTGGGAGCCGTTCACCCAGTCCGAGGCCTGGACCACGTATCTGCTGCCCGGACTCGCCGACACCCTCAAGGCCGCCTCGCTGGCCATGATCATCGCGCTGCCGCTGGGCGCCTTCTTCGGCATCTCCCGGATGTCCGACCACCGCTGGGTGCGGATGCCGGCCGGCGCCGTGGTCGAGTTCTTCCGGGCGATCCCGGTCCTGCTGCTGATGCTGTTCGCCAACGAGTTCTACGCTCGCTACACGGACGTCAGCAGCGCGGACCGCCCCCTGTACGCGGTCGTCACCGGCCTGGTGCTCTACAACGCCTCGGTCCTCGCCGAGATCGTGAAGGCCGGCATCCTCGCCCTGCCCAAGGGCCAGACAGAGGCCGCCAAGGCGATCGGCCTGCGCAAGGGCCAGACGATGACGAGCGTCCTGCTGCCGCAGGCCGTCACGGCGATGCTCCCGGCCATCGTCAGCCAGCTCGTCGTCATCGTGAAGGACACCGCGCTGGGCGGCGTGATGCTCGGCTTCACCGAGCTGCTGAACGCGCGCGGCACGCTCGCGGCCAACTACGCGAACGTCATTCCCAGCTTCATCGTGGTGGCGGTGGTCTACATCGTCGTGAACTTCATCCTGACCAGCTTCGCGAGCTGGCTGGAGGCCCGGCTGCGGCGCAGCAAGCGCTCCACCGGCGCGGTGCTCGGCGCGGAGGACATGGAGGAACTCAACCCGGCGGCGGTCGGCGGTTCCTTCGGCACCGGCGGCGAGGGCGGAGGACCGGGCGGCTTCGGGGGCTTCACCTACCCGCCCAAGAACAAGTGACGCACGGTCAAGTGACCTGAGCGACACGCGGAGCACGGCGTGAACAACACGGAGGCAGTGGCATGATCGCCACTGCCTCCGTCACTTGACGCAAGCACCGGCAATGGGTTGCATACGTTCTGTGATCGTGCACCCTGCTCCAACCTCCTGTTCACACGCGTCCCCCGGGACATCACTGCGGGCGGGGGGCACCACGCCGTGGACCCGGTGATCATCGTCGGGGCGGGGCCCGTCGGGCTCACGCTCGCCCTGGCACTGGCACGTCAGGAGGTGCCGTCGGTCGTTCTCGACGAGGGACCCGGCAAGGACGAAGCCCGCCTGGCACGCACCGTCGTCCTGCGCGAGGACAGCGCCGCCCTGATGGAGCGTCTGACCGGACTGCCGGTCGGGCAGGCGGGCTGCCGTTGGGCCGGATGGCGGTCGATGCGGCGCAAGCAGGTGATGCGCGAGGTCTCGTTCGACGACTCGGCGCCCGTGCACATCGCCCAGCACGTGCTGACCGGCGCCCTGCGCGCGGCACTGGCCGGTGAACGGCTGGTGCGGATCGCCGTGAACAGCCGGCTCGACGGCATCGAGCAGGAGCCGTCCGGCGTCACCGCCCGTACCCGCGGCCCCGAGGGCACCTGGTGGCGCGGCAGTTACCTGGTCGGCTGCGACGGCCCCCGCTCCACCGTCCGCAAGCTGCAGGACATCCGCTTCCCCGGCCGTACGGCCGTCGAACGGTACGCCGTCGCCGCACTGCGCAGCGAACTCCCCTGGTCCGAGGAAGCGTTGCTGCACCGGGTGCCGCCGTGGCGGACCTCGGGCCCCTCGGCCGGCGAGGTCACCGCGCGCCCGCTGCCGGACGGGGCCTGGCGCCTGGACTGGCTGCTCCCGCCGGGCAAGGACCTGGTCACCCCCGAGCTGCTGGTCACCCGGGTGCGGGAGACGCTCGCGGGCTGGACGGACGGCTCGACACCGCCGTACGAACTCCTGGACACCGGCGTCCACACGGTGCATCACCGGCTGGCCCGGCGCTGGCGGGCCGGGCGGGTGCTTCTCGCCGGGGACGCGGCGCATCTGCTCGGGGCGCTCGGTACGCACGGCCTCGACGAGGGGCTCCGGGACGCCGACAACCTCGCCTGGAAGCTGGCGCTGGCCTGGCATCACGGGCCGCACGAGGCGCTGCTGGACAGCTACCAGACGGAGCGGCGCGCGGTCGTCGCCGCCCGGCTGCGCGCCGCCGACCAGGCGCTGCCGCTGCTGCGCGGCGGCGGGGGCCTGCGGTCGTACGTCCCCGGATCGGCCCGTGGCCATGACGCGCTGCTCGCCGAGGGCCACTTGGGGCGCGGGGCGCTGGGTGCGCCGGGGGCGTACGCCGACTCGCCGCTCGCGCCTCGGCATCTGGAGGGCGAGGTGGCCGTCGACACCCCGGTGGGCGCGCCGGTCGCCGATGTGCGGGTGACGGCGGAGGACGGCTCGTTCGTACAGCTGCGGGAACGGCTCGGGCGGGGGGCGCTGCTGGTGCTGCTGATCGCGCCGGGCACCGGGGTGTGGGACCGCAAGCACTGGGTGACCGCCGGGATCATGCCGCGGCTCGCGGCGGCCGTGGCGGCGCTGCCGCATCCGGCGGAGCTGCTGGTCGCCGAGAGCTATCCGGGCGCCGCCGCCCACACGGTCCTGCTGATCCGGCCCGACGGCCACCTCGTCACGGCGCTCGGCGGGGTGCGTCCGGCCGACCTGTACGCGGCCGCGGAGGCCACGCTGGGCGGCACGGTCACGTCGGAGGCGGAGGCCACGGCGGGGTCGCGCTGAGCGGCCCCGGGGCGTCAGCGTCCACATGCTGACGGTGAGTTGACCGCTCCGCACCGCCGTGGTCTACTCCCCATCGTGACCGACACCTGTGTGCACCTGTGGCGGAAGGTCCATGTGGACCTCGTCCGCTATGCGGGCTGCATGTGTACCCGGTCCTGCTGAATTCGCATCTCTCCTCACCTGCGCGCACCGCCGTCGTGCCGTCGCGCGCTCCCCGCGAACCCTCATCAGGACGGTCGACGTGTCTGTCTCCTCCCTTCCTTCCGTGTCCCCCTCCGCCGCGCCCACGCAGGCGGACCTCCTCGATTTCGTACGGCGCACCGCGGTCGACGCCGAGTTGATCGCCTCACTCCCGCTCGACCCCGAGGGCCGCACCTGGGTGCGCCTGGAAGGGCCGGCCGGCAGTGAGGCGTGGCTGATCGGCTGGCCGCCGGGCTCGGGCACCGGCTGGCACGACCACGCGGACTCGGTCGGCGCCTTCCTGACGGCGGCCGGTGAGCTGACGGAGAACTCGCTCGCCGTGCGGCTGCCCACGGACGGCTGGAAGACCCTGGAGCTCAGCGAGGACGTCGACCGGGAGCGGCGGCTGCCGGCCGGCAAGGGCCGTTCCTTCGGCCGCCACCATGTCCACGAGGTTCTCAACGAATCCCTCGACCGGCACGCGGTCTCCGTGCACGCCTACTATCCGCCGCTGCCCCGGATCCGCCGGTACAGCCGCACCGGGCCGATCCTGCGTCTGGAGCAGGTGGAGCGGCCGGAGGACTGGCAGTGAGCGGCGGGCGGCCCTTCGGCGGCGACCAGCCCTTCACCGGCGGCCGGCCCTCCAACGGCAGCCGGTCCGAACAGCCGGTGGGGATCGACGAGTTGCTGGAGCGGGTGCGCGCGGGCTACGTGCGCGTCGGGCCGCGCGAGGCCTACGACGCCGTCCAGTCCGGCGAGGCGCTGCTGGTGGACATCCGGTACGCGGCGCTGCGGGAGCGGGACGGGGTGGTTCCGGGGGCGCTGGTGATCGAGCGCAACGAGCTGGAGTGGCGGCTGGATCCGCGTGGCAGCCACCGGGTGCCGGAGGCGAACAGCCATGACCTGCGGGTGGTGCTGTTCTGCAACGAGGGCTACGCGTCCAGTCTCGCGGCGGAGTCGCTGCACCGGCTGGGGCTGCACCGGGCGACCGATCTGACCGGCGGGTTCCAGGCCTGGCGGGCGGCGGGGCTGCCGGTGACGGCTCCCGGGCGGGGTGCGCCCCCGAGGACGTCGGGCGGGCAGTAGAGCGGCGCCGTGCCCCCGTGGTGCCTGGTCGCCAGGCGGAGCCTGCACTCCGCAAGGCGCCTGGTGCCCCGCGTCAGTACCCCTCGCCCTCCAGGAAGTCCGTCTCCTCCCCCTCCGCCTCCAGCGCCTGCCGGACCACCCGCAGCGCCATCCCCTCGGGATACCCCTTGCGGGCCAGCATCCCGGCGAGTCGGCGCAGGCGCTTGTCGCGGTCGAGGCCCCGGGTGGACCGGAGCTTGCGGTCGACGAGTTCGCGTGCGGTCGCCTCCTCCTGCTCGGAGTCGAGCTGCCCGACGGCCGCGTCGATCAGCGTGGAGTCGACGCCCTTGGTGCGCAGCTCCTGGGCCAGCGCCCGCCGGGCCAGCCCCCGTCCGTGGTGCCGGGACTCCACCCAGGCGTCCGCGAACGCGCTGTCGTTGATCAGGCCGACCTCCTCGAACCGCGACAGCACCTCCTCCGCGGCCTCGTCCGGGATCTCCCGCTTGCGCAGGGCGTCGGCGAGCTGCTTGCGGGTGCGCGGAGTCCCGGTGAGCAGGCGCAGGCAGATCGCCCGTGCCCGCTCCACCGGGTCCCCCGGGGGCTCCCCCTGCTCGGCCCTCGACGAGGCAGAGGTGCCTCCGTCCTCACCGGACGGCTCTTCGCGACCGCGCCGACGGCGCCCCCGGGCGCCGCCCGCGCCACGAGTCCCGCCGGCTCTCCGGCGCGAACCGCCGGCGAGCTCATCGGCCTCCGACGCCGGGCCACCGCCTGCCCGGCGCCCGCCGCCGTACGGTCCCTCCGGGCCGGGGGCGCCGTCCCCGTCGTACGCCGCGCCGGCCGTCCCGGTGGAACCTCCGGCACCGCTCCCCTGCCACTCCCCGGGCGGGTCGGGGCAGGCGTACTCGGCCCAGTCCGTTCGTCGTGTCACGGGTCAGCTCTTGGCAGCGGCGGCCTTGGACTTGGTGGCCTTGGCCGCGGCCGGAGCGGGCACCGTCTTGGCGGCGTCGTCCGGGGCGGCGGGACCCGCGGCGTCCGCGCCCGGCTCGGCGGCCGGCTCCACCGGACGCACTCCGACGCCCAGCTTCTCCTTGATCTTCTTCTCGATCTCGTTGGCCAGGTCGGGGTTGTCCTTCAGGAAGTTGCGCGCGTTCTCCTTGCCCTGGCCGAGCTGGTCGCCCTCGTACGTGTACCAGGCGCCGGCCTTTCGGACGAAGCCGTGCTCCACGCCCATGTCGATCAGGCCGCCCTCGCGGCTGATGCCGTGGCCGTAGAGGATGTCGAACTCGGCCTGCTTGAAGGGCGGCGCGACCTTGTTCTTGACGACCTTGACGCGGGTGCGGTTGCCGACCGCGTCGGTGCCGTCCTTCAGGGTCTCGATACGGCGGATGTCGAGTCGCACCGAGGCGTAGAACTTCAGCGCCCGGCCACCGGTCGTGGTCTCCGGGGAGCCGAACATCACGCCGATCTTCTCGCGGAGCTGGTTGATGAAGATCGCGGTCGTCTTGGACTGGTTGAGTGCGCTGGTGATCTTCCGCAGGGCCTGGCTCATCAGACGGGCCTGCAGACCGACGTGGCTGTCGCCCATCTCGCCCTCGATCTCCGCGCGCGGCACGAGGGCCGCGACGGAGTCGATGACGATGAGGTCGAGGGCGCCGGAGCGGACCAGCATGTCCACGATCTCCAGGGCCTGCTCGCCGTTGTCCGGCTGGGACAGGATCAGGTTGTCGATGTCGACGCCGAGCTTCTGCGCGTACTCGGGGTCGAGGGCGTGCTCCGCGTCCACGAACGCGACCTGGCCACCGGCCTTCTGCGCGTTCGCCACGGCGTGCAGGGTCAGGGTCGTCTTGCCGGAGGACTCGGGACCGTAGACCTCGATGACGCGGCCGCGCGGCAGGCCGCCGACGCCGAGGGCGACGTCGAGCGCGGTCGACCCGGTCGGGATGACCTCGATGGGCTCCTTCGACCGCTCGCCCATGCGCATGACCGCGCCCTTGCCGAATTGCCGTTCAATCTGTGCGAGTGCGGCATCCAGGGCCTTCTCGCGGTCGGTTCCTGCCATGGGTTCCACCCGATTTGCTTGAGTCGATCGCTTCACGTCAAAGACGCTAACGCCTGCCACTGACAATGCGCCCTGACGCCCGTCCGGCCTGTGGATAACTCGGGCACTTACCGGTCGAAACCAGGGCAATCCGCCCGCCGAGCGCCTTCGCCGGAGCCTCCATAAGAATGGATGTTCGATTTACGTGTCAAGCGCACCACGCGGAGGCCCCCGGCCGTTCTCCCGGGTGCCCGGAGCCCTCTGGTTCTATCGTGCGGTCATGACCATCGAGGTGCGTCCCGCGTCGGTCTTCGAGGATGTCCGCGCCGTGCTCGGTCCGAAGTCGCCCGGAGCCAACGTCTGCTGGTGCCTGAGCTACCGGATCCCGTCCAGGCTCAACAACGAGCTGCGCGGCCCGGCCCGCGGCGAGTACGTCGCCGAGCTGTGCCGGGCCGATCCTCCTCCCGGGGTGATCGCCTACGACGGCGACGAGCCGGTCGGCTGGGCCGCCGTGGCGCCGCGCGCGGAGACCTCCTTCGCCCGCAACCGCAAGATCCCGCACGTCGACGAGGTGCCGGTCTGGTCGCTGTGGTGCGTCCGGGTCCGCCCCGGCCACCGCAAGCAGGGAATCTCCCACGCGCTCATCGAGGGCGCCGTGGAGTTCGCCCGCGCGCACGGCGCTCCGGCC
Source organism: Streptomyces sp. YS415 (assembly GCF_023544665.1). Lineage (GTDB taxonomy): Bacteria > Actinomycetota > Actinomycetes > Streptomycetales > Streptomycetaceae > Streptomyces. Next base: position 37,750 of record NZ_JAMJFL010000040.1, read on the forward strand.
GTCGAGGCGTACCCCCTCGACAACGGCGAGGCGAAGGTCGACCTGACGATGGCGTACGCCGGTCTGCGCAAGAACTTCGAGCGCGCCGGGTTCGTCCACGCCGCCGACACCACGTCGGTGCTGGCCGGGCATCCCCGGGTCCTGATGCGGCTGGGCCTGCGCTGAGGGCTCAGCCCTTGTCGTTCTCCGAGGACGGGGCCTCTCCTCCCGATGGCCGGGCCCACGTCCGTCGCACGCGCGTGAGCAGGCCGGGGCCGCCCGTCCGGCGCCCCCGGTGCCCGTGCACACGGGGGTCGTCGGTGACGTCGTACCGCTTCACGTACGCCCCGAGGAACGCCTGGAGCGTGGCGATCGCCGGGATCGCGATCAGGGCGCCCACCGCACCGAGCAGAGCGGTGCCCGCCACGACGGACCCGAAGGCGACCGCGGGGTGCACGTCGACGGTCTTCGCGGTCAGCTTGGGCTGCAGCACATAGTTCTCGAACTGCTGGTAGAGCACGACGAAGATCAGTACCCACAGCGCGTACCAGGGGTCCACCGTGAACGCGATCAGCATGGGCAGGGCGCCCGCGAGATAGGTGCCGATGGTCGGGATGAACTGCGACACCAGACCCACCCAGACGGCGAGCACGGGCGCGTACGGCACGTCCAGCGACTGGAGCAGGACGTAGTGCGCTATCCCGGAGATCAGGGCCATCAGACCGCGTGAGTACAGATAGCCGCCGGTCTTGTTCACCGCGATCTCCCACGCCCGCAGCACTTCGGCCTGCTTGGCGGGCGGCAGGACGGAGCACAGGGCGCGGCGCAGTCGCGGGCCGTCCGCGGCGAAGTAGAACGAGAACAGCGTGATCGTCAGCAGCTGGAACAGACCGCCGATCACCTGGGCGGACACGTCGAGGACACCGGTTGCGCTGTTCTGCACGTAGTTGCGCAGCCAGTCCGAGCGCAGCAGGCCCTCCTGGATGTCCACCCGCTTCAGATCGGTCTCGAAGTGGGCGTTGATCCAGTTGATGACGGAGTCGAGATAGGCCGGGAACTCCTCGACCATGGTGATGATCTGACCGGCGAGCATCGAGCCGAGCAGGGTGACGAAGCCGGCGGACACCACGATCACCGCGAGGAACATCAGCGCGGTCGCCAGCCCCCGGCGCATTCCTCGGGCCGCCATCCAGCTCACCGCGGGCTCGATGGCCAGGGCCAGGAAGAACGCGATCACGATGTTGATCAGCAGCCCGGTGAGCTGGTGGAAGGCCCAGCTGCCGAGCTGGAACGCACCGAAGAGCGCGAGCGCGAGCACCATGGCGCGCGGCAGCCAGCGCGGCATGCGCGCGGGCGGCGGCGCGGCGGCGCCGTCGGCCGGGGGCTTGGCCGGCGGCGTCGTGCCGAACGGAGAGGGGTGCTGCGAGAGCTGCCCGGTGTCGTCAGTGGGTGCCACGGAGCAAGTCTCGCCCACGCCACCGACAACCGGGTGCCGTCCTGCGATCTTCGTGACCTGTCACGGCCGTTCCTGTGCCACGTCCATGACCTGTCACGGCTGTTCCTGTGCCACGTTCCTGACCTGTCACCGCTGTTCCTGTGCCACGTTCCTGACCTGGCAGACGACCCGCCACACGTCCTTGGCCTCCCAGCCGGCGTCCAGCGCCTCGCGCACGGTGCGTCCGCCGAGCTCCGACATCACGTGATCGCGCGCGAAGGTCTCGGCGTATCCCGCCGAACCGAAGTGCTCCGCCATCCGCTCCCAGAAGACCGTCAACCTCATGACATCAGTATCCCGCCCTGAGGGTGGGCCCTCGCCGGGCCCCCTCACCGAGACCGCTTTCCGGCCTACGGTCTGACGCATGGCCGAAACCGGAGCATCCGCACTCCCCCCGACACCCCCGGCGCGCTCCCCGCTCTTCCGCGCCGAGCAGTTCGTCTGGCTCACCGCACGCGTGCTGGAGCAGCGCCTCTTCGCACACGACTTCCTGCACGGCGGCGCCGATCCGGTGGACACCGCGCTGGACGCCTACCGCAACGACGACGGGGGTTACGGCCACGCGCTGGAACCCGATCTGCGCGGCCCGGTCAGTCAGCCGCTGCACACCGCGCACGCGCTGCAGGTGCTGGACGCGGTCGGCCGCTGCGGCGGGCAGCGCGTGGAGCGCGTCTGCCGCTACCTGACGTCGGTCTCCACCGCACAGGGCGCCCTGCCGGCGGTCCATCCCAGCCAGCGCGGCTACCCGGCGGCGCCGTTCATCCCGATCGTGGACGACCCGCCGAGCGAGCTCCTGGCCACCGGTCCGGTGGTGGGGGTGCTGCACCGCAACGAGGTGTGGCACGCCTGGTTGTTCCGGGCGACGGACTTCTGCTGGCAGGCGGTGGAGTCCCTGGAGAAGTCCCATCCGTACGAGGTCGAGGCCGCGGTGGCCTTCCTGGACTCCGCGCCGGACCGCTCGCGCGCGGAGGCGGCCGCGGACCGGCTCGGCCGCCTGGTGCGCCGGGACCGGCTCGCGGCCCTGGACCCCGGCGACCTCGCCGCCTACCCGGTGGCGCCCGGCTACGCCCCCACCGAGCACCACTTCCCGCACGACTTCGCGAAGAGTCCGCGATCGCTGGCACGCGCGTGGTTCACCGACGGCGAGATGACCCGCTCGCTGGACCACCTCGCCGCCGAGCAGCAGGCCGACGGCGGCTGGCCCGTCCGCTGGCGCCACTGGTCCCCGGCCCCCGCCCTGGAGGCCCGCCCCTTGGTGACCATCACCGCCCTGCGCACACTGAGGGCGTACGGCCGGGCCATCGGGTGACGTAACGGCAGCCGAGGCCCCGCGCTCACCCGGGCCGAGCCACCCGGAGCCCTCGAGGCCACCGCTCACACGACCAAAGTCCACACTCCCCCCGGCCCCCGGCCCCTCGCCTCAGCCAAGCGCCCGCACCCCCGCGGTAACCCCCACAGCAACCCCCACGACCAGCAGGAACGGCGCCCGCAGCACCAGCGCCAAGCCCGCCGCAGCAAGCCCGGCCGCCCGTGCGTCCAGCACCAGTGCGCGCCCGTCGGCGAAGGTCTGCTGGGCCGTGAGGGCGGCGAGCAGCGCGACCGGCAGCAGCGCGGCGAGCCGCCGGACCAGGGGCCGCTCCAGGACGCCCGCGGGGACCAGGAGCCCGGCGAGCTTGACGGCGTAGCAGCCGAGGACCGTCAGCGCGACGGCGATCCAGATGTTCACCGGTCCCCCTCCCGCAGCCCCCGCCGGCCCTGGGCCCACAGCACGACAGGAGCCGCCAGCGCGGCCACCAGCACCGGCACCCCGGCCGGCAGGACGGGCAGCAGCCCGAGCCCCAGGACGACCGCGGCCCCGGCGACGACGCGCTCGGTCGCGCTCGTCAGCATCGGCGCGAGCAGCGCGAGGAACACGGCGGGCCCGGCCGCGTCGAGGCCCCACGCGTCGGTGTCCCCGATGGCCTCGGCGCCGAGGGCCCCGCCCAGCGTGGTGAGGTTCCACAGGACGTACAGGCTGAGCCCGGTGACCACGAAACCGAGCCGCGCGGCACGCCGGGTGGGCTGCGCCAGCGCGACGGCGGCCGTCTCGTCGATGACCCACTGGGCGGCGAACGGCCGCACCGCGCGCGGGAGGGCGAGCACCTGCGACAGACGCAGCCCGTAGAAGGCGTTGCGCACCCCGAGGAAGAACGCACCGGCCGCCGCCGCGATCGGCCCTCCGCCTGCCGCCAGCGCCCCGACCAGGGCGAACTGGGACGCACCGGTGAACACCAGAAGGCTGAGCGCGCAGGTCTGCCAGAGCGAGAGCCCGCTGCCGGCCGAGGTCACCCCGAACGCGAACCCGGACAGCCCTACGGCGACTCCGACCCCGAGCCCGTCCCGTACGACGGCGGCGTCCGGCTTTCCTCCGCTGTCCCGTATGTCTGTGAGTGTTGTGTCTGCCACGCCTCGGACGGTAGGAGCAGCCGCCCTCTTCGGTCTTGTACGTTCTTGCGCTCCCGCTGGTACGCGCCCGGGGGCACGCCCACGATCCGGCTGAAGTGCCGGTTCAGGTGCGGCTGGTCGGCGAAGCCCACGGCGACGGCGGCCTCGGCGGGCGCCACACCGGTGTCCAGCAGCCCGCGCGCCCGCCGTACCCGGGCGTCCGTGAGCCAGGTGTGCGGTGGCATCCCATAGGCGTCCCGGAAGGCGCGCAGCAGCGCGAAGGGGCTGGTGCCCAGCTCACCGGCCAGCTTGTCCAGGGTCGGCGGCTCGGCCATCCGCTCCTGGAGCACCCCACGCGCGCGGGCCGCGATCCGGGCCCCCGCGGTACGCACCTCACGCTGCGGCAGTGCCCCGCCGTTCAGCCGCAGCAGCCGGGTCACGGCGACCCGCAGCAGGGTGTCGGCGGCCAGGGCGTTGCCCTCGTCGGCGGCGCGCAGCACCTGATGCACCAGGGAGACCGCGTAGGGGTCGTCGAGGACCGGGGACACGAAGCCGGGCGTACCGCGAATCGCCGTGGTTTCGGCCGCGATCTCCGCCACGACCTCGGGAGACGGGTACACCGCCCCGTACCGCCACCCCTCCGGCACCCCGGCCCGCCCGGTGTGCGGGGTGTCCGGGTTGACCAGCGCGAGCGCTCCGGCGCCCGCGTACTGGTCGGAGCCGCGGTGGTGGAACACCTCGACACCGTCGGCGATGGCGGCGATGACGAAGTGCTCGTGGGTGTGCCGGACGAACGTCTTGCTGACGTACCGGGCCCGCAGCAGGTCGACGCCGGGCAGCTCCGCGTACCGCCAGTGCCGCGCCCGCTCGCTCGATCCCGCCGTGCCCCCATTCTCACCGCTCCCCGACACGACGCCGTGGCGGCCGTGTTCGCGCAGGTCAGCGCGATTGTCAGTGGCCGGGTGCAGGATGGACGCATGGTCAGCTCCGCACATCGAGCTCTGGACGGCTTCTCCCCCGCGACCCGCGGCTGGTTCACGGGGGCTTTCTCCGCGCCCACCGCGGCCCAGGCGGGCGCGTGGCAGGCCATCGGCGAGGGCTCGGACGTGCTGGTGGTGGCCCCCACCGGGTCCGGCAAGACGCTGGCCGCGTTCCTGGCCGCCTTGGACCAGCTGGCCTCGACACCTCCGCCCGCCGACCCCAAGAAGCGCTGCCGTGTGCTGTACGTCTCGCCGCTGAAGGCCCTGGCGGTGGACGTCGAGCGCAACCTCCGCTCCCCGCTGACCGGCATCCGCCAGGAGTCCGTCCGCCTGGGCCTGCCCGAGCCCGAGGTCAAGGTCGGTATCCGCTCGGGCGACACGCCCCCCGCCGAGCGCCGCGCCCTGGCCACCCGTCCCCCGGACATCCTGATCACCACGCCCGAGTCCCTGTTCCTGATGCTGACCTCGGCCACCCGCGAGGCGCTGACCGGGATCGAGACGGTGATCCTGGACGAGGTGCACGCGGTGGCGGGCACCAAGCGCGGTGCCCACCTCGCGCTCTCCCTGGAGCGCCTGGACGAGCTGCTGCCGAGGCCGGCCCGGCGCATCGGCCTGTCAGCCACGGTCCGGCCGGTCGACGAGGTCGCCCGCTATCTCTCTCCGCGCCGCAAGGTGGAGATCGTCCAGCCGAAGTCGGACAAGGAGTTCGACCTGTCGGTGGTGGTCCCCGTCGAGGACCTGGGCGAGCTGGGCGGCTCCCCGGTGGCCGAGGGCAATGAGGGCGGGGAGCGCCCGTCGATCTGGCCGCATGTCGAGGAGCGCATCGCCGACCTCGTCCAGGCCCACCGCTCCACCATCGTCTTCGCCAACTCCCGCCGCCTGGCGGAGCGCCTGTGCAACCGCCTGAACGAGATCGCGTACGAGCGGGCCACCGGCGAGCCCCTGGACGAGCACCACGCGCCCGCCGAGCTGATGGGCGGCTCCGGGGCCGCCCAGGGCGCCCCGCCCGTCATCGCGCGCGCCCACCACGGCTCGGTCTCCAAGGAGCAGCGCGCCCTCGTCGAGGAGGACCTCAAGGCGGGCCGGCTGCCCGCGGTCGTGGCCACCTCCAGCCTGGAGCTGGGCATCGACATGGGCGCGGTGGACCTGGTCGTCCAGGTGGAGTCCCCGCCTTCGGTGGCCTCCGGGCTCCAGCGCGTGGGCCGCGCGGGACACCAGGTGGGCGCGGTCTCCACCGGCGTGGTCTTCCCCAAGTACCGCGGTGACCTGGTCCAGGCGGCCGTGGTCACCGAGCGGATGCGCACCGGCGCCATCGAGTCGCTCCGCGTCCCCGCCAACCCCCTGGACGTGCTGGCCCAGCAGATCGTCGCCATGACGTCGATGGACACCTGGCAGTTCGACGACCTCCTCGCGATGGTCCGCCGGGCCGCCCCCTTCGCCTCGCTCCCCGAGTCCGCGTTCACGGCGGTCCTGGACATGCTCGCCGGGCGCTATCCCTCGGACGCCTTCGCCGAACTGCGCCCACGCGTGGTGTGGGACCGCGTCGCCGGCACCGTCACCGGCCGCCCCGGAGCCCAGCGCCTCGCCGTCACCTCCGGCGGCACCATCCCCGACCGCGGCCTGTTCGGCGTGTTCCTCGCCGGATCCGACCCCAAGAAGGGCGGCGGCCGGGTCGGCGAGCTCGACGAGGAGATGGTCTACGAGTCACGTGTGGGCGATGTCTTCACGCTCGGCACCAGCTCCTGGCGCATCGAGGACATCACCCGCGACCGCGTCCTGGTCTCCCCCGCTCCGGGCGTCCCCGGCCGGCTCCCGTTCTGGAAGGGCGACCAGCTGGGCCGCCCGCTCGAACTGGGCCGCGCGCTGGGCGCGTTCCTGCGCGAGGTCGGCTCGCTCACCCAGGAGGACGCCCGGCTGCGCCTGCTGGCCGCGGGACTGGACGCCTGGGCCGCCGACAACGTCCTGTCCTACCTGGCCGAACAGCGCGAGGCCTGCGGCCACATCCCCGACGACCGCACCATCGTCGTGGAGCGCTTCCGCGACGAGCTCGGCGACTGGCGCGTCGTGGTGCACTCCCCGTTCGGCGCCCAGGTGCACGCTCCCTGGGCGTTGGCGCTCGGCGCCAAGCTCTCCGAGCGGTACGGCATGGACGCGCAGGTCATGCACGCCGACGACGGCATCGTGCTGCGCCTGCCGGACGCCGATCTGATGGGCCTGGACCTGCTCGACCGGGAGCCCGTGAAGGCGGGCACGGAGTTCGACGCCGACCAGGCCCCCGTGGGCGCCGCGGACGTCGTCTTCGACAAGGGCGAGGTCGACCAGATCGTCACCGACCAGGTCGGCGGCTCCGCGCTGTTCGCCTCCCGCTTCCGGGAGTGCGCGGCGCGCGCCCTGCTCCTGCCGCGCCGCAACCCCGGCAAGCGCACCCCGCTGTGGCAGCAGCGCCAGCGCGCGGCGCAACTGCTCCAGGTGGCCAGCGAGTTCGGTTCGTTCCCGATCGTCCTGGAGGCGGTCCGCGAGTGCCTCCAGGACGTCTTCGACGTGCCCGGACTCACCGAGCTGATGGGCGACCTGGAGTCCCGCAAGGTGCGCCTGGTCGAGGTCACCACCCCCGAGCCCTCCCCCTTCGCCCGCTCCCTGCTGTTCGGCTACGTCGCCCAGTTCCTGTACGAGGGCGACTCCCCGCTCGCCGAGCGCCGCGCCGCCGCCCTCTCCCTCGACTCCCGGCTGCTGGCCGAACTGCTCGGCCAGGCGGAGCTGCGCGAGCTGCTCGACGCCGAGGTGCTGACCGAGCTGGAGCAGGAACTGCAGTGGCGCACGGAGGACCGCCGCGTCAAGGACGCCGAGGGCGTCGCGGACCTCCTGCGGATGCTCGGCCCGCTGACCGACGCCGAGCTGGCCGAGCGGGGCGCGGAGCCGCAGTGGGCGCGAGAGCTGGCGGGGGCCCGCCGCGCCATCCAGGTCCGTATCGCCGGTGCCGAGCACTGGGCGGCGATCGAGGACGCGGGCCGGCTGCGCGACGCCCTCGGCACCGCCCTGCCGGTGGGAGTCCCGGAGGCCTTCACGGAACCGGTGAAGGACCCGCTCGGCGATCTCCTCGCGCGGTACGCCCGCACCCACGGCCCGTTCACCTCGGTCGCCGCGGCGGCCCGTTTCGGCCTGGGCGTGGCCGTCACCGAGGGCGCCCTGCAGCGGCTGGCGGCGGCGGGGAGAGTGGTCCAGGGCGAGTTCCATCCGGCGGGGATCGGTCAGGAGTGGTGCGACGCGACGGTGCTGCGCCGGCTCAGGCGCCGTTCCCTGGCCGCGCTGCGGCACGAACTGGAGCCGGTGGCATCGGCCGCGCTCGCCCAGTTCCTGCCCCAGTGGCAGCACATCGGCAAGGGACACGGACTGCGCGGCATCGACGGACTGGTGCGCGCCATTGAGCAGTTGCAGGGCGCGTCGGTGCCCGCTTCGGCCCTGGAGAAGCTGGTCCTGCCGTCCCGGGTCGGGAACTACACCCCCGGGATGCTCGACGAACTGACCGCCGCCGGGGAGGTGGTGTGGGCCGGCGCCGGCGCCCTGCCCGGAAAGGACGGCTGGGTCTCCCTGTACATGGCGGACGCGGCCCCTCTGTTGGTGTCGGCGCCCCACCCCCTGGAGCTGACCGCGCTCCACCAGTCGGTCCTGGACACCCTGTCCGGCGGCTACGGCCTGTTCTTCCGGCAGATCGCCGACCAGGTCCGCGCCACCACCCACCCCGACGCCACCGACCCCCAACTCGCCGACATCATCTGGGAGCTGGCCTGGTCGGGCCGTCTGACGAACGACACCCTGGCACCGATGCGCTCGCTGCTGGGCTCGGGCCGCACCGCGGGCTCCACCGCCCACCGCGCCAAGCGCACGGTGCCGCGCGGACGCTACGGCTCGCTCACGCCCCCCGCCCGCCCCGCCTCCCGCTCGGGCCCGCCGACCGTCGCGGGCCGCTGGTCCCTGCTCCCAGCACCCGAACCCGACCCCACCGTCCGCGCCCACGCCCTGGCCCGCGCCCTCCTCGACCGGCACGGCGTGGTCACCCGGGGCGCCGTCTCCGCGGAAGGCGTCGAGGGCGGCTTCTCGGCGACGTACCGCATCCTGTCCGTCTTCGAGGAGAGCGGGCAGGCCCGGCGCGGCTATGTGGTGGAGGGCCTGGGCGCCGCGCAGTTCGCGATGGACGGCGCCGTGGACCGGCTGCGCGCGGTGTCGAACGCCCGTGACCGCGGCGACGCGCTCCCGGCACCGCCCTTCGAGACCGAGACCTTCGCCGGCCACGACTTCGACGAGAGCGCCGCACCCTTCCCCACCAGGCCGGACGAGTACATCTCGCCCCGCGACTTCCCCCCTCCCCCGCACCGCACCCGCCCCGCCTCCGACTCCCGGGCCGTCGTCCTCGCCGCCGCCGACCCGGCGAACGCCTACGGCGCCGCCCTGCCCTGGCCCGAACCGCCGTCCGGCGCCGGACACAAGCCGGGCCGCAAGGCGGGCTCGCTGGTGGTCCTGGTCGACGGCGAGCTGACCCTGTACATGGAGCGCGGCGGCAAGACCCTGCTGGCCTGGCCCGCCGCCCCCGACGACGCACCGGCGGACGACCCCCGCCTGCAAGCGGCCGCCGACGCCCTCGCGGCGGCAGCCCGCGCGGGCTCCCTCGGCACGGTCACCGTCGAACGCGTCAACGGCGCCTCCGCCCTGACCTCCCCCCTCGGCGTCCTCCTGGAAGGAGCGGGCTTCATCGCCACCCCCCGCGGCCTGCGCCTCCGCGCATGACCAGCCCACGCCAAACCCGCCCCAGGCCACCGGACACACCACGAGCAGGCAAAACCCCCACCGGCCCCCCGAACACGCCACGAACAGATCGCGCCACAACCCCAACCGGCCGACCGGACACCCCGCGGACAGGTCCACGCCACATCCCCCACCAGCTCTGCGCCCACATCACCACCAGGCCGCGCCACAACCCACCAGGCCGCGCCACAACCCACCAGCCCGCCGCCAATCACCCCGCCGGCAGACCCCGC
>NZ_JAMJFL010000041.1 GCF_023544665.1 Streptomyces sp. YS415
GTCGCGGGCGGCGCGGAGTCCTCGCCGGAGTCCTTGGGCTCCTCCGGCTCCGTCCCGCCGGGGGAGGCCGTGGCGCCCGGCGCCTCGGACGCACCCGTCGAGGCCGGGGACGGTGTCGCCGACCGGTCCGTCGGGGTGCCGGCGTCGTCCTTCGCCGAGCGGGCCGGGTCCTTCTTCCCCTCCGGGCCACCCGAGGAGGAGTCGGAGGAGAACCCGAAGCCCGCCACCAGGGCGGCGACCGAGACCGCGCCCAGCGCGCCCGCGGCCATCAGGACGGGGCGGCGCCGCTCCCGGCGGCGGTGCGAGCGGCGGGCGGCGCGGCCGGCGGTGCCGGGCTCCCAGCCGCCGTCCGGCGCACCGGGCACCCGCGGCAAGCGGCTCGTCTCGTCGTACGCGTTCTGCCAGCCGTGCGCCACGGCCGGGTCGGGGTACTCCTCGTAGTCGGGGGACGGGGCCGCCTGCGGGACGTACACCCGCGGCGGAACCTGGGGACCCTCACCCTGCGGACCCCCGCCCTGGGGGCCCGTGACACCGTTGGGGGCATTCACGCCGTTCGTCCCGTCTCCGTACTGAGGTGGCCTGGACATGGCCGCGCATTCTAGGGACGGGAGGCATGCCGGGGACAGCCGTCGGCGATAACCACCCAAACCACCCGTCTCATGTGGTGGGAAACACGGCCCATGGGGCGTTACCGGGCCGTAAGCTCACCGGCATGCAGGTGATCCAGTCGACCAAGCTCGCCAACGTCTGTTACGAGATCCGGGGCCCGGTTCTCGAGGAGGCCATGCGGCTCGAGGCGGCGGGTCACCGCATCCTCAAGCTGAACACCGGCAACCCGGCGGCCTTCGGGTTCGAGTGCCCGCCGGAGATCCTGGAGGACATCCTCCGCAACGTCTCCTCGGCCCACGGGTACGGCGACGCGAAGGGACTGCTCGCCGCCCGCCGCGCGGTCGTCATGCACAACCAGACCCTCGGCATCGAGACGGACGTCGAGCACGTCTTCGTCGGCAACGGCGTCTCCGAGCTGATCGTGATGGCGATGCAGGGGCTGCTGGACGACGGCGACGAGGTGCTCGTGCCCTCGCCGGACTACCCGCTGTGGACCGCCGCCGTCTCGCTGTCCGGCGGAACCGCGGTGCACTACCGCTGCGACGAGCAGGCCGACTGGATGCCCGACCTGGCCGACGTGGAGCGGAAGATCAGCGACCGCACCAAGGCGATCGTCATCATCAACCCGAACAACCCCACCGGCGCCGTCTACGACGAGGCCGTGCTCAAGGGGCTCACCGACATCGCCCGCCGGCACAACCTCCTCGTCTGCTCCGACGAGATCTACGACAAGATCCTCTACGACGGCGCCACCCACACCCCGACCGCCAAGGTCGCCCCCGATCTGCTGACCCTCACCTTCAACGGCATGTCGAAGGCGTACCGGGTGGCCGGGTACCGCGTCGGCTGGATGTCGATCTCGGGGCCGCGGGCCCACGCCGACTCCTACATCGAGGGCCTGACGATCCTCGCCAACATGCGGCTGTGTGCCAACATGCCCGGCCAGCACGGGGTGGTCGCGGCCCTCAGCGGCCGGCAGACCATCAAGGACCTCGTCCTGCCCGGCGGGCGGCTCAAGGAGCAGATGGACGTCGCCTACGAGCTGCTCACGCAGATCCCCGGGGTGAGCTGCGTGCGCCCCAAGGGCGCCCTCTACCTCTTCCCCCGGCTCGACCCCAACGTCTTCAAGATCAAGGACGACCGGCAGCTCGTGCTGGACCTGCTGCGGCGCGAGAAGATCATGGTCGTCCAGGGGACCGGGTTCAACTGGAGCGAGCCCGACCACTTCCGGGTCGTGACCCTGCCGACGGTCGGGGACCTGCGGGACGCGATGACCCGGATCGGGAACTTCCTCGACGGCTACAGCCAGCCTTGAGCGCCGGATCTACGATCGACTCAACTTTAGACGGAATCCAAGCTAGGATGGTTTCCTGTCAGAGCACAGGAGGCCATCCCCATGTACGAACCGATCCGCACCAAGTCGGTCCACAGCACGATGGCCGGCACCTCCGACTTCCCGCACCGGACGCGCGAGGAGGAGCTGGACATCCAGCTGGCGGGCCATCTCGCCGCACTGCTGGCCGTCACCGACGAACTGCGCGCCCTGGCCCCGTCCGCCGATCTGGACGCCGCCACCGAGCGGCTCGCGGAGCAGGTGACCCGGCTCCGGGGCGGCGCGGCGGTGCGTGCGGTGCCCACGGGCGAGGCCCGTGACCCGTCGGCGCTGCACCAGCGGGCGCACACGCTCGCCGGCCGCGCCCTGGTCGTCGCGGCGTCCCGCGCCGACACGGCGGCGGCCATCCTGGCGGCCGAGCGCATGGACGCGCACGCGTGCTGCGCCGCTTGAGCCGCGGCGCCTTGTCGCCGTAGGGCCTGACGTCGCCCTGCGGCTGCGGGAGCGCGGTGGCTTGTCGCGCAGTTCCCTGCGCCCCTTTCGGGGCGCCCCCAGTCGGCCCCGGTCCGCGTGCACCCGCAGCGACGCGCGGACCGGGCGCCATGCACTGCGTTGGCTTGAGCCGCGGCCGCTTTCGGGGTGTTGCAGGACCGGAGTCGGTATGACACCTCCCGTTCATCGCCCGCGACGGGGAATGTTGGGTTCCGAGAGCACGCTCGCCGTGTGAGACGAATCATCGGAATCGTCCTCGCGGTGTTGCTGATCGGCGGCGTGGTGGCGGCTGTCGTGGCGGGCCGGGAATCCGGGGACACAGGCACGGCAACGAAGACCGTGCGAGCAGTGATCGGGTCGGAGAAGGCGGAGTTCTTCGCCGATCCCGACGTGGTGGAGGCCCTGGCCACCCAGGGCTACACCGTGCGGGCGGAGACGTCCGGGTCCTGGGCGATGGAGGGGCTCGACCTCAAGGGGTACGACCTCGCCTTCCCCTCCAGCAAGGCGCCCGCCGACGAGCTGGCCGCCAAGTACGAGGTGCGCCAGCCGCTGCCTCGGCCCTTCTACTCGCCCCTCGTCGTGGTCGCCCACCGCAGCGCCGCCGACGTGCTCGCCCGCAACGGCCTGGCGACGCTGGACGGGGAGCACCGCGGCACCCTGAAAATGGCCGCCTACCTCGACGCCGCCCGCGCGGACCGGACCTGGCAGCAGCTCAAGGGCGCCGACAGGCACGGGGAGCTGACCGGCACCCTCTTCATCGCCTCGACCGATCCGGGGACCTCCAACTCCGGCGCCCTCTACCTCGCCGCGGCCTCCTACGTCGAGGGCGGCGGCCGGGTCGCCGCGAGCACGAAGGACGTCGAGGCGACCGCCCCGCTGATGCGCAAGCTGGTCAGCGTGCAGGGCGCCCAGCAGTCCAGCACGGACGCGGCGTTCCGGGACTTCGTCAGCGGCGCCGGGAACCCGCTGGTCCTCGTCTACGAGTCGCAGGTCGCCGCGCTGCTCGGGCAGGGCGACGGCGGCCTGGCCGACCTGACCGTCCTCTACCCGGACACCACCGCCAACAGCGACCACACCGTCGTACCGCTGACCGAGGAGGGCCGCGCGCTGGGCGACCTGCTCACCTCGGACCCCCGGCTGCGCGAGCTCGCGGTCCGGCACGGGTTCCGGCCGCAGGGCGTCACCGCCGAGTTCACCTCGGCCACCGCCGCGCACGCGGCCTATCTCAACCAGCAGCTCACCGGCGTCCGGCAGGTGCCCGTGCCCACCTCCGCGGTGCTGCACGACATGGCGCGCCGGGCCGGATCCTAGGGGGAACCGCACATGACCGAGGAAACCTTCACGCTCACCCCGCCCGAGGCCGTCGCGCCGGTGCCGCGGGAGAAGGCCGGCGGGCTCGTCCCCGTCGACGAGGGCGTCCGCGCGGGGATCGCGCAGAAGGCCGCCGACTACGTACAGACGCTCGCGTCCCTGGACGCCCGCTCCCCGGAGTTCGCCGGAAAGGTCGGGGAGATCACCGCGCTCGGCGCCGGTGAGATGCGCAGCGCGGCCGCGCAGTCCAACCGGATGCTGGAGCGGACCGTCCGGGGCCTGCCCGACAAGGGCGGGGACGCCCAGTCGCAGGTCGCGGGCTCGCTCGTGGAGCTGCGCCGGGTGGTGGAGGACCTGGACCCGCGCGATCTGCCCGCCTCCAGGGGCCGCAAGCTCCTCTCCCGGCTGCCCGGCGGCAACCGGCTGCGCGACCACGTCGCCAAGTACGCCTCCGCACAGGGCACCCTGAACAAGATCGTGGGCTCGCTGCGCGGCGGCCAGGACGAACTGCGCCGGGACAACGCGGCGCTGCAGACCGAGCGGGTCCGCCTGTGGGAGACCATGGGCAAGCTCCAGGAGTACGTCGTCCTCACCGAGGCCCTCGACACCGCCGTCGAGGAGCACATCGCCTCGGTCGCCGATCCGGGCGCCGCCGACTCGCTGCGCGCCGACGTCCTCTTCCCCGTCCGGCAGAAGCACCAGGACCTGCTCACCCAGCTCGCGGTGTGCGCGCAGGGCTACCTCGCCATGGACGTCGTACGGCGCAACAACGACGAGCTGATCAAGGGCGTCGACCGGGCCGCCACGACCACCGTGTCGGCGCTGCGGATCTCGGTGATGCTGGCCTCCGCGCTGGACAACCAGAAGAAGGTCGTCGAGCAGGTCAACGCGTTGCGCGGGACCACCGAGGACCTGGTGCGGGGCAACGCCGAGATGCTCGCCACGCAGAGCGGGGAGATCCAGCGCATCGCCGCCGACCCGGCGGTCGGCGCGGAGACCCTGCGGTCGGCGTTCCAGCAGATCTACCGGACCCTGGACGCCATCGACACGTACAAGGTCCAGGCGATCGAGGCGATGGCGACGACCGTGGACAACCTGACCTCCGAACTCCAGCACGCCTCCGCCTACTTGGAGCGCAGCCGGAACCGGGGCGCGCTGGACGGGGGCCTCGGATGAGACGCCGTGCCGCCCTGCTCGCCGCCGCCCTGCTCGCCACCGCCTGCACCGCGCAGGGGGAGAAGGAGCCCGACTCCCCCGGGCCCGGCACCCTGCGCGTCCTCGCCTCCAGCGAGCTCGCCGACATGACCCCGGTGCTCGACCGGGTCGAGCAGGACACCGGCATCAAGGTCGAGGCCACCTACCGCGGCACCCTGGACGCCGTGGACCTGCTCGCCAAGGGCGGCACGGACGGGAGGTTCGACGCCCTGTGGCTGTCGTCCAACGACTACCTGCGGCTGCGCCCCGAGGCGGCGAGGAAGGTCGTCTCGGAGACCCCGGTGATGAGCAGCCCGGTCGCCATCGGCGTCCGGCCGGACACCGTGCGCGAGCTCGGCTGGAAGCCGGAGAACGTCACCTGGTCGCAGGTCGAGCAGGCGGTACGGGACGGGAAGCTGACGTACGGCATGACCGACCCGGCACGCTCCAACTCCGGGTTCGCCACGCTCGTCTCGGTCGCCTCCGCCCTCTCCGGCGCCCAGTCGGCGCTCACCGACGCGGACGTCGACGAGGCCCGGGACCGGCTGAAGGAGTTCTTCCGCGGCCAGCGGCTCACCTCGGGCTCCTCGGGCTGGCTGGCGGCCGCCTACGAGCGGCGCGGGGACGTGGACGCGATGCTCAACTACGAGTCCGTCCTCGAGGGCATCCCGGACCTGACCGTGATCCGCCCGAGCGACGGTGTCGTCACCGCCGACTACCCCCTCTCCTCGCTCGCCGCCACGGACGCCGGGACCCGCGAGAACGTGCGCCGGCTGGCCGAGGCGCTGCGCAGCCCGGACCTGCAGAAGGAGATCACCGACCTCACCCACCGCCGCCCGGTCGTCGCCTCCGTGCTCCCGGGAACCGGCCTGGACCCCGGCCGCCGCCGTGAACTGCCCTTCCCCGGCAGCCGTTCCGTCGCCGACGGGCTGCTCGACGCCTACCGGAACGAGCTGCGCCGCCCGTCCCGGACGGTGTACGTCCTCGACACCTCCGGCTCGATGCGGGGCGACCGCCTCACCCGCCTGAAGTCCGCGCTCACCGGGCTCACCGGCGACTTCCGCGAGCGGGAGGAGGTGACGCTTTTGCCGTTCGGCTCGGACGTGAAGAGCGTGCGCACCCATGTCGTCGACCCCGCGGACCCGGCTTCCGGGCTCGACGCCATCCGCAAGGACACCGCGGCGCTCACCGCCGAGGGCGACACCGCGATCTACACCTCGCTGCAGGAGGCGTACGGCCATCTCGGCGCCGGGCGGGACACGTTCACGTCGATCGTGCTGATGACGGACGGCGAGAACACCGCGGGCGCCGAGGCGGAGGAGTTCGACGCCTTCTACGCGGGGCTCGACCGGGACCGGCGCGCAACGCCCGTCTTCCCCATCCTCTTCGGCGACTCCGACCGGTCCGAGCTGGAGCACATCGCCGACCTGACCGGCGGCCGTCTCTTCGACGCCCGGCAGGGCTCGCTGGACGGCGCCTTCGAGGAGATCCGTGGCTATCAGTAGATACCTCGAGTCCCGCAAGAACATCGCCGGCAGCGTCTGCGGGATCGCCGGGCTCGCCCTGACCTTCGCCGGGGTGGCGGGGCCGTACTGGCCGGTCGTCGTGGCGGGGCTGTACGGCGCGGGCGCGCTGATCGCCCCGCCGGAGCGGCCCGCGCTGCCGGCCTTCCCGGACCCGTCGGAGCAACTGGAGGAGCTGCGCCGCGACTTCGAGAAGCTGTGCGGGTATCTGGCGGAGGTCGAGCTGCCCCCGGGCGCCGAGGGACGCCTGACCGAGCTGACGAACCTGCTCACCGCGCTGCTGACACCGGGCTGGGCCGGCCATCTGCTCGCCGGGGACCCGGAGGGCCTGCACACCCTGGGGCGGGCCGTGCGCCAGGACCTTCCCGAGGCCGTCGACAGCTTCGTACGGGCGAGGTGGTGGACGCGGCTGACGCCGGGGCAGGAGCCGCCGGAGCGGCATCTGGAGCGGCAGCTCGGTCTGCTGCGGCAGGAGGCGGAGAGCCTGGCGGCGGCCCTGCGGGACACGGAGGCCCGCCGCCAGGAGACCCACACCCGGTACCTGGAGGACCGGGGCGGGGAGGGGGTCAGCGCGTGACGTGGACCGTCGCCGACGCCGAGGCGCCCAGGTGGAGGTCGTCGCCCGGCCAGCTGACCGTGTAGGTGACGTCGCGGCGGGCGCGCGGGATGTCGTTGACGGTGAACGTGCCGTCCGCGCCGACCGTCACCGACGACAGGGTGCCGCTGCCGAGGCGGTCGGTGCGCTCGACCTTGAGCACCGCCCGGTCGGGCAGCGCCTTGCCCTGCGCGGTGAACGTGCCGGTGATCTCCACGCCGGAGCTCATCGACGCCTCCGCCGGGGCGGTGAGCGCGATCGAGGCGGGCGCCTTGCCGACGGTGACCGTGGTGCTGGGGCCGTCCGCCGGGCGGTGGGTGAGGTCGCCGAGGAACGAGACGCGGTAGGTGGCGTCGCCGAGCAGGCCGGGCTCGTCGAGCACGGTGTAGGAGCCGTCCTCCTTGACGGGGAAGGTGCCCAGGTCGTGGGTGCCGGCCGCGTCCGTGCGGCTGGCGGTGACCTGCAGCGGCCGGCCGGGCGCCGGGCCGTCCCACTCCAGCTTGCCGCGCACGGCGAGCGGCTCGCCCGCGACCGCCTGGGCGGGGCTGTGGGTCAGCCCGCCGGTGAAGCGGACGTCGTACTGCACGGCCGGGGGCTGGATGATGTGCAGCCAGTACTGGCCGCCGGTGGCGTTGGTGGTGACGGCGAACAGCCGGGAGCCGTCGGCCGACCACTCCATGCCGCGCGGCACGACCCGGTCGCCGTCCTGGCTGCCCTCGAAGACGAACTCCAGCGGGGCGGTGGCGTCACCGGGGTCCGCGGGCTGCACCAGCAGGTCGGGGGTGGCGCCGGTGGCCGAGGCGCCGCGCGCCAGGTACTTGCCGTCGCCGCTGAAGGCGACGGAGGCGGCGGTGGCACCAGCCGGGAGGGGCTGGTAGCGGGTGGACGCGTCCGAGAGGTCGCTGGTGTTGAGCAGCCGGGTGCCGGTTTTGGCGTCCGCGAGGGCGACCTTCGCCCCGTCCGGGGAGACCGCGATGTCCTTCAGGTCCAGGGCGCCCTGTCCGGCGTCGTCGGCGAAGCGGCGGGTGGCGCCGCGCACCGGGGTCTCGCCACTGCCGTCGAAGACGCTGAGGAACGGGTCCGGCGCCGCGGAGTTGAGCCCCTGGCCCATCACGAAGGTGTCGTTCGGGCCGCCCTCCAGCAGGAGCTTGCCGGAGTCGTTCCAGCCGGTGCGCTGCCAGCCGCCGTCGATGATCGTGTCCAGGTGCGATGCCGCCGTGCCGCACTGGCTGAGGTAGTCGGCCCACTGCGAGGTGTAGTACGGCTTGCCTCCGGCGACCACGACCTCGCGCCCGCACTGGTCGCCGGGCGCGTTGGGCGCGCTCTTGATGGCCAGGGTGGCGGTGTCGTAGGCGGATATGCGGTAGCGCTCGCCGACGTACAGCGTGCTCGAGTCGGCGCTGAGGGCCAGGCCGGAGACGTGGTAGTTGGTGGTGATGGTGGAGATGCGCTCGCCCTGGAAGGTGTAGACGGCGATCTGGCCGTAGTAGGAACTGGATCCCACGGCTGCGTCGGCGAGGAAGATGCGCTCGTGGACGCTGTCGACGGCCAGCGCCGAGTACGAGGTGAACGGCAGCTTGGCCACGGTGTCCGAGGCCGCCGCGTGCGCCGCGGGCGCCGCGGCGACGGTGAGTCCGGTCCCGGCGAGGACCGCGGCGAGGACGGTGGCCGCGAGGCGTCCGGAACGGTGTGCAGTATTCAACTGTGCCCCCCACAGGCTGTGTCGGGCCCCACCGGAAGCGGTGGGACCCGTGTGCCCCCCATGTAACAGGGATGAAGATCCCGTGTTCAAGGGGGCGCGAGGGCAGGCGAGTTGCTGCCGCCCGCGGCCGGCCCGTGACGATCACTGGTCAGGGCTCCCATCGGAGGCCGGCCGCGGGGGGTTCATGGGGGGACTAGCCCAGGCGCCGCACCAGCGCGTGGTACTCGTCCCACAGCTCCTTCGGCGTGTGGTCGCCGAAGGTGTTGAGGTGGTCGGGGACCAGCGCGGCTTCCTCGCGCCAGACCTCCTTGTCGACCGTGAGCAGGAACTCCAGGTCGGAGTCGGCCAGTTCCAGGCCCTTGGTGTCGAGGGCGTCCTTCGTCGGCAGGATGCCGATCGGGGTCTCGACGCCCTCGGCCTTGCCCTCGAGGCGCTCCACGATCCACTTCAGGACCCGGGAGTTCTCGCCGAAGCCGGGCCAGACGAACGTGCCCTCGTCGTTCTTGCGGAACCAGTTGACGTAGTAGATCTTCGGGAGCTTCGCGGCGTCCTTGTCCTTGGCGACGTCGACCCAGTGGCCCATGTAGTCGCCCATGTTGTAGCCGCAGAACGGCAGCATGGCGAACGGGTCGCGGCGCAGCTCGCCGACCTTGCCCTCGGCGGCGGCGGTCTTCTCGGAGGCGACGTTCGCGCCGAGGAAGACGCCGTGGTTCCAGTCGAAGGACTCCGTGACCAGCGGTACGGCGGTGGCGCGCCGGCCGCCGAAGAGGATCGCGGAGATCGGCACGCCCTTGGGGTCCTCCCACTCGGGCGCGATGATCGGGCACTGCGAGGCGGGGACGGTGAAGCGGGCGTTGGGGTGGGCGGCCGGCGAATCCGAGGAGGGCGTCCAGTCGTTGCCCTTCCAGTCGGTGAGGTGGGCCGGGGTCTCCTCCGTCATGCCCTCCCACCAGATGTCGTTGTCGTCGGTGAGCGCCACGTTGGTGAAGACGGAGTTGCCCCACAGCGTCTTCATCGCGTTGGCGTTGGTGTGCTCACCGGTGCCGGGCGCGACGCCGAAGAAGCCGGCCTCGGGGTTGATGGCGTACAGGCGGCCGTCCTCGCCGAAGCGCATCCAGGCGATGTCGTCGCCGATCGTCTCGACGGTCCAGCCGGAGATCGTGGGCTCCAGCATGGCGAGGTTGGTCTTGCCGCAGGCGCTCGGGAAGGCGGCGGCGACGTACTTGGACTCGCCCTGCGGCGGGGTGAGCTTCAGGACCAGCATGTGCTCGGCCAGCCAGCCCTCGTCGCGGGCCATGACGGAGGCGATGCGCAGGGCGTAGCACTTCTTGCCGAGCAGGGCGTTGCCGCCGTAGCCGGAGCCGTAGGACCAGATCTCGCGGGACTCCGGGAAGTGGGAGATGTACTTGGTGGAGTTGCAGGGCCACGGCACGTCCGCCTCGCCCTCGGCCAGCGGCGCTCCGAGCGTGTGCACGGCACGCACGAAGAAGCCGTCGGAGCCGAGCTCGTCGAGGACGGGCTGCCCCATGCGCGTCATGGTGCGCATGGAGACCGCGACGTAGGCGGAGTCGGTGATCTCGACGCCGATCGCGGAGAGGTCCGAACCGAGGGGGCCCATGCAGAACGGGACGACGTACATCGTCCGGCCCTTCATCGAGCCGCGGAAGATGCCCTTCTCCCCGGCAAAGATCTCCCGCATCTCGGCGGGGGCCTTCCAGTGGTTGGTGGGGCCCGCGTCCTCTTCCTTCTCGGAGCAGATGAAGGTGCGGTCCTCGACCCGGGCGACATCGGTGGGGTCGGAGGCCGCGTAGTAGGAGTTGGGGCGCTTGATCGGGTCGAGCCGCTTGAAGGTGCCCTTCGCCACGAGCTCCTCGCACAGGCGCTCGTACTCGGCCTCGGATCCGTCGCACCAGACCACGTTGTCCGGCTCGGTCAGTTCCGCGATCTCGTCGACCCACGAGATCAGTTCCTGATGGGTGGTGGGGACGCCGGGGGGAGCCACGATGTCGCGCGCCACGATTGCTCCTAAATGAGGGATTTTTGGTTGGAGGCCCCGTGGGGGCTGCGACCCGGATGCTTGCCAGAGGGGTACCTGGCGCTCATCCGGTGCCGACCGCACTCATTTGATCATCCGACGCGAGTGCCCATATGTCCAGAGGGCGTCACAGGTGAGCGAGCGTGAGACCTGCCACGTCCGCTGCGCAAGGGGGAGACCCCCCACGTCGTAGGTACGATTCCCCTTATGAATGCGTCCGTCCCCGACGCGCCCCTGGACCCGCCGGACGACGGCCGCGGTCCCGTGGCGCTCTCCCTGCCCCATCCGGTCAAGCCCAAGCTCCGGGGCTGGCTGCATCTGGGCATGTTTCCGGCCGTACTCATCGCGGGCCTGGTGCTGACCGCCCTCGCCGACTCCCCCAGAGGCCGCCTGGCCTGCGGGATCTACGCCCTCACGGCCTGTCTGCTGTTCGGTGTCAGCGCGCTGTACCACCGGGGCGACTGGAGCCCGCGCATGGACGGCATCCTGCGCCGGCTCGATCACGCCAACATCTTCCTGATCATCGCCGGCACCTACACCCCGCTGACCATGCTGCTCCTGCCGGGCAGCAAGGGGCGGTGGCTGCTGTGGGGGATCTGGGCCGCCGCTGTCGCGGGCATCGCCTTCCGGGTCTTCTGGGTGGGCGCCCCGCGCTGGCTCTACACGCCCTGTTACATCGCGATGGGCTGGGCGGCCGTCTTCTTCCTGCCCGACTTCATGCGCTCGGGCGGCGTCACGGTCCTGGTCCTGGTGATCGTCGGCGGCCTGCTGTACAGCGCGGGCGGCGTGATCTACGGCATCAAGCGGCCCAACCCCTCA
Organism: Streptomyces sp. YS415; assembly: GCF_023544665.1. GTDB lineage: Bacteria > Actinomycetota > Actinomycetes > Streptomycetales > Streptomycetaceae > Streptomyces. The sequence goes on from NZ_JAMJFL010000041.1 coordinate 11,614, forward strand.
CCGCGCTGGTTCGGCTTCCACGAGGTCTTCCACTCCTTCACCCTGGCGGCCTTCGCCGTGCACTACGTCGGCATCTCCCTGGTCGCCTACCAGCACGCGTAGCCCGTCGGCGGGCTCTCCCGGCACTGCCGCACCATGGCATCCTGACCGGGTGACCGCACCGGAGATCCGCTTCGAAGTCGCCCCCGAGCTGGCGCTGTTCGTCCCGCACGGCCGCCGGTCCGGCGCCACCGCCCTCGTCACCGACGGGGTCTCGTCCCTCGGCCATGTCGTGGAGTCCCTCGGCGTGCCGCTCACCGAGGTCGGGACCCTGGAGGTGGACGGCCGGCAGGTGCCGGTGTCCTACGTCGCCGCGGCGGGCGACTCCGTGCGGGTGAAGGCGGTCGAGCGCCCCCAGCAGGTGCCGGGCGCTCCCCTGCGCTTCCTGCTCGACGTCCATCTGGGCACCCTCGCGCGGCGGCTGCGGCTGCTCGGCGTGGACACGGCGTACGAGTCGACGGACATCGGGGATCCGGCGCTCGCGGCGCGTTCGGCGGCGGAGAAGCGGGTCATGCTCAGCCGCGACCGGGGCCTGCTGCGCCGCCGCGAGCTGTGGGCGGGCGCCTACGTCTACAGCACACGCCCCGAGGACCAGCTCCGCGACGTCCTGGAGCGGTTCCGCCCCGAACTGCGGCCGTGGACCCGCTGCACCGCCTGCAACGGCCTGCTGAAGGAGGCCACGAAGGAGGAGGTCGCCGACCAGCTGCACGGCGGCACCCAGCGGTCCTACGACGTGTTCGCCCAGTGCCAGGAGTGCGGCCGGGCGTACTGGAAGGGCGCGCACCACGAGCAGCTGGTGGCCATCGTGGAGCGCGCCCTCACCGAATTCGCCTAGCGGGTACGGACGTCACGCTTTCCGCAGGCGATGCCGTCCCCGTTCCGGTCCAGCCGCAGCGGGTCGTCCTTGCCGTTCACCTTCAGGCGGCCGTAGTCGTTCCGCTTCAGCCAGTCGCAGCGGGCCTTGGCCGTCGCCTTCACGGCCGGCGGGAACTCGGTCGGGACGCAGACGTTCGCCGAGCCGTAGTGGCGGTCGCAGCCGGCGACCGTCGGGCTGACCTGCTGCGCGGACCTCTTCCTGCCGGGGCCCGTGACCTTGCCGGACAGGTCGTCGGCGAAGGAGTGGACGTGCGCCGAGGCGTCCGTCGCCTTCAGGGCCGCGGGTCCTTGCAGATGGACCCACTTGGCGACCGACGGGACACCGTTGGCGTCGACCGCGAAGAGCATGTACCAGCCGGGCGGGGCCAGGTTGGGGTTGCTCGTCACGTTCAGGTCGATGTTGTTGCCGTCCACCGACAGCGGCAGGTCCACGAACCGCTGGTTCGGGTCCGAGGAGTGGGTCACCGCCGCCGGGCGGATCAGCTCCGCCTTGGCGATGGGCCGGTCCACGGTGATCCGCTGGGTGTCGCCGTAGGTCCACTCGGTGTCGATCACCGAGGTGATCGCCGGTCGCTGGCCCTTGAGGAGATAGGGCGGGGTGTAGATCGACACGTTGTGGTTCCAGGAGCCGTTGCCCGGGTTGTCACCGGTGGTCATCACCCGGCCGTCCGGGAGCAGGAACGCCGAGGAGTGGTAGCCGCGCGCCTCGGGGTCCGCGGCGACCGGGTCGAACGTCTCCGTCGCCGGATCGAAGATCGACGTCTCGTACACGGGGTTGGCGCGGTTGTGCAGGGCGCCGCCCGTCTCCAGCACCTTGCCGTCGGGCAGCAGCACGGCGGAGACGTACATCTTGCCCTGGCCGCCGGTCTGCGCCACGCGCCCGTTGCCGAGGTCGACCGTGCCCTGCGGGATCGGCGGCCCGGCGACGTAGGCCGGGTTCGGCTGCTTGAGGTCGATGATGTCGGTCAGCCGGTTGGCGTCCGGGTTGGACTCGATGTTGCCGCCGCCGAGGGTGAGGACCTTCTGGTCCTGCGCCGGGGGCAGCAGCACGCTCGCCGACTGGTCCCGCTCGTCCTTCTTCTGCAGCCCCGGCACCTGGGTGACCGTGTTCGCGGCGTAGTCGTAGACCGCGGAGCCGGTGCCCGGGATGTTGTTGCCGAAGACATGGCTGCCGGAGTAGAAGAGGCGGCCGTCCTGCATCAGGATCATCGACGGGTACAGGCCCCAGTAGGACCAGGTCTGGTTGACCTTCCACAGTTCGAGCCACTTCTGCTCGGCCTGCGAGAACACCTCCGCCGTCACCGACCCGGTCGAGTCCTCCTTCAGCCCGCCGAAGGAGATCACGTCACCGTTGCCGAGGATCGTCGCCGACGGGTACCAGTGACCGTCGTTCATGTCGTTGGTCTTGGTGTACGTCTCGGTCGTGGGGTCGAAGACGTACGAGTCCTTGTACCCCTGGTAGCCGACCGTGCCGTCCGCCGAGGGGTAGCCCTTGTTGCCGCTCATCACCAGCACCCGCCCGTCCTGGAGCTGGACGTGGCCGGCGCAGAACATGTCCTTCGGGGTGGGGATGATCTTGTAGGTGCCGTTGGCCGGGTCGTACACCGCGGAGGTGAAGGTGCCCGCCTTGAACATCTCCTCGCTGTTGCCGGAGCCCGCGATCAGCAGCACCTTGCCGTTGTGCAGCACGACGGAGTGCATCGAGCGCACCGGGTTCTGCACGGGCAGCACGTCCCAGCGGCCGTTGGCGCACTCCTGGGCGGTGCCCGTGCACTGCGGCGGCGGGGTGACGTCGGGGACCTGGTCCATCGTGTAGTCGTCGGTGGTCGCCGAGCCGGTGCCGTAGACCGAGACGCCCCAGCTGATCCGGTCGGTGCCGGCCGGGACCTCGGGGGTGCGGACGGTGGCCTCGGTCCAGCTCCCGGCCAGGTCCAGCGTCTTGAGGTCGGTCCAGTACTGCCAGCCGGCCGTGGTGTCGTGCCGGAAGAGGGTGACGCTGGCGTCCGGGGTGGTGGTCTTGTACCAGAGGCCGAGGTCGTACTGCTTGCCCGGTGTCACCGCGGGCGCGCAGTTCGCGGACTCGGTGATCAGCGCCTTGCGGTCGCCCTGGGTCCGGCGGGTCAGGGTCACCTTCATGGCCTTGGAGCCGGAGTGGGCGTCGGCGACGGTCTCGTAGGAGAAGTCGTTGTCGCCCCAGCCGGACTTGGACCAGCAGAACGGCATGTCGCCGGTGCCGGCGGTCTCGAAGCCCGGGTTCTTGATCAGGTTGGCGGCGGAGGCGGGGTGGGGTGTGGTCAGCAGCAGCCCGGCGGTGAGGGTGCCCACCGCGAACAGGGCGGTTCTCCGTCGGTGTCTCATGCGGTGCTCCTTGCTGTGCGGCTCCCGTGCGGCTCCCCGCCGGCGTTCCTGCGGGGCAGGTAGACCAGCGCCTCGGTGGCGGCGAAGCGCAGGACGAAGGTGGTGACCAGGGCCAGCGCGGTGGCCGAGAGGGCGCCCATCCCGAACTCGGCCACGAACAGCGCGATCAGCGGAATGCGCAGCACCAGATCGGCGTTGGCGAGCAGCGCGAACCGGCCGGCGCGGTCCCACCAGCGCCGGTGCCGCCGCCGGTCACGGAACAGCAGGTGCTCGATGAGCAGGAAGTTCCAGGCCACGCCGAACTGGTTGGCGACGATCTCGGCGGGCAGGTAGTGCATGCCGAAGCCGGTGAGGATCCACAGGGCGAGCAGGTTCGGCACGAACCCGGAGGCGCCGATCAGCCCGAAGCCGACCATGCGGGCGGCCGGGGACGCGGTGCGCAGTCCGGCCAGGTGGCGCAGGAAGCGCAGGCCCTCCTGGGCGGTCGACTTGGACTCGCCGGCGAACCGGTCCTGGAAGACGAACGGCACCTCGGCGACCTGGCGCGGGCGGCTGCGGACGGCGAGTTCCAGGAGGATCTTGTAGCCGAGCGGCTTGAGGACTTCGGCGGTCACGGCCTGGCGGCGGATCGCGAAGAACCCGCTCATCGGGTCGCTGATGCCGTGCAGCCGGCGCGGGAACAGCGACTTGGTGAGCCAGGTGGCGCCCCGGGAGACGGCGACCCGGTAACTGCCCGCGAGCCCGGCCCTGCTGCCGCCCTTGATGTACCGGGAGGCGACGACGAGCGCGGCGCCGGACCGCTCGCCGGTGGCCACCAGCTCCGGGACCAGCGAGGGCGGATGCTGGCAGTCGCCGTCCATCACGACGATCCAGTCCGAGGTGGCCGCCTTCAGCCCTTCCACGACGGCGCCGCCGAGCCCGCCGACCGGGTCGTCCCGGTGGATCACGGCCACCGGGAAGGGGCAGTCCTGCGCCGCCTCCTTGATCACCTCGGGGGTGTCGTCGGTGGAGTCGTCCACGAAGACGACCTCGCAGGGCAGCCGGGCGGGCACCGACTCGGTGATCAGGCGCAGCAGCCGGCGGATGTTCGCCGACTCGTTGAAGGTCGGTACGACGATGGTGACGGCGCCGGGCTCGGGGACCTCGGCCGCCTGAAGATCCGGGATCGGGGTGGTGTATTCCTGGCTCATCGGACGCCGCCTCCAACGGTCTGGATCTGCCGGATCTCGATGCGGTCGTCGCCCTTGCCGAAGACGGCGACGGGCGTGGAGTGCTCCATGGCCGCCTTCACGTTGGGCAGGTCGGCCGCGTCGCGCCGTACGGTCGGGGAGGCGACGACGTAGTCGATGTCGCGCCAGCCGCGGGGCATGGTCTTGGTGACGGCGGGGTCGAGGTCGGCCTTGTAGAACCAGATGACGCCGTTGCCGGGCCGGTACCCGGCGTGCACCAGGTCCAGCCAGAGCGCGTCGTCGACCAGGACGCGGGTGTCCTTGGGGTTCTCCACCTCGGTGCTGAGCCACTTCGAGGCGGCCCGGTAGGGGGCGTTGGCGTCGGCGGTGACGGCGGTGCGGCCGCCGTCGTACCAGCGGGGGACGACATAGGCGCCCGCGCCGATGGCGAGGACGGCGGCCAGGGTGTACCGGCCCGCGCGGGGCAGCCGTCCCTTGCGCAGGACGGCGTGGGCGACCGACGCGGTGCCGCCGGCGAGGACGAGGGCGAGGAACGGCAGCGCCTGGATGATGTACATCGCGGGCAGGTAGCCGCTCGGGCGCATCGCGACCAGGGCGAGGATCGCCACGGCGGCGCAGGGCCCGGCGAGCGCGCGGGCGGTGACCGACCAGCGCCAGGTGGCGAGCAGCAGGAGAGCGCCCGCGAGGCCGCCGAGGGGCAGGACCCGGTCGTAGTAGAGCCACGACTGCAGCACGCCGTGGGAGCCGGAGCCCTCATCGAGGATGAAGCCGGAACCGGGCCTGGTCATCTGGTACTTGACGCCGTCCCACAGCGAGACGTGCCCGGCGCCGGGGAACAGCTCGCCCTTGAGCAGGGCGAACAGGGGGTACGACAGACCGATCAGGACGCACGCGGTGATCGCGCCGGTCACCGCGAACTTGCGGGTGTCGCGGTGGCTGTGCCGCCACATGGTGACGAGGATCGCCGGGAGGACGAACAGCATCGTCTCCTTGGTCAGCACCGCGGTGGCGGCGGCGATGCCCGCGCCGAAGTGGTGCCACAGGTGCCGGCTCGGCGACGCGGCGAGGGTGAACGCCAGCAGCGTCCACATCACGGCGAGGTTGTCCAGGAAGATCTCGCGCTGGAGGATCACCGAGAGCGGCGAGAGACCGAACAGGACCATGCCGAGTCCGGCGGCCCAGCGCGGCAGCGACAGCCGCCGCCCGAGCACGTACACCAGGACCGCGCTGATCCCGCTGACGACCAGCATGGCCGCGCGCATCGAGCCGACGGTCATCGAGTCGGGGCTGATCAGCGAGGGTATCCAGGTCAGCGCGGCGATCTGGATCCAGCCGAACGGCGGGTGGTCGTACCAGTACGTGTAGTGGGCGAGCCCTTTGCCCTCCTGGACCGCCCAGGCCTGGGCGAGGTAGGTGCCCTCGTCGTCGCTGAGGGTCGGGTAGTCGGCGATGTTCCAGCCCTGCACGACGAGGATCGCCGCGAGCAGCACGACGCACAGGACGAGGTCGGGTCGAGAGGTACGCAGCTCCTTCGGCGGGGTCGTTCGATCCGTCGAACGGATTTCCGGCGCAGGCTGCCGCTGCGCGGGGACCTCGGTGGTCACCGCGGGAAGGGTGGAGGTCACGCAGGAACGTCCTCTCGGATCACTTCGGCCTGGTTGAGGTGTGCGCCGACATGGGTCGTCAACTCCCAGTCGTTACGGCCGCGTTGCTCGCGCCAGACGGCACGGATCGCGGCTCCGGCGAGCAGCACCTGGTAGAAGGGACCGCCGACGATGAGCTTGAGGTAGTGCACGAACCGGACGCGCAGCCCGTACTGCTTGCCGAAGTCGTGCAGTCCGACGACCTCGAAGACGAAGGTGACGAGCGCGGTGACGGCCGGCAGGAAGGTGATGAACGCGATGGACACCGGCACGTCGAGGAAGAGGGCGATGGCCACGTTGAGCGGGATGATCACGCCCGTGAAGGCCTGGAGGAACGGCGTGGTGAGGGTGTAGCGGGCCAGCAACCGCTGCCCGAAGGTGGGCAGTTGCTTCCAGTCCTTCTTCCGGTAGACCTGGAGGAAGCCCTGGTTCCAGCGGGTGCGCTGCTTGAGCAGCGACATCAGGCTGCCGGGCGTCTCCTCCTTGGTCACCATGTCGGAGTCGTAGGCGACGACGACCTTCTTGCCGATGCTGGACAGCCGCACCCCGAGGTCGCAGTCCTCGGCGAGGCAGTCGGGGTCCCAGCCGTCGGCCGCCCGGAGCACGTCCGTGCGGACGAAGACGGTGTTGCCGCCGAGCGGGATGAACCCCTTCTGCGCGTGCAGGTGCAGCCGGGAGCGGAACCAGAAGAAGTACTCCAGGCAGTTGCGCAGGCTGTACCAGCTGGAGTGGAAGTTGATCAGCTGCACCCCGCCCTGGACGACGTCGGCGCCGGTGGAGCGGAAGGCGTGGTCGACGTGGGCGAGGAGCTCCGGGTGGACCTGGTCCTCGGCGTCGAAGACCCCGACGACGTCGCCGCGGCAGTGCGGCAGCGCCGTGTTCATGGCCTTCGGCTTGTTCTTCTTCTCGTGGGTGTCGACGACCACCCGGACCCGTGGGTCGCGTGCGGCGGCCCGCTCGGCGACCTCCGTGGTCTCCGGGTCGTCGTGGCCGACGATGACGATGATCTCGAAGTCGGTGTGGCTCGACTCCAGCAGCCGCTGGATGGTGTGGTCGAGCACGGCCTGTTCATGACGGGCCGGCAGCAGCAGTGAGAACGACAGATGCTCGCCACCGTCCGGTCTGCTGAACCGGGTGGAGGCGAGCACCTCAGGCGTACGCCAGGCGTGCATCTGCCACCACAAGGTGAACGCCGCCATCCAGAACAGGGCCAGCGAGACGACAGCGATGAAGACAGACGTGAGCAACAGATCCCCCCAGATCCCCAAACCCCCTGTCGCGACGGCCAGTCACAGCCGTCGCGTCACTGTGCAGAGATTAGGGGGGATGTGTGAAGCGCGGGAGCTGTTCCGATAAATAGCGTGTTTCGGAACGGGGCGGCGAAGAGCGGGATCTAACCGAACACACGCCCCATTTGGACAGCGCGGGGCAGCGCGGGACCGCCCCCGACCGTTGCTCTCAGCCGCTCAGCGCCTCGCGCAGCCGCTCCGGATCGGTCGTCGGGGCGTCACAGGTGAAATTACGGCAGACGTACGCCGCCGGTTCACCGCCGACCAGCGGCCGCCCCGCCAGCAGCGGCAGTTCGTCACTGTCCGGAGCGCCCACCGCGACCACGGCACCGGGCGCGGTGCCCAGCAGGGCCGTGCGGTGCAGGGTCCGGGTGGCCGGGTCGTCGAGCGAGGGCCCGACGACCGCGATCTCGCGGGGTCCGTCGAGCCGGGCCTCGGCGGCGGCGAGCCCCCAGCCGATGAACCGCGGCACCCGCGGCCCGAGCGCCTTCACCACACCCAGCGCCCTCTCCGCGGCGCTGCGATGGGGCTCGGAACCGGTCTGGGCGGCATAGCTGAGCAGGGCGTTCGCGGCGGCGGACCAGCCGGAGGGGGCCGCGTTGTCGGTGGGGTCCTGCGGGCGGCGGATCAGCCGCTCGGCGTCCACGGCCGTGTCGAACAGGGCACCCGACTCCTCGTCGACGAACCGGGTCAGGACATGGTCGAGCAGGAACCCGGCGAACTCCAGCCACACCCCCTCACCGGTGACGGACGCGAGCGCCAGGAACCCCTCGGCGACGTCGGCGTAGTCCTCCAGCACGCCCGCATTCGCCCCGGCCTGCCCGTCCTTGCTGGTACGGGCGAGCTGCGCGTGCTCGTCCAGATGCAGGCGTACGAGGAGATCGGCGGCGCACACCGCGGCCTCGACGAGGTCGGGGCGGTCGAAGTAGGCGCCGGTCTCGGCCAGCGCGGCGATGGCGAGCCCGTTCCAGGCGGCGACGACCTTGTCGTCCCGTCCGGGGGCGGGCCGCTCGGCACGCGCGGCGAGCAGGCGCGCGCGGACACCTGCGACCTTCTCGGCGTCGAACACCCCGTCCTGCTGCGGGAGTTGCAGGACGGACGCGCCCTCCTCGAAGGTGCCCTCCTCGGTGACCCCGAAGTAGCGGGCGGCCAGTTCGGCGTCCTCGCCCAGGACCTCGCGCAGCTGCTGCGGCGTCCAGACGTAGTAGGCACCCTCGACGTGCTTGCCGGTGCCGTCGTCGCTGTCGGCGTCCAGGGCGGAGGCGAACCCGCCCTCGGCGGTGCGCAGTTCGCCGACCATGAAGTCGGCGGTCTCCAGCGCCACCCGGCGGGCGAGGTCGGACCCGGTGGACCGCCACAGGTGGGCGTAGACCCGGCACAGCAGGGCGTTGTCGTACAGCATCTTCTCGAAGTGCGGCACGGTCCACTCCCGGTCCACGGAGTACCGGGAGAAGCCGCCGCCGAGCTGGTCGTAGATACCGCCCCGGGCCATCCGCTCGCAGGTGTCGGCGGCCATCTGCAGGGCGCCCTCGGAGCCGGTGCGGGCGTGGTGGCGCAGCAGGAACTCCACCACCATGGACGGCGGGAACTTCGGCGCCCCCCCGAACCCGCCGCGCACCGGGTCGTACTCCCGGGTGAGCCCCAGCAGTGCCCCCGCGAGCTCCTCCTCGCCGGGCGCCCGGGAGTCGCCGTAGGAGATCTCCCGTCCGGCCAGATCGCGGACGATCTTCCCCGCGATCTCGTCGACCTCGTCCCGCCGGCCGGTCCAGGCCTGCTGGACACCCTCCAGGACCTGCCGGAAGGAGGGCATGCCGTGGCGGGGGGCGGGCGGGAAGTAGGTGCCGAAGTAGAAGGGCTCGGCGTCGGGCGTGAGGAAGACGGTCATCGGCCAGCCGCCCTGGCCGGTGGCGGCCTGCACCGCCTCCATGTAGACGGCGTCCACGTCGGGGCGTTCCTCGCGGTCGACCTTGACGTTGACGAAGTGCTCGTTCAGGTACGCGGCCGTCACCTCGTCCTCGAAGGACTCGTGCGCCATGACATGGCACCAGTGGCAGCTGGAGTACCCGACGCTGAGCAGCACGGGTTTGCCGCTCCGGCGCGCCTCCTCGAACGCCTGGTCCGACCAGGGCCACCAGTCGACGGGGTTGTCGGCGTGCTGGAGCAGGTAGGGGGACGTCTCATGGGCCAGTCGGTTCGGCATGGTGTCCATCCTGCCGCAGTACCCCGGGGACCGCCGGGCAGCACACCCCACAAGCCCGATCTTGCCGCCCTCTCCCCAGGGCGTCCCGTCCGCAGCACACTTGACCAAGAAAGTGTTGCCGCCGGAGGGGGACCTGACATGCGGGACAGCCATCGGACGGAGGCCGAGCGGCTGTTGGCTCGCGCCGTGGAGGAAGAGGTGCGGCGCTCGGGCGGACGCACCGACGGGGCGGTGCTGCTGTCCCGGGCGCGCGGCGCGCTGGACGCCATGGCGCAGCCGGCGGCCGAGGAGTACTCGGCGTACGTCCGCGCCCTGGACGAGGCGGAGGCCGGCCGGCTCACCTTCGGCCAGCGCTACGCCCGCGAGGGCGGCGGCACCCCGCTGCTGGTGGCGGGCGTGGCGGGGGTCGCCGCCGTCCTCGCCGACCTGGCCCTCGGCACCGGTGCCGGGACCGCGGTGGGCGCGGGCGTGACCGTGGGGCTGGTGGGCGCCGCGGCGACGGTGGTGAAGGTGGCCGGGGTGCACCTGCCGGCCGCGCACCACCGGGCGGGGGCGGCCGGGCAGCCCGGCGGCGCCGAGCAGCTGCGGCTGCAGTGGCTGACCGCGCTGGAGGTACGCGGGATCCGGCCCTTCCTCGATCAGCAGCGGATGCTGAGCGCGTCGACGGGGCCCAAGCAGCAGGGCCCGCAGCTGCGCGGCACCGACAAGAGCGCGGCCGCCCGGGGGCGCAAGGTGCTGGAGCAGTCCTTCGGGCAACTCCCGGAGACGCGGGAGCCGTTTGCCGGTCGGCGCCAGGAGCTGGGGCGGATCCGGCAGTGGGTGCAGGCGGCCCGGGCGAGCACGGAGACCCGTCCGACGGTGGTCGTGCTGCACGGGACGCCCGGCAGTGGGCGTACGGCCCTGGCGGTGCGGGCGGCGCACGATCTGCGGGACCAGTTCCGCGGGGCGTGCGTGGTCGACCTGCGCGGCGACACGGCGGAGGAGCCGCCGCTGTCCACCCGGGACGCCCTGCTGCACCTGCTGAACCGGCTGGGCGCGCCGCGCGAGCAGCTGCTGTTCCGGGAGCGCTCCTCCCCCGACCAGCAGGTCAAGCGGCTGAGCGAGCTGTACCACCAGCATCTGACCGGGCTGCCGGTCACGGTCGTCCTGGACGACGCCTCCGACCCGGAGCAGGTGCGCACCCTGCTGCCCGAGCGCTCCGACAGCCTGGTCCTGGTGACCGCCCGCGACGCCCTCGACCTGCCCGGGGACCTGCCGGCGTGGGTGCATCACCTGCGCGTGGAGCCGTTGGCGGCAGCGGGCGCGGAGGAACTGCTGACGGCCGTGGCACAGGACACCACCGGCCCCTACGACGCCGACTCCTCCGACCGGATCAGGGAGTTGTGCGGCGGCCTGCCGCTGGCGCTGCGCATCGCGGGCTCCTCGCTGGGCCAGCGCTCCCCCCGCCGGCTCGCCACCGACCTCGCCGCCTACGGCCCCGTGGACCCGGTCGAGAGAGTGCTGTGGCTGCGCTACACCGACCAGCCGGAACCGGCCCGCCGCCTGCTGCGCCGGCTGGCGCTGGCCGGACGGGCCTCGCTGGGCGCGGCGGCGGCCGCCGCGCTGCTGGCGACGGACGAGCCGGAGGCCACCCGCCGGCTGACCGCCCTGTCCGAGGCGGGCCTGCTCGACCACGTCCGCGGCAACCGCTACCGCCTGCACGACCTGATCCGCGCCTTCGCCCACGCCCGGCTCCTCGACGAGGAGGAACCGGCGGAACGCTCCGCCGCGCAGGAGCGGCTCATCGTCAACTACGCCGACCTCGCCGACTCGGTGCTGCGCCTGGTCGACGGCAACGTGTCCACCCGCTCCGACCGGTTCAGCCCGCACGGCTTCACCTCCCTGGACGAGGCCCTGCACTGGCTGGACGACGAATCCAGCTTCATCACCTCGGCGCTGCGGCACGCGGACGGCGTCAACCAGGCGGCGGTCCTGGAACTGCTCGGCGCCCTGTGCGACTACTGCCTGCTGCGCGGCGACCTGTACCGCCTGGGCGAGATCAGCGAACTCGCCGAGGCGGTGGACCAGGGCCTGCTGCTGCGCTCGGTGCAGTGGCGTACGGGCATCGCCGCGCGGCAGGTCGGCGAACTGGACCGGGCCAGGACGACGCTGGCGTCGGTGGTGGACCTGTACATGGAGGCCCACCACGACGCGGGCGCGGCCCGCGCCCTGTGCTCCCTGGGCATCACCCTGCACCACCAGGGCCAGCTGACGGAGGCGGCGAAGAAGCTGCGCGAGGCGCTGGACCTGCAGGAGCCGCCGCAGCTGGCCACGGACCGGGCCTGGACGATGCACGCCCTGGCGGCGGTGCAGCGGGACCGGGCCCACCTGTCGGAGGCGCTGGACCTGCTGAACCGCTCGCTGGAGCTGCACCGGGCGGGAGAGTCGGTGCACGGCGAGGCGTGGGCGCACTTCCAGCTCGGCCAGCTGGGCCTGCGCATGGGCGACGTCCCGCGCGCGGAGCGCGAACTGCGCACCGCGCTCGACCTGTACGGCCGTACCCGCGACGTGCGGGGCGAGGCGTGGGCGCTGACCCAGCTGGCCCGGGCCCGCCTGGTCGCCGGTGATCATTCCGCGGCGGTGGACGGCCTGCGCCAGGCGGCGTCCCGGCACCGCGACAACGAGGACGCGCGCGGCGAGGCGTGGTCGGTCTACTACCTGGGCCAGGCCCTGGAGGAGACCGGCAACCTGGACCAGGCGGTCCGCGAACTGGAGCGCTCCCGCACGATGTTCTCCCGGATGCGGGACGTGTACGGCCTGGCGTGCGCCCGCCACCACTCGGCGCGCGCGACCCGCGATCTGCGGGCGGTGCAGACCGGTTCCCTGCGCAACTCCGGCTTCGCCCGCCAGCTGCTGGTGGACGCCCGGGCCGACTTCCAGCGCATCGGCGTCGCCCACGGCGAGGCATGGACCTGCCTGGAGCTGGCGGTGGTGGACGCCGGCAACTCCCGTACCCAGCAGGCGCTCGCGCTGTGCGACGAGGCGGTGGGCCTGTTCACCTCCTACGGCGACCGCCGGGGTGAGGACTGGGCCCGGTTCCTGCGCTGCACCCTGCTGCCCTACGCGGCGCCCGGCGGGGTGGAGGTCGGCACGGCGGTCGCCCAGGAGGAGCTGGCCCACCTGGCCCGGAACGGTCATCCGGTGCGCGACGAGAAGCTGGAGGAGTACGTCGACGCCTACCGGCTGCTGCTGGAGCGGGGCGTGAACCTGGAGGCGGGCTGGCAGGCCTGGCGCCTGGGCATGGTGCCGAGCCGGCACGCCCGGGAGGTCATGGGGGTGGCGGTGGCGACGGCGGGGCGGTGATCAGCGGCACCCTGTCTCGCGGCCGGCCGGGCGCCCACTCCGGCCAAGCAACGGCCGGAGTCGGCGCACCTGCTGCTGTCACCGGCCGGCCACGCGCGGTGAGGTCAGCCCTTCTCGGCGTCCCCCGGGGCGTCCGCCTTCGGGTCCGGGGCCTCCGTGAAGGCGACCTTGCCCATGTGCTTGTTCATCGACTTCATCAGGCCCCACACGGCCAAGGCCATCACCGCGAAGACGATGAAGCCGAGGACACCGGGGGTGACCTTGTCCTCGTCGACCTCCTTGGCGAGGGTGACCAGCTGCGTCATTGCCAGGCTTGCGCTTGCGCTCATGTCAGGCATTGTCGCGGACGCCCGCGAAGAGGTCGTCCTCGGGGAGGGAGGTATCGACGAGGGACTTCGCCAGCTCGTACTCCTCCGTCGGCCAGACCTCCTTCTGGAGCTCCATCGGCACCCGGAACCAGCCGCCGTCGGGGTCGATCTGGGTGGCGTGCGCGACCAGGGCCTTGTCGCGGATCTCGAAGAACTCGGCGCACGGGACGTGCGTGGTCAGCGTGCGCTCGGTGCGCTCGAACTCGTCCCACCGCTTGAGCCAGTCCCCGTACGGCGACTCCATGCCCCGGTCCAGCAGCGCCTGGTGCAGCGCCTCGGTGCGGGGGCGGTTGAAGCCCTGGTTGTAGTAGAGCTTGACCGGCTGGTACGCCGGGCCGTACTCGTCCTCCGGGTACTTCGCGGTGTCCGCCGCGCCCTCGAACGCCACCATCGAGATCTTGTGGGTCATGATGTGGTCGGGGTGCGGGTAGCCGCCGTTCTCGTCGTAGGTGGTGATCACCTGCGGGCGGAAGGAGCGGATCCTCCGGACCAGCTCACCGGCCGCCTTGTCGACGTCCTCCAGGGCGAAACAGCCCTCGGGCAGCGGCGGCAGCGGGTCGCCCTCGGGCAGCCCGGAGTCGACGAAGCCGAGCCACTCCTGCTTCACGCCGAGGATCTCGCGGGCCTCGTCCATCTCCTTCTTGCGTACCTCGTGGATGTGCTCCTCGATGTACCGGTCGCCCTGGAGCTTGGGGTTCAGGATGGAGCCGCGCTCCCCGCCCGTGCAGGTCACGACCAGCACGTCCACCCCCTCGGACACGTACTTCGCCATGGTGGCCGCGCCCTTGCTCGACTCGTCGTCGGGGTGGGCGTGGACGGCCATCAGTCGCAGCTGGTCAGTCAAGACTCAATCCTCGTAGGTCGGCGCCCCCCGTGTGAACGGGCGCATACGGCGGCTTCTATAGTGACCGAATCGGGGGCCGAATAATTCCGGGGCCCGGCCCCGCGAGAGGACGATCATGACCACGGCGAGCCCACGACCGCCCGAGGGCCGGTACGGACGCTCCTCGGACGCGCGCTCCGACCACCGGCTCAAGCTCGCCGCCGCCGTCCTCGGAACCCTGCTCCTGGCCGCCGTGGCCTACTTCGGCTACCACTACGTCGGCCAGAGCAGGATCAGCGCCGAGATCATCAAGTACGACTTCACCGAGAACGCGGTCAAGGTGCACCTGGAGGTCCGCAAGGACTCCGGCGCCTCCGGCTACTGCACGATCCGCTCCCAGGCGGAGAGCGGCGCCGAGGTCGGCCGGGCGGACTTCCGCTTCGACGGGGACGCCACGCGGATCGACCAGGTCGTCACGTTGCGTACGACGTCGCAGGGCACCACGGCCCAGCTGCTCGGCTGTCACGCGGACTGACCCGGCCCGCCCGGGCACAGAGCGGGTTCGCCCGCAATACGTAGGCGCTGACCTGCGTTGACGTAATTCTGGCGGCTTATGTCCTCCCCCTGGCGCCCCGGAATTGTTAGGCTCGTGGTTTCGCCCTTCCGTGAAGGAACATTCTTCTGGGTAGGGCGATGCTTTGTATTCCCAGTACCGACGAGGAGCACCTGTGACCCAGACCAGCGAGTCCGTCACCTGGCTGACCCAGGAGGCGTACAACAAGCTCAAGGACGAGCTTGCGTACCTTACTGGTCCTGCGCGCACGGAGATCGCCGCCAAGATCGCGGCCGCGCGCGAGGAGGGCGACCTGCGCGAGAACGGCGGGTACCACGCGGCCAAGGAGGAGCAGGGCAAGCAGGAGCTCCGTGTGCGCCAGCTGACCCAGCTCCTCGAGAACGCGCAGGTCGGCGAGGCGCCGACGTCGGCGGAGGGCGAGGTCGCGCCCGGCATGGTCGTGACGATCGCCTTCGACGGTGACGAGGACGACACGCTGTCCTTCCTGCTCGCCTCCCGCGAGTACGCGAGCTCCGACATCGAGACCTACTCCCCCCAGTCCCCGCTGGGCTCCGGCGTGATCGGCCACAAGGTCGGCGAGGACGCGGAGTACGAGCTGCCGAACGGCAAGAAGGCCTCGGTGCGGATCCTGAAGGCCGAGCCCTACAGCGGCTGACCCCGGCCCCCGCCCGTACGCACGCCCTTGACCCGCCCCCGGCGTCCCTGTGACGCCGGGGGCGTTGTCATGCCGACGCGGACCGGTACTTGCGGACCGCGAGGGTCCGGAACAGCACGATGATCAGTACCGAGTAGATCAGCGACGCCCACACCGGATGCTGCATGGGCCAGGCATCGGAGGGCGAGACCCCCGGGTTGCCGAAGAGCACGCGGCAGGCCTGGACCGTGGCGCTGAAGGGGTTCCAGTCGGCGACGTGCTGGAGCCAGGGGGTCATGCGGCTGGAGTCCACGAACGCGTTCGAGATGAACGTGACCGGGAACAGCCAGATCAGTCCGCCCGAGGTGGCCGCCTCGGGAGTGCGCACGGACAGGCCGATCAGGGCTCCGACCCAGGTGAACGCATAGCCGAGCAGCAGCAGCAGACCGAAGGCGCCGAGCACCTCGCCGAAGCTGGTGTGCGTACGCCAGCCCACCAGCAGCGCGACCATGGCCAGCACGAACAGCGTGAGCGCCGTCTGCACCAGGTCGGCCAGGGTCCGGCCGGTGAGCACCGCGCCCCGCGCCATCGGCAGGGACCGGAAGCGGTCGATGAGGCCCTTGTGCATGTCGTCGGCGATGCCCGCCCCGGCGCCGGCAGTGGCGAAGGTGACGGTCTGCGCGAAGATGCCGGCCATCAGGAACTCGCGGTAGACGGAGGACTCGGTGGTGCCGCCGATGTTCATGGAGCCGCCGAAGACATAGCTGAACAGCACCACGAACATGATCGGCTGGATCAGCCCGAAGATCACCATCTCCGGGATCCTTGACATGCGGATCAGGTTCCGCCTGGCCACGACCAGCGAGTCGCGGACGGACTGGACGAGCGGATTGCCGGGGGCCGTGACCGGCACGGCGTCGGTGACGGCGCTCACTTGGCTGCCTCCTTGTCGGAATCCTTGTTGTTCTTGCCCTCGTTGTCCTTGTCCTCGGCGGCGTGGCCGGTCAGGGACATGAAGACGTCGTCGAGGGTCGGGCGGCGCAGTCCGATGTCGTCGATCTCGATCCCGCGGATGTCCAGCTCACGGATGACCTCGGCGAGGAGCTTGGCGCCGCCGGTCACCGGAACGGTGAGCTTGCGCATGTGGTCCTCGACGCTGGTCTCGCCCTTGCCGAAGCCGCTGAGCACCTCGGCGGCGGACTGCATGTGCTCGCGCTCGTGCACCACGACCTCGACGCGCTCACCGCCGGTGCGGGCCTTGAGCTGGTCGGAGGTGCCCTGGGCGATGACCCGGCCGTGGTCGACCACGGCGATGTCATGGGCGAGGTGGTCGGCCTCCTCCAGGTACTGGGTGGTCAGCAGCAGGGTGGTGCCGCCGGAGACCAGCCGCTTGATGACGTCCCACAGCAGTTGGCGGTTGCGCGGGTCGAGGCCGGTGGTCGGCTCGTCCATGAACATCACGGGCGGGGAGACCACCAGGGCCGCCGCGAGGTCGAGGCGGCGGCGCATCCCGCCCGAGTAGGTCTTGGTCGGGCGGTCCGCGGCGTCGGCGAGGTCGAACTGCTCCAGCAGCTCGCCCGCGCGGGCCTTCGCCGCCTTCGCGCGCATCTGGTAGAGCTGGCCGACCATCTGGAGGTTCTCGCGGCCGGTGAGGTATTCGTCGACCGCCGCGAACTGGCCGGAGAGGCCGATGGAGCGGCGCACGGCGTCGGGGTGCTTGAGCACGTCGATACCGGCGACGACGGCCCTGCCGCTGTCGGGGCGCAGCAGGGTCGTCAGACAGCGGACGGTGGTGGTCTTGCCCGCGCCGTTCGGCCCGAGCAGGCCGAGGACGGTGCCCTCGGGCACGTCAAGATCGACACCGTCCAGTGCCTTTACGTCGCCGAAGGTCTTGACCAGACCTTCGGCATGGATGGCGCCTGGCATATGAGTCTCCACGTCGTCGGGGATTCGTCGGTAGGCCGGGAATGTGGCACGAGACACACCATAACGCGATGTATCGCGTCTCTCAACGGAATTACTCGAACGAGTGACCAAGGGGCCCCTGACCTCGGTCGACGACCTTCGGTCCGACGTCAGTCGATGACCGTGTAGCCGGCCTCGCGCAGGGCCTGGCCGACCTCGGCGCAGTGCGTCGGCCCCTTCGTCTCCAGGTGCAGCTCGACCTCCGCCTCCGTGAGCCCGAGCCGGGGATCGGTCCGCACATGGCTCACGTCGAGGACGTTAGCGTCCCGCACTGACAACACCCCGAGGAGCGTGGCGAGGGCGCCCGGCCGGTCCGTCAGACGCAGCCGTACCGCCAGGTAGCGGCCCTGCGCCGCCATGCCGTGCCGCAGCACCCGCTGCATCAGCACCGGGTCGACGTTGCCGCCGGACAGCACCGCCACCACCGGGCCCTCGAAGGAGCCGGGGTCGCTGAGCAGCGCCGCGACCGGGCTCGCCCCGGCCGGCTCCACCACCAGCTTGGCGCGCTCCAGGCAGAGCAGCAGGGCGGTGGACAGCTCGTCCTCGGTGACCGTGCGGACCTCGTCCACCAGGTCGGCGATGATCCGGAACGGCACGTCACCGGGGCGTCCCACCTTGATGCCGTCGGCCATCGTCGCCGGGTTGCGCACCGACACCGGGCGCCCGGCCGCCAGCGAGGGCGGGTACGCCGCCGCGCCCGCGGCCTGCACGCCGACGATCCGCACGTCAGGCCGGATCGCCTTCACCGCGACGGCGATCCCGGCCGCGAGCCCGCCGCCGCCGATGCCGACGACGATCGTGCGCACCTCTGGGCACTGCTCCAGGATCTCCAGGCCGACCGTGCCCTGGCCCGCGATGATGTCGGCGTGGTCGAAGGGGTGGATGAACACCGCGCCGGTCTGTGCCGCGTACTCCTGGGCGGCGGCCAGCGTCTCGTCGACCACGTGGCCGTGCAGGCGCACCTCGGCGCCGTACTCCCGGGTGGCGCTGATCTTCGGCAGCGGGGCGCCCTGCGGCATGAACACCGTGGAGGCCACCCCGAGCAGGGAGGAGGCGAGCGCGACGCCCTGCGCGTGGTTGCCGGCGCTCGCCGCGACGACGCCCGCGGCCCGCTCCTCGGGCAGCAGCCCGGCGATCCGGACGTAGGCGCCGCGCAGCTTGAACGAGCCCGTCCGCTGGAGGTTCTCGCACTTGAGGTGCACGGGCGCGCCGACGAGCTGGGACAGGTGCCGGCTGCCCTCCATCGCGGTCACCCGAGCCACGCCCGTGAGCATCTTCCGGGCGCCGCGCACGTCGTCGAGCGTGACCGGCGGCAGCAGGTCGGCCTTGCGGTAGCTCATGACTCAAGTCTCGCAGTTCACACGCGCGGACTGCCGTTGTGACCAACCACCGAGACCGGTTTGCGCAGCGCCGGTACGGCCCGCCCCCCATCCGCGTAACCTGTCCCCCAACCCAGCACCCTTCATGAAGTGAGCCCCCGGCCATGCCCACAACACCTGAAATGTCGATGGACATGTCGACCGTCGGTGACACCGGTCTCCTCGACACGCTGCAGCACGAGGTGGCGGTGTTCGCCCGCCGTGCCGAACAGACCCGGCTCGGCGGGGTCGGGCAGGTGCGCAACTCCATGGACCGCGCCGCATATCTGCTGCTCAACCGCCTGGACAAGGAAGGCCCCATGGGGGTCAAGGCGCTCGCCGCGAGCATGGGGATCGACTCGTCGACGGTGACCCGGCAGGTGGCCCCGCTCGTCGACACCGGGCTCGTCAAGCGCACCTCGCACCCCGAGGACGGGCGGGCCGTGGTGCTCCAGCTCTCCCCGCGCGGGCAGTCCCGGCTGGAGGAAGTGCGCTCCTCAAGGCGTCAGTTGATGGCCGAGCTGACACACGACTGGGCGCCGGAGGAGCGCGAGGCGTTCTGCACGCTCCTGACGCGCTTCAACAGCGCGTTGTCCGCCCGGATGGCGGCGCACGGCATGCCGGGCGCGGAGCCCGCACCGGCGTCGGCGTCCTAGGGAGCGCCGGGCCCGTACACACGCGTGCCGCCCGGCTCTTGACCCCGGGCCGCCCCTGGCCTCATATGAAACCGGGTCCTCTTCGTACGCCCGTACGTGGCCGGGATCCGCTCACTCGGGGGTCCCCCCTCAGGCGGGAGGCGCGGTGCGAGAACGGCATGCGTTCCAGGACGTCCGCCGGGTCCGGGAGTTCGAGGCGTTCGTCGCAGGTGCGGCGGGCCGGCTGCTGCACACCGCGACGCTGCTCACGGCGGAGGCTCCGGCCGACAACCCGCGCGCGCGGCGCCTGCTGACGCTCGCCCTCGCGCATACGTACGCCGGCTGGGACCGGTTGCGCGGCGAGGATCCGTACGACCACGCCCGGCAGTATCTGGCCACCCGCTTCGCGCGCGAGGCATGGCATCACCACGGCGGTCCCGGCCGGTCCCGCCCGCACCCCGACAGCCCGCTGGCCGTCCTCGGCCCGCAGGAACGCCTGATCCTCGTCGTGCGGCTGTACGAGGGGGTCGCCGAGGAACAGACCGCGGCGCTGCTCGGGCTTCCCCTGGAGCGGGTGCGGACGATCTGCGACCGGGCGACGGCGACCCTGCTGCACCCGCCGCGGGGGCCCGCTCCCGCGGCCGTAGGGGCGGGAGCGGCGGCGTCATGAACCAGAACGAACGGCAGGCCGCCGCACGGCGGATCATGGAGCGCACTCCCCCGGTGGTTCCGCCCGGCCTCTGCGCGGACGCCGTGCGGCGCGGCGGCCGGATGCTGCGGCGGCGCCGGGCGGCGCTGCGGCTGATGTGGCTGCTGATGTTCGCCGCGTCGGTGGCGTTCCTGGTGTGGGCCCTGATGGCCCGCCCCTGGGTGGAGCCGCCGTCGGAGGTGACTCCACCGCTGACGGGCTGGTGAGGGACTAGCCGAGCGCCTGCTGGAGGTCCTCCAGCAGGTCCTCCACGTTCTCGATGCCGACGGACAGGCGTACGAGGTCGGCGGGGACCTCCAGGGCGGAGCCCGCCGCGGAGGCGTGGGTCATCCGGCCCGGGTGCTCGATCAGCGACTCGACACCGCCGAGGGACTCGCCGAGGGTGAACACCTTGGCCCGGTTGCAGACCTCGACGGCCGCCTCCTCGCCGCCGGCGACCCGGAAGGAGATCATGCCGCCGAAGGCCCGCATCTGCTTGGCGGCGATCTCGTGACCGGGGTGCTCGGGCAGGCCCGGGTAGAGCACGCTCGTCACGCGCGCGTGCCGGGAGAGCATGTCGGCGACCTTGGTGGCGTTCTCGCTGTGCCGGTCCATGCGCACCGACAGCGTCTTGGTGCCGCGCAGCACCAGCCAGGAGTCGAAGGGGCCGGCGACGGCGCCCATCGCGTTCTGGTGGAAGGCCAGCTCCTCGCCGAGCGCCTCGTCGTTCACGATCAGCGCACCGCCGACTACGTCGGAGTGGCCGCCCATGTACTTGGTCAGGGAGTGCACCACGACATCGGCGCCGAGCGACAGCGGCTGCTGGAGGTAGGGGGTGGCGAAGGTGTTGTCGACGACGAGGCGCGCGCCGGTGTCCCGGGCGATCTGGGCGACCGCGGCGATGTCGGTGATGCCGAGCAGCGGGTTGGACGGGGTCTCCACCCATACGGCCCGGGTCTTCGGGGTCATGGCGGCCCGTACGGCGGCGGGGTCGCTGGTGTCGGCGACCGACCACTCCACGCCCCAGCGGGCGACGACCTTGGCGAACAGGCGGAACGTGCCGCCGTAGGCGTCGTTGGGGATGACCACGTGGTCGCCGGGGCTGAGCAGCGTGCGCAACAGGCAGTCCTCGGCCGCGAGGCCGGAGGCGAACGCCAGTCCGCGACGGCCGCCCTCGAGGGCTGCGAGGTTCTCCTCCAGGGCGGTCCTGGTCGGGTTGGCGCTCCGGCTGTACTCGTAGCCGCCGCGCAGGCCGCCGACGCCGTCCTGCTTGTAGGTGGAGACCTGGTAGATCGGCGGGACGACCGCGCCGGTCAGGGGGTCCGCCGTGTTGCCCGCGTGGATGGCGAGCGTCTCGAAGTGCTGACTGATGTGCCTGTCGCTCATGGGTCACGAGCGTAGTGCTCCGACGGCGCTGATGACGGCCCGAGGAGTCGACCGGGGAGCCGGCCGCGGAGTTTTCCACAGGCCACGGCCCGGGTTGGCCAATTGTCCGTGCGGTCTGGAACGCTTGGGGCATGGAGATTCTCTTCGTCCTGGTGGCGCTGGTCATGATCGGCTTTGTGGTGCTGCCGTTCATGCGGCGCCGGCGGGGCATGATCGAGCAGGTCCCGCCCGGCCACCCGGACGCCGCGGACCCGGCGGACTACGGGTTCGTGCGGCAGGAGGAGCTGGACGTCCGGATGCCCGGCCCCGACCAGGACCTGCTGGACGTGCTGGACCTGGTGCAGCGCACGCAGGACCATCGCGCGGCCGCGCAGCTGCTCGCGGGCACCGAGACGGAGGGCGAGCTGCGCTGGCAGCGGGTGCAGGCCTTCGCGGGCGCCGCCTCGCTGGAGCTCCAGCAGCGACCCGGCGGGGTCGGTGACACGCCCGGCGGGCAGTGGCTGCGGGTGTGGCGGGCCGAGCAGGCCAAGGACGCGGGCGGCGCGGCGGTGCACGCGGAGTTCCTGGTGCAGCAGGCGTGGCGCACCGCGGCGCCCGGCAGCGACGAGTTCCGGATCATCATGGAGGAGGCGCGGGCGGCCTGCGGCGATGCGGCGCTGCTGGCCCCCGGCGACCCGATCCCGTACATC
This sequence comes from Streptomyces sp. YS415, assembly GCF_023544665.1. Classification (GTDB taxonomy): domain Bacteria; phylum Actinomycetota; class Actinomycetes; order Streptomycetales; family Streptomycetaceae; genus Streptomyces. The sequence continues at coordinate 33,671 of NZ_JAMJFL010000041.1, forward strand.
GTCGAGCTGTCGGTGGCCCGGGGGCTGAACTACTCGCAGCCGGAGTTCGAGCAGCTGTGGCTGAAGATCCTGGACCGCGCGCCGGCGCACATGGGCGCGCATCTGGCCGCGCTGCACTACTGGTGCGAGAAGTGGCACGGCTCGCGCCGGCAGGCGAACGCCTTCGCGGAGGCCGCTGCGGCCCGCGCGCCGCGGGGTTCGCTGCTCGCGGCGATGCCGCTGTTCGCCGTCTTCGAGCATCTGCCCGAGGTCAATCTGGTCAGCGGCTTCTACCAGAGCGAAGTGGTGACCAAGGCGATGCACGGCGCGCTGCACGCGGTCCACTCGGCGCGCCCCGACGACCCGATGCTGGCGCACGTGCGCCATCTGCTCGTGTTCTTCCTGGTGCGCGCCGAGCGCTGGGCGGAAGCCATGAACCAGCTGATACACGTCGACGGCCATGTCGGCGCCCTGCCCTGGACGCACTCCCCGGACCCGGCCGCCGAGTTCGCGGTGTACCGGGCGCTCGCGGTCGCCGGCTACGAGGCCAACGGCGGCAGCCCGGCGACGCTGCCGCACTGAGGAATGCCCGGGGTCGCGGACACGTTGAACCGACCGAACCCCGTGGGATTGGAGACCGCATGTTCCTGAACAGCCGTTCGCCTCAGCTGCCGACCCCCGAGCAGGCGCTGGGCGGCCGTCCCGAGCCGGCGTTCACCGTTCCCGACCGCCACACCGTCCTCGGCACCGCGCTGCTCGGCCCCTACCCCGAGGGCCTGGAGACCGCCGACTTCGCCCTGGGCTGCTTCTGGGGCGCCGAGCGCAAGTTCTGGCAGCTCCCCGCGGGCGTGTGGACGACGCTCGTCGGCTACCAGGGCGGCTACACCGAGCACCCCACCTACGAAGAGGTCTGTTCGGGCCTGACCGGCCACACGGAGGTCGTCCGCGTGGTCTTCGACCCGGCGGTGGTCTCGTACGGCGAGCTGCTCAAGACGTTCTGGGAGTCCCACGACCCGACCCAGGGCTTCCGCCAGGGCAATGACGTGGGCACCCAGTACCGCTCGGCGATCTACACCCACACCCCCGACCAGGCGGCAGTGGCGGAGGCCTCCCGCGCGGCCTACCAGAAGGTCCTCACCGGCTCCGGTTACGGCACGATCACCACGGAGATCCTTCCGGCGGAGGGCCGCGCCTTCTACCCGGCGGAGGGGTACCACCAGCAGTACCTCGACAAGAACCCCGGGGGCTACTGCGGCATCGGCGGGACCGGGGTCGAGCTGAGCGCGCCGTTCGAGACGAACTGGGGGGCGTCCTGCCCGACGGGTCTGGTGGCGGCGCCGGAAGCCGCGGCGGAGTAGGCATCCGGTCGTTACCAGTGGTGCTCAGGGGGCATGAGTCCCCATAGGGTGCCCTGCGTGACTGCCACATTGAGTTCCACGAAGGTCCGGGCCGCGCTGCGCACATCGGCGCGGACCTCCGGAGAGTTGCTGCTCATATTTTTGATGCTCGCGGTGAGCCTGTGGCTCCTGGGCCGGATGTGGTCGATCGTCTGGCCGCTCGTGATCGGCTTGCTGCTGACCACCCTGACCTGGCCGCCGATGCGCTTCCTGCTGCGTCGCGGGTGGCCGCCCGCGATCGCCGCGTCGGTCGTGACGGTGCTGTTCCTGCTGGTCGCCGCGGGCATCGTGGCGCTGATCGCGGTGCCGGTGGCCGCCCAGTCCGGGGAACTGAGCGACCGTGTGATCGAGGGCGTTCAGGAGTTGCGCCAGTGGGCCGCGGGGCCGCCGCTGAACATCGATGACGCGCAGATCAACAAGGCCTTCGACACCGCCGTCTCCCGCGCCCAGGACGGTCTGGGCAGCATCACCGGCGCGGTGGTCACGGGTGTGAGCACCGTACTGAACGGCCTGGTCACCGCCATCCTGGCGCTCTTCCTGATGTTCTTCTTCCTCAAGGACGGCCCGCGGTTCCTGCCGTGGCTCGCCCGTCAGCTGCCCGGCCGGCTCGCCACCGACGTCCCGACCGTGGCCGCGCGCGGCTGGGACACCCTGGGCTCCTTCGTGCGCTCTCAGGCGGCCGTCGGTCTGCTCGACGCCGTCCTGATCGGCCTGGGCCTGTGGATCCTCGGCGTGCCGTTGGTGCTTCCGCTGGCGGTACTGACCTTCGTCTCCGCGTTCGTGCCGATCATCGGTGCCCTGTTCGCCGGTTTCGTCGCGGTGCTCATCGCGCTGGTCTCCAACGGGCTGACGGACGCGCTGCTCGTGCTGGCCATCATCGTGGTCGTGCAGCAGCTCGAGGGCAACGTGTTCCAGCCCATGATCCAGAGCCGTGGGCTCGGCCTCCACGCGGCCGTGATCCTGCTGGCCGTGACGTTGGGCGGCAGCCTGGCCGGCATCGTGGGAAGCCTGCTCGCCGTACCGGTCGCCGCGCTGATCGCGGTGGCCTGGGACTACCTGCGCGAGCAGCTCAGCGAACCCTCCGAGGACCCGGGCCCCACCGCACCGGACCCCGGCGCCCCCGTCCCGTCCTAGGGTTCCTCGGCGTACGCCGTCTCTCTGCGGGGGTGGGCCGGGAACAGGACCCTCCGGGGCCGCCTGCTCACGGCCCCGGAGGTCCCCGCGCCGGGGACGGATACCGCTGGGCTTTCCGGGCCGGGGCCCGGGGCCGTCAGATCGTGGCGGTGTCGATGACGAACCGGTAGCGGACGTCGCTCGCCAGCACCCGCTCGTACGCCTCGTTGATCTCGCTCGCGGCGATCAGCTCTATCTCCGCGCCGAGGCCGTGCCCGGCGCAGAAGTCCAGCATCTCCTGGGTCTCCCGGATGCCGCCGATGCTGGAACCGGCGAGGGACTTGCGGCCGATGATCACCGAGAACAGGTTGAGCGCGACGGGCTCCTCGGGGGCGCCGACGTTCACGAAGGCGCCGTCCGTGGTGAGCAGGGACAGGAACTGGTCCAGGTTCAGCGGCGCCGAGACCGTGGACAGGATGATGTCGAAGCTGCCCCGGAGCTCCTCGAAGGTCTTCGGGTCGCTGGTGGCGTAGTAGTGGTCCGCGCCCAGCTTCAGCCCGTCCTCCTTCTTGCGCAGGGACTGCGACAGGACCGTCACCTCGGCACCCAGCGCGTGCGCGATCTTGACGGCCATGTGGCCGAGGCCGCCCATGCCGACGACCGCGACCTTCTTGCCGGGGCCGGCGTTCCAGTGCTTGAGCGGGGAGTACGTGGTGATGCCCGCGCACAGCAGCGGCGCGGCCACGTCGAGGGACAGGCCGTCCGGGATGCGGACGGTGTAGTTCTCGTCCACGACGATCTGGCGGGAGTAGCCGCCGTAGGTGGGCTCCCCGTTCTTGTCGAGGGCGTTGTACGTGCCGATCATGCCGCCGCCGGTGCAGTACTGCTCCTGACCGGCCCGGCAGTTGTCGCACTCACGGCAGGAGTCGACCATGCAGCCGACGCCCACGCGGTCGCCGACGGCGAACTTGGTGACACCGGATCCGACCTCGGAGACCACGCCCGCGATCTCATGGCCGGGCACCATCGGGAAGATGGCCTCACCCCAGCCCTCGCGGGCCTGGTGGATGTCCGAGTGGCAGATACCGGCGAACTTGATGTCGATCAGCACATCGAACTCACCGACGGCACGGCGCTCGATGGTGGTGCGCTCGAGCGGGGCCTTGGCAGAGGGGGCGGCGTACGCAGCGACAGTGGTCATGGGAGTGGATCTCCTAGAGGTTGCGCGCCCGGCTGCCTTCTGTCCGGGCACACCACCAGCCTGCCCCAGCCGTCGCCGTCCACCCAGGTCACCGCTTTGCGTACGTCTGGTGTTCCTACTACTGACGGGGTCAGGCTGGTGGGCGTACGACCGTGAATACTGGGCCCATGGACCAACAGCCCGCATCCCCGCAGGAGCCCGGCGGCCTGGACCGGCGCGCCGAGCTCAGCGAGTTCCTGCGCACCCGGCGTGCCCGGCTGAAGCCGGAGGACGTGGGGCTGCCGGACTTCGGGCGGCACCGCAGGGTGCCGGGGCTCAGGCGCGAGGAGCTGGCGCAGCTGGCCGGGGTGTCGGTGGCGTACTACACGCGTCTCGAGCAGGGCAACGGACGCAATGTGTCGGCGGAGGTGCTGGACTCCATCGCGCGGGCGCTGCGGCTGACCGACGCCGAGCACGCCCATCTGACGCATCTGGCCAAGCCCAAGCAGCACAAGAAGAAGCCGGCGGGGCGGTCCGAGCAGGCGCGGGCGTCGCTGGGACAGCTGCTGGTGTCGCTGGAGAGCGTCCCGGCGTATGTCACCGGGCGGCGCACGGACATCCTCGCGTGGAACCCGATGGCCGCGGCCGTCTTCGGCGACTGGGCCGAGCTGCCGGCCCAGGAACGGAACTGGGCGCGGCTGGTGTTCCTGCGGCCGGAGTACCGGGAGCTGTTCGTGGAGTGGGACCAGAAGGCCTCCGACATCGTCAGCTACCTGCGCATGGACGCGGGCTGCCACCCCGACGACCCCCGGCTCTCCTCGCTGGTGGGCGAACTCTCCGTCAAGAGCGAAGAGTTCAGGCTCCTGTGGGCCACCCACGACGTGCGGGAGAAGAGCTACGGCATCAAGCGGCTGCGGCACCCGCTGGTCGGCGAACTGACGCTGAACTTCGAGACGTTCACCTTGACGGACGGCTCGGAACAGTCACTGATCACCTACCATTCCGAGCCGGGCTCGCCGTCCGCGGAGGCGCTGCGGCTGCTGGCGAGCTGGGGCGCGGACGCCGCCAAGAGCGGCTCCGCGGCGCGGTCCGCCCCCTGACCCGTCTCAGCCCCGCCCCGCCTCAGCCCTGGTACGGCGGGGCCGCCCCCCAGTTCCACTTCGGCACCGGCTGCTCGGCCGGGGTCCGGGCGTCCGGGCCGGAGAAGTGGATCGCCAGGCGGGTGCCCCACTCCACGTAGGCCAGGAACGCCGAGCGGAACTCGGCGTCCGTGGGCAGGCCCGCCTCGTCCGCCGCGTCCTGGATGAGGTTGACCCAGCGGCGGCGCTGGGGCTCGGTGATGGCCAGGCCCATGTGCTTGGCGACCATGTGACCGTGGCCGCCCTGGGTGTCGGAGTAGCCGGTCGGGCCGCCGAAGACCTCGCCCAGCCATTGCGCCACGTGCTCGGCGTGCTCCGGGTCCAGGCCCTCGAACAGCGGGGCCAGCAGGTCGTCCTTGGCGACCCTGTCGTAGAAGGCCGCGGTCAGCCGGCCGAGCGCCTCGGCCCCGCCCGCCCACGCGTACAGCGTCGGCACCGCAGAGCCGGTGCCGCGCACGCTGGTCGGCTTGTAGTGCCGCATCTCCTCGATGGTGCTCATGAAGGAGCGGATCTCGGCCAGGAAGCCGGGGAACAGCTCCGAGGTGCGGAAGCCCTCGATGTGGTCCTCGGTCGAGGTCCAGGTGATCCGCAGGATGTAGTGCTCGAAGTCCTCCTCGCAGCGCGCCAGTTCGTAGTCGACGCACTGCGGGGCCGCCGCGAGGGCGGCCGCGGCGCGGGTGTAGGCGGCCATGAACTCCGCCGACTGCTGCTCAGGGATGCGGTACCGGACGTATTCCACCGTGTGAGCCGTCATGCGCCCACACAAGCACAGTCCGATACGACATGCTTCCCCGTTCGCGGAGGGCCTTCTCATCCGTCTCTTATCGGGGCCTTATCCCTTCATCACGCGCCCTGCCTAGCTTGCGGCGCATGTTCTTCACCTACCTGAGGCGCGAACTGCGCCGCCGCCGAAAGGCGGCCCTCGTCGTCGCCTCCGGCCTCGCACTGGGCATCGCCCTGGTCATCGTGGTCAGCTCCGTGTCCTCGGGCATGGGCAGGGCCCAGGACAAGGTCCTGGAGTCGCTGTACGGGCTCGGCACCGACATGACCGTCACCAAGGCGGCCGCGGCGGAGGGGGATCAGGCGCAGCGGCCGCGGTTCGAGTTCGACGCGCGGGACAGCGACTCCGAGGAGGAGCAGAGCAGCGACCGGGTCCTGGTCCAGGGCTTCCAGACGCTGGCGAGCTCGACCGTGGACAAGGTCGGCGCGCAGAGCGGGGTCGCGGACGCGGTGGGCGGGCTGAGCCTCCAGGTCATCAAGGTCAGCGGGCAGTTCAAGCGCGGCGAGTTCCAGCAGGGCGGGGGCGGCCAGGAGCAGGGCGGTCCCGGCGGCGGGACGCAGGCGCCCGAGGGCCGGGTGGAGGGCGGTGGCGCCGAGTTCGACGTCAACAACTACTCGGTCTACGGCACCGATGTCACCGAGCCGGCGCTGGGTCCGCTGACCTCCTCGACGATCACGAGTGGTCGTACGTTCACGTCGTCCGAGACGAACGCCGAGGTGGTCGTCGCCGACGCGTCGTACGCCAAGGAGAAGAAGCTGAAGGTCGGCTCCACGGTGACCGTCAAGGGCACGAAGTTCGAGGTGATCGGCATCGCCACGCCCGAGAGCGGGGACGCGGCGGCCAATCTCTACATCCCGCTGAAGCAGGCGCAGACGCTGGCCGACGCGAAGAACAAGGTCACCACGATCTACGTCAAGGCCACCGACTCGCAGCGGATCGACGCGGTGAAGTCGGAGATCCAGCGGAACATCTCCGGTACGACGGTGACGACGTCGGCGGATCTGGCGGACACGGTGTCGGGGTCGCTGTCGACGGCGTCCGACCTGGCGTCGAGCGTCGGCAAGTGGCTGTCGATCGCGGTCCTGGTGGCGGCGTTCCTGGTGGCCGGGCTGCTGACGTCCGCGGCGGTGTCGCGCCGGGTGCGGGAGTTCGGCACGCTGAAGGCGCTGGGCTGGAAGTCCGGCCGGGTGACCCGGCAGGTCGTCGGTGAGGCGGTCGTCAACGGTCTGGTCGGCGGCGTCCTGGGCATCGCGGTGGGCCTGGCGGGCGCGTACGCGGTGACGGCGATCAGCCCGACGCTGGAAGCGCAGCTGGGCGGCGGCGGGGGTGGCCTCGCCGGAGGCCCCGGCGTCGTGATGCGCGGCCCCGGGGCGGAGCAGACCTCCACCGCCCTCGAAGTCGCCCTCACGGCCCCGGTCAGCGCGACGACGATCGCCCTGGCGGTGGGCCTGGCGGTGACCGGCGGCCTGATCGCAGGCGCCTTCGGCGGCTGGCGAGCCTCCCGCCTCCGCCCGGCGGACGCGTTGCGCCGAGTCGAGTGACGAAGACCGTCCGCGGCGCCGTCGACGAACCCCCCAAGCACCCCTGACCCACCCAGGAGCCACCCCATGTACGACCTCAGAAGCGTCACCAAGCTCTACACACGAGGCAAGGAAACAGTCCACGCCCTCGACGGAGTCGACCTCACCATCCCCGACGGGGACCGTCTCGTCATCCAGGGCCCCACCGGCGGCGGTAAGTCGACTCTTCTTCAGATGCTCGGCGGTCTCGACCGTCCGACGTCGGGAGAGGTCGTTCTGGATGGCACGGATCTCGCCAAACTGTCCGAGGCCAAACTGACCGGAGTCCGCAGCGAGAACATCGGATTCGTCTTCCAGAGTTTCAATCTCATCCCCACCCTCACCGCCCAGGAGAACGTGGAAACCGCCCTGGTCCCCCTCGGCGTCAAGGGCAAGGACCGCCGCGAACGCGCCGCCGAGGCGCTGAAGTCGGTCGGCCTCGGCGAACGGCTCGCCCACCTCCCCTCCGAGATGTCCGGAGGACAGCAGCAGCGCGTCGCCATCGCCCGCGCCCTGGTCAAGCAGCCCAAGGTGCTGCTCGCCGACGAACCCACGGGCAACCTCGACGAGTCGATGCGCGACGAGATCATGGACGTACTCGAACGCATGTGGAAGGAGCTCGGGCTCACCTTCATCATGGTCACGCACGATTCGGCGATCGCGAAGAAGGCCCCCCGCGTCGCGACCATCCGCAAGGGAAAGATCTCCGTCAAGGAAAACACGAGCGCGTAAGTCGCGTCGTGAGACCGACGCGTAACAGTCCGATTCTGTCCGCCCCCTGTCTATTGAGGTAGCTGATCACCCCCCGGCATACTGCCTATTCCGGGGGGCACGTACGTCTGTGCAGACCACCCCCGGCCGGGTGAAGGGGGAATTCACCCGGTACTTCAGCAAGGGGGAAACTTGCGCAGACAAGTGAAAAGAGCATGCGCGGCCACGGTTGCCACGGCCGCCGCCGTCGCCCTCGCCGCCGGCATGACCAGCCCGGCGTCGGCGAAGCCCGAGCAGCGCGCAGCAGGCGCCGCTCAGCTGACCGGCCATCACGCCCTCACCCTGATCACCGGTGACCGGGTCACCGTCGACGCCAAGGGCCGGGTGATCGGCCTGCAGCGGGCGGAGGGACGTCAGCACATACCCGTCCAGATCCGCAAGGCCGACGGGCACACGCTCGTCATACCCGCCGACGCGGCCCGCCTGATCACCGCGGGCAAGCTCGACCAGCGGCTGTTCGACGTCACCGAGCTCAGCAAGTCGGCCACCCGCAAGTCGCAGGCCAAGGGCCTGAAGGTGATCGTCGGCTACAAGGGCGCCGCGGCCGGCACCAAGGCCGACGTCCGGGACGCGGGCCAGCTCCGCCGGACCCTGAAGTCCCTGAACGCGGACGCGGTCCAGACGCCGTACACCGAGACGCCCGACCTGTGGGCCGCGGTCACCAACGGCGACCGGACCGCCTCGGGCATCGCCCACGTCTGGCTCGACGGCACCCGCAAGGCCACCCTCGACACCTCCGTGGCCCAGATCGGCACCCCGAAGGCATGGTCGGCGGGGTACGACGGCAAGGGCGTCAAGATCGCCGTCCTGGACACCGGTGTCGACGCGAACCACCCGGACCTCAAGGACCAGGTGATCGCCTCGAAGAACTTCACCCCGGCCGCGACCGCGGAGGACAAGGTCGGCCACGGCACGCACGTCGCGTCCATCGCGGCGGGCACCGGAGCGAAGTCCGGCGGCAAGTTCAAGGGCGTGGCGCCCGGCGCCCAGGTCCTCAACGGCAAGGTCCTGGACGACACCGGCTCCGGTGACGACTCCGGCATCCTGGCCGGCATCGAGTGGGCGGCCGAGCAGGGCGCCCAGGTCGTCAACCTCAGCCTCGGCGGCATGGACACCCCCGAGGTGGACCCGCTGGAGGCGGCGGTCAACAAGCTGTCCGCCGAGAAGGGCATCCTGTTCGCCATCGCGGCGGGCAACTCCGGCCCGGAGTCGGTCGGTTCGCCCGGCAGCGCCGAGGCCGCGCTCACCGTCGGCGCGGTCGACGACAAGGACCGGCTCGCCGGGTTCTCCAGCACCGGACCGCGGCTCGGCGACGGCGCGATCAAGCCGGACGTCACCGCCCCGGGCGTGGACATCACGGCCGCGTCCGCCAAGGGCAGCATGATCGAGCAGGAGGTCGGCGAGAAGCCGGCCGGGTACCTGACCATCTCGGGTACGTCGATGGCGACGCCGCATGTCGCGGGCGCCGCAGCGATCCTGAAGCAGCAGCACCCGGAGTGGACGTACGCCGAGCTCAAGGGCGCGCTGACCGCGTCCGCGAAGGGCGGCAAGTACACGCCGTTCGAACAGGGTTCGGGCCGGATCCGGGTCGACAAGGCCATCAAGCAGACCCTGATCGCCGACCCGGTGTCGCTGAGCTTCGGGGTGCAGCAGTGGCCGCACACCGATGACACCCCGGTCACCAAGGAGCTGACGTACCGCAACCTCGGTACGCAGGACGTCACCCTGAAGCTGGCGGCGACCGCCACCGACCCGAAGGGCCGGCCGGCCCCGGCGGGCTTCTTCAAGCTGGGCGCCACCTCGGTGACCGTCCCGGCGGGCGGCAAGGCGAGCGTCGGCATGACGGTCAACACCAAGCTGGGCGGCACGCTGGACGGCGCCTACTCGGCGTACGTGACGGCGACGGGCGGCGGGCAGACGGTCCGTACGGCCGCCGCGGTGCAGCGCGAGGTGGAGTCGTACGACGTCACCGTCAAGCACATCGGCAAGGACGGCAAGCCGACCGACGTCTACAACACCATCCTGCTCGGTTACACGGGCCTGGCCGCCAACCGCTCCTACGGTGTTCCGCCGGTCGCCTCCGGCACCACCACGCTGCGGCTGCCCAAGGGCCAGTACCTGCTGGACGCCTGGATCGCCAAGGACTTCGTCAACCTCGAGGGTGGCCTGGACTGGCTGGTCCAGCCGAAGCTGAACGTCACCAAGAACACCTCGGTGACGATCGACGCCCGTAAGACCCAGGCGGCCGACATCACGGTGCCGGACGCCGGGGCCGAGCAGCTCTCGGCGATGATCGGCTACATGTACGACCCGGCCGCCATCGGCGTCGGCGTCGGTCTCGGCTCCTTCGCCGATCTGCGCATGAAGCACCTGGGCGGCGAGGTCACCGGTCTCCAGCAGACCTGGAGCGGCCAGTGGACCAAGGGCGCGAGCACCGAGTACAACGTGGCCACCACCGCCAAGGTGAAGAAGATCCAGGGCGACAAGGTCCGCCACTTCAAGGCGAGCGAGCTCGCCACGGTGAAGAACCGCCTGGGCGCCTCGGCCTCCGGCAAGACCGGCGGCGTGAGCTCGTACGGCGAGTTCCCGGGTGACTTCGTGATGGGCACGCCGGTCGAGCAGAAGCTGCCGGGCACCCGCACGACGTACCTGTCCACGTCCGACAACATCCGGTGGACGTTCGACGTCGAGCAGTACGGCAGCCACACGCCCGAGGGCTTCCCGGTCGCGGACGCCTTCTACACGCTCGGCACGTCGCAGATCTTCAAGGCGGGCCAGACCTACCAGAAGACCTTCAACACCGCGGTCTTCGGTCCGCACATCAACGCGGACTACGGCCTGTTCCGCGAGGGCAACAGCGTCTACGGCTTCCTGCCGCTGTTCGCCGACGGGGCCAAGCACGCCGGCTCCTCCGACTTCACCTCGGTGAAGACGGAGCTGTACCGCAACGGCACGAAGATCGGCTCCAACACCGACCCGCTGTTCGGTGAGGGTGTCTTCAAGGTGCCGTCCGCCGAGGCCGAGTACAAGCTGACGACCTCGGTCAAGCGGAGCGTCAAGGTGGCCGCCGCCTCGACCCGGATCGACGCCAGCTGGACGTTCAAGTCCAAGAAGCCGGCGTCCGACCAGGTCAGGCTCCCGGCCTCCACGGTCCGCTTCAACGCGAAGACGGACCTGAGCAGCCGGGTCACGGCCGGTCAGACGAAGACCGTCCCGGTCAGCGTCGTGGGCGCCGCGGCGGGCAGCAACCTCAAGTCGCTGTCGGTGTGGGTGTCGTACGACTACGGCCAGACCTGGAAGAAGGTCTCCGTCACCGGCGGCAAGATCAAGGTGAAGAACCCGGAGAAGGGCAAGGCCATCTCCTTCCACGCGAAGGTCGCCGACAAGAAGGGCAACAAGGCGACCCTCT
>NZ_JAMJFL010000042.1 GCF_023544665.1 Streptomyces sp. YS415
GCCCCGTACGTCGACACCTCCCTCTACCCGGCCTTCGACCTGCTCTCCACCGCCGAGGCCACCGGGGTGAAGGACTACAACCTCGCCTTCGTCACCGACGGCGGCGGCTGCACGCCCAAGTGGGGCGGGGTGACCGACCTGGCGAGCGACGCGGTGGCCGCGCAGATCAGCGCCCTGCGCGCCAAGGGCGGCGACGTCCGGGTCTCCTTCGGCGGCGCGGCCGGCAGCGAACTGGCGACGACCTGCTCCTCGGCGGACGCCCTGGCGGCGGCGTACGGCAAGGTCGTGGACGCCTACGACCTCACCAAGGTCGACTTCGACGTCGAGGGCGGCGCGCTGCCCGACACCGCGGCCAACACCCGCCGCGCACAGGCCATCGCCAAGCTCCAGAAGGCCCACCCGGGCCTCGACGTCTCCTTCACCCTCCCGGTGATGCCGGAGGGCCTGACCCAGCCCGGCGTGGACCTGCTGGCCGACGCCAGGAAGAACGGGGTGGGCATCGACACGGTCAACATCATGGCGATGGACTACGGGCCCGCCTACAGCGGCGACATGGGCACCTACGCCGAGCAGGCGGCCACCGCCACCCAGGCGCAGCTCAAGGGCGTCCTCGGCCTCTCCGACAGCGCCGCCTGGAAGACCGTCGCGGTCACCCCGATGATCGGCGTCAACGACGTCGTCACGGAGATCTTCACCGTCGAGGACGCCGCCCAGCTGGTGAACTTCGCCAAGGCCAAGGGCCTCGGCTGGCTGTCGATGTGGTCGGCGACCCGCGACAAGGCCTGCCCCGGCGGCCCGAAGCCGGCGGCCGACGCGACCTGCAGCTCCGTCGACCAGGACAAGAACGCCTTCGCCAAGGCGTTCGCGGCCTACAAGTAAGGCCCACGAGTAAGGCCTACAGACAAGGCCTTCAAGCAGCCGGAAGGACCGGGGCGCGGCGCCCCCGCAAGGCGCCGCGCCCCGCCCCCCGTCAGACCGACTCCACCTCCGGCAGGGCCCCCGACCGCGCCGCCTGTCCGTACCACAGGGCGCTCGACTTCGGGGTCCGCTCCAGGGTCGTGTAGTCGACGTACACCGCGCCGAAGCGCTTGCTGTAGCCGTAGGACCACTCGAAGTTGTCCATCAGGGACCACAGGTAGTAGCCGCGCACGTCCGCGCCGTCCTCAATGGCGCGGCGGACCGCCGAGAGGTGGCCGTGGAGGTAGGCGATCCGCTCCGGGTCGTGGACGCTGCCGTCGGGCTCGGGCTTGTCGTCGTAGGCCGCGCCGTTCTCCGTGATGTACAGCGGCAGACCGGGGGCCATGCGGGAGTAGCGCATGATCAGGTCGTGCAGGCCGGTCGGGTCGATCGTCCAGCCCATCTCGGTGCGCTCGCCCGGGGTCTGGTGGAACGCGACGTCCTCCGCGGCCGGCCAGGGGGAGTGCGCGCTCTCGCCGTGACCGTCCGCCCGGGGACCCGCGGGGGCCGACGCGGCGGACGACACCAGGCACGGCGTGTAGTAGTTGAGGCCCAGCGCGTCCAACGGCTGGTGGATCAGCGCCAGATCGCCGTCCTCCACGAACGACCAGTCCGTCAGCGACTCCGTCGCCGTCAGCAGCGACTGCGGGTAGGCGCCCTGCATCATCGGGCCGTGGAAGACACCGTTGGCCAGGTCGTCGATCCGCTGCCGGGCCGCCAGGTCCTCCGGGCTGTCCGAAACCGCCCTGACCACCGACGAGTTCAGGCTCACCGCCACCGAGTTGCGGGCCGGCATCACCGAACGCAGGGCCGAAGTCCCGAGGCCGTGCGCCAGGTTCAGGTGGTGCGCGGCGCGCAGCGAGGCCGCCGGGTCGGTCCGGCCGGGCGCGTGCACGCCCGAGGCGTACCCCAGGAACGCGCTGCACCAGGGCTCGTTGAGCGTGATCCACTGCTCCACCCGGTCGCCGAGCGCCTCCCCGACGATCTGCGCGTACTCGGCGAACCGGTAGGCCGTGTCCCGCTCCGGCCAGCCGCCCGCGTCCTCCAGCTCCTGCGGCAGGTCCCAGTGGTAGAGCGTCACCGCGGGCTTGATGCCGTGCGCCAGCAGCTCGTCCACCAGATTGCGGTAGAAGTCCAGACCCCGCTGCACGGCCGGGCCCCGGCCGGTCGGCTGCACCCGCGACCAGGAGACCGAGAAGCGGTACGCGGTCAGGCCCAGGTCGGCCATCAGCGCCACGTCGTCGCGGAAGCGGTGGTAGTGGTCGACAGCGATGTCACCGGTCTCACCGCCCGCCGTCTTGCCCGGCGTATGGCTGAAGGTGTCCCAGATCGAGGGGGTACGGCCGTCCTCCCGCACCGCCCCCTCGATCTGGTACGCGGAGGTGGCTGCCCCCCAGAGGAAGGCGGGTGGAAAGGTCACCGGTGTCGCCGGCTGTGCGGACTCAGGCATGGAAGCGCTCCCAGTGAAGGTCGTGGAGACCGACGGGTAGGGGGAAGTGGGGTGGAGGCGGGGGAGAAGGGGCCGGAGCGACGGTGGCCCGGCCCCTGGGAATCAGGGGCGGTACGGCGGCGTCAGCCCTTGACCGCGCCCTGCATGATGCCGCCGACGATCTGCTTGCCGAAGATCGCGAAGACGAGCAGCAGCGGCAGCGTGCCCAGCAGTGCGCCCGCCATGATCAGGGACTGGTCCGGCGTGTAGCCGCGGCCCAGGCCCGCGACCGCCACCTGCACGGTCGGGTTGCCGTTCTGGGTGAGCACCAGGAAGGGCCACAGGAAGTCGTTCCAGGTCTGCACGAACATCAGCATGCCCAGCACCGCCATCGCGGGCCGGGCCGCCGGGAACACCACGTGCCAGATCACGCGCCAGCTGCTCGCGCCGTCCACCCGCGCCGCCTCGATGATCTCGTCCGGCAGCGCCTGGATCAGGTACTGCCGCATGAAGAACACGCCGAACGCGCTCACCAGGGAGGGCAGGATGACCGCCTGGAGCTGGTCGGACCAGTCGAGCTCGGCGACCATCATGTACAGCGGGATCACACTGAGCTGCGGCGGCACCATCATGGTGCCGATCACGATCAGCATCATCGCGCCACGGCCCTTGAAGCGCAGCTTGGCGAAGGCGAACCCGGCGATCGTCGACAGGAACACGATCGTCAACGATGACACGCCCGCCACGAAGGTGGTGTTGAGGAACGCCTCGCCCAGGTTCGCGTCGTTCCAGGCGAGATCGAGGTTGTCGAAGAGGTTCGAGCCGAACCAGAACGGCGGCGGTGTCTCGGCCAGCCGCTGGTTGTCGCGGGAGGCGGCGATCGCCGTCCACACCAGCGGGAACAGCGAGCCGATGGTGAACAGCGCGAGGATCACGTACGCGATCGGTCCCGCGTGCAGGGTCCCGCCGGCCCGTGCCGCCTTGGGCCCTCGCACACGTCGGCGCTCCTGCGGAGCCTCGGGTTTCGTCAAGGTCGTCGTCACGGCCGGTCTCCTAACTACTGGCGCGCAGCCGGCGCGAGATGACGTAGTTGATGATCCCGACCAGGATGAGGATCAGGAACATCGTCCAGGCGATGGCGGAGGCACGGCCCAGATGCTGGTTCACCCAGCCCTGTTCGTACAGATACAGGCCGAGCGTCTGGAACTGGTGCTGGGATCCGCCCGAGGCGCCCTTGTTCGCGTCGAACAGCAGCGGCTCGCCGAACACCTGGGAGGCACCGATGGTCGACACGACGACGGTGAACAGGATCGTCGGGCGCAGCGAGGGCAGCGTGACATGGAGGAACTGCTGCCAGCGGCTCGCCCCGTCCAGCGCGGCCGACTCGTACAGGTCCTGCGGGATCGCCTGCATCGCGGCCAGGTAGATCAGCGCGTTGTAGCCGGTCCAGCGCCAGATGACGATCGTGGAGACCGCGATCTGCGAGGCCCACTTGTCGTTCTGCCAGTCGATGTTGTCGATCCCGACCGTGCCGAGCGCCCAGTTGATCATGCCGTAGTCGCGGCCGAAGAGCAGCACGAAGACCAGCGAGGCGGCGGCGATCGAGGTCGCGTACGGCGCCAGCATGGCGACCCGGTAGAAGGTCGAGGCGCGCAGCTTGTAGTTGAGGATGTGCGCGATGCCCATCGCCATCAGCAGCTGCGGAACGGTCGAGATGATGCCGATGGTCAGGGTGTTCTGGGCCGCGTTCCAGAAGAAGTCGTCATCGAAGATCCGGGTGTAGTTGCGCATGCCGACCCAGTTCATGTCGGTCGGCGCGGTCAGCTCCACCTGGTGCAGCGAGGCCCAGCCCGTGTACAGCAGCGGGAACAGGCCGAAGGCGAGGAACAGCAGGAAGAACGGCGAGACGAAGGCGTACGGGCTCCACCGCACGTCCCGCTGCCAGCGGCGGGAGAGCCGCTTGCGGCGCCGCAGCTCCTCCTCGGGTACCGGACCGCCGCCCAACGGGCGGCCCGGGGCCGCGCCCCCCTCCTTGGAGGGGGACGCGGCGGCGGTGTCGTGCCCAGTGGTCATACGGGTCACTGGTCCAGGGCGTTGTCGATGGTCTTGACGGCGTTGTCCCAGGCCTCCTTGGGCGACTTGCCCTGGGTGACGAGAACCACACCGTTGTCGGTCAGGCCCTGCTGGATGATCTGGTCCTTCGGGCCGATGGTCTGGACGGGGATGTTCTCGGCGGCCTGCGCGAAGATCGTGCCGATCGGCGCGTCACCGGTCATGTCGTTCTTGGCGCTCGTCACCTCGGCCGACTCGTAGGCGGCCGGGGTGGACGGGAAGCTGCCCTGCACACCGAAGAGCTTGGCCTGCTGCTCGGGAGCGGTCAGCCAGGCGGCCAGCTTCGCCGCCTCCTCCGCGTTCTTGCCGGACTTGGGCACCGTCAGGAAGGAACCGCCCCAGTTGCCGGACTGCGGCGCCTGGGCGATGTCCCACTTGCCGGCCGCGTCGGGCTTCGACTTGCCCTTGATGTAACCGAGCATCCACGGCGGGCAGGACATCGCGGCGAACTTGCTGTTGGCGATCGTGGTGTCCCAGGCGGGCTGGAACTGCGTCTGGTTGCCGATCAGCCCGGCCTCGGCCGCTTCCGCGGTGAGGTCGAAGGCGTCCTTCACGGCCGGGTTCGTCTTGTAGATGACCTCACCGGAGGAGTCGTAGAACCGCTCCTTCTCGCCGCTGAGGATCGCCTGGAGCAGACCGCCGGGGGAGTCCAGGAAGGTGGTGCTCTCACCGGCCTTCTTCTGGTACTGCTTGCCGACGTCGACGAACTTCTCCCAGCTGCCCTCCCACAGCTTGCCGACCTCCTCGCGGTCGGTGGGCAGACCGGCCTTCTCGAAAAGGTCCTTGCGGTAGCAGATGGCCATCGGGCCGATGTCGGTGCCGACACCGATCGTCTGGCCCTCGGGCGTGGTCGCCTGCTGCCACTTCCATTCCAGGTAGTCGCTCTTCTTGCCGTACTTCGACAGGTCGAGCAGCTTGTCCGACTGCGTCTGGACGATTTCGGCGATGTTGCCGACCTCGACCATCTGGATGTCCTGGAGGCCGCTGTTGGTGGTGAGGTGGTTGAGCAGCGCCGGGTAGTAGTTCTCGTTGCGCTCCACGACCGTCTGCTGGATGTCGATGTCCGGGTGGAGCTTCTCGTACTCCTTGTACAGCCCGGACTCCTCGAATCCGGCGGTGCCGAACAGGCCAAGAGTGATCTTGGTCTTGCCGCCACCGCCCTCGGTCGACGAGCTGTCGTCCTCTTTGCCGTCGTCGGCACAGCCGGCCAGCAGCCCGGTGCCCAGCGACGCGACCGCCGCGAGGACTACCGCCTTGCGGCGGATTCGGGTAGATGCTCGCATTGCGTCCTCCTGTTGCCCTGACGTGCCGACCCCCCGGCCAACTGCACTGTTGGGCCCGTTTGTTCTCGCTGCGGCTCGGGCGGGGAACGTGCGGGATGTGTATGTGTCAGGTACTGTGGGAGCGCTCCCACAAGTGATGTGTTGAAGAGTCGTCGGTCCGGGCGGGGGTGTCAAGGGCACGGGGGCGGAGAGATGCGTTCAGTTATCGGGACGTTAACTGAGGGGTCAGGGCACGCCACGGGAAGCGCGGCCACCGGCTGCCCGCCGCCGGTCGGCTCCGGGCAGCCCGTCCGCCGGACGGTCACGACCGGGGGCTGGGCTGTTAAATTCCAGGCCAGCGACAAGACGACGGCGAAAGGCGGAGCCCATGGCAAGCCACGGAGCGCGGGGGCGGAGTGGCGGGCGGCCTACTCTCGAAGAGGTCGCCGCGCGGGCCGGCGTCGGTCGCGGGACGGTGTCCCGGGTGATCAACGGTTCGCCCCGGGTCAGTGACGCCACCCGTGCCGCCGTGGAGGCCGCCGTCGCCGAGCTCGGTTACGTCCCGAACACCGCCGCCCGGGCTCTCGCCGCCAACCGCACCGACGCCATCGCCCTCGTGGTGCCCGAGCCGGAGACCCGGTTCTTCTCCGAGCCGTACTTCTCCGACATCCTCAAGGGCGTCGGGGCCGAACTGTCCGAGACCGAGATGCAGTTGCTGCTGATCTTCGCGGGCAGCGACCGCGAGCGGCAGCGGCTCGCCCAGTACCTCGCCGCGCACCGGGTCGACGGTGTGCTGCTGGTCTCGGTGCACGCCGACGACCCGCTGCCCGACCTGCTGGCCCAGCTGGAGATACCGGCCGTGATCAGCGGCCCGAGATCCGCCGCGGAGACGCTCACCTCGGTGGACTCCGACAACTACGGCGGCGCCCGCCAGGCCGTGGAGCATCTGCTCTCCCGCGGCCGCCGCGAGATAGCCCACATCACCGGCCGCCTCGACGTGTACGGCGCCCAGCGCCGCGTCGACGGCTACCGCGACGCCCTGCGGGAGGCGGGCCAGACCGTGGACGAGCGGCTGATCGAGCCGGGCGACTTCACCGAGGACGGCGGCCGGCGCGCGATGACCGCGCTGCTGGAGCGCCGGCCCGGCCTGGACGCCGTCTTCGCCGGCTCGGACGTCATGGCGGCGGGCGCCCGGCAGGTGCTGCGCGAGGAGGGCCGCCGCATCCCCGAGGACGTGGCGCTGGTCGGCTACGACGACTCGGCCATCGCCCGGCACATGGAGCCCCCGCTGACCAGCGTGCGCCAGCCGATCCAGGAGATGGGCCGCCGGATGATCGACCTGCTGCTGGAGGAGATCGCCGACCGGCGCCCGGCGGTCTCCCGGGGCCTGGAGCGGCGGCAGGTGGTGCTGGCCACCGAGCTGGAGGAGCGGGCGTCGTCCTGAGCGGCCTCAGCGGTGCCAGCCCCGGCGGGCGCGCCGTGCCGGGCGTTCGGTGTGGTGGGTGACCAGCCAGGCGGCGCCGAGCAGGACCGCGCCGGTCAGCCAGACGGAGGCCACCAGCCAGGTGCCGGTGGAGCTGCCGGGGTTGTTGGCCTCCCCCTCGGCCGCGGCCAGCGCGACCACGAGCCACAGCAGCATCGCCAGGTTGAACGTCAGGACCAGCCACGTCAGCAGCCGCCACCGATGAATCCGCTGCGACCCCATGGCGAGCCTCCCTGCTTCACAACCGGCTCATGAGCAAGGGTACGCGGGGTCGGGAACGCGATCAGCCGGTGACCTTGATGCAAGGTCACCGGCTGATCGCTCAGGGTGAGTGACGGGACTCGAACCCGCGGCATCCTGGACCACAACCAGGTGCTCTACCAGCTGAGCTACACCCACCATGACCGGCGGTTTCCCTGGTGGTTCACCGACCGGCCGAGAAAAAGTGTACAGGGTCCGAAGGGGTGCTCGCGCCCGGCTTTTCCGGGGGCCCGGGCGCGGGCCTCTCCCGGCGCTACTGAGCAGGCAGGACGTGCTTCGCGGCGATCGTCCGGGCGGTCTCGCTGTCCGGCCCGGGCTGGGGCACGAAGACGGCCTCGCGGTAGTAGCGCAGTTCCGCGATGGACTCGCGGATGTCGGCGAGGGCGCGGTGGTTGCCGTTCTTCTCCGGGCTGTTGAAGTAGGCGCGCGGGTACCAGCGGCGGGCGAGCTCCTTGACGCTGGAGACGTCCACGATCCGGTAGTGGAGGTAGTTCTCCAGCGTCGGCATGTCCCGCAGCAGGAAGCCGCGGTCGGTGCCGACGGAGTTGCCGCACAGCGGGGCCTTGCCCGCTTCCTTGACGTGTTCGCGTACGTACGCCAGGACCTGGGCCTCGGCCTCCGCCAGCGTCGTACCGCCGGCGAGTTCGTCCAGGAGTCCGGACGCGGTGTGCATCTGACGCACCACTTCCGGCATCGTCTCCAGGGCCGACTCCGGCGGCCGGATGACGATGTCCACACCGTCACCGAGGATGTTGAGCTCGGAGTCGGTGACGAGGGCGGCAACCTCGATGAGCGCGTCGTCGGACAGCGAGAGGCCGGTCATCTCGCAGTCGATCCACACCATGCGATCGTTCATGCGACCACCCTAAAGCTGACGTCGGCTTTTGCAGCACCCCGTGTCGCCTCCGGCCCTCGCCGAGGGCTGGCACGCGAACGCCGGACGGGCTGGTGGGCCCGTCCGGCGTGCGGTCCGTCACGTCGGCTCAGGTCGCGCTGCGCTGCCCCGGCAGGCTGGCCCGCGCCGCATAGGCCTCCCGGCCGTTGTCCGAGGACGCCGCCGCCAGCGCCTGGCCCACCGTGCTCGGGGTGCGGCGGGCCTGGAGCGGGACCGGCCCGGGCTCCGGGTGGAGCGTGGGCGTCGGACCGGGGGCGGTGTCGGCGTCCGCCGTCGGCCGTTCGGCCTGCGGGCGACGGGCCCGGTAGGCCGCCCGGTACGCCGCCGGGGAAGAGCCCAGCTGGCGGCGGAAGTGGCCGCGCAGCGCCACCGGCGGGCGGAAGCCGCAGCGGCCCGCGACCTCGTCCACCGAGTAGTCGGACGTCTCCAGCAGACGCTGTGCCTGGAGCACCCGCTGGGTGATCAGCCACTGCAGCGGGGCCGACCCGGTCAGCGAGCGGAAGCGCCGGTCGAAGGTGCGGCGCGACATGTACGCCCGCGCGGCCAGCGTCTCCACGTCGAACTGCTCGTGGAGATGCTCCAGCGCCCAGGCGACGACCTCGGCGAGCGGGTCGGCGCCGATCTCCTCCGGTAAAGAGCGGTCCAGGTAGCGCTCCTGGCCTCCCGTCCGGCGCGGCGGGACGACCAGGCGACGGGCCAGCGCACCGGCCGCCTCGTTGCCGTGGTCCGTCCGCACGATGTGGAGACAGAGATCGATTCCGGCCGCCGTACCGGCGGAGGTCAGTACGTCTCCGTCGTCGACGAACAGCTCTCTGGGATCCACGTGCACCGACGGATAGCGCTTGGCCAGCGTCGGTGCGTACATCCAGTGGGTGGTCGCGGGGCGGCCGTCCAGCAGGCCTGCCGCCGCGAGGACGAAGGCGCCGGTGCACAGCCCTACGATGCGGGCGCCCTCCTCGTGTGCCCGGCGCAGTGCGTCGAGCGCGTCGTCCGGCGGTGGCGAGGTGATCGAGCGCCAGGCCGGCACGACGACCGTGCCCGCCCGCGCGATCGCCTCCAGGCCATGTGGCGCGGTGAGTTCCAGCCCCCCTGTGGTCCGCAGCGGGCCCTCTTCGCCGGCGCAGACCAGCAGTCGGTAGCGCGGCACGCCGGCGTCCTGGCGATCGATGCCGAACACCGACAGTGGTATGGAACTCTCGAAGATGGGGCCGCCGCTGAACAGCAGCACCGCGACGATCTCCTTGCGGCGTCGCCCGGAAAGTTTCCGGGCCGCGGCTTCCGGCGCGGCAGTGGAGTCGTGGCTCATACTGCTAAGCCCCCCTCGGTGGTCGCGGCTCCTCGGTTGTGTCGCTCCTGCACGTTTCCCCTCGGTCCTGCACGAGTCCCCCGCCGTAGACAGTCAAGATCGAATCTACTGTGTCGCCTCGCGCCGGAGTGGCCGGTTCGCCACTCGGCACATTGTCGACTTGGCAACTTGGCGTGAAGCATTCGATCACGAAGCGTTGCACTCGCGGGCCGTGCAGGGAAGTGCGCCTCGTCGCAGTGGCCAATCCACGTAGGGTGCGCAGCACCCCCGACACCCTTTTCGTGCAGGTCGAACGGGGGTTGGGGGGTGGTTCGGGCAACCGATGCCGGGTGGCCGGAAGTTGGCTGAAAAGAAGCGCCCGAGGGCATAGAAACCGGTCAACCGCCCGGTGTATTTCCCCCGGAGTGGCGTCCGCCCCGGTGCCCGCCCGTTCCACCGCGGTGGTGGCGTCCGTGACGGGGCGCGAGCGCGGCGGGTTCCTCGGCGAGCGAGCGGGCCGCGCCGCGCTCGGACCGGCGCAGCAGGACCCGGCAGACGGCGGTGACGGCGGCCAGGCCCAGGGCGGTGCCGGTGGCGCCGGCCAGGGAGGTGCCGTACCAGAGGAGGACGACGGGGACGAGGACGCAGGAGAAGGCCGCCCAGCGGACCACGTCGGTGGTGCTGTCCTGGTGCTGCTGTCCGGCCATGCCTGCTCCCGGTGTCGGTGGCTCACGGAGATCAACGCGTGGTCGGACGGTCGGTCACTGTGCGGTCCGCCGGAGGGCGGACGACCTGCCTCGCGCGGGCACCCTGGGCAAACCGCCTGTACGGCGCAGCAACCATTGCGTTACGGGCACACCCTCGTGCATGCTCCCTGGAACCCCCGCGGAGCACATCGCGGGATATGGGCTAAGGAGGCGTGCCGCCGTACCCTTGGGGGTATGGGGTTGGGAAGATGATTCCCGGACACAGCTCCGTCGCACCCTGTCATCCCACCCACACAAGGATCACAACGCCGAGACAGCCATGGCCGGTCACGAATTCTTCGAACCCGCGGACCGCAAGCGGCCCGTCGCCGATCCCACGGCGGCCGAGCCCCTGGCGGCGGAAGAGCCACGTCATTCCTGCGACCCCGCCTTCAAGCACGGCGTCGTGGTCGGCTTCGACGGCTCCACCTCCAGTGAGCGCGCCCTCGCCTACGCCATCGGCATGGCCCATCGCTCCGGCTCGGCCCTGATCATCGTGCATGTCGCCAACCGGCTGCCCACCACCGTGTGGGCCGGCTGCGAGCCGCCGGTCTTCGTGGACGTCCCGGACCACCGCACCGAGGTGCTGGGCCTCGAGCTCGCCTGCGCGGACTATCTGGCCGAGGTGCCGTGGATCCTCGTCGAGCGCGGCGGTGACATCTGCCACGAACTCGAAGAGGTGGGCCGCGAGTACGAGGCGGACGCGATCGTCGTGGGCTCCACGCACGGCATCGTGGGGCGGATCTTCGGCTCCGTCGCGGGGCGGCTCGCCAAGCGGGCGAAGCGGCCCGTCGTCGTCATCCCGTAACTCCCGCCCGTTTCGGGCGAGATGCGCCCTCCGCGCGTCCCCCCTCCCCTCCCTGATGCATGAATCCACTGCCGCGCACAGGTGTTTGTGCCTTTGTGAAGGGCATATGGCCAGTACGCGCGTGCCGCCGGCCGGGGTTGTGACGGCCACCGGCCAGCAGCGCAGGCCGGGGGGCGGGCGGCTCCCCGGCGAAGGGAACGGCCCCCCGCGTGGTGGGTGGCAACACGCGGGGGGCCGTTCCTGAGGGGTCGACTACTCGACCGTCACCGACTTGGCCAGGTTCCTCGGCTTGTCGATGTCCCGGCCCAGGGCCAGGGCCGTGTGGTAGGCGAGGAGTTGGAGCGGGATGCCCATCAGGATGGGGTCCAGTTCGTCCTCGTTCTTCGGGACCACGATCGTCTGGTCGGCCTTCTCCTGGGGCTGGTGGGCCACCGCGAGGATCTTGCCGCTGCGGGCCTTGATCTCCTCCATGGCCGCGCGGTTCTTCTCCAGGAGGTCGTCGTTCGGGACGATCGCCACCGTGGGGAGGGCCGGCTCGATCAGGGCCAGCGGGCCGTGCTTGAGCTCGGAGGCGGGGTAGGCCTCCGCGTGGATGTAGGAGACCTCCTTGAGCTTCAGCGAGGCCTCCCGGGCCACCGGGTAGCCGCGGACCCGGCCGATGAAGAGCATCGAGCGGGCCTCGGCGTACTCCTCGGCCAGCTTCTTGATCTCGTCCTCCTGCTCCAGCATCTCGGAGATCTGGCCGGGCAGCTTGCGCAGGCCCTCGATGATCCGTTTGCCGTCGCGGACCGAGAGGTCACGGGTGCGGCCCAGGTGCAGGGCGAGCAGGGCGAAGGCCACCGTGGTGTTGGTGAAGCACTTGGTGGAGACCACGCAGACCTCGGGGCCGGCGTGCACGTAGATGCCGCCGTCCGCCTCGCGGGCGATGGCCGAGCCGACGACGTTGACGATGCCGAGGACCCGGGCGCCCTTGCGCTTGAGCTCCTGGACGGCCGCGAGGACGTCGTACGTCTCACCGGACTGGGAGACCGCGATGTAGAGGGTGTCGGGGTCCACGACCGCGTTGCGGTAGCGGAACTCCGAGGCCGGCTCGGCGTCCGCGGGGATCCGGGCCAGCTCCTCGATCATCTGGGCGCCGATCATGCCCGCGTGGTACGAGGTGCCGCAGCCGAGGATCTTCACGCGGCGGATCCGGCGCGCCTCGCGGGCGTCCAGGTTGAGGCCGCCGAGGTGCACGGTGGAGAAGCGGTCGTCGATCCGGCCGCGCAGCACCCGGTCCACGGCGTCGGCCTGCTCGTGGATCTCCTTGTGCATGTAGGTGTCGTGGCCGCCCATGTCGTAGGAGGCGGCCTCCCACTCGACGGTGGTGGGCTCGGCCGTCGTCCGTGTGCCCTCGGTGGTGTAGGTGCGGAAGTCGTCGGCCTTGAGGGTGGCCATCTCGCCGTCGTCGAGGGTCACTATCTGCCGCGTGTGGGCGACCAGCGCGGCGATGTCCGAGGCGACGAACATCTCCTTCTCGCCGATGCCGAGGACGACCGGCGAGCCGTTGCGGGCGACCACGATCCGGTCCGGGAAGTCGGCGTGCAGGACGGCGATGCCGTACGTGCCCTCGATCAGCCGGAGCGTCTCGCGGACCTTGTCCTCCAGCTTCTCGCCCTGCGCGCGGGAGATGAGGTGGACGAGGACCTCGGTGTCGGTCTCGGAGAGGAACTCGACACCGTCCGCCTCCAGCTTGCGGCGCAGGTCGGAGGCGTTGTCGATGATGCCGTTGTGGACGACGGCGACCTTGCCCTCGGCGTCCAGGTGCGGGTGGGCGTTGACGTCGGAGGGGGCGCCGTGGGTGGCCCAGCGGGTGTGGGCGATACCGGTGGTGCCCTTGAAGCGGACCGGGACCTTGGCCTCCAGGTCACGGACCCGGCCCTTGGCCTTGACCGTCCTCAGACCGCTGCTCTTGGGCGAGGTGACCGCGATGCCCGCCGAGTCGTAGCCGCGGTACTCCAGGCGCTGGAGGCCTTCGAGCAGCAGCGGGGCCACGTCGCGCTTGCCGATGTAACCGACGATTCCGCACATGTATGGGTATTCCTAGCCGTAGACGATCCGGCGCAGCTGCCGGAGGGTGAGCTCCGGCGGTGCCACCGCCCGGTATTTCAGGTCCGCCTCGATCCGTTCGAAGATCGCCGTGTTCACCAGGCCCTGGGCCTGGAGTTCGCGGTGGCGGCGACGGACGTACTCCTCGGTCGTCTCGTCGAAGTAGGCGAGCACGTCCTGGATCACGCGCAGCGCCTCGCCCCGGTTGAGGGGCGTGGACCGCGTCAGATGATCAACAAGTTCGTCGTGCACCCGCTAGATCCTGGGGTACCGGCCGTTCATTCGCAAGAATCCTGCCCGATTTCGGGCAGGGTCGTGTCGGTGGCTGGGGAAGAGCGTCACATTCGCTTGAGAATCGCCTGTTTTGCCAGGGCGAACTCCTCGTCCGTCAGGACGCCCGTGCGGTGCAGCTCGCCGAGCTCGCGCAGCCGTCGCAGCAGCGCGTCGTGGTCGTCCTCGGCGGTGGCCGGCAGCGCGGGGCGGGCGTCCGCCGGCTCCGGCCGCCGTACGTCCGCGGCGGCCGCCGGGTGCGGGAGCCGGGCCTGGACGGCCGCCGCGACCAGGGCCATCAGCGGGTCCTTCTTGAAGCCCCACAGCTCCACGGCGTTGGGGTCGTACTTCGGCGGGGCCTTGGTCGGGGCGTTGCGGACGGTGAAGCGGAGGTGGCCGTTCTCCAGGCCCACCGCGGGATGCCACTCCACGGCGGTGATGTCGGTGAGGCCGAGGACGCGGGCCCCCGCGGCGGCCTTGGCGTCCTCCGTCTTCCAGTTCCACTCCAGCCGGATCCGCTCGCCGTCGAAGCTCGCGGTGCCGTCACCGGCGGACACCGACAGCGGCACCGCCGGGCCCGGCAGCAGGTAGGCGTCCACCGGGTCGGCCGGGACCTGGTCCAGCAGGAGGGCGTTGCGGACCTCGTCCGTGAAGTACTCGGCGACGCCGTAGCGGTCGGACTCCACGAGCAGCTGGTAGGGGTCGTGGGGCTCGGTGAGCCGGCCGCCCGAGGCGTGCAGCAGGGGGTCGGCGCCGTCGCGCAGCCGCAGTCTGAGCCGCCCGGCCTTCTTGCCCTGCTCGAACGAGATGCCCGCCAACGCGCCCAGGGGGACGACGAGTTCGCCGAGGGTCTTGCGGAAAAGGCTGACGTTCTTGTCCCGGCCGGGCGTCAGCCGCAGCGCCTCCCCGTCGAAGACCCAGGTGCCGTCCTTCTGGATGATTTCCGCCATGGGGGTGATTGTTCCACCGGACTCGCGAGAGAGTGGTCTGTACCTATCGGAGCTCACCGAAGGGACCGACTGTGAGACAGCGCCACAGAACGCTTCGCCTCCTCGGCTCGCTGCTGCTCGTCGCGGCGGCCGGCGTCTCCGCGACCGGCGCGGTGCCCGCGGGGCCGGGGCCGACCGCGATCCCGCTCGACCGGGTGGTTCCCGCCCCGGCCTCCGTCGCGCCGGGCGGTTCCCCGTACCGCATCACCGACGGCACCCGGATCCGGGTCGACGACTCGCGCGAGGTGCGCCGGGTCGGGGAGTACCTCGCGGGCATCCTGCGGCCCTCCACCGGCTACCGGCTCCCGGTCACCACCCACGGCGGCGGCATCCGACTGCGCCTCGCCGAGGGGGCGTTCGGCGCGGAGGGCTACCGCCTCGACAGCGACCGCCGGGGTGTCGTCATCACCGCGGCCAGGCCCGCCGGGCTCTTCCACGGCGTCCAGACCCTGCGCCAGCTCCTCCCCGCCGCCGTGGAGAAGGACTCCGTGCAGCCCGGGCCCTGGCTGGTCGCGGGCGGCACGATCAAGGACACCCCGCGCTACGGCTGGCGCGGCGCGATGCTCGACGTCTCCCGGCACTTCTTCTCCGTCGACGAGGTCAAGCGGTACGTCGACCAGTTGGCGCTGTACAAGTTCAACAAGCTGCACCTGCACCTCAGCGACGACCAGGGCTGGCGGATCGCCATCGACTCCTGGCCGCGGCTCGCGACATACGGCGGCTCCACGCAGGTCGGCGGGGGTCCCGGGGGCTACTACACCAAGGACGACTACAGGGAGATCGTCCGCCACGCCGCCTCCCGGCACCTGGAGGTCGTCCCCGAGATCGACATACCGGGCCACACCAACGCGGCACTGGCCTCGTACGCCGAGCTGAACTGCGACGGGGTGGCGCCCCCGCTCTACACCGGCACCGAGGTCGGCTTCAGCTCGCTGTGCGTCGGCAAGGACCTCACGTACGACTTCGTGGAGGACGTGATCCGGGAGCTCGCCGCGCTCACCCCGGGCCGCTATCTGCACATCGGCGGGGACGAGGCGCACTCCACGCCGCACGCCGACTACGTGAAGTTCATGGACCGGGTGCAGCCCGTCGTCGCCGAGTACGGCAAGACGGTCATCGGCTGGCACCAGCTGACCGGGGCCTCGCCGGCGAAGGGGGCGCTCGCCCAGTACTGGGGGCTCGACGGCACCAGTGCGCAGGAGAAGGAGCAGGTCGCCGCGGCGGCGCGGGCCGGAACGGGGCTGATCCTCTCGCCGGCCGACCGGATCTACCTCGACATGAAGTACGACGAGAGCACTCCGCTGGGGCTGTCCTGGGCGGGGTACGTCGAGGTGCGGCGGTCGTACGACTGGGACCCCGGGGACTATCTGGCCGGGGTGCCCGAGTCGGCGGTGCGCGGGGTCGAGGCGCCGCTGTGGAGCGAGACGCTGCGGACGTCGGAGGACATCGAGTACATGGCGTTCCCGCGGGTTGCCGGGGTGGCCGAGCTGGGGTGGTCGCCTGCGGTGACGCATGACTGGGACGCATACAAGGTGCGGCTTGCTGCGCAGGCTGAGCGGTGGGAGGCGCTGGGAATTTCTTTCTACCGGTCGCCTCAGGTGCCTTGGTTGTGATTCGGGTGCGGGGCGGTGGGGGTTGATCGCGCAGTTCCCCGCGCCCCTAGGGAGTTTGTGCTGACGGGTGCCCAGGAGGACCGTCTCCTGGGCACCCGTCTGGCTTTGTCAGAACCCTGCTATGGGGTTCTTCAGCGTGCCGATCAGTTGGAGGGCGCCTGCTGGGTCCGCGAGGTCGACCATCTGCTGGTTGTTGCGGAGCTGGAGGCGGTTGAGGCAGGAGAGGGCGAACTCCGGGGCGAACATGTCGTACTGGCGGAACTTGTCCGCCAGTTCCGGCACCGTCGCCTGGTACGCGCGCGTGACCTCCGCGACCGTGCGCCAGAAGTCTTCCTCCGTCAGGACGCCCTCGGTCGCGAGGTTCGCGGCGAGGAAGCGGAAGTAGCAGTCGAAGACGT
Organism: Streptomyces sp. YS415; assembly: GCF_023544665.1. Classification (GTDB taxonomy): domain Bacteria; phylum Actinomycetota; class Actinomycetes; order Streptomycetales; family Streptomycetaceae; genus Streptomyces. The sequence continues at coordinate 16,597 of NZ_JAMJFL010000042.1, forward strand.
CCGTGAAGATCGACAGCAGTTTCGTGTCCTCGGGGACGTCCACGCGCAGCCGCTCCACCGTCGGCGGCAGCACCGCGTCCGGGTCCATGACCGCGATCTCCTCGGCGATGTCCTTGTAGATCGCGCGCTGGACGACACCGTCCTTCAGGACGAGGATCACGTTCTCGCCGTGCGGCATGAAGACGAGGTCGTAGGCGTAGAAGCTGTGCAGCAGCGGGGTGAAGTACGCCGTCAGGTAGCGGCGCAGCCACTCCGTCGGCGCCAGCCCCGACTGCTCGATCAGGGCGGTCGCGAAGGATGTGCCCTCGTGGTCGACGTGGACCAGGGAGGCCATGGTGGCCAGCGTCTCGCCGTCGCGGAGGGAGGGCACCGGGCTCTCCCGCCACAGCGCGGCCAGCATCTTGCGGTACGGCGAATAGCGGTCCGTCGCCGCCTCGTACTCCAGGTGCCGGTAGCCGACCGCCGCGCGCTCGCGGATGATCGACAGGCCCGTCTCCTTGAGCACCGGGTCGTTCTCGATGAGCTGGGCGAGCCAGTCGTTGATGGCCGGGGTCGCCTCCATGTACGCCGCCGACAGGCCGCGCATGAAGCCCATGTTGATGACGGACAGAGCCGTCTTCACGTAGTGCTTCTCGGGGCTGGAGGTGTTGAAGAAGGTCCGGATGGACTGCTGGGCCAGGTACTCGTCGTCGCCCTCGCCCAGGCACACCAGGTGCCCCCGGGCGACCTCGGCGGCGAAGGTGACCGTCAGCTTGTTCCACCACTGCCAGGGGTGGACGGGGATGAGGAAGTAGTCGGCGGGGTCCAGGTCCTGCGCGCGCAGGATGCCGTGGAACCGCTCGACGGTGTCCTCGCCCAGTTCGTCCCGGATGAAGGACTCGTACTCCAGGCCGACGCCGGCCGTGAACGCGGCCCGCGACCTGTGCGCGGCCAGCCAGATCAGCCGGACCGGGCTCGCGGTCTCGGGGGCGTACGCCAGGTATTCGTGGATGCCGAAGCCGAGCCGGCCGTTGTTGGCGACGAAGCAGGGGTGGCCCTCGGTCATCCCGGTCTCGATGGCCTGGAAGCCGCTGCGGGCCAGCTCGGCGGCCGGGATCTGCGGCTTGGTGAGCTTGAAGCAGATGCCGGAGAGGGTGGAGGAGATCTCCTCCAGGTAGACCGGCAGGATGGCGTCGCTCAGCCCGAGCGCCTGCTTCAGCTCGATGAAGAAGTCGAGTGCGGCGAGCGGCAGTTCGGCGCCGTCGCGGTGCCGGGAGATGGAGCCGGCGTCGACCTGCCAGTGGTCCAGGGCGCGGCGCACGGCGGTGAACCGGTACCGGGTCAGGCCGTCGTCGCTGCGGACCTCGAAGCCGCCGTCGGCGGTGGCCTCGGGCGTGATCAGCCGCTCGTGCGCGAACTCGGCGAGTGCCTTGCGGACGAGGAGGCGGTTGGCCTGCTCCCAGCGTTCGGGGGAGAGGTGGGCCACGGAGTCGGCGAGGGTCATGCGGTCACCCCCGTCGCCACCAAGAACTGTTCCCGGGTGCAGAAGCTCAGCAGCGCCTTCTTCTCCGGCTTCTGGATCTCGTGGGAGGGCACGAATCCGACGGCCTCGTTCAGCGCGTGGACGGCCTTGTTGGCGATGTCGGGTTCGACCACGACCCGCTGGACCGCCGGGTCCTCGAAGAGGTGCGCCATCACGGCGGTGATGACGGAGCGGGTGAAGCCGTGCACGGGGGTGTCGGTGGGCGGCGTCAGGAAGTGCATGCCGATGTCGCCCGGCCGCGGCTCGTACAGGCCGACCAGTTCGCGGTGGGCCGGGTCGTACTTCTCCATCAGGAAGGCGGGCTCGCCGTCCTTCAGCCCCAGCAGGGCGTGATGGTGCTCGTCGGCCGCGATCTCCATGTAGGCGCGCTCGACGTCCTCCAGTCTGGCGTCCTGCATCATCCAGAAGGCGGCCTTGGGGTGCGTGACCCAGCGGTGCAGCAGCTCGGCGTCCTTGAGGGGGTCGAGCGGGCGGAAGGTGAAGGTCATACGGCGAACTCCTGGAACGCGATGGTCTTCTCGACCGGGTAGTACTCGCTGCCGAGCAGCTCACTGATGATGAAGCTGTTGCGGTAGGCGCCCATCCCCAGGTCGGGGCTGGTGATGCTGTGGGTGTGCACGCCGGCGTTCTGGAGGAACACACCCCGGCCCGTCACGTCGATGGCGTAGTTGCGGGCGACGTCGAAGTTGCCGCGCGAGTCCCGCACCAGACGGTCGCTCACCGGCTTGAGGAAGTCCGGCTCGGTGTACGCGTAGCCGGTGGCCAGCACCAGGCCCTGTGTGTCGAGCTCGTAGTCCTTGTCCTGCTCCTCCTGGTGGAAGGAGAGGGTGTAGGTGCCGTTCTCGTAACGGGCCGCCTCGAGCGAGGAGTTGGTGAGCAGCCGGGTGGGCACCGGGCCGCCGAGGTTCTTCTGGTACAGCAGATCGAAGATCTCGTTGATGAGATCGCCGTCGATGCCCTTGAACAGGCCCTTCTGCTGGGCGGTGAGGCGGTAGCGGGTGGCCTCCGGCAGCGCGCGGTAGTAGTCGATGTACTCCGGCGAGGTCATCTCCAGCGTGAGCTTGGTGTACTCCAGCGGGAAGAAGCGCGGGGAGCGGGTCACCCAGTTCAGCCGGTAGCCGTGGACGTCGATCTCGGTGAGGAGGTCGTAGTAGATCTCGGCGGCGGACTGGCCGGAGCCGACGATGGTGATCGACTCCTTCTTCTGCAGCTCCGCCTTGTTCTGCATGTAGCGGGAGTTGTGGAAGAAGTCGCCGCCCAGGCCGCGTACGGCTTCGGGGTAGTGCGGGGAGGTGCCGGTGCCGAGGACGAGGTGCCGGGCGCGGTAGGTGTCCCCGGCGGTGGTCCGCACGACGTACAGCTCGTCCTCGTACGTCACCTCGGTGACCGTGGTGGAGAAGCGGACGCTGCTCAGCCTGTTCGCGGCCCAGCGGCAGTAGTCGTCGTACTCCACCCGCAGCGGATAGAAGTTCTCGCGGATGTAGAACGAGTACAGCCGACCCTTCTCCTTCAGGTAGTTGAGGAAGGAGTACGGCGAGGTCGGGTCGGCGAGGGTGACCAGGTCGGACATGAACGGGGTCTGCAGGTGGGCGCCGTCCAGGAACATGCCCGCGTGCCACTCGAAGTCGGGCTTCGACTCCAGGAAGACACCGTGGAGTTCGTCGATGGGCTCGGTGAGGCAGGCCAGGCCGAGGTTGAAGGGGCCGAGCCCGATGCCCACGAAGTCGTAGGTCGTGTGCGTGGGTTCAGGAAGCGCGGTCAAGGGACTCTCCCAGGTACTGCTCGGCGTGGCCGGCGATCAGGTCGAGGACGGCGGCGATGTCATCCGTCGTGGTCTCGGGGTTGAGCAGGGTGAACTTCAGGTAGTGGCGGCCGCCGACCTTGGTGCCCGCGACGACGGCGGCACCGGAGGCGAACAGGGCCTTGCGGGCGTAGAGGTTGGCGCGGTCGATCTCGGCCGGGTCGGTCACCGCGGCCGGGATGTAGCGGAAGACGAGGGTGGACAGGCGGGGCTCGACCACGACGTCGAAGCGCGGGTCGGCGGCCAGCAGCTTCCAGCCCTCGGCGGTCAGGTCGACGACCTCGTCGAAGAGCTGCCCGATGCCGTCGGCGCCCATCACGCGCAGGGTCATCCACAGCTTCAGCGCGTCGAAGCGGCGGGTGGTCTGCAGGGACTTGTCGACCTGGTTGGGGATGCGTTCCTGCACCATCCGCCGCGGGTTGAGGTACTCCGCGTGGTAGGTGGCGTGGCGCAGGGTGGCCGCGTCCCGGACCAGCACGGCGGACGAACTCACCGGCTGGAAGAAGGACTTGTGGTAGTCGACGGTGACCGAGTCGGCGCGCTCGATGCCGTCGATCCGGTCCCGGTACTTCACGGAGGCGAGCAGCCCGCAGCCGTAGGCGGCGTCCACGTGCATCCACGCGCCGTACTGGTCGCACAGCTCGGCGATCTCCGGCAGCGGGTCGATGGAGCCGAAGTCGGTGGTGCCGGCGGTGGCGACGACGGCCATCGGGACGAGACCGTCCTGCTTGCAGCGCTCCAGCTCCCGGGCGAGGGCGACGGTCTGCATGCGCTTGTCGTGGTCGACGGGGACGGAGACCACGGCGTCCGGGCTCAGGCCGAGGAGTTTGGCCGACTTCTTGACGCTGAAGTGGCTGACCTCGGAGGCGAAGATGCGCAGGGTGTCGAAGGACTCCGCCTTGGCCTCCTCGCGGGCCAGCAGCAGCGCCTGGAGGTTGGACTGGGTGCCGCCGGAGGTGAACACCCCGTCTGCGGCCGGGCCGAGGCCGATCCGGGCGGTCGTCCAGTCGATGAGCTTGCGCTCGATCAGGGTGCCGCCGGCCGACTGGTCCCAGGTGTCCAGGGAGGAGTTGACCGCGGACAGGATCGCCTCGCCGAGCACCGCCGGGATGACGACCGGGCAGTTGAGGTGGGCCAGGTAGCGCGGGTGGTGGAAGTAGATCGCGTCGCGGAGGTAGACGTCCTCCAGCTCGTCGAGGGCCGCCGCGGTGTCCAGCAGCGGCTTGTCGAGGTCGATCGCGTCGATGGTGGGGGCGAGGGCGTCGACCGTGACGCCGGTGAACGGACGTTCGGTGGCGGCGATTTTGGCGGCCACCCGCTCGATTCCTTCGGTCACGGAGCTGCGGTACTGCTCCGCGGTCGTGTCATTGAGCAGGTGCGAGCGCATGGGGGGTCCTCCGAGGGGAAGTCCGTGCGGGACGAGGTGAAGCGGAGTGGGGAGGGAGCGAGAAGGTCGATCAACTTAGGTAAGCCTAACCTAATTTCATCGTCCGTCAGGCAGCCGGAACCCGACCCCGTCCGTGACGGTGGTCACTTCCGTCACTTCACTCGCCGAGCTCCCGCAGCTGCTCCTCCGTCAGTCCGCGCCGCCAGTAGCCGACGAAGGTGACCCGGCGCCGGTCGATGCCGCGCTCCCCGACGAAGTGGCGGCGCAGCGCCTTCACGCACCCCGACTCGCCCGCGATCCAGACGTACGGGTGCTCGGCGGGCGGGAGTTGAGCATCGCGCAGGGCGTCGAGGGCCATGGGGGAGCCCTCGGCGCCCTGGTCCTGGCGGACCAGCCAGGTGATCTCGGCGTCCGCCTCGGTCACCGGCTCCTGGATGTCCCCGAAGTGCCGCACCTCCAGCCAGACCCGGGCTCGGGTGCCGGCCGGCAGCGACTCGACGATGGCGCAGACGGCCGGTACGGCGGTCTCGTCGCCCCACAGCACCATGAGGTCGGTGTCGGCGGGCGGGCGGAACCGGATGGCGCGGTTGTCGGCGACGGCGGGCCCGATGAGCAGGACGCGGTCCCCGGCGGCGGCCCGTGCGGCCCACCCGGAGGCGGGCCCGGCGGGCTCGTGCAGCACGAAGTCGATGTCGATCTCGTCCGGCTCCCGCCGCAGTTCGCGCAGGGTGTACGAGCGCATCACGGCCCGTACGTCCTCCGGCAGGTCGCGCCAGCCCTGCCACCACCCGTCCCCGAGTTCGACGGGGACGGCCGGAGCGTCCTGCCCCGGGTGCGGCAGGAACAGCGACAGCGACTGGTCCCGTCCGTCGGAGTGGAAGTCGCGCAGCTCCTCCCCGCCGAACGTCACCCGGACCAGAGACGGGCCGAGCCGCCGAGTCCGTACGACCCGAAGGGAGAAGAAACGGAATTCGGCGGCAACGGCCGTGCTCATGGCTGCTCCTGGGTGAGCGTCAGGGGGAGACCGGCAGGGAGGTCAGCTGACCTTCTTCGCGTTCTCGATGGCCTCGGCCAGGTTGTCCAGCAGCGGCGTGCACTTGTCGTAGGACAGGATCGGCTCGGGCGAGCGCGGGATGACCTGGCCGGCCTTGACGGCGGGCAGCTTCTTCCAGGTCGCCTCGGTGATGTCCGCGGGCTGGATCGTCGAGGAGCGGTCGTCCATCAGGATGATGTCGGCGTCGTACTTGTCGACGTTCTCCCAGCTGAGCGCCTCGTACCAGCCGGCGCTCTCGGCCTTGGCCTTCTCCGAGGGCTCGACGAAGTTCACGCCGAGGGACTTGAAGTACTCCAGGTCGATGGAGAAGTTGGTGCCGGAGACGTAGAAGATGCTCTCCGCGGCGGAGCCGGCCATCACCTTGATCTCGGGCTTCGCCTTGGCGGCGGCGCGCAGCCGGGCGGCGGCGGTCTCGAACTTCTTCTTCGACTCGGCGATCTCGGTGGACTTCATGTCCGCGCCCAGCGACTCGGCCAGCTCCCACATGCGCTGCAGCGGCTCGGTGATCTGGCGGTCGAAGACGGAGACGGCGACGCTCGGGGCGAGCTTGGCGATCTTGTCCGCGGACTCGACGGGCACGGACCACAGGGTGCCGGCGTCGTCGAACGTCGTGGTGATGAGCACGTCGGGGGCGAGGGCCGCGTACTTCTCGATGTTGAGCTTGCCCCACTCGTTGCCGAGCACGGTGACCTTGCTGACGTCGAGGTCGCCGGCCTGGACGTCGGGCTTGCCGTCCGCGGTCGTGGTCGGGCCGAAGACGCCCTTGACCTGGATGCCGTAGTCGAACAGGGCGGCGGCGACACCGGTGAAGGCGACGATGTTCGCCGGCACCCTGTCGAGCTTCACCGTGGTGCCGCGGTCGTCCTTGAAGGACCACGGGCCGGACTTCGCGGCGGCCGTCCCCTGGTCAGAGCCACCGCTTTTGGTGTCGTCGTCTCCGCAGGCCGCGAGCACGGCACCGAGGCCGAGGGCGCCGCCCGCGGCGAGGATGCCACGGCGGGTGAGGTGGGTGGCGCTGGCGTTGGACATGGTGTGGCTGCTTTCGAACGGGACGGAGCGTCCGCCGGACAAGTTCGAAGGTAGGTTAGCCTAACCTCACGCGCCGGCCCACTGGGGGCGGCCGGGAAGACGCCCCTGGTGTGCGGCCGCCCTCATTTCTCTGACCGTGACACGCCCCGTTCGGGTCTCGTTTGCCGATTGTTCTTCCGCTTCTTGGTCTCTATTCCGTGAATTGTTCAAGGTGTGAGCAATTCGCGGATAAATCTTGACTGCGATCAATCAAGGTACGTAGAAATTACGCCTGTTGGGGACTTGGGGATCACGGGGGTCAGCAGTGACGCGTGTTCTGGCATGCCGTCAAAGACCGCGCTCCCACCAGTCTCTCCGGCACCACCGGCTACGTCCTGGGCGTCAGCTACTCCGCCCTGGGCCAGACGGAACAGCTCACCCTGGGCACCTCCGCCGCGACCGGCACCAAGAAGGCCTACCTCACCAACACCTACGAGGAGGGCACCGGCCGGCTCACGCAGGCGGTGCTGACCGACCAGACCCACCCGTACGAGGTGCAGGAGCTCAACTACGCCTACGACGACACCGGCAACGTCATCTCCATCAAGGACCCGACGACGCTGGGCGGCACCTCGGCGGCGGACAACCAGTGCTTCGCGTACGACGGCCACCGCCGACTGACCGAGTCCTGGACGCCGTCCGACGGCAACTGCGCGGCGACGCGCGCCACTTCGGGCCTGGGCGGGCCGAGCCCGTACTGGACCTCGTACACCTACACCGATGCCGGCCTGCGCGCGACGGAGACCACCCACACCACGTCCGCGACCACCACGAAGACCTACTGCTACAGCGCCACCCAGCCGCACGCCCTCACCGCGACGACGACCGCCGCGTCCTGCACCGGCGTCACCCCCGTCTACGCCTACGACACCGCGGGTCACACCACCGCCCGCCCCGACGGCAGCGCCACCCAGTCCCTCACCTGGTCCCCCGAGGGCAAGGTCGCCGAGCTGAAGGAGGGCGCGTCCACCACCGGCTACGTCTACGACGCCGACGGCAACCTGCTCATCCGGCGCAACGCCTCCGGTGAGACCGTTCTCTACCTGGGCACGACCGAGGTCCACCTCGACAACGCCACCGGCAAGTACTGGGGACAGCGCTACTACGGCTTCGACGGCAACGCGGTCGCCCTGCGCACCAACAAGAGCGGCACCGACACCCTGTGCTGGCTCGCCGCCGACCAGCACGGCACGTCCAGCGTGGCGCTCAACGCCTCGACCCAGGCGATCACCAAGCGCTACACCACGCCGTTCGGCGCGACCCGCTCCGGCGGGACGGGCAGCTGGCCCGACGACAAGGCGTTCCTCGGCAAGACGGCGGACGCGAGCACCGGACTGACGCACATCGGAGCCCGCGAGTACGACCCGTCGACGGGCCGCTTCATCAGCGCCGATCCGCTCCTGGAGGCCGACAAGCCGCAGACCCTCAACGGTTACACCTACGCCGCGAACAACCCGGTCTCCTTCTCCGACCCGAGCGGCGAGCAGCTCATCGAGTGCGCGCAGGGCCTGATCGAGTGCCGGGGTGGGATGCCGGTCAGTCACCACAAGAAGAAGTCCTCCACGTCCTCCTCGTCCTCCGGCTCCAGCGGCGGTAACGGACACAGCGGCAAGACCGTCGTCCGCAACGGAGGCCAGAGCAACGTCGGCTCCGCCTGCGCCCTGACGTTCCACATGAGCGGCCACGACGCCGCCGTCTGCCAGTCCGGTTACGCGGCACAGGTGTGGGCCATGGAGATGAAGGTCGAGGGCTACGTCACGGTGGACATCGGCGACGGCGGCACGACCGCCAACTCCATCCCGGGCGCGAGCGGTAACGACACGGGCAACGACGGTGCCGCCGACGTGATCCTCTGGACCAAGGACAAGGTGTACATCTGGGAGGTCAAGCCGGGGAACGCCTACGGCAAGACGGATGGCCCCAAGGACCTGACCAGGTATGTCGAGGGCATGCAGGACTATCTGGAGGACGAGGGCGACGACCGGACCGTGGAACGCGGGGCCGGCCTGCTCTCGGGCCGGGCGGCGTCCCGGGAGGGCGTCGTGAACGTCTGGTCCAAGGCGGAGTACCCGGGCATGCGCTTCTACGGGCGCAAGAACCGGGACAACCCCACGCCCAAGCCCGGGCCCAGCCCCACACCCAAGCCCACGGCGAGCACCGCGGCACCGGTCGAGGAACCGGCGCCGGGAACGGTGGACGCCCCGGCCGTGGAACCGGCGCCGGGCCCGACCGGGGTGGCCTCGGCCGGCGGGGCGGCGGGTGGCTTCCAGATCTCTCCGGATGCGCAGAAGGCCGGAGCGGGAGCGGTCATCTTCACCGGCGTGCTGTTCACGGTCGGCTTCTTCGTCAACGGCCTCACGGGCGGGGCCTTCGCCTAGCGGGGCTCCCAGTAGGGTCGAGGACGACGGGAGAAGGGGAAGGCCATGATGGATGAGGGAGCACCCGGCATGGACGTGACCATCTGGGCCACGCTCGACGAGCAGGCGCCCGTGCCGCGCGGCGACCTGGTCGTGCTCTGGTTCCGGACCGCGATCGACTTCCTCTTCTCCGGTGAGGCGAAGGAGACCGCCGACTCGTATGCGGTTGTCACCGAATCGTTCAGTGGCGGGCGGGAGACCCGACTCAGGGACGTTCGGCAGAACTGGCCGACGCTCGCCGACGCATTGCGTCCGCATCCCTTCCACGCAAGCGTCGGCTTCCACGAGCCGTCGGTGGACGAGGAGGAATGGGTCGACGACTTCGGGCGCGTCGGCAGCAGCCACAAGGGCCGCGGCGGCAGCCACACCGAGCTGTCCGCGGCTGTCCGGGCGGGAGACCGCATCGGCGACCCGGAGTTCTGTGCCCGCCTGGTCGACTTCCTGGCCGCCGCTCTTGACGGCGCCGACCCGGCCTTCGCGCGCGTCGACCACCTGAACTTCCATGACACCCCCGACCTGGAGGCGGCCCTGCGCCGGGGACACCGCAAGTACCTGCGTGAGTGCCGCAGCCACCTCCGCGGCTACTCCTGGGTCACCGGCGTACCCTCCGAACTCGCCGCCCGGCTCGGCGGCGCCTCGCGGCTCGCGGTCAGCGGCGCCTTCCACGCCGTACGGGAGCTACGCGGTGGCGGGCTGCTGTTGCAGGCGACCGAGACGCTCGCCGGGTACGACGACAGGGCGATGCGCGAGGTGTTCCGTGCCCTGGCGCCGGTACTGCCGCCCGGCATCCCCGAGCACGACCCCGCCCGCGAGAACCTCCGGGTCGTCTTCGAGGACGCGAGCGGGGTCTGACGTCCGCCTGAGGGTCAGCCCACCAGCCCCAGCTCCCGGGCGATCAGCATCCGCTGGACCTCGCTCGTGCCCTCGCCGATCTCCAGGATCTTGGAGTCGCGCCACATCCGGGCCACCGGGTACTCGTTCATGAAGCCGTAGCCGCCGTGGATCTGGGTGGCGTCGCGGGCGTTGTCCACCGCGATCGTGGAGGAGTAGAGCTTGGCCAGCGCCGCCTCCTTCTTGAAGGGTTCGCCGGAGACGAGGCGGCTGGCGGCGTCGCGCCAGGCGAGGCGGGCCGTGTGGGACTTCATCTCCATGTCGGCGATCTTGAACTGGATGGCCTGGTTGGCGCCGATCGGGCGGCCGAACGCCTGGCGTTCCTTGGCGTACTTCACCGACTCGTCCACACAGCCCTGCGCCAGGCCCGTCGCCAGCGCCGCGATGGCGATGCGGCCCTCGTCCAGGATGCGCAGGAACTGGGCGTAGCCGCGGCCCAGCTCGCCCAGAAGGTTCGACGCCGGGACCCGGACGTCCTGGAAGGACAGCTCGCGGGTGTCCGAGGCGTTCCAGCCGACCTTGGAGTAGGGGGCCGCGACGGTGAAACCGGGGGTGCCGGACGGGACGATGATCGAGGAGATCAGCGGCTTGCCGTCCGGCCCCCGGCCGGTCACCGCCGTCACCGTGACCAGGCCCGTGATGTCCGTGCCGGAGTTGGTGATGAAGCACTTGGTGCCGTTGATCACCCACTCGTTCGTCGACTCGTCGAGGCGGGCCGTGGTGCGGGTCGCGCCCGCGTCGCTGCCGCCGTCGGGTTCCGTAAGGCCGAAGGCGCCCAGCATCTCGCCCGAGCACAGCCGGGGCAGCCACTGGCGCTTCTGCTCCTCGGTGCCGAACAGATGGAGCGGCATCGCGCCCAGCGAGACGCCCGCCTCCAGGGTGATGGCCACCGAGGAGTCGACGCGGGCCAGTTCCTCCAGCGCGATGCCCAGCGCGAGGTAGTCGCCGCCCATGCCGCCGTACTCCTCGGGGAACGGCAGCCCGAACAGGCCCATGCGGCCCATCTCGCGCACGATCTCGTACGGGAACTCATGGCGCTCGTACAGGTCGCCGATCTTCGGCGCCACGACGTCGTGAGCGAACTCCGCGACCGTGCGGCGCAGTTCTTCGAGCTCGGGGGAGAGCTTGTGGTCCATCGGGGTCACTCCTTGTGGGAGAGGGCTCGTACGGTGCGGGACGGGCTGGGTCGGCCCAGTCGGCCGGCCATCCACTCGCTTGTGGCGACGAGACGGCCGAGGTCGACCCCGGTGTCGATGCCGAGGCCGTGCAGCATCCACACAAGGTCTTCGGTGGCGAGGTTGCCGGTGGCGGACTTCGCGTACGGGCAGCCGCCGAGGCCTCCGGCGGAGGCGTCGACGGTGCTGACGCCGTGCTGGAGGGCGGCGTAGGTGTTGGCGAGGGCCTGGCCGTAGGTGTCGTGGAAGTGGACGGCGAGCCGGTCGACGGGCGTGCCGTGCCCGGTGAGTTCGGCCAGGAGCGCCCGGACGTGCCCCGGTGTGGCCACGCCGATGGTGTCGCCCAGGCTCAGTTCGTCGCAGCCCATGCCGAGCAGGACCCGGCAGACCCCGGCGACCTGCTCGACGGGGACCGGGCCCTCCCAGGGGTCGCCGAAGCACATGGAGAGATAGCCGCGCACCTGCAGGCCCTCGGCCTTCGCCCGGGCGACGACCGGCTCGAACATCGCCAGCGCCTCGTCGACCGTGCGGTTGAGGTTGGCCTTGGCGAACGACTCGGTGGCGCTGGCGAAGACGGCGACGCGGCGGGCGCCCAGGGCCAGGGCGCGGTCCAGTCCGCGCTCGTTGGGGACGAGGACGGGGAGCTCCACCGGCAGGTGGCTGACGCAGGGGAACAGGTCCTCCGCGTCGGCGAGTTGGGGCACCCACTTCGGGTGGACGAAGCTGGTGGCCTCGATCGTGGTGAGGCCCGCGTCGGCGAGACGCCGGACGAACTCCGCCTTCACCTCGGTGGGAACGGTCGTCTTCTCGTTCTGCAGTCCGTCCCGGGGGCCGACCTCGTGGATGCGCACGCGGGCGGGCAGACCGGGTTCGGGAACGGTCATGGGCAGGGTCACGGGGCCGTCTCCTCGTGCGGTGCGATCACGGCCAGCACCTGGTCCATCGCGACCGTGGTGCCGGGCGAGACGTCGAGCTCGGCGACCGTGCCGGCGTGCGGGGCGGAGATGACGTGCTCCATCTTCATCGCCTCCACCACCAGCAGGCTCTGACCGGCGCTCACCTCGTCGCCGACGGCGACCTTCACCACTGTCACCGTGCCGGGCATGGGCGCGGTGAGCGAGTCGGCGCCGGAGTGCGCGGCGCGGGTCAGGGACGCGGCGACCGGGTCGTGGTCGCGCACGTGCCAGGCGTCGCCGTCCCGGCCGATCCAGTCGGCGGCGCGGTGGAAGGTGTGCCGGACGCCGTCGAGGGTGACGGAGACCCGGTCGCCGGTGACGGTGTGGGTGCCGCGCGGGACGTGGTCGACGGGGTCGCCGGCCGCCCGCAGGGGGAAGGCGAGCGGCTTGGGCGTACCGCCCAGGCGCCAGCCGCTCGGCACCGAGAAGGGGTCCGTCCACCCCTCGCCGCCGGGCCGCAGCGCCTCCAGGCGTACGGCGGCCGCCGCCTCGTACACCTCCTCCGGCACGCCGGCCGGGACCAGCCCGTCGACCTCCCGCTCGACCAGACCGGTGTCCAGCTCACCGGCCACCACCGCCGGATGGGCCAGCAGCCGCCGCAGGAACCCGGCGTTGGTCTGCACCCCCAGCGTCACCGTCTCCGCGAGCGCCGCCCTCAGCTTGCGCAGCGCGGTCGCGCGGTCGGGGCCGTAGGCGATGACCTTGGACAGCATCGGGTCGTACAGGCTGCCGACCTCGGTGCCCTCGGTGAGCCCGGAGTCCGTGCGCACGCCGTCGCCCTGCGGCTCGCGCAGGCGCAGGACCGTGCCGCCCGAGGGGAGGAACCCGCGCGCGGGGTCCTCGGCGCAGACCCGGGCCTCGACCGCGTGCCCGGTGAGCGTGATGTCGTCCTGGGTGAAGGCGAGCCGCTCCCCGGCCGCCACCCGCAGCTGCCACTCCACCAGGTCGATGCCGGTGATCAGCTCGGTGACGGGGTGCTCCACCTGGAGGCGGGTGTTCATCTCCATGAAGCAGTACGCGGACGGGTCGCCGCCGGGGACGATGAACTCCACCGTGCCCGCGCCCCGGTAGCCGCAGGAGCGGGCCGCCTGGACGGCCGCCTCGCCCATCGCCGCCCGGGTCTCCTCGTCCAGCAGGACGCTCGGCGCCTCCTCGATGATCTTCTGGTGGCGCCGCTGCAGGGAGCACTCGCGCTCGCCGAGGTGGACGACATTGCCGTGGCCGTCCGCCAGCACCTGGATCTCGATGTGCCGGGGCCGGTCGATCCACCGCTCGACGAGGAGCGTGTCGTCGCCGAAGGAGGCCGCGGCCTCGCGCCGGGCCGCCGCGATCTCCTCCTCCAGCACCGACAGGTCCCGCACCAGGCGCATGCCCTTGCCGCCGCCGCCCGCGCTCGGCTTCAGCAGCACCGGAGCGCCCAGCTCCCGGGCCGCCCGGGCCAGTTCCGGGTCGCGTCCGCCGGGGACGACGGGGACCCCGGCCGCCTGCACGGTCTCCTTGGCGCGGATCTTGTCGCCCATCAGGGCGATCGCCTCGGCCGGCGGTCCGATGAAGACCAGGCCCGCCGCGGCGCACGCGCGCGCGAAGTCGGCGTTCTCGGCGAGGAAGCCGTAGCCGGGGTGGACGGCCTGGGCGCCGGTGCGGACGGCGGCGTCGAGGATGCGCTCCGCCGACAGATAGCTCTGCGTCGCCGGCGCCGGCCCGATCCGTACCGCCGTGTCGGCCTCCCGCACGTGCCGCGCGTCGGCGTCGGCGTCGGAGAAGACGGCGACCGAGCGGACGCCCAGGGTGCGCAGGGTGCGGATGACGCGGACCGCGATCTCGCCCCGGTTGGCCACGAGGACTGTGTCGAACATGGTCATCGGTAAATGCCCCTCACATCCGGAAGACGCCGAACTGGGGGTCACCCAGGGGCGCGTTGGCGCAGGCCGTCAGTGCCAGGCCCAGCACCTGCCGGGTCTCCAGCGGGTCGATCACTCCGTCGTCCCAGAGGCGGGCCGTGGCGTAGTAGGCGTTGCCCTGACGCTCGTACTGGGCGCGGATCGGCGCCTTGAACGCCTCTTCCTCCTCGGCCGGCCACTGCTCGCCGCGCCCCTCCAGCTGGTCGCGCTTGACGGTGGCGAGGACCGAGGAGGCCTGCTCGCCGCCCATGACGGAGATCTTGGCGCCCGGCCACATCCACAGGAAGCGGGGCGAGTAGGCCCGGCCGCACATGGAGTAGTTGCCGGCGCCGTAGGAACCGCCCACCACGACCGTCAGCTTCGGCACGCGGGTCGTCGCCACCGCCGTCACCATCTTGGCGCCGTGCTTGGCGATGCCGCCGGCCTCGTAGTCCCGGCCGACCATGAACCCGGAGATGTTCTGCAGGAACACCAGGGGGATCCCGCGCTGGTCGCACAGCTCGATGAAGTGGGCGCCCTTCTGGGCGGACTCGGAGAACAGGATGCCGTTGTTGGCGACGATGCCGACCGGGTGGCCGTGGATCCGGGCGAAGCCGGTGACCAGGGTCTGCCCGAACTCGGACTTGAACTCCGCGAAGCGGGAGCCGTCGACCACGCGCGCGATGATCTCGCGGACGTCGTAGGGCGTGCGGGGGTCCGCGGGCACCGCGCCGTACAGGCCGTAGGGGTCGACCTTGGGCTCGGTGGCCGGCCGCACCTGCCAGGGGAGCGCCCCGCGCGCGGGGAGGGTGGCGACGATGTTCCGGACGATGCGCAGGGCGTGCGCGTCGTCCTCCGCGAGATGGTCGGTCACGCCCGACACCCGCGCGTGGACCTCGCCGCCGCCGAGCTCCTCGGCGGTGACGACCTCACCGGTGGCGGCCTTCACCAGCGGGGGGCCGCCGAGGAAGATCGTGCCCTGGTTGCGGACGATGACGGCCTCGTCGCTCATCGCGGGGACGTACGCCCCGCCCGCCGTGCAGGAGCCGAGGACGGCCGCGATCTGCGGGATGCCCGCGCCGGACATCCGGGCCTGGTTGTAGAAGATCCGCCCGAAGTGGTCGCGGTCGGGGAAGACCTCGTCCTGCATGGGCAGGAAGGCGCCGCCGGAGTCGACGAGATACAGACAGGGCAGCCGGTTCTCCAGGGCCACCTCCTGCGCCCGCAGATGCTTCTTCACCGTCATCGGGTAGTAGGTGCCGCCCTTGACGGTGGCGTCATTGGCGACGATCACGCACTCGCGCCCGCTGACCCGGCCGATCCCGGCGATCACGCCGGCCGCCGGGGCCTGTCCGTCGTACATGCCGTCGGCCGCGAGGGGCGCCAGCTCCAGGAAGGGCGAGCCCGGGTCGAGCAGGGTGTCCACCCGGTCCCTGGGCAGCAGCTTTCCGCGCGCGGTGTGCCGGGCGCGCGCCTTCTCCCCACCGCCCTGCCGGGCGGCGGCGAGCTTGGCGCGCAGCTCCTCCACCAGCGCGAGCTGCGCCTCTTCATTGGCCTTCCAGGCCTCCGACGCGGGATCTGCCGCACTCGTCAGCTCGGGTGCCTCGTGCATCCTGCGGTCCCCTCACCTTGTTAATGAGCGTTAACGCATTTCCTTCAGGTTAACGACCGCTAACCTCCCTGTCTAGAATTGGCGCATGGCCACCAGAACCGACGCACCCACCCGTCGTGAGCAGATCCTCAAGGAGGCCGCGCGGCTCTTCGCCGAACGCGGCTTCCACGGCGTGGGGGTCGACGAGATAGGCGCCGCCGTCGGCATCAGCGGCCCCGGCCTCTACCGGCACTTCGCGGGCAAGGACGCGATGCTCGCGGAGCTGCTGGTGGGCATCAGCGGCCAGCTGCTGACCGGGGCCAAGCGGCGCCTGGCGGAGGCCGACGGCGGGGGTCCCGACGAGATCCTGGACTCCCTCATCGAGGGCCACATCGACTTCGCGCTCGACGACCGTCCCCTGATCACCCTGCACGACCGCGAGCTGGACCGCCTGCGCGACAGCGACCGCAAGCTGGTCCGCCAGCTCCAGCGCCAGTACGTCGAGCTGTGGGTGGACGTGGTCCGCAAGGTCTACCCGGCGCTCACCGAGCCCACCGCCCGCTCGGCCGTCCACTCGGTGTTCGGCCTGCTCAACTCCACGCCGCACCTGGGGCGGCCGGG
Organism: Streptomyces sp. YS415; assembly: GCF_023544665.1. Taxonomy (GTDB): domain Bacteria; phylum Actinomycetota; class Actinomycetes; order Streptomycetales; family Streptomycetaceae; genus Streptomyces. The sequence continues at coordinate 32,960 of NZ_JAMJFL010000042.1, forward strand.
TGCGCTGCCGGGGCGCGCGGTGACGGCCGGGCTGCTGCACCGGATGGCGCGGGGGGCGTTCGGGGCGGCGAGCGGGCAGGCGTGACGAGCGTTACGGGGCCGATCCTCTGGACGGGTGTTCATACTCGCCGGTACGGTGAGTGAGCAAGCGCTTAGACACAGGTGGAGGTGGCGGCCGTGCGCCGTACGGTGTTCAACGAGGATCACGAGGCGTTCCGGGAGACCATCCGCGCCTTCATCGAGGCCGAGGTCGTACCGGTGTACGACGAGTGGTTCGCGGCGGGCCAAGCGCCCCGCGATTTCTACTACAAGCTCGGTGAGCTGGGCGTCTTCGGCATCAACGTGCCCGAGGAGTTCGGCGGCGCGGGCCTGGACACCCACAAGTTCGAGGCCGTCCTCTACGAGGAGACCGCCCGCGCGGGCGTCCAGTTCGGCGGCTCCGGGGTGCACGTGCTGCTCGCCCTGCCGTACATCAAGTCGCTCGCCTCCGACGAGCAGAAGAAGCGCTACCTGCCCAAGTTCGTCTCCGGCGAGGAGATGTGGGCGCTGGCGATGACCGAGCCGGGCACCGGCTCCGACCTCGCGGGCATGAAGACCACCGCCAAGCTCTCCGAGGACGGCACCCACTACGTCCTCAACGGCTCCAAGACCTTCATCACCGGCGGCGTCCACGCCGACCGTGTGATCGTCTGCGCCCGCACCGCCGCGCCCACCGCCGAGGACCGCCGCTACGGCATCTCCCTGTTCGCCGTGGACACCAAGTCCGAGGGCTACTCCATCGGCCGCAAGCTCGACAAGCTGGGCCTGCGCACCTCCGACACCGCCGAGCTGGCGTTCGTCGACGTCAAGGTGCCGGTCGAGGACCTGATGGGCGAGGAGAACCGGGGCTTCTACTACCTCGGCAGCAACCTCCCCTCCGAGCGCTGGGGCATCGCCTTCGGCGCGTACGCGCAGGCCAAGGCCGCCGTCCGGTTCGCCCAGCAGTACGTCACCGAGCGCACCGTCTTCGGCAAGCCGGTCGCCGCGTTCCAGAACACCAAGTTCGAGCTGGCCGCCTGCAAGGCCGAGGTGGACGCGGCCGAGGCCGTCGCCGACCGCGCCCTGGAGGCGCTGGACGCCGGTGAGCTGACCGCGGCCGAGGCCGCCAGCGCCAAGCTGTTCTGCACCGAGGTCGCGCACCGCGTCATCGACCGCTGCCTCCAGCTGCACGGCGGCTACGGCTTCATGAACGAGTACCCGATCGCCCGCCTGTACGCGGACAACCGGGTCAACCGGATCTACGGCGGCACCAGCGAGATCATGAAGACGATCATCGCGAAGGACATGGGTCTGTAAGGTCCCGGACATTACCGGCCGGTACAACCTTCACATGAGCCAGGCACTACAGGATCTCCTCGATCTGCTCGACCTGGAGCAGATCGAGGAGAACATCTTCCGCGGCCAGTCCCGGTCCGCCGTCGTCCCGCGCGTCTTCGGCGGGCAGGTCGCGGCCCAGGCGCTCGTCGCCGCCGGGCGGACGGTCCCCGAGGACCGGCTCGCCCACTCCCTGCACGCGTACTTCCTGCGCATCGGCGACCCCGGCGCGCCCATCGTCTACACCGTCGACCGCATGAACGACGGCCGCTCCTTCACGGCCCGCCGGGTGGTCGCCGTCCAGCACGGACAGCCGATCTTCGCCCTGTCCGCCTCCTTCCAGCGCCCGGAAGAGGGCTTCGAGCACCAGGCCCCGATGCCCGGCGCCCCCGACCCCGCCACGCTGCCCACCTCCGAGGAGCGGCTGCGGGGCTACGGCCATCTCGACCGCGGCATCCTGGAGAAGTTCCTGGAGGCCCGGGCCGCGGTGGACGTGCGCTACGTCGACGAGCCGCCGTTCGGCAGGTTCGGCGAGCCGCGCGAACCGCACTCCCAGGTGTGGTTCCGCACCAACGGCAAGCTCGACAGCGAGGTCGACGACCCCCTGATGCACGTCGTCCTCGCCACGTACGTCTCCGACATGACGCTGCTGGACTCGGTGCTGCTCGCGCACGGCCGGGGCGGCTGGGCCGTCGGCGACGTGGTCGGCGCGTCCCTGGACCACGCGATGTGGTTCCACCGGCCGTTCCGCGCCGACGAGTGGCTGCTGTACGACCAGCACTCCCCGTCGGCCTCCGGCGGCCGCGGGCTGGGGCAGGCCCGCATCTACACCCAGGACGGCCGCCTGGCCGTCTCGGTCATCCAGGAGGGCGTGGTCCGCGCCCCGCGGACCTGAGCGCCCCTCCCGGACCCGGGCCCTACGCCAGTCCCGCCTCCGCCAGCAGGTACGCCGTCATCGGGTCGTAGTAGCGGGGGCTGACCACGTGGTCGTCGAGGGGCACCGTCACCTGGAGGGTGCCCTCCGACTCGGCGAGGAAGAGGGCCGGGTCGTTGGAGTCGGCGTAACCCACCGAGTCGACGCCGTGCTGTCCGGCGTACCCCGCCCAGCCGTGGTCGGCGACGACCAGGTCCGGCAGCGGGTCGCCGTGCCGCTCCAGGGCCGTGAGGATGGCCTTCATCGGCTCCCCGGAGTGGGTGTGCCACAGCGTGGCGCCGTGCTCCAGCATCGCCACGTCCGCGAACTGCATGACGTACCCCTCGTCCGTGCGCAGCCCGTCGGGGATCACCACGATGTCGCAGCCGGCCGTGCGCAGGGCGGCGGCGGTGGCGCGGTGCACGTCGAGCAGGCCGCCGGGGTGGCCGGTGGCGAACAGCACCCGCTGGCCGCCGTCGGCCGCCTTGCGCAGCCGGCCCGCCATCCGCTCCAGCGCGGCGACCGTCAGTTCGGGGTCGATGGTGTCCTGGCCGTACCGGTACTCGGGGTCGTCGTTCACCCCGACCCGCTCCGCCATCACCGCGAGCACGTCCTGCTCGTCGGTCCAGCGGTCGCCCAGCTCCAGGCCGAGCCAGAAGTTGCGGTCGCCGTTCGCGAGCTTGCGGTAATGGGAGAGGTTGTTCTCGCGGGGAGTGGCTACGTCGCCCGCGATACGGGTTCTGACGAGGTGTTCGACGAGCTCGGCGCGGCTGGGTGTCCCGGGTATCGGCATGTGTCCCATTGTGAGGCAGACCCCTGTCCACGCGCGGGGTGTCCCGGACGCTGGGACGTGGGTCACTGCCGCAGCGCGAACCACAGCTCCATGCGGACGTCGGGGTCGTCGAGGTCGGTGCCGAGCAGGGCCGCGCAGCGGGCGATGCGCTGGCGGACGGTGTTGCGGTGCACGGCGAGGGCCACCGCGGTCCGGTCCCAACTGCCGTGCAGGGAGAGCCAGGCGCGCAGCGTGTCGACGAGCGCGGGCGTGTGCGCGAGCGGGCCGAGGAGGGCGCGGGCGTGGGACGCGGCCTCGTCGTGCGGCACGAGGTCGGCGAGTCCGGGGCGGGCGCCGTGGCGGACCAGGGGGGTGCGGGTGGCGCGGGCGCGGGCCAGCGCGCGGGCGGCCCGGGTGTCTGCGGCGGGCCACTCGGCGGGGGTGGCGGGGTCGCTGACGCCGAGGGTCCAGCCGGGCTGGGGGGCGGGTTCGCGGTCGGCGGGGACGAGGACGCGTACGACGTCCCCGGCGAGGTCGACGAGGGGGGAGCCGAGCGCGGCGCCGAGTGCGGAGGCGGCCACCGGGTCCGGGGCGCCGGGGGAGTCGGGGCGGGCGTGCACGACGAGCCAGGGGTCGGTGCCGAGGAGAGGGGCGACGGCTTCCGGGGCGGCGCCGAGGAGGAGCCGCACGAGCGCGGAGGTGCGGGCCGCTCCGGTGCCGCTCTGCTGTTCCCCGGTGAGCAGGGAGAGGAGCACGGCGGCGACGGAGGCGATGGTGTGGTCGGCGGGGTCCCTCCGGGGGGCGGCCACGCCGAGGACGAAGCCGTGGGAGGGGGCGAGCGCGTAGGCGGCGAGATGAGCCCCGGCGACGGTGTCGGTGGCGGAGGCGGGGGCGGCAGTGCTGCGGGCAGGTGCTGTTGGGGCGGGGGCGGCTTGCCCGCGCTCGCGGGGCGCCACTCCGGCGGCACGGATGCCCGGGGCTGCGGGTGCGGCTGCGCCGGAGGCGGGAGCAGGTGCCGCTTGCCCGCGCTCGCGGGGCGCCTCCCGGTCGGCGGGCGCCGCCCCGGCTCGACCACCCCCGGCTGCGGTACGGCCGTCCACGGCTGCCGTCGAGTCCGGGGTGCTCGCGGTGGCGTCCGTCCTCGGGCGTACCACTCCCGTCAGGTCGGCCAGCGCCGCCCGCGCCTCCGCCCCGGGCTCGCGGCCCGCTGCGGCGATCAGCGTGCCCTCGGGGCCGTAGAGGCCCGCCCAGCCGCCCACCCGCTGGGCCAGCTGCCGCAGCACCGACGGCACCGGGTCCGGGCGGGACGCCGCCGCGGCCAGGCTCTGCTGGGCCTCCGTCACCCGGCGCAGCTCGGCCAGCCGGGCCTGGGCCATGAGCTGCCAGACCGCCCGTGCCACGCCGGAGAAGGTCGTCCGGGGCGGGACCTCCAGCAGCGGGAGGCCGAAGGACTCGCAGGCCGCCACCAGGGCGCGCGGCACCGTGTCGTGGACCGGGGCGAGACCGAAGCCGAGGGCCGTGCCGCCCGCCTCGACGATCCGCGAGACGTAGTCGTCGAAGTACGTGCCCGAGCCCGCCGCCTCGGGGATGTGGACGCCCGCCGTGAGCAGCAGCTCCCCGCCCAGCAGGTACGGGTAGGGGTCCGCCATCTCCGAGGTGTGCGCCCAGTGGATCACCACGTCGGGGTCGGTCGGGCCCGCGATCTGCCGCAGCGCCAGGTCCTCGCGGGCCAGCAGCGCCGACAGCGGCACCGCCGGGGTGGGTGGGACGGACGGGTCCGGCATGGTGTGCGATCCCTCCACTCCGTACAGCCGCAATGGATGAAACGTACACTTCGCAGTCGCTTTCCGGCCACCTAGTGTCGGTCCCGACCGGCAGCCGCGGGTACGGGCGGATGTCCCCGCGAGCCGCTGCCGTCGTCCCCACCCCCACGTATCTGCACGACACGCCACCGGGACAAGCGCGAGGGAGGCCCCACCATGGCCGTCGACTACACAGTGATCGTCGTCTATCTGGCCGGCATGCTGGCCATGGGCTGGTGGGGCATGCGCCGCGCCAAGTCCAAGAGCGAGTTCCTGGTCGCCGGGCGCCGGCTCGGCCCGGCCATGTACTCCGGGACCATGGCCGCCATCGTCCTCGGCGGCGCGTCCACCATCGGCGGGGTCGGGCTGGGCTACCAGTACGGGCTCTCCGGCGCCTGGATGGTCTTCACCATCGGCCTCGGGCTGCTCGCCCTCTCCGTCTTCTTCTCCGCCCGGATCGCCCGGCTGAAGGTGTACACCGTCTCCGAGATGCTCGACCTGCGCTACGGCGGCCGGGCCGGGGTCATCTCCGGGGTCGTCATGTGGGCGTACACCCTCATGCTCGCCGTCACCTCGACGATCGCCTACGCCACGATCTTCGACGTGCTCTTCGACATGCACCGCACGCTCGCGATCGTCCTCGGCGGCTCGATCGTCGTCGCCTACTCCACGCTCGGCGGCATGTGGTCGATCACCCTCACCGACATGGTGCAGTTCGTCGTCAAGACCATCGGTGTCCTGCTCCTGCTGCTGCCCATCGCCGTCGTCAAGGCGGGCGGGTTCGCCGAGATGAAGGCGCAGCTGCCCACCGAGTACTTCGACCCGCTGGGCATCGGCGGCGAGACGATCTTCACGTACGTGCTCATCTACACGTTCGGCATGCTCATCGGGCAGGACATCTGGCAGCGCGTCTTCACCGCCCGCGGCGATCGGACCGCCAAGTGGGGCGGCACGGTCGCCGGCACCTACTGCCTCGTCTACGCCCTCGCCGGTGCCGTCATCGGTACGGCGGCCAAGGTGCTCTACCCGAACCTGGCCAACGCCGACGACGCCTTCGCCACCATCGTCAAGGACGAGCTGCCCATGGGCGTGCGGGGCCTGGTGCTGGCCGCCGCCCTGGCCGCCGTGATGTCGACGTCCTCCGGCGCCCTCATCGCCTGCGCCACCGTCGCCAACAACGACATCTGGTCCCGGCTGCGGGGCCTGGCGAAGGGGGCGGCCGAGGAGCACGGCGAGGAGCGCGACGAGGTCCGGGGCAACCGCGCCTTCATCCTGATCATGGGTGTCGCGGTGATCGCCACGGCCATCGTGCTGAACAACGTCGTCGAGGCGCTGACGGTCGCCTACAACCTCCTCGTCGGCGGACTGCTCGTGCCGATCCTCGGCGGCCTGCTGTGGAAGCGCGGCACCGCGCAGGGCGCCCTCGCCTCGGTGGCCGTCGGCGGACTCGCGGTCGTCGGCCTGATGGCGACCCACGGCATCCTGGCCAACGAACCGGTCTACTACGGCCTGCTGTCTTCCCTCGCGGCCTACCTCGCCGTCTCCTTGATGACGAAGCCCACCGACGCCGCCGTCCTCGCCGCCTGGCGCGAGCGCCTCGCCGGCCGGACCCCCGAACTCGTGTCCGAACCAGTCCCGGCTCACCAGTAGAGTCGGGGACACATGCACATACGCGACGAAGCGTAGGAAAGAAGGCAGTTCCCCATGAGCAGCAACGAGACGCCCCGCGGCCCCGTCGACTCCTCGCGCATCCCGCGCTACGCCGGACCCGCGACCTTCGCCCGGCTGCCGCGCCTGGACGAGGTCGGCACCGCCGACGTCGCCGTGGTCGGCGTGCCCTTCGACTCGGGAGTCTCCTACCGGCCCGGCGCCCGCTTCGGCGGCAACGCCATCCGCGAGGCGTCCCGGCTGCTGCGCCCCTACAACCCCGCGCAGGACGCGTCCCCGTTCGCGCTGGCCCAGGTCGCGGACGGCGGCGACATCGCGGTGAACCCGTTCAACATCAACGAGGCCGTCGAGACCATCGAGGCCGCCGCCGACGACCTGCTCGGCACCGGCGCCCGCCTGATGACCCTGGGCGGCGACCACACCATCGCGCTGCCGCTGCTGCGGTCCGTCGCCAAGAAGCACGGCCCGGTCGCCCTGCTCCACTTCGACGCCCACCTCGACACCTGGGACACCTACTTCGGCGCCGAGTACACGCACGGCACGCCGTTCCGCCGCGCGGTCGAGGAAGGCATCCTCGACACCTCGGCGCTCTCCCACGTCGGCACCCGCGGTCCGCTCTACGGCAAGCAGGACCTCACCGACGACGAGAAGATGGGCTTCGGCATCGTCACCTCCTCCGACGTCTACCGCCGGGGCGCCGACGAGATCGCCGACCAGCTGCGCCAGCGCATCGGCGACCGCCCGCTCTACATCTCCATCGACATCGACTGCCTGGACCCGGCGCACGCGCCCGGCACCGGCACCCCCGAGGCGGGCGGCATGACCTCCCGCGAGCTGCTGGAGATCCTGCGCGGACTCGCCTCCTGCAACCTCGTCTCGGCGGACGTCGTCGAGGTGGCGCCCGCGTACGATCACGCCGAGATCACGTCGGTGGCCGCGTCCCACACGGCGTACGAGCTGACCACCATCATGTCCCGCCAGATTGCAGAGGCCCGCGCGAAGTGACTCACGACCACGACCTGGTGCTCCGCCCCACCGCCGCCCAGACGGAGGCCGCGCTGAACCCTCCCCCCGGCCGCAACGGCGGAGACCTGGTCGTGGAGACGCTGGCCGGGCTCGGCGCGACCACCGTCTTCGGCCTCCCCGGCCAGCACGCGCTCGGCATGTTCGACGCGCTGCGCCGCTCGGACCTGCGCTACGTGGGCCTGCGCGTCGAGAACAACGCCGGGTTCGCGGCGGACGCCTACGGCCGGATCACCGGGGAGGCGGCGCCGCTGCTGCTCTCCACCGGCCCCGGCGCGCTGACCTCGCTGGCGGCGCTCCAGGAGGCGGCGGCCGCCTCGGCGCCGGTGCTGGCGATCAGCAGCCAGGTCCCCACGGCGGGCCTGGGCGGCGGACGCCACGGCTATCTGCACGAACTCCCCGACCAGGCGGCCTCGTTCCGGGGCGTGGTGAAGTCCGTGCACACCGTGCGCACCCAGTCCCAGATCCCGTCGGCCGTCGAGGCGGCCTGGAAGTCGGCGCTGACCGCCCCGCACGGGCCGGTGTGGGTGGAGATCCCGCAGGACGTGCTGCTCGCCGAGACGACGATCCCGGTGGTGACCGTCGGCGACGCCTTTCCCGAGGACCTGCCTCCGCGGCCCGAACTGACGGCCGTGGCGGCCGACTTGCTGTCGAGGGCCGCCCGCCCGGCGATCATCGCGGGCGGGGGAGTCGTACGAGCGGACGCGAGCGGCAAGCTGAAGCAGCTGGCGGAGCTGCTGCAGGCCCCCGTGGTCTGCACGCCCGGCGGCAAGGGCGCGTTCCCGTGGACGCACCCGCTGTCCCTGCAGTCCTGGATCGAGGACCGGTACACGACGGACTTCCTGGAGGACGCGGACGTCCTGCTGGTGGTCGGTTCGGGACTCGGCGAACTCTCCTCGAACTACCACACGTTCAAGCCGCGGGGCCGGGTCGTCCAGATCGAGGCGGACCTCGGCAAGCTGGAGTCCAACCATCCGGCGCTCGGCATCCACGCGGACGCGCGGCTCGCGCTGCAGGCGCTGCTGGAGACGGTGACGCAGCGCACCGACGCCTCGGCGCCCGAGCGGGTACGGGCGGTGCTCGCGAAGGTCGGCGAGCGCATCGCCGCTCAGGAACTCACCCTGGAGCAGGAGGTGCTGGCGGCGGTCCGCAAGGCCCTGCCCGCCGACTCGCCGTCCTTCTGGGACATGACGATCCTGGCGTACTGGGCCTGGTCGGCCTTCGACGCCAAGGGCCCGAACCGGATGCACTCCGCCCAGGGCGCCGGCGGCCTCGGCTACGGCTTCCCGGCGGCGCTGGGCGCGGCGGCGGCGGACCCGACCCGCCCGGTCCTCGCGGTCTCGGGCGACGGCGGGGCGCTGTACTCGATCGCGGAGCTGGCGACGGCCCGCCAGTACGACCTGAACGTCACCTGGCTGATCGTCGACGACGGCGGCTACGGCATCCTGCGCGAGTACATGACGGACGCGTTCGGCCGGGCCACGGCGACCGAGCTGACCCGCCCGGACTATGTGGCGCTGGCCGAGTCCTTCGGCGTCCCCGGGGTGCGGACCACCCCGGAGACACTGGAGTCCGACCTGGCCAAGGCGCTGTCCGCGCCCGGCCCTTCGGTGGTCGTGCTCCCGGCGGTGCTGCGCATGTTCGCGCCCACGCACCTGGGAGAGTGACCTACCACCCGGGAGGGTGACCCACCCCCTGGGAGGACGGCCTACCAGATCGCCTCGACCCACTCCGGGTGGTCGATGAACGGGTTCCGGTTGCCCTGGTAGTTCGTGTAGATGAGCTGGTTGCGGCGCTCCTCGAAGGCGTCCGGCGGGTCCTCGTCGTTCCAGGCCTTCAGCACCGAGAGCCGGCCGTGGTACGGCACGGTGCCGTTGGTGACGGTGTCGTTGGGCTCCAGGTCGGGCCAGCTGTCGGTGCCCTCGTAGCGGACGGCCATGTAGAGGATCATGCGGGCCACGTCGCCCTTGACGGCGTCGCGGGGCTCGAAGGAGTTGGAGTCGGTCAGGCTGCCGCCGGAGTTGGTGAAGCCGCTGCCGCCGTTGTCGAAGTCCTTGTTGCCGCGGATGCTGTTGACCTGCACGTCCTCGGGACGCAGATGGTGCAGGTCGGTGCCGGGACCGGCGGAGGTGCCGAAGTCGCCGTGGGACTGCGCCCACACGTGCTCGCGGTTCCAGTTGCCGGTGCTGCCGCCGTTGAGCGACTTGCTGCGGGAGATGCCCGAGTACAGCAGCTTCACGTTGCCGCTGTTGTTCGGGTCCTGGTCGGTGACCTTCAGCGCCTCCCAGACGGCGGAGTACGACAGCTTCGTCTGGGGGCTGATGATCGTGTGCAGCGCGCTCTTGAGGCTCGTACCGGTCTTGCCGACGGCGTTCTTGTAGTACGTGCTGTCGTAAGCGGTCGTGGTGGCCGCGGCGGGGGTCGCGGTGAGGGCGGGGGCGCTGAGTCCGACCAGCACGGTGGCGGTGGCGAGGGCCAACGGCTTCCAGCTGCGTATGCGTGTCGCCGGCATGAGGGGGAGTCCCATCTACGCGGGTTGAATGGAGGCGGCACTTGGGAGAGTGACATGGACATGCGGCGGTGTAAATGGACGTCGCGTGTCCATTGAGTGACCTGAAACGGCAAACCGGGGCGTGTCCACGCGAGTCAGCCCGCGAGGACGCCCCGGCCGGTGACCTGGCCCTCAGTCCCCGCCGCCACCGCCTCCGTCGTCGATGTCGGGCAGGCCGGACACACCGGGCGCACCGCCGGCCTCATCGCTCGGGCGCACGCGGTCCGCGAGGGCCACCGCGGTGATCAGACCCGCGATCGACGACAGCATGAAGGCGGTGCCGCCCAGGAACACGGCCTGGAACTCGGTTCCGTCGGTGTCGTGGCCGGTGAGCATCAGTACCGCCCCGGTGGGGAACACGCCGACGATCCACAGCAGGCACAGGACGGACACGGTCGCGCTCTCGTGCCCCTCGGTGATCTCGCGCGAGCCCGCCTCCGCGCCGGGCCACAGCACCGCCGCCACCGCGACCGCCTGGCAGGCGCCACAGGCCGCCAGGGTCACGAGCCAGGTCCCGAGGGAGATGTCGCGGTGCCAGGCGTACCAGAGCGCGGCCAGGGCGCAAAGCAGTTGGGCGCCCACGCCGACCAGCACCCAGAACGTGCGGGGCTCCATCAGATCTCTCGGGTCCGGCAGATCCCTGAATTCCATCGGCTT
>NZ_JAMJFL010000043.1 GCF_023544665.1 Streptomyces sp. YS415
GCCGTCGGCCACGCCCACCCCGCGCCCCTCCGTGGCCCCGGTGCACTACCCGCGCCACCGCACCACCGCCAAGCGGCCGCCCAACCGCAGCGCCACCGCGCCCCTCACCTTCGTCCTGCTCATCGCCGCGCCCGCGATCGTCGCCGTCGCCGCGCTGCGCCCGCGCTGATCCTGGAGGCACCCCTTGCCGGAATGGCTTGTTCTCACCCTCGCGATGCTGGCCGCCTGCGTCGTGGTGGTCGCCATCACGTTCATCCGCCATCGCACGGCGGCGGACGACGAGGACCCCTCCGAGACGCCGGACGTCATCGAGTACATGACGATGTGGATCGGCGTGGTGTACGCCATCGTCCTGGGCCTGGCCATCGCCGGGGTGTGGGAGGGGCGCAGTGCGGCGCAGGACCACGTCCAGTCGGAGGCGGTCGCCCTCCACGAGGTCTCGGAGCGGGTCCGGGTGTACCCGCCCGAGGTGCGTGACCGCATTCGGGAGGATGTCAACGCCTATGTCGGACACGTCGTGAACACCGAGTGGCAGGCGATGGCCGACCACGGCGAGGTCACCGAGCGCGGCACCCAGCTCCTCCAGCGCGTCCGCGAGGACGTCACCGACTACGAGCCGCGCACCGACTTCGAGGCCCAGGCCTACCAGCCGATCGTGGACCAGGTCGCCGCCGCGGACCAGGCGCGCAACGCCCGGGCCAACTCGACCGGGGAGACCATGCCGGGGGTGGTGTGGTTCGGGCTGATCGCCGGGGCCGTCATCACCATCGGGATGATCCTCGCCCTGCAGATCCGGCGGACACCGCGCGAGCTGATCCTCGCCGTGCTGTTCTCCGCGCTGATCGCCTTCCTGCTCTTCCTCATCTGGGACTTCGACGCGCCCTACAGCCGTGGCATCACGGCGGACGCGGAGCCGTTCCTGAACCTCTTCCCGGCCGTCAAGGGCTGAGGGGAGTTCACCCCGGGGGACGGAAGGCGCCACGCCGCCGCCGTCCCCCGGCCGCAGGAACGGCTGTCCCCTGAGCGGCCCACACGCTTGCCCCATTCGTACGACTGCGTTCGCGCAGGTGTGTACACCTTCCTAGCGTTTCGACCATCGAGGTGCATTTCTGTCGAAAGCGGAAAAAGTCCGCAGCTGCTCCTCGGGGACCCGGAGGAACCACCATGCGCGCGATACGCGTCGCTTCGGCCGCACTGCTGGGCTTGACCGCCCTCACTTTCACCGCGCCGGCCGCCCTGGCGCAGGGCGAGGAGAACATCACGCCGTTCGGCTTCAGCGTCCTGCCCTCCACCATCGCCCCGGGCGGGCAGGTCACGCTCGTCCTCGACCGGGACGGCGGCTGCAAGGGACCGGCGACGGTCACCTCGGGGGTCTTCGACACGGTCACCATCCGTGCCCGCCACTCCCGGGCGACGGCGGTCGTGGACTGGGACGCCAGGCCGGGTGCGACGTACGCGGTGACGTTCACCTGCGAGGGCATCAGCGGCTCGACGGATCTGACCATCGCCGGCGGCCGTACGCCCACCGTTCGTCCCGAGCCCCTGCAGCATCCCCACAAGGGTGTGCACGCGGGCGGCGGCGGCACCTTCGCCGGGTTCGACCTCCAGGAGATCGGGCTCGGGGCCGCGCTCATCGCGGGCGCCCTCGGGACGGCGTACCACCTCTCCCGCAAGCGCACCTCGGAGGACGGCGGCTGACGCCGGTCCCGCACGCACAGGCCTTCGCCCCGGTTCCCCCGCGAGGGGGGCCGGGGCGAAGGCCTTCACTGACGTGCGATCCCCGAGGAGATGCGGATCAGATCCCCTTCTCGGACCTGCGCCGCATCCAGAACAGTCCGCCGCCGACCACGGCCGCGGCCACCAGGCCGCCGCCGATGGCGATGTCGGTCGGGGTGGCCCCCGAGGAGGAGCTGCCGCCGATACCGCCGCGCACACCGCCGATGACGGTGAACGCGGCCGGACGGGTCAGCGTCCTGCCGGAGCAGGTGACGGTGATGTCGTACGTGCCCGGGCTCGCGTTGCTGTTGATCGTCGCGGTGCCCTTCGAGGTCTCGTTGGCGCCGTGGATGGGCGACAGCGTGGTCGAGGGGAAGGCGTTCGAGGTCGCGGTGCCGCCATGCCGGCAGCCGTCGACGGTGATGGTCATCTGGCCCCCGCGGGCGATGACACTGGGCAGGGCGACGATGTTGCTCGGCTGGTCCCAGGCGACGGCCGCGGGGGCGGCGAGCCCGATGGCGGCGACCGCCGCCGCTGACACCGCCAGGGCACGAGAGTTGCGCATCTGATCCTCCGCGGAAGACGCCCCGGGAACCGTCCCCGGTCGATCGGCGAGAAAGCGCCTCCCAGAAAGACCCTCAGATGCCCGGCTGGAGGCCGCATTTCGAGAATGGTCCGTCCTGGTGAGAGGACACGCCGGAGGAAAACCGCACAATCGGATATTGCCGCAGGTCACGGCCCGTCAGAAAATTCCTTTCGACGGCAACTCGGATGGCGCACCACAGGATGCCGAATGGAGTCCAAGCCACCCGTTCGCAGCCGCACCCGTCGCCGGTTTCCCGCTCGGGACTTAGCGTTCTCGTATGCGCGAATGACGGGGCGACGGCCGCGTCGAGAGGGGTAGCGAATGTCTGGGTCCGAGCTGGCCGAAGAGGAGGAGCAGCGGAAGAAGCGTGCTCCTTGGGGCGTGATAGCGCTTGTTCTGCTGACCGGCCTCGCGCTCATTCGGAATGGTTCGGGGGAATTCGACGTCGGCCCTCCGCAGCCCGCGTCGGCCGCCGCGGCCGACAGCCGGGTGCCGGACGCCACCTTCGCCGGCGCCCCCGCGCCGCTGCCGTACGCCGTGCCCGACCGGGTCAGGATCCCCGCGATCCAGGTGGACGCGCCGATGCTGGCCGTCGGCCTGGACGCCGAGGGCTGGGTGGACGCCCCGCCGCCGGAGGACCCGAACCTGGCGGGCTGGTTCACCGGGGCCGTCTCGCCCGGCGAGAAGGGCACCGCGGTCGTGGTGGGCCATGTCGACAACAGCCAGGGGCCCGCCGTGTTCTACGGGCTCGGCGCCCTGAAGAAGGGCAATCGCGTCGAGGTGGCGCGCAAGGACGGAAAGACGGCCGTGTTCGAGATCTACGGCATCGAGGTGTTCGAGAAGAACAACTTCCCCGGTGACCGGGTCTACGGCTCCAAGGGGACCGCGGAATTGCGGGTCATCACCTGCGGCGGCGGTTTCTCCAAGCAGAACGGCTACGACGGCAATGTGGTGGCCTTCGCCCGCCTGGTCGAGGTCCGCTGAGCGTTCCCCGGCCGGGCGGGCGCCCGTCAGGCGTACTGCCGCCGGGGAACGGTGACGTGATAGCCGGCGTCGAGCAGGTCGGGGAGATAGTCCCGCAGGGCGTGGACGCTCTGGGAGCGGTCGCCCCCGGCATCGTGGGAGAGGACCACGACGCCGGGGGCGGCGCCGTTCTCCACCCGGCCGACGATGGTCCGGGCACCGGGGGTGGTCCAGTCGAGGGTGTCGACCGTCCAGGCCAGCGGCTCCATGCCCAGTTCGGCGCCGAGCTGGAAGGCGGCGCGATTCCAGGCGCCGTAGGGGGCGCGGAACCACTGGGGCCGTTCGCCCCAGGCCTCCTCGACGATGTCGCAGGTACGTTCCATCTGGGAGCGGATCTGACCGCGGGTCAGCCGGGTCAGCAGCGGGTGGGACCAGGTGTGGTTGCCCACGACATGGCCCTCCTCGGCCATGCGGGCCAGCAGATCGGGGCGGGCGGCCGCCATCTCCCCGCACACGAAGAACATCGCCCGCACCTGGTACTCCGCGAGGGTGTCCAGGATGGCGGGCGTGTAGCGCGGGTCGGGGCCGTCGTCGAAGGTCAGCACCATGGTCCGGCCGCGGCCGGAGACCCGCAGCAGCGGGGTGCGGCGGACCAGGGGGCGGCGGGGCACCGCTCGGGGCGGGCCGTAGCCGGTCAGTGGCTGGAGTCGGTAGGCGGAGGGCTTGAGGGCGCTGCGCGCCTGGGGGCCCGCGGCCGGGGCGGCGGCGGGCCTGACCGGTTCGGTGTCCCCGCCCAGCGCGAACAGCCCGGCGGTGCCGGCCGCCCCGACGGCGGTGGCGCCGGCGAGCAGGGCCCGGCGGCGGGTGAGCAGCCGGGTGAGCAACGGATCCTTCTGCATGACTCATCAGTCGCCCGGCCGGGCACCGACGCACCACGACGACACCTCAGCGGCGGCAGGATTCCACCCGCCCGGCCCATGACGGGCCGTCAGGAGTGGCGCATCAGGAACTGCCTCACGCCGGGAGGTTGACACCTTGCCGATGCCGGACGCGGACCTGTCGGCACAGGTCCGCGTCCGGCATGGCGCGCCCGGCCTGGTCCCCTCCGGCGAGGCCGAACGCCGTCGGCGCGCGGCGCCGCGGTGCTCGCGGGACGCGGGCCGCCGTTCGGGTGCCCGTTTCTGCGGAGTTTGCGCAGGGACGTTCGCAGTGGTGCGGGGCGGGGGTGCACCGAGGGGGCGGAGGCCGGGCGGCCCCGGCGGGAGTCCGACGGCTCCGGCAGCGCGGCGGCGCCGGCCTCGTCGCCCGTCGGGCCTCCCCCCGGGGGCGCGACCTGCGGTTCCGATAGCCTCGGCGCGTGACGGAACAGCACGCGCACCGGTTCGAGCGGGGCACGGACGGGCCCAAGGTCATCGTGGTCGGGGTGGACGGCTCCGACTCCTCGCTGCGGGCGGCGGCGTACGCGGGTGGTCTCGCCCGGCGCCAGCACGCGCTGCTCGCCGTGGTGTACGTCCAGCCGGTGATGGCGGCCGGGGCTGCCCTCGGGGCGCCGGTCGCCGAGGTGACCGACGAGATCGCCGAGGATCTGGTGGCGCAGATCCGGGACGCGACGGAGCGCACGAAGGGGATATTCGATGTGCGCTGGGAGTTCCACACCGTCCGCGGCGACCCGTACAACGGCCTGGTGAAGGCGGCCGACGACCTCAAGGCGGACGCCGTGGTGGTCGGCGCCTCGGAACAGGCGGGGCACCGGATCGTCGGTTCGGTCGCCGTCCGGCTGGTGAAGGCGGGGCGCTGGCCGGTGACGGTGGTGCCGTGACCGGCCCGGCGGGGGCCTCGCTCAGAGGGAGCGGAGGAACTCCAGCACCGCGCGGTTGAAGGCGTCCGGCTTCTCCATGGAGAGGTAGTGGCCGACGCCCTCGAGGGTTTCCGCCCGTCCGTCCGGCACCTCGCGGACGAGGCGGTCGGCGGCGTCGAGCAGATCGGCCGGTTCGAGGCTGCCGTTGAGCGCGAGCACGGGGACGTCGATCCCGGCCAGCCGGGACCAGGAGTCGGTCACGCGCACCTGCCAGTCCTTCTCCCCCGGCGTGTGCTTCATGATCGTGTGCAGGGCCATCTCCCTGAGCCGGCGCGGGATCTCGGGGTCGATGTCCGCGGCACTGCGGTGTTCGCCGGGCACGACGCGCAGGAAGGCCGCGAGCCAGCCGTCGATGTCACCGGCGCCCAGGGTGCGCGCGTACTCGGCCAGGATCTCGCGGGTCCACGGGTCCGTGTAGGTGTGGTCGCCGGTCGCGGCACCGCAGGTGACCACGGCGCGGACGAGCTCGGGGTGTTCCAGCACCGTGTCCGTGGCGATCACCCCGCCCATCGACACCCCGACCAGGACCGCGGGCCCGGCGTCGAGGTGGCGCAGCAGTCCGGCGAGGTCGTCGGCCCAGCGGAACGGCGCGTTCGCGTTGGCCGAGAACCCGTGGCCGCGGACGTCCGGCGCGATCACCCGGTACTCGGCGGCGAGCGCCGGTATCTGGTCCGCCCAGAAGCGGTGGTCGACGAACCCGCAGTGCAGGAGGACCACCGGGTCCCCCGAGCCGATGTCCAGGTAGGCGAGGTCACCGTCGGCGGACGGGAAGAAGCGAAGCTCCGCGGCAGCAGTCATGACAACCAAGGTGTCATCCTCTGGATGATTTGACAACCCGGTTGTCATGATGGGGCGGTGCATGATGTTCCGGTGAACGACAACGACGCCCCGCTCCCCCCCGACGCACTCGGCCACCACGTCTCCGAGGTGTTCGACCTGATCGGCGCGGTCTACCGCCGCGGACTGCGGAAGGTCGAGCAGGGCGAACAGGTCGAGGGGGTGTCCGTCGGCGTCCGGTCGGTCCTCGGACTGCTGCGGAGGCACGGGGCCATGACGGTGCCGCAGATGGGCCGCATCATGGCGCTGTCCCGGCAGTTCGTGCAGCGCATGGTCAATGACGCGGTGGCCGAGGGCTGGGCGGAGGTCACGCCCAACCCGGCGCACCAGCGGTCCTCGCTGATCCGGATCACGGCCGCGGGCGAGGCGGTGATCGACGCGATCCTCGCGCGCGAGCACGCCCTGAACCGGCAGGTCGGCGGCGATCTGACCGACGCCGAACTGCGGGCGTGCAAGCGGGTGCTGAAGGAGATGCTGAGGACCTTCGACCACGTCGACATGGACTGAGCGCCGGAGGCGCCGCTCCACGGCTCACGAGCTGCTCATGGGCGCCGGCTACTCCCCCATCACCAGGCCGTCCTCGGCCGCCCCGCGGCTGAACACCACGTCCCGGATCCGGTCCCGCACTCCCGTGACGTCGGCACCCTGTCCGAGCGCCTGGTTGAGGTTGACCACCCGGCCCGCGTCGATGTCGAACAGCTGGGGCACGAATTCGGCCTTGGTCACCTCCCAGCGCCCGCCGGGGCTCTTCGGCGGGGCGAAGGTGAAGCGGCCGAGCGTGGACTGGTTGCCGCGCGGGTCGGGGCCGCCCGCGTGATTGAACATCTGGCCGGCGATCTGGTCGCCCATGCCGTAGATCACCCAGGTTCCGTTGACCTTCTCGTAGGCCTGCGGGACGTGCGCGTGGGTGCCGAGGATGAGGTCGACGGCCGGACGGTCGCCGGTGCGGGCGGCGGTGAGCGAGCGGGCCAGGGTCAGCTGTTGCCGGTCGGGCTCGTCCTGCCATTCGGTGCCCCAGTGCAGCGACACGACGACCACGTCGGCGCCCGCCCGGCGGGCGGCCCCGGCGTCGGCGAGGATCCGGCCCTCGTCGATCTGGTTGACGGCCCAGGGCCGGCCGGCCGGGAGCGGATAGCCGTTGGTGCCGTAGGTGTAGGCGAGGTGCGCCACCTGCGCCCGGCCCGCCCGCAGCACGGTGACCGTGCGCGCCTCGGCCTCCGTGCGGGCGGATCCGGCATGGCGTACGCCGGCCCGGTCCAGGGCGTCCAGGGTGCGGCGGATGCCGTCGGCGCCGTCGTCGAGGCTGTGGTTGGAGGCGGTCGAGCAGCCGTCGTAGCCGGTGGCGGCGAGGCCCGCGGCGACCTCAGGCGGGGACTTGAAGGCGGGGTAGCCGGTGTAGTTCCCGTTCTCGCCGTAGACGGTCTCCATGTGGCACAGGGCCAGGTCGGCGCGGGTCACGAGGGGTTTGACCCCGGCGAGCATGGGGCGGAAGTCGTAGCCCCGGCCGCCCGCGTCGAACCGGGCGCGGTCGATGATCGAGCTGTGCGGCAGGACGTCACCGGAGGCGACGAGGGTGAAGCCACCGGATGCGGTGGCGGAGGGGGCGGGACGGCCCGGGGCCTCGTGGCGGTCGGCCTGGCAGGCCGCGCCCGCGGCCAGGACCGCGGTGAGGGCCAGGGCCACCTGTCTACTGCGTGCGATCATCTCTCACCCCGATGTAGTCGTATTTACACATCAATAGGTAAGAATCAGCACGCATCGGTCCCTGGTTCCGACACGCCCATTAGCCCGTCCGGCCCCACGCGAACGATGGCCGAGACCGTTCGTCGAACCGTTCGTCGACGCGATCGACCGTCCGCCGCAGACCCGTGTGCGCGGCCTGTCCTCGAACGGCGCCCTGCGATGCCATACGGCCATGACGGCCGGAACCACTCTGATGAACGGGACGACCGCCGAGCACGAGCTCGCCGCGCTGCAGCGCGAGCACGGCCGGCCTCTCTTCGCGCTGCTGCTCAGGCTCTGCGACGGAGACCGGCAGCGCGCCGAGGATCTGGTGCAGGAGACCCTCGTCCGCGCCTGGCAGCATCCCGAGGCCCTGCGCGCCGACGACTTCGACTCCGTACGGCCCTGGCTGCTCACCGTCGGCCGGCGGCTCGCCATCGACGCGCGGCGGGCCCGGCAGGCGCGGCCCCCCGAGGTCGGCGACGCGATCCTGGAGAACGCCCGGGTCTGCGCCGACCACGCGGAGCGGGCGGCCGCCACCCTCGATGTGCGGGAGGCTGTGAAGACACTCACTCCGGAGCACCGTGAAGTCCTGGTGCTGGTGTACTTCCAGGGGGCCAGTGTGGCGGAGGCCGCGCAGACCCTCGGCATCCCGCCCGGTACCGTGAAGTCCCGCGCGTACTACGCGCTGCGCGCCCTGCGCCGGGTGCTTCCCGGATACGCGGCCGACCTGCGGTGAAACCGAAGGCCGGGTCAAACCTCCGTAAAGCGCCTTGCCGTGGACCATGGTTGAGTAATCGGCTGTCTTCATCCGTGTTCCGGACTGGAAGCCCGGTTCGGGCGACGCGTACGCACCGGAGGAAGGCAGGAAGGGATGCAGCACAGAGGTCAAGAGAGCACCGACGGCACCGACGGCGGTGAACTGACGGTTCCCATGGCGTGGTTGTACGCCGAGTACATCGCCGACGAACTGCTGCGGACCGGCGATCTCATGCCGCCGACGTCCTTCGAGTTCCGCGCCGGCCGGGACGCGCTGGCGCTGACGATCTTCCTGTCCGACTCCGGGGGTGAGCTCCCGGGCATCCGGGTCGTGTCCCAGCTCGACACCTGGCTGTCGCTGACGGCGTACGACCAGCCGTGGCAGGACTGGGTGCGCGAGCGCATGGCGCGGCGGGCCGCCGAAGCGCTCCGGTCCGGCGCCCCCGCCCCCGATCTGGACCTCGCCGAGGCGGCGTGGCGCTGGCTGGAGGAGACCGAGCTGCTCGCGCCGGACCTGAACGCGGTGCCCGGCGGCGGCGCCCCCGGCGGCGAGGACGAGGGCCCCAAGGTATGGACGCCGGCCTGGCAACTGGGGCTTCCGCTCGGGCACTTGGCGATCCACCTGTTCTAGGCGCGGCCCCGCCGCGGAGGTCCGCGGAAAATTTTCCGGCACGGGACCAATCCGCCGCCGTGGCCGCTCCGAATCCCGTGGTCGGGATTCTGTGTGGGGCTTGAGTGATTCGGCTGTCCGGTGCGTACGGGTGGGAGCAAGGAGTAACCCACCCCGCACCCAACGGCACGAGGATTCCGCATGAGGTCCCTGGAGAGGCATCGCGACGTCGCCGCGTACGCGCTCGGCGTGCTGGACGAGGCGGACGCCTTCCGCTTCGAGGATCACCTCATGGAGTGCCCCAGCTGCGCGGCACACGTGACCGAATTCGGGCCCGCGACACGGCAGTTGATGCTGTACCGCAGGGCGACTCCCCGCTCCGTGCACCCGATGACGGGCCCGGGCCCCCGGCTGCTGGAGCGCCTGCTGGGCGAGGTGGCCGCACGCCACCGTACCGGCCGCAGGCGCCTGCTGTTCGGCCTGGCCGCGTCGGCGGCGGTGGCGCTGGCCGCACCGGGGATCGCGGTGACGGCGTCGGACGAGGGCTCGACGGCCCGGCGCGTCTCGGCCACCGACGAACGCTCCGGGGTGTGGGCGCAGGTGACGGCCGAGAACGAGCCCTGGGGCACGCAGATCGAGCTGAAGGTCAAGGACGGTGCGGGCCCCCGCGCCTGCCGGCTGATCGCCGTCGGCCGCGACGGCTCGCAGCAGATGATCACCAGCTGGAGCGTGGCCCGCCACGACGCCCGCGAGAACACGATGCTGGGTGCCGCCGCCTTCCACACCCACGAGATCGCCCACTACGAGGTCCGCACCTCGGACGGGGAGCATCTGGTGACCCTGCCCTCCGACTAACCCCGCTGCCCCCCTTCGGCGGGCGGGCCCGGGACCCCGGTGTGACGATGCTGGGGACACACCCGTAGGCCCAGGTTCCGACGAGGGGAGCGCAGGTGGGGACGCCCGACGCCGACGAAGGTCCGCTGGAGGAGTTCCTCGCCGACCCGGCCAACGCCGCGCTCGACCTCGCCACCGCCGTGGCCCGCTGCTCCAAGTCCCTGGGCCTGCAGCACTCCGTGGTCTACCTCGCCGACCTCCAGCAGAACCAGCTCGTCCCGCTCACCGACGTGGCCTCGGCCCTGGAGATCGACGCCACGCTCGCGGGCTGGACCTACCGCACGCAGTCCCTGCGCGTGGAGGAGGCCGAGAACGGCGGCCTGACCGCCTGGTTCCCCCTGCTGGACGGCGCGGAGCGGCTCGGCGTCCTCGCGGTGCACGCCCCGTCCCTCACCTCGCGCACCCTGCGCCGCGGCCGGACGCTCGCCACCCTGCTGGCCATGATGATCACGTCCAAGCGGGCGTACAAGGACTCCTTCGTCCGGCGCACCCGCTCCGAGCCGATGCGGCTGCCCGCGGAGATGCTCCGCGCCTTCCTGCCGCCGCGCACGATCGGCACCTCGCACGTCGTGTCCACCGGGGTACTGGAACCGGCCTACGAGATCGGCGGCGACGCCTTCGACCACTCGCTGACCGAGACGACCCTGCACGTCGCGGTGCTGGACGCCATGGGGCACAACCTCGCCTCCGGGCTCACCACCGCCGTGTCGCTCGCCGCCTTCCGCAACGCGCGGCGCACCGGGGCGGATCTGCCGGAGCTGGTGTCGTGCGTGGACGACGCCCTGGCGGAGTGGCTCCCGGACCAGTTCTGCACCGGCGTCCTCGCTCAGCTCGACCTGGAGAGCGGGATGCTGCGCTGGAGCAACTGCGGGCATCCCGTGCCGCTGCTGATCCGTGGCCGGCGGCTGCTGGTGGACGCCATGGAGCGCGAGCCCGAGCCGCCGATGGGCCTGCCGGGCCGGTTCTCGACGAAGCCGCGGCAGACCCATGAGATCGCCTTGGAGCCCGGCGACCGGGTGCTCGTGTACACCGACGGGGTGACGGAGGCACAGGCCGGGGACGGCGAGTTCGGCCTGGAGCGGTTCGCCGACTACGTCATCCGGGCCACCGCGGCGGGCGAGCTGGCGCCGGAGACGCTGCGCCGTCTCATCCACTCGATCATCGAGACGCCGAGCAACCGGCTGCGGGACGACGCGACCATCCTGATGTTCGAGTGGTGGCCCCGGACCAAGTGACCGGTCGCCCCCGCTACTTCAGGAGCCGGGAGAGCCGCCGGTCGGCGAGGATGTGGCCGCCCGTCTGGCAGGTCGGGCAGTACTGGAGCGAGGAGTCGCTGAAGGACACCTCGCGGACGGTGTCGCCGCAGACCGGACAGGGCTCGCCGGTGCGGCCGTGGACGCGCAGCCCGCTCTTCTTCTCCGCCTTCAGCCGGCCCGCCGCCAGGCCCCGGGAGCGGTCCACCGCCTCCGTCAGGGTGGTGCGCAGGGCCCGGTAGAGGGTGCTCGTCTCCTCCGGGGTCAGCTTGGCGGCCAGTTTGAAGGGGGACATCTTCGCCGCGTGCAGGATCTCGTCGCTGTAGGCGTTGCCGACGCCCGCGATCAGGCTCTGGTCGCGCAGGGCGCCCTTGAGCTGACGCCGCTCGTCCTTCAGGAGGGCCGCCAGCCGGGGTTCGTCGAAGTCGTCGGCCAGCGGGTCGGGGCCGAGACGGGCGATGCCCGGGACCTCCTGCGGGTCCCGGACGACGTAGACGGCCAGGCGTTTCTGGGTGCCCGCCTCGGTCAGGTCGAAGCCCGCGCCGGTCTCCAGGGCGACCCTGAGGGCGAGCGGGCCCTTGCCGGGCCGGGGCGGGCCGTCGGGGAGGCGGTCCTTCCAGTGCAGCCAGCCAGCGCGGGCGAGATGCGTGATCAGGTGGGGGCCGTCCGCCGTCCGCAGATCGAGGAACTTGCCGTGCCGGCGCACCTCGGCGACCTCGTGGCCCTCGACGGCGGCCAGGGGCGGGTCGTACGTCTTCAGGACGCTGATCGCGACGGGCAGCACCCGGACGATCTCGTGGCCGACCAGGTGCTCGGTGAGGAAGTCCTTGAGCGCTTCCACCTCGGGGAGTTCCGGCATAGCTCCAGAGTGCCACCGCGGACGGCTCAGTTCCGCCCCGGCACCACGAACTCGCACCACACGCACTTGCCGCCGCCGCGGGCCTCCACTCCCCATACGTCGGTCAGCAGCTCCACCAGGAGCAGACCGCGGCCGGACACCCCGTCGTCGCCCGCCTCCCGGCGCCGGGGCAGGGCGCTGGAGGAGTCCTCGACCTCCACCCGCAGCCGCCGGTCGGTGCCGGTGAGCACCCGCAGGGTGACGATCGCGGCGCCCTCGGTGTGCATCAGCGCGTTGGTGATCAGCTCGTCGGCGACCAGCTCGATCTCGTCGTCCCGCGCGCCGGAGCCCCAGGCCCGCACGGCGGCGCGGATCATGTGCCGGGCCTGGGTGAGCGCCTCGGGGTCGCCCGGCGCCACATGCTGCTGGAGCCGCCCGCCGGCCTGCGGGGCGTCCAGGCCGCGGCGCCGCAGCAGGAGCAGGGCCACGTCGTCGTCGCCGCCGCGCTCCTCGGCCACCTCGATCAGCCGGTCGGCGAGTTTGCGGACGTCGTCCGGGCCGTCGGCGACCAGGGCGGTGAGTGTCTGCATGCCTTCGTCGAGGTCGATGCCGGGCTGTTCCACCAGGCCGTCGGTGCACAGCAGCAGGGTGTGCCCCGGGTCGAGTTCGAGGGTGCGCACCGGGTACTCCAGGCTCCCGAACTCGGCCGACAGACCGAGCGGCAGCCCGCCCTCCACGGCCACCCGCCGACAGGTGCCGTCGGGCTGCCGGACGAGCGGGTCGATATGGCCGGCGCGCACCACCTGCACCACTCCGGTGGACAGGTCGGCCTCGGCGTACAGGCAGGTCGCGAACCGGTCGGTGTCCAGTTCGTGCAGGAAGACCGAGGCGCGGGCCATCACGGTCGCGGGGGTGTGCCCCTCGGCCGCGTAGGCCCGCAGCACGATGCGGAGCTGGCCCATGACGGCGGCGGCATGGGTGTCATGGCCCTGGACGTCGCCGATGACCGCGCCGACCCGGCCGCCCGGCAGCGGGATCAGGTCGTACCAGTCGCCGCCGATGTCCCGGCCGAGGGTGCCCGCCGCGGTGCCGGCCCGGTAGCGGACGGCGACGTCGGCGCCGGGGACGCTGGGGATGGTGCGCGGCAGCATCGCCTGCTGGAGGCCGGTGGCCAGGTCCTTCTCCTGCTCGTAGAACATGGCCCGCTGCAGGCTCTGCGCGATGCTGCTGCCGAGGGCGACCAGGACGTTGCGGTCCTCGGGCGAGAAGCCGCGCCGGTCGCTGTAGAGCAGGCCCATGGCGCCGATCGGCCGGGCCTGGGCGATCAGCGGCAGATAGGCGGCCGAGGTGATGTCCAAACCGGTGATGTGCGGCCACAGCTGGGGGTAGCCGTCCGCGAACTCCTGCGGTGACTCGATGAACCGCGGGGTGAGGGTCCGTACGACCTCGCTCATCGGGAACGGCTCGTCGATGCGGGTGACGCGGGTGCCGGGGACGAAGCTGCCGGCCGGGCCCTCGGCGATCAGCCGGATCCGGCCCGCCTCGACCAGGCCCATGACCAGGCTGGTGGCGCCCAGATGGGTGAGGCCGTGGGTGTCCTTCAGCACGTCGATGACGTCCTGCACCGTGCGGGCGTGCGCCAGCGCGGCGGTGGTGAGCTCGACGACGTTGGTCTGCTGCCGGCGCGCCTCGTCCGCCTCCGCCCGGTCCCGGCGCGCGGCACTCTCGGCCAGCTCGTCGGTGGCGTCCCGGACGATGCCGATGATGCGGCGCGGGCGGCCGGTCCCGTCGCGCCGGATGTAGCCCTGGGTGTGGGTCCAGCGCAGGCTGCCGTCGCGGCGGCGGAGACGGAAGTAGGCGCCGTAGTTCTCGCTGCCGTCCTTGATCGCCTGGGCGACCAGGGTGTCGAGGCGGTGTCCCTCGGCCGGCGGGACCCGGACGCCGAGGCTCTCGGGGCGGCCGTCCCACTCGTCGGGGCGCAGGTCGAAGACCTCGTGGGCCTGGGCGTCCATGTGGAACAGACCGTTGTCCAGGTCCCAGTCGAAGCTGCCCATGCGGTTGAGCGCCAGGATCGGATCCGGGTGGGCGGGCCAGTCGTCCGGGAGTGACAGGGCGCTCGCTCCCCGATCAACCATGCGCCCACCTTGCCAGGAATTGTCCGATTCTTCGACCGGGACGGGCGGACCGGGGAGCGCGCCGTCAGCCGGTGAAGACATCCGTCGGGCTGCCGAAGATGCTGCCGGAAGCGGACCGCTCCTCGGGCGCGTCGGGGATCAGCCCGCCGGCGTCGGGCAGGTCGGGGGTGTCCGGCACGGTCTGCGGGCCGATCTCGCCCGAGGCGTCGAGGGAGAGTTCCGGCGCGTCCGGCATCGAGGGCTCGGTAACGGTGTCCTCGTCCGAGGGCGTGAGCGGGCTCTGCGGCTCGGTCGTCGGCGGGGTGGCCGTGACGGTGGCGCCGGGGCAGTCCACCGTGGCCGGCGGTTCCGTGCGGACGTCCTCGGTGGCACCGGGGGTGACGGTGACGGTGGGGGTCGCGCAGGCGGACGGTGTGCCCTCCGGTGTTCCCTCGTGCGTGGTCGAGCCGGTGCTCTCGTCGGACGGCTCGGTGCTCATGCCGGACGGCTCGGTGCTCTCGTGGTCCGGGGACAGGCTCTCGTCCGGGCTCGGGGCGCTGGGGGTCGAGGTGCCGGGCGTCAGCGGTTCCGGCCGGGGCACGGGCCGGTCGTGCCGGACGTCGTGCCCGATCCGCCGTTCGATCCAGGTGTTGCTGACGGTGTTGATGATCGTGATGTCGGTGATCACCTGGGGTGCCGGAGTCACCACCACGACCTGGGCCGGACGGTAGCCCGCCCAGGCGCGGCCGCTCACGGTGGGGCTGCCCTGCATCGCGGCGGGCGGCTTCAGCGGGTTGCCGCAGGCACAGCGCACGCGGGGCACGCCCCGCTTGTCGACGAGGACGGCGGTGCCGGCCTGGAGGACGGACTGGTAGCCGGTCGTCCGTCCGGCGCGGTACCCGTGGTTGGTGACCCGGGTGTCGGCGCGCAGCACGACGGGCGCGAGGCCGCGCAGATACTGCGGAATCGCCGCCCGGGAGATGCCGGCGGCCCCGGCGAAGGCGCGCGCCTTGCCCTGGTCGGCGGTCAGGTAGCCGATCTGCCGGTCCACGTCGCAGCTGCCGACGCGCTCGGTGCCGCTGTACAGGCCGGGGGTGGACCCGGAGTAGGCGCGCACGCCGTCGGAGGCCGGGGTGGACTGCGGCGTTCGGGTGACGGGCGGCGGGGTAGCCGTCGAGGTGGCCGTGGAGTCCGTGAAGGGATCGGGGCCCTGTGCCGCCACCGGCTGGAGAAAGACCTCCCCGCTCGCCGCCGTGTCCTTGCCGCTGTCCGAGCCACAGCCGGTGACCAGCAGCGCCGTGGCGAGCGCACCGGCCGTGACCAGGGTTCCCGTGGGGGTTCGCACCGCACTCTCCCGCCTCTTCTCGGGCAGTTCGACCCTCATTGTCTGCTTCACCCGCATGGGTTACGCAACCGGAGGGGCGGTGCACACAGAGTGACGTGGCGGCGGAGGCTGGCAGGACGACGGAACGAAGGAGCGCAGGCGTGGAGTGGTTCACCGCACCCGAGTACTGGCTGAGCCGGCTGGTCTTCCAGCGGGCGCTGGCCGGCGTGTACCTCGTCGCGTTCCTGACGGCGGCGCTCCAGTTCCGCGCGCTGATCGGCGAGCGCGGCCTGCTGCCCGTTCCGCGCCACGTGGCGCGGGTGCCGTTCAAGGCGGCGCCGAGCCTGTTCCACTTCCGCTACTCGGACCGGCTGTTCGCGCTGTGCGCCTGGTCGGGCTGCGCGGTGTCGGCGGCGCTGCTCGCGGGAGCGGACGGGCTGCTGCCGCTGTGGGGCGGCATGCTGCTGTGGCTGGTGCCCTGGGTGCTGTACCTGTCGATCGTCAACGTGGGGCAGACCTGGTACTCGTTCGGCTGGGAGTCCCTGCTGCTGGAGGTGGGCTTCCTCGCCGTCCTCCTCGGCAACGACGAGGTGGCCCCGCCGATCGTGGTGCTGTTCCTGCTGCGCTGGGTCCTGTTCCGCGTCGAGTTCGGGGCGGGGCTGATCAAGATGCGCGGCGACGAGTGCTGGCGGAAGCTGACCTGTCTCGACCACCACCACGAGACCCAGCCGATGCCCGGCCCGCTGAGCTGGTTCTTCCACCATCTCCCGCGACCGCTGCACCGGGTGGAGGCGGCCGCCAACCACGTCACCCAACTGGTGGTGCCGTTCCTGCTGTTCGCCCCGCAGCCGATCGCCACGGCCGCCGCTGCCCTGATGATCCTCACCCAGCTGTGGCTGGTGCTGTCGGGGAACTTCTCCTGGCTGAACTGGATCACCGTCGTGCTGGCGCTGTCCGCGCTCGAACTCCCCGACACCTCTCCCTCGGCGGTGCCGGACGCGCCCGCGTGGTACCAGGCCGTGGTCCTCGCCGTCTCCGCCCTGCTCCTCGCCCTCAGCTACCGCCCGGTCCGCAACATGGTCTCCCGCCGCCAGGTCATGAACCGCTCCTTCGACCCGCTCCATCTGGTCAACACCTACGGCGCGTTCGGCAGCGTCAGCCGGGTCCGCCACGAAGTGGTGATCGAGGGCACGGACGAGGACGTTCCGCGCGAGGACTCCGACTGGCGGGAGTACGAGTTCAAGGGCAAGCCCGGCGATCCCCGGCACTGGCCGCGGCAGTTCGCGCCGTACCACCTCAGGCTGGACTGGATGATGTGGTTCGCGGCGCTCTCCCCCGCCTACGCGGGCACCTGGTTCGGCACCCTGGTGGAGCGCCTGCTGGAGAACGACCCGGCCACCCTGAAACTCCTGCGCCGCTCCCCCTTCCCGCCCGACGCGCCGCCCCGCTACATCCGGGCCCGCCTGTTCCGCTACCGCTTCACGACCTGGCGCGAGCTGCGGGAGACGGGCGCGTGCTGGGACCGGACGTATGTACGCGAATACCTGCCGCCCACCCGGCTGGCGGGGGTGTCTCAGAGGTCGTAGACGCGGCGGGCGGTGCCGCTGCGGAACTCGTCCCCGTCCGCCAGCATCCGCGTGACGGCGAGCACGTCGGCGTAGGAGGCGAGCGGGGTGCACACCGGCCAGTCCGAGCCGAACATCAGCCGGTGCGGGCCGAAGGCATCGAGCACGGTGTCGGCGTACGGGCGCAGGTCGTCGACGGTCCAGGAGCCGGGGTCGGCCTCGGTGAGCAGGCCGGAGAGCTTGCACACTGTGTTGGGCAGCGCGGCCAGGGCGCGCAGGCCGGTGGCCCAGGGTTCGAGGGCGCCGGAGGCGACGGGCGGTTTGCCCGCGTGGTCCAGGACGAAGGTGAGTCCGGGCAGGGCGGCGGCCGCCTCGGCGCAGGCGGGGAGCTGTTGGGGCCGCACCACGAGGTCGTACACCAGTCCGGCCTCGGCGACGGCCCTCAGGCCACGGCGTACGTCCGCGCGCAGCAGCCACCGCGGGTCCGGCTCCCCCTGGACCTGGTGCCGGATGCCCTTGAGGTCCCGGCCGCCGGGGAGTTCGCGCAGGCGGGCGAGTTCGTCGGCGACGCCGGGGGCGGTCAGGTCGGTCCAGCCGACCACCCCGGCGACGAGGTCGTGCCCGGCGGCGAGGGCCAGGAGCTCCGGGGTCTCCTCCGGCACGGTGACGGTCTGGACGAGGACCACTTGATCCACGCCTGCCGCGCGGGCCCGAGGCGCCAGCTCCGTGACGGTGAAGTCGCGTCGGAGAGGGCTGCCCGGAGCGATCCAGCCCTGGTCGCGGACGGACAGCTCCCAGACATGGACGTGCGCGTCCACCACCGTCATGGCAGCTCCTCGCCCAGCAGGCCCGACTCCCGCAGCTCCTGCCAGAAGGAGGCGGGGACGGGGGTCGCGAACTGCTCGGCGCAGTCGTGGACCTCGGCTGCCGACCGGGCGCCCACGAGCACGCCGGTGACCGCCGGATGGGCCGCGCAGAAGGCCAGGGCCGCTGCGCGCAGGGTGATGCCGTGACGCTCGGCCGTCTCCTTCATGCGCAGGGCACGGTCCACCAACTCGTCCGGAGCCTGTGCGTAGTTGTACGGCGCTCCCGGCCGCGGATCCGCCAGCAGACCGGAGTTGAAGGGCCCGCCGATCACCACCGACGTGCCGCGTTCCACGGCGGCGGGCAGCATCTCGGCGAGGGCGCTCTGGTCGAGCAGGGTGTAGCGGCCGGCGCAGAGGACCACGTCCAGGTCGGTGTCGCGGATGAAGCGGGTGAGCATCTCCGCCTGGTTCATGCCGGCGCCGATCGCGCCGACCACCCCCTCGGAGCGAAGCTTCTCCAGCGCCGGGTAGCCCTCGCGGAAGGCCTCCTCGGCGTGGTCGTCGGGGTCGTGGAGGTAGACGATGTCCACGCGGTCCAGGCCCAGGCGTTCCAGACTGGCGTCCAGGGTGCGCCGGATGCCGTCGGCGGTGAAGTCCCACACCCGGCGGTGGGTGGCGGGGACGGCGAAGCCGTGGGCCAGGTCGTCGCCGCCCTCGTCCGAGGGCTCGAGGCGGCGGCCCACCTTCGTCGAGATGGTGTACTCCTCGCGGGGCCGCTCGCGCAGGGCGGCACCGAGGCGCAGCTCGGACAGGCCGAGGCCGTAGTGCGGGGCCGTGTCGAAGTAGCGGATGCCGCGGTCCCAGGCGGCGCCGACCGCCTCGTACGCCTGCTCGTCGGTGACCTCGGTGTAGAGGTTGCCGAGGGCCCCGGCGCCGAGGCCGAGCCGGGTCACGCGGTCACCGGCCGCAGGCGCAGGCCCTGCATGCCGCCGTCCACGGCGAGGGCGGTGCCGGTGGTGGCGCCGGACAGCGGGCTCGCCAGGTAGGCGATGGCACCGGCCACTTCGTCGGCCGAGACGAGGCGTCCGGTGGGCTGGCGGGCCTCCAGGGCGGCGCGCTCGGCGGCGGGGTCGGGGGCCCGGGCGAGCAGCCGGCCGATCCAGGGGGTGTCCGCCGTGCCGGGGTTGACGCAGTTGACGCGGATGCCCTCGCGGACGTGGTCGGCGGCCATGGCGAGGGTGAGTGCCTGCACGGCCCCCTTGGTGGCGCTGTACAGCGCGCGCTGGGGCAGACCCGCCGTGGCGGCGATCGAGCAGGTGTTGACGATCGCAGCGTGCCGTGACGCGCGCAGGTGCGGCAGGGCGGCGCGCGTCGTGCGGACGATGCCGACGACGTTGACGTCCCAGACGTGGTGCCACTCGGCGTCGTCGTTGTCCTCGACGGTGCCCTGGGCGCCGATGCCCGCGTTGTTGACCAGCACGTCGAGGCCGCCGAGGTCGGCCACGGCGGCGGCGACCGCCTCGCGTACCCCGGCGTCGTCGGTGACGTCGGCCCGGTAGGCGAGCAGCGGTTCGTCCACCGGGGCCGGGTCGAGGTCGAGGACGGCGACCCGGGCGCCGCGCGCGGCGAGAAGGTGCGCCGTGGCCCGTCCGATGCCGGAGGCGCCCCCGGTCACCAGCGCCTTGAGTCCCGCGAACTCGCTCATGCGGTGTGCCCCTTCTGCTCGTCGGGGGCGGCGGCCCAGTAGGCGCCGTCCGGGAAGGTGTACCGGGCGACGGACTCGGGCCGCATGGCCGCCGAGAAGCCCGGAGCGGTGGGTGCGGCGTAGTGGCCCTCGCGGATCACCACGGGGTCGAGGAAGTGGTCGTGCAGGTGGTCGACGTACTCGATGACCCGGTTCTCGGTGGTCCCGGTGACCGCGACGTAGTCGAACATCGACAGGTGCTGGACGAGTTCGCACAGTCCGACCCCGCCGGCGTGCGGGCAGACCGGGACGCCGAACTTGGCGGCCAGCAGCAGGATGGCGAGGTTCTCGTTGACGCCGCCGACGCGGGCCGCGTCGATCTGGACGATGTCGAGGGCGCCGGCCTGGAGCAGTTGCTTGAACACGACCCGGTTGTGGACGTGTTCACCGGTGGCGACCTTCACCGGCGTGACCGCCTCGCGGATCGCCGCATGGCCGAGGATGTCGTCGGGGCTGGTGGGCTCCTCGATCCAGTACGGGCCGAACTCGGCGAGGGCACGGGTCCAGCGGATCGCCTCGGGCACGTCCCAGCGCTGGTTGGCGTCGAGCGCGAGGCGGATCTCCGGGCCGACGGCCGAGCGGGCGGCACGGCAGCGCCGGATGTCGTCGTCCAGGTCGGCGCCGACCTTGAGCTTGATCTGGCGGAAGCCGTCGGCGACGGCCTCGGCGGCGAGCCGGGTGAGCTTCGCGTCGTCGTAGCCGAGCCAGCCCGGGGAGGTGGTGTAGGCGGGGTAGCCCGTGCGCCGCAGGGCGGCGGAGCGCTCGTCGGCGCCGTCCCGGCCCCGGCGCAGGAGTTCCAGGGCCTCCTCGGGGGTGAGGGCGTCGGTGAGGTACCGGAAGTCGATCTGGCGGACGATCCACTCGGGTCCGGCGTCGGCCAGGAACCGCCACAGCGGCTTGCCGGCGCGCTTGGCGGCCAGGTCCCACACGGCGTTGACGACCGCCCCGATCGCCATGTGCATCACGCCCTTCTCGGGGCCCAGCCAGCGCAGTTGGCTGTCGCCCACCAAGTCGCGGCTCAACGTCCCCGGGTCCGCGCACAGTTCGTCGACGGACCGTCCGGTCACATGCCCGCGCAGGGCGTCGATCGCGGCGACCTGGACCTCGTTGCCCCGCCCGATGGTGAAGGCGAATCCGTGCCCCTCGTGCCCGTCGGCGGCATCGGTGCGCAGGACGACGTAGGCCGCCGAGTAGTCGGGGTCCGGGTTCATCGCGTCGGAGCCGTCGAGCTCCCGGGAGGTGGGGAAGCGGATGTCGTAGGTGTCCACCGCGGTGATGCGATTCATACGACCATTCTCCGCCGAACGGCCCCCGAGCGGGCAGATTTCGCGGATTTCTGCCTCCAGAGATCCGATCAATCGGCGGGGAGTACGCGTACCTGGCCGACGGGGAGCTTCTTCCACCAGTGGCCGTAGCGGCTGTAGACGCGTGGTTCGCGTTCCGCCAGCAGCGTCAGCAGGGAGTCGGCCTCCTGGGCCAGTCCCTCCCACACCTCGGGCGGCAGCTCGTGGAAGGCCATCGCCTCGATGCCGCCCTCGGCCGGGCGCCACACGCCCGCCACCTGGCCGTCGACCAGCAGCGTCGGCAGCACGTCGCCGTTGACGCGGATCACCAGCGGGCGATAGGCGGGCGGGATCACCCGGGCACGGTCGGCGTGGGCGAGCAGCACGCTGTCCCACATCGCCATCAGCCGGGGCGGGGCCGGGGTGTCCGCGGGCGGGCGCGGGGCGCCCGGGATGTCGTAGAGGACCGTGCCGTCGGGGCCGTGCAGTTCCTCCAGGGAGTCGGCGAGCGCCCGCAGCGCGGCGCGGACCCGGGTCCGCTGCACGGTGGCGAACTGGGCCAGGTCGGCGAGGGAGGCGGGCCCGAAGGAGGACAGATAGCGCAGGGCGAGAGCCTGCAGCGCCTCCTCGGGCCCTGCCTCGGCCCGGCCCTCCGGCCCCGCGACGTACGCCGGCGACGTGCCGAACGACCACGGCCCGCCGGTCACCGTGTGCACGAGCGGGGTGAAGGCCCGCAGGCCCCACCACGCCCCCTCCTTCCGTTCCGCGCCGACCCGTTCCCCGAGCCACGCCGTCATCTCGCCGTTCGAACGCGGCTCGGCCGCGAACTCCAGCAGCCCCGGCTCCAGTTCGGCGGCGTCGGCCGGGGTGAGCCCGGCGGCGGCGAAGCGGTACCCGAGCCGGGAGGCGTGCAGCGTCGGCCGCATCGCCTCCCGGAGCATGGGGTAGTCCTCGCGGTGGACGGCGTGCAGGGTGATCCGCAGCAGGGTCGCCTTCAGGAGCGTGCGGTCGGCGAAGGCGGCGTCCAGATCGGCGGGCGCGAAGCCGGCGAGCCGGTTCCACAGCGCGAGATACGGCGACGCGGGCTGCTGCGCCTGCACCGCGAGGATCCGCCACACCGCCTCGGCCGCCTCCAGCGGCTCGCGGCGCAGCAGCAGCTGGCGGCCGAGGGTGGCCCTGTTCAGTTCCCGCGCGCTGATCTTCACGCCACGGATTCTGCCCTCCGGAACCGCAGCGTCACCAGCTCGAACGGCCGCAGTCGTACGGCGACCCGGTTGCCGTCCCGCTCGACGGCACCGTCCGTGAGCGGGCGCTCCAGCAGGTCCGTGGCCGTGACCTCCGCGACCTCGAAACCGGCGGTGAGGGTCGCGCGGGAGCGGCCTCCGTGCGCTTCGTGGAAGCGGACGACCACATCGCCGCTGCCGTCGTCGGCGAGCTTGACCGCGGTGACGACGACCTCCTCCCGGTCGACGCCGACCAGGGGGGCGACCTCCCCGGCGCCGGTGCGCCGCCGTCCGGGCAGGTTGATCCGCCAGCCCTCGCGGACGGCGTCCCCGATGCCCGCGCCCGGCACCAGGGCGTGCCGGAAGCGGTGGACGCCCTGGTCGGTCTCGGGGTCGGGGAAGCGCGGGGCGCGCAGCAGGGAGACCCGCACCGTGGTGGTCGTCCCGCGGTCGCCGTCGGTGCGGACGGTGCGGGTCACGTCATGGCCGTACGTCGAGTCGTTGACGATCGCCACTCCCCAGCCCGGCTCCTCCAGGTGCACGAACCGGTGGTTGCAGGCCTCGAACTTCGCCGCCTCCCATGAGGTGTTGGTGTGGGTGGGCCGGTGGACGTGCCCGAACTGGGTCTCGGAGGCGTACCGTTCGGCGTGCACGTCGAGCGGGAAGGCGAGCTTCAGGAACTTCTCCGTCTCGTGCCAGTCGACCTCCGTGTCCACGAGCAGCCGCCGCTCCCCCGGCGCCAGGGAGAGCACCTGTGTGACGCGCGAGCCGCCGAAGGAGCGCACGATCCGCACCCCGTCCCCCTCGGGCACGATCTCGTCCACCTCGATGAGATCGGTGACCGTGTTCCGGTAGAACTCGTCCACGTCCCAGGCGTCCCACATGTTCGGGAAGTCGGGGTGGAGCTGGAGGAGGTTCGCGGCGCGTCCGGGCGCGATCGTCTCGCGGTCGGCGTCGAGGTCGTGGGCGGAGACGACCAGCCCGCGCGCGTCGATCCCGATCCGCAGCAGGCCGTTGTCGAGGACGTGCCCGCCGTCGGGACCCGGAGTGATGCGGGTCCGGCCCTCGTCGAGGGGGGTCCGCGCTCCGCCCGCCGGGACGCCGTCGCGGCCGTGCGGGGCGGAGTTGAACATGAGCGGGGCCGAGCCCTCGCCGGCCAGGGCGCCCTGGGCGGCGTCGATGATCCCGGTCAGCTCCGCGGCGAGCCGCTCGTAGGTCGCCCGCGCCTCCCGGTGCACCCACGCAATGGACGAGCCGGGCAGGATGTCGTGGAACTGGTGGAGCAGCACCGTCTTCCAGATGCGGTCCAGCTCCTCGTACGGATAGGGGAATCCGGTGCGCACCGCGGCCGTCGCGGCCCACAGTTCGGCCTCGCGCAGGAGGTGCTCGCTGCGCCGGTTGCCCTGCTTGGTCCTCGCCTGGCTGGTGAGGGTGGCGCGGTGGAGTTCGAGGTAGAGCTCGCCGACCCAGACCGGTGGGTTCGGGTACTCGGCCTCCGCCTCGGCGAAGAACTCCGCCGGGGTCTTCCACACCACGGTCGCCGAGCCTTCGAGGTCGCGCAGGCGGGCCGCCTTGGCGACCATCTCGCGGGTGGTGCCGCCGCCTCCGTCGCCCCAGCCGGTGGGCGCGAGGGAGTGCCGGGCGGCGCCCTTGTCCCGGAAGTTCCGGGCGGCGTGGGCGATCTCGGCGCCGTGCATGGAGCAGTTGTAGGTGTCGACGGGCGGGAAGTGCGTGAAGATCCGGGTGCCGTCGATGCCCTCCCAGCGGAAGGTGTGGTGCGGGAAGGCGTTCGTCCGCGACCAGGACATCTTCTGCGTCAGCAGCCACTTGGAGCCCGCCGCCCTGATGATCTGGGGGAGGCCCGCGGCGAAGCCGAAGGTGTCGGGCAGCCACGCCTCGTCGTTCTCGATGCCGAACTCGTCGAGGAAGAACCGCTTGCCGTGCACGAACTGCCGGGCCATCGCCTCCGAGCCCGGCATGTTGGTGTCCGACTCCACCCACATCCCGCCGGCCGGCACGAACCGCCCGTCCGCCACCGCCTTCTTCACCCGCGCCCACACCTCGGGCCGGTGCTCCTTCACCCACGCCCACTGCTGGGCCTGGGACATGGCGAACACGAAGTCCGGCTCGTCCTCCAGCAGCGCGGTCATGTTGGCGGTGGTGCGGGCCACCTTGCGGACCGTCTCGCGCAGCGGCCACAGCCACGCCGAGTCGATGTGCGCGTGGCCGACGGCGCTGATGCGATGGGCGGAGGGCACGGCCGGTGCGGACAGGACCGTCTCGAGCCGGGCCCGCGCCCGCGCCGCCGTGCCGTTGACGTCCTGGAGGTCGATGGCGTCCAGCGCCCGCTCCACCGCCCGCAGGAGGTCCCAGCGCCGCGCGGAGTCCACGGGCAGCTCGGCCATCAGCTCGCCGAGCACCTCCAGGTCGAGCACCAGCTCCCACACCGTCTCGTCGAGGACGGCGAGATCCATCCGGGCGAGCGTGTACTGCGGTGCGCTGCCCGCGGTGTCCTTGTCGCCCAACGGGGTGGGCGCGAAGGGGCGGTAGCCGAGGACGACCGGGTTGGACGCGGCCTCGACGTGCAGCCGCACCTCCTCGCCGCCCTCGACGGGCGCGCCGATCCGTACCCACTGGTTGCGCGGGTTGAGTCCCTTCACCGGGGTGCCGTCGGGCCGGTAGACCAGGCCCTCGCACTGGAAGCCGGGCATGTTCTCGTCGAAGCCGAGGTCGAGCAGCGCCTCGACGGTCCGTCCGGCCCACGCCTCGGGGACGGTGCCGGTGACCCGGAACCAGCTGGTGCCCCACGGGGCACCCCACTGGGCGCCCACCTCGATCGGCTCGGGCTCGGCCGCCAGTCCCTCGGCGACCGGCACGGGCTCACCGGGCGCATGCCACACCGCGACCTGGAGCGGTACGGACTCGGGGTACACGGCGGGGCGGACGCGCTCGTCGAGGACGCGCTTGAGGCGGGCTTCGACCAGGCTGCGGTCGTCATGCATACGGGGACTCCGTAGGTCGTCCGGGCGGGGTTCCGAGCGGGGGGCGGGCACCGGGAGTGGGTGACCGCCGGGGAGGCTGACCTGCTGTACAGCTCCCCTGCCGCACCCGCTTCGAACCGGCCCCGGGGAAACCGCTCCCCGTCGGCGCCCCGCAGGGGGACAATGGCGGCATGCGGCTGCGGGGACTGGCCTGTGCCGCCGCCGGGCTGTCGCTGCTGCTGGCGGCGGGCTGCACCGGCGGCGCGGACGAGGCCGCGCGCCCGACGGCGTCCGCGAGCGCGAGCCCCCGTACGACATCCGCCGCCCCGACACCCTCCCCCTCCCCCGTGGACCCCGTCTCGATCCAGTCCCTGATCCGGCGCGAGCACAGCGGCTCCGGCCTGCGCCTGGGCACGGTCCTGGCCCGCACCGCCGCCTACACCTCGTACGCCGTGACCTACGAGAGCGACGGTCTGACGATCTCGGGGCTGCTGAACATCCCGGCGGGCCAGGGGCCCTTCCCGGCGCTGGTGCTCGCGCACGGCTACATCGACCCGGCCGTCTACACCACCGGCCGGGGCCTGGCCCGCGAACAGGACCTGCTCGCCCACGAGGGGTACGTCGTCCTGCACACCGACTACCGCAACCACGCCCGCTCCGACGACGACCCCGACAACGACGTGAACCTGCGCCTCGGCTACACCTCGGACGTCATCGGCGCGGTCCTGGCGCTGCGCGGTTCCGGCCGGCCGGAGATCGACGAGGACCGGATCGGGCTGCTCGGGCGCTCGATGGGCGGCGGGGTCGTGTACAACACGCTGGTGGTGGCGCCCGGCCTGGTCGACGCGGCGGTGGTCTTCGCACCGGTGAGCGGCCGGCCGCAGGACAACCTCGAGCGGTTCCAGCGCGGCGAGGGCGACCCGATCGCCGCGGAGATCGACGCGGCGCACGGCACCCCCGAGGAGAATCCGCGGTTCTGGCGGAACGTCTCGCCGCTGACCTTCGCGCACCGGGCGACGGAGCCGCTGCTGATCCACCACGGCACCGCCGACGACACCTGCCCGCTCGCCTGGTCGAAGCGGACGGTGGCGGCGTTCGAGGCGGCCGGGAAGGATGTGGAGCTGCGCCAGTACCGGGGCGAGGGGCACACCTTCGGACCGCGCTGGCCGGACTCGATGGAGGCGACCACGGCGTTCTTCGAGCGGCACCTGCGCTAGCGGCGCTCTCGACGCCGGGACGCCCGGCGGGCAGAGTTCTCCCCGACGTACCCGCGAGTAGTCCCCCTGAGCAGTACCCGAAGGAGCCCTCCGTGACCAGCTGGGTCGGCCGGACCGCCGTCGAGATCGCCGCCGCCGTACGGGAGAAGCGGGCCACGCCCCGGGAGGTGGTCGCCGAGCACCTGGACCGGATCGCGCGCCTGGACGGCCGGATCGGCGCCTTCCGCACGGTGCGGGCCGAGGCGGCGCTCGCCGAGGCCGAGGCCGTGGGAGCCCGCGGTGACCTGGCCGAACTGCCGCTCGCGGGCGTGCCGGTGGCGGTCAAGGACAACCTCGCGGTGCGCGGCGAGTCGCTGCGCGTCGGCTCAGCGGCGACCTCGCGGGCACCGGCCGCCGACGACCATGTCACGGTGGCCCGGCTGCGGGCGGCGGGGGCGGTGGTCGTCGGGCTGACGAACGTGCCGGAGCTGTGCGTCTTCGGCACCACGGACGGGGTGCACGGCATCTCCCGCAACCCGTGGGACACCTCGCGCTCGGCGGGCGGTTCGTCGGGCGGCAGCGCCGCCGCGGTCGCCGCGGCCCTGGTGCCGGTCGCCCTCGGCAACGACGGCATGGGCTCCCTGCGCATTCCGGCGGCCAACTGCGGCCTGGTCACCATCAAGCCGGGCCGCGGGGTGGTGCCGGCGGGCATCGGCGAGGGCGACTGGTTCGGCATGTCGGAGAACGGGCCCCTGGCCACGACGGTCGAGGACACCCGCCTGCTGCTCGCGGTGCTGGCCGACGGGGACCTCCCGCCCTCCTCGGCGCGGGGCGGACAGCGCGTCGCGGTGTCGCTGCGCAGCCCGATCGCGGGGGTCGCGGTGAGCGCCCCGTACCGGGCGGCGGCGCGCGAGGCGGCGGGCGTGCTGATGAAGGCGGGCCACCAGGTGCGCCGGGCGGATCCCCCGTACCCGGTGTCGCTCGGGCTCACCGCACTCGCCAACTGGACGGCGGGCACCTCGGTCGACGCCCGGGACCTGGACCCGCGGTCGCTGACCCGCCGCACGAGGGTGCACGC
This sequence comes from Streptomyces sp. YS415, assembly GCF_023544665.1. Taxonomy (GTDB): domain Bacteria; phylum Actinomycetota; class Actinomycetes; order Streptomycetales; family Streptomycetaceae; genus Streptomyces. The sequence goes on from NZ_JAMJFL010000043.1 coordinate 27,351, forward strand.
GGCGATCGGCAGGCGCTTCGCCGGTCAGGCCCGCAGGGGCAGGGCCCGGGAGGAGTTGCGCCGGGTCCTGGACCCGTTCTTCGAGCGGTACGACATCCTGCTCACCCCTGCCCTGGCCCGCCGCTCTCCGGAGGCCGCGCCCTGGCACGAGCGGGGCTGGCTCCGCAACATCCTGGCGAACACCGCATACTCGCCCTTCACGCCGCCCTGGAACCTGACCGGATGGCCGGCCATGAGCGTCCCCGTCGGCTCCCTGCCCTCGGGCGCCCCCTGCGCCGTACAACTGGTGGGCCGCCCGGGCGCGGAGACGGAACTGCTCGACCTGGCGGCCCAGTTGGAGAGCCTGCGGCCGTGGCGGCGGACCGCGCCGTCGGCCTGAGCCGGGGCGGCCGTCACAAGGCGCGGTACATGATGTGCAGGCCCACCGGGCCGTGCCGCGGATGCTCGAACGCGTCGGGGACCGTGCCGAGGATCGTGAAGCCGAGGGACAGCCACAGCCGGACGGCGGGGTTGGTCTCGACGACGGCGTTGAAGACCATGCCCCGGTAGCCGTGCGCCGTGGCGGCGGCCAGGACGTGTCCGGCGAGGAGGCGGCCGATGCCGCGGCCCGCGTGCGCGGGGTCGACCATGAAGCCCGCGTTGGCGATGCGGGCGGCGGGACCACCGTAGTTGGGGGTGAGGTACGCGGAGGCGACGACCGTGCCGGTCTCGTCCTCGACGACGTACACCTGTTTCGCCGGGTTCGTCCACAGGGCCCGGGCCGCCTCCTCGGAGGTGTCCGGGTCCCAGGCGTAGGTCTCGCCGGCGGAGACGATGCGGTGCCAGAAAGGCCAGATCCGCGGCCAGTCCTCGGCCACGGCTTCCCTGATCAGCATGGGCGCCAGTCTCGCACGCCCATGCGACCGTCGATCGACGAAGGCTTCTCGGGGCCTTCAGTCCACGCTCGGCAGGATGTGGGGCTCGGCGAGGTCGTCCTCGTACCCCGCGAGACGGATCGGGGCGGACCGGGCCCACACGTCCAGGCTGCCGAGTTCGCCGGGCCTGCGGCCCGCGTGTTCCGGGCCCTCCTTGGGGCGTTGATCGCGCTTCGTCTTCTCCGGTGTCACCGCGCACTCCTTATGTGTCGGGTCACCCTCGGGACCACTGCGCCGGACCGATGCGTCCGTCGCCGGTAGCCCGCTCGGGTGTGAGTCGAAAGACCGTTCGGACGCGGTGGCGCCGGTTCCTCGTACGGAGCAGGCCGATGTGAACCGGCTGTCCCGGGACGGACCGTGGGTGTGGGTGGGACCCAGTTCTGCTGTCCGTCCGCTACAGAGTAACCAAATGAGCGGGTACCCGCTCGATGGGGCTGAAAACTCGCGGTTACTGTCTGAAGACGTCCTGTTTTCTCCCCTGTTGGTTCACCCCTGCGTGGGACCGAGGGGAACGAGTGCCCCGCGCGGCCGCCGGGATGCCCCCGCCCACGGATCGCACCGCCGCCCCACGGCGCGCAGTTCAGGTGCCGTTGGCCGAATCGCAAGCCACCCATGGTGTGCTGGCGGACGGCAACGGCTGTCCGGCGGGAGGACTGACGCATGGAACTGCGCAGTGTCGAGGAGCTGATGGATCTGCTGCACGCCTGCCGGGGCGCACGGGTCGCCCCCGGCCGGGCCGGCAGCGCCGGAACCGATCTGCACCAGCACGCACTGCGCACCGCCGCGCTGCTGCGCCGGCGCCACCCCGCCGACAAGGAACTCCAGGCGGCCGGGCTTGTCCAGGCGATCGGCCCGCTGCTGAGCCCCGGCGACCGGGCCGCGCGGTCCGGCCGCGCCGCCGACGCCGTACGCCCCCTGCTCGGCGAGCGGGTGGCCCGGCTGGTCCGCACCCAGGACCACGGCGGCGACCCGTACGACGACGACCTGCTCCGGCTGCGCCAGGCGGCCGAGGAGAGCCGCACCGCCGGCTTCGACGCCGGGGTCCTGGAGGACTGGCGCACCGTCCTGGAGCTCCTCGCCGCCCGGAACTCCCGCCTCGGGGCTGTCGACTGACGGTCCGTCATGAGACGGTACGGCGATGACGCCGCCGTACGGACTGCAGGGCAGGGCCGCCGTGGTCACCGGCGCCACCCGCGGCATCGGTCTCGCCGTCGCCCGCGCGCTCACGGAAGCCGGCGCGCGGGTCTGCGTGACGGCACGGGATGCCCGGGACGTGCGGCGCACGGCGGCGGAGCTGGGCGGTGCGGGCCTGGCGGGGGACGTGGCCGACCCCGCGCATCCGCGGGCGCTGGCGGAGTTCTGCGTGCGGGAGCTCGGCCGCCTCGACATCGTGGTCAACAACGCCGCGACGAACCGGCCCTACGGCCCGCTGATGGACGTCGATCCGCTCGTCTGGCGCACGGCGTTCACGGTGAACGTGGAGGCACCGCTGCGGCTGGTCCAGCAGGCCTGGCGGGCCTGGATGCGCGACCACGGCGGCACGGTCGTCAACATCTGCACGGAGGGCGCCGTGCACGTGGGCCCGCACGTCGGCGCCTACGGCACCAGCAAGGCCGCCCTGCTGCACCTCACCCGCCAGCTCGCGGGCGAACTGGCCCCGGGGGTCCGCGTCAACTCCGTCTCCCCGGGCCTGATCCGCACCGACATGGCCCGCTTCGTCTGGGAGCACGCGGAGCCGCGGCTGGCCGCGGCCCTCCCGCTCGCCCGTATCGGCTCCCCGCAGGACGTGGCCCGGGCCGTCGTCTGGCTGGCCTCGGACGCGGCCGAATGGGTGACCGGCGCCGACCTCGTGGTGGACGGAGGCACCCGGGTCCGGGCGGCGTCCGCGTCAGCGACCGGCTCGCCCGTCCAGGACCGCCTGCGCGACCGGGCACCGACGGACCCCTGACGGCGCCCCGTGGCGAGCCCGGCCACCCGGTGCGATCATCGACTCGTCGCCCCTCGGCCGGGCCGCGCTGTCACCACTTGCCGGGCGCGTAGTCCTTCAGGAAGACGCCGTACACGTCCTCGCCCGCCTCGCCGCGCACCACCGGGTCGTATACACGGGCCGCGCCGTCGACCAGGTCGAGAGGGGCGTGGAAGCCCTCCTCGGCGAGGCGGAGCTTGTCGTAGTGAGGGCGCTCGTCGGTGATCCAGCCGGTGTCGACCGAGGTCATCAGGATGCCGTCCGACTGGAACATCTCCTGGGCGCTGGTCCGGGTGACCATGTTCATCGCGGCCTTGGCGGCGTTGGTGTTCGGGTGCCCCGCGCCCTTGTAGCCGCGGCCGAACACGCCCTCCATCGCCGAGACGTTGACGACGTAGGCGCGGCCCGAGGACGCCTTGCGCGCCGCCTCCGCCATCACCGGGCGGAGCTTGCTGATCAGGATGAACGGCGCCGTGTAGTTGCACAGCTGGGTCTCCAGCAGCTCCACCGGGGAGATCTGCTCGATGGTCTGCACCCAGGTGTTGGTGTCGACCACGTCGGGGACGAGACCGCCCGCGTCGATGGCGGTGCCGTCGCGGTGCCGCTCCACACTGGCGTGCCCCGCGACCAGGGCGAGGTCGGCCACCTGCTGCGCGTCGAGCCCGGAGATCCCGGCGGGCAGCGCGGCCAGGCCGTCCACCGCACCGGAGTTGAAGGCGCCGATGACGTGGTGGGCGGGGAGTTCACCGGCCGGCAGGGGGGCCGCCTCGCCGTCCACCAGCGCGGCGTAGGCCGAGGGCAGGCGCCGTACCGTCTGGGTGGCGTTGTTGATCAGGATGTCCAGCGGACCCTGCTCACCGACCTGGTCGGCCAGGGCGACGGCCTGGGCCGGGTCGCGCAGGTCGATGCCGACGACCTCCAGGCGGTGGATCCAGTCCGCGGCGTCGTCCATGGCCTTGAAGCGGCGGATGGCGTCCTTCGGGAACCGCGTGGTGATCGTGGTGTGCGCGCCGTCGCGCAGCAGCCGCAGCGCGATGTACATGCCGATCTTGGCGCGTCCGCCGGTGAGTAGCGCCCGCTTGCCGGCGAGGTCGGCGCGGACGTCGCGCTTGGCGCGGTTCAGCGCGGCGCAGTCCGGACAGAGCTGGTGGTAGAAGTAGTCGACTTCCACGTACCGCGTCTTGCAGGTGTAGCAGGAGCGCGGGCGCTGGAGTATCCCGGCGATCCGCCCCTCCTCGGTGGGCGACGACGGCAGCAGGCCCTCGGTCTCGTCGTCGATGCGCTGCGCGGAGCCGGTCGCCGTGGCCTCGGTGACCGCCCTGTCGTGGGCGGTCTTGGCGGCCCGGCGCTCCTGGCGGCGGCGCTGCTTGACCGTGCGGTAGACGGCCGCGGTGGCCCGGCGCACGGCGATCGCGTCGGGGTGGTCGACCTCCAGCTTGTCGAGCTCCTCCAGCACGCTGAGGCAGACGGCCAGCCGCTCGGGGTCGATGCCGGGGCCGTACACGATCTCTTCCGTGGTCGCCGGACCGTCCTCTGTCACCGTCATCGCCGCTGCCGCTTCCCTGCTCACCCGTGCGGCGCTCCGACCGCGTCCGCTTTCGAACGGGGAATTCTACGGAGAGCTCGGCGTCACTACCAAAACCCCGGACGGTCAAGGGTCGCAGGCCGTGATCAGCGTCTCCACCTCGTCCGTCAGCGCCGCCGCCAGCCGGTCCAGATCCGGTACGGCCGCCGCGTCGGCGACCAGGCCGTAGTGGACCGCGCCGCGGTACGTCGAGACCGCCACCGCGAGGGACTGGCCGCGGGCGAGGGGCGCGTAGGGGAAGACGGCGGTGACCGGGTTGCCGCCGAGCTTCAGGCCGAGGCCGGGCAGCGGGACGCTGGTGACCAGGATGTCGAACCAGAGCCGGGCGGCCTGGCCGACCAGGGGCCCGCCGAGGCGGTGGCCGAGCGCCGGGACGTGGTCGGCGAGCAGGGCCACGGCGCCCGCGCCGCGGTTGGGGCCCGCGTCCTTGTTGCGGTCCATCGCGGCGCGGACCGTCTCCAGGCGGCGCAGCGGGTCCGGATCGCCGACCGGCAGCCGCACCAGGTATCCCGAGAGCCGGTTGCCCTGCGGGTGCGCGGTGCGGGGGCGGCGCTTGGAGACGGGGATCAGGGCACGGGGCGCGACGCCCTCGCTGCCGTCGCCGCGCTCGTCCAGCCAGCGGCGCAGGGCGCCGGCGACGACCGCGATCAGCACGTCGTTGACGGTGCCGCCGACGGCCTTGCGCACCCGGTGCACGTCGTCGAGGTCGACGACGACTCCGGCGGTGCGCCGGGTGCCGCTGGGCTCGGCGGTGAGCGCGGCCGTGGAGCGGGCGGCCAGCGTGGCGTCCAGGGTCGACACGGCGAGGGAGGCGCCGATGTCCAGGGCGCGGCCCACGTCGGACAGGGCGCCCCGGAGCGCTCCGGGCAGCTTGCGCACGTCCGGGAGCAGGCCGCGCGGGGGCTCGGCCGGGCGGGGCCGGGGCTCGGGCAGGTCCATCGGGTCCAGTACGGCCGCGGCGAGCGTCAGCGCGCGCAGTCCGTCGGCGAGGGCGTGGTGGAACTTGAACAGCACGGCGAAGGACTCGCCGTCCGCGCCGGGCAGCACATGCGCCTCCCAGGGTGGGCGGCCGCGCTCCAGCGGGCGTTCCATGAGGCGTCCGGCGAGGGCCTGGAAGTCGTCGGCCGGGGCGTGCAGGCGCACATGGTCCAGGGGGTCGAAGCCGGGGACCGGCTCCCGGGTGGCGGCGCCGAAGGCGAGCGGCTGCCACACGTCCCGGATCCGCATTCGCAGCCCGGGGACCGCCGCGGCGCGGGCCGCGAGGAGGTCGGCGGCGTGGGCCCCGGCCGTGGGCGACCGCGCGGAGAAGACGCCGAGGGCACCGAGGTGCATCGGGTGCCGTTCGGATTCGATGTTCCAGAACGCCAGGTCGAGGGGGGCCAGCAGGTCTGAAGTCAAGGGCTTGCCTCGCGTCGACGACGGGGTGGACCAGCAGTCAATCGTCCTCGCGCGATTACGGTCAAGTACGATCAAGCTACGCACAGTTAACAGCGCATTAAGTCCAACCCGTTGGCGCAGCGCGAGCTCAGGACACCCGCTGCCCCTTCCCCAGCGCGATGACCCCGCCCTTGGAGACGGTGTACAGCTCCGCGTCGCGCTCCGGATTGACGCCGATCGTCGCCCCCGGCGGAACCTCCACGTTCTTGTCCAGGACCGCCCCCCGCACGACCGCGCCCCGGCCTATGTGGACGTTGTCGTGCAGCACCGAGCCCTGGACCACCGCCCCGGGGTCCACCACCACGCCCGGCGAGAGCACGGACCGCGTGACCTGCCCCCGGATCAGGCAGCCGGCGCTGATGATCGACTCGCCGGCGATGCCGCCGGCGTTGAAACGGGCCGGGGAGAGCTGGCCCGAGTGGGTGTAGATGGGCCACTGCCGGTTGTAGAGGTTGAAGGCGGGCCGCTCGGCGATCAGGTCCATATGGGCGTCGTAGTACGCGTCCAGCGTGCCGACGTCCCGCCAGTAGCCCTGGTCCCGGGTCGTCTCGCCGGGGACGTGGTTGGCGCTGAAGTCGTACAACTGCGCCTCGCCCCGGTCGGTGAGCTGGGGCAGGATCGAGCCGCCCATGTCGTGCACGGACCGGTCGTCCTCGGCGTCCCGCTGGAGCGCCTCGATCAGGGCCTTCGTGGTGAAGATGTAGTTGCCCATCGAGGCGAACACGCACTCGGGGTCGTCGGGCAGGCCGGGCGGGTCGGCGGGCTTCTCCAGGAAGCGCTCCACCGTCTGCCCGTCCGAGCCGGGGCTGATCACCCCGAACGAGGCGGACTCGCCGCGCGGGACGCGTATCCCGGCCACGGTCACCCCCGCGCCGGACTCGATGTGCTGGGCGAGCATCTGCCGCGGGTCCATGCGGTACACGTGATCGGCGCCGAACACCGCGACGTACTCGGGGCGTTCGTCGTAGATCAGGTTCAGGGACTGCAGGATCGCGTCCGCGCTGCCCAGGAACCAGCGGGGGCCCAGGCGCTGCTGGGCCGGGACCGGGGTGACGTAGTTGCCGAGCAGACTGGACATCCGCCAGGTGGTGGTGATGTGCCGGTCCAGCGAGTGCGACTTGTACTGCGTGAGCACGCAGACGCGCAGGATGTCGCCGTTGACCAGGTTGGACAGGACGAAGTCGACGAGCCGGTAGGTGCCTCCGAAGGTGACCGCGGGTTTCGCGCGGTCCGCGGTCAGGGGCATCAGGCGTTTGCCTTCTCCGCCCGCCAGCACGATGCCGAGCACCGAAGGTCCGCCACGACGCATGGGCCGCTCCCCTCACCCTGGTTGACCCCAGCCTGCCCCGCTCGCGGCCTCCTACGCCTGTTCGAGGATCTCCGTGTAGAGCCGGACCGTGCGCCGGGCCACCGCGTCCCAGCCGAACTCCCCCACCGCGCGCTCCCGTCCGGCCTCGCCCATCGCCCGGGCGCCCTCCGGATCCGCGAGCACGGAGTCCAGGGCCTGGGTGAGCCCCGCCTCGAAACCGTCGTCCACCGGCACCAGCAGGCCCGTCTTGCCGTCGTCGACGACCTCGGGGATGCCGCCGGTCCGCGAGGCCACGACGGCGGTCCCGCAAGCCATCGCCTCCAGGTTGACGATGCCGAGGGGTTCGTACACCGACGGGCAGGCGAACACGGCGGCGTGCGTGAGCAGTTGGATCACCTCCGGGCGCGGCAGCATCTGCGGGATCCAATGCACACCCGCGCGCACCCGGCTCAGCTCCTCGAAGAGCTCGCGGAACTCCCGGTCGATCTCCGGGGTGTCGGGGGCGCCCGCGCACAGCACCACCTGCGCGGCCGGGTCGATGTCCCGCACCGCGCGCAGCAGGTGGGGCACGCCCTTCTGGCGGGTGATCCGGCCGACGAACAGGACGTAGGGCCGGGCCCGGTCGATGCCGATCCGGTCCAGCACGTCGGTGCCGTGGTCGGGGCGGTACAGGCCGGTGTCGATGCCGTTGTGCACGACGCGCACCCGCGCCGGGTCAAGACCCGGGTAGCAGGCGAGGATGTCCTCGCGCATGGCGCCCGACACGGCGATCACCGCGTCCGCGGTCTCCATCGCGGTGCGCTCCGCCCAGCTGGACAGGGCGTAACCGCCGCCGAGCTGCTCGGCCTTCCAGGGGCGCAGCGGCTCCAGCGAGTGCGCGGTCATCACGTGCGGGATGCCGTACAGCAGCTTGGCCAGGTGGCCGCCGAGATTGGCGTACCAGGTGTGCGAGTGGACCAGGTCGCTGCCTTCCAGCGCGGCGGCCATCGCCAGGTCCACGGAGAAGGTGCGCAGCGCGTCGTTGGCGGTGTCGAGGGCGGACCAGGGGCGATGGCGCTGCACCCCCTCGGCACGGCCCTCGCCCCAGCAGTGCACCTCCAGGTCGACCAGGGACGTCAACTCCCGGGCGAGGAACTCCACATGGACACCGGCGCCGCCGTACACATCCGGCGGGAACTCCCGGCTCAACAGTCCCACTCGCACCCGCATCCCCCTGTCTCGGTCGGTTCCCCATGGTCACCCAGATGCGGCGCCCGGGGAAGGGCGCGGGGGCCGCGTGAAGCAGCAGTCCCCGCAGACGCCCCCGCCGGGTACCCGGTAGTAGAGGCAGCAACTGCGCCGCCGCCCGCCGCCGTCCAGGGTGCCCGCGAGGCGGGGGTGCGCGAGGAGCCCGGCCGTCAGGGCCCGGGTGCGTACGGCGGCCTCGGTACGGCCCTGCTCCCGCGCCCACCGCTCCAGCTGCCGGGCGGCGCCGGCCAGCGCGGAAGCGGCGTTGCCCCACAGCAGGCCCTCGGCGACCCGGTAGCGCGCGTGCACCAGGGCCGTCAGCGGCTCCAGGTGCGCGCGCACCACGGCGTCCGCCGCGTCCCCGGGGGCCGGACGCACCTCGGTCAGCCACAGGTCGTCCGGCGCCCCGGCGTCAGGGTTCCAGCGCAGCAGCCCGGGGTCGAGGTCGGGGAGCCGTCCGTACAGGACCGCACAGCCGAGCGCCACCGACCACAGCCGGGCCGCGAGCCCCTGCTGCGCCACCGACGCCGCGACCCGCAGCTCGGGAGCGCGCAGGGATCCGGCCACTTTGTCGACGCGAAAAGTCATAGAATTGCCGTAAACATCCGACGATGTCCCGCGGTAGGTCTCGGCCAGGGTCGGCGGGGACCCCGCGGGTGCTCCGCCGACGCGTAGGAGGAAGAAGCCGCCGAGCCGGCGGAGCGCGCTGAGTTCGGGGTCGAGGTCCACGAGGAGCAGTAGTACCAAGGCCGGCCGTAGGCGCCTCGGGGTGCGCCACCCACCCTCAGGAGGACGGAGGGCGTTTTGTACTCCATCGGCAGTAGGAGTCATTGCCTGCTCAGGTACGACGACGGGAAGAATATTTAAGGGCATCGTGTTGGCTATGGAAGCCGACAGCTGGCCGCGCGGGACGACGAGCCCCCGCCTCACGCAGAGGAGCCGCTCATGAGTGCCCTCGCGTTGTCCGTGCTCCTGTCCCTCGTCTCCGCCGTCGCCTACGCGGGCGGAGCGATCGTGCAGGAGCGCGTCGCGGTGTCCACGCCCGGACAGCACTACGCGCCGCTGCGCCGGCCGGTGTGGTGGGCCGCGGTGGCACTGAACGGCCTGGGCGGCCTGCTGCACGTGGCGGCCCTCGCCTTCGGACCGCTGAGCGTGGTCCAGCCGCTGGGCGCGCTCACCATCGTTTTCGCGCTGCCGATGGCGGCCCTGTTCGTCGGCCGCAAGGCCGGGTCGACCGCCTGGCGCGGCGCGATCATGGCGACCGTCGGCCTCGCCGGCCTGCTCTCCCTGGTCGGCACGTCCGAGTCCCAGTCGCTGGACACCGCGCAGCGCACCGGCGTGGCCCTGGTCACTGCGGGTGCCGTCGCGACCCTGATGATCGCGGGCCGGGCGGCGCACCGGCACCCGGTGGTGCGCAGCGTGCTGCTCGCGACCGCATCCGGCATCGCCTTCGGCATGTCCTCGGTGTTCACGAAGATCGTCGCCGTCGACTGGGACGGCGGGGTGACGGCGGGCGACCTGCCGTCCCTGGCCACCATCGGCGTCTTCGCCACCGCCGGCCTGCTGCTGTCGCAGGCCGCCTACCGCGGCGCCGGACTCGCGGCCCCGCTGGCGGTGCTGACGGTGGTGAACCCGGTAATCGCGGCCGCGGTCGGCATCACGATGTTCGGCGAGACCTTCCGCTACGGCACCACCGGCACCGCGCTCGCGCTGAGCTGCGGTGTGGTCGCGGCGGGCGGCCTGATCCTGCTCACGACGGAGCGCATCCAAGGCGCTCCGGCACCCGCGCAGCCGGTCCCGGAGCTCCCGCAGCTCCCCGCGCAGCTCCCCGCGACTCCGGCGCCCGCGCCGGTACCCGCGCCCGCCGAGGAGCTGATCCTCGTGCTCCCCGCGCAGCAGGAGGCGACGCCGAGCGCCGCCTCACCGCACCTCTACGGGCCGTTCTACGGCGGCCCCTACGTCCCGATGCCGGTCCTGGACCGGCACCGGACCCGTATCAGATCCTGACGCCGCCTGCCCGCAGGTAGGCCACCGGGTCGATGTCCGACCCGAAGCCGGGCCCCGTCCGCACCTCGAAGTGCAGATGCGGGCCCGAGCTGTTGCCCGTGGAACCGGAGCGGCCGATGCGCTGGCCCGCGCCGACCTGCTGGCCGCTGCGCACGGAGATCGCCGACAGGTGGGCGTACTGGGTGTAGCGGCCGTCGGAGTGCCGCACCACCACCTGGTAGCCGAAGGAGCCCTCCCAGCCCGCGCCGACCACCTTGCCCTCGGCCACGGACCGCACGGTCGTACCGGTGGCGACGGGGAAGTCGACGCCGGTGTGGTAACCCTTCGACCAGGAGGTGCCCGCCTTGTGGTACGGCGTGCCGGTGGGCGCGCTCACCGGGGAGACCATGGACTTCTGGGAGGTCTTGGCTGCCTTGGAAGTCTTGGCGGGCGTGGACTTCGGGGAAGTCTTCTGCTTCGGCAGGGACTTGGCGGCCGCCGGGGTCTTCGTCGCGGCGGACTCGCCGCCGAGGGCGAGCCGCTGACCGGGCATGATCAGGTCCGGATCGGCGCCCACGGTCTTCCGGTTGGCGTCGTACAGCCCCCGCCAGCCGCCCCGGACGTCCTGCTCGTCGGCGATCGTGGAGAGGGTGTCGCCGCGCACCACCGTGTACATCTGGGCCTTTCCGGCCCGGGACTGGGGTGTGGTCTGCGGCTTGACGTCCGGCACCGAGGTCTTGAGCTCGGGGCTCTCCCCGCCCCGGGTGAGCCCGGCGCGTACCGAGCACACCGGCCAGGCGCCCGGGCCCTGTCCGTCCAGGACCTTCTCCGCGACGGCTATCTGCTCGTCCTTGGTGGCCAGGTCGGCCCGCGGGGCGTACCGGGTGCCGCCGTACTGCTCCCAGGTGGACTGGGCGAACTGGAGGCCGCCGTAGTAGCCGTTGCCGGTGTTGATGTTCCAGTCGTTGGTCGACTCGCACGTGGCGACCTTGTCCCAGGTCTCCACGTCGGCCGCCTGAGCGGTTCCGGTACCGATGAGCGGGATCGCCATCCCGGCGCTGCCCGCCGTCACGGTCAGCGAGGCGCGGTTGATCCTGTTCGGCTGATACCGGCGGTGCCGGCCGCGTACGGCCATAACGGTGCCCCCTCGACATGCGTCAGGAGGGCCAAAAGTAAGCGCCCGTAACAGGCCATGACAAGACGGCAATCGGCCGCGATGTGGCTCAAGACGCAAGGGAGGTACTCCGGTTGCGCACCGGCTGAGGCAGGACGGCCCTTCCGTGCGTATCAGCCTGCGGGACATCGAGCCACTCGGAAGTGCGGCCGGAGTACCGGCACGTCAAGATGGTCCCTGCGGCAATACTGGCGGCCACGACCGGCACCACCGGTACCGGATTCCTTAGGAGCCCACGGAATGAGCAATTCAGCCCAGATCGGCGTCACGGGTCTCGCGGTCATGGGACGCAATCTCGCCCGCAACTTCGCCCGCAACGGCTACACGGTCGCGGTGCACAACCGGACGTCGGCGCGTACCCACGCGCTGGTGGACGAGTTCGGCGGCGAGGGCGAGTTCATCGCGGCCGAGACCGCCAAGGACTTCGTGGCGGCGCTGGAGCGGCCCCGCCGCCTGGTCGTCATGGTGAAGGCCGGCGAGCCCACCGACGCGGTGATCCAGGAGTTCGCCCCGCTCCTGGAGCCCGGCGACATGATCATCGACGGTGGCAACGCGCACTTCGCCGACACCCGGCGCCGCGAGCGCGAACTGCGCGAGCAGGGCATCCACTTCGTCGGCATGGGCGTCTCCGGCGGCGAGGAGGGCGCGCTCAATGGCCCGAGCATCATGCCGGGCGGCCCGAAGGAGTCGTACGACTCGCTCGGCCCGATGCTGGAGAAGATCTCCGCGAAGGCGAAGGACGGGGCGCCCTGTGTGACGCACGTGGGTCCGGACGGCGCCGGGCACTTCGTGAAGATGGTGCACAACGGCATCGAGTACGCCGACATGCAGCTGATCGGCGAGGCGTACCAGCTGCTGCGCGATGTCGCGGGCTACTCCCCCGCGCAGATCGCGGAGATCTTCCGGACGTGGAACACCGGCCGTCTCGACTCGTACCTGATCGAGATCACGGCCGAGGTGCTGGCGCACGTGGACGAGGCGACCGGGAAGCCGTTCGTGGACGTCGTGGTGGACCAGGCGGAGCAGAAGGGCACGGGGCGGTGGACCGTGCAGATCGCGCTGGACCTGGGCGTCCCGGTCTCGGGTATCGCCGAGGCCGTCTTCGCGCGCTCCCTGTCCGGCCACGCGGAGCTGCGGGCCGCCTCCCGGGAACTGGCGGGGCCGAAGGCGACGCCGCTCGGTGAGGCCGAGGCGGCCGCCTTCGCCGACCGGGTCGAGCAGGCGCTGTACGCCTCGAAGATCGTGTCCTACACGCAGGGCTTCCACGAGATGGACGCGGCGCGCGCCGAGTACGACTGGGACATCGATCTCGGGGCCGTCTCCGCGATCTGGCGCGGCGGGTGCATCATCCGGGCGGCGTTCCTCGACCGGATCCGCGCGGCCTACGACGCGCGGGCGGATCTGCCGAGCCTGCTGGCCGACGAGACGTTCGCCGGCGAGATCGCCTCCGCTCAGGACGACTGGCGCGAGGTGATCGTGGCGGCGACGCGGCAGGGCGTCCCGACGCCGGGCTTCTCCGCGGCCCTCGCCTACTACGACGCGCTGCGCGCCGAACGGCTGCCCGCGGCACTGACCCAGGGACAGCGCGACTTCTTCGGCGCGCACACCTACCGGAGGGTGGACCGGGAGGGCTCCTTCCACACTCTGTGGGGCGGAGACCGGTCGGAGGAGACCGCGTAGAAGGGCTTGCGGGGGCGGCGGGGGCCGGGCCGCGTGGCGGGGCCCTGCACGGACGTGACCGAGGGCAGGGCTGCCGGCAAGGCTCACACGCACGGTCGGCGACCGGCCCGAGGAGACCGCGCAGCGGGGCTCCCGGGACGACCCGGGGCCGACTCGCGCAGCGGGGTTGCGCTGGCGGTCGGCAGCCGGGCCTGCACGGGCGGAACAGGGACGGCCGCCTCAGCCGGTCCGCTGGGCACGACTTGGGTGAGCGGTCAGCGGCCGGGCCGCATAGCAGGCTTGTGCGGAGGTCCCGAGGGTCGGGCCGCCCAGCAGGGCTTGCGGGCACGGTCGACGACCGGCCCGCGTCGGGGGCCTGTACGGAGGGGCCGGAGGCCGGGCCGCCAGCCGGGCTTGCGGGCTCGGTCGGCGACCGGCCCGCCTCGGCACGCCTGTACGGATGGCCGAGGGCCGGGGCGCTTGGGCGGCCGTGCAGCGGGGCTTGTGTGGGTGGGCGGAGGGCGGGTGTGCCCCTCGCCGCCTGGTGCGTCGGTGCTCGGCTGTGGTTCAGCGAGTTCCGGGTCTCATGACAGGGGTGGCCCTGGTTCCGGGTTCGGGACCGGCTCCGGG
>NZ_JAMJFL010000044.1 GCF_023544665.1 Streptomyces sp. YS415
GGGGGGGGCCGGGGGTCGGGTCCGGGTGGACCGGGTCCGGGTTCGGGTTGGTCATCGTGTCCTCCAGCCTGGGATAGAGCGGCGGCTCTTAGGACTACTGCCCCGCGTACCCCGGCTCGCCCGTCCAGTCACCCGCCTGGGCCCCGGCCGCGAGGCCCGGCCGCGGGCTGGACAGCACCGGGACGGCGGTCGTCGTCAGCCGCTGGGCCGGGGCCATCGAGGCCTGGGCCAGGACGATCGCGTCGGCGGCGGCGACCTCGTCGGCCGCGGAGGCGATCAGCGTCGCGTACGCCTGTGCGTCGCCCGCCTCGAATCGCGCCCACGCGCCCTCGACGAGACGGGTCGTCACCTCGACCGGGCGTCCGGCGCGGTCGGCCTCCTCCCGGATCAGGTCCGCCGTCGGGCCGAGCGTGCTCTCCAGCGCGGCGAGGACGACGACGCGGGGGCCGGTCGCGACCGCGGCCGCCGCCATCGGACGGTCGACGCGCAGCACGGGCACGCCGACGCCGGCCGCCTCCGCCACGGCGCCGATGGTCGAACAGGTGCACAGCACGGCACGCGCGCCCTCGGCGACAGCGCGGCGCAGGACCGCGGCCACGTCCTCCGCGACCGCGTCGGGTCCCTCGGCGCGGGCCCGTTCCAGCAGCCGCTCCTCGACGACGTGCCGCAGTTCCAGCCCCGGGTGGGTCTCGTCGCGCAGGGCGTCGAAGACGGGGACGTGGACCGGCGAGGTGTGCAGGAGAGCGAGGGCCATCAGAAGCGGCCGGGGTGCGCCACGACCCAGGCCTTCGCCGCGCGCAGCAGCCCGGGGTCGGCGGCCGGGGCCTCGTCGGGGTGGCGCTCCGCCCACTTGACGACGTACGGGCACAGCGGGGCCACGACCGTGCCCTCGCGCCCGGCGACGGCGTACAGCTCGCGGGCGAGGGAGCCGGCGATGCCCTTGCCCTCGTGGGCGGGCTCGACGACGGTGTGGACCGGGACCAGGGCGCGCCCGGGCTCTTCGAGGACGAAGTACTCGATACGGCCGACCACTTCGCCGCCCGCGACCGCCTCCAGGCGGCCCGCCGCCCGGTCGTCACGGATCTCGATCTCGCTCACGGGCACGCTCCTGGTCCGTCCGCTCCGCTCAGGCCGGTACGGCCTGCGGGCTGCGCTGCTGGTCCGAACCGGGCACCGGCTCGGACGGGTCGGCGCCGAGGGCCACGATCCGGTTGTCGCGGTCC
Organism: Streptomyces sp. YS415; assembly: GCF_023544665.1. Taxonomy (GTDB): domain Bacteria; phylum Actinomycetota; class Actinomycetes; order Streptomycetales; family Streptomycetaceae; genus Streptomyces. Next base: position 1,224 of record NZ_JAMJFL010000044.1, read on the forward strand.
ACGTGCACGACCCGCGGCTCGAGCGTGCGCGCCTCGGCATCGGTGACCTGAGCGTAACTGATGATGATCACCAGATCGCCGGGGTGCACGAGATGGGCGGCGGCACCGTTGATCCCGATCACCCCGGAGCCGCGCTCGCCCTCGATGACGTACGTCTCCAGCCGGGCGCCGTTGGTGATGTCGACGATGTGCACCAGCTCACCGGGCAGCAGATCGGCGGCGTCGAGCAGATCCGCGTCGATGGTCACCGATCCCACGTAGTGCAGGTCGGCCTGGGTGACGGTGGCGCGGTGGATCTTGGACTTGAACATGGTGCGCAGCATCGAGGTACTCCTGAGACTAGGCTCCCTGCCTGCGTTCTTGCAGGTCAAGGGCTGTTTCCCTACCTTGCGGACGAGCCGGGGGCCCGACCCTCACCAGGGTACGCAACCGCCCTCGCGTCCCCCTTATGACCCCCGCCACACCCCGGGCCGGCCACCCCTACGATGACCGCATGATCGACGACGTGACCGGACGCGCCTATCGCGCGCAGCGATGGGCCGCCCGGACGGCACTGGCGGCGGCCGGACTCGCCGTGGCCGTGCCGCTCTGGTACGGCCGCCTCGGTGGTGTGCTGCTGCTCCTGGGCGGCGCCGTGGGGCTGGTCGTCACCGCGGCCGCCCTGTGGTGGACGGTGAGTCTGCGGGGGCCGCTGCGGTGGGTGGCCGCGCTCGTGGCCCTGGCCGTCCCCGCGTTCGTCGTCACCCTGTTCGCCGCCACCGTCTTCTGGGCGCTGCCCCTGTCGATCCTGCTGTGGGGCGTCGCCGTCTGGTGCGGGCGGTACGCGCTGCGCGGCGCCGGCACCTACCGGGTGAAGGAGCGCCGGTGCCCGCCGCCGAAACGGCCGTTCCTGATCATGAACCCGCGCTCCGGCGGCGGGAAGGTCGTCCAGTACGGCCTGCGGGAGCGGGCCGAGCGGCTCGGCGCCCGGGTCGTCGTCCTCGACCCCGAGCGGCCGCAGGACGTGACCGCGCTCGCCCGGGCCGCCGTCGCCGACGGTGCCGACCTGCTCGGGGCCGCGGGCGGCGACGGCACGCAGGCGCTGGTCGCGGCCGTGGCCGCCGAGCACGGCGTCCCCTTCCTGGTGCTCAGCGCCGGTACCCGCAACCACTTCGCGCTGGACCTGGGTCTGGACCGCGACGACCCGGCCGCCGGCCTCGACGCGCTGACCGACGGCGTGGAACTCCGGGTGGACCTCGGCTTCGCCGGTGACCGGCCGTTCGTGAACAACGCCTCCTTCGGCGCGTACGCGGCGATCGTGCAGAGCCCCTCGTACCGCGCGGACAAGCTCGGCACCAGTCTGGAGCTGCTGCCCGACCTGCTCACCGGCCGGGAGGCGCCCCGGCTCACGGTCCGCGCGGGTGAGGTGGCCCTGAAGGACCCGCAGGCCCTGCTGGTGAGCAACAACCCCTACCGGACCGGCGATCCCTTCGGGTTCGGACGCCGCGACCGGCTCGACACGGGCGTGCTGGGCCTGCTGGCGGTACGGGTGGAGAGCGCCGCGGAGGCCGCCGCGCTGATCCTCGACCCGGCCCCGGCCGCGCTCACCGTCCACACCGCCGTCGAGGTCGTCGTGGAGTCCGACCGGGCCGAGGTGGAGGTGGGCCTGGACGGCGAGGCGCTGGTGCTGCCCTCGCCGGTCCGCTGCCGCGTCGCGGTCGGCGCGCTCGCCGTCCGGGTACCGCGCAAGCGGCCGGGGCTCGCCCGGCACCAACCCCGGCTGGACTGGCGGCGGTTGCGCAAACTGGCCGCGACGGTCAGCCGCACGGCCGCACCCATCGGCCACCGCTGACCCGGTCCGGTCAGTCCGTCGCCGTGGGTCGTCGCGAGACGCGGGTGGCCTCGGCGAGGTCGGTCAGGGGGCGCAGCCGGTAGGTGTAGGCGTAGTCCCGGTTCGCGAACAGCTTGTACTCGTCGTGCGTGTGGGCGCCCCAGCTGTTGTCGCCGCCCACGCCCATCTGGTGATGGCTCACCCGCAGCACGACCTCCTCCCGGGGAGTCAGCTGGTAGTCGTGGCGGGCGCCGAGCGAGAGGTCCTCCGGGGTGAAGTGCGAGGCGTTGACCTCCAGCAGGGGTTCTCCGGAGACGAGCAGTCCGGTGCCGTCGGGGCCGGTGAGGGCGATCCAGCGGACGTCGGTGCGGTTGCCGTTCTCCTGGGGGCGGATGTAGGACTCCCACTGCCCGGAGACGGTGCCGGACCAGAGGCCGACGTCGGTTCCGTTGTTGCGGTCCCAGTGGTTCTCCTCGGGACCGCGGCCGTAGTAGTCCAGGTGCTCCAGCCGGCCGGGCAGGAGGAGCAGGGTGCCGACCTCGGGGATGTACGGCAGTGAGGCCGCGCCCGGGTGCAGGGTGTTGTCGACCTTGATCTCGCCGTTGCCGAAGACGGTGTAGGTGGTGGTGTACGTCGACTCCGTGGTCGTGGGCAGGGTGCCGCTGACCTTGATCTCGACGGCCCTGTCCCGCAGTGCGCGCACGGTGACGTCCGTGACCTTGCGGTGGGTGCCCGCGTCGCGCCAGGTCTGGTTGCGGGTGTGCTGGCCGTTGCCGCGGTCGTTGTCGGTGGGCGCCCGCCAGAAGTTCGGGACAGGTCCGGAGGTGATGAGCTCGGCGCCCGCGGCCCGGTAGGAGGTGATGACGCCGCTGGTCTTGTCGACGGTGACGGAGAAGCCGTCGCCGGTGACGCTCACCGCACCGTCACCGTCCTGGTGGGCCAGTGCCGGCACGCTGTCCAGCGGGGCCGGCGTCACCGGCGGGCTGCCCGCGTCGACCGGGATCTGCTGCCGGGCGACCTCGAAGCCGGCCTTGGCCCACTTCGTCGTCTCCTTCGTGGTGAAGGACAGCTCCAGGAAGTACTCGGTGCCCGGCGCCGGTTCGCCCGGCACCGTGAACGGCACAGTGATGTCCTTGGCGGACAGCGGCGCCACATCCAGCTGGGCGCGGGTGAGCTTCCCGCGCCCGAGCATCTTCCCGTCGGCGAGGAGTTCCCATGTGCCGTTCAGGTCCCGCAGGTTCGTGAACAGGTTCTCGTTGGTGAGGGTGACCGCGGCGCCGGGGGTGAGCCTGTCGCCGGAGGCTGGGGCGGCGTTGACCGCCTGGTAGATCCGCTTGACCTCCGCGGCCTTGCCGGTGAGGCCGCGGTCGGCGGTGACGACGCCGTCGGCGACGAAGTTGAAGTCGTTGGGGTTGTCGCCCCAGTCGCCGCCGTACGCGAAGAAGGTCTTCTCCGTCGGCCGCTTCTCGGTGAATCCGGCCGTCGCCGCGTCGAACCAGAACCGCACCCCCTCGTCGGCGGGGCCGCGGCGGTCGGTGGCGGCGAGTTCGCCGGCGCTCAGGGCGCGGGCGTGGACGCGGGCCCGCCGGATGGTGCCGCTGAACTCGCGGTGGGGGTTGTCGATGTCGGTGGCGAGCGCCAGGGGGGCGGTGTTGCCGGCGGGCCGCTGGGTGGTGGTGCGGGTGGCCCGGGCCTGTCCGTCGACGTAGAGAGTGAGACTGCCGGCCTCCGCGTCGAAGACGCCCGCGACGTGGTGCTCGGTGCCGGTCCAGTCGTCGGGCAGCGCCCACGTCACGGTGATCCACTGGCCGCCGCCGTGGATGAAGAACTCCAGGTTCTTGTTGTTCTGCTTCAGCGCGTACTGGGTGTCGCCCTTGGCGATGATCGGCTGGTGGTAGCCGAGGACGTGCGGGGTGATCCACGCCTCCAGCGTCAGCGAGCCGGTGAGGTCGAGGCGCGCGTCGCGGGCGAAGACGGTGCCGCCGGAGACGCCCTTGGCGCGGTCGAAGGTGCCGCTGGGCGCGAGGATCTCGCCGCGCAGGCCGCCCGGCCCCGTCTCGGTGAGCTGTTTGCGGGTCGGGGTGGGCCAGCTCAGCGACTGGTCGACGAAGTCCCAGATCCAGCCGCCCTGGAGGAGCGGGTAGCGGCGGATCAGGTCCCAGTACTTCTTGAAGTTGCCGTTGGAGTTCCCCATCGCGTGGGAGTACTCGATCATGACGTACGGCCGGGTGTCGCCGGTGTTCTTCGCCCGGGACTCGACGGTGGCGGGGGTGTCGTACATCTCCGAGCGGATGTCGCTGATCGTCGGCCGGTCGTCGCCCTCGTACTGGACGACGCGGGTGGGGTCGTAGGACTTGATCCAGTCGCGCATGGCGACGAACGTGCTGCCGCCGCCCGCCTCGTTGCCGAGCGACCAGATGACGACGCAGGCGTGGTTCTTGTCGCGGTGGACCATGTTCTGCGCGCGGGCGACGCACGCCTCGGTCCAGTCGGCGTGGTCGCGCGGGTACCGGCTGCTGATGCCGTGGGTCTCCAGGTTGGTCTCGTCGACCAAGTAGAGGCCGTATTCGTCCGCGAGTTCGTACCAGACGGGGTTGTTGGGGTAGTGCGAGGTGCGGACCGAGTTGATGTTCAGCCGCTTGATGAGCGTGATGTCCTCGATCAGGTCCGCGCGGTTCAGGGCGATGCCGCGGTCGGGGTGCATCTCGTGCCGGTTGGTGCCGCGGAACGAGACGGGCTTGCCGTTGATCCGCATCAGGCCGTCCTTCAGCGCGAACTCGCGCAGGCCGACGCGGTGGGACAGGGTCTCGATCAGCCGTCCGGCCGGGTCGCGCAGCTGGAGGACGGCGGTGTAGAGGTAGGGGTGCTCGGCGGACCAGAGCTTCGGCGCGGGGACGGCCTTGTCGGCCCGTACGGTCACGTCCTCGCCGACCACGGCCACGTCGGCGCCCTGTTGCAGGGGACGGGACCAGACGGGGTGCCCGGCCGCGTCGTACAGCTGGGTCTCGACCGTGTACCGTCCGGCTCCCCCGGCGGCGTAGGCGCGCACGCTCGCGGTGACCGAGAGGGCGGCCGCCCGGTAGCCGTCGCTGAGAGGGGTCTCCAGCTTGAAGTCGCGCAGGTGCACGACGGGGGTGGAGTACAGGTAGACCGAGCGGAAGATGCCGCTCAGCCGGATCATGTCCTGGTCCTCCAGCCAGTCGCCGTCGGAGTAGCGGTAGACCTCCACCGCGATCCGGTTGGTGCCGGGCTTGAGGTGGTCGGTGATGTCGTACTCGGCGGGCGTGAAGGAGTCCTCCTTGTAGCCCGCCAACTCGCCGTTGATCCACACGTAGTGGGCGGACTTCACGCCCTCGAAGTGCAGGAAGGTCCGCCGCCCCGACCAGTCCTCGGGGACAGTGAAGGTACGTCTGTACTGGCCGACGGGGTTGTAGCGGGTGGGGGCGTTCGGCGGCTGCGGGTTCTCGCCGAGGCCGTTGGGACCCCAGTACGGGTAGGTGATGTTGACGTAGATCGGGAAGTCGTAGCCGTGCAGCTGCCAGACGGAGGGGACGGGGATGGTGTCCCAGTCCCCGTCGTCGAGGTCGGGGCGGTGGAAGTCGGGGTCGCGGTCGTCGGGCCGGTCTGCGTAGGCGAACTTCCATGTGCCGTCGAGGCTCATGCGGTACGGCGAGCGGGTGCGGTCGGCCTGCAGGGCCTGCTGGAGGTTCGCGTACGGCATCAGCGTGGTGTGCGGCGGCTCGGCGCCGACCTGGAAGAGGCCGATGTTGCCGTTCCACTCCGGTGAACCGGCCGCGGCCCCGGCCTCGCCGGCCGCGCGTGCCCCCGTAGACGCCGCGCCGGACAGGGCGAACGCGCCGAGGACGGCCGCCCCGCCCTCCAGGAGTCGGCGGCGGCTGACGGCCACGCCCCGGGGGCGGGGCGGGGGGCCTGCGAAGGGCTCGGAGGGGTGCGGCATGTCCATGGCCTTCCTCGGGACGACAGTGCGGCGCTGCACAGCTCGAGGGAGCGTCAGATCCTGTTGGATACCGTTGGCAAACCGGACGCACCCTAGGCTTTGCGCCCCAGTGAAGCAAGGATGCTGTCGTTCTCTGTGTGTTCCTGAGCGGCGAGTTGGCCGATGTTGGCTGTTTGCTGGAATTGGGTCCGGTACAGCTCGGCGTAACGCCCTTCGGCCGCCAGCAGTTCGTCGTGGGTGCCCTGTTCCACGATCCGGCCGTCCTCGACGACCAGGATCCGGTCGGCCGCCCGCACGGTCGACAGCCGGTGCGCGATGACGATCGCGGTCCTGCCCTCCAGCGCCTCGGTGAGGGCCTCCTGGACGGCGGCCTCGGAGGTGTTGTCGAGGTGGGCGGTGGCCTCGTCGAGGATGACGACGCGCTGCCGGGCCAGCAGCAGCCGGGCGATGGTCATGCGCTGGCGCTCGCCGCCGGAGAGCCGGTAGCCGCGTTCGCCGACCACCGTGTCCAGGCCGTCGGGCAGGGCGCGGACGAGGCCGTCGAGGCGGGAGCGGCGCAGGGCGTCCCACAGGTCGTCGTCGGTCGCGGTGGGCCGGGCCAGCAGCAGATTGGCGCGAACGGTGTCATGGAAGAGATGGCCGTCCTGGGTGACCATGCCGAGCGTCTCGCGCAGCGAACGGGCGCTCACCTCGCGGACGTCCACGCCACCGAGGTGTACGGCGCCGCCGTCGACGTCGTACAGCCGCGGCAGCAGGCTCGCGATCGTCGACTTGCCGGCGCCGGAGGAGCCGACGAGCGCGACCGTCTGTCCCGGCTCGGCGCGGAAGGAGATGCCGCGCAGCACCTCGGCGCCGCCGCGGCTGTCGAGCGCGGCGACCTCCTCCAGGGAGGCGAGGGAGACCTTGTCGGCGGAGGGGTAGCCGAAGCGGACGTCGGAGAACTCCACGGAGACCGGGCCGTCGGGGATCTCCCGGGCGTCGGGGCTGTCCTGGATGAGGGGTTCGAGGTCGAGCACCTCGAAGACGCGCTCGAAGCTGACCAGGGCGCTCATCACCTCCACGCGCGCTCCGGCGAGGGCGGTCAGCGGGGCGTACAGCCGGGTCAGCAGCAGGGCCAGCGAGACGACGGCGCCGGCTTCCAGGCTGCCGCGCAGGGCGAAGTAGCCGCCGAGGCCGTAGACCAGGGCGAGCGCGAGGGCGGAGACCAGGGTCAGGGCCGTGATGAACGCCGACTGGGCGGTGGCGGTGCGGATCCCGATGTCGGCGACGCGGCGGGCTCGGGCGGCGAACTCCTCGGACTCCTGCTCGGGGCGGCCGAAGAGCTTGACGAGGGTGGCGCCGGGGGCCGAGAAGCGCTCGGTCATCCGGGTACCCATGGCCGCGTTGAGGGTGGCCGCCTCGCGCTGCATCCGGGCCATCCGGCGGCCCATGCGACGGGCCGGGATCACGAACACCGGGAGCAGCACCAGCGCGAGCAGGGTGATCTGCCAGGACAGGGTGAGCATCACGACGAGGGTGAGCAGCAGCGTGACGAGGTTGCTCACCACGCCGGACAGGGTGTTGCTGAAGGCGCGCTGGGCGCCGATGACGTCGTTGTTGAGGCGGGAGACGAGCGCTCCCGTGCGGGTGCGGGTGAAGAACGCGACCGGCATCCGCTGCACATGGTCGAACACGGCCGTGCGCAGATCGAGGATGAGTCCCTCCCCCAGCGTCGCCGAGAGGCGCCGGGAGACGATCCCGAGCGCCGCCTCCAGGATCGCGATCAGGGCGATCAGCAGGGCGAGGCGTACGACCGCGGTCTCGTCGCCGCCCGAGACGATCGTGTCGACGACCAGTCCCGCCAGGACGGGTGTCGCCACGGCGAGCAGCGCGGTGACCACCCCGAGCACGACGAACCGCGCGATGCGGGCGCGGTGGGGGCGGGCGAACGCGCCGATGCGGCGGAGCGTGTCGCGCGCGAACGGGCGGCGCTCGTGCTCGGCGTTCATGACGGTGTGCAGCTGTGTCCACGCTGTGGTCTCCATGCTCATGAGGGAGAACGTAGAACCTCAAGCTTTCTTGAGGTCAAGGTGCCGACCGGGGCGAGGGTCCCGATGACCGGACGTAAGCCGGAAGCCCCGTTTCCGCAACCCGCAGTTGGCGCGGCGCGGAAAGCCTCTGCGACTGTGACAGCGGTACAGCTTTCCGACCCGCCCCGGGGACGGCTCCCCCGACGCGTCCCCGTCCGGCAGCTCCTGTGTCTGCTTCCCCTCGCGCTGGTCGCGGTCGTGGCCGTGCGGCACCGTGCCGTGCTCGCCGAGGGCTTCGCCCACCTGGGCAGCGCCGAGTGGCCCTGGCTGCTGGCGGCGGCCGGCGCCACCTGTCTGACCTGGGTGGCCGCGGCGTGCTGCCGGCAGGGTGCCGTGCTGGAGCGGCTGCCCTCGGCGCGGTTGCTCGCCACCCAGTTCGCGGCGGGCGCCGCCAACCATCTGCTGCCGACCGGGCTCGGCGCGAGTGCGGTCAACCTGCGGTTCATGACGGTGTGCGGGCTGCCGCTCGCCCGCTCCTCGGCGGCCCTCGCGCTGTACCTCCTCGCCGAGTCCGTCGGCCGGCTCGCCCTGCTGGCGGCGCTGCTGCTGGCCTTCCCCGACGCGCTGCGGCTCGGCAGTCTGCTGCCCGCGGGGGCGGCGGTGGGCCCGCTGCTCCTCGCGGTGGCCGCCGCGGTACTGCTGACGGCGGGCGGGCTGGCGCTGATCCGCCGGGTCCGCACGAGCGTGGTCTCCTTCCTGCGCACCGCGCTCGGCGAGGCCCGCTCGGTGCACTCCCGCGGGTCCAGGGCGCTGGCGCTGTGGGGCGGGGCGTTCGCGTTCCCGGCGCTGCAGGCGGCCGGGCTGGTCGCGGTGGGCGAGGCGCTGGGGCTCGACGTGCCGCCGCTGCACGTGGCGGTCGCCTATCTCGCCGCGACGGTCGCGGTCGCGCTGATCCCCACGCCGGGCGGCCTCGGTTCGGTCGAGGCGGCGCTGATCGTGGCGCTGGTGGCGGCGGGCGGGCCGGCGGCGGTGGCCACGGCGGTGGTGCTGGCGTACCGGATCATCACGGTGTGGCTGCCGATGGTGCCGGGGGCGCTGACCTTGGGGGCGCTGGTGCGCTGGAAGGTGATCTGAAAGGCACCGAGGTACGGCCCTCCCTTCATGGAAGACTCCCCTGGTCGTCGCCCACCGAAGGGGATCTCGCCATGGCCGTCCGCGTCGAACGCCAGGGACCCGTCACCACGGTCGTCCTGTCCCGCCCCGAGGCACGCAACGCCGTCGACGGACCGACGGCCGCCGAACTGGCCGCTGCCTTCCGGGAGTTCGAGGCGGACGAGCAGGCACGGGTAGCGGTGCTGTGGGGAGAGGGCGGGACGTTCTGCGCGGGCGCGGACCTCAAGGCGCTCGGCACCGAGCGGAGCAACCAGGTCACCGAGGACGGCGACGGCCCGATGGGCCCGACCCGGATGCGGCTGTCCAAGCCGGTGATCGCGGCGGTCGCCGGGCACGCCGTGGCCGGGGGCCTGGAACTGGCGCTCTGGTGCGATCTGCGGGTCGCCGAGGAGGACGCCGTCCTCGGCGTGTTCTGCCGCCGCTGGGGAGTCCCGCTGATCGACGGCGGCACGGTACGGCTGCCCCGGCTGATCGGCACGAGCCGCGCCCTGGACATGATCCTGACGGGCCGGCCGGTGGCGGCCCCGGAGGCGTACGGGATGGGGCTGGTCAACCGGGTGGTTCCGCCGGGCACGGCTCGGGCACGGGCGGAGGCCCTGGCCGCCGCGATCGCCGCCTTCCCCCAGCCCTGTCTGCGCGCCGACCGCGCCTCCGTCCTCGACCAGGAGGGCCTCACCGAGCAGGCCGCACTGCGGTCGGAACAGCGGCACGGGGCGGGGGTGCTGGAGCAGAGCCTGGAGGGCGCGGCCCGGTTCGCGTCGGGGGCGGGGCGGCACGGGGCGTTCGGGGATCTGTAGGGCCCCGCGGTGTGCCGTGTGCGCGGGCGCACCGGCCCGGCCCGTCCGCGCTCCGCTCGATGCAGCAGCCCGCCCCCCGCGCGGGTGGCCGAAGGCCTCGCACCTGGTGCGAACTGCTGTGCGGGATACGGCAGGATGAGCCGTCGTGCCCGTGCGGCGCGCGATCGTACCGTCCGGAAATCGAGCAGGGGACAACGTGACGAAACTTCACATCCGGCCGTCGGCGGAGCATTTCACCGCCGTTTCTCGCACCGGAGGTGACCGGTGAAGCGGGATCTCACCATGGACGACCTGGTCCTCGCGGGAATCGCGGTGGCCGCGGGCCTGCTGGCGGCGTTCTTGCTCCGGATGCTGCTGCGCTGGCTGGGCAAGCACGCCGACCGGACCCGGTGGAGCGGCGACGACCTCATCGTGGACGTGCTGCGCAGCGTGGTGCCGTGGGCGGCGTTCCTCGGCGGCGCGGCCACCGCGGGCGCGGCGCTGCCGCTGACCAAGTCCGTCCAGCACAACGTCAACCAGACCCTGACCGTGCTGCTGATCTTCCTGGTGACGCTGGCGACGGCCCGCGGGATCGCCGGGCTGATGCGGACGGTCACCCAGTCCCGGCCCGGTGTCGCCGGTTCGGCCACGATCTTCGTCAACATCACCCGGATCCTGATCCTGGCCCTCGGCTTCCTGGTGGGGCTGCAGACCCTGGGCATCTCCATAGCGCCGATGCTCACCGCCCTGGGCGTCGGCGGTCTGGCGGTGGCGCTCGCCCTTCAGGACACGCTCGCCAACCTCTTCGCGGGCATCCACATCCTCGCCTCGAAGACCGTCCAGCCCGGTGACTACATCCGGCTGAGCAGCGGCGAGGAGGGCTACGTCGAGGACATCAACTGGCGCCAGACGACCGTCCGCAACCTGTCCAACAACCTGGTCGTGATCCCCAACGGGCAGCTCGCGCAGACGAACATGACCAACTTCATGCGTCCCGAGCAGGAGATGACCATCCTGATGCAGGTCGGCGTCTCCTACGACAGCGATCTGGAGCAGGTCGAGCGGGTGACCAACGAGGTCATCGCCGAGGTGATGACCGAGGTCGAGGGCGCTCTCCCGGACCACGAGCCGATCATCCGCTTCCACACCTTCGGCGACTCCCGCATCGGCTTCACCGTCATCCTGGGCGTCGGTGAGTTCAGCGACCAGTACCGGATCAAGCACGAGTTCATCAAGCGCCTGCACAAGCGCTACCAGCTGGAGGGCATCCGCATCCCGGCGCCCACCCGGACGGTGGCGCTCCAGCAGGGGTCGGTGGTCATACCGCAGCAGCGCGGCGCGGAGCACGAGCCGGGCGACATTCCTTCCGCCCGGCTCGACTGACCCCCCTCCGCTCACCGACCTCGCTCACCGACCCCTGTGCGGCCGATCCCTCAGAGAGTGGCCGAGTTGTCGTGGTGGCCGCTCCGCCGCTTGCGCGGGGCGGCCGGGGCCGACGCCACCGGGTTGACCGTCCAGTCCGGGTGCCCCGGCATCCGCGGGGTCTTCGTGCCGTACAGCCAGTCCCGCAGGAAGCCCGACAGGTCCTGCCCGGACACCTCGGAGGCGACGGCGATGTAGTCCTCCGTCGTCGCCGAGGCGTTGCGGTACCGCTGGAGGAAGGCGCGCTCCAGCGCGTTGAAGGCGTCCTCGCCGACGGCCTGCCGCAGGGCGTACAGGACGAGGACGCCGCCCAGGTAGCGCTGGGAGTCGAAGAGGTTGGCGGCGTTCGGCGCGGCCACCGGACCGGACGTGGCGCGCCACTGGTCACCCTTGGCGTAGGTGTCCTTCATCCGCGCTTCCATGGTGGTCATGCCGAGCGAGTCGGGCCAGCCGCGCTCGTAGCGGTACAGCAGCCCGTAGAAGTCCGCGTGGCCCTCGTTCATCCACAGGTCGGACCAGGTGGCGGGGGAGACGCTGTTGCCGAAGTAGGAGTGGACCAGCTCGTGCATCATGTGCGAGCCGATCTTCGACTCCTCCTGGAGGAGGTACTTCGGCCGGTAGATGGTGAGCGTCTGCGTCTCCAGGCCGGTGAAGCCGAAGGGCTCCGCGAGGTCGGAGTTGCAGGGCAGCAGGCCGTACGTCTCGAAGGGGTAGGCGCCCAGGCGCCGCTCGACCCACTCGACCAGGGCCGGGGTGAGCGCCAGCGCGGGCTCCAGGGCGGCGGCCCGGGCGGTGGGCACGACGTCCCGCAGCGGCAGCCCGTGCGGGCCCTGCCGGTCCTTGATGACGTAGTCGCCGACGGTGATCTGCACGACCTCGGTGGCGATCGGCGAGCGGGAGCGGTAGGTGTACGCGGTCCGGTCGCCGGCCAGCTGCTCGGTGCGCACGAGGTGTCCGCTCGCCACGCCGCGCAGGCCCGTGGGGACGGTGAGGCGGAAGGTGAAGTCGGCCTTGTCGACCGGGTGGTCGTTGCAGGGGAAGACGGTGTGCGCGGAGTCCGGCTGGCAGGCCACCGCGAAGCCGTCCGGGGTGGGGACCCAGCCGGTGTGCGGGAGGCTGCGGCGCGGGTCGGCGGAGTACTCCACGCAGACGGTGACCGCGGCCTTCTTCGGCAGGGTCGCGGACGGGGTGATCCGCAGCTTCTCGCCGGCCTGTTCGAAGGCGGCGGCGCGCCCGCCGACGCGGACGGAGCGGATGTCCAGGCCGAGGGCGTCCAGCGAGAACCGGGTCAGGGCCTGGGTGGTGCGGATGCGCAAGGTGGCTTTGGCGTCGACGAGCTGGGTCGTCGCGTCGTAGGCGAGATCGAGGTGGTACGCCGAGACGCGGTAGCCGTCGTTGCCGAGGGCCGGGTAGACGGGGTCGCCGAGGGTCTCGGGGCCCGGGGTGCCGCTCTTGCCCCCGGCGGCGTGGGCCGAGGGTGCCAGGCTCAGCGCGGCGGCCGTGCCTATGAGGGCGGCCGGCGCTGTCACTCTGGTGCGATATCTCATGGTTTGCCTTCGCTCGGGTGGCCGGGTGGTCAGGTCCGGCCATCGCCTCGGATGAGTGATCCACCTGCATGACCGCAGGAACGGCCGTGGAGGTTGCACTTCCGGCGAAACTTCTCCCCCGAGGCCCACACGCGTGTGCGGACCCCTGTCGAGTCGAGGGCGATCACGAGATATCTTGATGTCGAGCAATGTTGCAGACGTGGAGCGGAGCACCCGGTGACTGACTCGACCATCATCTATACGCACACTGACGAGGCCCCGGCCCTGGCGACGTATTCCTTCCTGCCGGTGGTCCGGGCGTACGCCTCGCAGGCGGGTGTCGCCGTGGAGACGCGCGACATCTCGCTGGCCGGCCGCATCATCGCGGTGTTCCCGGAGTACCTCACCGAGGACCAGCGCATCCCGGACGCCCTCGCCGAACTCGGTGAGCTGACGAAGACGCCCGTGGCCAACATCATCAAGCTGCCGAACATCTCGGCGTCCATCCCCCAGCTGAAGGCGGCCGTCGCCGAGCTCCAGAGCCAGGGCTACGCGCTGCCGAACTACCCGGACGACCCGAAGACCGACGAGGAGCGGGACATCCAGGCCCGCTACGACAAGGTCAAGGGCTCCGCCGTGAACCCGGTCCTGCGTGAGGGCAACTCCGACCGGCGCGCCCCCGCCTCGGTCAAGAACTACGCCAAGACCCACCCGCACCGCATGGGCGCCTGGACCGCCGAGTCCAAGACGAACGTGGCGACGATGGGCGTGGACGACTTCCGCTCCACCGAGAAGTCGGCCGTGATCTCCGAGGCCGGTTCGCTGCGGATCGAGCTCAAGGGCGACGACGGCTCCACCACCGTGCTGCGCGAGTCGGTACCCGTCCTCGAGGGCGAGGTCGTCGACGCCTCCGTGATGCGCGTGGCCGCGCTGCGCGAGTTCCTGACCGCGCAGGTCGCCAGGGCCAAGGCGGAGGGCGTGCTGTTCTCCGTGCACCTGAAGGCCACGATGATGAAGGTCTCCGACCCGATCATCTTCGGCCACGTCGTGCGCGCCTTCTTCCCCAAGACGTTCGCCCGCTACGGCGAGCAGCTCGCCGCCGCCGGTCTGACCCCGAACGACGGTCTCGGCGGCATCTACAAGGGCCTGGAGGCGCTGCCCGAGGGCGCCGAGATCAAGGCGTCCTTCGACGCCGAGCTCGCCGAGGGCCCGGCCCTGGCGATGGTCGACTCCGACAAGGGCATCAGCAACCTGCACGTCCCGTCCGACGTCATCGTCGACGCCTCGATGCCGGCCATGATCCGCACCTCCGGCCACATGTGGGGCCCGGACGGCCAGGAGGCCGACACCCTCGCGGTGCTCCCGGACTCGTCGTACTCCGGTGTCTACCAGGCCGTGATCGACGACTGCCGTGCCAACGGCGCCTACGACCCGTCGACCATGGGCTCGGTCCCGAACGTCGGCCTCATGGCGCAGAAGGCCGAGGAGTACGGCTCGCACGACAAGACCTTCGAGATCCCGGTGACCGGCACGGTCCGCCTCGTCGACCGGAACGGCGAGGTCGTCATCGAGCAGGCGGTCTCCGCGGGCGACATCTTCCGCGCCTGCCAGACCAAGGACGCGCCGATCCGGGACTGGGTGAAGCTGGCCGTCACCCGTGCCCGCGCCACCGGCGACCCGGCCGTCTTCTGGCTGGACGAGACCCGCGCGCACGACGCCAACCTGATCGCCAAGGTGAACGCGTACCTGGAGGAGCACGACACCGAGGGCCTGGACATCCGCATCCTGCCTCCGGTGGAGGCCACCAAGCTGTCGGTGGAGCGCATCCGCCGCGGCGAGAACACCATCTCGGTCACCGGCAACGTGCTGCGCGACTACCTCACCGACCTCTTCCCCATCCTGGAGCTGGGCACCAGCGCCAAGATGCTGTCGGTCGTCCCGCTGATGGCGGGCGGCGGCCTGTTCGAGACGGGCGCCGGCGGCAGCGCGCCGAAGCACGTCCAGCAGCTGGTCAAGGAGAATTACCTGCGCTGGGACTCGCTCGGTGAGTTCTTCGCCCTGGTGCCCTCGCTGGAGCACTACGCGAAGACCACGGGCAACGCCCGCGCGCAGGTCCTCGCCGACACCCTGGACCGCGCCACGGCGACCTTCCTCAACGAGGACAAGTCCCCGACCCGTCGCGTCGGCGGCATCGACAACCGCGGCAGCCACTTCTACCTGTCCCTGTACTGGGCGCAGGAGCTGGCCCGGCAGACCGACGACGCCGAGCTCGCGAAGGCCTTCGCGCCGCTCGCCGAGACGCTCACGACGAACGAGCAGAAGATCGTCGAGGAGCTGAACGCGGTGCAGGGCTCCCCGGCCGAGATCGGCGGCTACTACCAGCCCGACCCGGCGAAGGCGGCGGCGGTCATGCGTCCGTCGGCCACCTGGAACGAGGTGCTGGCGTCCCTGAGCTGACGCATGCGCTGACTGTCCGAAGGGCCGGCACCGTCCTCCTGGTGCCGGCCCTTCGTGCCGTTTTACCGGACGATCTCGTTCAGCCCCGCACCGCCTTCGATCATGCTTACGATCGGGCCCGCGGCCTCGGGAGACACCCGTACGGCCCGCGATGGAGGGGAACCATGTCCAGCATTTCGAGACGATCCCTGCTCGGCTACTCCGGTACGACGGCGGCGGGCGCGGTGCTCGGCACCACGGCGTCGGCGCAGCCCGCCCAGGCGGCGGAGGCCGGGGCGGAGGCGACCGCGTTCGACCCCCACACGTTCTTCAAGGGCAGGACGGACATGAACGTCGGCGACGACACGCACGCCGAAGTCGAGATCGAGTTCCGGGTGGCGAACCACGAGGCCCCGTCGGCCAACGCCATCACCCCCCTGGAGATCGCCGAGCTCCTCAGCGAACTCGCCGCCTCCCGCGGCTGGCCCCCGATCACCTTCTACGGCACCCCGGCACCCGCGCCGCTGAACTGATGCGGCCATCCCGGGGGCGGGCCTCACGGCATCCCGGGGCCGCCCCCGGAAAACCGCTTGCGCGCCGGGCCCCCGGCTCCGCATCGTGAGCCCGTGAGCGACGACGACGTACCCCAGCGATGGACCCAGGCCGACGTCTACCCCGACATGTGGGCGGACCCCGATCAGGATCCGCGCGACAACGACGGACCCGGCCCGGAAGGCGAGTTGGCAACCTACCGGAGCGTGCTGCGGGACTTCCGGCTGACCCTGGAGATGAAGTGCCAGGGACTGGACCCGCAGCAGCTGGCGCGCCGCTCGGTGCCGCCGTCGACCATGTCCCTGCTGGGGCTGGTCCGCCATCTCGCCGAGGTCGAACGCGACTGGCGCGGCTGGATCCTGCCGGAGGGACCGGAGCCGAAGCTCTACGGGGCCCGGGACGCCGACTTCGACGGAGTCGCCCCGGAACAGGCGCTGGTGGACGGCGCGTTCGCCGACCTCGCCCGCGAACAGGCGGCCACCGACGCGGTCTTCGCCCGGTATGCCGACCTGGCCACCCGGGTGGGCAAGGACCAGAACTCGGTGCGCGAACTGTGGGTGCACCGCATCGAGGAGTACGCCCGCCACTGCGGCCACGCGGACCTGCTGCGCGAGTGCGTCGACGGACGGGTGGGACAGTAGGGCCGCATGAACTTCTCCCTCACCCAGGGTGCCGAGCACTCCCCCGTGATCCTGCACGTCCCGCACTCGGCGCGGGAGATTCCCGACGACGTGCGGGCCGGCATCGTGCTGGACGACACCGCGCTCCGGCGGGAGCTCGACCACATCACCGACGCGCACACCGCGCGGATCGCCGGTGCGGCGGCCGATGCCTGTGCGGTGCGGCCCTGGGTGTTCGCCAACCGGCTGTCCCGGCTCGTCGTGGACCCCGAGCGGTTCCCCGACGAGCGGGAGGAGATGCTCGCCGCGGGCATGGGCGCCGTCTACACGCGCACCACCCACAGGGACGTGCTGCGCAAGGAGGACGGTGATCACGAGCCGCTGCTCGCACGGTACTTCCGGCCCTACGCGCAGGCCATGAGCGATGCCGTGGCCGGACGGCTGGCCGCCACCGGGCGGGCCGTGATCGTCGATGTGCACTCCTATCCGAGCTCCCCGCTGCCCTACGAACTGCACGGCGACGGGCCCCGGCCCGCCGTCTGCCTGGGCACCGACTCCTTCCACACGCCTCCGGGACTCCTCGCCGCGGCATGCGAGGCCTTCGCGGAGTGCGGGGACGTCGGCCTCGACAGCCCCTTCAGCGGGACGTACGTGCCGCTGGAGTTCCACGGCACCGATCCGCGGGTGAGTGCGCTGATGGTGGAGATCCGGCGGGACACCTACATGACCGAGCCCGGCGGGGCCGCCGGGGCGGGGCTCCCCCGGCTCGCCGCCGCGCTCGCGCGGCTCGTGGACGCCCTGCCCGGCTGACCACCGGCTGGAGCACTCCCGGGCGACAGCGGGGCGGACGGCGGCGAGGGTAGGGGCATGACAGAGGAGACCACCACGCTCACCGGCCAGGCCCCGCCCCCGGTCCGGGACTGGCCCGCGCTGGACGTCGACGGCACCGACTTCGACCCGGTGCTCGCCGACCTCATGCGGGAGGGCCCGCTCACCCGCATCCGGCTGCCGCACGGCGAGGGCTGGGCGTGGCTGGCCACCCGCTACGACGACGTGAAGGCGATCACCAACGACCCCCGGTTCGGCCGGGCGGAGGTCACCACCCGCCAGGTGACCCGGATGGCCCCGCACTTCAAGCCCCGCCCCGGCTCGCTCGCCTTCGCCGACCAGCCCGACCACAACCGGCTGCGCAAGCCGGTCGCCGGCGCCTTCACGGTCGGCGCGATGAAGCGGCTGCGCCCCCGCGCCCAGCGGATCCTGGACACGCTGGTCGACCGAGTCGTCCAGGACGGACCCCCCGCCGACCTCGTCGAACGGGTCCTGGAACCCTTCCCGCTCGCCGTGGTCAGCGAGGTGATGGGCGTACCCGCCGCGGACCGGGCGCAAGTGCACGCCTGGACCCGGCGGATCATCTCCACCACCGGCGCCGAGGACGCGGAGCAGGCCAAGAACGGCCTGTACGGGTGGATCACCGAGACCGTCCGGGCCCGTGCCCACAGCACCGGCGACGACGTGTACTCCCTCCTCGGCTCCGCCGTGCACCGCGAGGAGATCAGCGAGACCGAGGCGGTCGGCCTCGCCGGGCCGCTGCAGATCGGCGGCGAGGCCGTCACCCACAACTGCGGGCAGATGCTGTACCTGCTGCTCACCCGCCCCGAACTGATGGAGCGGATGCGCGACCGCCCCGAGGAGCGGGGTGCCGTCCTCGACGAGCTGCTGCGCTTCGTCCCGCACCGCAGCAGCGTGGGCCTGGCCCGGATCGCCCTGGAGGACGTCGAGCTGCACGGCCTGCTGATCCGGGCCGGCGACCCGGTGTACGTCTCCTACCTGGCCGCCAACCGGGACCCCGAGGTCTTCACCGACCCGGACCGCATCGACCCGGACCGCGCGGCGAGCCCCCACCTGGCCTTCGGCAACGGACCGCACTACTGCACGGGCGCGGTGCTCGCCCGCCTGCAGACCGAACTGCTGGTCGGCACGGTGCTGGACCGGCTGCCGGGACTGCGGCTCGCGGTGGCGCCCGAAGAGGTCGTGTGGCGCCGCAGGACCATGATCCGTGGCCCGCAGTCCCTGCCGTGCACCTGGTGAGTCAGGCGCGCAGCCACTCCGTCACGACCACGGCACCGCCGGTCCGCAGCCGCAGCGCGAAGGGACCGGCGGGCGGGGCGTCGCTGGTGAAGCGGCCCATGGTGTCCGCCGTGAGGGACGCCGCCGACTGAGGGCCGCTGAGCACCTCGATCCGGGCCGGCTGGGGCGGCAGCACCTGCCCCATCAGGCCCTGGCCGGTCACCTCGACGTCGACGGTGACCTCGCCCGCCCGGAAGGTGAGCATCCGCGGTACGTCCGTGGCGCCCCTGACGGGGATGGCGTCCACCACCGAGTCGAAGGTCAGCTCGGCGATCCGGGCGTCGAGGTCGTGCAGCGCGTAGGCGTCGACGGCGATCCGGCTCAGTTCCGCCGGGACCGGGTCCAGGATGGCGGCGGCCTGCCTCAGCTCCTCCTCCAGCAGGGCGCTGTCGAAGCCGTCCTCCTCGAACTCCGCGAACTCGTCGTTCATGTCGTCGTCGTTCACAGTGCTCCCCGTGCGTCGAGTCGGGCCCTCAGGCGGCGCAGACAGCGCTGGCGCAGCGGCCCGATGCTGCCCACGGCGATGCCCAGCGCCGCGGACACCTCCTGATAGCTGGGCGGCGGTGTGGACATCAGCACCCGCAGCAACTGGCGGCAGCGGTCGCCGAGTTCCTCGAACTCCTGCCACAGCCGGCGGACGCGTTCGCTCTGGGCGGCCGCCTCCTCGGAGTCCAGCAGCGACTCCTCCGGCGTACGGTCCTCGCTGACCCGGTCCAGCACGTGCGGATCGTCCGTCGGCGTCAGCCGCCGCAGGCTCTTGAGGACCTTCAGGCTCTCGTGCCGGGCGGTGCTGGCCAGCCACGACCCGGCCTTCTCCGGTTCCCGGATGCGGCCCAGGTGCTGGGCGAAGCGGAACCAGACGGTCTGGTACACCTCGTGCGCGTCGGCGTCGGAGAGCCGGTGGGCGCGCACCACCGACCACACCAGCGGGCTCAGCCCTTCCACGAGCGCCTTCCAGGCCGCCGCGTCACCGTCGACGGCGGACTGGACGAGCGCGCCGGTTTCTGCACGATCCACGGCCCCACCCCTCGTGTACGGCAAGTCATCGTACGCCGCGGAGGGGGCGGTTCCGACCCTCATGCCGGAGGAGCGAGCGGGACGACGGCGACCGGGCGCCAGGTGGGCGGGCGCAGCGCCGGCACATGCGCCCCGCGCACCTCCGCGAACTCGGTGTTGGCAGCCAGCAGCTGGGTGCGGGCGGCACGCGGGTCGGTCTCCTTGTGGGCGCTCATGTGGGCGGCGACCATGCCGGCGACCACGGGAGTGGCGAAGGAGGTGCCGCTCCAGTGCGCGAGGCCCTCGAACATCACCTGGTCCGGCTTGCCGGTGGTGCTCACGGCCCGCTCCTCGCTCAACAGGCCGGTGTGGCGCGGCGACTGGCAGGTGCACACGTACGTGAAGCCGTAGCGGCAGGAGTCGTAGGTGGAGTGCTGGTACACGTACGGGACGGGCACGTCGAAGCCGGTGAACGAGCTGGTGAGGCGCTCGCCGGGGGCGTAGGCCTTCACCCAGGCGCCGTGGTTGCTGAAGCAGGCGCCGTGCTCGCCGTCCCCGCGCAGCGCGCCGATCGACAGCACGGAGTCGGCGTAGGCGGGCAGGTCGGCGTAGGCCGCGGGCCAGAAGGGGGTGGCGCTGCCGTTGTTGCCGGCGGCGGCGACCAGCAGGGTGCGCTGGGTGCGCAGTTCCTCCATGAAGGCGTCGAGGCCGAGCAGTCCGTCGTGCCGGCCGTTGGAGGTGCCGGCGGACAGGCTGAGGATGTCCGGCCAGCCGCCGAGGTCGACGGCTTCGAAGAGCTTGTCCCCGAACTCGGACTCCAGGATCGCGCCGGCGTCGTTGAGGGTGTTGCGGACGGTGATCTCGGTGTTGGGCGAGACGGCCGCGACGAGTCCGGCGATGAACGTGCCGTGTCCGACGTACTGCTGGAGGATCCCGTCGTCGTCGCACTCCTTGATCTGCAGGTCGCCGTCGGTGTGCGCCAGGAGCGGGCAGGAGCGGTAGTCCTTCATCAGGCCGGTGTCGATGACGAGGACACCGACGGCCGTACCCGGGTCGTAACTCCCCTCGGCGGGGGCCGGGTTGGGCTGCTCGGCGAGCGGGGCCGGTACCGGCTCGTCGCCGGGGCAGGCGTTCACCGCGATGGACACCACGTGGTTGCGGCTGACCAGTCTGCGTCCGGCCCGGCCCTCCACGGTGCGCAGGGCCCGGAGCGCCCCCGCGACGGCCCGGTCGCCGCGCATGTCGCCCTCGCCGGGGTCGCCGACCTGGATCCGGGTGATGCCGGAGCGGTTGGTCTCCGGGCTCGCCCGGCGCACCTGTTCGGCGGTCAGACCGGTGAACGCGGTGAAGTGCTCGCGCACGGCGTCCTCGACGACACGGGCCTCCTCGCCGTCGCGGGCCAGCACGACGCCCTTCTCGTAGAGGAACTCGGCGGAGTCGTCGGGGCCCATTGCCAGGGGGACATCGGGCATCGAGCGCTGGATCTGGTCGAACTGTTCGGTGAATCGCTGTGGTGCCATGGGCTGTCCTCCCGCTGAGGCGACGGTCGTCAGTCAGAGCCGCCGGGCCGTCGATTGATACAGCGCCGACCCTGTGTGGCCGGCGGAGGGGAGCACTACTATCCGTAAAGTGACAGCGGGAAGCGACTCGGTTCTCGAACTGCTGCCGAAGGTGTTCGCCGCACCCGGCGAGGCTCTGGCGGAGGCGGAAGAGGTACTCGGCGCCGATCCCTCGCCGTTGCACGCCTCCGTCGCCCATCAGGTGATCGGCATCTGGCAGCGGGACTTCGGCGATCTGCGCCTCGCGCTGGCCCATCTGCGGCGGGCCCGCGATCTCGCGGCGCGCGCGGACTCGGCGGACCGGGAGGCGGACGTCCTGGGCACGCTCGGCGTGGCGCTGGTGCACGCGGGCCGCACCCGGCAGGGGCTCGCCGCGTTCGAGCGGGGTGTCGTGCGCGGCGCGGGACACACCCGTGCGCGGGTGCTGTACCGGCGGGCGTACGTCTGGTGGGTGCTCGGGCACCACCGTGAGGCGCTGGAGGACGTGCGGCGGGCGATTCCCGTGCTGCGGCAGGCGGACGACGTGATCTGGACGGCGCGGGCGCTGACGTTGCGCGCCACCGTCCATCTGGCGCTCGGCGCGGTGGAGCGGGCGGACGCGGACTTCACCTCGGCCGAGGCGCTGTGGGACACCACGGGCCAGGAGCACGACAAGGCGGACGCCGTGGAGAGCCGGGGGCTCGCCGCGTTCCGGTCCGGGGACATCCCCGCGGCGCTGCGGCTGCTGGACGAGGCCGAGGAGCGGTACGCCAAGCTCGGCACGCCCACGTTCATGCTCGACATCCGGCGCTGCGAGGTGCTGATGGCCGCCGGTCTCGCCCCGGAGGCGCTGGCCGAGGCGGACGCGGCGATCGGGGTGCTGGACGAGATCGGCGGACAGTCCACGCGCAAGGCGGAGTTGCTGCTCGTCGCCGCGCGGGCGGCCCGGCTGGCGGGTGATCCGCACACCTCCCTCGCGCGTGCGGCCCTCGCGGTGCGGCTGTTCGCCGGGCAGCGGCGCACCTGGTGGGAGACGCACGCCCGGCTGGTGCTGATCGAGGCGCGGCTGGTCACCGGGCGCGCCTCGGGGCGGCTGGTCGCGGACGCCGCCGCGGTCGCCGACCGGCTGGCCTCCTTCGGCGCCCCGGCCGCCCCCGAGGCGTCCCTGCTCGCGGGCCGGATCGCGCTCGCGCTGGGCTGGCGGGAGGACGCCGAACGGCACTTGGGGACCGCCGCCCGCAGCAGGCGGGCGGGGCCGCCGCTGGCGCGGATGACGGGCTGGGCGGCGCAGGCGCTGCGGGCGCGGGCCGCGGGATCGGGGCGCGGGGTCCTGGAGGCGTGCCGGCGCGGCCTGGACGTGCTCGACGACCACCGGACGACCCTGGGCGCCTCGGAGCTCAGGGCGCGTGCCACCGCCCAGGGCGCCGAACTCGCGGCGCTGGCGCAGCGGGTGAGCCTGGACTCCGGGGGGCCGCGGCGGCTGCTGGTGTGGAGCGAGCGCTGGCGGGCGACGGTGCTGACCGCCCCGCCGACCCGGCCGCCCGCCGATCCCGCCCTGCAGCGCGGGCTCACCGCCTTCCGGGAGATCGCGGCCCGCGCGGAGGCCGCCCGCATGGAGGGCCGGCCCGTGCCCGCCCTGGAGCGCGAACAGCGCCGTCTGGAACGGGAGATACGCTCGCGGACCCTGCACATGCGCGGGGAGGCACCCGGTGACGGGGACCGCTTCGACCCGGCGCGGCTGCTGGCCCGGCTGGGCGACGCCGTCCGGCTGGTCGAGCTGGTCGTGGTGGACGGCCGGGTGCAGGTGCTGCTGTGCGGCCAGGGGCGGGTGCGGCACTACGAGGCCGGGCTGCTCGCCGACGCGGAGACCGAGGCCGAGCATGTGCAGGCCGGGCTGCGGCGGTTGGCCCACCCGGGCGCCGAGGCGCGGCTTCCGGTGGTGGAGGCGGCGGGGCGGCGTCTGGAGGAGCTGCTGCTGGGTCCGGCGGCACAGCACCTCGGCGACGGACCGGTGGTGGTCGTACCGCCCGGCCGGCTGCACCGGGTGCCGTGGTCGCTGCTGCCGTCGCTGCGGGAGCGGGTGGTCAGCGTGTCGCCGTCGGCGACGAGTTGGCTGCGGGCCCGGGAGACCGAGCCGCCGCCGGGCGGCCGTCAGGTGCTGGTGCGCGGTCCGGGCCTGGCCACCGGGGGTGCGGAGGTGCCCGAGCTGGCCGACCGGTACGGCACGGCGACGCTGCTGGAGGACGACGGGGCGAGCGTGCCGCGGGTGCTCAGGGAACTGGGCGGGGCCGCGCTGGCGCACATCGCCGCGCACGGCGCCTTCCGGGCGGACAGCCCGCTGTTCTCCTCGCTGCGGATGGCGGACGGCCCGCTGATCGTGCACGACTTCGAGCGCCTCGACCGCAGCCCGTACCGCATCATCCTCTCCTGCTGCGACACGGCCCGCTTCGCGTCGGTCGGCGCCGATGAACTCCTCGGCCTGGTCACCGCGTTGCTCCCGCTGGGCACGGCCGGGGTGGTGGCGTGCAGCGCCCCGGTCAACGACGCCGCGGTGGTCCCGCTGATGGTCGCCCTGCACAAAGGGCTGAGCACCGGCCTCTCCCTCGCCGAGGCGCTGCGCGACGCCCGCGCCGCCCTGCCCGCGGACGCGGTGCACCAGGCGACGGGCTGGGCGTTCTCGGCCTTCGGAGCGGCCTGACGACGGCCACTCGGCCCGCGCACGCACGCCGCGCGGACCTCCGGCGCGAGCAAAGCCCCGCTGCCCGCCGGCGCGTCCGTCTCGGGGACTGCGGTCGCGGCCCACCCGCGGCGGATGTTGCGCGCACCTGCCGACTCCGGCCGCCGCCCGGGCAGGACAGCGCGCAGCCCCCGACGCACCCGGCCCGCTCGCCGCGCCGACCCACGACGCGCGCTCCGCGGTCGCGCCCGTCTGTCGGCGCCACCCGGGCCGGGCGGATGCCCTCCGCGCCGGAGCAGCCGGCCCTCTCCCTCAAGCCGGTTGTGCGGTCGGCAGGTCCACCAGCCAGGGCAGTGCGCCCCGGTCGCTGGCGCCGAGGCGGGCGTAGGCGCTGTAGAGGTGGTTGCCGACCGTGCGGACGGAGAGGGTCAGGCGTTCGGCGATCTGGCGGTTGCTGAGGCCCGCGGCCGCCAGCGTGACGATCTGCCGTTGCCGGGCCGTCAGTTCGCCGAGGACCAGGCCGGACAGGGCCGGGGTGCGGGCGCCCTGGCAGCGGCGGGCGAGGGCGACGGCACGGGTGCGGGAGGTGCGGGCGGCGCGCGGGTCGCGGTGGGCCCGTACGGCCTGGGCGTGGGCCTCGGCCGCGTACAGCAGCAGCCCGCGCTCCTGGAGCGCCTCGGCGGCCCGGTCGAGGGCGGGCCCGTCGCCGCGGGTGAGCGCGTCGGCGTGCTGCGCGAAGACTCCGTCGAGGCGTCCGGCGGCCCGCTCGGGCGCGCCGAGGCGTACGGCGTCGTAGGGCCCCACGGTGGCCAGCGCGGTGTCGATGTCCCCGCGCGCCACGGCGGGCCAGCCGTCCCCGGCGCCGTCGGCGGCGGCCGTCACCTCGCCCGACTGGGCGACCGCCAGGGCGAGTTCGTCGCGGCAGCCCGGGTCCTCCGGCGCGTCCCGCAGGCCCTCCCTGGCCCATGCCTCGGCCTCCCTCAGCCGCCCGCCGATGCGGGCGAACCGGGCGCGTACGGCCGCGTATCCGGCCGGGACCCGCGCCCCTTCGTCCACCAGCCACTCCCCCACGGGCGCCGACACCGCCCGTACGTCGGCCAGGCGGACACTGCGCGCCAGTACGGCCGCCTCGGCGTCCAGGGCCGCCGCGCACTGGTCCGGGGTGCGGGCCAGGCGCCGCGCCCGGAGCCGGCCGGCCGCGGCCCGCAGCACCGGGCCGTGCAGGGGGTGGGCGAGGCGGACGGCACCGCGGTCGTCGATGCGGACCAGTCCGCCGGCCTCCAGGCGCTCAAGGGCCCACAGGTCGAAGTGGTCCATGTCGGGGGCGAGGGGTTCGCCGAAGGCGAGGCGTTCGAGGGTCTCGCGCTCCTCGGGGTGGGCGCGCTCCAGGACGTGCGCGGCGCGCTCGCGCACGGTCGCCGTCAGGGGCACCGGCCCCCGCCAGGCCCGGCCGTCCGTGCCCGGGACCCGGGTGAGCAGTCCGCGCTCGCGCACCGCGCCGAGCAGGTCGCGCAGCAGCCGCAGGTCGCCCTGGCACAGCCGGTGCAGCCGGTTCACGGTGAGGGGTTCGAGGTCGCCGCCGAGCAGGTGTGCCGTCTCCTCCGGGGGCAGCGGGTCCAGGGTGAGGCGGGGCAGCAGCTCGCCGGTCCAGAGGCGGGAGATCGCCCCGGGCGCGGGGGCCCCCTCGGTGGCCACGACCACGAGGCGGGTGCGGCCCTGCACGGCCAGCTGGTGGACGAGGGCGGCGGAGGCGTCGTCGAGCAGGTGCGCGTCGTCCACGACCAACAGGCGTACGGACGAGAGCAGTTGCACGGCCCGGTGCAGGGTGACCTCTTCGGGCAGCAGGTGCGCGAAGGCGGCGAAGGGGATGGTGCGGGCCTCGGGCGTGCCGGCCACCTTGGCGCAGTCGGCGCCACGGGTCGCCTCGGCGGCGAGCCGCGTCTTGCCGCAGCCCGCGCTTCCGGTCACCACGATGCCGTGCCGGCCCCCGGACAGGGACCGGCGGATCAGCTCGACTTCGCTGTCCCGTCCGGTGAACGGCCAGGGCAGTTCCAGGGTCTTCGCATCCCGTTCGAATGTCATCACACCTACAAGAGCTCCCTTACTCACCCCTGATACAGGGTGACTTGAGTAGCCCCCGACTCAGGCGCCCGGCCGCCGCCGACGGCAACCTTGGCCCATGACCGCTCGCTACTGCTCCCTCGCGCAGCAGTCGGCCCCCGTTCTGGCACCGGGGCTGACCGCCGAGCGGCAGCGTGCGCTCATCGGCGGACGCCGGATGTGGGTCAACCACACGGTCCTGCACTACTACTTCTTCGACGGCGACAATGACGCGTCCGTGATTCCCGTACCGGGGACCGGGGGGTCCCGGCGGGTGTCGTGGGTCGGCTCGAAGGAGCAGCAGGACGTGGTGCGCGAGTGCTTCCGGGAGTGGCAGGGCCTTGGTATCGGGGTGTCGTTCGCCGAGGTCTTCGACCGCTCGGAAGCCGAGGTGCGGATCGGGTTCCAGCTGGGTGACGGTTCGTGGTCGACGGTGGGCAAGGACGCGCTCCAGGTCGGCCTCAACGAACGGACCATGAACTTCGGCTGGGACCTGACCGCGCCGTCGGAGCGGGGCACGGCCCTGCACGAGATCGGGCACGCGCTGGGCATGCTGCACGAGCACCAGAGCCCGTTCGCCGGTATCCACTGGGACGACGAGACCGTCTTCGCGGACCTCGCGGGTCCGCCGAACTTCTGGAGCCGGGAGACGACGTTCTTCAACATCCTGCGCAAGCTGGACCCGGACGAGGTCAACGGCTCCGTCTGGGACCCGCAGTCGATCATGCAGTACCCCTTCGAGGCGGGGCTCATCCTGGAGCCGGAGCAGTTCCGCGCGGGTCTGCACCCGCCCGGCGCGCTCTCCCCCGCCGACAAGGAGTACGTCCTGCGCTGGTACCCGCCGGCCGGCCCTCCCCGGCCGCCCGCGCTGGTGCCGTTCCGCTCGGCGCCGATCGCTCTCGGCCCGGGCGAGCAGGCCGACTTCGCCGTCGAGCCGCCGGAGACGCGTGAGTACACGCTGGCCACGTTCGGCGACAGCGACGCCGTGGTGGTCGTCTTCGAGGAGCGGGACGGGGAACCCCGCTTTCTCACCGGCCGGGACGACGGGGGCGCGGCCGGGAACGCCACGATCAGGGCCCATCTCGTCAAGGGCCGCCGCTACTTCGTCCGTGTGCGTCTGTACTCCACCTGGGGATCGGGGGAGACCGCGGTGATGTGCTGGTAACAGCACGGGTACAGCCGTACGCGGGCGGACGGACCACAAGTCCGGCGCCGGGGGAGTGGCCGGGGACGTCGCCTTCGGGGGAGGGTGACGTCCCCGGCCGCGGTGCTCTGTCCGCCGAGGTCAGGGAACGGCCGGGCCGGTCAGGTACCGGCCCTCCTCGTCGTACGGCCAGACATTGGGTACGCAGCCGTGCAGGCCCTTGATCTGCTGCATCATCGCGGGCGCGGGCTCTCCGGGGCCCGGGCAGCCGACGTGGCCGTGGCCGAGGAAATGGCCGACCTCGTGGTTGATGATCAGAGCGCGGTAGGCCGTGATGTCCTCGGCGTAGACGGGGGTCGCCAGCAGCCAGCGCTCCAGGTTCACCATCACGTTCCGCTCCACGTTGCAGTTGTACTCGCCGCCGGTGTCCAGCCCGTACTGTCCGCAGATCCGGTCCACCGTGCCGGGTGTCGCGACCTTCACGACGAAGTCGGCCGGACCGCTCGGCACCCGCCGGAACGCCGAGCGGCCGTCCGCGGTCCAGCCGCGCGGGTCGGCCAGGACGCGCTCCACCTGCCGGGCCACGTCGGCGGCGGAGAGGTCGACGGTGTCCTCGACCTCGACCCGGTAGCGCAGGGCCGTGCCCGGTCCCGCCTTGGCGCCGGAGCCGGCGGCGGCGGTGAAGGTGCCCGGTCCGGTGGACGGGATGCCGGGCCCGGGCGGGTCGGAGGAGGGCGAGGACGAGGGCTGTGCGCCGCGCGTCGCATCAAGGGTCCCGGCGGGCCCGGCCGGGTCGGCGTGCGCTCCGCCCCCGTCGTCCGTCGCCGCGAACCCGAAGGCCCCGAGCACGGCCAGGGCCAGGAGCCCGCCCCACACCGCCCCGCGCCGCCTGCGCGGAGAGGCATGGGACGGGCCGCCCCGCCGACGGCCATGGGGAGAACGAGAGGTGCGCGTGGTCATGTCGGCCAGGCTGTGACCGCCATGTGATCGGACCGGGCCCAAATAATAACGAAACGATAACGCGGCCCGCAGTGCGGGTTCATATGATCATCCCGTAACAAAGTGCCGGGTCGTCGGCCGCCGTACGGATACTGAGCGCATGCCACGCGTTCTGCTGATCGAAGACGACCGCGCCGTGCGGGAGGGAGTCGCGCTCGCCCTGCGCCGCCAGGGCCATGAGGTCGCCGCCGAGGCGACCGGGGAGCACGGTCTGGAACGGGTGCGGTCGTTCCGGCCGGACGTGGTGGTGCTGGACCTGATGCTCCCCGGCCTGCCCGGCCTGGACGTGTGCCGCGAGATACGCGCCCTGGACCAGACCCTGCCGATCATCATGGCGACCGCGCGGGGCGACGACGAGGACATCGTCGTGGGCCTGGAGGCGGGCGCCGACGACTACGTGGTCAAACCCGTCCAGGCCCGGGTGCTGCAGGCACGCATCCGTGCCGTGCTGCGCAGGGCGGGCGGCTCGCCCGGCGAGCCCGGCATCCCGAAGATCGACACCTACGGGGAGCTGGCCGTCGACCGCGCCGGTCTCTCGGTCGCCCGCGACGGCGTGCCGATCGCGCTCGCCCCGTCCGAACTGCGGCTGCTGCTCACCCTGTCCGCCTCCCCCGGCCAGGTGTTCAGCCGCCAGCAGTTGCTGGAGGCGGTCTGGGAGCACAGCTACCACGGGGACGCGCGCCTGGTGGACGCCTGCGTCAAGCGGCTGCGCGCCAAGATGGGCGAACCGTCGCGCGAGCCGCGCTGGATCCAGACCGTGCGCGGCTTCGGCTACCGGTTCGCGGCCCGGTGAGGCGGCCCCGGGTGCCACAACTGCGCGGACTGCGCACGCGGCTGGTGGTGGCCTTCGCGCTGGTCGCCGCCGTCACCGCCGCCACCACCGGCGCCCTGACCTTCCGTGAGGCGCGCACGGGCGTGCTCCAGCAGAGCCAGGACACGGTGATCCAGCTGCTGCGCACCCAGGTGGGCCGGCTCTCCGAGGAACTCTCCTTCCCGCCGAGCGAGGACGCACTGGCGCGGTTCGCGACGGACGTGGCCGGCGCCGACCCCTCCGGGACCTGGCGGGTCCTGGCCACCTACGGCGACCTGAGCGCCACCTCCGCCCCGGACGACGCCTTCGAGGAGCTGACGCCCGCCCTGCGCGACGCCGTGCGCTCCCGGACGGCGACCGTGTTCCAGCGGGTGGCCGACGGCGACCACACCTCGCTGGTCGTCGGCATGTCGGTCATGTTCGCCTCGTCCGACGGAGGCCGCCACCCCTCCGGGGTGTCCGTCTTCCTGACGGTGCCGCAGACCACGGAACGGGCCTACGTCGACGCCCTGGTCAGCGCCGCCCAGCGGGCCACCGTGCCCGCCCTGGCGCTCGCCGTGCTGCTGGCGCTGCTCGCCGCACGCGGGGTGCTCCGGCCGGTACGGGCGCTGCGCCGCGCCACCCGGAGCATCGCCGAGGGCCGACTGGACACCCGGCTCGCCGTCAACGGCTCCGACGAACTGGCCGACCTGTCGCACACCTTCAACGAGACGGCCGCCGCGCTGGAGGAGTCGGTGGCCGAACTGCGCGGCATGGAGGCACGGGCCCGCCGGTTCGCCGCGGACGTGTCGCACGAACTGCGCACCCCGCTGGCCGCGATGTCGGCGGTCACCGACGTCCTCGACGAGGACGCCGCCCGGCTGGACCCGGACACCGCGACCGCGGTCCGCCTGATCAGCGAGGAGACGGTGAAGCTGACCCGCCTGGTGGACGACCTGATGGAGATCTCCCGCTTCGACGCGGGCGCGGTGGTGCTCCACCTCGACGAGATCGACCTCGCCGAGTCACTGCGGCGCACCCTCGCCGCGCGCGCCTGGACCGGCCTCGTCGACTGCGACCTGCCCCCGCCGGGCACCCTGCGCGGCCGGGTCGACCCGCGCCGCCTGGACGTCGTCGTCGCCAACCTGGTCGGCAACGCCCTGCGGCACGGCGCGCGTCCCGTGCGCCTGCGGTTGTCGGGCGGGGACCGGCTCGCCGTGATCGAGGTGCTGGACAGCGGGCCCGGCATCCCCGACAGCGTGCTGCCCCACGTCTTCGAGCGGTTCTACAAGTCCGACGCCGCCCGCACCCGGACCGAGGGCAGCGGACTGGGCCTCGCGATCACCGCGGAGAACGTCCGCATGCACGGGGGCACGGTCAGCGCGGCGAACCGGCCCGAAGGCGGCGCCGTCTTCACCGTACGACTCCCCCTGCCCGGCGACGAGCCGGCCCCGGGCAGCGGCTCATGACGCCCCGACGGCGCTTCGCGGCGCTGTGGCCGGCCGCCCTGTGCGCGCTCACCTCCTGCGGCATCCCCACCACCGGAGTCGTGGAGGCGGGCGGTCCGGCGAGCGGGGTGCCGCCGATGATCCGGGTCTACTACGTCGTCGACGGCACCCTGGCCGCCGTTCCCCGCCGCACCACCGCGCCGGTGGATGTCGCCAAGGCCCTGGAGACGCTGCTGATGGGCCCGACGGACCTGGAGCGCGGCAAGCGGATCACCACGCGGCTGCCGCTGCCGTCGGGCCCGTTCACCGCCACGCCCATCCCCACCGCCACGGACGGCCCGGGCCCACCGCCGCGGAGGCAAAGCCCGTCCGACCTGATGACGGTGACCGAGCGGGAGGACGGGATCACCGTCCGGCTCGCCCTGTCGGCAGGCAGGTTGAGCGATCTCGTCGCGGCCCAGATCATCTGCACGGCCACCGCGGCGCAGCGCGTCGCCGACCCGGGGGCCGAACCGGTGCCGGTGACGGTCACGGGCGCGGGCGGGCGGCGGGTGGAGTCGAGCGGCGTGCGGTGCCCGGACGCCTAGGTCCTGCCGGGGTGGCCGGCGAGGGCCTGGCGTCCGTGGCTGCCCGCGTTCAGCGCCGTGGGCCGGCCTTCACAGGGGCTCCGCCCAGCCGTTGCGGACGGCGTGGGCGCCGAGTTGCATGCGGGTCCGGACTCCGGCCATGTCCATGAGGTGACGCAGCCGCCGGTGCAGGGTGCGCGGGGACAGCCCGAGCTGGGTCGCGGCAGACAGGTCCGTCAGGCCGGCCAGGAGCAGCGCGAGGATCTGGCGGTCCACGTCGGTCGGGCCCTGCGGAGCGCACTCGACGGTGGGTTCGGCCGCGTCGCCGGTGTCCGACAGCTCCAGCGGGTGGGCCGTGCGCCACACCGTCTCGAACAGCGCGTCCAGCGCGTCCAGCAGGCCGCTGCGGTGCAGCAGGACGGCGCCGGGCTCGCCGGCCGGGGTGACCGCGAGGGGGACGAGGCCGAGGTCGGCGTCGGCCAGCACGAGCTTCATCGGCAGGCGGTCGGCGACCCGCAGCAGCACGCCGTTGCGCAGGGACTGGATCGCGTCCTGGACGATGCCCGGCTCGGCCAGCACCGCGCGGTCCAGTACCGCCCGGAAGAGCACCCCGCGGCCGAGGGCCATCGGCTCGGCGGTGTTCTCGTCCGGAGGCAGCGCGACGAACGGTGCCGTGATGAAGGACCGCACCTGCGTGCGCGCCGCCTGCTGGACCTGGAGGAAACGGTGGCGGATGGCGTCGACGCCGGTGACGACCTCGATCAGCTCGCTGATGCTGTTCCCGGTCATCGCCGCCCGGTGTTCCTCGGCGAGGGTGACCAGTGCCTGCTCGGCCATCCGCAGGCCGTCCCGGCGCTGGCTGATGAGAGCCCCGAGCGCCATCGCCGGTGGCGCGGCGGTGTACCGGTCGTCCGCCGACCTGGTCACCAGACCCCAGTCGAGCAGGCGGGCCAGGGCCTTGTCGACGGGCGCCTGCGGCAGGACCAGGAGATCCGCGAGCAGGACCGCGGTGGAATGCGGCCGTCCGAGCAGCGCCCGGTAGACACGCTCGTCTTCGGGCCCGAGCCCCAGGACGTCCAGCATCGGTGATCGACTCTCTTCCGCTCGCCGCAGCGGGGAGAGTATGCGCCATGGCGGCAGAACTTGAATAGTCCCTGCTGGGAGCGGGTGCGAGGGGAAGAGCCCCGGGGAGTCGGCTCCCCGGGGCCCGTCGGTGGAGCTCATCGCAGGCCGTACGCCCGGATGATCTCGTTCTCGACGCTGTAGCCGCTGTCCGTCGCGGCGCTCGCGCGGACCGACACGAAGCCGCCGGGCTTCTTCGCCGTCCTGAACTCACCCGTCCAGGCACCCCCGGCGCCCCGGGTCAGGGTCACCTTCTGCCAGGTGGCGCCGTCGTCGTAGGAGACGTCCAGCCTCACCTCGGTGACGCTGCCCGGCACCGTGCCGCCGTCCATGGACACCGGTTCGAGCGTGATCCGTTGGGTGGCGTGGGCCTTCACGTCGCCGTGCAGGTCGGTCTCCAGCCCGTAGTCCAGGTTGAGCACCGAGAACCGCTCGAAGCGGTCCGAGTCGACGGTGTCGGACATGAACCTCCACTCGGTGCGGGTGCGCGTCGACAGCCGGAAGACGTCGCCGGGCCGCTCCACGTCGAGGACCGCGCGGTAGGGCAGGTGGCCCGCCGGGACCTCCACCCACTGCATGTCCCCGCCGACCGGGTTGTCGTGGATCAGCGTGTCGCCCTGGAAGACCCGCAGGTGGGACGGGGTCTCACCCCACGGCAGGAAGCCACCGAGCCGCATGTTGTCGCTGGCGGACGCCCACGCCTGCACGTTCCAGGTCATGTAGTTCTGCCAGCGGGAGTTGTAGACGCCGAAGGACTCGCCCTGGCCCGGCCGGATCACCGGAGCGAACCAGTCGTGCCGGGTGGTGCTGCCCTTGGTGTACGTGTTGTCGCCCGACACCATCACCCAGGGCAGGTCTCCGTCGATGCCCTGTGCGTGGAACTCCCGCCACACCTGGCCCGGGGTAACCCACTCGGTGCGGGTGCCCGGGTGCCATTCGCGCTCGGGGAGGTTGAACGACGGGTCGAGGGTGAAGTCGGAGCGGTAGCCCTCCGCCGGCCCGCCGTCGGTGGCGGAGTAGTAGCGGGCCTCGATCCGGGCCAGGTCGTCCTTGGCCGGCTTGTAGACCAGGGCGCGGTCCGGCACCCGGCCGGGGTAGTCCCGGGTCAGGTCGTAGACGTAAGGGGTGTACTCGGTCTGCTTGACGGTCAGTCTGCCGCTGCCCGCCTCCGCCAGCGCGATGAGGGCTCTGCCCTGGTCGCGGTGGACCGAGGCGACCGGGATGCTCGACTCGCCGACGTACTCCAGCAGGCCGCCGACACCGTCGTTGACCACGATCAGCGCCTTCGCGCCGGCCGCGGCCGCGGCCTCGGCGCGCTCCTGCGGCGAGACCTCGTCGCTGCGCTCGACGACGACGAGCTTGCCCTCGGCGCTGACCTTCTCGTAGTCGGCCGGCGCGCCGTCGCCCGCGTGGACCGCGTCCAGCCGGTCCGTGGCGGTGCCCACGGGGCTGCCCTGCTGCACCAGCGTCTCGAAGTGCCTGCGGCCGCCCGGCGTGCTCAGGCCGAGCATCGGCTCGCCCTTGCGCCAGCGGGTGATCAGCGTGAACTCGCCCTGCTTCATCGCCTCCGTGGGGGCGACGTAGACGTCGTCGTAGGTCGGCGGCAGGAGGTAACCGCCGCGGAAGTCCAGGAACGGGTCGTGGCCGTCGTAGTGGACGTTGAAGTCGACCTTCCGCTGGCGGTCCTCGGTGCGCTGGGGCGCCTCCGTCTGCAGCAGGTGCGCCTTGCTCGCGTCGAGCACCACGTCCGCGGAGCCGTCCTTCAGCACGGTCTCCGGGTCGACCAGGACCGCCAGACCCGAGCGGTCGGGCTGCTCACCGGTCACCGGGAGATGCGCCGCGACGGTGTACCGGCCGGGTGCCATGCGCATCGTCGCCGAGCCGTCGACGTCGATCGTCCACGGCCACAGGTCGCCCGCCAGATTGATCGTGACCTGACCGGAGGCGGGCTTGCCGTCCCGGCCGACCAGCTTGATGTTCAGGTCGTAGCGCTCCTCCTCCTTCAGCAGTGCCACGGAGGTACGGGCCACCGGCTGTCCGGTCGCCGCGTCGGTGGCCGTCACATGGCCGACGTGCCGGCCGGCCGGCGCGGCCTGCGGGTCCCCGGTCACCGGGACGGTCGCCGTGCCGCCCGCCGGGACGGTCACCGTGCGAGCGCCCAGCGTGAACGGGCCGCCCTCGTCCGTCGCCGCCAGCTCCAGCGTGACGTCGGCGGAGCCGGTGTTGGTGTAGGTCAGGTCCTTGGTGACGGGTACGTCGCTCGGCTGGTGCGGCCAGGTGTGGTTGCCGAAGAACAGCGACCCGGTGCCGCGGACCGTGGCGCGCGCGGCGGCGGCCACGTCGAGACGGCCGGTGCCGACCTCGTACGGCGAGTAGCCCTCGGCCAGGCCCTTCGCGGTGCTCATCAGGTGCTCCTTGAGCTGAGCGCCGGTCAGGTCCGGGTGCTGCTGGGCCAGGAGTGCCGCCGCGCCCGCCACGTGCGGGGTGGCCATCGAGGTGCCGCTGATGGTGCGGTACAGGCCGTCGCCGCCGTCGGTCATCTCCTGCGAGCGGGCCGCGGTGATGTCCACGCCGGGCGCCGCTATGTCCGGCTTCATCCCGCCGGACCCGGCGAGCGGGCCGGTGCTGGAGAAGTGCGCGAGCCGGTCCTCCTTGTCGGTGGCGGCCACGGTCAGCGCGGAGGCCGCCGCGCCCGGGGCGGAGACGGTCTCCGGGCCCGCGTTGCCGGCGGCGACGACGAACAGGGTGCCGTACTGCTCGGACAGCGCGTCGACCGTCTGCGACATCGGGTCGCTGCCATCGGTCGGATAGGAGTTGCCGAGGCTCATGTTGACGACGTCCGCACCGGACTCGGCGGCCCACTGCATGCCGGCCATGACCCAGGAGTCCTGGCCGTAGCCCTCCTCGCCGCCGAGCACCTTGCCGACGACGAGGTCCGCGTCGGGGGCGACGCCCTTGTGGTCGCCGCCGGAGGCGGCACCCGAGCCGACGATGGTCCCGGCCACATGGGTGCCGTGTCCGTTGACGTCGGTGACGGTCTCCCCCGGCACGAAGCTGGCGGTGTCGTCGATCAGGCCGTCGAAGTCGGGGTGACCGGCGTCGATGCCGGTGTCGAGCACGGCGACCTTGACGCCCTTGCCGGTGTATCCGGCGGCCCAGGCCTCGGGGGCGCCGATCAGCGGCACGCTCTCCTTCAGGTTGGCCTCCACCCGGCCGTCGAGCCACAGCTTGGCCACGCCCGCGCCCAACTCCTCGCCGTCACGCGGCGCGACGGTCTTCCAGAAGGTGCGGGCCCGCCCCTTCTCGGCCTTGAGCGCGGCCCCGCCGATGCCCTTGAGCTCGCGGGTCAGCTTGCTGCCGCGCGGAGCCGTCGGCTCCACGGCGGCACGGGACTTGGCGGGGGCGTACGTCGCGATGAGCGGCACCGAGGGCGACTTGGCGTCGTCGTAGCCCATCTCGATCAGGTCGGTGACGTTGAACAGCCGCCGGTCGAGCGTGCCCGCGCCGAGCAGCGCCGCGGCCTCGTCCGGGATGACGAAGATGTCACCGCCGGTCTGCTGGAACCGCACACCTCCGGTCGCGTTGTCCGGCCGGTCGACATCGGCGCTCTGTTTGCCGTCGGCCGTGGTGGTGACCGTGACCACGTCACCGGTGATCAGGGTGACCCGGTGGGTCGCCGTGGCCTCGGCGGGGACGGCGGGCCTGGTCGGGGCGGCTTGTGCGGGCGCCTGCAGAAGGGCGAGCCCCGACGCCAGCAGGGGCACCGCGGTGGCCGCCGCGATCAGCTGCCGGCGCCTGCGCCGGGAGGCGGAAGCTTCAGAGGGGGTGTGCATGCCATGGGTCTACCGGCCGGTGAACACCCTGGTGAAGGCCTCATGGCGGCAAGTCCTCGCCATGGCAAGGGATTGCCAGCCGTGAACCCGGCATTGCGGGCGACGGGGCATGGAAAAGGCCGCATCGGATGTCTCCCGATGCGGCCTGTTGCCGTACGACTCCTTCGAGTCGGGACGACAGGATTTGAACCTGCGACCCCTTGACCCCCAGTCAAGTGCGCTACCAAGCTGCGCCACGTCCCGGTGCCCCTCGCGTCAAGCCGCGAGACACGCAGGTGAACCTTACCGCACGCGGCCGGATGCTTCCGGCTGCGGCAACGGCTTGGAGTACGGCTCACTCCCCCGGGGGCGCTCCCTCGTACGCCCCGCGCAGCACCTGGAGTACCCCGTCCGTCGTCACCGGGCGCGGGTTGACGGTCGCCTCGCCCGCGGCCTGGGCGGCGGCCCGCGCCAAGTCGGTCTCGGCCAGGCCGAGTTCGGCCAGGGAGCGGGGGGCGCCCAGGCGCCGGGGCAGCTCCCACAGGGCGCGCGGGGCGTCGTCCGTGCGGAGGGCCCGGGCCACGGCAGCGGCGGCCCCGGGGGCCGCGGGCGCGTTGTGCGCGAGGACGTGCGGCAGCACCAGCGTGTGCGTCTCGGCGTGCGGCAGGCCGAAGGAGCCGCCGAGGACATGGCACAGCTTGTGGTGCAGGCCCATGGTGGCGGCGCCCAGGCTGGTCCCGCACAGCCAGGCGCCGTGCAGGGCGCGCCCGCGGGCCTCGACCGACCCGGGGTCAGCGGCCACCTCGGGCAGGGCCGCGGCCATCACCCGGATGCCCTCCTCGGCCGTCAGCCGGGTCAGCGGCGAGGCGTCCGGCGCGTACAGGGCCTCGACGGCGTGCGCGATGGCGTTGACGCCGCTGGCCACGGAGAGCGGGACCGGCAGGGAGAGGGTCAGTTCGGGGTCGTAGACGACACTGCGCGGCTGTACGACGGGGTCGCGGCCGGTGCGTTTGACGCCGTGCTCGGTCAGGCCCCAGACGGGAGTCATCTCCGAGCCGGAGTAGGTGGACGGCACCGCGATCAGGGGCAGGCCGGTGCGCAGGGCGACGGCTTTGCCGAGGCCGATGGAGGAGCCGCCGCCGACGGCGACACATCCGTCGGCGTTCGCCGCGCGCGCCGCCGCGACGGCCCGGGCCGCCACCTCGACGGGCACATGCCTTCGCGCCTCGGGGTGCACCGCGACGCAGAGCGGGCCGAGGGAGTCCGCGACGGCCCGCGCGGTGTCGGCGCCGCGCGGGCCCGAGAGCACCAGCAGCCGTCGCAGGCCGAGCCGCCGGGCCTCCTCGGCGGTCGCGGTGACGGCGGCGCCCGCTAGCAGCACGATCCGCACGGGCACGGACTCGTGGGTGAAGGAGAGGGGGTCCTGGTCGTTCACGATCACTCCTGTTCCGATCGTCGTCCGCCGCCGTCGGCCGCGACGAAGTGTCCTCCTGGCCGGGTGGATACCGCACAGTCTGTCGACGGCGCTGATCCACTCCGGCTGGTTAAGGTCCTGGCATGAACCACAGTTTCGTCGTCCACGTCCCCGACGCCGCGCTCGAACCCGAGCCACTCGCGCACGAGCAGATCGTCTCCGGCACGCCCGTGGTGACCGGGAAGGTGCTCTGGGAATCGGCGGACGGCCGGCAGCTCCGGGGAATCTGGCAGATCACCCCGGGCGTGGTCACCGACACCGAGGCGGACGAGCTGTTCGTGGTGATCAGCGGCTCGGCCACCATCGAGGTCGAGGACGGGCCGACGCTGACGGTGGGCCCGGGCGACATGGCGGTGCTGCGCGCGGGCGACCGTACGACCTGGACGGTGCACGAGACGCTGCGCAAGGCGTACGCGATCAATCTGTGAGCGGCGGGGCCGTGGTGCCCCGGATCTCCAGCGCGGGCGCGGCGAGATGGACGCGGCCCGGTTCCCCGGGCCG
>NZ_JAMJFL010000045.1 GCF_023544665.1 Streptomyces sp. YS415
CACCGAAACCCAGAACGAACCCGCCGCAAAACCTAGATTCACTCCCGTGAAGCTCGTGATCCGCGTGAAACTCCTGCCCACGGCCGAACAGGCAGCCGCACTCCAGGCCACCCTCCAGGCCTGCAACGAAGCCGCCAACCACGCGTCACGCCACGCCTTCACCACCGGGATCACACGCAACCGCGAACTGCGCGCCCAGATTTACCTCCAGCTCAAAGACCGCTGGAGCCTGGGTGCCCAAGCCGCCCAGCACGTCATCAAGAAGACCTCCGACGCATACGCGGCACTCACGGGCAACCTCAAAGCCGGAACCCTCGGCCGCCCCGGCTCCAAACGCCACACCAAAGCCACCAGCAAACCGATCACCTTCCGGCCCCACGCCGCCCAGCCCTACGACGACCGCATGCTCTCCTGGCAGACAGAGCAGCGAACCGTCTCCATCTGGACCGTCGAAGGCCGCATGAAACGCGTCCCCTACACAGGCAACGAGGACCAGCTGCTCCTCCTCGCCCGCCGACGGCACGGGGAATCCGACCTGATCCGGCAGAACGGCCAGTGGTACCTGCTCGCCACCATCGACCTCCCCGAACCACCCGAGAACCCCGCACCACAGGGCTTCATCGGCGTCGACCTCGGCATCGAGAACATCGCCACCACATCCACCGGCACCCGGCACAGTGGCCGCCACACCAACCGAACCCGCCAGAACGACCGTCGCCTGCAACGCGACCTCGCCAAGAAGAACACCCGCTCGGCAAAACGACGAGCCAAACGCCACGCCGGCAAGCAGGCACGGCGCACCCGCGACATCAACCACAAGATCAGCAAGCACATCGTGGCGGAGGCACAACGCACCGGCCGCGGCATCGCCCTCGAAGACTTGAGCGGCATCCGCGAACGGGCACGGCTGAAGAAGCCCCAACGCGTCACGATCAACTCCTGGGCCTTCGGCCAGCTCGGCTCCTTCATCGCCTACAAGGCGCGCAGAGCCGGCGTGCCCGTGGTGTTCGTCACTCCGGCGTACACCAGCCAGGAATGCTCGCAATGCCACCACATCGACAAGCGCAACCGGCCTCAGCAGGCCGTGTTCGCGTGCAGGTCCTGCGGCATCGTTGAGCACGCGGACCTGAATGCGTCCCACGTCATCGGCCGACGCGGCTGGTGGGTGTGGGTCTGCGGGGCCGAGTCACAGGTCCCTGCCCTCAAGCTCGTGGCCTGAGGGCTGGATGCGCCGGTCTCCGCCGAAGCCATCGGCGGACCGAGCTGCAAGCCGGGGAGATGCGTGCCCCGGTAGCGGACGCGATCGCTCGTACAGCGAGGTGTGAGGCATACGAAAAAGGCCCCGATCCGGAGATCGGGGCCTTCGCTGTGGCTGGGGCCGGGGTCGAACCGGCGACCTTCCGCTTTTCAGGCGGACGCTCGTACCAACTGAGCTACCCAGCCACGAGGCTTCCGGGGAAACCTCAGCGGTCCTGACGGGATTTGAACCCGCGGCCTCCACCTTGACAGGGTGGCGAGCACTCCAAACTGCTCCACAGGACCAAGCTGTTGCGTACGACAGTGTCGCACACGGTACTGCGTGCCCCCAACGGGATTCGAACCCGTGCTACCGCCTTGAAAGGGCGGCGTCCTAGGCCGCTAGACGATGAGGGCTATCGGCCCGCCTGGGCGCTTCTCAGCGCGTCGGGGACGTGAGAAGCATATGGGATGGCGGGAGGGATCGCCAAAACGGTTTCAGGAGGGAGGCGGGGAGGAGGGGGCGACGCCCGGGTGGTTCTCCTCCGGGAGGTGGCGGCTGACCTCGGCCGTCGTGAGGCCCAGACCACCCAGTTCGATCTCGTCCCAGGCCTGCAGGCGCTTGGTGTCCCGGTCGAAATAGAGGATCGAGGTCTCGATCGGGTCGGGGTACTTGCCCTCGATCGCGCGCAGTCCGCTGCCGCCCGTGGAGCCCTCGATGCGCAGGCGTGTGCCCCGGTCCAGGACCTCCATCTCGTCGTGGTGGAGGTGGCCGGCCAGGACCAGCGGCACCTCGCCGTCCACCTTGCGGGCCGCGGACGGTTCGTGGGCGATCGCCACGTCCACCGGGGTGCCCGCGGCTTCCTGGTCGCGCAGGGCGGAGGCGAGGCGGGCGCCGGCCAGTTCCTGGGAGGCCTCGGCGCCGGTCTTGTTCGTGCGGTCGGGGGTGAACTGGGGGTCGCCCATCCCGGCGAAGCGCAGGCCGGCGACGGTCTTGGCGCGTCCGTCGTCCAGCACGTGCACGTTCTTCAGGTCTTCCAGGTACTGCTGGGTGATCTTCGAGTCGTGGTTGCCGCGGACCCAGACGTAGGGCGCGCCGAGGTCCTCGATGGGGTCGAGGAAGCCGTTCTCGGCGGCGGAGCCGTGGTCCATGGTGTCGCCGGAGTCGACGATCACGTTGACCTGGTACTGCTCGACGAGCGAGGCGATGATCTTCCAGCTGGCCGGGTTGAGGTGGATGTCGGACACGTGCAGGACGCGGATGGTGGTGGGGTCCGGCTGGTAGGTCGGAAGGGTGGAGGTGGCGTCGTAGAGCTTGGTCACGTTGGTGACGAGGCGGGCCAGTTCCTTCTGGTAGACGTCGAATTCGGTGACGATGCTGCGGGCGTCGCCGACCAGGGAGGGGGCGGAGGACAGGAGTCCGGAGAACTTGGGTTCGAGGACGGAGTTCGGGTTCCAGGTGGCGGCCGCGGTGCCTGCCGACGCGGCGAGGAGGGTGAGCGCGAGGCCGCCGGCGGCGAGGGCGCGGCGGGGGCGCCGGTAGACGGCGAGGCCGAGGGCGGTGGCGCCGGCGACTACGGCGACGCAGGAGCGGATGGCCAGGTCGCGGGTGCCGTGGGCGACGTCGCGGGCGACTTCGTCCTGGAGTCCGGAGATGCGTTCGGGGTGGTCGACGAGGGCCTGGGCGCGTTCGGGGTCGAGTTGGTCGACGTTGACGTCCAGGCGGACGGGGGCGACGTGGCTGTCGAGCTGGAGGGCGCCGAGCGGGGAGACGTTGATCTTTGTGCCGCCGCTGGCCGAGGGGCGCAGGGTCATGGTGGTGTCCATGGGGCCGACGGGCACGCGTACGTTTCCGACGATCAGCAGGCCGAGCCAGGCGCCGAGCAGGACGACTGTGAGGAGGCCGAGGGCGCGGCTCCAGGGGTGTGGCTGGGGGACGAGCTGGATGGCGCTGGGTGCTTGGCGGGCGCGGTAGTGGCGGGCCAGGGCGCGCGGTGCCCTTCGGATCCGGTGGGTGGCGGTCAGGATTGCCGAGGGGACGCGAGCCATTGGTCCCGTATGCCCAAGTGCGCGGGCGGATATGCGGGGTGCCTGCGGCTCTCGTACGGGCGTCTCGTGCCCGACAATGGGCCTGTGCTGGAGATGACGCGCGAGGAGTTCGAGGAACTGGTCGCCGAGGCGTTGGACCGGATTCCGCCGGAGCTGACGCGGCTGATGGACAACGTCGCGGTGTTCGTCGAGGACGAACCGCCCGCCGGGGATCCTGAGCTGCTCGGGTTGTACGAGGGGACGCCGCTGACGGATCGGGGTGAGTGGTACGCGGGTGTGCTGCCGGACCGGATCACGATCTACCGGGGGCCGACGCTCAGGATGTGCGAGTCGCGGGAGGACGTGGTCGCGGAGACCGAGGTGACGGTGGTGCACGAGATCGCGCATCACTTCGGGATCGACGACGCCCGGTTGCACGCACTCGGGTACGGGTGAGCGTCCGCTGAGGCGGGTGGCGTGTCCTCTTGTGGGCGGCGGGAGTTGGGGAGGTTGACTCCTTCATCCTCCACCGGAGGTGGCTGCCCGTGCGCCCCTTGTACGTTTCCGTCCGTCTGGCCGCCACGGTGATGGCCGTCGCCGCTGCCGCCGGTTGCATGAGTGTGGGTGACGACGGTGCCGGTGGGGATGCGAAGCCGTCGCGGTCGGCGGGGCAGCGGGGTGGTGAGGCGCCGGACGGGGGTTCGGCGGTCTCGGGCGGCGGTGCGGGGTTCGGGGCTGCGGCGGCGGACGGTGGGCGGGGCAAGGGCAGGAAGGCCGGGAAGGGCGGGGCCGAGGAGTCGGCGTCGCCTTCGGCGTCCGTGTCGGTGGAGCCGAGCGGGAAGGCGGCCGGGCCGGGCAAGCCGGGGAGGACGGAGAAGCCGGGCGGGCCCGGGGAGCAGCCCGAGCCGACCGGTGCGCCGCCGTCGCCGACGCGTCCGGCGGATCCGACGCCGGATCCGACGCCGCCTGAGCCGTCGGTGACGCCGGAGCCGACGGTGGCGGAGCCGTCGTCGTCGGCGCACGGGGAGGCGGGGCCGCAGATGGTGCAGCGGGAGCCGGCGCCGGAGGCGGGCGTTCCGGTGTGACCTACGTCTAGTGGACCCGGTTTGCCTTGGGGGGGTGAGGGTGCGTATGGTGGTAGATCGTTTGATCCCATTTGCCCGGCGCCAACGCAGAGCGCGCCGTGTGGCGCGTACTCTCCCTTGCCGTGGCTGACCGCATAGAGGCGGTCGTATTGCGAAAACACGGAGTTGACGGGCGCGTGCCGACGAGACTCCGGAAGGTTTCGCATACGCATGTCCATTTCCAGTTCTGATCACATCGTCATGCCCGAGAACGACGAGAACCAGATCGTCGGGACCGAGATCGTCGAGAACCAGATCGCCGAGACCGAGATCGTCGGGACCGAGGTCCTCGAGGCCGAGAGCCCCGAGACCGTGGCCGCCGAGGAGACCCCCGAGGTCACCTTCGCCACGCTCGGTCTCCCCGAGGGCGTCGTGCGCAAGCTCGCGCAGAACGGTGTGACCACCCCCTTCCCGATCCAGGCCGCGACCATCCCGGACGCCCTGGCCGGCAAGGACATCCTCGGCCGTGGCCGCACCGGCTCCGGCAAGACCCTCTCCTTCGGTCTGCCGCTGCTGACGCAGCTGTCCGGCGGTCACACCGAGAAGAAGAAGCCCCGCGCCATCATCCTCACGCCGACGCGTGAGCTCGCGATGCAGGTCGCGGACGCCCTCCAGCCGTACGGCGACGTGCTCGGCCTGAAGATGAAGGTCGTCTGCGGCGGTACGTCGATGGGCAACCAGATCTACGCGCTGGAGCGCGGTGTCGACGTCCTCGTCGCCACCCCGGGCCGGCTGCGCGACATCATCAACCGCGGCGCCTGCTCCCTGGAGAACGTCGAGGTCGCGGTCCTCGACGAGGCCGACCAGATGTCCGACCTGGGCTTCCTGCCCGAGGTCACCGAGCTGCTCGACCAGATCCCGGGTGGCGGCCAGCGCATGCTGTTCTCGGCCACCATGGAGAACGAGATCTCCACGCTGGTCAAGCGCTACCTGACCAACCCGGTCACGCACGAGGTCGACAGCGCCCAGGGCAACGTCACGACGATGTCCCACCACATCCTCATCGTGAAGCCCAAGGACAAGGCGCCGGTCACCGCGGCGATCGCCTCCCGCAAGGGCCGCACGATCATCTTCGTCCGCACCCAGCTGGGCGCCGACCGGATCGCCGAGCAGCTCTGCGACTCGGGTGTGAAGGCCGACGCGCTGCACGGCGGTATGACGCAGGGCGCGCGTACCCGTGTGCTGGAGGACTTCAAGAAGGGTTACGTCAACGCGCTGGTCGCGACCGACGTCGCCGCCCGCGGTATCCACGTCGACGGCATCGACCTGGTCCTGAACGTGGACCCGGCCGGCGACCACAAGGACTACCTGCACCGCTCCGGCCGTACGGCCCGCGCGGGACGCTCCGGCACGGTCGTGTCGCTGTCCCTGCCGCACCAGCGCCGCCAGATCTTCCGGCTGATGGAGGACGCGGGCGTCGACGCCACGCGCCACATCAT
Organism: Streptomyces sp. YS415; assembly: GCF_023544665.1. Classification (GTDB taxonomy): domain Bacteria; phylum Actinomycetota; class Actinomycetes; order Streptomycetales; family Streptomycetaceae; genus Streptomyces. Next base: position 5,828 of record NZ_JAMJFL010000045.1, read on the forward strand.
CCAGGGCGGCACGAGCTTCGACCCGGAGGTCGCCGAGATCACCGGTGCCCGGTCGATGACCGAGGTGCAGGCGGAGTCGGCGGGCAACGCCGCGCAGCAGGCCGAGCGCGAGGTCGCGCACCTCGCCAAGCAGCTGGAGCGTGCGCAGCGCCGCGCGACGGAGCTGCGCGAGGAGGCCGACCGGCTGGTCGCCCGGGTCGCCCGCGAGCGCGGCGAGGACCCGGAGGCCGCGGTGGCCGAGGCGCAGGCGGCGGTGGCCGCGGCGGAGATCGCCGTGCCGGAGCAGCCGGTGGCCAAGGACGTGGAGCGGGTCGAGCGCACGGAGTCCTCGTCGTACGAGCGTCGGGACCGGGGCGGCGACCGTGGTGGCCGTTCGTTCGAGCGTCGGGACGACCGTGGTGGCGACCGGGGCGGGGACCGTGGTGGGTTCCGTCGGGACGACCGCCGGGACAACGACCGCGGTGGGTTCCGTCGTGACGACCGTGGCGGCGAGCGTTCCTTCGAGCGTCGTGACGACCGGGGCGGCGACCGTGGTGGCCGTTCGTTCGAGCGTCGGGACAACGACCGCGGTGGTTTCCGTCGTGACGACCGTGGCGGCGAGCGTTCCTTCGAGCGTCGTGACGACCGGGGCGGCGACCGTGGTGGCCGTTCGTTCGAGCGTCGGGACAACGACCGTGGCGGGTTCCGCCGTGACGAGCGTCGCGACGACCGTGGTGGCCGTTCCTTCGAGCGCCGCGACGACCGTGGCGGCGAGCGCGGCGGGTTCCGCCGGGACGACCGTGGTGGCCGTCCCTTCGAGCGTCGTGACGAGCGCGGCGGTCACCGTGGCAGCGACCGTCCGTTCAACCGCGACCGCCAGGGCGACCGCCCGGGCTTCCGCGCCGGCGGCCCGAGCCACGACCGCCCGAGCCACGACCGCCCGTACGGCCGTCGTGACGACCACCGCGGCGGCGGCTCCTTCCAGCGCCGCGACGACAAGCCGCGCTGGAAGCGCAACGGCTGACGTCTGCTGAACTGATTCCGGAAGGGCCCGTACGACTTCGGTCGTACGGGCCCTTCCGCGCTCCGGCAATCGACTACCGAAGCCTGTGTGGCGGTTGTTAACATCCCCTGGCTCGCATGGCGGAGAGTGGCCGAGGGGGATGTGACGAGGTCTGCCGCGATGCCTTCTCTGATTCTTCCCTGGGGAGGGACTCTTGCCCGGCGCGCCCGGATCGCTCTTAATCTCATCGGTCCGGCCGCTCTCGGCGCCGGCTCGCTGAACGTCTGTCTGTTCGCCCATGACGGGGCGGACCGGCGTCGGCGTCGGCGACATCACCGGCGACGGCAAGGACGACCTGATCTCGCGGGACACCGCGGGCAACCTCTACCGCAACACCGGCACCGGCAAGGATCCTTCGCCTCGCGCGTGAAGATCGCGACGGGCCGGGAGGGCTACAAGGGAGTTTTTCATTGCGGCACTTGACCGTACGCGCCGCGGCCACCGCCGGCGTGCTCGCGCTGGGGCTCGGGCTCACGCCGATGCTCGCCTCGCAAGCCGCAGCGGAGGCCCCCGCACAGGTGGATGTCACGCCCAACTGGCGTGCTCTGCCCCGTGCGGACTCGCTGGGCTCCTTCGGCACGAGCGGGTTCGTGCACTCGCCCGAGGACGCCGATCCGCACTCCGGGCAGGAGTTCCAGTGGACCCGGTTCGACACCGGGGAGACGACCACGCTGCTCGGCCACGGCAACAACGACGAGGCCGGCTTCGCCGAGTTCGGCGTCGAGTCGGATTACGTGGCCCACCATCACCTCGGCTGGATCGACATCCGGAACATGGCGGACGGCACCGCGCGCCGGTTCACCGTGCCCCACGGCTCCGGAGACCTCTTCAAGGGCCTGGTCGGCGGCACCGTCCTGGTGCAGGACTACACGGACGCCGAACTGCAGACGGTGGACAGCTGGTACCTTCTGCCCGCTGACAACCCGGTGGCCGACGCCAAGGTCACCGTTACCGGCTGGCCCGAGGGCACGGACCTGAGGAACGTGCGGCTGGTCGCGGGAGACTCCAGGGAGGCCGTCGTACGGTTCACCGGTTCGACCGGCGACGCGGAGTACGGCCCGTACGACCGGCTCGGCCTGATCGATCTCCGTACTGGGCAGCTGCGCACCCTCCTCGCGGATACCGGCTGGACCTCTTCCATCGCCGTCGCCGGGGACCGCCTGCTCTGGATCGACACCGAGCGGGTGGCGCACGTGCGCTCCCGCTCCGACCTGGACGCGCCCGAGCGGACCTTCCCGGTCCCGGCCGACCTCGACATCTCCAAGATCGGTCTGCTCGACGGCTGGCTGCTGGCCTTCACGAACACCGAGGGCACGGACGCGGCGCTGCAGCGGAACCTGGTCGCCGTGTCGTTCGGGCAGGAGCGGCGAATCCTCCTGGAGAAGGCCGACAAGGAGGCCGTGCAGATCGCGGGTGGCGGGGTCGCCGTGATCGGCGGGACCTCCTCGGCCGACTGGTATCTGCAGAAGGCGACGGTCGGCGAGGACGGTCTGCCGCGCCTGGAGAAGGTGCGGCGCCTCGCTCCTGTCGCGGCTGACATCGACGCGATCGCGCTGAGTGCGGGCACGCTCTCCACCGTCGAGACGGACGGCCCGCAGGGCGCCGGCTTCTACCACCGCACCGTCAGCCCGGCACAGGCGCCCACCGCCGTGTCCGCCCCGGTGTGGGCGGGACGGGAGAGCGGGCGCACGTACGACTACACCGCGTGCGGGCAGATGCGGTGCACCCAGCTCTTCAACAGCGGTGACGGGCGCAGTGTCTACCAGGTCCGCACCTACGAATCGGGCCCCGCCCAGGTCGAGATCGTCGGCCGGCGTGGACCCGACCAGGCAGACCGGGCGCTGACCGGCGATTTCGACGGGTGGCTCACGGACTCCACCGGGCGGTACGCCGTCTACCAGAGCGGTCGGCCGATGGTGCCCGGGATGCCGGTGGAGGACGGGAAGACCATCGTCGTGGACCTCGGCACCGGATCGGTTGTCGACCAGCGGGCGCAGACCGGTGCGACGGTGTGGGGCGCCACGCTCTACGCGGGCACGGCGACGGCCGGAACCGTGGCCACCAAGGATCTCGCGACCGGCAAGGACACCGGGCCCCTCGACACCGGCGCCCCCTGTGTGCCCGTCGAACTGCAGAGCGCGGGACCGTGGCTGTACTGGACCTGTGAGCAGTTCCGCCAGCACGGCGTGGTCAATGTGCGGACCGGTGCGAAGATCGCACTGCCCGCCGGCCGTGGCGGCCTGCTCGGCGACGGCTACTTCGTCAACCAGCGCTACACCGGCTCGAATCTGCGTCTGACGGAGTTCCAGAACGGCACTGCCGTCACCCGCGACCTGGGCATCCCCATGTCCGTCGACGGCAGCGACACGCGCCGCCGGACCTGGGCCGTTGACCGGTTCGGCGGCGGCATCGCCTATGTCGACAAGGAGAACGTCGTCCACGTCGTGGCCAGTGGCGTGAACGCCTCTCCGCTGACCGCGACCCAGGCCGTCGCGTCGGCGGCGTTCAAGGCGGCAGACACCTGGAAGGCTTCCTGGCAGCTGTCCAAGCCGGCGGCCTCCTGGAAGCTGACGCTGGCGTCGGCGAACGGAGCCGTCGTGCGCACCCTCGCCGGAGGCGAGGTCCGCGGGGCCATCACCGCGGTGTGGGACGGCAAGAACTCGGCCGGCTCCTACGCGCCGAACGGCACGTACTCCTGGACCCTCGTCGCTCAGCCCGCCGACGGCCAGGGCCCACCGCTCGGCGCGACCGGCAAGCTGGCCCTGTCGGGCGGAGCGGCGGTGCGTCACGACCATGTCGGCGGCGACGGCATCGGCGACCTGCTCACTCTGAACTCCTCGGGAGGCCTGACGTTCCACCGGGGTACGGGTTCGGGCAAGTTCGGCGAGAAGCTGACCGGCACCGGCTGGCCCACGACCGTCAAGGCCGTCCCCTTCGGCGACCTGAGCGGTGACCGCTGCAACGACGTCCTGGTCCGCTACAGCAGCGGCGCCCTGCGCCTGTACAAGCCGGGCTGCGGTTCGGCGGTCAAGCCGTCGACGCCGTACACGACGCTGGCGAGCAGCGGCTGGACCCAGTACGACGTGCTGACCTCGCCGGGTGACCTCAGCGGCGACGGCCGGCCGGACCTGCTGGCCCGCAACGCCTCCACCGGCGCCGTCTACCTCTACAAGGGCACCAGCACGGGCAAGCTCGCCGCCCGCGTGAAGCTCTACGACAACTGGAAGACGTACAAGAAGATCGTGGGCGTCGGAGACATCACCGGGGACGGTAAAGCGGACCTGCTCGCCCAGGACAAGACCAACACGCTCTACCGCTACGACGGCAAGGGCGACGGCACCTTCGCCTCCCGGGTGAAGCTGTTCAGCAACTGGGGCGGCTCCTACAACACCGTCGTCGGCGTCGGCGACGTCACCGGCGACGGCAGGGCCGACCTCGTCTCCCGCGACACCAGCGGCTACCTGTGGCGCAACAGCGGCGACGGTAAGGGTTTCTTCGGCTCCCGCACGAAGATCGCGACCGGCTGGCAGGGGTACAAGGGCATTTTTTAGCCAAGCTGTGATGCATGTCACGTCCCTGGCGAGGGAATCGCTGGGGACATGACAGATGACGCCAAAGCGAGCGGGCCGTCGGACGGAAAGCTGTCCGACGAGGAGCGGCTGGCCCAGCTCGGCTACACGCAGGTTCTCGCCCGCCGCATGTCGGCGTTCTCCAATTACGCGGTCTCCTTCACGATCATCTCGGTGCTGTCGGGCTGTCTGACGCTGTATCTGTTCGGCATGAACACCGGCGGCCCCGCCGTGATCACCTGGGGCTGGGTGGCCGTGGGCCTGATGACCCTGTTCGTGGGGCTGGCGATGGCCGAGATCTGCTCGGCGTACCCGACCTCCGCGGGTCTGTACTTCTGGGCCCACCGCCTGGCCCCGCCCCGGACCGCGGCCGCCTGGGCGTGGTTCACGGGCTGGTTCAACGTGCTGGGCCAGGTCGCGGTGACCGCCGGCATCGACTTCGGCGCCGCGTCCTTCCTCGGCGCGTACCTCAATCTCCAGTTCGGCTTCGAGGTGACCCCCGGCCGCACCATCCTGCTCTTCGCCGGGATCCTGGTCCTGCACGGCCTGCTGAACACCTTCGGCGTGCGGATCGTCGCGCTGCTGAACAGCGTGAGCGTGTGGTGGCACGTCGTCGGCGTCGCGGTCATCGTCGGCGCCCTGACCTTCGCACCGGACGAGCACCGGTCGGCGTCCTTCGTCTTCGGCGAGTTCGTCAACAACACGGGCTGGGGCAGCAGCTTCTACGTCGTCCTGCTCGGCCTGCTGATGGCCCAGTACACCTTCACCGGCTACGACGCCTCCGCCCACATGACCGAGGAGACGCACAACGCCTCCACGGCCGGCCCGAAGGGCATCGTGCAGTCCATCTGGACGTCGTGGATCGCCGGCTTCGTCCTCCTCCTCGGCTTCACCTTCGCCATCCAGTCCTACGAGGGGGCCCGCACCTCCCCGACCGGCGCGCCGCCTGCCCAGATCCTCCTCGACGCGGTGGGCGCGACCGCGGGCAAGCTGCTGCTGCTGGTCGTGATCGGGGCGCAGCTGTTCTGCGGGATGGCGTCGGTGACCGCCAACAGTCGCATGATCTACGCCTTCTCGCGCGACGGGGCGCTGCCGTTCTCGCGGGTGTGGCACACGGTGAACCCGCGCACCCGCACACCCGTCGCGGCGGTCTGGCTGGCGGCGGGCGGGGCCCTGCTGCTGGGCCTGCCGTATCTGCTGAACGTGACGGCGTACGCGGCGGTGACGTCCATCGCCGTGATCGGCCTCTACATCGCCTACGTCATCCCGACCCTGCTGCGGCTGCGCAAGGGAGAGGCGTTCGAGCGGGGGCCCTGGCACCTGGGGCGCTGGTCGAGGGCGATCGGCGTGGTGGCGGTGGCGTGGGTCGGGGTGATCACGGTGCTGTTCATGCTGCCGCAGGTCTCCCCGGTGACCGCGGAGACCTTCAACTACGCCCCGGTCGCCGTCCTGGTCGTCCTCGGCTTCGCCGCCGCCTGGTGGCTGGCCTCGGCCCGGCACTGGTTCCTGAACCCGGAGCACGAGCGCACGATCGCCCGCGAGGCGGCCCGCGCGGACGCACCCGAACCGGTCGATCCGTAACCCTTCGCCCGCCGGACGCGGCCGTGTCACCGATACCCGATCGGAGTCCCGGCCCCGTCCGGCTATGCTCGGGGAGGCAACATCGCCTGGGCCCTTAGCTCAATTGGCAGAGCAGTGGACTTTTAATCCATTGGTTGTGGGTTCGAGTCCCACAGGGCCTACCGACAGTGCGGCGCCCAGATCGGCTTCGGCCGGTCCGGGCGCCGTCGTGTTGTGCGGGATCAGGGGGGATCAGGCCGGGGTCACAGGGACGGGAGGGCCTGGGCCAGGGCCGTCACCGCCGCGGCCAGGGGGGCCACCGGTTCGGCGAAGGCCGTCAGGCGGTCCAGGGCCCGGCGCACCACGCCCGGCTCGGGGGTCGGCTCGTCCAGTTCCTCGCGGAGCCTGCGCAGCTCGGCCCGGGGGGTGTCCTGGTCGGGGAGGCCGGCGCGGTGTTCGTCCAGGAGGCGTTCGATCAGTTCCAGCCGGTCGTGGATCTGGGTGCGCTGGTCGGCCGTGAGGGACTGGAAGGAGACCTGGCCGGCGACGGCCCGGGCGCCGGGGCCCACGGCCTGGTTGGCGACCTGGCTCTGGCCGCCGTACTGCTGGACGCCGAAGTTGGTGTTGTCGGCGGGCTGGTGAGGCATCTGGTTCTCCTTACTTCGGGGCAGCGGCCGGGGCCGAAGCCGTGGCCGTCGCGGCGTCGGCCCGGGCGCCCTGTCCGACGGCCTGGTTGCCGACGACGCTGACCCCGCCGGTCTGCAGGACGCCGTGGTTGAGGATCGTCTGCGTCTGGGTGCGGAAGTCGGTGGTGTCCACCCCGTGCTCGTCCAGGAAGTCCCGTACGGCGGCCAGGGCGTGCCGGTCGAGGGCGGCGAACGCCCGCTCGGCGTCGACGCGTTGGAAGTGGTCGAGGTACTCGGTGCTCATCGCGTGCTCGCGGATGCTCAGCCGGGCGCCCCGGTCGAAGGCGGGGTCGGTCTTGGCGGCCGAGCGTTCCCGGCGCCGGCGGCGGGGTGCGCCCCACTCGCGCAGGGCGTCGCCCAGCACCGCCCGGGGCGACCCGAACAGGGCGCCGCCGCTGCGCCGCAGGGCCGACAGCAGCAGGCCCGCCCGGTGCGCGGAGGTGAGGACGTCCGGGAGGAGGTCGACGCCGCGCAGGTCCGGCCGGAGCGGGGTGAGGACGTGGCGGTCGCAGTGCAGGTGCAGGGTTCTGCCGACCACCGCGATGTGCAGCAGCTGACTGGGCACCACCGCCCCGCCCCACAGGGGCAGGTGCGCGGCCAGGCAGTGCCGGGCAGCGCCCTGCGGGTCCAGCGCGATGTCCCGTACGGCCGCCTCCGGGAGCCGGGCGGCGGGCGTCCTGATCAGGGCGGGCAGGAAGCGGGGGTCGCCGGCGATCCGGGTGCCGCTGACGAACACCCGGTCCTCCACCTCCAGCGCCGCGAGGCTCGGGCCGCCGTCGAGGGGCGGGGCGGCGGTGGCATGCCGTACGGCGGCCTCGCGCAGCCGGGCGCGCAGCCGCTCCACCACGTCCCAGGTGTCGAAGCCGGTGAGCGGGGTGCCGGGCCGCTCGGGCAGCAACGGCAGCGACAGGGACCACTGCGACTGCCGTACGCCCTGGCCCACGAAGGGGGAGAAGCCGCTGTACACGGTGACATTGCCCGCCTGCGCCTTGGCCACCGCCCCTACGGCGGCGATCGCCCACGACTCCGCGGGCGCGGGCGCGGGCCCCGACTCCGGGACGAAGTTCTCGCGCCGCAGTGAGCCGCGCAGCCGCCGGTCGACGTCCAGCTCCTCCCGGGCCATCACCCAGTACGCCCACACCCCGCCCCCGATCACCGCCAGCAGCGGCGGGACACCGCGCGCGTAGGACCCGGCCAGCCAGCTCCACACCCCCGACAGCGGCAGCGCGGAGAGGAACCGGCCGAACAGGATCCCGGCGAGCAGCAGTCCGGTGATCGTGGCGAGGAGCCACCGCAGGGCCGCCCCCGTGTCCACCGGCTCCCGGCCGCGGACGACGCGCCGCGGCGCCCGGGAGGCCTTGGCCAGCGCCTTGAAGGCGAGGTTGCCGAAGACGAGCCACAGCGGGCCGAAGGCGGCGATCAGCAGGTAGATCGCGACGAGCTGCCGGTCGCGCGCCCGGTGCAGTCGGCGGGCCGCCAGGCTGTGCCGGACGACGGGCACCAGGTCGACGCCGGGGGAGGGCGCGACCGCGCCCAGCTCGTCGCGCAGGACGTCGTCGACGACCCGGCGGGTGAACCCGGGGTCGGTGTAGGCGGCCGCGCACAGGTGGCGGGTGGTGTCGCCGGGCGCGGTGGCGCCCACGCCGCCGCCGGGGGCGTCCGGCCAGGAGGGCGCGGAGGATGCGGAGGGTGCCACGGTGCTGCTCCGTTCGCGGATACGGGACAGGGCTGCGCGGGCGCCGGTCCCGCCGTACACGGCTGCCAGGGCCGTGCCCAGCAGCACCCCGAAGACGAGGCCGTCCACCACGAAGTGGACGATCACCGCGTCCGAGGGGCCGCCGAAGAACATCAGGGACTCGTCGCCGTCGGCCGTCACGACCGCCCAGGACGCCACCGCCGCGACGAGCGAGAGGAGCACGCCCGTGCCGAAGGCGGCGAGCCGCCGCAGGCCCGGGGAGGCGGGGCCACGGCCCACCAGCCGGGGTGCCAGGACGACACCGGTGAGCAGGATCACCAGAGCGGTGTTGCCCGCCAGGTAGAGGGGCTCGCTCGCGCCTTCCGAGCTGGGGGAAAGATCCCAGGTCAGGACGTACAGGGCGCGGTGCATCACGCTCAGCAGCGGGGTCTCCGGCCGGGCCTCGATCAGCGGCTCCCGCAGCCAGGGGCTGCCCAGCAGCACAAGTGCCCCGCACAGCAGGGCGGTTCTTCGGATCGAGCGCACTGATCGCCCCACGACAACCCCCTGTCACACCCCCGGGCGCAGCACTGTACGTAGTCGAACGGCTGCGCACCAGCGGTCAGGGAGACATTCCGGTGTCGGCCAACTCGCGGCCCGACGTGGCCGGTTGGCGCTCTGCGGGGTCCGTCCGCCGCGCCGCCGCTCCGGGAACCGGGAGAGGTGGGTGAGGATGGAGCAGTACAGGTGCGGCAGGCCGGCGGCATGCCGGAGCCGCCCGCGCAGAACCTCAACCGAGCCGGTCCCGCTGGAGCGTCGATGCCTCTCCCTTACGTCCTGCTGTCGGCCGCGGTCTCCCTCGACGGCTACCTGGACGACACCGGCCCCGAGCGGCTGCTGCTCTCGAGCCCGGCCGACTTCGACCGGGTCGACGAGGTACGGGCGTCGGTCGACGCGATCCTCGTCGGCGCCGGGACGATCCGCGCCGACAACCCGCGCCTCCTGGTCAACTCCCCGGCGCGGCGCGCGGCACGGATCTCCGCGGGGCGGCCGGAGTACCCGCTGAAGGTCACCGTCAGCGGGAGCGGGGAGCTGGACGCGGGGGCGAACTTCTGGCACACGGGCGGCGAGAAGGTCGTCTATACGACGGAGAAGGGCGCGCAGCGGGCGCGTGCGGCCGGTCTGGCGGCCGACGTGGTCGCCCTGGGCCCGGACCTGGACTGGCGGCGGCTGCTGGCGGACCTGCACAGCCGGGGTGTGCGGCGCCTGATGGTCGAGGGCGGCGGCCGGGTCCACACCCAGCTGCTCCAGGAAGGGCTGGCGGACGAGCTCCAGCTCGTGCTGGCCCCCCTGTTCGTCGGCGACCCGTCCGCGCCGCGCCTCTTCGGGCCCGGCGGGTACCAGCGGGGCCGGCTGCGCCTGGTGGAGTCCCGGCGGATCGAGGACGTGGTCCTGATGCGCTACCTCCCCACGGCTCCCGGAGTGGGCCCGCGGACCACGGCCGCCGACCGCCACTGGCTCCGGCTGGCCTGCGAACTGGCGGAAGTGTGCCCGCCCTCGCGGACGGCGTTCAGTGTCGGCGCGGTGGTGGTGGCCGCCGACGGCACGGAACTGGCCCGCGGCCACTCCCGGGAGGGCGACGACCCGGTGGTCCACGCGGAGGAGGCGGCCCTGGCGAAGACCGACCCGGGCGACCCCCGGCTGGCCTCCGCGACCGTGTACAGCAGCCTGGAACCCTGCGCCCGCCGGGCCTCCCGCCCGGTGCCCTGCGCGCGGCTGATCATCGAGGCGGGGGTGCGCCGGGTCGTCACGGCCTGGCGGGAGCCGGACACCTTCGTGGCGGACGCGGACGGCAGCGGCCTGCTGGCGTCGGCGGGCGCGGACGTGGTGCTGCTCCCCGAGTTCGAGGACCGCGCGAAGGCCCCGAACACCCACGTGCTGCCGTAGCGGCCCGCGCCCCGCTGCGATCGGCGCGCCCCGACCCGCCCTGACCTGCGCCCCGCCCCGCCCCCGCTCCGATCGGCCCAACCCGACCTGCGCCCCGCCTGTCCCCGCGCCACGCTGCCAGCATGAGGTCTGTCCGAAGTGCCGCCCTGCTGCTGCTCGTCGCCCTCGTCGGCACCGCCTGCGGAGTGACCGGTGCCGACTCCCGCACCATGGCGCGCGCCCTGCCGCCCGGCGCCGAGTTCACCCACCCCGGCGTCCTCGTCAGCGCGGCGCAGCTGGCCGCCGTACGCAAGAACGTCACCGCCGGGAAGCAGCCGTGGCTGAAGGCGTACCTCGCGATGCGGGACAGCAAGTACGGCGCCTACAAGTACCGGGCCGAGCCGTACGAGAACGTTTACTGTCCCGCCGGGAGGAAGGCCGGGCGCGGGTGCGTGCAGGAGCGCGAGGACGCCATCGCCGCCTACACGCAGGCGCTGCTGTTCACGGTGACCGGCAAGCGGCAGCACGCCGTCAAGGCCCGGGAGATCATGGACGCCTGGTCGGCGCGGCTGCGGCGGCACAGCGGGCAGAACGCCGGGCTCCAGGCCGGCTGGGCGGGGTCCACCTGGGCGCGGGCCGCCGAGATCGTCCGCCACAGCGACGGCGCCGACTGGCCCGAGGACCGGGTGCGCCGCTTCGAGACGATGCTGCGCACCGCCCACCTGCCCCACGTCACCCGGAAGGCCCCGGACACCAACGGCAACCGGGACCTGATCACCACCGACGCCGCCATCGGCATCGCCGTCTTCCTCGACGACCACCCCACCTTCGACCACGCCCTCGCCCGCTTCCGCGACCGCGTGCCCGCCTACTTCTACCTGGAGAAGGACGGCCGCCTCCCGCTCACCCCCGCCGGGTCGAGCAGGACCACCCCGCAGCGGCTGACGGCGTACTGGCACGGGCAGAGTGTGTACAAGGACGGCGTCACCCAGGAGAGCTGCCGCGACTTCCGGCACGTCGGCTACTCCGTCGCCGCCACCGCGCACATCGCCGAAACCGCCTGGCACCAGGGCGTCGACCTGTACGGCGAGGCCGAGGAGCGGCTCACGGCCGCGCTGGAGCTGCACGCCCGCCACCAGCTGGGCGAGCCCGTGCCGGCCTGGCTGTGCGGCGGCAGGGTGGAGCGGGACATGGGGCCCGACCTGGAGGTCGCGCTCAACCGGGGCCTCGGCGGCCCGGCGGCTCGCACGCTCGCCGGGAAGACCCGTCCGGCGGGCACCGACGACCTCTTCGTCGCCTGGGAGACGCTCACCCACGCGGGCAATCCCGGGGCGTGAAGACACGCGTGTGCAGGGGGTCCCGCGGATGGCGTACACTGGTTTCAACGACGCGGGGTGGAGCAGCTCGGTAGCTCGCTGGGCTCATAACCCAGAGGTCGCAGGTTCAAATCCTGTCCCCGCTACTGAAGGCCTAGGGCCGGAACCATTGGTTCCGGCCCTAGGTGTTTTGCCGCGGCTGGTCTGCCGCGTTGTGCTGCGGCCGGTCTGCCGCGCCTCATCCACTCGGCCCACACCGTTCGCCGCCCGCCACCGCTCCGGGAAGCCTGGAGGGACGGCGGACGTGGCGGGAGGCGGGCAGTGCGGACTTCATGCGTGGGCGGGATCCGGCGCGCGTGGTCCCTACGCACCTTCGTCCGCCTCCTCCCGCTGCTCCTGATCGCGGGCGGTGTCCTCTACGACGTCGTCACCCCCCGCGGCTTCACCGCGATCCCCTTCTTCACCGCCGCCCCGCTGGTGGCCGCCCCCTTCTGCGCGCTGAGCGGCACGGTCGCCGTCGGGGCCGTGTCCCTGATCGCCGCCTACGCCGTCCACATCCGGTGGGGCTTCGGTATGGACGCGGACACGGTCACCGAGGTGCTCACCGTGGTCACCGTCGCCGTCCTGGCGGTCGCCCTCAACCGGGTCGTGCGCCGTGGGGATCTGCGGCTCGCCATCCAGCGCGAGATCGCCGTGGCCACCCAGCGTGCCGTCCTGCCCGAACCCATGGAGCGGCTCGGCGGCTACGAGATCGCCGCCCGCTACGAGGCGGCGCAGGCCGACGCCTACATCGGCGGCGACCTGTACGCGGTGCAGGACAGCGCGTACGGCGTACGGGTCGTCGTCGGTGATGTGCGCGGCAAGGGGATGGGGGCCGTCGCGGCCGTCGCCGTCGTCGTCGGGGCGTTCCGGGAGGCCGCCGAGCAGGAACCGGGTCTGGAGGCGGTGGCTCGGCGGCTGGAGCGGGCCCTGGTCCGTGAGGGCTCGCGGCGCGACGGGATCGATGCCGTCGAGGGGTTCACCACCGCCGTGCTCGCCGAACTCCCGCACGGCGACGGGCCGGTCCGCGTCGTCAACCGCGGCCACCCGCCCCCGCTGCTGCTCCACCCCGACGGCACCGTGCGCCCGCTGCGCGCCCGTGAGCCCGCCCTCCCGCTGGGCATGAGCGACCTCGGCGACTGGCCCGACCGCGTCGACGAGGCACCCTTCCCGCCCGGCACCACCCTGCTCCTGCACACCGACGGCCTCTCCGAGGCCCGCAACGCGCAGGGTGTCTTCTTCGACCCCGAACGACGGCTCGACGGCCGCGTCTTCCGCGATCCGGGCGCCCTGATCCGCGCCCTCGCCGAGGAGGTGCGCGTGCACTGCGGAGGGGGGATGGCGGACGACATGGCGCTGCTCGCGGTGCGCAGACCCCGCTCGTCACCCGGGGTGATCGGATGGGAGCCCTCCGCATAACAACTGAGGCACCGTCAATACTTCTGTGACACAAGAGGTTTGGTCAACTCGCCCGATTTAGCGCCCCAGTGACCCGAAAGTCCAGGCCGATCTCGCTAACGATCAAGAGGAACAGCTTGGAATCCGCGCCCCGCGTCTATTAACGTTCGATAACGCAGCGCGGTCGTCCCAGCCGTCACAAGAGGCGGCTCCGTGCGCACGCGCCGAATCCCGCAAGGGAACCGGGGAACCATCAATTGGGGTGAATCGGGCGTAATCCGTCGCGCTGAAAGCGGCAGATATACGCGCGTAGGAGACCTTCCTGCTCCGAACCCGTCAGCTAACCCGGTAGGCGAGAAGGAAGGAAAGGAGCACGCCCACGTGGCGTCAAACCGGCCTGCCCCCGAGGCCCCGTTCGTGCCGAGCCAGCGCAGTGACGAGGCCTTCTCCTACGGCAGCCACCGCACCGACGAGGGCCCCTGGGAGGAATGGAACCCCACCGCGGAATCCATTCGCCCGGTACGCGGCCGGCACCGCGTCTCCAAGCAGCGCGGCGGCGGACTCGCCCGTAGCTCCACGGTGCTCGGCGTCGGTGTCATAGCCGCCGTCGGCGCGGGCGGCATGGCCAGCGCGCAGTCCGGCAAGCCGCCGGTCGCGATCACCATGCCCGACCTGCCGCTGATCTCCGACGACCCGGCGGAGCCGACCCCCGAGACCTCGGCCACCCCGCTCAGCAGCGTCGGCATGACCACCACGGACACCGAGCAGGGTGCCGCGGACGCCGGTGAGGCGCTGCGCGCCCGGATCATGGCGCAGGCCGAGCAGCAGCAGGACCAGGTCGCCACCAAGGCCGCCGAGGCCGCCGTCGCTGCCGCCGAGAAGGCCGCCGCGGAAGCCGCCGCCGAGGCCGAGAAGGAGGCGAAGGCCAAGGCCGCCGCCGCCAAGGCCAAGGCCGAGGAGGAGGCCCGCGAGAAGGCCGAGGCCGAGCGCCTGGCCGCCCTCGCCAAGCAGTTCGCGCTGCCGACCTCCTCGTACACCATCACCTCGACCTACGGTCAGGCCGGCGCGCTGTGGTCCTCCGGGTACCACACCGGCACCGACTTCGCCGCTCCCACCGGCACCCTGATCAAGGCGGTCCACACCGGCACGATCACCTACGCCGGGTACGACGGCTCCTACGGCTACAAGACCGTGCTCACCCTGGAGGACGGCACCGAGATCTGGTACGCCCACCAGTCCTCGATCAGCGTCAGCGTCGGGCAGAAGGTCGCCACGGGCGACGTCATCGGTCGCGTGGGCGCGACCGGCAACGTCACCGGTGCCCACCTCCACCTGGAGGTCCACCCCGAGGGCTCCTCCTCCGGCATCGACCCGCTCGCCTGGCTGCGAAGCAAGGGCCTCACCCCCTGACCGAGCCCTCGCCGGAACCCCGGCGGTCCTGACGACGTCCCCCCGACGTCAGGGCTGCCGGTTCTCGGCGTTCGCGGCCCCTACGACCGGTACGGGTTGTAGGCGGGGTACGGGCCCGCCGGGTACGCCGGAGAGGGCTGGTACGCCGGCTGGGCCGGGTACCCGTAGGTGCCGTGCGCCGGCCATGGCGCCGCCGCCACCGGCGCCGGTGGGGCGGTGGCGCGGGCCGCGTGGTCCAGGGCCGGGCGGGCGATCTCCCGGCGGCGCCACAGTTCCCCCAGCAACTCCTGCTCGCGTACGACGAAGTCGGCGCCCGCACGCCCCCGGCGCCCCCGGTGGCGCAGGAACGCCAGCGAGGTCGCGTACGCCTCGTACCGCGCCACCTCCCGTGCCGCCTGCCGTCCGGCGCGGCGGCGGGCGTACTGCCGGGCCAGGCGCCGCGCCCGCATCGAGGCGAGCGCGAAGGGCTCGCCCGGGGTGAGCCAGCCGGCGACGGCGTAGGCGGGCAGTTCCTCCCGCACGGTGCGCAGCTCGCGCTGCCGGGTCCAGATCACCAGCCAGGTCAGCAGCCCGAACGCAGGGACCATGATCGCCCCGTACACGGCGAAGAAGCCGTACGGGCCGAACGCCGAGGAACCGTTCCACATCGCGTGCATGCCCATCGCGAGCAGCAGCCCGGACAGCGGCAGCAGCACCCGCCGCAGGCGCCGGCGGTCGCCGGAGAGCGCGGCGATGCCGAAGCCGATGCCGGTCAGGACGGTGAAGAGGGGGTGCGCGAAGGGCGACATGATGATGCGCACGAAGAAGGTCGCCGCCGTCACGGAGGCGATGCCGCTGCCGCCGGTGATCTGGTCGGTGCCGAAGGCGGTGCCGAGATAGAGGATGTTCTCGGTGAAGGCGAAGCCGGTCGCGGTGACCCCGGCTATCACCACCCCGTCGACCAGCCCGGTGAAGTCCCGGCGCCGGAAGAGGAAGACCAGCAGCACGGCGGCCGCTTTCGCCGACTCCTCCACGACCGGCGCTATCACGGTCGCCCCGAGGGTGTCGGCGCTGGACGGATCCGCGGTGGCCGTCGCTATCCATCTCGTCGCGAAGCTGTTGGCGACGATGGCTATCAGCGCCGCCGCGCAGGCGCCCCAGGCGAAGGCGAACAGCAGATTCCGCCAGGGGCCCGGCTCGACCCGGTCCAGCCAGCGGAAGGCGGCTATGAGCAGCGGCACGGGCAGCACGGCCAGGCCGAGCCCGACCAGGAAGCCCTCGGTGCCGGTCTGTTCGCGGACCAGGGCGAGGATCACCAGGCCGGAGAGGGTGAGCAGGGTGATCAGCGCGCCGTAGCGCACCGACTTCCGCTGCCACCAGTGCGCGTGCCGCAGTGCGCCGCCGGCGGGACCGGTGGGGTGCGTCGGGTACGGAGGACTGGTGGCCACGGCATTGACCCTAACGAGGAAAGGGCGCTGCCCGCAGAGGAGCGCTGTGGGCTCAGGCGCCGGCGGTGGGTTCGTCTCGCTGCGGTACGCGGCGGAAGAGCAGGTCGTTCACGACATGACCCTTGTCCAGTCCCTGGCCCTCGAAACGGGTCAGCGGCCGGAACTGCGGACGCGGCGCAAAACCGCCGTCGGCCTGCGTGTTCTCGAAGTCCGGGTGGGCCGTCAGCACCTCGAGCATCTGCTCGGCGTACGGCTCCCAGTCGGTCGCGCAGTGCAGCACCGCACCGGGCCTGAGCCGGGTCGCGGCGAGGCCGAGGAACTCCGGCTGGATCAACCGCCGCTTGTGGTGCCGCTTCTTCGGCCACGGGTCCGGGAAGAAGACCCGCAGCCCGTCGAGCGCGTCGGGGGCGAGCATCTCGCGC
Organism: Streptomyces sp. YS415; assembly: GCF_023544665.1. Classification (GTDB taxonomy): domain Bacteria; phylum Actinomycetota; class Actinomycetes; order Streptomycetales; family Streptomycetaceae; genus Streptomyces. The sequence continues at coordinate 22,298 of NZ_JAMJFL010000045.1, forward strand.
AGAAGGATGATGGCGTCGCCGTTGCCGACCCGGATGTTGGTCAGGCCCTGCTGCTCGGCGAGGTTGAGCAGATTGCCCTGGCCGGGGGTGTGCACGTCGACGGCGAGCACATTGGTCGCCGGATCGGCGGCGGCCATCTGCGCGGTGGCCTCGCCCATTCCGAACCCGATCTCCAGGACGACGGGACGGTCGTTGCCGAAGAGCCGGCCGAGGTCCAGGACCTGCCGGCCGTCGATGTCCAGTCCCCATGCGGGCCACAGCCGCTGCAGCGCGTCCGCCTGTCCCGCGGTCACCCGGCTGCGCCGGGGCTGGAAGCTCCTGATCCGCCGCTCGAAGTGCGACCCGGCGGGATCGGGCATCGGCCCGTCGGGGAACCGCGGCTCCCCCTTGGCCCGCGCAGGCCGGAGGGACGCATCCGGCTCGTGACCGGGGGCGGAGTGGGGGGCTTCGGGGGTGTGGAGGGAGTCAGACACAGTGGGACCGATTTTACGGGAGGCGGAGTGCGGGGCCGCGGCGGAGCCCGTCACACCGAGCCCAGGACCGCCAGCGCCCGCCGGGCCACTTCCCGCCCGATCGGCAGGGACGCGGTGGCCGCCGGGGAAGGCGCGTTCAGCACATGCACGGCCCGCGCCCCCTCCTTGATCAGGAAGTCGTCCACCAGCGTGCCGTCCCGGAGCACCGCCTGCGCCCGCACCCCCGACGCCGCGGGCAGCAGATCCTCCTCGGTCACTGCCGGGAGCATCCGCCCCACCGCCTGTGCGAACGCCCTCTTCGACACCGATCGGCGCAGCTCCCCCGCGCCGTACCGCCAATGCCGCCGGGCCATCGACCAGGCTCCCGGCCACCCCAGCGTCGAGGCGAGCTCCCGGGGCCGTACGACCCCCCAGCCGTACCCCTCCCGGGCCAGCGCCGGCACCGCGTTGGGCCCGACATGGACGCCTCCGTCGACTCCCCGCGTGAGGTGCACCCCGAGGAACGGGAACGCCGGATCCGGCACCGGATACACCAGCCCGCGCACCAGCCCGGGCCGCGCCAGCGTGTAGTACTCCCCCCGGAACGGCACGATCCGCATTCCCGGCTCGTCCCCGGTGAGCCGGGCGACCTCGTCGCAGTACAGCCCGGCACAGTTCACGAGCACCCGCCCGCGCACCATGTCCCCGTCCGCCGTGCGCACGGCGACCCCGAGGTCCGGCCGCCGGTCCACCCCCACGACCTCGGCGCCGTACCTGATCTCCGCCCCCGACGCCTCGGCCAGCCGCCGCGCCACCCCCACGAAGTCGCAGATGCCGGTGGTCCCGACCTGTATGGCCGCGAGTCCGCGCACCTCCGGCTCGTACTCGGCGATCTGGGCGGCGCCCAGCTCCCGCACCGGAATGCCGTTCTCCCGACCCCGCTGGACCAGCGCGTGCAGCCGGGGCAGCTCCGCGCGCTCGGTGGCGACGATCAGCTTTCCGGTGACGGCATGGGCGATGTCGTACTCGGCGCAGAACTTGACCATCTCGGCGGCACCGCGCACGGCGTACCGCGCCTTCAGCGACCCGGGCCGGTAGTAGATCCCGCTGTGGATCACCCCGCTGTTCCGCCCGGTCTGGTGCCGGGCGGGCCCCGCCTCCTTCTCCAGCACGGTGACGCGGGTACCGGGCGCGGCCCGCGTGATCGCGTACGCCGTGGACAGCCCGACGACCCCCCCGCCGACCACGAGCACATCACCGTCGTATGCGACCGACCGCACCAGCACCACCTCCCGCCTCCGATAGTGCACTGCGCCACTGACAATGCCTTCAAACCCGGGGGAGAGGCGAAGGAAGCTACGCCGGAGTCATCAGCAGCGGGCGGGCCCGCTCCCGCAGCTCCACCACCCGCGGCTCGTCCCCGTAGGGCTCGAGGCGGTGCAGCAGATCCTTCACGTACTCGGTGGTGCGCGCCGAGGAGATCCGCCCCGCGACCTCCACCGCCCGCACGCCCTGCTCGCATGCCGCGTCGAGGTTGCCGGACTCCAGTTCGGCGACAGCGGAGACGACGAGCCGCAGCCCGTGCGAGCGCACGAACTCCTCCGTCGGCTTCGACAGTGCCTGCTCCGTGAACCGGCGCACCTGACGCGGCGCCTTCAGGTCGCGGTAGCACTCGGCGGCGTCCGCGCAGAAGCGGTCGTAGGAGTAGAAGCCGAGCCAGGACGGGTCCTGGTCGCCGTCCCGGGAGCGCTCCAGCCAGCCCTCCGCCGCCTTGAGCGCGGCGCCCGCCGCCTGCGCGTCCCCCGCGCGTGCGTGCGCGCGTGCCTCGACGAGCCGGAAGAAGCTCATGGTGCGCGCGGTGGCCAGACCGCGGTTGCGCTCCAGCGCGGCCTGGGCGAGGTCAACGCCCTCGTCACCGAAGCCGCGGTACGTCGCCTGCAAGGACATGGAGGCGAGCACGTACCCGCCGAGCGGCACGTCCGCCGCCGCCCGCGCCAGCCGCAGCGCCTGGATGTAGTACCGCTGCGCGGCCTCCTGCTGGCCGGTGTCGAAGGCCATCCACCCCGCGAGCCGGGTCAGTTCGGCGCTCGCCCCGAACAGTGCCCGGCCCACCTCATCGGAGTACGAGCCGAGCAGCAGCGGCGCCGCCTCCACCCGTAAGCACTCGGGCACCATGGACGAACGCCAGTCGCCGCCTCCGTACTTGGAGTCCCAGCGCCTGGCGTCCTCGGCGGCCTCCCGCAGCTTCTGCACATCGCTGTGGCCGACTTTGACCGGTGCGCCGGACCCCTCGGCGGGGTTCACCTCGCGCGCCACCGAACTGTCGGCCGGGGTTATCAGCCACCGTGAGGCGGGCGTTGCGTACGCGCTGACCGCGAACGAGCCGGCCAGCGACTGCCAGATGCCGCCGGTGCCGGCGCGCCGTCCGGCGAGGTCGAGACGGTAGAGGTCGGTCGCCGACCGGACCGCCTGGCCGACGTCCCGGGGGAAGGCGAGGCCCACTTCGGGGGCGGGATCCGCGTCCGCCAGGCCGATCTCGTGGAGCGGCACCGGGCGGCCGAGCTTCTGGGCGATGGCGGCGGCGATGAGGTGCGGCGCCGCACCTTGCGGCACCATTCCCTTCGACACCCAGCGCGCCACCGAGGTCTTGTCGTAGCGAAGTGTCAACCCGCGTTGAGCGCCAAGGTCGTTGACGCGGCGCGCGAGGCCGGCGTTGCTGATTCCCGCGAGGGCGAGAACGGCGCCGAGTTTTTCGTTCGGCCCGCGTTGCTCCCTGGACATGCGCCACCCCTCGACACAGACGGCTGCCGCACTGGCATAACCACGCGGCATTCGTAAACCCAGCGTAGTTCGCCGCATCCCAAGCGTTAAGGGGCATTCTTCCGGATGGCGGGATTGTGGTCCGTACTGAAGTGCGGTTCAGGTACGGACGGTTGCGGCGTGCTCCCGCTGTGTGGCCGTGCGCCCGGGTGTGCGCTCTTCTCCGGCCATCCGGGGAGCGCTTCCATGGTCACGCGTGGGTCGGCCCGCTGTACTGGATCCAGTGGGCTGGGGGACACCGCCGCCTACATCCCCGCGGGCGGCGGAACGGTCCGGGGGGCGAGTCCCGCCTCCCGGACTGCGCACACGCCAAGTAATACGCAGGGCCTGTACGGAGAGTGGCCAAACCTGCCGTCGTCACGCCGATTTGGCCGAAAACCGACCCTGCCTCTCGCGGGCGATTACCGCTCCCACCACGGAAATTGAGGGCGCTAAGGGCGTTCTTGGGGAGTGAACCGGGGGCGCATTCGCGTCGCCCTGGCTGGGGGTCTCCAGGCTCCGCGCGGGTATGGATGCCCTGTGGGGGCGCCCGCGGGGGCGCACTTCACGGATCTCAAGCGGTGTCACCGCGACTCGGGCACGCGTCCTTCATGGCAGCATGGTGAACCGGTTCGTGCGGTGCACTGGTGGTCCACAGCCTGTGGAGGCGTCGATGCGGTGGTTGGTGGGATGGAGCAGCACCGCCGCGGGAGCCGCCGTGATCGGTTCCGCGGGGGCGACCGGGCCCGACGGCGAGACCGTGCACCCGGTCGGGTCCCAACTCCTGTGGGGTGACCCCGATCCGCTGTGGGCGGTCGGCGACTGGCGGCCCGACGAGGTGCGCGTGGTGCAGGCCGACCCCCAGAACCGGATCGCCGTGCTCGGCATCTGCGGGGCGAGCGACGAGCAGCTGCGGGTGGGCCTGTTCGCCGCGCGCGGCGGGGCACTTCGGCATCTGACGGCCTGGCCCGGCAGCTACACGGCCGTCGTCCAGGTCGGCCGCAGGGTCATGGTGTGCGGCGATCTGGCGGGCGCCCGGCCGGTGTTCTACACCCCCTGGTCCGGCGGCACCGCCTACGCGACCGCCGCGCTGCCCCTCGCCGACCTCATCGAGGCGAACCTCGACTTCGGTCACCTGGCCGCCCTGCTCGCCGCCCCGGACGTCCCCGCGGCCCTGGACGACTCCACGCCCTACGACGGCGTACGGCGCATTCCGCCCGGGCACGCGCTGATCCTGCGCGCCGGGGCCCGGGAGATCGCCGGGTACGAGCCGGTCGCCTCCCTCGCGGTGGCTGCACCCACGGCCGACCCGGACAGCTCGGTGGACGCCGTACGCGACGCGCTGGTGGACGCGGTACGGGCCCGGCTGTCCGCACCCCGGCACGTGCCCGGCGCCGACATCGACCCCGGACCCGTACCGGGCATGGGACCCGCCGAACGCCGCGCCGCGCGCGGGATGCCCGTACCCGGGATCGGGGCCGACCTCTCCGGCGGCCCGGCCTCCGGCACCCTCGCGCTGCTCGCCGCGGGGCTGCCCGGCATGCCGGGCACGGTGCTGGGCCACGGCACGGGCGCCGGCGAGCGGCTGCTGGCGGTCACCTTCAACGACCTCGCCGTGGGCGGCCGGGAGGCCGAGCTGGAACGGGCGGGCACCCTCGCGGCCAACCCCCGACTGCACCACGTCGTCGTGGCGGGCGGCGAGGAGACCCTGCCGTACGCCGACCTGGACGGGCCCCTCACCGACGAACCCGGGCCGTCCCTGGTGACGGCCGCCCGGCACCGGGCGCGGCTGGCGGCGGGCAGCGCGGACCACTTCACCGGCTACGGCGCCCGCCAGGTGCTGGACGCCCACCCGGCCCGGCTGACCGACCTGCTGATGGACCGCAAGCGCCGGCACCTGGTCCGTCCCGTCGCCGCGCTCGCCAAGGCGGACGGCTCGGTGATGGTCCCCGCGCGCGTGTACGGCGCGGCGCGCAAGCTGGCGCGCACGCCCTACCGCACGGGTCTGGAGGCGCTGGCCGAGCGGCTCATGCACCGGCGGTTCGACGACCCCGGAGGTGCCGTGGGGGCGTCGCTTGCGGCCCTCACCTGGGCCAGACCGGGCCCGGCGGCGCGTTGGCTGACGGGCGAGGCGCTGGCTGAAGTATCGGTTCGTCTGCAAGGGGCGACGCACCGCTCCGGAGTCGGTCCGGGACAGCGCCCCGGCGACTACCGCGCGCGTGCCGCGCTCGCCCGGCACGCGGCGGACCTGCGCGTCCTGGAGCAGGCCGCCGAGATCCGCTTCCAGCGCCTGCACGCGCCGTTCCTCGACAACCAGGTCGTCCGCGCCTGCCGCGCCCTGCCCGAGGCCCTGCGCGTGCGGCCCGGCGCACGTGCCGCGATCCTTCGTACGGTCCTGGAGGGCGCGGGCGTGGCCGACCTCCCGCCGGGCTGGGGCGCGACGTCTCCCACCCCGGCGGCGGTGGCGGCCCGGGCAGGGCTGAGGGTGGCGGCGAACGATCTGATGGCCCTCTTCAACACCCCGCTGCTGGCCCAGGCCGGCCTGGTGGAGGCCCGCGTGGTCCGCAAGGCGCTGCGCGCGGCGGCCGAGGGCGAGGCCCTCCCGCTGGACGGCCTGGCCGACCTCGTCTCGCTGGAACTCTGGCTCACCCGCCTGCTGGCCCGCCGCGGCACCTGCTGGACGGGCACCCCGGCACGCGCGCGTGCGGTCCCCGCCGGAATCACGCCCCAGAGGGGGGCGCTGGGCGCGGGGGCGGGAGCGCGGCGGGCGTAGGACCCGGCGGGCCTACGTGCAGCGGAACCCGGACTCGGCCCAGTCGGCGAGGAGCACGCTGTCGACGTGGCTGTGCGGCTCCACCACCAGCCGTACCGTCTCGCGGCCGGTGATGTCGACCGAGACGGGGACCGCCGGGTCACCGCCCTTGATCATCGCGGACCGCCACAGCCGCACCCCGTCGGCGTGGACGGAGAAGGCGAACTTGCCCAGCATCAGGTTCATGTCGTCGACGCCGACCAGGGCCCGGTACGTGGTGCACTCCCGGTTGAGATCGATGGTGACGGAGGACGCGCCGCGCACCGTCACCCCGTGCGTGTACTGCTTCCCGGCGATCGACACGCCGTAGCGCTGCCACACCCAGCTGCTCTCGCCGATCCGCATCTCGGGCCCGCTGCCGTCGCCGTTGACGTCGTACGACAGCTCGCTCCACTGGTAGTCGGCCGGAGCGGGCGGAGGCGGAGGCGGCGGCGTGGGGGTGGGTGTCGGCGCGGGCCCGGGGGCCGGCGGCGGCGTCGGAGCGGGCGTCGGCCTCGGCCTCGGCTTCGGCGGGGAGGCCGGCTGCGGAGTCGCGGTGGCGGTCGGCGTGGGCGTGCGGGTGGGCGCGGGCCGGGGGGCCTGCTCGGCGGCGAAGACGGGCGGAGCCGGCTGCTTCCCCGGCGGCTTCGGGGTCGCGGCCTCCCCGACGACGGGCGCCGGGGAGGTGACCGGCGGCTTGGCGTCCGGCCGCGGCACCGGGTCGTCGTCGGCGACCAGGGCGAGGGCCACCGCGACGGCGGCCACGGCGACCACACCGGCGGCGATCCCCGCCTTCACCGGCGCGCCCAGGCCCTCGGAGGCCGCGGCACCGCCACCGGCGCCCGCCCCACCGGAGGAGGAACCGCCCGCCGCGGCGGCCGCGCCCGCGGCGCCCGCTCCGGTGCCGCCCGCGATGACCGCGGCGGCCTTGGCGTACCCGGCGGCACCGAACCAGCCGATGACCGCGACCGGCACGACCGCCGGGATGCCGCTGGCGACTTCCTTGATCTGCCCGGCGGCCAGGCGGCACTTGGCGCACTCCTCCAGGTGCTTGCGCAGCCCGCGCTCGGCCCGGGTGCGCAGGCCCCCGCGGGCGTAGGCGCCGAGCCGGTCGGCGTAGCGGGCGCACTCCTCGTCACCGGCGAGGCCGGCGCTGACATGGGCCTGGAGATAGGCCTGCTTGAGGCCCTCACGGGCCCGGCTGGCGAGCACGCGCGTGCCGTTGGCGTCGAGCCCGAAGAGCGTGGCGACCTCGCTCGGCGACTCGTCCTCGACCTCGGTGTGCCACAGCACGGCCTGCCAGCGCTCCGGCAGCGACCGGAAGGCCTGCATGGCCATGGACTGCTCGGCCTCGTGCATCGCGCGCACCTCGGCGCCCAGCTCGAGGGTGTCGTCGTCGGACACCTCGGAGGAGCGCGCGGCCTGGGCGGCGAACAACGCGAAGTCGTCGACCAGTTGCTCCCGCTTCGCGGACTTCGTCCAGGTGGCCGCGACGCGCCGGACCGAGGTCAGCAGATACGCGCGTACGGCGTGCTCGGGACCCGAACCGCCGCGGACCGCCTGGAGCATCCGGGCGAAGACCTCGGCGGTGAGGTCGTCCGCGGTGTGGCCGTCGCGGCAGCAGGTGCGGGCGTACCGGCGGACCGCGTCGGCGTGCCGGCGGTAGAGCTCCGCGTAGGCCGAGTCGTCGCCCGAGCGCATCCGCGCGATCAGGTCGGCGTCGGACCGGGGCAGCTCCCGGGGCGGTGGCAGGACGCTGTCCTCGCGCCACCCCCGCTGGGCCGGGACGCTGCCCTCCACGGGCTCGCCCCCCTGGGCCGGGATCGGGGCCACCAACGGCTCGCCGCCCAGCGGCAGATCGGGCCGCCCACCCTGGCTCGGCACATGGGGCGAGGCCGGGCCGCCGTCCTCCGCGTCACCGTCACCGAGTGACCCGTCCCGCCCGTCAACGCCCATCGCGGAAAGCCCCCGCCGCAGCCCAACCAGTCCCGAACACCGGGTCAGAGTGCCATACCGAATTTTTGTCAGCGGGCGACAGCAGGGGCCATCCACTCGTCCGTGGGGACTTCACGCGATTCAGTACTAGCCGTCACCCGAACGGGGAAGGGGCAAATGGCCTGCCGCACAGGGGAGTTGGGCTGCTCTTAGGACGTGCGGACATGCTGTGTCAGGGCGCACGAGGCGGGAGCGCGCACGGCGTCCCCGCCTCCTCGTCACCTGTACGAGATCACCCGTACGAGATCACCCGTACGAGGTCACCTTTACGGGTCACCCCGCCGGCCGCCGGGTCAGGACGGCCGCGAGCGCAACCCCTCCAGCAGGATGTCCAGCAGCCGTGCCGAGGCCGCCGCCTGCTGCGCCGCGTCCGGCAGCGAGGGCGCCGCCGTCGCGATCACCAGCAGGACGTCCGCCACCGACACATCGGCCCGCAGCTCACCCGCCGCACGCGCCCGGTCGACCAGCTGCCCCACGACCTCCAGCAGTGCCGACGCCCCGGCGTCGTCCTCGGCCGGACCCGGAGTCTCCCCCGGCACCAGCCGCAGCTCGCCCGCGCCCGGCTGCATCCGCTGCTGCGGCACCCGCGCCTCGTCGAACCCCGGACCGTCCGGGTGCTCCTCCGCGACCCCGACGCGCAGTACCTGCGGCGGCAGCAGCCGCCCGGCGCCGGACGCCACCGACGTCCGCAGGAAGCGCGAGAGCGCCGACCACGGCTCGTCCTCCTGCCCGAGCGCCGCCCGGGCCTGGTCGGTCAGCCGGGAGGTCTCCTCCTCGGCTATCCGGCGCACCAGGACGTCCTTGCTCGGGAAGCGCCGGTACACCGTCCCGACGCCCACCCGCGCGCGCCGGGCCACGTCCTCCATGGGCGCGCCGTACCCCAGTTCGCCGAAGACCTCGCGCGCCGCGCGGAGCACGTGCTCCAGATTGCGCTGTGCGTCCACCCGCAGCGGTGCCGTCCGCGCACTCTCGCGTCCGTTCCCCGCCGCATTCATGGCTCCGCCTATCGCCGAGCCCATTGCCGAGCCCATCGCCGCGCCACCGGACGTGATGGCGGACGTGGACGACCAATGAGAGTCCTGAACATGCATAAGCGTTCCCCCGGTAATGAACGTCTCCCCCCGGAGACACCCCCGTCATTCGACAGCCGGAGCGTTGTGGAACCTGCCCGGACCCGGGCCCGCCCGTCGCGGAGCCGTTGAGTCCGACGAGCGCATCCCCCTACACCCCGTCGACACACGAACATAGTTGAGAGGGAGTCAATTCAGAAGGGGCACGTTCCGCACAGAGCGCCCCCCGATCGGCGTACGGGTCGTATACGTCCTGATTGCGCCCCCTGCGACCCCCCGGCGCACACCTGTTGACCTGCGTATTTTCCCCGCACTCCGGTAATTCGGTCAACCCGGCGGTGCGATGGCTCGCGGTCACACAAATTGCTGAGGCTGTGGACAAACGCAAGCGCTGGGTGCGTCATGGGATGGTGAAGGAACGTGCGCGCATTCTCGTTGTCGGTGGTGGCTACGTGGGGATGTACACGGCCCTGCGACTCCAGCGAAAGTTGAAACCGGAACTCAATCGCGGAGAAGTCGAGGTCACGGTCGTCTCACCCGACCCGTACATGACCTATCAGCCCTTCCTGCCCGAGGCGGCAGCCGGTTCGATCTCCCCCCGCCATGTCGTCGTACCGCTGCGCCGCGTCCTCGGCCGATGCCGGGTCGTCATCGGCGAGGTCCGCGCCATCGACCACGCCGGGCGCACCGCGACCCTCACCACCCTCGCCACCGAGGAGAAGGGCGCCGGCACCCAGCAGATCGCCTACGACGAACTCGTCCTCGCCCCCGGCTCGGTCTCCCGCACCCTTCCCGTCCCCGGACTCGCCGACCACGGCATCGGGTTCAAGACGGTCGAGGAGGCCATCGGACTGCGCAACCACGTCATCGAGCAGATGGACATCGCCTCCTCCACCCGCGACCCCGCGATCCGCGACGCGGCCCTCACCTTCGTCTTCGTCGGCGGCGGCTACGCGGGCGTGGAGGCGCTCGCCGAGCTGGAGAACATGGCCCGCTACGCCGCTCGCTACTACTACAACGTGCGCCCCGAGGACATGAAGTGGATCCTCGTCGAGGCCTCGGACCGCATCCTCCCCGAGGTCGGCGAGGAGATGGGCCGCTACACGGTCACCGAACTGCGCCGCCGCAACATCGACGTACGCCTGAAGACCCGGCTGGAGTCCTGCGTCGACCGGACCGCGGTGCTCAGCGACGGCGCCCGCTTCCCGACCCGCACGGTCGTGTGGACGGCCGGCGTCAAACCGCACCCCCTCGTCGCCGCCACCGGCTTCCCCCGCACCGACCGCGGACGGCTCAGGTGCACCGCCGAGCTGACGATCGAGGGCACCACGCACGCGTGGGCCGCAGGAGACGCCGCCGCCGTCCCCGACGTCACCGCCGAGCGGCCCGGCACGGAGACCGCCCCCAACGCCCAGCACGCGCTGCGCCAGGCCAAAGTCCTCGGCGACAACATCGCGCACTCGCTGCGCGGCGAGCCGCTGGAGACGTACTCCCACAAGTACGTCGGCTCGGTCGCCTCTCTCGGGCTGCACAAGGGCGTCGCACACGTCTACGGGCGCAAGGTGAAGGGCTACCCTGCCTGGTTCATGCACCGCGTGTACCACCTCAGCAGGGTGCCCACCTTCAACCGAAAGGCCCGTGTCCTGGCGGAATGGACGCTCTCCGGGCTCTTCAAGAGGGAGATCGTCTCCCTCGGTTCACTCGAACATCCCCGAGCGGAGTTCGAACTCGCAGCCGGTGGAAAGCCTTCTGCCGACACCGACAACGACCCGAAGGGGTCGTCCTGACCGGACCGAGGAACTCCATCGACCGGGCAGGCGTCTGACGGTTGTCGGCCTGATCCGCCAGACTGACCCCGACGCCGGACGGGCAGCCGCCCGCCCTACGACTCCCACGAGACCGTCCCCGCAGTGCTGCATCCCCGGGGAGCCACCACCCAGACCCCCGCCCGGGTCCGGAGCTGGCCGAAGACGACGACACGAGGCAAGGATTCGTGAACTTCACGCGCTGGAGCGCCCGGCTCCCCGGAACGCAGCGCCGCGCCGCTGCGCGGACCGAACACGCGGTCCCCGCGGAGCGGCGCGGCGAGAGCGCGGGCTCCGTCCCCGCGGCCAGAGCCGAACAGCTCACCGACGACGCCCCGCCCGTCCCCGCCCTCGACGAACTCCCCGCCCGCGACGTACTCGACCGCGTGCCGGCCCTCGTCGCCCTGGTCCACGGCACCGACCACCGCCTCGCCTACGTCAACGGCGCCTACGCCGCCGCCTTCGGCGTCCGCCCGCTCGGCGCCCCGGCCCGCGAGGCCCTGCCGGAGCTGGACGAACTGGGCCTGCTGCCGCTCCTGGACCAGGTCCTGCGCAGTGCCAAGCCCCGGACGGTCAAGTCCCGCAAGGCCCTCGACGGCCGCTCCTACACCTTCACCTGCACCCCGGTCGCCGAGGGCGACGGAGGAGTGCTGGTCTTCGCCACCGACGTCACCGACCACGCCGAGGCCGCCGAGCGCCTGCGCGCCAGCGAGCGCCGCCAGCGCGAGACCGCGGTGACGCTCCAGCGCTCCCTGCTCCCCCAGGAACTCGAACAGCCGGACGACCTGCGCATCGCGGCGACCTACCAGCCCGGCGGCACGGAAGCCGCGGTCGGCGGCGACTGGTACGACGTCATCACCCTCGGCGGCGGCCGTACGGCGCTGGTGATCGGCGACGTGATGGGCAGAGGCGTACGGGCGGCGGCCGTCATGGGCCAGCTGCGCACGGCGGTCCGCGCCTACGCCCGCCTGGACCTCCCGCCGCACGAGGTGCTGCAGCTGCTGGACGGCCTCGCCACCGAGATCGACGCCAACCAGATCGCGACCTGCGTCTACGCCATCCACGACCCGAACGAGGGCCGGCTGGTCTACGCCTCCGCCGGGCATCTGCCGATCCTGGTCCGCGACGAGAGCGGCACCGTGCTGCGCGCCGACGAGCCGACCGGCCCGCCGCTCGGCACCGGCGGCTGGATGCACGCGTCGGGCTCGATCCCGCTGAGCCCCGGCTCCACCGGGGTCCTCTACACGGACGGACTGGTGGAGCGCCGGAACGAAGACCTGGACGAGGGCATCGCGTCCCTGGAGCGCGCCCTGGCCGGCGCCACCGGCACACCCCAGGTCGTCTGCGACCGCCTGGTCCGCTCGGCGGGCGTCACCGCGGACCACGACGACGACGTGGCGGTCCTGGTCTTCCAGCACCCGGCCCGCACCGGCCCGGACGGCGAACTGTTCCGCAACGCCGCCCTGGAGCTGCTCGGCGGCGTGGAAGCGGCCCCACGCGCGCGTGCGTTCGCCTCCGGGGTCCTCACCAGCTGGCGGTTCCCCACGGACCTGCACGACCTGGGCGTACTGGCGGCCAGCGAGCTGGTCGCCAACAGCCTCCAGCACGGCAGCCCGCCCATGCGCCTTCGGCTGCGCCGCACGGACCGCCGTCTGATCGTCGAGGTCACCGACGGGGACGACCACCTCCCGCGGCGCCGCCGCGCGGAACCGGCCGACGAATCGGGTCGCGGCATCGCGATCGTCGCCACGATCGCCTCCGCGTGGGGATCCAGACGGACCCCCGGCGGCGGCAAGGCGGTGTGGTGCGAGTTCGCCCTGCCCAAGGCCGGCGCCTGACTCAGACGCGCGCCGGAGCAGGCCCCTCGGCCGGAGCATTCCCCTGCGCCACCACCCGGCTCCTCACCGACGCCGGCTGATCCTGTACGGCGGTCAGCTGCCGGCCCAGCCGCAGCGCGAGCCAGGTGATACCGAGCGAGAACAGCAGGAACGTCACGATGTACGGCGCGTGCAGCGCGGCGCCCATCGGGCCGCCCACCGCCGGGCCCACCGCCAGGGCGAGCTGCTTCACCAGGGCGAACGCCGAGTTGTACTGGCCCGCCATCCCCTCCGGCGCGAGATCCGCCACCAGCGGCGCAACCGTCGGCGACAGCATCGCCTCACCCAGCCCGAACAGCGCGTACGTCGCCACGAACGCCGCCGTCGCCATCTCCTGGCTGCCGTGCCCGAGCCCGGCGTACCCGGCCGCGACCCACGCCACCGCCCAGATGAGCCCCACCGCGGCGATCACCCGGGACCGGCGCCGCCGCTCGACGAACTTCAGCACCGCGAACTGCGCCACGACGATCATCGCCGTGTTGGCGGCCAGAGCCGTCCCCAGCGCCGAGGTGGAGATCCCGGCGGCCTCCACGCCGTACGCGCTCAGCCCGGACTCGAACTGGCCGTAGCAGGCGAAGAACAGCACGAAGCCCAGCACACACAGCTGGACCATCGCCCGGTTCCCGAGCAACTGCTTCCAGCTGCCCTTGGCCGACTGCGCCGGCGCGGCCCCGATCCGCGGCGCCCGCGGCATCCGTACCGTCGCCATCACCGCGACCAGCAGCAGGAACATCGCCGCCTCGATCGCGAAGAGCAGAGTGAAGGAGGAGACCCGGGTCGTGTCCACCAGGTGACCGCCGATGAGACCACCGACACCCAGGCCCAGGTTCTGCAGGAAGAACTGCGTCGCGAAGGCCCGCGACCGCGTCTCCGCAGTCGACACGTCCACGATCATCGTCGCCAGCGCCGGCTGCATCACGGCCTGCCCCGCCCCCAGGGCCGCCGCCGACAGCAGTACGGCCGTGGCGTTCCCCGCGAGACCGAGGCTCAGTGCGCCGATCGCGGCCGTGACCAGGGCGGTGAGCAGCACCGGAAGCGGGCCGCGCCGCACGATCGCCCGCCCGGCGAACGGCAGCACGACCAGCGCGGCCACCGCGAACACGGCGAGCACCAGGCCCGCCGTGACGGCACCAAGACCCCGCACCTGCGCCACATAGACGTACAGGTACGGGACCGTGAAGCCGAGCCCGAACGCGCTGAGTGCGTTGCCCACGTGGATCCGGCGCATCGCCGCGCCCATCGCCCTGGTCACGTTCACCCTCTCAAGTAGTTAGGACTGAAGTGGTTAGCTCTGAAGACTTCAAAGCTAAAGTTCGAAGCTAAAGAGTACACATCCAAGGACTTCAACGCCAACTACTGCCATGCGATACTGCGACCCATGGGCGACACCCCCGGCCTCGGCAGCGAGCCGACACTCGAAGAGCAGATCGCCGCCTACCAGCGCGAGTTCCAGGACCTGGACCCGCAGGTCGAGAAGATCGTCTCGGCGCTGTCCCGGCTGAACCGCCGTATGAACGTCGCCTACGGCCGCCAGACCGCCACACTCGGCATCAGCAACACCGAGTGGGAGGTCCTCAAGGCCCTCGTCCTGTCCGGCGCCCCGTACCGGCTGGGCCCGGGCGAGCTCGCCAAGCGCCTCGGCCTGACGCCGGCCGCGATGACCCACCGGATCGACCGCATGGTCGCCGAGGGCCTGGTCACCCGGGCGCGCGACGAGAACAACCGGGTCCGCGTCATCGTGGAGCTCACGACAGAGGGCCGGGAGAAGTGGACCGAGGCCATGCGCCTCGCCTCGGGCTTCGAGGAGGATCTGCTCCAGGACCTCTCCCCGGAGGAGCGCACGGCCCTCGGTGAGGTGCTCACCCGGCTGCTGCGCAGGGTGGAGCACGCCCAGCCGGACGCCGGCGGGCGGCTGACCGACCTCGATTAAAGATCTTGACAGGGGTCACTTGACACCCCCCTGCACGATCCGTAGAGTTCTTCGGGTTGCCGCCGAGCCGTAACGGTTCTGCGAAAGCACCTCAGCCGCAGAAGCGGCACCTCAAATCACCAGCATGATCTCCAGCCGGGGTGAATTCGGCGTGCCCGAATTCAATTCGAATGGGGCTCGGCAGTCCGATTAGGAACTGCCGGGGGAATCCGCTAAGGTTTGAGACGTCGGAACGGCCCGCAACGGCCGCGAGGACAAGCCCGGTTGACTGGGCGTCAGACACCGAGAGGATCTGATAAAGTCGACACCGCCGGAAGGTCGAAAGGCCGGAAAGCGAATCCCGCCGACCGGGAATCGGAGCCGAAAGGG
>NZ_JAMJFL010000046.1 GCF_023544665.1 Streptomyces sp. YS415
GTGACCACCGGCGTACCTTCCCCGCCTTTCCGGCCGGAGGCTCCGGCGGCACCGCCTTCGCCGAGACGTGGTGGGGCAACGCCTGGGTGGCGGCGCTGGAAGAAGGGGCGCTCGATCCCAAGCGGCTGGCGCGCGGGCGGGGTTACGCCGAGCAGGGGCACGTGGACGCCATCACCGTCACCCCCGGCCTGGTCCTCGCGTACGTGAAGGGGAGCCGCCCCCGGCCGTACCGCGTCCAGGTGCGGTTGCGGACGCTCGGCGACGCCGACTGGGAGCGCTTCCTGGACGTCGCCGCCGAGCGGCCCGGGCATATCGCCGCGCTGCTCGACAAGGAGATGCCGCACTCCCTCGCCGAGTGCGGCGTACCGCTGCTGCCCGGCCCGGGGGACTTGGAGCCCCACTGCAGTTGCCCGGACTACGGCCACCCGTGCAAACACGCGGCCGCCCTCTGCTACCAGACGGCACGCCTGCTCGACGCCGACCCCTTCGTCCTGCTCCTGCTGCGCGGCCGCGGCGAGCGCGAGCTCCTGGACGCCCTGTCCCGGCTTAGCGCCGCGCGGGCGGCCCGTGCCGCGCAGGACCAGGGACCGGCGCCGCTGCCGGGCGTACGGGCGAGCGAGGCTCTCGCCCCCCGCCAACTCCCGCCCCTGCCGCCGCCCTTGCCGGTTCCGCCGCACCCCGAGCAGCCCCCGGTCTATCCGGCGGCGCCGGGCGGCCCGGACCCGTTCGCGCTGGACCAGCTGGCCACCGACGCCGCCGCCCGCGCGCACGCCCTGCTCGGCACCGGCCGTGACCCGCTCGCGGAGCTGACGCTGTGGCAGGACGCCGTACGGATCGCCGCGGCCCGCCCCGGATCCGGCCTCACCGCCGGCAGCCGCGCCCTGTACGCCTCGCTCGCCTCCGCCGCCGACCGTACGCCCGCCGACCTGGCCCGGGCGGTCGCCGCGTGGCGTCAGGGCGGTGAGGCGGGGCTCGCCGTACTGGAAGAGCCGTGGGACCCGCCGGCCGGACGCTTCGACCGGGCCCGCCCGCTGCTCATGGCCGCGGACCTTCCGGCGTTCCGCCCCTGGCGCAACCGCCTCACCCACCCCCGCGGCCATGTCCAGCTCCGCCTCGGCCGCGACGGCCTGTGGTACGCGTACGAATCGGAACCGGGCCACGAGGACTGGTGGCCCCGCGGCACCCCCGACCTGGACCCGGTCGGTGCTCTGACCGGCCTGGGCGGTCCGGACGGGCCGTGACGGCGCGACCGGGGGCGCCCGGTGAAGAGCGTGTGGACGTTCGTCGCCGAACTTCGGGAGCCGAGGGTGGGGAGTGGGGGACCGGGGGCGGGGCACCGGGGAGCGGACGTTAGCGTGGAGCGGTGAGTGAGATGAAGACCCCTGCCCTGCAGTACCGCTTCGACGGCCCGGAAGACGCCCCGGTCCTCATCCTGGGCCCGTCGCTCGGCACCACCTGGCACATGTGGGACCGTCAGGTCCCCGAGCTGACGAAGCAGTGGCGGGTCTTCCGGTTCGACCTGCCGGGACACGGCGGCGCCCCGGCGTACCCCGCGGGCTCGGTCGCCGAGCTCGCCACCCGGCTGCTGGTCACACTGGACGGTCTCGGCGTGCAGCGCTTCGGCTACGCGGGCTGCGCGCTCGGCGGCGCCGTCGGAGTGGAGCTGGCGCTGCGCACCCCCGAGCGGCTGGCCTCGCTCGCCCTGATCGCCGCCTCGCCCCGCTTCGGCACCGCCGACGAGTTCCGGCAGCGCGGGGTGATCGTCCGGACGAACGGTCTGGACCCCATCGCCCGCAGCTCGCCCGAGCGCTGGTTCACCCAGGGCTTCGCCGGCGCCCAGCCCGCCATCACGGACTGGGCCGTGCAGATGGTGCGCACCACCGATCCCGGCTGCTACATCGCCGCCTGCGAGGCGCTCGCCTCCTTCGACGTGCGCACCGAGCTGACCAGCGTCGGCGTGCCCACCCTGGTCCTGGTCGGCTCCGAGGACCAGGTCACCGGGCCCGCCGAGGCCCGCACGCTGGTCGCCGGCATCCCGGACGCCCGTCTCGCGGTGGTCCCCGGCGCCTCCCACCTCGTCCCCGTGGAGCAGCCGGCGGCCGTCACCGATCTGCTGGTCAGACACTTCTCCACCGCCTGGCAGCCCGTCTACGAGCCGCCCGTCGGCCAGACCGCCCTGGCCGCGGCGCCCGTACAGCCGGTCCTCACCGCTCCGGCGCCGGTCGCGCCCCCGCAGCCCGCGCCCATCGCCGAGATCGCCCCGGCCACCGTGCCCGCCCCGATGGGCGGCGGCCGGCCCGACCCGTACGACGCCGGGATCAAGGTGCGCCGCGAGGTGCTCGGCGACGCGCACGTGGACCGGGCGCTGGCACAGGCCGACGAGTTCTCGGGCGACTTCCAGGAGTTCGTCACCCGCTACGCCTGGGGCGAGATCTGGGACCGCCCCGGCCTGGACCGGCGCTCGCGCAGCTGCGTCACCCTCACCGCCCTGGTCGCGGGCGGCCACCTGGACGAACTCGCCTTCCACGTACGGGCCGCGCTGCGCAACGGCCTCACGCCCACCGAGATCAAGGAAGTGCTGCTCCAGGCCGCGGTCTACTGCGGTGTACCGGCGGCGAACAGCGCGTTCACGGTGGCGCAGCAGGTGATACGCGAGGAGACCACACCGACCGAGTGAGCCCCGCGCGACGGCGCGGGGGCAGGATGGTGCCATGAGGTTCACGAAGAAGACGCACGCCTGCGTCCGCCTGGAGAAGGACGGGCGCGCGCTCGTCGTCGACCCCGGAGGCTTCAGCGAGGAGGACGCCGCCGTCGGCGCGGACGCGATCCTCGTCACGCACGAGCACCCCGACCACTTCAGCGAAGCGCGGCTGCGCACCGCGATGGAGATCAACCCGGCCGCCGAGATCTGGACGCTGAAGTCGGTCGCGGAGAAGATCTCGGCCGCCTTCCCGGGCCGGGTGCACACCGTCGGCCACGGCGACACCTTCACCGCGGCGGGCTTCGACGTCCAGGTCCACGGCGAACTGCACGCGGTCATCCACCCGGACATCCCGCGCATCACCAACGTCGGCTATCTCGTCGACGGCGGACGCGTCTTCCACCCCGGCGACGCTCTCACCGTCCCCGACCACCCGGTCGAGACGCTGATGCTCCCCGTCATGGCCCCCTGGAACAAGATCTCGGAGGTCATCGAGTACGTCCGCGAGGTCAAGCCGCAGCGCGCCTACGACATCCACGACGCCCTGCTCACCGACCTCGCCCGGCCGATCTACGACAACCAGATCGGCGCCCTCGGCGGCGCCGAGCACCTGCGGCTCGCGCCCGGCCAGAGCACGGCTCTCTGATTGTCAGTGGTGCCGGGTAGGTTGTGGGACATGCGTATCGCGACCTGGAACGTGAACTCGATCACCGCCCGCCTGCCGAGGCTCCTGGCCTGGCTGGAGAGCAGTGGCACCGATGTGCTCTGCCTCCAGGAGGCCAAGGTCGCCGAGGCCGCCTTCCCGGCCGAGCAGCTGCGCGAGCTGGGTTACGAGTCGGCGGTGCACGCGACCGGCCGGTGGAACGGCGTGGCGGTGCTCTCCCGGGTAGGGATCGAGGACGTCGTCAAGGGCCTGCCCGGCGATCCCGGCTACGACGGCTCGGTCGAGCCCCGTGCCATCTCCGCGACCTGCGGCCCGGTCCGCGTCTGGTCGGTGTACGTGCCCAACGGCCGCGAGGTGGATCACGCGCACTACGCCTACAAGCTCCAGTGGTTCGAGGCCCTGAGGGCGGCCGTCGCGGGCGACGCGGCCGGCAGCCGTCCCTTCGCGGTGCTGGGCGACTACAACGTGGCGCCGACGGACGACGACGTCTTCGACGTGGCGGCCTTCGAGGGCCTGACCCATGTCACCCCCGCCGAGCGGGCGGCCCTGGCCTCCCTGCGCGAGGCGGGCCTGTCGGACGTGGTCCCGCGGCCCCTGAAGTACGAGCACCCCTTCACGTACTGGGACTACCGCCAGCTCGCCTTCCCCAAGAACCGCGGCATGCGCATCGACCTCGTCTACGGCAACGAGCCGTTCGCGACGGCGGTCAAGGACGCGTACGTGGACCGCGAGGAGCGCAAGGGCAAGGGCGCCTCGGACCATGCGCCAGTAGTGGTGGACCTGGACGTGTAGCTCCTCACCGGTGATGGTGGACCTGGACGTGCAGCCCCTCAGGGGGCGGGCACCAGCGCCCGCAGATCCACCGACGCGGCCAGCGCCGCGAGCCCCGCGTCCCCCGGGTGCAGATGGTCGCCGCTGTCGTACCGCGGCAGGATGCGCGAAGGACGGGCGGGGTCCCGCAGGGCCGCGTCGAAGTCGAGGACGCCGTCGAAGACGCCCGTGGCCCGGATCCACGCGTTCACCTCGGCCCGCTCCGCGTCGACCGCGGCCGTGCACTGGGCCGCGCCCTCGCACGGCACGATCGTGGCCGCCAGCATCCGCAGCCCATGCGGGCGCCCCCGGTCCGCGAGCAGGCGCAGGCCCTCGATCACCCGCTCCGCGGTCGTGCCCGCGCGCAGGTCGTTGACGCCCTCGAAGACCACCGCGGTCCGTACCGACGGCTGGGCGAGGACATCACGGTCGAAGCGGTGGGTCGCGCTCACCCCGGCCGTCTCGGTGGAGACGCCGTCCCCGAGGTAGCGGTCGGTGACCACACGGTTGCCGGAGATCCCCTGGTTGAGCACGCCGTAGTGCGGCACCTCGTCCTGGCCGAGCAGCCGGGTGGCCAGCACGTTGGGCCAGCGCCGGTTCGCGTCGGGCGTGGAATGGGTCCCGTCCGTGATCGAGTCGCCGAGCAGCACCACCGAGCCCGGCCCGCCGCCCACGTCCACCCCGGTGAGCAGCGGCCAGCTGGTCAGGGTCGAGGTGTAGGCGGTGGCGGTGGGGTCGGCCGCGTGGTCGCCCGGTTCGCTGAGGTAGGACCGCTGCACCGCGAGCCGGTGCATCGGCGCCGCCGCCACCGTGCCGGGCAGATGGAAGCTGACCAGGAGGTTCGTGTCCGGGGGCACGGTGAAGCCCAGCGGGTCGCTGAACAGCTGGGCGCCCGCCGGGATCTCGGCGCCCGCCGCGCCGTCGAAGGACAGGGCCACCGGTGCCTCCTGCGCGGTGGCGCCGGACGTCTGGACGGCGACCGTGGCGCTGCCGATCCGTACCGGCGTCGCCGCGAAGGTGTTGTCGAACCGGACGCGGACCCGCGGCCCGCCCGCCGAGGTGTGCACGACCAGCCGCAGCGTCCGGTCGGTCCAAGGGCCGACGGCCGGGTGGCCGCCGGTGGCCGTGGACCAGGTGCCGGTCCACCCGAGGGTGCCGGTGCGCACCGACACCGCGAACACATGGAGTCCGGCCGCGTGCGGCAGCCGTACCGACGACACCGCGCGGTCCGCCGCGAGCGGCACGGTGACGACGTACAGCCGGGTCTTCTCGGTGCGTTGGCCGCCCGGCGCGTTGACGTGGGGGAGGGCCAGCGCCTTGGTGGCGAGGGGGCCCTTGCGCCAGTCCGGGGCGGTGAGCCGGTACGGGGTGCTGGTGCCGTCCGTGTACGCGACGGTGCCGGTGCCGGTCACGTCCGCGCCGGTGGTGCCGGCGACGAGGAAGGCGAGGGCGTCACCGCGGCCGGAGAGGCTGATGTCCTGTCCGGCGGCGAGGACGTTGTCGGGCTCGCCCGGGGTGCGGTCCGGCCAGGTGAGGCGGGCGCCCTGCACGGTGAGCGCGCGGCCGGGGCGCCAGCCCGCGGCGGCCAGGTCCGCGGCCGACAGGGAGGCGCCGGAGCCGTCGAAGTCGGCCTCGCCGGGACGGGCGTCGTCGCTGACGGCGGTGTTGTCGAAGAGCCGCTCCAAGGGGAGCGGCTCGGCCGCCACCGCCGTCGCGGAAGCGGTCGCGGACGACACGGGCAGCAGCCCCGCGACCAGCGCGCACACGACCCCCGCGCCCCGAAGACTCAGCCGCACGTCCCGCCCCTCTCCTCCGTGACGCCTTTGCTGACGTGATGTCAGGCGGGCACGAAGCTATGGACGTGGCGGGCGCAGGTCAACGAGGGTCGTGTGAACGGCGGCCGAACTCACCCGTTCGTCACGGCTTCGCGGTCACGGGCAGCTCCGCGACCACCGCGTGGTCGGACTCCACCGGGCCGAGGCCGGCGGCGCCGCCCGGGGAGCCGAGCTCGGCGAAGAACTCCGTGTCGGCCCGGCGGAAGTCGACCCACTCGCCGGGGACGTCGTCCTCGAAGAAGATCGCCTCGACCGGGCAGACGGGCTCGCAGGCGCCGCAGTCGACGCATTCGTCCGGGTTGATGTACATCTTCCGCTGGCCTTCGTAGATGCAGTCGACGGGGCACTCGTCGACGCAGGCCTTGTCCTTGAGGTCGACGCAGGGCTGGGCGATGACGTACGTCATGAGCGACTCTCCGTGGTCCAGATGGCGTTGCCGGGCTCGTGAGTGCGGTGAGGGTAGGAGGCGCGGCAGGAATCTCCGTGGACGTCGGATGGAGTCCGTCTCGAACTCCTGTGCCGAGGTGCCGGGTCGGGCGGGTGGTGTGGCCGGGCGCACGCCAGTACTGGTTGCGGGGGTTAATTCAGCGCCCGTAGACTTCAACGGAGAGTGAAATATGACGGCTCCGTGCCCGGCGCGGTGAAAGGACGTACCACCGTGTTCTCGGTTCTGGTGCTCGGTGCGACTTCCGCGCTGGCGTACGCGGCCGCGGCGGTCGCCCAGCGGATGGCCGCCCTGCGGGCCGCCGGGCCGCGAGGGGTCGGGCTGCGGCGGTCCGGTGCGTGGTGGGTGGCGGTCCTGCTGAACGGCTTGGGCGCCGTGCTGCACACGGCCGCGTTACGGTACGGCTCGCTCGTCGCCGTGCAGATGCTCGGGGTGCTGACGCTGGTCGCGGCGCCCCTGCTGTCGTCAGGGGTGCTGCGGCAGCGGATGACGTCCGCGCAGTGGGCGGGGACCGCGTTGACGGTGGCGGGGGTGGTGGGGCTGCTGGCGCTCGTCCCGTCCGCCGGGGAGAGCCGCACGCTGGACGCCGGTGAGCTGGTCGGCGTCGGGCTGCTGACCGCGGGCGCGATGGGGGTGGCGGTGGTCGTGGCGGCGGTCGCCCGGAGCGTGACGGTCGCGAGCCTTGCGTACGCGGCCGCGGCGGGGGTCGCCTTCGCGGCGGCGAGCGCGCTCGCGCAGACCGCGGTGCTCCGGGTGACCGGGGCGGGGTCGGGGACCGTCGTGTCGAGCGTGCTGGTCGCGGGCGGGGTGCTGTTCCTGGCGCCGGCGGGGCTGCTGTTGTGCCAGCTCGCCTACCGCGGCGGGCTGGAGGCTCCGCTGGCCACGGTGACGCTGGTGAACCCGGTGTTCGCCGTGGTGATCGGGGTGGCGGCGCTGGGGGACCGCTACGCCACGGGGCCGTTGACGGTGGCCGCCGGCCTGGTCGCGGCGGTTGCGGCGGCACGGGGTGTGTTCCTCCTGGCCCGCGCGGAGACCCTGGGCGCCCCGGAGGGCTCCCGCCCCCAAGTCGCCGCGCCCGGAGGACATTTCTGGGGGATACGGCTGCGCAGGTCGACGACGGTGACGGTGGGGGCGGCGTCGGAGCCGCGGCAGTGACGACGGCCGTCGGGCGGCGGTGAAGTCCGTTCGGCGCTCACCTCGTCCGGCCCCTGCCATTCCCGTGAGCCGCCCGGCTGTGCCCGCCTCGACCCCACCGCGTCGAGCCCCGCTCGAGCTTCGGCTCAGTCGTCCTCGTGGCGCCGAAGTGCCGGTCTTGTCGGGGTTCCTGGCCCGTGCAAGTCTCGTAGGGGGTGAGTTCATCAGTTGTTGAGTTCCCCTTGTGGGGTGGGACGCGGCAGCGCCCGTATAGCGGCAGGGAGTTCCTATGAGCAGCACTGGTACCGGTACCACCGTGCATCCGGAGGAGGCCGAGGCGTTGGCGTGGGTGATGCTGGCCGAGTTGTCGGGGACCGTGCCCGCGCCGCCACCCGTGGAGCAGGTGGAGGACGGCGGTGAGGGATGACCGCCGATGCGGCCGTCGGCGTCCGGGCCGTGGCGCCGCAGGCGAGGGCGGGGGCCGTACGCGATGCCGCCCTCGCCTCCCGCGCCGCCGCCCGGCTGCTTGCCGGCACCTCGGGTGACGTACGCAACGCCGCCCTGCTCGCCGTCGCGCGGCGGCTCACCGTCGACCCGGCCGACATCCTCGCCGCGAACCGGCGCGACCTGGCCGCAGCCCGGGACGCCGGGCTCGCCCCCGCCGTGCTGGACCGGCTGACCCTCACCCGCGAGCACCTGCACTCGCTCGCCGGCACCGTGCGCTTCCTCGCCGCCCAGCCCGACCCGGTCGGCGCCGGCGTGGACGGGACCGTCCTGCCCAACGGCCTGGAGGTACGGCGGATCAGGGTGCCCCTCGGTGTCGTCGGGATGATCTACGAGGGCCGCCCGAACGTCACCGTCGACGCCGCCGCCCTCTGCCTCAAGAGCGCCAACTCCGTGCTGCTGCGCGGCTCCTCGACCGCCCGGCACACCAACACCGCCCTCGTCGCCGCCATGCGCAAGGCCCTCGCGGACACCGGCGCGCCCGTCGACGCGGTGCAGATGGTGCCCGGCACCACCCATGCCGCCGTACGCGAACTGATGTCCCTGCGCGGCCTGGTGGACGTCCTCGTCCCGCGCGGCGGCGCCGAGCTCATCCGGACCACCGTGCGCGAGTCCGCCGTACCCGTGATCGAGACCGGGGTCGGCAACTGTCACGTCTACGTCGACGAACACGCCGACCTCGACAAGGCGCTGGCGATCCTGCTCGACGCCAAGACGCAGCGGACGTCCGTCTGCAACGCCGCCGAGTCCCTCCTCGTCCACGAGGCCGTGGCACCCGCCTTCCTGCCCCGCGCCCTGCGCGCACTGGCCGAACGCGGAGTGGTGGTGCACGGGGACGCGCGGGTGCGGGCCCGCCACACCGCCGTCGTGCCGGCCACCGACGAGGACTGGGGCCGCGAGTATCTCGGCCTGGAGATCTCCGCCGCCGTCGTCGGTTCGCTGGACGAGGCCGTCGAGCACATCCGGCGCCACGGCACCGGCCACACGGAGGCCATCGTCACCGACTCGCAGTCCGCCGCCCGCCGGTTCGTCGGCGCACTGGACACCGCGGTCGTCGCCGTCAACGCCTCCACCCGCTTCGCCGACGGCGGCGAACTCGGCCTCGGCACCGAACTAGGCGTTTCCACGCAGAAGTTGCACGCGCGCGGCCCGATGGGTCTGACCGCGCTGACCACCACCAAGTACGTCCTGGTGGGAGATGGGCACATCAGGGGCGGAACCGCCGCCCCGCTGCCCTGGACGGGAGGTCCGTTCATGCAGATACGCATCATCACGAAGACGAAGCCGGCGGGCCGGCTCGTGTACCGGGACGAGACGCGGCGGGTCCGCCGGCGCTCCGCGGTGCCGCCCCCGCTGGGGCTGGCCGGAGTGGACGACGACCCGGCCGAGCTGCACATCGTCCGCAGCATCGACTGAGCGGAGTCCCGTCACAGCAGGGCGGCGCCCGCCGGGGGAACCGGCGGGCGCCGCCCTGCTGCCGGTCCTCAGCCGAACCCGGGACCGCCCGCGTCCCGCGCCGCGAACTCGCGGGCCGGCAGCACCCGTACGCTCACCTCACGGCGCAGTTGCGACGGGAGCCCGCCGCGTGCCGCGGCCGGAAGCAGGACCAGGTCGTCCTGGTGCACCACCTCCCGCCCGGAGCGGCCGCGCAGCAGCGACAGCTCCTGGAAGGCGATCGAGGCCAGACCGCGGGCGACCACCCGGCCCTCCTCGTCGAGGAGTTCCACCGGATCGCCCGCCACGAACTGGCCCGCCACGCGGGTCACCCCCGTCGCGGGCAGCGCCCCACGGCCCTGCATCAGCGCCTGCACCGCGTCCGCCGTCAGCTGGACGGTGCCGCGCGGACTGCTGGCGTGCTCCAGCCACAGCAGGTGGTCGGAGTTGCGGTCCCCGGTGCGGTGGAAGAGGGTGCCCGTCTCCCGGCCCGCGAGCGCGTCGGCCGCGTGCCGGGCGGCGGTGAGGACCACCGGGACACCGGCCCCGGTCGCGATCCGCGCCGCCTCCACCTTGGTCTTCATCCCGCCGGTACCCACTCCCGAACTGCCCGCGTCGCCCAACTCCACGCCCACCAGGTCCTGTTGGCCGCGAATGTCCTTCAGACGCTGCGCCCCGGGCCGCCGCGGATCGCCGTCGTACAGGCCGTCGATGTCGGACAGCAGCACCAGCAGGTCGGCGCGGACGAGGTGCGAGACGAGCGCGGCGAGCCGGTCGTTGTCGCCGAAGCGGATCTCCGACGTCGCCACCGTGTCGTTCTCATTGACGATCGGCACCGCCCCCATGGACAGCACCTTGGTGAGCGCGCGATAGGCGTTGCGGTACTGGGCGCGGCGGCCGATGTCGTCGGCGGTCAGCAGGACTTGGCCGACCCGCAGGCCGTAGCGGGCGAAGGAGGCCGTGTAGCGGGCCACCAGCAGGCCCTGGCCCACGCAGGCCGCCGCCTGCTGCCCGGCCAGGTCCTGCGGGCGCTCGGCCAGGCCGAGGGGGGCGAGCCCCGCGGCGATGGCACCGGAGGAGACGAGCACGATCTCGGTGCCGGCGGCGCGGGTGCGGGCGAGGACGTCGACGAGGGCGTCCACGCGGTCCGAGTCCAGGCCGCCGACCGCGGTGGTCAGCGAGGACGAGCCCACCTTCACCACGATCCGCCGGGCGTTGAGCACATCGGGGCGCAGGGCCCCGGTGGCGGTGGTCGGGGGCCTGGTCATCGTTCCGCTCCGGTTTCGAGGGCGAGTTCCCGAGCCTCACTCGGGTCCGGCTCGCGTCGGTCTCGTAGGTCGCGCAAGAGCGCGTGCACGGTCTCCACGACCAGCACCGGGCGCTCGTACGGCAGGTCATGGCCCTGTTTCGGCACGGTGTGCAGGGTGGCCCCCGGGATGTCGTCGGCCAGGCGCAGGGCCTGGGCGGGTGGTGTGTAGCTGTCCAGGGCGCCGACGAGGATCCGGGTCGGCACCCGGCCGAGCGCGCCGAGGCGGCCCGCGCAGTCGTGGGTGGTGAGCGCGGCGAAGAACTCGGCCACGGTCAGCGGCGGGATGGTGCGCAGCGCGTGCGCGTCGGCCCGTGCGGTGTCGGTCCCCGGGCCGCGCCCGAACAGGGCGTGCCAGATCGGGGCGGCCGAGGGGTGGGACAGCGGTCCGGTGAGCAGCCGGTGCACGGCCCTTGCCCAGCCCGGCGAGCGCAGCATGCCGTCGGTGACCAGCCGTTCGGCGTGCGCCCTGCGCTGCGCGGCCCGGTCCTGCGGTACGAAGGGGACCGCGCCGACGTCCTCCACGCAGGTCGAGAACAGCGCGACGCCGGAGACCCACGGTCCGATCAGCTCGGGCCTGCCCGCGGCGAGCTGCTGTACGGCCATGCCGCCCATGGAGTGGCCGACGAGCAGGACCGGCCCGTCCTCGGGCGCGGTCGCCCGGCGCAGTACGAGGTCCAGGTCCCGGCCGAGCAGCGCCATGTCCAGCGGCGCCTGCCCCCGCGTGGACCTGCCGTGCCCGCGCTGGTCGTAACTGACCGCCCGCAGCGCGGGAAAGCCCGGCCGCGGGCGCGTCAGCGCGTCGATGTGCGGCCGCCAGTCGATGGCCGACATGGTCCACCCGTGCGACAGCACGACGGTGGCCTCGGCCTCCGGCGAACCGTGCGCGTAGACCACGATCTCCGCGCCGTCGTCCGTGATGACGGTCCCCGCGAGCCGCCGGTCCTGCCCCACCCTTACGGCACTCATGACACACCCCGCTGACCGGCGGGGGTCCCCGGTACGGGCCGGATGGTGATGGTGATCCGGGGGTTGCCCGGGGTGACGAAGGTACGCGCGGAACTGCTGGTGAGGGTGACCCGGGGGCCGGTGGGCAGGCGGCGCGTCTTGGGCATGAGGGGCATACGGACCCGGTCGGCGGTCATCGGCCGCGGAACCCCACGCTCCGCCTCCGGCGGGCCAGCCGAGTGCCCGGCACCGTCCGGCGGGCCCTCCACCGGCGCAACCCGGGACCGCGCTCCGTCATCCACCGGTGCAACCCGGCACCGCGCCCTGTCGTCCGCAGGTACGACTCCTAGCCGGTCGCGCGACGGTGCCGCCGACCGTCCGTCGCCCGACGGCGGTACGCCCCTTCCGCGGGCTCCGGGCGGCCCCGAGGCCGGATCACCCCCCGGTCTTCCTCGCCCGTCGGCGGTGAGCGGAGCCGGCCGTCCGCCACCGCCCGGTGCCCCTCCCCGTCCGCCGGACCCCGTGGGCATGGGGGGACGCTGGTCGCCCGGAGCCCTTGCCCCGTCGGCCGGTACCGGGGCACCGGTCCCAGCAGGGCCTGCCTGTCCCGGACCCCGGTCACCACCCCGCATGCGGGATCTGTCGGTCGTAGCCGGGACTCCACGCCCTTGCGCGGTGAGGGGCACTCGCTGTCCGTTGCCCGCGACGGGGACGCCCCGGGCGCCGGGTCCGAGCGGCCCCGCGGCCCGTGCGCCGATCGGAGCCCTCCGCCCGTCCGCCGCACCCGCTCCCCTCGGTCCGCCGGCCGCGAGCGGTGCCCGCCGTCCATCCACGGCCGGCGGCGCTCCCCGCCCACTCCCCGTAAGCGGAGCTACCCGTCGATTCGCAGGGACCGGCCCGGCCGGATGGCCCCCGCCGGAGGGGAACTGCGGTGGCAGGAGGCCCGGGCCAGGAACCCGCGAGCCGTACCGGGGGAGCGGGGGACCGCCCAGGGACGCCACACCGCCGCGTATGGCGGGGCGTTCGACGCCGGTCACCCCGCCTCCGTCGGCGCCGGTCCGGCGTACCCGTTTTCTGGGGGCCCGGGGATTCGGCATGCCGCTGACCGGGCCGCGGGTGCAGGAGGACGCCAACTCCGCGAGCTGCCAAGCCTGTTGGACCTGCCCGAAGCTGATGCCGAGGGCGCCGGCGATCCGGCGCGGGGTCCATCCGTGCCGGCGCAGGTACCACACGTACGCCGGCCGCTCCCGGGGCGTCGCGCTCAGCCTGCGCCCGCCGCCCGCGAGATACGCGGCCAGCTCCGTCCCCGTCGACTCCAGTGTGCTCGCGATACGCAAGAGCTCACGCCGTTCACGCGCGTTGAACCCGCCCCAGATCCCGGCGCCCTCGTCGTGCACCAGAGCCTCGCGCAGGCACTCCCGGGCCACTGGGCAGCGCCCGCAGAGGCGCTTGGCCACGGCCTCCCGGTCGACGCCGCCGGAGGCGCCGGGGAGGGGGAAGAAGGTCTCGGGGTCGGTGTCGCGGCAGGCGGCGCGCTCGGTCCAGGGGTCGGGGTCCGCGTAGTGCGGTGGTGCGTGCATGGCGGTCGGCCCTTTCTCGGTGTGATCCCGGTGGCCGGTGCTTTGGGCTGTCCTCCCGGATTGAATTCCATGCGCGTTGAATTTCGCTCTAGTTGTAGTCAACTCCTGCCTCGTAACTTGTAGTTGCGAGGTCGACCCAGGGGAGTGTCCGACAGGGGAAGCCCTCGAAAGCAACGTTCCTGCATCGCCGTGTGCCGTCGGGTGGGCGCTGTTTGTCATGCGCGTGCTCGTCGATCTGCGCCCTGAGGCGCTCGAAGGACAGCACCGTCAGACACCGGGGGGAGTGTTCGGCATGCGCGATTTTCCAGGCGAGAGTCAACCGGCGGCGACTGCGACGTCGTTCGGGCACCCGATCACCGGGCCGGACGTGGTGAGTGCCTCCTTCTTCCGCTGGCTTCCCACCGCTTTGGAGACGTCGTGCCCGTCGTCACTGCTCCCGTTGTCGCCCTGCCCCGCTATCAGGTGACGACCGATGAACTCATCGGTCGCATCGACGAGTTGTACCCGGACCATCCAAGACTGCGCTTGGTCCGGCAGGTCATCCGGCGTTCGTCGGTGCGCACCCGCTGGTACACCCGCCCGCTGGAGGAGCAGTTCAAGAACGACTGTTCGCTCTTCGAGCGCACCCGCAGGCATCTGCACGACTCCCTCGACCTGGCGGAGCGTGCCGGCCGCGCGGCGCTGCGGGAGGCGGGACTGAAGCCGGAGGACGTCACCGCTCTGGTCGTGTCCAGTGCCACCGGACACAGCATGCCCGGACTCGACGTCCTGCTCATGGAGCGGCTCGGTCTGTCCCCGTCGGTCCGCCGCATACCCGTGACGCAAATGGGCTGCGTCGGCGGCGTGTTCGCCGTCTCGACGGCTGCGGAACTGGTGAAGGCCCGCCCGGACGCCATCGTGCTCGTGGTGTGCGCGGACGCCTTCAGCCACTATTTGCACCCCGGTGACGTCGGCATGGACGGGATGATCTTCAAGGCCATCCTCGGTGACGCCGGCGGCGCCTGTGTGGTGCGAGGACGGGTGGACGGCCCGCACATGGAGATCACGGGGTCCTGGGAGTTCCTGGACGTCAGCGGCAAGGACATCGTGGGCAGCCGCCTCGACGACGACGGCATGCACGCCCAGAACTCCCCGCGGCTCGCGGAGGTCGTCGGCGGTGCCCTGCCGGGGCTGCGGGAGTGGCTGACCGCCGCCGCGCCTGCCGGCACCGACGGCGCGCCGGATTTCATCGTCTCGCACACCGGAAGCCCTCGGATCCTGGACTGCCTCTCCGATGGTCTCGGCTGTCCGCCGGAGATGTTCGGACTGGCCCGCGACTCGCTGCGCGAACTGGGCAACCTGGGGGCCGCGTCCGTGCTGGAGGTCATGGAGCGGACCTTCGCCAAACGGCCGGAGCCGGGAGCCCGCGGCCTGATGATCGGCGTGGGTCCCGGCGTGTGCCTGATGGGCCTGACGACCATCTGGCGGAACGGCATCTGACACGTTGTCGCCACGCGGACGCTCTGCCGCGGACGGCGCTTGCGCATACCGGGAAGGGGTGGCCCCGCGTCAGGGCCGCTCCCTCCCGCGGTTCCGGGCCGGTACGCCCGGCGGGATCAGTCCGTTTCGGCCTTGGGGACCTTGCGGGGCTCCAGTTGGGGGGACAGGCGCTGTTCGAGCGCCGGTACCACCCAGGCCATGAACTCGGTGTATTCCATGCCCGCCAGCGGCTGGATCTGCAAGACGTAGCGCATGATGGCGAGCCCGGCGAGATGGCCGGCGGCCAGCGCCGTGCGGGTCTCGGCGTCGGGGAGACCGCGGTACCCGGAGGCGCTCGCCCAGGACTTGGAGCTCGCCTCGACGCGTGCCCTGAGGACGTCGGACGTAGCACTGTCGGCCATGCCCGCCCGGTAGACGGCGGTCATGGCGTAACGCGTCTTCTCGTTCTCCCAGAAGGAGAAGTACGCATGGGCGAGCCAGGCGGCCTGTGAGGTGGAGCTGTCGCCGATCGGCGTCTCGTCGAAGGTGGCGGAGACGCTGAAGGAGGAGTTCACCGCGGCGTCGAACACCCCCTCCTTGTTCACGAAGAAGTGATGCACCAGTGCCGGGTCCACCTGGGCGGCCTCGGCGATCGCGCGGATCGTCGTCCGGGCGTAACCCCGGTCGGCGAAGAGATGGAGGGCCGCTTCCAGGATCTGGTCGCGGGTTCCGCTGTCCCCTGGGCGACGCCCGCTGCGGGCACGCTTCGGACGGCTGCGCCGAGCGGACGGAACATCGGTCGAGTCGGCCTTCCCGGATCCTCCCGACATCGAAGCGGAACCGTCTGTGCGCCTGGGTTTCATGACATCACTGCACTTCGGACGAGGACTGGCGGAAAAATTAATTCACTGTACAGTGAAAATATCTTATCAGGCGGGGTCTCATCGAGGCCATCCACATGCGGAGTCTTGGCTTCTTCCTTACGTGCATTGCCCCTGTTCACCCCTTGGTTCCCGTTCACGCCGCCGCCAGCACCGTCCGCAGCGACGGCGTCACCAGTTCCGCCAGCGCCGCCACCGGCAGGTCCGCGATCGGCCGCAGCCGCAGGACGTACCGGGTGAACGCCACCCCCAGCAGCTGCGCCGCGAGTATCCCGCTGCACCCCGCCGCCCGCTCCGCCCCGAGGGCGCCGCGCAGGCTGCTGGTGAACTGTTCGTGCAGCATCTGCCGCAGATGTTCCGCCGCCCGCTCGTTGGTCGCCGCGCAGCGCAGCAGCAGCCGCATCGAGCCCTCGTCGCGGTCGTCCTCCCAGGGTGCGAGGAAGTGGGTGATCAGGGCCTGCGGGAGCAGTTCCGGCGGCGTGCCCGTGAGGTCCGGCAGATGCAGGTCGACGTCGAGCGCCGCGTCGAAGAGCTGTTCCTTGCTGCCGTAGTAGCGCATGATCATGGACGGGTCGATGCGCGCCGTGGCCGCGATGGCCCGGATCGTCGACCGCTGGTACCCGTCGGCCGCGAAGTGCATCCGTGCCGCCCGCAGGATGGCCTCGCGGGTCCGCTGGGAACGCCCCGAGATCAGCTGCTGTGCCATGGCGACGAACCTTTCTGCATCCGATCCGTGCGAGTGCCCGCGCGGCGGCACCTGGCCGCCGCGCGGGGGAGCGGCCGGCGCGCGGGCCGGCCCCGGTGCTGCCTGGTCAGGTGCGGTCGGCGGAGGCGGGCGCCGTGTCGGAGGCCTCGCTCCGTTGCCGCCGGGCCGCCCGGGCGGGGGCCGCATCGGCGGTGCCGGCCGGCTGCCGCGCCGGCGTCGGCCCCTCGGTGCCGCACCAGCGGTGCAGGGCCTGTCGTACGCGCGCTTCGCGTCCCGTCGCCGACGAGGTGCTGTCCACCCAGGCGGCGTAGCCGTCGGGGCGGACCAACACGGCGCTGAGCCCGGCGAGTTGCGGTACCGGGCCGTCCACCCGGACCGGGCAGACCCGGGAGCCCCAGGCGTCCGCGACCGCGGCGGCCCCGCCGTCCGCGCCCAGGTCGAGCAGGAGGAAGCGGCCGTCGCGCATCAGCTCGTACAGCCGTACCGGCGCGCCCTCCGCCTGCGGCACCGCCAGGTCCGGCACCCGCTGGCCGGGGCGCAGCCGGGCACCGCCGAGCGCGGCCGGACGGCCGGGGCCGGCGTACCCGGCGCGCAGTCCGGACAGCGTCTCGCCCGCGAACTTCTGGATCCTGCGGCGCCCGAGCAGCCGGGCCAGTGCCATGCGGCGCAGCCCCGACA
Source organism: Streptomyces sp. YS415 (assembly GCF_023544665.1). Classification (GTDB taxonomy): domain Bacteria; phylum Actinomycetota; class Actinomycetes; order Streptomycetales; family Streptomycetaceae; genus Streptomyces. The sequence goes on from NZ_JAMJFL010000046.1 coordinate 17,085, forward strand.
CCACCGGCGAGGGGTGGGTGGCCATCCGGGTGGCGTGGTCGGTGGCCTTGAGGATCTTCTGCGCCTGCGGCCGGCGCTCGCTCTGGTAGGTGTCCAGCAGTCCGGCCGGGGCCCAGCCCTGGAGCGTGGCGGCCAGCTTCCAGCCGAGGTTGACGGCGTCCTGGATACCGAGGTTCAGGCCCTGCCCGCCGAGCGGGGAGTGCAGGTGCGCCGCGTCGCCCGCGAGCAGCACCCGGCCCGTGCGGTACTGGTCCGCGAGCCGCTGGTGGATCTTGAACCGGGCCATCCAGCGGGGGTCGTGCGGCTTGGGGTCAAAGCCGAGGACGTCCTTCATCCGCTCGGCGATCTCCTCCAGCGTCACCTCGTCCCGCGTCCACGGGTGGTCCCGGTGGCCCACCGCGATCCGGTGGAAACCGTCCCCGAACGGTATGGACACCATCATCGCGCCGCCGCCGGAGAGGACCGCGACGTCGTCCGGCGGCGGCGTCTCGAGCCGTACGTCCGCGAGGATCGGCGCCATGTCGTAGGTACGGCCGCGGAAGGCGATGCCGGCCAGCTCGCGCACCGCGCTGTGCGCGCCGTCGCAGCCGACGACGTAGTCCGCGGTCTCCTCCCACTCGCCGGACTCGGTGCGCACCTGCAGCCGTACGCCCGTCGCGTCCTGTTCCAGGCCGAAGACCTCGGCCCCGCGCTGCACGATGACGCCGAGATCGATCGCGCGCTGCTGGAGCGCCTCCTCGGTGCGGCTCTGCGGAACCACGTACAGCGCCGGGAAGGGGCTGTCGCTCGCAGTGAAGTCGATCACCGAGCCCTGCGCGGGCAGCATCCGGCCGACCGGGCGGCCCACCGCGGTGAGCGCGTCGGCGTGGCCGCGCAGGTCGAGCACTTCCATGGTCCTGCTGTACAGGGCCATGGCACGGGATTGCCCGGATGTCTCGGTACGGCGTTCCAGGACGGTGCAGGAGACTCCGGCGGCGGCCAGTTCACAGGCCAGTGCCAATCCGGTGGGTCCCGCTCCGACGATGATGACGGACTGCTCAGGGGTGGGTGCCATGGGTCTCTCCTTGGACATCGGTCAGTGGTAAGGCCGGTGCGGACTGCGCACCGGGAGCGGTGGACGGCCGGCCGGCCCGCGCCGCCCAGGCACCGCAGCCGAGGGCCAGGGCGCCGAGCAGCAGCCAGCCGACGGCCCCCCGCTGCACCACGAGGAAGGTGACGACGAGCGGACCGTAGGTGTTGCGGGCGGCGTTGCCCAGGCTGAAGAAAGCCAGATACACCTGACGGCGGTCCTCGGGCGCGAGGTCGTAGGAGATGGCCCAGGCGCCCGCCTGCTGGTGCATCTCCGCGAACGCCTGGAAGGCCACCGCGGCGAGCAGTACCGTCACCGCCCAGGCCGTGGGCAGCTCGCCGGTCGCGGCCAGCGCGCAGCAGCCGACGGCGAGCAGCAGACCGCTCAGCCGCAGTGCCCGCCCGCCGTCCTCGGCGCTCTCGATGCCGCGGGTCGCCCGGACCTGGAAGAGCACGACGACGACCGTGTTGAGCACCAGCGTCCAGGCGATCACGGACCGGGGCAGCTCGTCATGGGCCAGCACCCACAGCGGGATGCCGATGGTCAGCACCGTCACATGCAGGCTCACCACGGAGTTGAGGACGGTCAGACCGGTGAACCGCCGGTCCCGGAAGACCGCCAGGCGCCGCCGCCACGGCAACGGCCGTCCCCCGCCGCCCTGACCGGCCGGCAGCCGGGCCACCAGCGCGGCGGCGAGCACGAACGACAGCGCGTTGCCGTGGACGACGGCCAGATACACCCCGTCGCTGTCCCACAGCAGCGCCCCGGCGGCCGCGAGACCACCGAGCGAGAGACCCAGGTTCTGCAGCGAACGGGCCATGCCCATCGCCCGCACCCGCTGCCCGGACTCCACCGCCGCCCCGAACATCCCCTGCACCAGCGGGGAGGCGGCCCGGTCGGCCACCGCCAGCAGCGACACCACGAGCAGGAACGGCACGAAGCCGGAGGCGAACGGGTAGCACGCCAGCAGCGCCGCCCGGGTCAGATGGGCGGCGATCAGCATGGTGCGCGGACCGGCCCGGTCCGCCAGGATCCCGGTGGGCACCAGCAGCGCGAAGGACACCGCGCCCGCGACACCCAGGCCGAGCCCCACCTCACTGCTGCCCAGGTCCAGGTAGCGGGTGAGGAAGACGACGGAGACCGCCATGTAGAGGCCGCTGCCGAGGGCGTCCACGAACACCGCGGCCAGCAGCGCCCGGGCGGTGCGCGGCAGCCGTCCCCGCTCGGCGGACTTCTTCATGTCGGCTCCGATCGGGGACGTTCTAGTAGTAGTCGCGCATCAGGTCGTCGACCCACGCGGGCTGTACGACGTCCTCGCGCGGCCCGAACTGGGTCAGGTACGGCTTGATGTCGAGCACGGGCGTGCCGTCCACGGCGTCGAGGCCGCGCACATGGACGTCCAGCCCGTCGACCTTCAGCAGCCGGCAGCGCGAGACCCCGATGCGGTTGGGGCGGTTCTTCGCCCGCTGGGCGAAGATCCCGGCCCGCGGCCACTCGGGGTTGCCGCGCGGATGCCGGGCCCCGGTGTGCACCTTCTCCGGCGCCACCCGGTGGAAGTGGAAGACCACCTCCACATGGGAGAAGGCGTCCAGGCCGAGCAGCGCCTCGGGGCCGAACCGCTGCCCGTCCAGCCGGATCACCGAGGTGACATCGCCCCAGTAGTCGTCGGAGAGGTCCCTGCGGTCGCTGTGGACGCGTCCGACCGGCACCAGGTCGGTGACGGCGTCCGGCCGCGGCTCCTCCAGATGCGCGAACCACACCTCGTCCCGGACCAGCAACTCACCCGTGGCGGCCCGCTGGACGGTCAGGAAGATCTGGTCGGCCGGGACGTTCAGCAGCTCGGCGAGCCGCTGCTGGATCAGCCGGAGCAGCGCGCCCACCTGGTCCTTGGAGTAGCTCTCCTTGCACACCACGAACCCGACCGGGGCGGGGGCAGTGTCCGGGGCGCGCCACTCGGGCCGGTGATAGGTGCCGGGCTCCAGACGCTGCCACCACACCCAGCAGTGCCCGGCGGGCAGCCCCAGCAACTCCGTCACGGCCTGCGACAGGTGTTCCAGGGCCGTGGGGCCAGGGCTCGCGTCGGGAGAGAACAGCCTGATGATCGGCATGTCAGCGCCCCCCGCCCAGCGGCTTGACCCCGATCACCATGCAGGTGCGCACCGGGATGAAGAACTCCTCGCCGTCCTGCCGGATGCCGAGCGCCTCCCGGTGCTCCGCCGGGGCGTCGGCGAGCCGCTTGCGGATCGCGGCCTCGGCCTCGGCACCGGAGGAGGCGATCTCGCACCAGCGCTTCACCGGCACCCCGGTGCGGCTCTCCGCCTGACGGCCGCGGGCGACCGGCACGTTGAGCCCCGCGCCCTGGAGGAAGCCGACCCATTCGTCGAGGGTGTAGCTGCGCTGGTGGGTGGGGTCGTGCAGGATCTCCAGCTCGTGGTTGAGCGCGTCGATCACGGGGTCCTCGTGGCCCTCCAGATCGATCACCGCCAGCCGCCCGCCCGGCCGCAGCAGCCGGGTCATCTCCCCGACCGCCTTCGGCATGTCCTGGAAATGGTGCGGGGCGAGCCGGGACACCACCAGGTCGAACGAGGCGTCCGGGAAAGGCAGTTCCTCGGCGGCGGCCTGCGCCGTCTCCACCGTCACCTGCCGCTCGGCGGCCAGCTTGCGGAACGACTCCAGCATCGACGGCGCCGGGTCGACGCCGACGAGCCGGGCCGGGTACTCGTCGGCGAAGGACAGGGCGAGATGGCCCGCGCCGCAGGCCACGTCGCAGATCGCGCTGCCCGTCTGCGGCCCGAGTGTCTCGTGCAGCGCCTCCATCGTGGGGCTCGACCGGTGCACCTCGCTGGTGGCGAAGTTGTCGGCGATCTTGTCGAATCGCCGGCTGGAGACCGTCTCACTGGCGGGCATGTCGTTCCCTCTCCTGTCGAGCTGTGAGCTGACGTGACGTCATGAGGTGACGCCCACCAAGGTGGCGAGCGCCGGCAGCGGGTCCCGGGCCGGTCCCGGACCGCACGGGTTCAGGGTGTGACCGAGTCCGTCGAGTACATGGACCCGGACCGCGGGGGAGTGGGTGCCGATCAGATGCCGGGCGGACCAGTCGGCGTACATGGCCGGCTCGAACACCACGGGCGGCAGCGCGTCGTCCGACTCGTCGGCGAGATAGCCGACCAGGTCGAAACCGCCGTAGACCAGCTCGATCAGGGGGACGCGGGAGGTCAGGAAGGTGTCCGTCTCCACGACCGTGCCGATCAGGACGACCCGGTCGGCGCGCGGCGGGGAGCCGGACTCCAGCAGCCTGAGCAGCGCCTGGCCGCCGAGCGAGAAGCCCACCAGGGACAGCGAGCCGGTCATCAGGTGCCGGTTGCCGTCCAGCAGTCGCTCCAGGCGCTCGGCGCGGATGCGCTCGTCGGCCGCCGAGGCGGGGGTGTGGCGGGCGCGGGCGGGCATGTCGCACTGCAACACCTGGGCACCCGACGCCACCAGACGAGCCGTCAGGCTTTCCAGCAACGCGTCGTCGCGTCCCTCGCCGTCGAGGAGCGAGACGCTGCCGGGGCCGGCGAGCAGCACCGTGGCGTTCGGCGGCCCGGCCGGGAACGACCGCCGCGCGCGGTAGGCCGTTCCGTCCGGATCGCGGCGCCACTGGTGGTGGCGGTGGACGCGCACGGTCTCACCTCCGGCAGACTGCTTCGGCGAAGGAGCCGATGCGCTGGTGGAAGTAGACACTGATGATCTCCTCGTGCAGGGCCTCGCCGTCCAGCGTGGGCACGACGCTCTCCCCGGCCCCCGGCACCGGCTCCACGAGCCCGCGCTCCAGGAGCTCGGTGAACACCCCGGCGAACGGCTCGTCGTGGAACAGCTCGATGCCGAACCGGCGCCGGAAGCGCGCCGCGTCGATGGGCTGGTTCGCTTTGAACGCGAATCCGAGGACCATCCCGATCGCCTCCGCCCCGGCGAGCCTGCGCCCGAACGCCAGGGGCAGGCCGGGGCCGTCCTGCAGGTGGCGGGCGTAGCCGCTGATGTCCGCGATGTTGTGGGTCTGCACGACCGTGTCGTCGTCGCCGGTGAGCCAGCCGTAGGCGCCGGGACCGTAGGCGATCATCGAGTCGTGGCGCTGCCACTTGTTGCGCGAGACCCGCGGGATGTTGCCGTCCGGGTAGATGCCGGGCCGGTTCCACCAGCCGCAGGGGCTCGGGTGGTAGCCGCCGTCGAGCAGCAGCTCCACGATGGCCTCGCGCATCTCGTACGTCTCGTCGAGACCGGGGAACAGGTGCTCCGCGCGCAGCCGGTCGCGGACGCTCTCCACGTTCCACAGCGCCCGGTTGCCGATGCCCATCTTCGCCCGGTCCGCGTTGCGCAGCCGGTAGATGGTGATGGTCGGCGCCTTGAGATCGATCAGTGTGCGGATGTCGTGCGCGACCTTCCCGGGCGTCTGATGGGGCAGCCCGAACATCATGTCGACGTTGAACGGCCTTCCGGTGGCCCGGAGTTTCTCGATCGCGCGCAGCGACATCTGCGCGTCGTGGCCGCGCCCGGCGAAGGCGTTGACCTCGCTCTGCAACGACTGCACGCCCACGCTGAACCGGTTGAAGCCGATGGCACAGGCCTCGGCCAGCTCGTCGTGCAGGAAGTTGTCGGGGTTGCCCTCGAGCGAGATCTCGCAGTCGTCGGTCAGCGCGTAGTTGTCCCGCATGTGCCCCGCCAGCCGGGCCAGTTGCTCGGTGCCCAGCAGGGACGCCGTGCCGCCGCCCAGGTAGACCGACTCGATCCGGGCCCCGGAGAGCCAGGGCGCGTGCGCGAGCCGCCGGGTGGACTCCTCGATGAGCAGGTCGGTCCACAGCTGGGAGGCGCGTTCGCCCTCCGCACCGCCGGGCATCTTGCGCTTGACGTAGTTGCAGAAGTGGCAGATGTACGCGCACAGCGGCACGTGGAAGTACAGATGCGCGGGCCGGCCTGCGCCCGGGTGGGCGCGCAGGGCGCCGGCGACCTCGTCGGGGTCGAGCCGGTCGCCGTAGTTGGCCGTCACGTTGATGTTGTAGTCGTCCTGGCCGATCCTGAGGGCCGGGTTCTCCTGGAGCAGCCGCGCGAGTCCTGTGCCGGGGCGCACGGCGGTGGTGCCGGCTGAAGCAACCGTCTTGCTCATCGCGACCTCGTCTCCTGTCCGGGCTGGGCCCACAGGGCCTGGGCCCCGCTCGTCGGTCACGCCGCGCCTGACGTTCGCGCGGCCCTTCCCGGCCCGTCCCTCACGGGCCGGGAAGGCCGTGCAGCGCTCGTCCCCGGTTCCGGTCCCTCGACGGTTCCAGGGGTCCCTCGAGCGCTCTTCCGCGAGCCCGTCCCTCTACGAGCCCGGGGGGTCCTGCTGCGCTCCGGTCCGTCTCGCCACGGCAGTGGGTCAGACCTCGACCTCGATGACCGTGGCCTCGGTGATGTTGGTGGCCTCCACCAGGAGCGTCTCGTTGGGCGCGGTGGCCGACGCGGCGCCGACGGCGCTGAGTGTCACGCCCTCCTGGCCGGGCTCGAGGTGGATGCGGATGACCTTCTTCTCTTCGGGCATGTCCGTGTTCCCTTCGATGAGGGGCGGCAGCGGTCGCGCCGCCCGCGGACGGGGCCCGCTCACGACATCGGGAGCGGGGTCGGTGGGCCCGGCGAGGTCGCCGGGCGCGATCGGCACGCGGCCGGTGCGGCCGCGGCTAACGCGGGGTGAGAGTCAGGCGTACGTCGCGTCGCTTGCGTTCCCGCCAGTAGCGGCCGGCGCGCAGCATGAACTCCTGGAGGTATTCGGTGGCACCGCACCCCTTGGCGTCGCCGGTGAGGTTGCGGGCCAGCGGCGGGCACCGGAACTGGCACCAGAGGTCCTCCGCGGCCACCGGGCAGCTCCCGCACACGGTGTGGTCGCTGAACCGGATGTCACGGAAGGCGTCGAAGCCGGTCTCCCAGATGTCCGCGAAGGACCGCTCGGCGAGGTTCCCGGCCCGGTGCAGCTGCCCCGACATGCAGTTGCTGCACGGGTAGACGTCGCCGCGGCTGTTGACGTAGACGACCGAGCGGCCGCACTTCTCCTGGCCGACGGCGCGTTCCAGGCGCTGGCAGAACTGGATGGTGTCCACACCGCGGATCTCGTCCGCCGCGCGCCCGCCGGGTGCCGTGCCGGACGTGCCCTCGGGCTCGATGTCGGGCCCGGTGGAGTACCGCTCCATGCACCGCCGGTAGACCTCGAAGACCTCGTCGACGTCCTCCGGGCGCAGCAGCATGTCCGGGTGGAGCAGGGCGCGGCCCACGGGGTGGGTCTCCAGCCACTGCGGCCGGGGGTAGCCCCGCTCCGCGCACCACTCGAAGATCTCCTCGGCGTCCTGGATGTTGTTGCGGTGGACGGAGATCGCGGTACGGAACACATGGCCGTGCCGGCGCATCATCTCGAAGGCGTTCTGGAGCTTGGGGAAGTCCATCCGCCCGCGCACGGTGCGCTCGGGGTCGGCGGTGTCGAAGCTGATGAAGAACGACTGGCCCGGCGGGATCGCCGCGAGCCGTTCCTCGGTGATGAGCAGCCCGTTGGTGAAGATCTGGGTGCTGAACGGCTTGGTGCGGGCGTACCGGATGATCTCGACGGCGTCCCGGTGGGAGAAGATCTCACCGCCCGTCAGGAACACCTGCAGCACGCCCAGTTCGGCGAACTCGTCGAGCAGGGCCTTGATGCGCGGGGTGGACATCTCGTCGGGGCGCTTGAGCGCGGAGTCGGCGTAGCAGTGCTTGCAGCGCAGGTTGCACAGGTTCGTGGTCTCGACGAACGCGATGGCCGGGGCGGAGAGATGGAACCGGTCCAGGGTCACCAGCGGATCGCTGAGCGTGTGGGTCATCAACTCCTCGGCGGTGACCGGCCGTCCGGCGTTGTGACGCTGGATCAGGGGTCGCGCCGAATCGGCGAGAAACTCCACATGACCGTTGGGCAGCAGGGCGACCAGGCCGCCCTCGTTCACCTGGAATGGGATCTTCCGCACGGGTCCCCGCCTCCCGGAACGCCAAAGTCAACATGCGTTGAACTCATGACCTGATGAACTCTACGGAGCATGAATAACCTTTGGCAAGAGGTTTCCGGGTGGCTGGTTTCCGCGCGCCGGTGGTGCCGGTGGCATGGTCGGTGCGAGGCTGAGCGTATGAACATCCCTTTCCTGGGCGGCTGGCGCAGGCGGCGCGGCCCCGCCTTCGGCGTCGCGGTGTTCTCCGACGGCGACGACACGCACGAGGGCATCGTCGACCTGCTCGCCGAGTGCGACCTGCTGCGCTCCCAGGCGGCCCGGGAAGGGGTCCGGCTCGACGACTCCGCGGCCTCGCTGGAGGCCCTCGACCAGCTGCTCCCGGGCTGGCGGGACGACGAGGAAGTGCTGCCCTGGCTGGGCAATGACGCGGGCCTCTATCTGGGCACGGTCATCGTGCGGACGGTCCCGGGCGCCCAGTGGGAGATCTGGCCCAACGGCCAGCCCGTCGTACGGCTCTCCTCCGGGCGCGAGTTCGATGTCGTCGCCTCCGGGCACGAGTGGGCCTCCAGCGGCGCCCCCGAGCTCTCGCAGCTCTACGCGGAGGTGGCGGAGGCGTGAATCCCTGGCCTGAGCTGGGGCTTAAATACGGCTAATGCCCGAAAAGTGCGTGTCGTCCTCTAACTCCCGTATGGTCTGGGTAGGTTGCGGCAACCACGACACAGCTGGAAGTGAGTAGGGCTGGGCATGGTCCTCGATCCGTTGATCGAACTGCGTGACGTCAACAAGTACTACGGAGAGCTGCACGTCCTCCAGGACGTCGACCTCACCGTCGGCAAGGGGGAGGTGGTCGTGGTCATCGGCCCCTCGGGGTCGGGGAAGTCAACCCTGTGCAGGGCGATCAACAGACTGGAGACGATCCACTCCGGCACCGTCCTGCAGAACATCCCGCCGGCCCAGGTCAAGGTCCGCGGCCGCAAGAAGGAGCAGGCCGACCGGCGTTCCCGGGAACTCCTCGACCGGGTGGGCCTGGCCGACCAGGCCGACAAGTTTCCCGCGCAGCTCTCCGGCGGCCAGCAGCAGCGCGTGGCCATCGCCCGCGCCCTCGCCATGGAGCCCAAGGCGCTGCTGTTCGACGAGCCGACCTCGGCGCTCGACCCCGAGATGATCAACGAGGTCCTCGAAGTCATGCGCCAACTCGCCCGCGAGGGCATGACCATGGTCGTCGTCACCCACGAGATGGGCTTCGCCCGGTCCGCCGCCCACCGTGTCGTCTTCATGTCCGACGGACGCATCGTCGAGGACCGCGCGCCCGAGGACTTCTTCACCGCCCCGGAGAGTGAGCGCGCCCGGGACTTCCTGTCCAAGATCCTCAAGCACTGAGCGGGGAGTGCGACCCATGCCGCGTACCACACGTGTGCCCCCGAGGGCCCCGGACGACGGATGCTCAAGCCCCGCCCACCGCCCGGCACCTGTCGCGCGCCGAGCCTCCACTACGATGGGCGGTTCGTCCCCGTAACCGTCACCGCGGCCGGGGCGCTGCCGCCGGGTGGGAACCCCCACGGCCCCTCGACCGCAGAGGGCGGCAGTCACAGAGCCATACCCGCCCGGCGGCAGCCGGAGATCACTGCTCGCGCAACGGGACCGACACGTACGACGGGTCGTTCGCCGGCGAGGAGAAGGTCAGCTGCGCGCCGGTCGGGTTGTGCTCGGCGTAGAGCGGGTCGACCGTGTCGACGACCAGGGCCAGCCGGTGCCCCGCCGGGACGTCGTAGGCCGTGGAGAACAGCTCCAGGTCGACGCCGAACGGCTGGTGGGGCGTACGCCCGTGGAAGGTGTACGGCGCGCTGCTGACCAGCTTGCCCAGGCCGAGCGGGCCCACGTCGTAGAGGTAGGCGATGAGGGTGCCGCTCCCCGCGGTCGGGGTGAGGGTGGTGTGCAGCCGGGCGGTGCCGCGCACCTGCTGGGCCGTTCTGTACGTCCCCGACTCCCACACGGCCGCCCAGCGGCGGGGGAGCAGCGGAATGGACGCCATCGGGGGCACCTTGGCGATCTGGTCGAGCAGACCGGAGAGCAGGACGAGCCCGCCGTCCGCACCGGAGTTGACGTTGGCGCGGATCGTGGTGGAGCCCGCGAGGGCGATCTTCCGGTTCGTCGCGCCGACCGACTTCCAGTCCGGGTAACCCTCGTAGCCGCCGGTGGAACGGGACTTCAGCCGGACCGGCTGCTCACGGTCGATGCCGTTGTCCTCGCCCTTGAGGTGGCGGTCGAACCAGCGCTCGGTGTCGGTCCATACGTCGTTGGGCAGGCCGAGCAGCCCGGTCAGTTCGGCGGTGGCATGGTCACCGGGGCGGAACTGCAGGCGCTTGGGGCCGGTGAGCTTCTCGTAGAAGTCCGCGTACTGGTTGGGCGGGAAGACCGAGTCACCCCAGGCGTTGGCGAGCAGCACGGCCGGGGCGTTGTCGTTGAGCCGGTCGAGATAGGTCGTGGCTGAACGTTTCTTCCCCCAGGCGAGCATCGCGTCCTCCTTGCTCAGGTCGGAGGACCGGAAGGCCTCGAAGATCTCCCTGACCTCGGCGCTCTGCCGGCCGGTGACCAGGCTCGCGCCGTCCAGCAGTGCGGCGGCCTGGGTGTGCTGGGTGCGTCCGGAGTAGATCGAGCCGATCAGGTCCGCCCAGCCGCTGAGCGCCGCGACCGCCCTGACCCGTTCGTCCTGGGCGGCGGTGAGCAGGCTGATGCCCGCCCCGTAGGACACTCCGCCCATGCCGATCCGCTCCGCGTCGGCGGGGGTGTGGGCGAGCGCCCAGTCGATCACCCGGGAGGCGTCGGCCACGTCGGGCGGGCCCGCCACTTCTATCTCGCCGCCGGACTGCCAGAAGCCGCGGACGTTGTAACCGACCACGACGTAGCCCGAGTCGGCGAGCCTGCGGGCCTGGGCGAGGTACTCGACCTGGGGCATGCCCCAGCTCGTGGGGAACACCAGCAGCGGGTAGCGGCGCGTGCCGTCGGCGCCGGCCGGGGTGATGACGTTCGCCTTGAGCGTCGTCCCGCCGTCGCCGGTGATGTCGACGAAGCGGAGCCCGCCCGTGCCGGCGGACGCGACCGGGCCGACGCCGGCGATCAGGGTCGCGGAGACGATGCCCACGGCGGTGGTGCGCAGGGCCGTGCGAGATCCCACAGGTCACTCCTCACTCGTGTCAGTGCAAAGTGACCCGACGGTAACCTCGGGCTCTTACCGTGGGTAACCCGTCGGTAAGTTACGTGGCAGTAACGATTGTTGCCGAGTGAACCGGTGGGTGAACGACCTCAGGAGGCGCGGTGCGAGTTGCGCGCGACCGCCGGTGCCGGCAACGGCGCCTGGGCCTCCCGCGTCACGTCCGCCACCAGCTCCACCACGTCCGGGCCGTACGCCTGCGAGTTGACGACCTTCAGCAGCAGCACGAAGGAGTGGTTCCCGTGCTTGCGGGACAGCCGTTCGTGGTTGCGGGCGAGATAGCGGGTCGCGGCCTGGTTGGTGATCGCCCGCTGCCCGCAGAAGAGGAAGACCGGACGGGAGCCCGTGCCCTGGCCCGCGGTGAGCCGGGCGAGGATGACGTACTCGCCTCGGCCCGGATCCAGCCGGTAGCGCTCGCTGCCGATCTGGAAGGCGCCCCGGTCGGGTCCCGGCTCGGCGTCCACGTTGATCCGTACACCGGGCAGCAGGGACGCGAGATGGGCGGTCATACGGCGGTTGGAGGCCGGTCCGCCGACACAGAACTCGGTGCGCTCACCGAAGCCCTGCTGGGCCGCGTCGTGCGCGACGACCTGGGCGTGCGCGTTGCAGTCCTTGATCAGCGCGGCCAGTTCGAGCAGCGCGAACACATCGTGGCGCATCACGGTGAGTTCGGGCCCGCCCGCCTCGCGGTTCACCACGAGCAGTGACTCGGAGTTGTCGGGCAGCCCGAAGAAGGCCTGCTTGCGGCGCAGCTTGCGCTTGTACAAGTAGGTGCGGGCCGCCCAGCCGAGGGCGGCGCTCAGGCCGGCCGCGATCACACCCAGCACGATGTTGCGCAGGTCGTCATTCATGGGCGCGCATGCTAGCCGGTGCTCCTGACGGGGGCATGTCGATCCATTAGGCTTCCCGGACGGTCCCTGACTGGAGGTGCGGATGCGTCTTTCCGTCGCACACAAACTGTCGGTCCTCGCGGTCTCGGCCGCCGTCGTGTCGGTGGGGGCGGCGCCGCCCGCCGCTTCCGGCACGCCCGTCGAGAAGGCGCCCGTCGCCGTCGGCTACGGCGGTGCCGTCGCCAGCGTGGACGCGGACGCCTCCGCCGCCGGGATCGAGGTGCTGAGAAGGGGCGGCAACGCCGTCGACGCGGCCGTCGCCACCGCCGCCGCGCTCGGCGTCACCGAGCCCTACTCCGCGGGCATCGGCGGAGGCGGCTACTTCGTCTACTACGACGCCAAGTCCCGTACGGTCCGCACGATCGACGGCCGCGAGACCGCCCCGTCGAGCGCGGACGCCGGGCTGTTCCTGGAGAACGGCACGGCGATCCCCTTCGCCGAAGCCGTCAGCAGCGGACTGAGCGTCGGTACGCCCGGCACGCCCGCCACCTGGCGCCGGGCGCTGGACAGGTGGGGGAGCAAGAGCCTCGGCACACTGCTGAAGCCCGCCCAGCGGCTCGCCCGGGACGGCTTCACCGTCGACGCGACCTTCCGCGCGCAGACCGCGGCCAACGAGACCCGGTTCCGCCACTTCCCGGACACCGCCGAGCTGTTCCTGCCGGGCGGCGAGCTGCCGGTGGTCGGATCCACCTTCAAGAACCCCGATCTCGCCCGCACCTACGCCGAGCTGGCGAGGAAGGGCACCGGCGCGCTCTACCGCGGCGACCTCGCCGAGGACATCGTCGACACCGTCAACGACCCGCCCGTGGACCCCGCCTCCGGCTGGAACGCCCGCCCCGGCGACCTCACCGCCGAGGACCTCGCCGCCTACCGCACCAAGTCCCAGGCACCCACGAAGAGTTCCTACCGGGGTCTGGACGTCTACTCCATGGCGCCCTCCTCCTCCGGCGGCACGACCGTCGCCGAGGCCCTCAACCTCCTGGAGCGCACGGACCTGTCGAAGGCGAGCGAGGCCCAGTACCTGCACCGCTTCATCGAGGCCGCCCGGATCGCCTTCGCGGACCGGGGACGCTGGGTCGGCGACCCCGCCTTCGAGGACGTACCGACGAAGGAACTGCTCTCCCAGCGGTACGCCGACTCGCGGGAGTGCCTGATCAAGGATGACGCGGTGCTGACCAGCCCGCTCGCCCCGGGCGACCCGCGCGATCCGGCGCCCTGCGGCGCGGGCGGCACCGCGGCCCCCACCACCTACGAGGGCGACAGCACCACCCATCTCACGGTCGCCGACAAGTGGGGCAACGTCGTGTCGTACACGCTCACCATCGAGCAGACCGGCGGCAGCGGCATCACGGTGCCCGGCCGGGGCTTCCTCCTCAACAACGAGCTGACGGACTTCTCCTTCACCCCCGCCAACCCGGCCGTCCACGACCCCAACCTGCCGGGACCGGGCAAGCGCCCGCGCTCCTCCATGTCCCCGACCATCGTCCTCGACGAGCACGACAAGCCCGTGGTGGCCCTCGGTTCACCCGGCGGCGCCACCATCATCACCACCGTGCTCCAGACCCTCACCGGCCATCTCGACCGGGGCCTGCCGTTCGTCGACGCCATCGCCGCACCGCGCGCCAGCCAGCGCAACCAGACGACCACCGAGCTCGAACCCGGCCTGTACGACAGCCCGTTGCGGGCCGATCTGGAGTCGATCGGGCACGGATTCCGGCTCAATCCGGAGATCGGCGCGGCGACCGGTGTCCAGCGGCTGCCGGGCGGCAAGTGGCTCGCCGCCGCCGAGAAGGTGCGCCGGGGCGGCGGCTCGGCGATGGTCGTGCACCCGGCGCCGTAGTCACAACTCGGGGGCGGGCGCCGCGTCCCGCGCCACCGCGCGGAAGGCGAGGCGTCCGTTCTCGACGTCCACCGTCACCCGGCCGCCCCCGGCGACCCGGTTGTCCAGCAGCAGCCGCGACAGCTGGTTGTCGACCTCGCGCTGGATGGTGCGGCGCAGCGGACGGGCACCGTACTCGGGCTGATAGCCGCGCGCGGCCAGCCAGTCGACGGCCGGCGCGGTGAACTCCACCGCGACGTCCTGCGCCTGCATGAGCCTGCGCGTCCGGTCCAGCAGCAGATCGGTGATCCGCCGCAACTGGTCCGGGTCGAGCTGGCGGAACACCACGATCTCGTCGATCCGGTTGAGGAACTCGGGCCGGAAGTGGTCGCGCAGCGGCCGCAGGATCCGCTCCCGCCGCGCCTCCTCGTCGGCCTCCTCCCCGCCCGCGCCGAAACCGACCCCGACGCCCCGCCGGGTGATCGCCTCCGAGCCGAGGTTGCTGGTCATGACGATGACGGTGTTGGTGAAGTCCACCGTGCGGCCCTGCGAGTCGGTCAGCCGCCCGTCGTCCAGCACCTGCAGCAGGATGTTGAAGACGTCCGGGTGCGCCTTCTCCACCTCGTCGAGCAGCAGCAGGGAGTACGGGTGCCTGCGCACCACCTCGGTGAGCTGACCCGCCTCCTCGTGGCCGACGTAACCGGGCGGGGCGCCCACCAGACGGCTGACGGTGTGCCGCTCCTGGTACTCGCTCATGTCCAGCCGGACCATGCGCTCCTCGCTGCCGAACAGCGCCTCCGCCAGCGCCCGGGCCAGTTCGGTCTTGCCGACGCCGGTCGGCCCGAGGAAGAGGAAGCTGCCGATCGGCCGGTCCGGACTGGCGAGCCCGGCCCGCGAGCGCAGCACCGCCTCGGAGACCACGCGCACCGCCTCGTCCTGGCCGATCACCCGCTCGTGCAGATGCTGCTCCAGACCCAGCAGGCGGTCCTTCTCCTCCTCGGTCAGGCTGGCCACCGGGATGCCGGTCAGTCGTGACACGACCTCCGCGACCGCCTCGGCGGTCACCTCCAGGTTCTGCCCCTCGTCGGCCGCGCCGTTGCCGTCGGCGTCCGCGATGTGCTGCTTCAACTCCACGATCCGGTCGCGCAGTTGCGTGGCCTGCTCGTACTGCTCGTCCGCGACCGCCTGGTCCTTGTCCCGGGCCAGCTGCTCGATCTCGCGCTCCATGGCCCGTACGTCCGTGCCCTTGGTGCGCGCCCGCAGCCGGACCCGGGCGCCGGCCTGGTCGATCAGGTCGATGGCCTTGTCCGGCAGCCGGCGGTCGGGGAGATAGCGGTCGGACAGCTCCACGGCGGCCACCAGCGCCTCGTCGCTGTAGCGGACCTGGTGATGGGCCTCGTAGCGGTCCCGGAGGCCGCGCAGGATCTCGATGGCGTCCGCCGCGGTCGGCTCGGGCACCAGGATCGGCTGGAAGCGCCGGGAGAGCGCCGCGTCCTTCTCGATCCGCCGGTACTCCTCCAGCGTGGTGGCGCCCACCACGTGCAACTCCCCGCGGGCCAGAGCCGGTTTGAGGATGTTCCCCGCGTCCAGCGAGCCGCCCTCGCCGCCGCCCCCGGCGCCGACGACGGTGTGCAGCTCGTCGATGAAGACGATCAGGCGGTCGGAGTGGGCGCGGATCTCGCCCACGATGTTGGTCATGCGCTCCTCGAAGTCGCCCCGGTAACGGGTGCCCGCGACGACGCCCGTCAGGTCCAGCGCGATCACGCGCCGCCCGCTGAGCACGTCCGGGACGTCCCCGTCGGCGATCCGCTGCGCCAGCCCCTCCACCACGGCGGTCTTGCCGACACCCGCGTCGCCGATCAGCACGGGGTTGTTCTTGCCGCGCCGGGAGAGCACCTCGATGGTCTGCTCGATCTCCTCGTCGCGCCCGATCACCGGGTCGATCCGGCCCTGCCGGGCCAGTTCGGTCAGATCGCGGCCGTACTTGTCCAGGGTGGGCGTGTCCGCGGACCGGGGCCGCTCGGGCCGCTGCGCGGTGTCCGGCGCCTCGGGCGGCAGGCCGCCGCCGGGGCTGAAGCGCGCCGAGTTCAGGATGTGCCCGGCGGCGGAGTCGGGGTTCGCGGCGAGGGCGCTGAGCACGTGCTCCGGGCCGATGTAGCCGGCGCCCCGGGCCCGCGCCAGGTCGTGGGCGTCCAGCAGGGCGCGCTTGGCGGCCGGGGTGAGCGACAGCGACGTCGGCGGCGGGACCTCGCCGGGCGGGTGCTGGACCGGGCCGGAGCGCTCGTCGATCTCCGTGGCCAGGGAGTCCGGGTCGGCCCCGGCCCGGCTGAGCAGTGTGCGCGTGGGCTCCGCGGACAGCGCGGCGCGGAGCAGATGCTGGGTGTCCAGGTCCCGGCTGCCGTGTTCGGCGGCGTACTGGGCGGCGCCGCGGACGAGTTCCCGGGCCGGCTGGCTGAGCAGCTGGCCTATGTTGATCTGGCGGGGGCCGGGGCGGGGGCCGCCGAAGAATCGGGCCAGGAATTCGCCGAAGGGGTCGCCGTAGCCCTCCGGTCCGTTGAAGCCGTTGGTCATCGGTTCCGTACCTTCGTTGACGACGTACCGGAGTCGGGTAACCCGGACATGGTGCGCTTATGTCAGGTTGGCACGGATATCTGCGGTGGGCATGTGCAGGACGTCTACGGACGGGGGGCCTGGGATCCGCCTCGATCGGTGAGGACCCTGGGGCCGCTGTCCGTGATGGCCACCGTGTGTTCCGTGTGGGCCGCCCTCGATCCGTCGTTCGTCCGCAGGGTCCAGCCGTCCGGGGCCTCGTGGTAGCCGTCCTTGCCGCCCGCGATCAGCATCGGCTCGATCGCCAGCACCATGCCGTGCCGCAGGGGCAGGCCCCGGCGGGGGCGGCCCTCGTTGGGGACCGAGGGGTCCTCGTGCATCTGGCGGCCGATGCCGTGGCCGCCGAAGCCCTCCGGGATGCCGTAGCCGGCCGCGCGGCAGACCGTGCCGACGGCGTGGGCGATGTCGCCGATGCGGTTGCCCACCACCGCCGCCTCGATACCGGCCGCCAGGGCGCGCTCGGCCGTGTCGATCAGGCGCAGGTCCGCCGGGCGCGGCCGGCCCACGGTGAAGCTGATCGCCGAGTCACCGGCCCAGCCGCCGAGCTTGGCGCCGCAGTCGATGGAGACCAGGTCGCCGTCGCGCAGGCGGTAGGCGGTCGGGATGCCGTGCACGATCGCGTCGTTCACCGAGGCGCAGATGACCGCGGGGAAGGGGGTCGGGGCGAAGGAGGGGCGGTAGCCGAGGAACGGGGACGACGCCCCCGCCTCACGGAGGACGGCGCGCGCCACCTCGTCCAGCTCCAGCAGGGAAACACCCACGTCAGCGGCTTCTTGTACGGCTGTCAGGGCGCGGGCGACGACCTGTCCGGCCTCGTGCATGGCATCGATCGATGTGTCCGTCTTCAGCTCCACCATGCCAATTACTATACCGGTATTAGTATGGGGTCATGGTTCGTAACCCCTTGACCCCCGAAGAGCGCGAGCGCGGTGAGCGGCTCGGGCGGCTGCTCCGCGAGGCCCGCGGTGGCCGCAGCATGGCGGAGGTCGCCGCGAGCGCCGGCGTCTCCGCCGAGACCCTCCGCAAGATCGAGACGGGACGGGCGCCGACCCCGGCGTTCTTCACGGTGGCCGCGCTGGCGCGGGCGCTCGGGCTGTCCATGGACGAGCTGGCCGGGCTGTGCGCACCGGTCGCGGCCTGACGCTCTCGCCGTCACGTTCCGGCAGGACGGGCGCACTCTGCGTTCCGCCGGAAAACTCCCCGTAGCCTCCCCGTAACACGACTGGTGTTGCCTACGGACCGGAGTGTTCCGGTCTTGGCGGGAGTTCAGCATGGCTGTGGAACAACTCCCGGCTCAGGTGCGGGAGTTCGCGAACTACCTGAACGGTCTCATGGCGCGCCTCGATCAGGGCGGCGGCTGGTGCGGGGTGTTCTGGCAGCGCGATCCGGACGGCATGCGCGCCTGCCTCGACGGGCGCGAAGTGCCGCCGTGGGACGTGGTGGAGGCGCTCCTCCAGGACCTCGCCTCGGAGTACGGCCCCGAAGCCGCCCGCGCCGAGGCGGACGGGGCGCGCACGCGGCACGCCGCCGCACTCCTCGCCCACGACATGCGCCCCGGCGGCCGGGACGCCCTCGGCGACCGGCTCGACGTGATGCTCCGCGAGCAGCGGTACGCCGCGGAACGGCAGGCGGAGCTGGGCCGTTCGCTGGCCGCGGCCACCACGCAGGACCACGCGGAGGCGCTGCGCCTCGACCTCGCCTGGGCACAGGACGACCACGCGCGGGCCACGGCTCGGTGCGCCGAACTCCGTTCGCGGATGGCCGAGTTGGCCCGGAGGGCGACGGGCGGCCGTGCGGCGGCCGTAGGGCGGGAGCGGATGGGCACTCCGGCGCGAGGGTGCACGGGCTTCCCGGTGCAGGGGGGTACGGGCTTCCCGGCGCGAGAGGCCACGGGGCGGGCGTCCGGCGTAACGGCGGGGGAGGCGCCCGGGGAGGGGCCGGGCGCGGATGCCGGCCCCCAGGCGCCCGGCGCACACGCCCCCACCCCCCGGTTCCAGGCGCCCGGCACGCACGCCCCCACCCCCGGCGCACATCCCCGGCAAGTCGCCGCCCAGGCATCCGCCTCCTGGGCCGTCGACCCCCCGT
>NZ_JAMJFL010000047.1 GCF_023544665.1 Streptomyces sp. YS415
ACGGGGCTTCGGCTCGGCGTCCTCGGCGGCAGGCGTGTCGACGGCCTGCTCGACCGGCGCGGCCTCCGCGGGGGCGACGACCTCGGCGGCCTCGGGCGCCCCGGCGGGCGCGGACACCTTGCGGGTGGCACGGCGGCGGGCGCGGCGCGGGGCGGCGTCCTCGACCGCACCGGCGGACGAGGCGGCCTCGAAGCTCTCGGTGGCGGGCGCCTGCTCCTCCGCGGAGTTCGTCGCGGGCACGATGGTCTCGGCGGCCTCCGCGGACGCGGGGGCCCCGGCGGGCGCGGACGCCCTGCGGACCACCCGGCGGCGCGAACGGCCGGCGGGGGCCTCCTCGGCGACGGCGGCCGGGGCCTCGGCCCCGGTGACCGCCGCGGCCGCCTGGACCTCGTCGGCCTCGTCGGTCTCCGGCGTCACCGCGACCACGGTCTCCTCGACCTCGACCTCGGTCTCCTCGACCTCGGTCTTCTCGTCGGCCGGTATGGCCGGCGCGACCTCGGTCGCGGATCCTGCGGCCGCGTTGCCGACGGGCGGACCCGCCGGCCGGGACGCGGCCCGGCGCCGACGACGCGGCGGCAGGGTGTCGCTGGGGGTGTTGGGTTCGGAACCCTCTGTGGGTTCGATCGGCTCGAGCATGCGGGCGTTTCTCCCGTCAGGCTCCCGGGCGCCGCGCCTGGCCCGGCGGTGTGCCGGTGACGTCCGCGGCTCGCGTCGTGCGCGACTGCCGCCGTCCGGGGCGCGGGCGCCGCACGGGAGCTCTCTGTGTCCTGTCTCGCCGGTTCCGTACGCCGAATGCGCACGGCCTGGCGAAAGTCTTGTGGTCGGTGCGCTGCCCGACCCAGGTGGCTCCCGAGTCCGAGGGCGGCGCTACGACGTCCGTCCCTTCGCGGGACCTTCCTTACGCCGGCGCCTTCGCGGCGGCAGCGGATTCGGCCGCAAGGGCCGTCGCCGCCTCGCGGTCGGGCGCGAGCGGGTCGGTCACCGTGCCGGTCTCTGCATCGAACAGCCCCTGCGCCAGCCTGGTCACCGCAGCGGGGACCGGCGGCGCCAGGTCGGCCACGGCGCGGAGACCGGACAGGACGTCGTCGGGTCGTACGGCAGGCGTCACGTGCCGAACAACCAGCCGCAGTATCGCACAGGGCCGGTCGGTCGGCCTATCAGCCGTCACACTGTGCGTTTCCAGATCCACGACCGCGGGGCGGGCGTCGAAGGTCCGGACGCCGTTCTTGGTCATGCGCTGGACCTCGACGGACTCGGCGGCCTTGAAGGCGGCGACGGCCTGTTCGGCCTGTGCCGGCTCCACGCCGTCCAGCCGCAGCTCCCACACGGAAGCGGTCAGCCGGTCGGCGAGCCCGGAGGTCCGGGCCTCGACCGCGTCGATGATGTCGAGCCCGTCGGGCAACGACTCGTCGAGCAGCGCCCTGAGCTGCTCCGGGTCCCGCGCCGCGGTGAGCGCGATCTCCAGGTATTCCGCCTCACTGCCTGTGCCGGTGGGTGCGGCATTGGCGTACGACACCTTCGGATGCGGCGTGAACCCCGCCGAGTACGCCATCGGTACGTCGGCACGGCGCAGCGCACGCTCGAAGGCGCGCTGGAAGTCTCGGTGGCTGGTGAACCTCAGGCGGCCGCGCTTGGTGTAGCGCAGTCGGATGCGCTGCACCGCAGGTGCGGGCGGCGGGCCTTCGGGCTGTCGCTTGCCCAGTGTCCTAGTCCTTCGTGAGAGCGGTCGTACTGCTACCAAGAGTACGTGTCTCGGCGGCGAGAGGTTCCCGCCGGGCCACCGCCACCCGCTCGCGGGGCTCCCCGAACACCATCCGCCGGACGTCGGCACGGGCCTGCCGAGCGGACTCCCGCGCCGAGGCGAGCACCTGCCGGCCGGCCCGCCCCGCACTGCGCGCGGCCTCGGCGCAGGGCCGCAGCACCGCGTCCCGCACGAGGTGCCCCACGGGCGTGAGGACCGTCCGGTGGACCCATCGCACCGGCTCCACGAAGATCCACCGGAAGAGGGTCCCGAGAGCCCGTCCGACGGCCAGTGAGATCCGCCCGGCCACCCGCCAGGCATGCCCGAGTGCGTCCCAGACCTCCCGCCCGATCACGGCGAGCACCCGCCCGACGGGCACCAGGACCCAGCCCCACAGGGCCAGCGCGGGCAGCACGAACAGCACCCGGGTGATCCAGTACAGCGCGAGCCCGAGCCCCCGCACGACCCACAGCAGGGCGTGCCCGACCGGCGTGAGCACCCACCGATACACCCAGAGCGCGGGCACGACGAGCAGATACCGCACCAGCCAGGCGACAGCGGCGTACAGCCCGGCGCCGATCCCCCGCAGCACCCACATGCAGCCCTGCCCGACCGGCGTGAGCACGTGCGCCCAGACCCACCGCCCGGCCGTGGCGAGCGCATGCCCGACCGGGGTCAGCACCCAGCGGTACGTCCACACGAGCGGTACGACGACGAGTACCTTCCCGAGCCAGGCGAGCCCGTGCCCGAGCGGCACCAGCGCATACCGCCACAGCCCCACGAAGGGCCACACGAACAGCGCCCGGCCGACCCACAGCAACGCCCGCCCCACGGGCCGGAACACGGTGTCGTTCAGGAACCGCCCGGCGACGACCAGCGCGTCCCACACCATCCGCACGGGCACGACCAGCACCAGCACGACGATCCGCACCGGGAGCCGGATCGCGGCGACGAGGCAGCCTTCCGGCTGCCGGGGCTCGGGCCCTGCCTTCTGCGGTTCCATACCGGCCAAGACGCGAGCGCCCACGCGGCGGATGCGCCCGGTTGCGTTGCGATGCCGTCACAACGCCGGTGCTCCACGAGCCCCGGCGCGAGCGGCAGAGGTGATGTCCGCGTACCCGCGTCCGCCTCTGCCGCCTGCCTCAGTGCGCGTGCCCGCCAGGGGCCGGCGCCGCGTTCTTGACCGCCAGGGGCAGCAGCTTCTTGCCCGTGGGGCCGATCTGGATGTGGGTGTCGAGCTGCGGGCACACCCCGCAGTCGAAGCACGGCGTCCAGCGGCAGTCCTCGACCTCCGTCTCGTCGAGGGCGTCCTGCCAGTCCTCCCAGAGCCAGTCCTTGTCGAGGCCCGAGTCCAGGTGGTCCCAGGGGAGGACTTCCTCGTACGTCTTCTCGCGGGTCGTGTACCAGTCGACGTCCACGCCGAAGGGGGCCAGCGCCTTGTCCGCGCAGGCCATCCAGCGGTCGTAGGAGAAGTGCTCGCGCCAGCCGTCGAAACGGCCGCCGTCCTCGTAGACCGCGCGGATGACCGCGCCGATCCGGCGGTCACCGCGCGAGAGCAGGCCCTCGACGATGCCGGGCTTGCCGTCGTGGTAGCGGAAGCCGATGGAGCGGCCGTACTTCTTGTCGCCGCGGATCTTGTCCCGGAGCTTCTCCAGGCGCGCGTCCGTCTCCTCGGCGGAGAGCTGGGGCGCCCACTGGAAGGGGGTGTGGGGCTTGGGGACGAAGCCGCCGATCGAGACGGTGCAGCGGATGTCGTTGGCCCCCGACACCTCGCGGCCCTTGGCGATCACCTTCGTCGCCATGTCCGCGATCTGCAGGACGTCGTCGTCGGTCTCCGTGGGCAGGCCGCACATGAAGTACAGCTTCACCTGGCGCCAGCCGTTGCCGTACGCCGTCGCGACCGTCCTGATCAGGTCGTCCTCGGAGACCATCTTGTTGATGACCTTGCGGATGCGCTCCGAGCCACCCTCGGGGGCGAAGGTCAGGCCGGAGCGGCGGCCGTTGCGCGTCAGCTCGTTCGCCAGGTCGATGTTGAAGGCGTCCACGCGGGTGGACGGGAGGGACAGGCCGATCTTGTCCGCCTCGTACCGGTCCGCCAGGCCCTTCGCCACGTCGCCGATCTCGGAGTGGTCGGCGGACGACAGGGACAGCAGGCCGACCTCCTCGAAGCCGGTCGCCTTCAGGCCCTTCTCGACCATCTCGCCGATGCCGGTGATCGAGCGCTCGCGCACCGGGCGGGTGATCATGCCCGCCTGGCAGAAACGGCAGCCCCGGGTGCAGCCGCGGAAGATCTCGACCGACATGCGCTCGTGAACCGTTTCCGCCAGCGGCACCAGCGGCTGCTTGGGGTACGGCCATTCGTCCAGGTCCATGACGGTGTGCTTGGACACCCGCCACGGCACACCCGACTTGTTCGGTACGACACGGGCGATCCGGCCGTCGGGCAGGTACTCCACGTCGTAGAAGGCCGGGATGTACACCCCGCCCGTCTTCGCCAGCCGGAAGAGGACCTCCTCGCGGCCGCCGGGGCGGCCCTCGGCCTTCCACTCGCGGATGATCCGCGTCATGTCGAGCACGGCCTGCTCGCCGTCGCCGATGATCGCGGCGTCGATGAAGTCCGCGATCGGCTCGGGGTTGAAGGCCGCGTGACCGCCGGCCAGGACGATCGGGTCGTCGATCGTGCGGTCCTTGGACTCCAGCGGGATGCCCGCCAGGTCGAGGGCGGTGAGCATGTTGGTGTAGCCGAGCTCGGTGGAGAAACTCAGGCCCAGTACGTCGAAGTCGCGCACCGGGCGGTGGCTGTCCACCGTGAACTGCGGGACGCCGTGCTCCCGCATCAGGGCCTCCAGGTCCGGCCACACGCTGTAGGTGCGCTCGGCGAGGACGCCCTCCTGTTCGTTCAGGACCTCGTAGAGGATCATGACGCCCTGGTTGGGCAGCCCGACCTCGTAGGCATCGGGGTACATGAGCGCCCAGCGGACGTCGCAGCTCTCCCACGGCTTGACCGTGGAGTTGAGCTCTCCGCCCACGTACTGGATCGGCTTCTGCACATGCGGGAGGAGGGCTTCGAGCTGCGGGAACACCGACGCAGCGACTTCGGCAGGCATGTCGCGTACCTTCGTGAGCTGGACTGAACGGACAGGGGTGACCATCTAGCCTAACGCGGCCGTGGACACCCCCCGTACGTCCGCAGCCTCACAGGGCGTCCGTCGCGTCCTTGTTCCCGGCCCAGAACCCGGGCAGTTCCGCCTCCACGGCCGTCGCCCGCTGCTCCTCGCGCCCGTACAGCAGCCCGTAGGTGAAGGCGCTCTCGCCCGCCGCGTGGGCGACGGCGGACAGCTCGCGCAGGGTCTGGCGGGCCATGACGCTGTCCTGGTGCTCGCCGAGCAGGTTCTGCAGCGCCTTCATGGTCTTGATCAGGGACTTCGCGGACGCGCCGAGGGCGGGCTTGGCGGCCTCCGCCGCGTAGCGGGTGCGCTTGGTCTTCTTGCGGGCGTCGTGGATGGCGATGTCCCGGTCGGTGCCGGGGTCGAGCTCCAGGGCCTGCCCGACGAGCGCGGACACCTTGCCGAAGTCCTTGCGCACCGCCTTGCCGAGCGCCTTGCCCGGGTTCTTCCCGGCCGCCTCCAGCAGCGGCGGATCGGTGAGCACCCCGTCCAGGGCGTCGAGCAGGGCCAGGTAGCGGTGGGAGTCGAGGATCCCGATCAGATGGCCGCTCGCCTTGCCCGGCCGCTCCCCCGCCCAGCGGTTCAGCCGCTCGGCGACCGGGCCGGAGACCAGCGCGGGGGGCACCTCGTCGAGGGCCGCCGACAGGCGTTGGTGCAGCACCTCCCGGTCCCGGGCCACGCCCAGCTCGCCGGCCAGCCACTTCAGCTCGTCGGCGATCGGATCGGTGGCCTCCCGGTCCAGGATCCTGGGGAAGGACTTGAAGGTGCTGCGCATCCTTCGGGTGGCCACGCGCATGCTGTGCACGGAGTCCTCGACGTCCCGGCGCACGGCGGGGTCCAGCGCGACGATCGCGTCCCGCTGGGTGCGCAGATAGGCGAGGACGTGATCGCCCGCGGTGACGGGTGCCTCGGGCCTCTGCTCCTTGGGCCGCTTCTTCTTCGGGGCGGTCTCCGCCAGGGCCCGGGCCAGCTTCGAGGCCGCTTTCGAGGGGCGTACGCCGGCCTTGCGCAGCCGCTTGTCGACCGTGTCGAGGAAGGCGGGGTCGCCGCCGTCGGCGAGTTCGACCTCGATCTCGGTCCACTCGGCGCTCTTCCCGGTCCCGAGGCGCTCGGCGCGTACGGTGTCCAGGCTCACCTCGGCGAGCAGCAGGCCGTCGGCGTCGACGAGATGGCGGACGTCGCGGTCGGAGCGCAGCCGGACCAGGGGGAGCAGCTCGGCGTCACGAACTCGGGAGCGGACCAGGCCGGCGATGCTGCCCGGGACGGTGCCGGACAGCGGCGCCTGGATCTCGTCGCGGACCCCGGGGGCGACGGGGAACTTCAGGTGCCAGCCCCCGTCGGATCCTCCGGTGCGGCGGCGCAGTGTGACGGAGGACGCGGCGAGGCGTTCGTCCTCGGTGTCGTAGTACGTGGCGTCCAGGTGGGCGACGCCCTTGTCGATGACGGCCGCGACACCGGCGACGCCGGTCAGGTCGGGCAGACCGCTCTCGTCGGACTCGTATTTCCGCTCGATCTCGCGCTTCGTGTCCGCCATGACCCCGAATCTAACCGGAGTCATGGCGGTACGACAGGGCCACCGGGGTCCGTCCCCGGGAAAACAGGGGGTGACCGGCGGCTAGGCGGACATCGGCCGTTGCACCCGGATCGACTGCAACAGCCCGACCGCCACCCACACGGCGAACATCGACGATCCTCCGTACGACACGAAGGGCAGCGGCAGACCGGTGACCGGCATGATGCCGAGGGTCATGCCGATGTTCTCGAAGGACTGGAAGGCGAACCAGGCCACGATCCCGGCCGCGACGATGGTGCCGTAGAGCTCGGTCGTCTCGCGGGCGATCCGGCAGGCCCGCCAGAGCAGGACGCCGAGCAGGACGATGATGAGCCCGCCGCCGACGAAGCCCAGCTCCTCCCCCGCCACCGTGAACACGAAGTCGGTCTGCTGCTCGGGCACGAACTGGCCGGTCGTCTGCGAGCCGTTGAACAGGCCGGACCCGGTCAGTCCGCCGGAACCGATGGCGATCCGGGCCTGGTTGGTGTTGTAGCCGACGCCCGCCGGGTCGAGGCTGGGGTTGGCGAAGGCGGCGAAGCGGGCGATCTGGTAGTCGTCCAGGATGTGCAGCTGCCACACCGCGATGCCGCCGATCGCGCCGGCCGACAGCAGTCCGAAGACCCAGCGGTTCGAGGCGCCGGAGGCCAGCAGCACGCCCAGCACGATGACCACCATCACCATGACCGAGCCGAGGTCGGGCATCAGCATCACGATCACCATCGGCACGGCGGCGAGCCCCAGCGCCTGGAGCACCGTGCGATGGTCGGGATAGGGCTTGTCGCCCGCGTCGACTCTGGCCGCGAGCAGCATCGCCATGCCGAGGATGATCGTGACCTTCACGAACTCCGAGGGCTGCAGCGAGAAGCCGCCGCCGAGCGCGATCCAGGAGTGCGCGCCGTTGACGGTCGTGCCGAGCGGGGTGAGCACCATCAGGATCAGGAACACCGAGGCGCCGTACAGGATCGGCACCGCGGTGCGCAGCGTGCGGTGGCCGAGCCAGACCGTGCCGATCATCAGCGCGAGGCCGATGCCGGTGTTCAGGAGGTGCCGGACCAGGAAGAAGTAGGGGTCGCCCTGGTTGATCTCGGTGCGGTTGCGGGTCGCGGAGTAGACCAGGGCCGAGCCGATCAGCGACAGCGCGAGCGCCGAGAGCAGTATCGGCCAGTCCAGCCGGCGGGCGAGCGAGTCCCGGGCGAACAGCCGGGTCCAGCCCGCCCGCTCGGGCCCGTACCCGGAGACCTGGAAGCTGTTGGCGCCGGTCACGTCAGCCTCCTCGGGCCGCGTCGGCGCTGCCGCCGGCGACGCGTCTCGCGGTTCTCCGTCGTCGGTGCCCCCACGGTCGCCGCCTGCTGGCCGTCCTCGCCGGGGACGCCCCCCTCGGGGACGCCCTCCTGGCTGGCCCGCTGGTCCTTCGCCGGGTCCTTGGCGACCTTCGGGGAAAGGATCGACCCGTCGGTCTGGATCTTCGGCAGCTTCTTCTGCGGGGTCGGCAGCAGGGCGTTCTTCTTGTTGATGGCGCCGTCGTCGGAGACGCCGTACAGCGCGTCGTAGACGTTGCGGACGGCGGGGCCGGAGGCGCCGGAGCCCGTACCACCCTGGGAGATCGTCATGACGATGGCGTAGTCGTCGGTGTACGTGGCGAACCAGGACGTCGTCTGCTTGCCGTAGACCTCCGCGGTACCGGTCTTGGCGTGCATCGGGATCTTGTCCTGCGGCCAGCCCTCGAACCGCCAGGCGGCGGTACCGCGGGTGGCGACACCGGCCAGCGCCTCGTCCATCTGGGCCAGCGTCTGCTTGCTGACCGGCAGCTTGCCGTGCGCCTTGGGCCGGATCTCGGAGACCTGTTTGCCGTCGGCGCTGACGATCGCCTTGCCGACCGTCGGGTCGTACATGGTGCCGCCGTTGGCGATGGCCGCGTAGATGGTGGCCATCTGGATCGGGGTCACCAGGGTGTCGCCCTGGCCGATGGAGTAGTTGATCTCGTCACCGGCGCGCATCTTGTTGCCTTCGAGGCAGTTCTCGTAGGCGATCTTCTCGACGTAGTCGCCGTCCTTCTTGCCGGTCTTGCACCAGGCGTCCTTGTTGGCCTTCCAGTACGACTGCTTCCACTCGCGGTCGGGGACCCGGCCGGTGACCTCGTTGGGCAGGTCGATGCCGGTCTCCGCGCCGAGGCCGAACTGGTGGGCGGCCTTGTAGAAGTAGTCCTTCGGCTTGCCCTTGGGGTTGATGCCGCCGTCCTTCTTCCACTCGTTGTGCGCGAGCTGGTAGTAGACGGTGTCGCAGGAGACCTCCAGGGCGCGGCCGAGGTCGATCGGGCCGTGGTTCTGGGACTCGAAGTTCTTGAAGACCTGGCCTCCGACGGAGTAGGAGCTGGAGCAGTTGTAGCGGCCGTCGAAGTCGTAGCCCGCCTGGACCGCGGCGGCCGTGGAGACCACCTTGAAGATCGAGCCGGGTGCTGCCTGACCCTGTATGGCGCGGTTCAGCAGCGGGTAGTTGGACGCCTTGCCGGTGAGCCGCTTGTAGTCCTTGGCGGAGATGCCGCCCACCCAGGCGTTCGGGTCGTAGGTCGGGTTGGAGGCCATGGCGACGACCCGGCCGGTCCTGGCCTCCATCACCACGATCGCGCCCGCGTCGGCCTTGTAGCGCTCCTGGGTGTTGCGGTCCCACTCCTTGCGGGCCGTCTTCATCGCCTCGTTCAGCTCGTATTCGGCGACCCGCTGGACGCGGGCGTCGATGCTGGTGACGAGGTTGGAGCCGGGCTGGGCGGGGTCGGCCTCGGCCTCGCCGATGACCCGGCCGAGCTTGTCGACCTCGTAGCGGGTGACGCCGGCCTTGCCGCGCAGCTCCTTGTCGTACTGCCGCTCGACGCCGGAGCGGCCGACCTGGTCGGAGCGGAGGTAGGGCGAGTCGGTGTTCTGCGCCTTGGTGATCTCCTCGTCGGTGACCGGGGAGAGATAGCCGAGGACCTGGGCGGTGTTGGAGCCGCCGGGGCCGGGGTAGCGGCGGACGGCCTGCGGCTCCGCGGTGATGCCGGGGAAGTCCTCGGCGCGCTCGCGGATCTGCAGGGCCTGCCGGGGAGTCGCCTCGGCGGTGACCGGGATCGGCTGGTACGGCGAGCCGTTCCAGCAGGGCTGGGGGGTCTCGGCGTCGCACAGCCGGACCTTCTCCTGCACTTCCTTGGGCGTCATGCCGAGGACACCGGCGAGCTTGGTGAGGACGCCCTTGCCGTCGTCCTTCATCTTCAGCAGTTCGGTGCGGGAGGCGGAGACGACCAGCCGGGTCTCGTTGTCGGCCAGCGGTACGCCGCGGGCGTCCAGGATCGAGCCGCGCACCGCCGGGTCGACGACCTGCTGGACGTGGTTGCCGGAGGCCTCCTCGGCGTACGCCTCGCCCTCCCGGATCTGGAGGTACCACAGCCGCCCGCCGAGCGTGCCGAGGAGGGACAGGACAAGGATCTGGATCACGATGAGCCGGATCTGGACCCGTGGGGTCCGCCCGGTCTCGGGGATGTTGGTCACTGCGGCTGTCGCCCCCTCTCAGTGCGCCGGAGTGTGTGCGCGTACGAATGATGAACGGTCGGCCGGTGAGGCCGCGTTCCGCCTCGGCCGACCCGTTCGGGTGAACTCGAACCCGCGTGCGCTCACAGTCGCTTGACCCCCTTGATGCGGCCGGCGCGGGCGGTGCGCGCCCGCGCCGCCTTCACCTTCAGACCGCCGAAGCCGCCGCGCTGGCCGCCGATGCGCAGTCCGGTGCCGCCGGAGAGCCAGCCGGTGGAGATGTCGGCCGTCGCCGCGGAGTTGGTCTCGGCGAGCGGATCGTTGTCCGCGCGCCGCGCCAGGGCCATGATCCCGGGGACCACGAAGGGGGCGAGCAGCAGGTCGTAGAGCAGGGCCGTGAACAGCAGGCTGCCGAGGCCCACGTGGCGGGCGGCGGTGTCGCCGACGAGGGCGCCGACGCCGGCGTACAGCAGCGTGGAGCCAATCGCCGCGGCGGCGACCACGACCATGGGTCCGGTCGCCGACTTCAGCCGGCCGTTGTCCGGCTTGATGAGCCCGGCGAGATAGCCGATGACGCACAGCACGAGGGCGTAGCGGCCGGCCGCGTGGTCGGCAGGCGGGGCGAGGTCGGCGAGGAGTCCCGCGCCGAAGCCGACGAGGGCGCCGCCGACATGGCCGTAGACCATGGCGAGGGCCAGCACGGTCAGCAGGAGCAGATCGGGGACGGCGCCGGGGAGGTGGAGCCGGGCGAGGACGCTGACCTGGAGCACCAGGGCGACGACGACCAGCGAGGAGGAGAGCAGGATCCGGTTGACGCGCATGGGCCTTCAGCTCCTACTGCTCTTCTTGCGGGTACTGGCCGTCGACCGGTGCCTGGGCGGAGGGGGTGACGGTCACCGTCACGGTCGGTCGGGGGGTCGGCTTGGGCTTGTCGGGGAGCACCGTGTCGCGCGGATCCTTCTTCGGGGTCTCGACGACGACGCCGACGATGTCGAGCTTGGTGAAGCTGACGAACGGCGTGACGTAGAGGGTGCGGGTCAGGTCGCCGCCGGAGGGGTCGACGCGGTTGACCACGCCGACCGGGACACCCGGCACGAAGGGCCGGTCGGCCTGCGAGCCGAAGGTGACCAGGCGGTCGCCCTTCTTGATCTGGGCCTTGCCGTTGAGGAGTTCGACGCGCAGCGGGCGGTCGCCCTGTCCTGAGGCGAAGCCGAGTTCGTCGTTGCCCTCCATCCGGGTGCCGACGGTGAAGTCGGGGTCGGTGGCGAGCAGCACGGTCGCGGTGTCGGGGCCGACGGTGGTGACGCGGCCGACCAGGCCGTCGCCGTTGAGGACCGTCATGTCGCGCTTGAGGCCGTCGTTGGCGCCGGCGTCGATGGTGATGGTCCAGGAGAAGCCCTGGGCCGCTCCTATCGCGATGACCTCCGCGCCCTTGATGCCGTACTGGCCCTGGCCCGCGATCTTCATCATCTTGTCGAGCTGCGCGAGTCTGCTGCGGTTGCGGTCGTCGCTGCCGAGCTTCGCCTTGAGGGCGGCGTTCTCCTTCTCCAGCTCGGCGACGCGGTCGTGCCGCTCGCCCGAGTCGCGGATCGCGGAGACCGCGTTGCCGACGGGGTCGACCGCGGCCGAGACGCCGTTCTCGATCGGCCCGAACACCGTGGCCGCGGTCTGGCGGGCACCGTCGACCGGGGAGTCCTCCCCGCCGCGGATGTCCACCGTGATCAGCGCGAACGCGACGGCGATCAGCAGCACCAGGAGCAGCCGGCTCTCTCGTGTGTCCCTCACGTGCGGCGGCCGTGCCCTTCCTGTCGGAATGCGGGAAGCCCCAGGGAGACCCGAGGGCTGCTTTGCGGGAGCGTGTGTCTCTGAATCGACTGTCTCTTGATCGACTGTCTCTATATCAACGATCCGCCGTACGAGAGGAGATCGTCTCGTACGGCGGAATCGTGACGTTGCGTCATCTGCGCGGCTGGGCGTCGAGGACCTGCTGCAGCGCCTCGAACTCCTCGACGCACTTGCCGGAGCCGAGCGCCACGCTGTCCAGCGGGTCCTCGGCGATGTGGATGGGCATGCCGGTCTCCCGGCGCAGCCGCTCGTCCAGGCCGCGCAGCAGGGCGCCGCCGCCGGTCAGCACGATGCCGCGGTCCATGATGTCGCCGGACAGCTCCGGCGGGCATTTGTCGAGGGTCGTCTTGACGGCGTCGACGATGGCGTTGACGGGTTCCTCGATCGCCTTGCGCACTTCGGCGGCGGAGATGACCACGGTCTTGGGCAGCCCGGAGACCAGGTCCCGGCCGCGGATTTCGGTGTGCTCGTCGGAGTCGAGGTCGTACGCCGAACCGATCGTGATCTTGATCTGCTCGGCCGTGCGCTCACCCAGCAGGAGCGAGTACTCCTTCTTGATGTGCTGGATGATCGCGTTGTCCAGTTCGTCGCCCGCCACGCGGATGGACTGCGCGGTGACGATGCCGCCGAGGGAGATGACCGCGACCTCCGTGGTGCCGCCGCCGATGTCGACCACCATGTTGCCCGTGGCCTCGTGGACCGGAAGGCCGGAACCGATGGCCGCGGCCATGGGCTCCTCGATGATGTGCACCTGACGGGCGCCGGCCTGGGACGACGCCTCGATGACGGCGCGGCGCTCGACGCCCGTGATGCCCGAGGGCACACAGACGACGACCCGCGGACGAGCCAGATACCGCCGCTTGTGGATCTTCAGGATGAAGTAGCGGAGCATCCGCTCGGTGATCTCGAAGTCGGCGATCACGCCGTCCTTCAGCGGACGCACGGCCACGATGTTGCCCGGGGTGCGCCCGATCATCTTCTTCGCTTCGGCGCCGACCGCGAGGATGCCACCGGTGTTGGTGTTGATCGCGACGACGGACGGCTCGTTGAGTACGATCCCGCGACCCCTGACGTACACCAGCGTGTTGGCGGTCCCGAGGTCGACAGCCATGTCACGGCCGATGAACGACATTGAGTTCCCCATCAGGATTCGTCTGGCCTTCCCACGAGCTTTTGAGGGCTTTTCAGGTCGGCGAGGTGGGTGCTGTGACGTGAAGGGTTCCATCGTAGACGCGCCTTCGCGAACACGGCGTGAGGGTCCTTCGCCATTGTCAGCAGATGATGTGCGGGTTCGCTCTCGGAGACGAGCGTTTGGGGACTCTCGTTCCCCCGAACGCCCGGCATATGCCGGAAAGTCCGGGGGCGGTGCCCCCGGGCTCGTCGAACCGCCGCTGAAGACTAGGCGCGACCGGGGAAGAAGATCTTCACCTCGCGCTCGGCGGACTCCTCGGAGTCGGAGGCGTGGATGAGGTTCTCACGGACGATCACACCGAAGTCGCCGCGGATGGAGCCGGGCGCGGCGGCGATCGGGTCGGTCGGACCGGCCAGCGCGCGTACGCCCTCGATGACCCGCTCGCCCTCGACGATCAGCGCGACGACCGGGCCGGAGGACATGAACTCGACCAGCGGCTCGTAGAACGGCTTGCCCTTGTGCTCGCCGTAGTGCTGCTCCAGCGTCTCCTGGTCCAGCGAGCGCAGTTCCAGCGCGGTGATCCGCCAGCCCGCCTTGCGCTCGATGCGGCTGATGATCTCGCCGGTCAGGCCACGACGGACGGCGTCGGGCTTGAGGAGGACGAGGGTGCGCTGGGTCACGACGGGCTCCTTAGTGCATCACGGTGTGCGGGAACACGAGGTTACCGGGCGTGTCCGGGCGTCTGTCACGCAGCGTCAGGTGTACAGGATCAGGCCGCGTCCGGGGCGGAGGCGTCGGCCTGCGCCGCGAATCTCGCCTTCGCCTCGTCGACCTTCCTGCCGTAGTGCACCGACGCCCACCACAGGGCCGCGAAGGCCGCGCCCAGGACGAACATCGAGGGCACCACGAACCCGGAGGCGATCAGCAGGACCTGGAGCGCCCAGCCGAGGGCGATGCCGCCGGGCCGGGTGACCAGGCCGCACAGCAGCAGGCACAGGAACATCCCGATCCCGCTGACCGTCCACACCGTCGACATGGACAGATCGGGATCCTTCATGGCGACCAGACCGGCGAACCCGATGACGAAGAACTCGCCGATCAGCGTCGACGCACAGAGCGTACGCATCCTTGAAAACCTCAGCCCTTCCCCAGCAGCAGCCGGGCCTCGCCCACGGTGATGACGGAGCCGGTGACCAGCACCCCGCCGCCCGTGAACTCGCCCTCCTCCTCGGCCAGCGTGATCGCGGCCTCCAGCGCGTCCGGCAGCCGCGGCTCGACCTGCACCCGCTCGTCGCCGAACACCTCCACGGCGATGGCGGCCAACTCGTCGGCGTCCATCGCGCGGTGGCTGGAGTTCTGCGTGACCACGACCTCGGCGAAGATCGGCTCGAAGGCCTCCAGCAGCCCGCGTACGTTCTTGTCGCCGCTGGCCCCGACCACGCCGATCAGCCGGCTGAAGTCGAAGGCCTCCCCGACCGCCTCGGCGGTCACCCGGGCGCCCGCCGGGTTGTGCGCGGCGTCCAGCACGACGGTCGGCGAACGCCGTACGACCTCCATGCGGCCCGGCGAGGAGACGGCCGCGAAGGCCTTGCGGACGGTGTCGAGGTCGAGCGGGTCGGCACGCAGGGCGCCCACCCCGAAGAACGCCTCCACGGCGGCCAGCGCCACGGCGGCGTTGTGCGCCTGGTGGGCGCCGTGCAGCGGGAGGTAGACCTCGCCGTACTCACCGCCCAGGCCCCGCAGGGTGACCATCTGTCCGCCCACCGCGACCTGCCGGGAGACCACCCCGAACTCCAGCCCCTCGCGGGCGACCGTCGCGTCGACCTCCACGGCCTTCTTCAGCAGCACCTGCGCCGCGTCCACCGGCTGCTGCGCCAGGATGACGGTGGCGCCCTGCTTGACGATCCCGGCCTTCTCCACGGCGATCTCGCCGGGCGTCCCGCCGAGCCGGTCGGTGTGGTCGAGGTCGATGGGGGTGACGACGGCGACATCCCCGTCGATGACGTTCGTGGCGTCCCAGGAGCCGCCCATGCCGACCTCCACGACGGCCACGTCGACAGGCGCGTCCGCGAAGGCGGCGTACGCCATGCCGGTCAGCACCTCGAAGAAGGACAGCCGGTACTGCTGCTGGGCGTCGACCATCTCGACGTACGGCTTGATGTCCTGGTACGTCTCGATGAACCGCTCGGCGGAGATCGCGGCACCGTCCAGGCTGATCCGCTCGGTGACCGACTGGACGTGCGGGCTGGTGTACCGGCCGGTGCGCAGTTCGAAGGCGCCGAGGAGGGCCTCGATCATGCGGGCGGTGGAGGTCTTGCCGTTGGTCCCCGTGATGTGGATCGAGGGGTACGCGCGCTGCGGCTCGCCCAGCACGTCCATCAGCGCGGCGATCCGGCTGACCGAGGGCTCCAGCTTGGTCTCGCCCCAGCGGGTGGCGAGCTCCGCTTCGACGTCGCGCAGGGCCTTGTCGAGCTCGGGGTCCTCGGGGCGCGTCGGCACATCGGCCTGCGGCGGGCCGCCCTGGGTGCGCAGGGTACGGCTGCCGGCCTCGATGACCGCGAGATCGGGGTCGCGGTCGGTCTCTTCCGCGATGATCTCGTCGAAGGGGTCGCTGTCACTCACGGGGCCAGTCTACGGAGCGGGACCGACAGACGGAGGCCGAGGCCCCCGCAGCCGGGTGGCTGCGGGGGCCTTCACGCGCGCGTACGACGACTACGGCGCGTACCTTGCGCCGCGTACGTCGGCTCAGGCCGCGGGGAGCCGGTCCAGCTGGGCCTGGATGCGGGCGATGTCCTCGTCCGCCTTGGCGAGCCGGCCGCGGATCTTCTCCACGACGTTGTCCGGGGCCTTCGCCAGGAAGGCCTCGTTGCCGAGCTTGGCCGTGGCCTGGGCCTTCTCCTTCTCCGCGGCGGCCAGGTCCTTCGCGAGGCGCTTGCGCTCCGCCGCCACGTCGATCGTGCCCGACAGGTCGAGCGCGACCTCGGCGCCCGCGACCGGCAGGGTCGCCGTGGCCGTGAAGGCGTCGCCCTCCGGCTGCAGGCGCAGCAGCTGGCGGATGGCGGCCTCGTGGGGCGCCAGCGCCGTGCCGTCCAGGTTCAGCCGGGCCGGCACCCGCTGGCCCGGCTGGAGGCCCTGGTCGGCGCGGAAGCGGCGGACCTCGGTGATGACCGACTGCAGGCTCCCGATCTCCCGCTCGGCCGCCTCGTCCCGGAAGCCACGGTCCTCGGGCCACTCGGCGATGACGATCGACTCGCCGCCCGTGAGGGTGGTCCACAGGGTCTCCGTGACGAACGGGACCACCGGGTGCAGCAGCCTGAGGGTGACGTCGAGGACCTCGCCGAGGACCCGCTTCGAGACCTCGGCCGGCTCGCCGCCCGCCTGGAACGTGGTCTTGGACAGCTCCACGTACCAGTCGAAGACCTCGTCCCACGCGAAGTGGAACAGCGCGTCGGACAGCTTCGCGAACTGGAAGTCCTCGTAGAGCGCGTCGACTTCGGCGACGACGGAGTTCAGGCGCGAGAGGATCCAGCGGTCGGTCGCCGACATGCGTGAGGCGTCCGGGAGTTCGCCCTCGATCGTCGCGCCGTTCATCAGCGCGAAGCGGGTGGCGTTCCAGATCTTGTTGGCGAAGTTGCGGGAACCCTGGACCCAGTCCTCGCCGATCGGAACGTCGACGCCGGGGTTGGCGCCGCGGGCCAGCGTGAACCGGAGCGCGTCGGAGCCGTACTTGTCCATCCAGTCCAGCGGGTTGACCGCGTTGCCGAAGGACTTCGACATCTTCTTGCCGAACTGGTCGCGGACCATGCCGTGCAGGGCGATGGTGTGGAACGGCGGGGTGCCGTCCATCGCGTACAGGCCGAACATCATCATCCGGGCGACCCAGAAGAAGAGGATGTCGTAGCCGGTGACCAGGACGGAGTTCGGGTAGAACTTCGCGAGCGACTCGGTCTGTTCGGGCCAGCCCAGGGTGGAGAAGGGCCACAGACCCGAGGAGAACCAGGTGTCGAGGACGTCGGTGTCCTGGTGCCAGCCCTCGCCGGTGGGCGCCTCGTCGTCCGGGCCGACGCAGACGACCTCGCCGTTCGGGCCGTACCAGACCGGGATGCGGTGGCCCCACCACAACTGCCGCGAGATGCACCAGTCGTGGAGGTTGTCGACCCAGTCGAAGTACCGCTTCTCCATCTCCTGGGGGTGGATCTTGACGCGGCCGTCGCGGACGGCGTCGCCGGCCGCCTTGGCCAGCGGGCCGACCTTGACCCACCACTGCATGGACAGGCGCGGCTCGATGGTGGTCTTGCAGCGCGAGCAGTGGCCGACGGAGTGGACGTACGGCCGCTTCTCGGCGACGATCCGGCCCTCGGCGCGCAGTGCGGCGACGATGGCGGAGCGGGCCTCGAGCCGGTCCAGGCCCTGGAAGGGGCCGTGGGCGGTGATGACGGCGTGCTCGTCCATGATCGTGACGGCGGGCAGGTCGTGCCGCTGGCCGATCTCGAAGTCGTTCGGGTCGTGGGCCGGGGTGACCTTGACGGCGCCGGTGCCGAACTCGGGGTCGACGTGCTCGTCGGCGACGACGGGGATACGGCGGCCGGTGAGCGGCAGCTCGATCTCGCGGCCCACGAGGTGGCGGTACCGCTCGTCCTCGGGGTGGACGGCGACGGCGGTGTCCCCGAGCATCGTCTCGGCGCGGGTGGTGGCCACGACGATGGAGTCGTCGCCCTCGCCGTACCGGATGGAGACGAGCTCGCCCTCGTCGTCCTGGTACTCGACCTCGATGTCGGAGATGGCGGTCAGACAGCGCGGGCACCAGTTGATGATGCGCTCGGCGCGGTAGATGAGCTCGTCGTCGTAGAGCCGCTTGAAGATGGTCTGGACGGCCTGCGACAGGCCCTCGTCCATGGTGAAGCGCTCACGGGACCAGGCGACGCCGTCGCCGAGCCGGCGCATCTGCCCGGAGATCTGCCCGCCGGACTCGCCCTTCCACTGCCAGACGCGCTCGACGAACGCCTCGCGGCCCAGGTCGTGCCGGGACTTGCCTTCCTTGCCCAGCTCGCGCTCGACGACGTTCTGGGTGGCGATGCCCGCGTGGTCCATGCCGGGCTGCCACAGCGTCTCGTAGCCCTGCATGCGCTTGCGGCGGGTCAGGGCGTCGATGAGCGTGTGCTCGAAGGCGTGCCCGAGGTGCAGGCTGCCGGTGACGTTCGGCGGCGGGATGACGATGGTGTACGGCGGCTTGTCGCTCTTCTCGTCCGCCTCGAAGTAACCCCGCTCCACCCAGCGCTCGTACAGCGGCCCCTCTACGTCGGCCGGCGCGTACTGGGTCGGCAGTTCGGTGTGGGGCGCTGGTGGCTGCTGCTGAGCGTTCTCGGTCACGGAGTCAGTTTAGGGGTGTCGCGGCGGTGTCCCGAAACTGCTTTGTTCTGTAACGGTGGGGGCCCCGATGCACCGCGCGCCCCCCTGCTGGGTCAGGATGTCAGGACCACATAAGCATCTGGAGGGGAACCCAGTAATGAGCTACAACCAGCCGGGCCCGTACGGCGGGCAGCCCCAGCAGCCCGGACCGTACGGCCAGCCGGGTCCGTACGGCCAGCAGCCGCAGGCTCCGCAGCCCGGCTACGGCTACCCCCAGCAGCCGCAGGCTCCGCAGCCGGGTTACGGCTACCCCCAGCAGGGCGGCGTCCCGCCCCAGCAGCCCCCCTACGGCCAGCAGCCCCCTTACGGCGCCCCCATGCCCCCCGCCCCGGGCGGCGGCAAGAAGAAGACGGGCCTCATCCTGGGCGCGGTGGCGGTCGTGGCGGCGATCGCGGTGGGCGTGTACTTCGTCGTCGGCGGGGGCGGCGGCGGCAGCGATGCGGCCGCCGGGGACGACGGCCCGCACAAGCTGACGACGCCGGCCACGGTCCTCACGGAGTACAAGAAGGCCGCGAACGAAGGCTCGGACGGCGCGATGACGAAGGAAGACCTCCAGAACGCGGAGGACTGGGGCGTCAAGAACCCCAAGGACGTCAGCGCGAATTACGAGGCGGGCGACGAGAGCAACCCGCTGGCGGGCAAGCTGGTGACCTTCGGTGGCGTCTACGGCGACATCGACGACCCCGAGAAGGTGGTCGACGGACTCCTCGCGTACATGAAGAAGGACGCGGAGAAGGAGGACGTCACCATGAAGGGCGAGCCGAAGGCGTACACCCCCGAGGGGTTCGACGGCACGGTCCTGAAGTGCCAGCAGGCCAACATGAAGAACCCCGACGCCACCGCGGGTTCGGGTGAGCCGACCGAGATGAACATGACGTACTGCGTCTGGGGCGACCACAGCACGGTCGGGTTCGTGATGCCGATGGAGATCGCCGACATCGCGGCCGGCAAGGAGACCGACCCCACCCAGGCGGCGGCCCTCACCGCCAAGTTCCGCAAGGAAGTCCGCGTCAAGCTCTGACGCTCGCCGTCGGAGAGCGATCACGACAGGGGCCCCGGTCGGTCGACCGGGGCCCCTGTCGTACGTCTGATGCCGCTACGCCGTCTTCTGCTCCCCCGGCCCCCGTCCGTTCCGGGCGTCCCTCGGGATCAGGGTGGGGTTGACGTTGGAGTGGACCACGTCCGCCGTGATGACGACGCGGGCCACGTCCTTGCGGGACGGGACCTCGTACATCACCGACATCAGGACCTCTTCCATGATGGCGCGCAGGCCGCGCGCGCCGGTCTGGCGGAGGATCGCCTGGTCGGCGATGGCTTCCAGGGCCTCGCGCTCGAAGTCCAGCTCCACGCCGTCGAGTTCGAAGAGGCGCTGGTACTGCTTGACCAGGGCGTTGCGCGGCTCCACCAGGATCTGCAGGAGTGCCTCGCGGTCGAGGTTGTGGACCGAGGTGATCACCGGCAGACGCCCGATGAACTCGGGGATCATGCCGAACTTGACCAGGTCCTCGGGCATGACGTCCTCGAACTGGTCCTTCGCCTCCAGCTCCCGCTTCGAGCGGATCGTCGCGCCGAAGCCGATGCCCTTGGCGCCGGCCCGCGACTCGATGATCTTCTCCAGGCCCGCGAAGGCACCGCCCACGATGAACAGCACGTTCGTCGTGTCGATCTGGATGAACTCCTGGTGGGGGTGCTTGCGCCCGCCCTGCGGCGGCACCGAGGCCGTCGTGCCCTCCAGGATCTTCAGCAGCGCCTGCTGAACGCCCTCGCCCGAGACGTCTCGCGTGATCGACGGGTTTTCACTCTTCCGCGCGACCTTGTCGATCTCGTCGATGTAGATGATCCCGGTCTCGGCCTTCTTGACGTCGTAGTCCGCCGCCTGGATCAGCTTCAGCAGGATGTTCTCGACGTCCTCGCCGACATAGCCCGCCTCGGTCAGCGCCGTGGCGTCCGCGATCGCGAACGGGACGTTCAGCATCCGGGCGAGCGTCTGCGCCAGCAGGGTCTTCCCGGAGCCGGTGGGACCCAGCAGCAGGATGTTCGACTTCGCCAACTCGATGGCGTCCTCGCGGCTTTGACCGCCGCCGTGCTCACCGGCCTGGACCCGCTTGTAATGGTTGTACACCGCGACCGACAGGGCCTTCTTGGCGGCCTCCTGGCCGACCACGTACCCCTCGAGGAACTCGTAGATCTCGCGCGGCTTCGGGAGTTCCTCCCAGCGCACCTCGCTGGTCTCCGCGAGTTCTTCCTCGATGATCTCGTTGCAGAGATCGATGCACTCGTCGCAGATGTACACACCGGGCCCTGCGATGAGCTTCTTGACCTGCTTCTGGCTCTTGCCGCAGAACGAGCACTTGAGCAGATCGCCGCCGTCACCGATGCGTGCCACGGTGTGCTTCCCCTTCGCCTGGGAGACGCCTAGGTCCAGCGGCTCCTGGTGCTGCCTTCATCCGACGGTACCTTGCCGGGGCCCTCGTTCGGGCCCCCCTTGGCACGGTTCACTTTGTCGTGCACCGTGCCAAGGAGCGGCCGACGATACAGCCTCCGGGTCAGCGCACGGCCGCGTTGTTCATCTTCCGGGTGGAGATGATCTGGTCGATCAGGCCGTACGACAGGGCGTCCTCGGCCGTGAGGATCTTGTCGCGCTCGATGTCCTCGCGGATCTTCTCGATCGGCGTGGTGGAGTGCTTGGCCAGCATCTCCTCCAGCTGCGCGCGCATCCGGAGGATCTCGTTCGCGGCGATTTCCAGGTCCGAGACCTGACCGCGGCCGGTCTCGCTGTAGGGCTGGTGGATCAGCACGCGCGCGTTCGGCAGCGCCATGCGCTTGCCGGGCGTACCGGCGGCCAGCAGGATCGCCGCGGCGGAGGCCGCCTGGCCCATGCAGACCGTCTGGACGTCCGGCTTCACGAACTGCATCGTGTCGTAGATGGCCGTCAGCGCGGTGAAGGAACCACCGGGGCTGTTGATGTAGACCGAGATGTCCCGGTCGGGGTCCATCGACTCCAGGCACAGCAGCTGCGCCATGACGTCGTTGGCGGAGGCGTCGTCGATCTGCACGCCGAGGAAGATCACGCGCTCCTCGAAGAGCTTCGCGTACGGGTCGTACTCACGAATGCCCTGCGACGTGCGCTCGACGAAGCGCGGGATGACGTAGCGGGACTCGGCAACCGGGCCGGTGTACTCGGCCTGCGGGCGGTCCTGGAAGCCGCTGCCGGGGAAGGTGTTCACGGTGTCTCCAAAAAGGGGCTGTGGCGGTGGCTGGGGGCGGGTGGAGGCTCGTACGGCCCTGGGGGGTCCTGAGGGCCTGTACCGGCCTTACGCCGCTCCGGTACCGCCGCCGCCCGGCATACCGGCGGCCGTGGGGATGACGTCGTCGATGAGGCCGTACTCCTTGGCCTCGAAGGCGTCGAACCAGCGGTCACGGTCCGAGTCGCGGGTGATCTGCTCAATCGTCTGGCCCGTGTGCTGGGCGGTGAGCTCGGCCATGCGCTTCTTGGTGTGCAGCAGCCGCTCGGCGTGGATCTTGATGTCCGAGGCCGAGCCGGCGAGGCCGGCGGACGGCTGGTGGATCAGGATCTCGGCATTCGGCAGCGCGAAGCGCTTGCCGGGGGTGCCCGCACTGAGCAGGAACTGGCCCATCGAGGCGGCGAGGCCCATGGCGATGGTCACCACGTCGTTCTTGATGAACTGCATGGTGTCGTAGATCGCCATACCGGCCGTGATCGAACCGCCCGGGCTGTTGATGTAGAGGTAGATGTCCTTGTCCGGGTCAGCGGCAAGGAGCAGCAGCTGCGCGGTGATCTTGTTCGCGATGTCGTCGTCGACCGGCTGGCCGAGGAAGATGATCCGCTCGTTGAGCAGCCGGTTGTAGACCTGGTCGCCGAGGCCACCACCGATGGAAGGCTCGCCGGCGGCGGAGGGCATCAGATTCGTCACGTATCCACCTGCTCGTCTTACGACGGCGCCGGGCCGTCTTCACGTTTCCCTGCCGGGGGCCTCCGGCGGTTTCGCCGACTCCCCTGCCCCCGTACTCATGGACCCTAACGCGCTGGTCCCTTCAGGGAATCCCGGAGCGGGGAGTGTTCGCCGGGGGCGTAGAGCCCGCGGCGGGTGGGCGGCCGCCTACGGGCCGTGACGGCGCGAGGGGCCCCCGCCCGCCGGATGCCGGGAAGGCCCCGGGGAATGTCCTCCCCGGGGCCTTCCTACGGCGTCACAGGCGCGTCAGGCGCCGCGGGCGTGTTCAGCCCTCGGTCTTCTCGGCCTCGGCCTCGGTGGCGTCGGCCTCCGTGGCCTCGGCGGCGACGTCGGCGGCCGCCTCGACCTCGTCCTCGTCGTCCAGGTCGATGATCTCGCCGTTGGTGTCCTTGACCGTGGCCTTCTCGACCACGACGGCCAGGGCCTTGCCGCGGGCGACCTCGCCGACCAGGAGCGGAACCTGGCCGCCCTCGACGACGGCCTGGGCGAACTGGTCGGGGGACATGCCGGAGGAGGCCGCGCGCCGCATGAGGTGCTCGGTGAGCTCCTCCTGGTTGACGTTGAGCTTCTCCTGCTTGACGAGCTCGTCCAGGACGAACTGCGTCTTGATGCCCTTGACCGCGGCTTCCTTGGTCTCGGCGTCGAACTCCTCGACCGTCTTGCCCTGGATCTCGAGGTACTTCTCGAGGTCGAGGCCCATCTGGCCGAGCTGGTGGTGCTCCAGGTTGTGCTTGCGGGTGTTGATCTCGTCCTCGAGCAGCTTCTCGGGGACGGGCACCTCGACGAGCTCCAGCAGCTTCTCCAGGACGCGCTCCTGGGCCTGCGTGGCCTGGTCGTACTGCTTCATGTTCTCGAGGCGCTTGCGGCTGTCGGCCTTGAGCTCGTCGAGGGTGTCGAACTCGGAGGCGAGCTGGGCGAAGTCGTCGTCCAGCGCGGGCAGTTCGCGGGCGGCGACCTGGGTGACCTTGACGGTGACCTCGGCCTCCTTGCCGGCCGCCGAGCCGCCCTTGAGCTCGGAGGTGAAGGTGGCCTCGCCACCGGCCTCCAGGCCCTTCACGGCGTCGTCGATGCCCTCGAGGAGCTCGCCGGAGCCGATGGTGTAGGAGACACCCTCGGCGACACCGTCCTCCAGGACCTCGCCCTCGACCTTGGCCTGCAGGTCGATGGTGACGACGTCGCCGTCCTCGGCGGCGCGCTCGACCGGGGAGGTCGAGGCGAAGCGCTCGCGGAGCTGCTCGACCGACTTCTCGATGTCCTCGTCGGTGACCTCGACGGCGTCGACCTCGACCTCGATGCCCGAGTAGTCCGGGATCTCGATGGCCGGGCGGACGTCGACCTCGGCGGTGAAGTTCAGCGTCTCGCCGTCCTTCAGCTCCGTGATGTCGACCTCGGGCTGGCCCAGGACGTTGAGCTCGGCCTCGTTGACCGCCTCGGTGTAGAACTTCGGAAGCGCGTCGTTGACGGCCTCCTCCAGCACGGCGCCACGGCCGAACCGCTGGTCGATGACCCGGGCGGGAATCTTGCCCTTGCGGAAGCCCTTCACCGTGACCTGCTGGTTGATCTTCTTGTACGCCGCGTCGAGGCTGTCCTTGAGCTCCTCGAAGGGCACCTCGACAGTGAGCCGAACCCGAGTCGGGTTCAGGGTCTCCACGGCGCTCTTCACGGTTCGGTCTCCTTGTGGCTGACTTCTCGGTTTTGCCGGACCAGACCGGTCCGGCGGCTTCGCCGCCCGGAGGACTTCAGGGAGTGAGGGACACACGGGCGCGCAGCTTGCATAGTAACCGCAGGCACTGAACGACCCAAAGGCGATCATCCGGATGATCAGGCAGGTGGTCGGGGTGGCGGGATTTGAACCCACGGCCTTCCGCTCCCAAAGCGGACGCGCTACCAAGCTGCGCCACACCCCGTCTGGTGCGACACGTAGGGTACATGCCCGCAGGCCATGGGGCCGCCGCATTTATGGGGTGTGCGCCGAGGGGGGCCGACCCGCTAGGATGCCTCCAGTGCCGCGGTCGGCTGACCTGCGGCGCGTCCTGTGCGGGCGTAGCTCAATGGTAGAGCCCTAGTCTTCCAAACTAGCTACGCGGGTTCGATTCCCGTCGCCCGCTCCACATGACGCAGGGCCAGGCCAGAGGATCAATTCCTCGGCCTGGCCCGAGTCGTTTACCGAGGTTCCGCCCAGTCCGTCGTCCGCGAGATGCTCGTCAGCTCGGCGATATGGCGATACGGGACGCCGGCCTCGCTCGGCTCCGCGATCTAGTCGGGCACCGTGTCGGACGAGTCCTTCTTGGTGTCGGGGAACATCAATCGGGCGGCAAGGATGAT
Organism: Streptomyces sp. YS415; assembly: GCF_023544665.1. Classification (GTDB taxonomy): domain Bacteria; phylum Actinomycetota; class Actinomycetes; order Streptomycetales; family Streptomycetaceae; genus Streptomyces. The sequence continues at coordinate 24,643 of NZ_JAMJFL010000047.1, forward strand.
CACTCCCAGGGACGCCCACGCCAGACCGTGACGTAGCCACCTCACGCCGCCCTCCCAGTCCCGGGGAGGGCCGAAGATCAGCCAGGACGCGAGAGCGATGCCGACCAGCACGCTTCCCATGCCGACCATGCGCCGTGATCCTGGACTCATGCGCCCATGATCTCCTGCTGCCCCCGGCACCAGCAATCGAAAATGCGACGGATGCAGCGCCTCTCGCATCGCGCGCCCATCCGCTCCCGCCGGCGCGGCAGATCCCACCCGAGCCAAGACCCCACGTGCCCCCTGCATACCCGTCGTTCGGGCGGTCCTGGGTCTAGAACTGGATCGAGTTGATCGTCTCGGCCAGGGAGTCGAGGAACCGCTGGATGTCGTCGGCCATGCCGGTGGAGGCGAGGAAGAAGCCGAAGAGGACGGCGACCACCGCGGGGCCGGCCTTGAGGGAGCCACCTCGGATCAACACCACCAAGATGATCGCCAACAGCAGCACCACTGACAGCGAAATGGCCACAACTGATCACACCCTCGGTCGGTCCGCTCTCCCGGCCCGGGGGTGCCTGCCCCGCGCACCCCCGCCAGAACCATCGTGCCACCAACAGGCCCGCCGTATGCGGCGGGTGGGGCATCAGTGACCGCAACTCCGGCCGGTGCGGGTGGCGCCGGGCCGCGCGGCGGACCATCGGGCGCGCGTCGCAAGGGAATTCGAAGTGCCACTCGCAAGAGAAATTCGGCGTGATCGTTTCCATGTCCACACATGGTGTTCGCGGGTAATTCGAATTGTCGCCACAGGTGACTCCAACTCCAGCCCACACCTTGCCTTATGTACCATTTAGCATGGATTAAACATCACAAGGCAGGCACACAAGCGGTAATAGCGTCCCGCGTTTTACTCATCCGCACAGCCGCCGCTAGGGTGCCTCAGATGTTCCACGCTGCCTCGCCACCCGCACAGTCGCAGGCCCCGGGAGTGCCGAGTCCGCGCTCCCCCGAGAAACAGCAAAGACAGAACACAAGAGCGGACAAGCGCGACGCCTTCTTCGACAACGCGAAGTTCCTGGCGATCGTGCTGGTGGCCGTCGGCCACGCCTGGGAGCCCCTGAAGGGGGACAGCCGGATCCTCGAGGGCCTGTACATGGCCGTGTACGCCTTCCACATGCCGGCGTTCATCATCATCTCCGGCTTCTTCTCCCGCAGTTTCGACATGCGCCCCGACCGGCTGCGCCGGCTGATCACCGGCGTCGCCGTGCCGTACATCGTCTTCGAGACCGCGTATCCGCTGTTCAAGCGGGTGATCGACGACGACCCGGGCATGGACATCAGCCTGCTCGACCCCTGGTACCTCACCTGGTTCCTGGTCGCGCTGTTCGTCTGGCGGCTGACCACCCCGATCTGGAAGACGATTCGCCGGCCGCTGCCCGTCGCGCTCGGCATCGCGGTGCTGGCGTCCGTCACCCCGGCGATCGGCGACGACCTCGACCTGCAGCGGGTGCTCCAGTTCCTGCCGTTCTTCGTGCTGGGCCTGCACATGAGGGCCGAGCACTTCCAGTGGGTGCGCCGACGCGCGGTACGCGTCCTGTCCGTGCCGGTGTTCGCGCTGGCGCTCGCCGTGAGCTGGTGGTCGGTGCCGCGCATGAACACCGGCTGGTTCTACCACCGCGACTCCGCGCAGGAGCTGGGCGCGCCGTGGTGGACCGGGCCCGTGATGGTGTTCGCGCTGTTCGGCTGCTCGCTGGTGCTGACGGCGTGCTTCTTCGCCTGGGTGCCGCGCCGGCACATGTGGTTCACGGCGCTGGGCGCGGGCACGCTGTACGGCTATCTGCTGCACGGTTTCGTGGTGAAGGCCGGCGACTACCGGGGCTGGTTCGACCACGACTGGCTGCACCGGCCGCTCGGCCAGATCGTCGTCACCGTCCTCGCGGCGGCGGGCGTGACGCTGCTGTGCACCTCGCCGGTGCGGCGGCTCTTCCGGGCGGTGATGGAGCCCGAGATGAAGTGGGCGTTCCGGCGGGACCCGGCGCAGGCGGCCCGCGAACGGCAGAAGGCCGGCGTCTAGTTCAGGACCCGAGGCCGAGAAGTGCGCGCATGCGCGTGTACTTCTCGGTCAGGCGTCCGCGCGTCGCCTCGTCCAGGACCGCCAGGCGCTCGGGGTCCGCGTTGTGCGCCAGGTCCGCCTCCTTCACCAGCAGCGCGCCCGGCGTGGCGAGGATCCGCCCGGCGTACGCCTCCGGCGCCTCCCCCGCGCGCTTGGTGAGGGCGAGGACGATGTCCTTCGTACGGCGGCTCAGCGCGGCCTCGTGCAGCCACCGCTCGGTGAGGGCGTCGTCCTCGACGGAGTCGTGCAGCCAGGCCGCCGCGATCTGGTCCTCGTCGCCGCCCCGGGCGCGGACGCCGTCGGCCACGGCCTGCAGGTGCTCGGCGTAGGGCCGTCCCGCCTTGTCCGTCTGGCCCTCGTGGGCGGCGCGGGCGATGGCCTCGACCTCGGGCACGGGGAGCGTCACGCGTGCACCCCCGCCTGGGACGTCACCGTCGGTCCCTCCCGGCAGATCAGCAGCAGCGCGCGGTCGTCGTTGACGTCCTTGGCCACCGCCTCGATGAGATGCCAGGTCGCGCCGTGGAAGCCGCCCGCGACATAGCGGTCGGCCTCGCCGGTGAGCCGGTCGATGCCCTCGACGATGTCGCGGTCGGAGGTTTCCACCAGACCGTCCGTGAACAGCATCAGCACGTCCCCCGGCCGCAGCGAGCCCTTCACGGGGTCGAACTGGGCGCCGTCGTACACACCCAGCAGCGGGCCCTCGGCGGCCTTCTCCTCCCAGCGGCCGCTGCCCGCGCTGAGCTGGAGGCCCGGCGGGTGGCCCGCGGAGTACAGCTCGTAGTCGCCGGAGTCCAGGTCCAGGACCAGGTGGATGGAGGTGGCGAAGCCCTCCTCCCAGTCCTGGCGGAGCAGGTAGCCGTTGGCGGCCGGGAGGAAGGCGTGCGGGGGCAGCGAGCCCAGGAGCCCGCCGAACGCGCCCGACAGCAGCAGGGCCCGCGAGCCCGCGTCCATGCCCTTGCCCGAGACGTCCGTGAGGACGACCTCCAGGGTCCGGCCGCCGTTCGTGCGGGCCGCGACGACGAAGTCACCGGAGAACGACTGGCCGCCCGCCGGGCGCAGCGCCATCTCGCGGTGCCAGCCGTTCGGCAGCGGCGGCAGCTTGCTCTGCACCCGGATGCGTTCGCGCAGGTCGAACAGCATGGTGCCGCCGCGCCGCCAGGGCACGCCGACCCTGCTGCGGAACTGCGCGATGAGCAGGCCGACGAAGCCGCAGGCCGCGACCACCAGGACCACGCCCGGGGTGACCCGGGCGGCGCCCTCGGTGTACGGGCCGAGCTGCACCGACTCCACGATCAGGGCGGTGGCCGCGGCCGCGTACAGGCCGAGCAGGCTGGCCGGGCGCAGCAGCAGACCGCCGGCGACGATGGGCAGGACCAGCGCGGCCGGAGAGCACCAGACCGGGTTGGCCAGCGTGGTGGCCGCGATCAGCGGGACGGTGAGCAGCAGTCCGGCCAGCGCGATCCAGTCGGAGCCGTCGCCGCGGAAGTAGTCCACGGCACTTCTGCGCAGGGCGACGCGGACCCGGTGCCACTGCATACGCAACCGGGCCGCGAACGTGTCGGCGGCCGCGCGCCGCTGTCGTCCTGCTGTCATTAGTTCGGGACCCTATCCATCGGACCAGCCGCTCGGCACGGGAGGTCCCACTTGTCCCCCGTCCGAGGCTCAACTTCACAGTGAACTTCACGAGAAGCCGTCGCGCGGCCACCCGGCGGAAATTCCCTGGCTCGTCCCTCATTGCCCTGGTAGGCATGGCGCATGGGGACACACTTCACGACCGGTTCGGCGATCGAGCTGCGACAGCCGGCGCCCGAGGACTGGGACACCTGGTACGACGTGCTGCTGCGCGCCTTCGGCGGGGTGCCGGAGCCCACCGAGGAGCGTGAACTGTACCGGGAACTCACCGAGTTCGACCGGTCCCTCGGCGCCTGGGACGGTGACCTGTGCGTGGGTTCGGCCGGGGCGTTCCGCTTCCGGGTGACCGTGCCCGGCGGCGCCTCGGTGCCCGCGGCGGGGGTGACGATGGTCGGGGTCGCCGGCACGCACCGGCGACGCGGGGTCCTCACGTCGATGATGCGCAGGCAGCTGGACGACGTGCGGTCCTGGGGCGAGCCGTTGGCGGTGCTGACGGCGTCCGAGCCCGCGATCTACGGGCGGTTCGGATACGGCGTGGCGACGCTCCAGCTCGCCGCCGAGATCGACACGAACCGGGTGCGGTTGTCGGTGCCGGCCGGGACGGATGACGTACGGCTGCGGTACGCGGCACCGGCGGACGTGGTCGACGCGTGCGAGCAGGTCTACGCCGCGCTGGTGCCCGCCCGGCCCGGCATGCTGGCCCGGGTGCGGCCCGGCTGGGAGCGGGTGGGGGTGCTCGATCCGGAGGGCGGACGGGGCGGGGCGTCGCCGCTGCAGTGCGTGCTGGCGGAGCGGGACGGGCGGACCGTCGGATACGCCCGTTACGCGGTGCAGCCGGAGTGGGGGGTCGCCGGGAACGACGGCGTGGTGCACGTGCGGGAGCTGGCCGGGGTGGACGCGACGGCGCAGGCCGCGCTGTGGCGGTTCCTGTTCGACCTGGACCTGACGACGACGCTGAAGGTGCACGGGCGGCCGATGGACGAGGCCTGGCAGCACCAGGTGTCGGATGTACGGCGGTGCCGGCCGCGGTTCCGGGACGGCATGTTCGTCCGGCTCGTCGAGGTCGGGGCGGCGCTTTCGGCCCGGACCTATCAGGCGCCGGTGGACGTGGTGCTGGAGGTCGAGGACGCCTTCTGCCCCTGGAACTCCGGGCGTTGGCGGCTTTCGGGGGACGCGAAGGGGGCGTCCTGCGAGCGGACCCGGGACGCGGCGGATCTGGCCCTGTCCGTACGGGAGTTGGGGTCGGCGTATCTCGGCGGGGTGAGCCTGGGGTCGCTGGCGGCCGCCGGGCGGGTGCGGGAGCTTCGCCAGGGAGCGCTGGCGGAGGCGTCGGTGGGATTCGGCTCGGCCGTCGCGCCCTGGCTGCCGCACGGGTTCTAGAACGGGCTCACGGGCGCCGGAACCAGCTCACTGGTGCGGGACCCGGCGCACAGGTGTGGGACCCGGCGCACGGATACCGGAACCGGCTCACGGGCGCTGAACCGGCTTACTTCTTCTGGCAGTTCGGGCACCAGAAGAGGTTCCGGGCGGCGAGATCGGCGGTGCGGATCTCGCCGCCACAGATGTGGCAGGGGAGGTTGGCCCTGCGGTACACGTAGACCTCGCCGCCGTGGTCGTCCACGCGCGGTGGGCGGCCCATCGCCTCGGGCGTGTGTTCCGGGCGGACGGTGTCGATGCGGTTGTTGCGGACGCCCTCGCGCATGAGGTCCACGAGGTCGGTCCAGATCGCTTCCCACTGCCGGGGCGTGATGTCCTTGCCCGCGCGGTAGGGGTCGATGCCGTGCCGGAAGAGGACTTCCGCGCGGTAGACGTTGCCGACGCCCGCGATGATCTTCTGGTCCATGAGCAGGGCGGCGATCGTGCTGCGGCTGCGGGAGATGCGCCGGTAGGCCGTCCTCGGGTCGGCGTCGTCGCGGAGCGGGTCCGGGCCGAGGCGGTCGTGTATGGCCTGCTTCTCGGCGGGGGTGATCAGGGCGCAGGTGGTGGGGCCGCGGAGGTCGACGTACGCGGTGGTGTTCGCGAGGCGGAGGCGGACCGTATCCGTCGGCGGGGGTGCGGGGGCGGGGCCGAAGGTGACCTTGCCGAAGAGGCCGAGGTGGATGTGGACCCAGTCCGTGTCGCGGAAGCCCAGGAAGAGGTGCTTGCCGTGGGCCTCGGTGGCGGTGAGGCCGGTGGCGGTGATCAGGGCGGCGGCGTCGGAGAACTTGCCCTGGGGGCTGGTGGCCTGGGGGGCGGTGCCGGCGAAGGCGGCGGCGTAGTCCTTGGCCAGCCGGTGGATGGTGTGCCCCTCAGGCACGGTGGCTCCTCCGAACGGGCTGGAAATGCGACCGGCGTCTTCGTCTTCGTACGGGACGCCGGTCGGGGCCTTACTGCTGCGGGTGGTGCGGGGGGATCGGGGGGAGGTCGCCCGTGGTCTCGTAGGCCGCCAGCATGTCGATGCGGCGGATGTGGCGGTCGTCACCCGAGAACGGGGTGGCGAGGAAGATCTCCACGAACTTCGTCGCCTCGTCCTGGGTGTGCATACGAGCGCCGACCGCCACGACGTTGGCGTCGTTGTGCTGGCGCCCCAGGGCCGCGGTCTCCTCGCTCCAGGCCAGTGCCGCACGGACACCCTTGACCTTGTTCGCCGCGATCTGCTCGCCGTTGCCGGAGCCGCCGATGACGATGCCGAGGGCATCGGGGTCGGCGGCGGTGCGCTCGGCGGCGCGGAGGCAGAAGGGCGGGTAGTCGTCCTGGGCGTCGTAGAGGTGAGGGCCGCAGTCGACGGGGTCGTGCCCCGCCGCCTTGAGCCACTCGACGAGGTGGTTCTTGAGTTCGTAGCCCGCATGGTCGGAGCCGAGGTACACGCGCATGCGACGAGTGTGACACGACCGTTTCCGGGCAGCCGCCCCGGGGGTTGACCCGGAAAAGCCTGAGCAATCCCATAGAAGCTCAGGGAAACCTCAAGTAACGATCCGGAATCAAAGGTTCAATTACTTCTCCGCCTCCGTTTCACTGGACCGACTTGTTAGGCACCGGCACGAAGGAACACCCCTATGACCTCGCAGCCGACCCTGTCGAAGGCTGAAAAGGACCCTGGAGCCCCCGGCGATCCCGGCAACGGCCTCCAGGCAGGGCTCAAGAACCGTCATTTGTCGATGATCGCGATCGGCGGTGTCATCGGCGCCGGACTCTTCGTCGGGTCCTCCTCCGGTATCGCCACCGCGGGCCCCGGCATCCTCCTGTCGTACGCGCTCGTCGGCACGCTCGTGGTGCTGGTGATGCGGATGCTCGGTGAGATGTCCGCGGCCAACCCGACCTCGGGTTCGTTCTCGGCCCACGCCGACCGCGCGCTCGGCCGCTGGGCCGGGTTCTCCATCGGCTGGCTGTACTGGTTCTTCTGGGTCGTGGTGCTGGCCGTCGAGGCGACCGCCGGCGCGGTGATCCTCGAGGGCTGGATCCCGGCCGTACCGCAGTGGGCCTGGGCGCTCATCGTGATGGTGGTGCTGACCGCCACCAACCTGGTCTCCGTCGGCTCCTACGGCGAGTTCGAGTTCTGGTTCGCCGGGATCAAGGTCGTCGCGATCGCCGCGTTCATCGTCATCGGCGGGCTCGCCGTCTTCGGCCTGCTGCCCGGCGTCGACAGCGAGCAGGCCGGACTGGGCAACCTCACCGAGCACGGTGGCTTCCTGCCCAACGGGCCCGGCGCGATCCTCACCGGTGTGCTGCTCGTCGTCTTCTCCTTCATGGGCAGCGAGATCGCCACCCTGGCCGCCGGCGAGTCCGAGGACCCGCAGCGGGCCGTCACCAAGGCGACCAACAGCATCATCTGGCGCGTCGCCGTCTTCTACCTCGGCTCGATCTTCGTCGTGGTCACCCTGCTCCCGTGGGACAGCAAGTCGATCGCCGAGGACGGTTCCTACGTCGCCGCCCTCGACTCCCTCGGCATCGCGCACGCCGGTCAGATCATGAACTTCATCGTGCTGACCTCGGTGCTGTCCTGCCTGAACTCGGGTCTGTACACGGCGTCCCGCATGGCCTTCTCGCTCGGCCGGCGCGGGGACGCGCCCAAGGCGTTCGCGAAGACCACCGGCCGGGGCGTGCCGCTCGCGGCGATCCTCTCGTCCGTCGTCTTCGGCTTCGTCGCCGTGTTCTTCAACTACCAGTACCCGGACACCGTCTTCCTCTTCCTGCTCAACTCCAGCGGTGCGGTGGCGCTGTTCGTCTGGCTGGCCATCTGCTTCTCGCAGCTGCGGATGCGGAAGATCATCCAGGCCGAGGCGCCGGAGAAGCTCGTCGTCCGGATGTGGCTGTACCCGTACCTGACCTGGGCCACGGCCGCGATGATCGTGTTCGTCCTCGGCTACATGCTGACCGACACCGAGCACGACGGACGCCGGACGGTCCTGCTGTCGCTGCTGGTCGCGGCGATCGTGCTGACCATCGCCTTCGTCAAGGAGAAGATGCGCGGCGGCGCCGACAAGGTGGACGCCGGCTGATCCGCTCACCTGTCGAGAGGGCCCCTCGGGGCCCTCTTTTCATGCTCAGAGGATGGTGAAGCTCTCCTTCACCTCCTCGTACGTGCTCAGCGCCTGCTCCTCGCTGTCCGGCTGGTACCAGGTGTTGATCTGGTACGACTTCCCCTCCTCGTTGAAGCCCAGCAGCCGGGCGTGCCAGTGGACGCCCTCCAGGGTGAAGGTGTACTCCCAGACGACCGCGGGAGAGCCGCGGAACGTCGTCTCCTCCAGGCGGATCTTCTGGTACGCCTGCCCCTGGTGGGCGTTCTGCTCCGAGGTCTCCCAGGTCTCCATGAGGTCGCCGCGGGCGAGGGAGGACTTCGCGACGAGTTCCTGTGTGCCGTCGGGTGCGGTGTAGTGCACCTCCGCGCCCGTCTTCACGTCCCGCCGCCAGCCCTCGGGAGGCGCCCAGGCGAACCCGCCGGCCTCCGTGCGCGCTCCCGGCGGCAGGGTCCGCGGACGGGCGGTGCCTTCCACGGTGGGCGAAGGGGAGGGCGAGTAGGCGGAGGAGGAGGGTGTCGAACCGCCGGCCTTGTCGTCCTCGGGGGACCCGCCGGAGTTCATGAGCAGGACGACGGCCACCACGGCTCCGGCGGTGACGAGTCCCGCGGCGGCGAGCAGGACGGGGCCCCGGCGCGACGGGCGGAGGCGGGCGGGAACCGCGGGGCCGGGCAG
>NZ_JAMJFL010000048.1 GCF_023544665.1 Streptomyces sp. YS415
GGGCGGCGCACTTCGGCGTGTGTATAGCGGGGGAGTGGGCGTTTGGGTGTCGGCGCACCCGCGTCCCGGGCATCCTCGGACCATCAGGCAGGGGGAAGGGGATGGAGTGGAGTTCGTCTTCGAGTGCGGGTGGTGCGACGGGGACAACTACTTCGTGGGCAAGCAGGTCGGCATCTGGGTCGACAAGTGGGAAGTGCCCGCGGAGTGGGACTGCCGTTTCTGCGACGGGCTCAACTACACCCCGGACCCGCCGTGGACGGAGGCGTAGTCAGAGGCTGGAGATCAGTCCGGCGAGCGAGGCGAGGCCGCTGTTGATGGCCGGGGCCAGGCCGGTCGCGGCGAGGGCGAAGCCGAACAGGGTGCAGGCCAACATGGAGCCGACGCGGACGTATCCGCCCTTGACCAGCACGGTGACGATGACGCCCAGCAGCACGGCGGTAGAGATGGACAGGGCCACAGTGGGTGGTGCTCCTTTACAGAGGTCGGTGGGCCGGCCGCGCTCCGACGGGTCGGCCCGGGTAGGTGGGTGTGGTCAGGCGTCGGTGAGGCTCTTGATGGCCTCCAGTGCCTGGCGGGGAGAGGTGACCTTCGGCTCGGCGCGGCGGCCGCTCTTGGAGCTACGCCCGCCTCCGCCCTTGCCGCCGCCTCCGCGTCGGCGGGGCTTGCCGTCGCCGTCGTCGTCCTCGTCGGGCTCGGGCCAAAACTCGCCGGGCCGCGGCTCGGGCTCGCTCCAGTCGAACCACAGGCCGCGCTTGTCCAGCTCGCTGATCTCGTGGTCGGTGAGCCGGTTGACCTCGCTGGGGAACAGCTCGGCCAGGTCGGTGTCGAAGTCCACGTACAGCGCCTTCATCAGGACGGCCCGCCCGTTGTCGAGAACCACGACCGCGACACCGCCGGTGGAGACACCGTTCTCGGGTTCGGCCTCTCCGGCCATGGCCCGCTCGATCGCACTGCCCTCCTTGGGGGCGTAGCGGGCGGGGATGGTCGGGACGTCGTAGGCGTTCTCCATGGTGCCCTCCGCCGCCTTGCGGGTGGCGCCGGGCGAACCCATGTTGAAGATGACCGGCCTCGAGTTCTGCCGAAGGTTGTCCTTCATCTCCGTGGAGAAGCCGTTGTGCGCGAATGGGCTCTGTCCGGCCGGGTTGAAGCCGATGCCGTATTTGAGGCCCATGACGGTCAGGGCGTCGCCGTCGGCCTGGATGAACTCGCCGTACTGGGGGTCCTGGCTCGCGGTCATGAACTCATCGGCGTAGACGTTGAGCTGCTTGTAGGGGCAGCGCGGGTCGCCGGGCTTGTAGTCGTGCGGCTTGCCGTCGTGCGCCCACGGCATCTCCGCCCGGATCTCGCACAGGGCCTTGGCCGCGCGCAGCTGGCGGGCCATGTAGATCGGGCTGATGCCCTGGCGGTCGATGTACTCACCGAGGGCGGTCGTCTTCTCGTCCTTGAAGCATGAGGACAGCCAGACGATCTGTCCCGCGTTGGATTCGGCCACCATGGTGACGGCGAAGAACTGCGTCTTGCCGCCGCGGGTGACACCGAGGACCAGGCCGTGCTTGGCGGCGTTCTTGTCGCGCTGGAACACGAAGTTGTGCACCGGCTGGCCGGTGATGCTGAACCCGCACACGTACATGCCCTTGGCGTCCGGGGTGAGCAGCTCACGGGTGGCGGAGAACGTCGGGGACAGCGGCGGGGTGTCGAACACGCTGATCAGGAACTCAGCTCCTTCAGACAGCACGAAGACACGGCTGTCGTCCTCGGGCAGGTCCAGGGCACGGCAGACCTTGGGCAAGTCAATGCGGGGAGTGTCGGTGGAGTCGGTCATCCTCGCCCGGTAGAACGTCACGCCACGCTCCACGTCGCGGATCTTGTAGAGCAGCTCGGAGCCGGGGGCGCCGCCCTTAGGGCTCCCGACCCGATCCATCCACTTCTCCTGGTCGGTCGGCCGGGTGCGGCGCCGGGCGTTGGCGTCGGGGGTGATGCGGGCCTCCATCCAGCCGGGGCCGCCCTGGCAACCGGGCTGGACAGCAACTTCCGCCAGGACGACGTCGCTGGAGTGCACGCCGAACGGCGCGGCGACCGCGGCCTCCGACAGGCCGGTGATCGGCCGTCCGGTTTCCGAGGCGCGCAGCAGGATCGTCATGTCGTGCCGCATGCCGGGGTGCCGGGTGGCCTTGACGATGTGCGTGCGGCCGGGCATCCCGGCCTGCTCCCACAGCACCCGGGCGTCGCGGGTGAGCACGTCGGCGCCGTCGTCCGGCATGACGGGGGGCGGCTCCGGAGCCACAGCGGGCGCCAACTGCGGGGCCCGGGCGGCGACGGCGGGGCGGTGTCCGCGGCGGGTGTGCCGGGAGAACGGCATCACCAGGTAGCCGGCCGCCGCCCATCCGGCGGCGAGCAGTCCGTCCAGCCAGTACGGGCCGAAGCCGCCTGTGTGCCCGGCGGCGACGTCGACGGCGGCGGCCAGGACCAGCGGGGACCAGCGCAGGATCTTGCGCCCGGCGCCCGGCTCGTCGCTTCTGCCGGCGAGGATCCAGCCGCCGACGCCGGCGGCGCCCGCCAGCTGCACGACCGTGTTGACGGGGCTATCGGGGTAGACATTGGGGGCCACGGCCAGCACGGGCGCGGCGAGGGTGTAGGCGAGGCGTTCGAGCGCGACACTGCGCGGCGTGGTCACCGGTGGTCTCCTTCGGCAAACGGGCACGGGCGGCCCCGCGATGTCTGCGGGGCCGCCCGTGGCGGGGTGAGTGGGGGAGCGGGGTCAGCGGTTGAAGAAACCCGGCCTGGGCGTCTTCTCGCGCCGCTTGGAGCGGATGTCGTCCAACGCGCCGTAGAGCTTGGCGTGGGCACGCCGGGTCTCGTGGGTGAGGTCGGCGGTCTCCTGAGCGGTGTCGGACAACTTGCGGACCTCGCGGGAGGCACCGACCAGGGCGAGGGCCACGTTGACGGTCAGGCGCACGAACTTCGCATCCAGGCCGGCGTTTTCGATGTCGGTGGTGACGTCCTCGGTGTGGCCGGCGTTGCGCTCCATGCTGCGGTGGAGGTCCTCGAGTTCGAGGGCTGCGTCGTCCATGGCCTTGCCGAGCTTGTCCAGCTTGGCCTGGACGGCCTTGTACCGGTTGTCGTCGTCGGCCACAACGGGCGCCGCGCTGGCGCTGCGGGGTGTGAGATCGCTGCTCATCAGCGGGTTTCCTCCAGGGCCTAGTCGTGGTGGGCGGCGGCCGACGCGTGGGTGAGGCCGGCGTCTTCCTTGGCTGCCATGTCCTCGCCGTAGACGCGGGCGACCATCGCGGCGGCAAGCTTGGCGGCCTCCTTTGCCAGGCCGCACTGCTCGGCACACCGTTCCGCCTGCCCCTTCATGCGGGCCGCGGAGTCCGCCAGGTCCTCGATCAGGTCGGTCACGGCGGTGGAGATGTTGTGGTCGGCGGCCAGGTCGGCGGCCATGTCCCGCAGGGCGTCGGCGACCTTGGCGAGGGCCTCCACCAGGGCTTCGGCACGCTCCTGGTCGGAGGCGGCCCTGATGGCGATGTTCGCCATCTCCATCAGGTACTGGTCGAACGTGATGTCGGTGCGGTGCTGGGTGCCGAGGCCGCTGTGCCCGGACGGCCTGCTGACTTGTGCGCTGCTCACGCTGCTCCCTTCCGTGCTGGCGGGCCGGCTGGTGCCGGGCCGTGCAGTGTGTTTCTCCGGCGCGGGCGGCAGGCCCTTCACGCCCCTCGTCACGGCCGCGGGCTCGTCGGGGACGATGTGCGCGTCCTCGATGTCGTCCCCCGTCGTGCCGTTGGTGCGCGGCGGGCGGGCGGGCCGGCCGGGCCACTCCACGGTGGGGGTGGAGTCCTCCTCGCCGAACGGGCTGTCCGCCGCACGGCCGCGCCGCCCGGCCCGGCCCGTACGGGCGCGACGCTTCCCGCGGGTGCGGCCTGCGCGTCGGGTGCGTCCGCGCCGTCGGGTGCGGCCCGCGCCGGTGTGCCGGCGCCGGGAACGTCGCCTCTTCTTCGGGTTGTCGGAGGAGCCGTCACCGGTGGTGGATTCCTTGTCCGACGTATCGGACGCATCTGCCGCGCCGCTGTTACCGGAGTCGGAGTCCCCGTCGGAGCCGCCGTTGGCGGTCTTCTGGCCGCTCTTGTTGTGGGTGTTCTTGTCTTTGGTCAGGTTCACCTTCGGTGTGCTGGCCTGCGCGTCGGCGCGGCGCTTGTCCCAGCGTCGCTGTGCTTCCTCCGCCAGGGCCTGACTCAAGGTGGTGCGTCCCGCGTCGGAGGCCGCTGCGGCTTCCCTCTTCGTCTTTCGTGCCGCGTCACGCTCTGCCCGCTTCGCGCGGCGGTTCTCCCATGCCTGCTGCCGGTGGGCGCGGGCCTGGTCGCGGTCCTTGGACCGGTCGGCGACACCGGCGGCGTGCCCGGCGGTGCGTCGCTCCTGCCGTCCGGCCTGCCGGGTGCTGGCGCGCTCCTGGCGGCCGCGGGCCCGCTCTGCACGGACGGTGGAGGCCGGGCCGTGCTGCGCCCGGCCGCCGTCACCCTTCGAGCCGCCGCTGCCGCTGCGGTGGGAGCTGCCAGAGCCCGTCCGAGAGCCTTTCGAGCCCCCGGACGAACCGCTGCGCCCGGAACCGGCTGCACGGCCGCCAGAGCCGGACTGAGGGCCCTTTGCACCGCCCTTGCCGCCTCCGACGCCCCCGGTCGATCCAGGGCCTGAACGACCGCCGGGGCCGCCGGAGTTGGAGCCGCGCGACGCCCCGGACCGGTTCGCTCCCGAGCCGGAGTTGGTACGGGACGGCCCGCTGCCACCACCGCCGCGGGAGGACCCGCCCCCGCCGCCGGCCTTTGAACGGCCCTTGTCCGACCCGAGGCCGGAGGCGGACGACTTTGCGTGGTCGGCGTCCGCCTTTCCGCGTGCCGCCGCCTTGTCGCTCTTCGCTTTCATCATCGCGGCGTGGAGCTTTCCGTTCTGCTCCATCATCGCGACTTCCTGCGCTGTGCGGCCCTCCAGCAGTGCAGCCTTCCGCGCTATTTCGGCCTCACGGAAAGGTGCTTCGCTCTCATGGAGCGTCCGCGCCCTTTCCAGCCGGAATTCCAGCCAGTCACCGAGACGGTCAGCGAGAGAACGAGGCTGCTCGTATTCACCCTCCTCGTATTCACCGCTCTCTTCGCCGGTTTCCGGTGCCGTAATTCCTTCGGAACGCAAGGCCGTCGACGGGTCCGGGGCAGCCGGAATCGCCGGTAGTTCCATTGTCGTCTCTTCCGGCGATTCCGGGGGAGCCGGGGGAATATCTTCCGGCGGCGGAATGGTGTCGCCGTAATCCGGGATCGGCGGTGGCACGTACGTGGAATCACCGCTCCAGGGGCCTTGGACCAAGGTCCCTGTGCCGTCCTCATCGGACACGGTGCGCCTCCCTCCTGGGACTTGACAGAGCGTGGGTTCTTGTGTGCACGCGTGTGCACGTGCACGTGTGCACGCTTTACGCGCGCGAGGCCCCGCCGGAGCCCGGCGGGGCCTCGCTGGTGACGTTCAGTGACGCGGGGGGTGCTTCGTCACGACCTGCTCCGCGTACCGCAGCAGGTCGTTCCAGATCCGTCCGTCGCCCTCCACGCGCTGGTCCATCGCCGTAATGAACAGGCGGCAGATCAGCGCGAATCCGGAGTAGACGTCGCCGCGACCGGCTTTGACGTCCTTGGCCATTCGGGATCGTGCCAGGCGGAGCCAGAATTCCATCTGCCCTGCCTCGCCGCGAGAATCGCGGGCTTTCGTCGCCTCTTCCTTCAGCCAGTTCTGCCTCCGCTGTTCGGAGCGTTCGGCGCTGCTGAGGGGGCGGTTCACGCCGACTCCCGACCCATGTCGTAAATCGACGTGGGACCACCATACCCAGCATTCTGGCCCTGCGCACCCTGCTGCGGCTGATTCGGTGCGGCCTGGAGCGACTGCGGGCTCTTCTTACGCTGCTTTTCGAGCTCCCTTTCCTTTCGCTTCCGGACGGTATTTGCGACCGTCTCATCGTGGACGCGGCGCTTGTACGCGCCTTTTTCGAGGCCCTTGGTGACGGCCTCGACGTTCTTCAGGACGTCCCTGAACGCCCTTTCCACCGGCTGCGCGCGCAGCCAGGCGTCGTAGAACCGGTCGCCCTTGACGTTGGTGTTCCGGCAGTGGACGCGGACCTCCAGGGCGAGGGTCTCCAGGTTCTTGCCGATGTCCAGCAGGACCCGCTGAACATCGGCCAGGTAACGGGCAGTTGCCTCCGGGTTCTGCGCGACGTCGCGCAGAGGGGAGTAGTGCGGGTCGGTGCTGTTCACGGCGGGGTTTCCCTCCTGGTGTACTGGTGGGGCTGTCGACTGCTTCCGGCAGTCGCAGCGAGGGCCAGCCCGATTCCCGCGGGCTGGCCCTCACTGGTGTGTGCCGGACGGTGGATCAGGTCAGGTACTTGTCCGCGTCCTCGGGACGCAGCAGGCCGGCCTCCTTCAGTAGCCGGATCGCGCGGTCCTGGTTGACGGACAGCTTGGTACGGACGCGCGAGACGGTGACGAAGCCCTTCTCGTCGCGCGGCAGGGCCTGTACGAGCGGGAGCAGTTCGGCGTCCGTACGAGCGGGCGTGGCCGTACCGGTACGCCCGGCGGTGGCGGCCGCATTGGTACGCGAGCGGTCGCCCGCCGTACCGGTACGGGCCGTCGGAACGCCGTCGGTCGGGACTGTACGGGCGGTGACCGTACTGGTACGGGTCTCGCTCGAGTACGTCGCCGTACCGGTACGGCCGGCGTGCTCCGTACTAGTACGCGCGGCCCCGTCCGGGGTGGCCTGTACGCCACTTGTACGGTCGCTGTACGCGCTGGTTACACCCGCATTCGCCGCCACCGGGGCGGTGGGGTGCAGGGTGCCGCGTACAGGCTCCGTACGAGCTGCGCCGTTGGCCGTCCGTACGGGCGACGTACCGCCTGCCGCGCCGTACGAGTCCGTACCGGACGGGCTTGTACGGGCGTGCTGCGTACCAGCCGAGCCGTCCGTACGAGCGGCCGTCCGGGCGTCCGTACTGGTACGTCCCTGCGTCGCGGTCGCCGTGTCCGTACCACCGTGTCCGTCCGCGCCAGCGTCGTCGTGCATGAGCGCGTGGACGCGCCAGATGACGGCCACGAAGATCAGCACGACGAAGGTGGTCAGCCACCACGGCGCGGAGTGCCCTTCGGGTACGAGGTGCGCCTGCTCCGACAGGTGGAAGACCACGTTGGCCGACGCCATCAGTGCGAGCGCGGCCGCGATGTCTTTCTTGGCGCGGAAGGCGGTGACGCAGTAGACGTCGATGCTGACGGGCAGCAGCGGCGCGACGTACGGGTGGATGCCGACCATGCGGGCCAGCTCGTACTCGCCGGAGGCGGCGAGACCGACGCCGGCGGCGAGTGCAATCCACGGTGCCGTCTTCCACGCCTTGCGGCTGAGGTTCTGGTGCCAGCCTTGGAAGCGGGAGGTGGCCTTCTTCGCCTCTCGGGCTTCCTCGAGTAGCCGGCGGGCGCGGGCCTCATCCGCCTGCGCCCGCTCGGTGATGCCCTTCGCCTTGCGCTCCGCCTCCGTAGTGATGCGACTCGCTTCCTTCTGGGCGGCCTCCCGCAGCTGCTGTGCGACGGTCTTGGCTTCCTCCCGCAGCCGCTCGCGCTGCGTGTCACAGGCCGCCTTGAGCCCGGCGAGTTCATCGGCGAGGGCCTTGCGCTTGGTGGCGGCCTCCGCGTCGAACTGGTCGGTGAGCTTGCGCAGCTGCTCGCGCAGCTCGGTGCGGGCCTGCTCCGCCTCGGTGTGCGCGGCGGCGACGTGAGCGTCGGCCTCGCGTCGCCGGTCGTCGGCGGCCTTGACCGCGTCCGCGTACAGCGCTTCCGCCTCAGCGCGCCGGGCGTCGTACTGGGCGGCGGCGGTGTCGGCGAGCTGGGCGAACCGCCCGCGGGCCTGTTCGACCTCGCGCTGCGCCGTGGCCACCAGTTCGTCGGCCTGCTCCTGGGCGCGGGCGAGGATCTGGCTGGCCTCGGTGCGGCGCTGGTCGACCATGGCGCTGATCTCGGTGAGGTCGGCTTCGGCCAGGCGCCGCAGCTCGGCAACCGCCGTAACCATGGCCGCACGGTCGGTCGCCGCAAGCTCGGTCAGGTCGGTGACCTGTGCGCGGGCCTCCTTCACCAGGGTCTCGGCACGGTCGCGGGCCTGCGCCAGGAGCCGGTCGGCCTCGCCGCGCGCCGCCTCCAGGTCGTGCGTCGCCGCCGCGCGCTGGGCGGTGGCCTCCTGGTCGGCGTCGGCGGTGATGCCCGCGGCGCGGGTGTGCGCCTCGGTCAGCAGCGCGGTTGCCTGCTCGTGGGTGTCGGCGACGGTGCGCGCCGCCAGGCCCTCGGCTTCCGCCTGGAGGGCGGCGGCCTGCTCGCGCGCGGTGTCGATGATGTCGGCGGCCCGGTCCCGGGCGTCCGCGACACGGACCAGTGCCTCGAGGTCCAGGCCGGTGTCCGTCTGTTCGGCCGGGGCCGGCAACGAGGCGGGGGCGGTGGAGGCAGTGGGCTGCGGAGCCGGACGGGACGTTGCCGCCGGCTTCTTGCGGGCGGTGGGCCTCTTACGGGTTCGAGTGGCGGCCACGCCGCCTCCTTCCAGGTTGATGCCGCCCCGACGGCGGCGGTTCACGGGTGGTTCGGTTAGTCGCGCTGGGCGGGCAGCTCCGGCCGCTGGTTGGCGGTCGCGTGCTGCTGGGTGAGCCAGGCGAGGGCGGCCGCGGTCATGTCGTCGGCCGCACCGTCGGTGTTCAGCGGGGCGGTGTCGATGTCGCGCATCGCGTCGATGGCGGGCAGCAGCCGCATGTAGTCCGGGTTGGCGTAGTAGATCGGGCGGCCCTTCGCCAGCGGCGTCAGGTCGTAGGTGTTGCCCAGGCAGACCCGGTCGACGCGGCAGACGAAGGTGTGGCCGGCCTGCCCGGTCCAGAACATCTCCGGATCGCGGTACAAGACGAACTCGCCCCGCTGGAACTTGATCGCGGGGGTGGTGCTCAGGGCGTTGTCGCGCACGGCAACTCCTTGGCGGGTCACGTGATCCGGACTGTCCGGCTCCCCGTCACCGCCCGACCCGGCCGCCACGGTGGTGGACGGTCGGTGCGGGCGGATCAGGCAGCCGTCAGGCCACGACCGTGAGCGGCCGGAGGGGGGCGATGACCTGGCCGTCGGGGAGCAGCTCACCGGTGTCCTCGAAGATCAGGACGCCGTTACACAGCAGGCTCCAGCCCTGCTCCGGGTGGCTGGCCACGACGGTGGCGGCCTCGCGGTCGGGGCTGTCGGCCGACGGACACTTCGGCGTGTGCGTGCACAGCGAGTCCGGCGACCGAGTGGCGCCGCTGGCGGTCGTCGCGGTGTCGAGCGGGGTGCTGGGCATGGGCTCTCCTGCGGGGAAGCGGGGCCCGAGACTCTCCCGGACCGGAGGCGTGCGAAAGGCCGGCCGCCCGTGGTGCGGGCGACCGGCCTGGTGGAACGGCATGGTGTGGGAGGGACTTGGGTTTCCCTCCTGCGGGTCAGCCTCGCGTCTGCTTCTGCTGGGCGAGGTAGGCGTCCTGGAGCCGCTCGAACGACTCCTGCAGACGCCGGCCGGTGTCGCACCGCACGTCGGGCGAGCACCTGGAACAGGTCTCACCGTGCGCACGGTTGGCGGTACTGGCCTTCATGTAGCGGTCATACAGCGACTCAGCCATGAGCGCGGCGGCCGAAGGCGTGCCGCTCGTTGGTCCGGCGAAGCGCGTCCTCCAGGCGCTTGTGGTCGACGTCCGTCATGCCGTCGCCGCCTTCCCGGCCTGGCGACGGCGGGCGACGCGGCGCTTGAGTGCGCGGCGTTCGTACTCGGACAACCCACCCCAAACACCCTCGCCCTCCCCGGACTCCAGCGCCCACTGCAGGCACTGCTCCACGACCGGACAGCGGCGGCAGACAGCCTTGGCCTCCTCGATCTGCAGAAGCGCAGGACCGGTGTTGCCGATGGGGAAGAACAGCTCAGGGTCCTCTTCACGGCAGACCGCATTATGACGCCAGTCCATCACTTCACCCCTCCGGTCGCCGTAGCCTCGCGGACCAGGTAGTCCGACGTCGTCCATGCCGAGCAGACCGCGAAGGGCTCAGCACCGGGCCGGAGCACGTCCTTCACGATCACGGCCCACTGCGCACCACGGCGTCCCAGCAGCGCTCGGGCGCGTTCCGGGTCACGGATCACCGCGAGGACCTCGAAGGCCCCGTCGACGTTCTGGTAGATCGCGCCCCGCGCGCGGGGGCCGATCTGGTCGTCGACGACCCTGCGGAGCGCTTCGACGGTCATCGGGTCGGGTTCGGCTGCGAGCGCCGAGAGTGTCATGCTGGTCTGCACAGGTCCTCCGAAATAGGTCCTGGACAGCCCCGGGGGTCTCAAGTCGCCGGGGCTGTCGCCGTATTGGCTGTCGTACGAGCAGCCACGGCCGCCCCCACCAGGGAGACAAGGTGGGGGCGTCCGTGGTCGTTCGTCGCGAGTGCGGGTCAGGCGGTGCGGGGCAGATGGTCGCGGGCGATATCGGTCATGCGGGCAGCGAGCTTGCCGCCCGTGTCGCAGAGGGCGCCGGTCTCGCACGCGGTGCAGAAGGCCCGGTGCTCACGGAAGGCTGTACGCAGCTGCCCGTAGATTGGAGTGGCCGGGGCGGCGGCGAGCTGGGCGGTCCGGCGGATCCGCTGGCGCAGCTCGATGGCGCAGGCGCAACGGCCAGCGCGGCAGCGATGGCAGTCGTTCTGGAGGTGTTCGGCGAGCTGATCGCGCAGCGTTCGAGTGGCAGCGGGCATCTGGATCGGCGCGGGCGACGCCTGCGGGCGGGGCTTGCGGATCGGGCGGCTCGTGCGGCGGCCGACGGCCGTGATCTCGGCCATGAGCAGCTTCTCGCTCCACTGATCAGGGGTGATGTCGATGTCGATGCGCTGCGCGCTGCCAGGGCAACGGCGGCCGCCGGACGGTTTCTCGCCTAAATAGCGTCGCTCGCTGCTCATCGGGACGTCGACGCCGTCGCGGTGCGGCCTGATCATCGAGCGGACGAGGCGGTGCCAGGTCTGGCAGTCCGGGCAGACCGCCATCCGGGGCTGACCGTCGCGAAGGCTGAGGTGTTCGGGCCGCATCGCGCTGGCCTTGATAGGGGTACGTCCGTTGTGGCGCATCTGGTGTCGTCTCCCTTGCTGTTGCGTTCTCCGCCGGTCAGGAACTGGCACAAGGCCCGGCTCCTGGACGACGGGCAGCGCAACGGCTGCGGGTAGCGCAACTGGCCGCTGCTCTCGGAGGACCGCGTCGTACTCGTCACCCCGGGCCGGCATGTAAGCCGGACAACCAGACGTATGAAGTTGAAAGGCTGGACCGTGAGGTCCGGCGCCCACCACCGGAACCGAGCCGCGGCACGGTGCCCATGGAAGGCGGCGGGGTTCAGGCGGCGAGCGGAGCGGAGGTCACGGTGCCGCGGAAAGCGGACACGTCCGTGGTCGCGGGGTTGAGCTGGGAGGCGTGCGGGAGGAGGACGTCGACCAGACGCTCACGGACCAGGGCGGTGACGGCCGGGTCAGTGACGATGTCGCGGGCGGCAGCCAGCCGGTTCTCGCGGGCCTCGATAGCGGCGTAGACGTCCAGGCCGTCCAGCTGCTCGTGGGCCAAGGTGCCAGCCTCGTACAGGTCGAGCGGTGTACCGAACGCCACGTCCAGGTCGACGTCGCCGAACTCCGGAAACTCCACCTCCAGCTCATCCAAGAGCGCGAGGGGCTCGCGATAGAAGGACTCGCTGACGAGGTTGGCGGTGGGGTAGCAGGCGATCCTCACGTGGAGCTCCTCTCGAAAGGGTGTGATCCGTCGGTTCAGTCGAGTAGGGCAGCGCAAAGTGATCAGAAGGTCTCCGTAGGTGACCCGTCCTGCGCTGACTCCAGTGAAGCAAATCTCTTTAAAGAGGTCAACGGTTCTCCATAGAGATTGTGAGGCCTTGCGTTGGCGCGCGAGCGTGGCTTGCTCTTTGCCTGACCCGTACGATCAGCTCTATAGAGAGATAGAGCCTGGGGAGATAGATGAGCCGCGAGTCCAGACCAGATCAGCCCAAGTACCTGCGCATCGCCGCAGAGCTGCGGGCGAGCCTGGAACGTGGTGACTACGCCCCTGGCGACCGTCTGCCAGGCGAGAACACGCTCGCCACTGACTTCGGCGTGGCATCCCTGACCATGCGCCAAGCTCTCGGCCTGCTGCGAGGCGAAGGCTTGGTGGGGTCCCGCAAGGGGTCGGGCTGGTATATCGAGGACTTCCGCCCCATTCGACGTCGTGGCATTCCCCGACTGGCGCGTGACAAGTGGGGTAGCGGCAAGACGATCTGGTCCACCGACGATGACCGCTCGCCAGACGTTGACCAGGTCACGGTTACCGAAGGAGCGGTTGCACCTCAGCACATTGCTGAGGTGCTCGACCTCGCGGAGAACGAGACCGTCTGCGTACGCAGCCGTCGATACGTCGTGGAGGGCCGACCCGTCATGCTCGCGGCGTCCTACCTCCCGCAGACCCTGGTCGCTGGATCGGCAATCACCGAGGCCAATCCGGGTCCAGGCGGGGTCTACGCCCGCCTTGCAGACCTCGGGCACGCGCCTACTCGGTTCCGTGAGGAGATCCGGGTGCGCATGCCGTCCGGGGAAGAGGTGGCGCGGCTGTCCATTCCGGCCGACAGGTCCGTCATCAAGTTGGCTCGCACCGCCCTGGATGCTGACGGACGGGCCGTTGAAGTCAACGAAATGACCATGGACTCCGCCGCGTACGTGCTCGACTACGAGTTCGACGCCTGATGAAGTCACTTCGTGACCCGGGCACGGTGGATTGCTACTCCCGCACAGGGAGCCAACCCACAGTGCCCGGCACGCAGGAAGCCGATCGCAAGAGGCCACGCGTCTCACCGGTCCCGCCGGTGAGAAGGCCTCAGCAGCGCCTTGAAGATCAAGCCTGTCACGCTGGTGCTGGCCACGGTGATGACGATGTCGCGGATTACCACCAGCAGAACCATTACGACCAAGCCGCCGGTCAAAATGACCGTAAGGCGTATGACCAGCGTGCCACGGAGGTGGCCGCGCGACTGGGTTCCTGCCATGGCTCTCGAGCAGGTGCAGTCATGTGTCGACCTCGCGCCGGTAGCCGTGAGATCGATGCTGCGGCCATGCGCGTCGGCTACACGATGCCCCGTGTCGTGGGCATGCCGAAGCTCGTTCATCTCGCCCTCCTAGAGCCGAAGTTGGGGATCCCGACTGCCGGTACTCCAGGTGTAGGCGTGATCTTGGGTGACTTCTACGGTTGCCCTGTATCCGTCCTGCGGATACAGGGACTTGGATACATATAGGGGGCTCAACGTGGGGCAGAGGCCGAAGGTGCTGACGCCGGACCAGTCTCCCCAGCACCGCCTTGGCTACATGATCCGACAGCTGCGTGAGGCGCGTGGACTGTCCATGCGGGAATTCGCCGCGAGGATGTTCGTTTCGCACTCCAAGGTGCAGCGTTGGGAGAACGGAGCCCGCCCACCTCAAGACCGAGGTGAGGTGGAGCTCATCGACCGAACGCTTGGTGCTGGTGGCTTCCTGATTGAGCTGTGGCAAGAGATCGACCAGGGTGTATCCGAGCCCAGCCATGTATCCGGTTCGGCGCCCCATGTATCCGATACACCGGTGAGTCTGGCCACGGCTCTTTCGCGCACGGCACTGTCGGACAGTGAGGGGATCTTCGTCCCTGCACGTCTCGACGATGGAACGGTGGTGCTCGTGGCACTCGATCGACGCGCGCTGTTACGCGCTGGGGTGGGCGTCGGTGCCGCTGCGGTGGCTGGGATGGGTATGCCAGCAGCTTTAGCAACCAGGGCCTCCGAGGATCCCTTCGGGTTTGCGAGAACCGCCACCGATAGCTGGTCAGGCCTTCAACTATCCCGCCCAACACCTGACCTCGGGGTCGACTGGCACGCCCTCATCCCAGGAGGCCGTTCCATGCTCGGCTCCCAACTCTCGCTCCAAGTCCACCCCGCGCGCATCGAGGGAGGCCGAGTGATCTTGTCTATCCCCAACCAGCGGCGGGCTGAGGAATTCCTGACGCGGCCGCATCGCAACCTGCTGGTCGGGGCCGTCAACACCGAGGGAGTATCTCGGTTCTACGCTCTGGACGGCCGATCGGCCCGCGGCAAGCTCGCGAGAAATGGCGGGGTGTGCGAAGTCGCCGCGCCCACGGCCTACGAACTGGATGACCTCACCTACGGCATTCTGTGGGCCGTCAGCAACTATGACGACGCGCTACAGGCCGATGACCAGCCTCTTGCCGAGACCCGCAGTGATCTCAAGGCCTACGAGCGGCTGTCCGCCTCTGCGGTCAGCCGGGAAGCTGCACCCGGGTTGAACACGGTTGCCCACATGTGGTTGGGCTCAGACTTCTGCGCTCGCCACATCCTCCGGGCGTTGCCGGATCTGCCAGCACTGCCCGCGTTCTGGACGAGGGAACAGCGCGGTGAGGAGGCCAGCGCCTGGCTAATCTTCGATCACAAGTACCCGTACCTGCGGGAAACCACGAAAGCGCTCGGCAGCACGAGTACCCGGGCGTTCTGCATCCCGGAGGAGGTGGTCCGCTCGTCTCCGAGGTACGAGCGGATCCTGCTGTTCCTGGCCGTGGCGTTGATGGAGTCGCTCGGGATCCAGGCGCAGTTCACCTCCGATCCCGCGTACGAGAGCGTTGAGGGTTTCGTCGTCTCACCCGACAAGGAAGCGGTGATCGCAAACTGGGTGAGGGGGGACGGCATGTGGCACGTCGACGTGACCGCCCGCTCCTCGGTTGTCCGCGAGTTCACGATCGCGGCGCGCGACGTCGACGCGCACTCGCTCACCGCGGCACCGACGGCTGCCGGGCGGCTACGTGCTCTGGCGCACTACGTCGATCTGCCGTGGTCCTGGTTGATCGAGCGGTGTGGCCAGCTCGCCAGGCACGGATCGTCCGGGCTGGTCCAGCCCCGCAGCCGGCTGGTCTCCGCGGCTGGCATCGACGCCGCTTGTGCGTACGTGGCCTCTCTTCCGACCGATCACTGATCCCGCACCATCACCCGCCTGGTAACGAAGGGGAAAGAAGGCCATGGCCGATAATGTCCGGCGCGTCGCAGTGATCTCGCTCGGCGGGACGATCGCGATGACCGCGCAGACCGACGGCGGCGCGACGCCGACGCTGTCGGCCGACGACCTGCTCGCCGCGGTACCGGGGCTCGCTGATACCGGCATCCATGTGGAGGTATGCGACTTCCGCCGTCTGCCCGGCGCGTCGCTGTCCTTCTTCGACCTATTGGAGCTCGCCGCGACAATCGAGACTCTCGCGGTCGACGGCGTGGTCGTCACCCAGGGGACGGACACGATCGAGGAGACCGCGTACCTCCTGGATCTCGTCACCAAGGGCGACATGCCGATCGTGGTCACCGGCGCCATGCGCAACGCGAGCATGGCGGGAGCTGACGGTCCCGCGAACGTGTTGGCTGCGATCCGCACCGCGGCCAGTACTGAAGCGCGGGGCACCGGCTGTGTGGTGGTGTTCGGGGAGGAGATCCACGCTGCCCGCTGGGTTCGCAAGACCCACGCCACGAGCCCCACCGCCTTCACCTCGTACCCCGGTCCGATCGGCTATGTCGCGGAAGAGCGCGTACGCATTCTGGCCCGCCCCGACGCGGCCCCGACGTTTACTCCCCCCAACGCCACCACTCCCGACGTCCGAACCACCGTTTTCACAGTGGGGATCGGCGACGACGGGACGCTTCTCCAGGTTCTCGGTGACCACGTCGACGGCCTGGTCGTCGCTGCGTTCGGGGCTGGCCACGTCCCAATGGCCTGCGTGGACGCCCTTACCGACCTCGCCAAGCGCATGCCGGTCGTCCTGGCCACCCGCACCGGATCCGGCCCCGTCCTACGGCGGACCTACGGATTCCCCGGCTCCGAGTCGGACCTGCTTGCCCGCGGGCTGATCTCCGGCAGCACGCTGGACCCGGTCAAGGCGCGCATTCTGCTTCAGCTACTACTGATGACCGGCGCCGACAGGGACCAGATCAATCAGACCTTCAGCATCCTCTCGTAACCGACCCAACACCCTGGGATCCCATCTTGCGCAGCTACGAACTAACCACCGGCCGGACCTTCGGCGTGACCTTCGATCACGGCGACGACTTCTTTCCCACCCTCGCCGCCTTCTGCCGCAGCCACAACGTACGGCACGGCTACATCCCCATGTTCATCGCCGGCTTCGCCGAAGCCGAGATCGTCGGCGCCTGCGAGAAGCTCGAGAACCCCGAGGCACCCGTCTGGAGCAAGGTCCACTTGACCGGAGTAGAGGCAATGGGCTGTGGAACGCTCGCGTACGACGCTGAGACAGACAGAGTCCTGCCGCACGTCCACACCTCGTTGGGGGAGAAGGCGCGATCGGCCACCGGCCACACAAGCCACCTGCTCAGCGCTCGTGTCCAGTTCCTTGTCGAGATGCTCGTAGTCGAAGTCACCGCACCGGTGATGACCCGGCCCAAAAACCCCGACCTTTACGACGTACCCCTGCTGACCTTCGACGCGTGACAGCTGTCTGGGTCCGGCGGTGGCCCTAGCTGACCAGACCCGGTAGGCGATGGAGATGTACTGCCGAACCGACAGCCCGTCAGCTGTGACCTCGAGGAGGTGATGAAGTGTCCCGCCAAGCACCAGACGCTGGACCTACTGCCGTCTATCGGCTTTGGGACGCGCAGGGCATCCTGCTCTACATCGGTTTGTCACATTCCCCGCGAGCGCGATACGTGCAGCACGAAGCAGACAAACGCTGGTGGCCGCGGGTGCAGCACCGGGCTGAGACCTGGTACGGCACTCGAGAGGAAGCCGAAGCCGCTGAGCGAGCTGCGATTGGTAGCGAGGACCCGCTGTACAACCGTACGGACGAGAACGGGGCCAATCGGGCACCGCAGGGCGAGCAGAATCCTAACGCCCGAGCTAAAGCCTCGCGAGCAGCGCTCTCAGCACTCGAGGCAGACTTCCGAGCCGGAAGATTCCACCGGCACCGCTTCCTGCCGACGCCAGTTGAACTCGGCAGACGGTACGGCAGCGCCGCCCGCGATGTCCTCGCAGCGCTCAATGACCTAGAGCGCAAGGGCCTAGTAAAGCGGGTGAGCTCCAACCGGTACGTGCCCACTCAACCGGGCAAGCCGGTCGAGGAGACTGCACGCGGACTCATGTTGCAGGAGGTCATGACGAGCCTCGGACCAGGGCCCTTCAGCAGGAAGGACATCCGGGCGCTTACCGGCCGCTCAAGCTTCGTTGTTGACCTATACGTCACTGACCTCGTTGCTGAAGGCAGATTGAAGGTGGTGAATCGCCCCACGTCCGCGCCTGGGAAGCGGGGTGCGACACACTATGTCGTCCCCGCTCACGAGCTGGCGGCTGCTGGCGCGGCTCAGCCCAAGGGAGTCGTCCTGTACGGGCCACCAGCGTCGGGCAAGGACACCGTCACCACGGCGCTCGCGGAGTTGAGCCCCCGGTATGCGCAGTTCGCTCGGCTGAAGGTCGGGACGGGCAAGTCGGCCGGCTACCGGATGGGCACAGCGGAGCAGCTGCGCGAGCTGGATGCCGCGGGCTCCGTCATCTACGCGAACAGCCGCTACGGCAACACGTACGTCATTGACGCGCCTGGCCTGGACGCGGCGTTCGAGGCCGGGGTGCCTGTGGTGCACCTCGGACAGATCGACGGCATCCGTGCGGTGGTTGACGGCTATCCGGCCGACTGGTCGCTGGTGCTGCTGTGGTGCCCGCGTGAGATCACTGAGCAGCGCTCGGCGGGGCGCGGCGACAGCGACACCACGGCGCGCCTGGCGGCGTGGGACGCGACCCGCGAGGACCTGGACGCGCACCCGGGCATGGTCTGGGACCTAACCGTGGACACCACGGCGTCGGCCCCGCATGACGCGGCACGGCTCATCGACCACCTCCTGGCGCAGCGGGCGGGAGCGGCGACGGCATGAGTGGGGGCTACGGCTGGGCGAGTCGGTCCAGGGCGTCGGTGAGCGTGAGCTCGCTGTCGTCCTTGGCGTCGTTCCACCGTGTCAGCGTGGATGCGGCCGCGCGCAGCATTTCCGGGGGAAGTCCGGCGGCCGCGAGGGCGTCGGCGGCTTCCTCCAGTTCCGGGCCCCACCGCCAGGCGCGGGCTGCGGTTTTGGCGACGTACTGCGGCTCGGTCAGGTACGAGTCGTTACGTTTCGAGGCGACCTCGATAAGCTCTTGGTCGACGCCGTGCTCGCGCGCCATACCGACCGCGAGCGCCACCAGCACCCGCGACGTTTTCTGGAAGCTGGCGTACGCCAGCTTCAGCGCGGACGCCTTGCCGATTTCGGCGCCCAGGACTGCCGTTCGGACGGCGGTGCTGGCGAACAGCGCCTCGATGCGCTCGGTCGCGGCGGCGGGGCCGGCCAGGTACAACGTGGGCGTCTTGCCGCCGATCGGTGGGGAGCCGACGACGCCGCCGTCCACAACGGTCGCGCCGTGTTCGAGTAGCGCGGCGATCCGCTTCGTTCGCTCGGGGTTGATGGCGTTCGCCTCCACGTATACGCCGGCGAAGTGGTGCCCGGCGACGTCGCGGGCCAGGTCTTCGGCCGCAGCTGGCGGGCAGAGGCTGATGACGATGTCGCTGCGGTTGAGCAGCTCGGCCAGCGTGGCCACGGGTGTCAGCCCGAACTGGGCGGCGCGCTCCACGGATGCGGTGCTGCGCCCGGTCTCGCACCATAGGACGGCGGTCGCGTTGGTCGCGGCGCAGGCGGCGACTGCGGCGCCCATGCTGCCGGGGTGGAGGATGCCGACGGTCGGCTGGTCCACGGTGTTACTCCGTCTCGTTGAGCAGGATGGTGATGGCGTCGGTGACGTCGTCGACGACGTGGTGAGCGGCGGGGAGTTCGTCGGGCCAGGGTCGGCCTCGCAGCCAGATGGTGTGCAGGCCGGCTTGGTGGCCGCCGCCGATGTCTCCGGTCGGGTTGTCGCCGACCATCCAGCCGCCGTCCGTGAGGCTGACGCCGCAGCGGGTGGCCGCGAGTTCGAAGAGGCGCCGGTCCGGCTTGCGGATCTCGAGGTCGCCCGAGGCGGCGACGCCGTCGAACAGGTCGGCGAGACCGGTCCTGGCGAGTTTGGCGCGCTGGATGTCGCCGGCCCCGTTGGTGATGACGCCGATCGTCCATGCGGCAGCGCGCAGGCGGGCCAGGCCCTCGAGGACCTCGGGGCGGCAGGTGACGGCGGACGCCATAAGGTCGACGTACTCCTGCCACAAGTCGGCAGCTGTGTCGGGCAGATCGAAGGTGGCGCGCAGTTCGGCGAAGTCGCTCTCGTTCGCCCGGTCCGCCAGTTGATCGCGCAGCCACTGTTCGTGCGTAGGACTGAAGTTGTGTCGGTGGCACAGGTCGCTGATCGCATCGCGGACCGCCGATTGGCGATCGATGAGCGTGCCGTCCAGGTCGAAGTAGGCGAGTCGGGTCACGGGCAGGAACCGTACCGCGCACCGGATGTCGCTGGCCGTCGTTGCGTGCCAAAGGGCGAGCGCTGCGAGAAGGCTTCCTGTGCGACGGGGTTCGCGATTAGGCGTGTGCAAACGGCGCTTGGTTGGGGATCAGACTGCCCTGGTCTCATGGGAACTGACGGCCTTGTCAGGGCGTTATCTCCCGTGGGAGTGCTGCGCCCTTCGCACAGTGCGTGTTTGACGGTTCAACAGCAAACATTTGGGCCCGCGACACGGGGTGCTCCTGGGGTCCGCAGCAGGAGACCGGGGGAGTATCGTGTCCTCGAGCTTGATCAAAAGAAAATGGCCCCCACGACCTTGAGCAAGTCGAGGGGGCGGGCCGCCGGACCTTGTAGGAGGGG
The DNA here is from genome assembly GCF_023544665.1 of Streptomyces sp. YS415. Lineage (GTDB taxonomy): Bacteria > Actinomycetota > Actinomycetes > Streptomycetales > Streptomycetaceae > Streptomyces. Next base: position 19,878 of record NZ_JAMJFL010000048.1, read on the forward strand.
TCCGTGGCCTGCCGACCACCCGTTTCAGCGAGTCCAGGTGATCGACGTGTATCAGGGTACCCGCACCCTGCCTCAGACACACCGCACCCCTGCTTTTGAGGGGGCGGTCATGACGTAGGTCTCTGGGGGCGGCGCCTGCATCGCAGGGCTTCTGGCCGCCCCGGGTCTGGCTTCTGGTGATTGCCGTCACCAACTCCAGCGCCCCTCTGCTCTCCGTGAGGTTGCCGCCTCTTGGAGGAGCTGCTCGCCCCGGTGCCAGCCGGCTGCGAGCGGTTCGAACTCGGTTCTCGCCAGAACCAAAGCACCCACCTTCACAGGAGGGGCTTTGTCGTACCTACCTTCAGAGAAGGAGGACGTCGTCATTCTGCACGACTGCTTGGGCTTTCGCCAGCCCGCTTATGCCTGTTTCACCCCTGTTTGGGGTCTCATGACGTCCCGTCTTAACGGATTTCACTGCCGCGTTCATCCCGTTTGTGTGGATCTGAAACGGGGCAGGGTTCTCGCGGCCACCACTGGCGGTTGCCGACTGGCCGGGGTGTCCGCGTGAGCGCCGCGGCGGCCGCGATGCTGCCGGAGCGGGCGGATGACGACGTGGTCGGCGTTCCGGTCATTCCCGCGCAGCGAGGCACGCTGCAGTCGGTGCCGGCCTGCGAGCAACCGGGTGATGGCGGTCTGGACGACCCGCTGCGCCTCGGTCGGCCGATGCGGCTGCGGCTGCGTGACGCGGTGCAGGCGCTGTTGGCTGACCCTTCGATCTCCGGACTGAAAGATGCGCCGAAGCTGGCGGCGGTAGTGCTCTTCGCCAAGTCGCGGGCGCGCAGGGGCGAGAAGAACGACCTGCAGACGTCGATCTGGGCTGCGGAGCTCGGTCGTTGGCTGGGGGTGGGTGAGTCGACTGTCCACCACAAGGTGCTGCCGCCGCTGCGCGGTTCGGGAACGCTGCGCAGCCGGGTGGTAAGGGACGCGAAGGGACACCCGACCGGGCTGGACTGCCTGCTCATGCCGCTGTGGAACGCTCACCACGGTGGGGGAGTGGGGCATCCGTTGGCGTTGTCGAAGGCGGAGCTGGCGACGCTGTTGCGCCTCATCGAGGCCCTGTTCGGGCCGGGGTGGGCGCCGGAGGGCAAGGAGCCGACGCCGCCGGGGCTGCTGGCCAGCCGTACGGGCAAGGGGGCGGCGACCGACCGGCTCGGGCTGCTTTTGATGGTGCTGAACTCGAGGGCGTCGGGCTGGCTGCAGCTGTGCGGCGGCTCGGTGAAGAAGCGTGAGGGGCGGGGGGCGGCGACGCTGGCCCGCCTGCTGGGCTGCTCGCCGTCCGGGGCGCGGAAAGTCTTGGTGCGGCTGACGGAGGCTGGTGTCGTGGCGCGGCAGCGTGAGGCGACAGTGACGCGGATGAATGGGCGTGGCCGGGTGTTGCTGCTGCCGGTGGCCCGCGCGTACGGCCGCGCCGTGACTCCTGTGGAGTCTGGTCAGGGTGCCAAAGCGGTGCCTTCGCAGCGTCCCGATGGTGCAGTCGGAGATCTTGCTCCGGTCCGCGTTGCCGAAGTCCTTGGCACACCTGGGCTCCGGGGTGGTGGGGTGGCTTTGGAGGCGGTGGATCAGGAGCGTCCCGATGGTGCAGAGCTCCACACAGACCACGCTTCTGTGGCTACTCCCGTAAGTCCTCTGCAGCCTTCTTGTGGCTTTTCCGGCGAAGGCCGTGGTGGTGAAGGCCATCGGCCGGAACGCGTGTGCGTGCGCGAGGATCAGGCCGCCGATGGCGAGTCCGCCGTTGTCGAGTCGGTGCGGCCGGTCGCTGAGGATGGCCCGCTGCGCGGGGGAAAGCCGAAGGAGTCCCCGGTCGATGAGCGAAATGGGCAGCGTGCCGCCGGGGTTCTCGCCGGTGGCCGGCTGAAGGCCGCGAGTTGGGCAAAGGCGCAGCGGCAGCGGAGGGCAGGCCTTCCTGACGATCTTGGTCTGTGGGTGGCTCTGGGACCGGTCTCCGGGCTGTGGGAGCGGCTATCGGGTTGGCAGCAGGACCAGGTGGCGGCGACTGCCAAGGCGGAGATGAAGCGGCTGGCCGGCATTCTGGAGCAGCCGGAGGCGGCGGCGCGGCTGCTGGCTGACCGGCTCACCGACCGGCTGGCGGAGACCGGCGGTGAGGCCCTGGTCGACCGCCCGTATCCGTGGCTGATCCGCCGTGGCCTGGTGCAGCGTCAGGCGTGCTCGGACCTCCGGTGCGATGACGGGATCCGGCTGGACACCGGTGGGGAGTGCGAGAACTGCGGCAACGTGCTTCACCTCCGGCGTGCCCGGCGGGCGAAGATCGCGGCGCAGATCGACCGGGAGCTGCCCGGTCTCGCCGATGGCGAGCGGCGTCGGGTCCTCGAGGAGCGGTTGCGTGAGCAGGCGGCCATCGAGGCGGAGGACCTCATGTGGCGGCGTGAGAAGGCCCGCGCGGAGCAGAACCGCCGGGATGCGGCCTGTGCGGCTGCCCAGGAGCGGGCGGAGCGTGAGCGTGAGGCCGCGGCCGCCGCCGACGCGGTGCGCCAGGCCCTGCCGTGCGAGGACTGCGGGCGGGACCAGGCGGCCGGGCTGTGCGAGGCATGCAGCTACCGCCGACAGACCTCAGACCTGCTGCAGCAGGCTGCGTGGATGGAGGCAGCCTGGACCTGCGTGAATCCTTCCCGGCCGCAGTTGGAAGCCGCCTCGCGGCAAATGCTGGGCAGACTGCGTGAGGAAGCAGACCGGGCCGGGCAGCACCTCCTAGCGGTTCTGGGCAGCAGCTACGGCGAGGACCCGCATGCCGCGCAGGCCAGCGCCGCGTACGCCGTGAGGGACCGAGCCCGTGAATTGGCTGACGAAGCCCAGCGCACCGCGCTGGCCGCTCTCGCGCAATCGGTGGAAGCGGCCGCCGAGGCCGAGCGGGCCTGGCAGGCCGAGAAGGCCCGCCGCCCCTACGACTTCTATCTGACCGGCCCTCAAGCCGACGCCCCCGCAGCCGAGGCAGCCCTTCAGGCACGCCACCGCACTGCCCGGCACCTGCTGGACAGCCGCCTGCACCTCCTGCAAGACACCCCAGCCGCAGAGGCCAAGCAAGTTGTCAAACAGGGGGGTTGGAGGGATCGGCTGCAGCGGTTGGCCGTCCGCCCCCTGCCCGACGACATCCAGGCTTCCTGCGGATGAATGCCGGTGCACCAAGTTCGCTGCCGTCGGCGGCCCGCACCGCTACGATCGTCCACCGGGCCGGTACGGCCGCGAGTGTGGTTCTCCGGGGAGCCCGATGACACGCAACCTGCACCTGCACCGCTCGAACTACAGCAAGCTGCTGCGGCGAGACGGTTCCACACGCTGCAAGTTTTGCGGAACGCCGATCGAGTTCTTCGACCGGTACGACGGCACCCGGATTCCGCTGACCCCCGAGTTTCCCTCCCGTGCCATCCCGGAACGGATGCGCTGGTACCTCCACCGCGGCGTCGCCTACCCGGGAAGCGACGGGCAGTACTGCCGGATGCCGCATCCCGCGGTGTGCCCGGCAGTGAAGCATGCGGACCTGCCCGACAAGGTCGCTGAGATTGTGAAAGTCCTCGCGGTCCGCATGCGGCAGGCCATCGAGTCGGGCGAGTTCACGCCCTACGACGAGGCTGCAACTGAAACCGACGTAGAGAGCCCCGAACCGGAGGAAGCAGAAGACATCCGCCACATCGTGGCGTACCACGGGACCCTCCGCATCGGCCCCTGCGCCATCGAAGACCTCCAGTGCATCGCGGTCGACTTCCGCACCGGCGAACGCTGTGACAACGGCGTGTACGACGTGGATGAGGGGGAGTGGCAGCAGGTCGACATCGACACCACCCATGTGGCCGGACGGGCAGGCCAGATGGTCCTGGACCGGACTCAGGGACGGGTCTGGGCCTGGCACGTGAACGACTGGCAGATCGCCCGACGCTGGTGGACCCAGCGCTGCCCGGAGCACATCAACTCCACCCAGCCCGACGCTGTCGACAACGAGTTCGTCCCCTTCCACCCCGTGCGGCACGACGACTACATCCTCGACAGCCGGCCCCTGGGCTACGAGAGGCAGAAGACCGAAGAAGTGATCGTGGTGCATGACGGACCTAGAGGCGGCCGCACCCGATGCGCCACATGCACGAACTCCACGGTGGCTACCGTCCCTGAGGGGTGGTTGTGCTGGCAGTGCGAGAAGGCGGCCCGTCGGCGTACACGCGTGCACCGGCGCTGGACCGGGCAAGGCCCCTGAAGCACCCCAGCCCTCGCCCGCCACGGAACCGCCCGTGCCACCCGCTCAAGTCACATCAACGAAGGCAGCCCGCCGCCGACAGAAGGACATCGACGATGCCCGAGCAGCCAGCCGAACGCAATGCGGCTTATCCGTTACCGGCGCCACGCGCACCCATCCCTACACCATGGCCCCAGCTCACTGCCGCCCTGGACTTGGTCTTCCGGCACAAAGCCGGTCTCATCACCCAGGACGGCACGGCGGAAGCGCGTGCGGGACAAGACATCGCGCTGCACTGCGCCGCATACGGCATCAACACACTGCTCTTCACAACCACCCCACCCGCGACCGCACCACCCGCTCTCGCCATCGAAACGCGAGAACACCCCACCCCGGACTACATCAACAACCGTCTGCTCTCCCCTGCCCGAGGCCAGCAGCCGCAGCTCGTCGTCATCGAACGCTACGAACGGCTACGGCCTGACCCCCGACACATCCCGGCGCAGTACGACCCCATCGATGATCTCGACTACGAGCCGCCGACCGCCGCCGAAGACCTCCTGCAGTCCGTACGCGACATCCGCATCGAGGTGCCCCTGCTCCTCACAACAACCGTCTCCCCGCAGCCGCAGATGACGGACCCCCTGGACAGGTGGCTGCACCATGACCACCCCGCTGTCACCCTGACCGACGTCTGCAAGCCGGTGCTCCTGGTCCACCGCACCGCAGACCAGACCGTTGAAGGGCGCTTGGAGATCAATCCGCAGGGCGCCAGTGGTACGCGCCTCACCATCGAATGGCCGGCGACGCAGGCCGCCCCCAAATAAGCAGACCCGCATCATCGCGGCCGCCAACCAGTCGGCAGTCGCACGGTCGTCCGCACCCTGCGGATCCTGGCGCCCGGCACGGTGCCGCTGCCCGAGCCAGCCGACTCCGATCCCGAGCCGGCTGCCGCACCCTCCGAGCCGCCCCATACACGGGAGACCGCCTCGGATGGCTGCCGCCGCGCGCTCGCCGCGCACCAGGAGGCGGCGCCGCCGCCGTCGCGGGTGGACCCGCACATCGCGTAAGCGGTGGAGCGACAGACCGCTGCGATGCGGGAACTGTCCCGCCGCGCGTTCTCCAAGCCCGACGTCGTGTCGGACGATGCGTCCGCTTCGATCGAGCCTGTCCGTGCCGAGCGCCGTCGTCAGGCCGACGTCTCCCGCGCCGCGGCCCTGCGCCGGGCCCGCGCGGAGAGGGCCGGAACGCTGTCCAGCAAAGACGTGCCCCAGTCGTTGGGTAGAACGGCATGACCAGCAGAACGGAGACGGATATGACGGATCAGGTGGCGGCATCGCCCTCGCGTATTAGTCCCTCTGGCTGGTGAACGACCCTGGTGACACGATGAGTTGACACAATAAGCGAGACGCGAAGGGAGCGTTTGTGCAGGCTGACAGGCGGCGGATCCAGACGGCGGTGCTGAGTACTGCGGAGTCGGAAGAGCCGCTGATGCTGCCGATGGAGGCCATCGAGCTGGACGTGTTCCGCCACCGCTACGAGGGCGAGACCTTCTGGTGCGGGACTTTGCTCGGTGGCTGCGGTGGTCAGTTGACCACGAAGTTGTACACGGACCGCGCCTGTCATTTCGCCCATCACCCGGCTCCGGACGGACTGCCGCACGATTGCGGGCGCCGCGCCCGCGGCGTGAACAGCGCGGATCACCTGTACGTGCGGTCGGCGGCCGCGGCCTGGCTCGCCGGCCATGGCGAGCAGGCGAGCTTCGAGTACACCGGCTCGGCCGGGGCGCCGCTCGGCTCGGTCGTCGACATCCGCTGGCCGCGCGGCGCGCTGCGTGTGCACCTGGACCGGGTGGTGGCGCCGGTGTGGGACGACGGCCTGGAGCCGGTGCTCGGCCTGGGCGTTCCGGTCGACCGGGACACGCTGATCCGGCGTTGGTACGTGCACCGGATCCGCCTGGACAGCGAGGACACGAGCAGGCGGGTGCGGATCGGCACCGAGGCCTTCGCGCGGCCCACCGAGTGGTTCGCCCTGGAGGAGTGCGAGGTGACGGAGCGCGGGCTGTCGACGCCAGCGGTCCAGCGAATCATCCAGGCGCGCAGCGCGGCGGCACCCGTGAAGTGGACGCCGGGGCAGAGCACGGACTCGGCACAGGACACCCGGGCTCGGGAGCTGCTGCGCAAACTGCTCTACGCCCGCCGAACCGAGTCCATCACCTTGGCTGAATCGGTATGCCGCGAAATACCAGAGATCGCCGGCGTGAGCCCGCGGCTGCAGGAGCAGCTGGATGCCGCCCTGCGCTCCGGCCTCCTGTGGATCGAGAAGGAAGTCGGGGCCCGCAGGGCGCTGTTCGCCAGCCTGGAACAGGCGGTGGCCGAGAAGCGCGCCGGGAAGGTCAAGAAGCTCTTGCGGCATGCCAAGGCGGCCGCCAAAGGTGCCTGTTCCGAGGAGGAGGGCCGCGTGATCGACGCGGCTGACAGCTGCCTCACCGCGATTGCGGCGGCCAGGAGCCAGCGCCTGAACACTCTCCTCGAGGACCTTGACCAACTTCCCCCCGACCCGGACCCGGACGTATTGCGGATCAAGGTCCGTGAGCTGCTTCGGGCAGCGAGCGAGGCCGGCAAGATCGGGCAGCATCGTCAGGCAAGGGTCAAGGCCTGGAGGGAGCGGGTACGTCGCACCGCAGGCCCTCTCCAGCCCGGACAAGAGAAGCGGCTTCCGCTCCTCCATCGGCAAGTTACCCGCAAGAGGTGGCTGGAGAGTCGCTGCCCGCGCTGCGGGGCGAACAGCGGCCAGCAATGCGCCGTCGACACCATGCCCGGTGAGATGCGGCGGGTGCCGCATGACGAGCGGCTGCAGCCGATCATCGACGAACGCAGGGAACAGCAACGGTCGCGGCGGCCGTGGCGGGTGTACGAGGTGACCTGCCCCGACTGCGGCCAGGAACCCAAGCAGCGGTGCACCACGCTGAGCGGCCCGCACCGCTCACGGGTCGAACTGGCCAAGGAATACACCCGATTGAACAAGGCTCACTCGTAGCCAAGCCGGATGCCGAGTGCGCTCTGCCCGCCGGATCCCACCAGGCGCGGCGGGACATCCTCAACCGTCATATCGAGGGTCGCGGCCGCCGGCACCGGTAGGCGGCTCGCAGGCAGTGGGCGGCTGGCTGGAGGGCGTGGCCTGGCCGGCTGCAGCACGCTGGGGCGGCTGTGCTGCTCGTCCCACTCCCGGATGACCGCGCGCAGCATGACGGCGAACTCGGAATCGGTGTTGCGGGCCGGATGCTGCGCAGGTACGCCTCGGCCCCTTGGATGAGGCCGGATCGAGGGTGGGCCTGCACCAGGGCGCGGTAAGTGCCGCGCTCGAGGTGATGGCTCCAGGAGTCGACGTCGACCTGGCCCTCGGGCGGCGACGTGTCCGTCGACGAAGCCGCCCTCGGAGGTGGTGCAGCAGCAGTTCCAGCTGCGGTCGACGACGCACCGCTCGCAGGCGAGGGTGCCGCGCATGTCCGGGTAGCGGCGCTGCCACTCGCCATCGAGGGCGATGACGTCCCCAGCGAGCGGGATGTTCTTGGCACATAGGCAGCACCTGATGCGGAACGCGACGGACACGGTGGAGCTCCCCATCAGCTCGTAGGCCGGCCCCGGTTCTGCAACGTCACCATGCCGCACTCGGTCCTTCGGGAAGACGGGCCTGCAACAGGCGGCGCAACGCCGGGCTGCAACCCACCCCCTGTTGCAGCTCTGAACTGCACGAACAGTGACCTCTCGCAGTGAAGGTTGAGCATTCTCAGCGAACATTGCGGCCTCGACTGCCCTCCCAGAACTCTGGCCAAACGAAAGCGCTCAGTCACATGTTGCCGGTGTCATTTCGCGGGCCAACAGCCAAAGCGTCTCAAAGAACTCCTGGCGGTCTGCGATGATCTTCCGGGCTTGGTCGCCGCCGTCCAGAGACCAGCGGTCCAGCAGGGGGTCGTTGCCGATGACGTCCAGGAGAGAGGCCCTGGCCGTATCCGACCCTGGCGGGTCGGGGGCGGCTGCGGGTTCAGGGTCGGGGCGCAGCACCAGCTTGTAGTTGGACCCCTCGTACACCACGTCGCTGTTAATGAAGTAGAGCCTGCGCGAGGGTGACATGTGCAGCACGCGGAACTCGACCGTGAGGGTTCCCTGCCCGGCTACGGCCATCCGCCCTATGTGGGCCCTCAGACCACGCTCGTGCTCCACGACCATGCGCCTCAGGTGTTCACGAAACCGCGGAGCGTCGGAGGCCTTGCCGTCGGCGTCCACCTGGCCCGGGATCTCGATCTTCTTGGTGAAATCCGGTACCAGAACCCGCAGATGCACTCTACGCAAGGGGTCCCTGCTCAGCCTCTGCAGAATGCTCTTAACCCCCAAGGTGAACGTCTCGCCGGTGAACCCCATCGCCGCCAACTGCACGGTTCCCCCGGCTTCGAGCGTCTGGCGGACCTCGTCTTGCACCGCGCTGAGCACGACCCGAGGACGCAGCACCGCGTTCAGCCGCTGCAATTCCTCTTCGAGCTGGCGCACCGCACCGGTCATGGCCTGCGCTGTCTCCTGCTGGATCGTGTGCGCCACGTTAAGGCGCTGCACCTCGCTGTAGAGCACGTAGCTCACCGCAGTGAGTAGTGCGCCGCCCAGGTAGACCTTGCCCTGCAAGGCGTCACCGACGGGCTTCACAAACTGCGCGACCAGTCCTAAGGCGAAGACGGCGGCGAGAACAATCTTTGTGACGGTGGACTCCGCGCGCCCCCATATGCCGGCCAGCCTCTCGCTCCAGGACGGCCTCACATCCGACACAGTTTCCCCCGGCGAGCCACTGATCTCGGTTTCCTACGTCCATGGTGCCCGCCGAATCTGCGGATGCCCCCAGGGGCGTCAGAAGCTGTTCCCGGGTCCGACACGACAACTGCGCGTGGGCTACTCCCGTGGGCGGCTACCACGCTCATGATCCGCCGCCGAACCGAGGCGGTCCGTCCGGTTGTCATGCCCGCACGTCGAGCCCAGCGTGCTGGATCAGCATGCCGCGCGGCCTGCGTGGGGCCAAGATCCATTGGCAGAGCATGCCCGAAAGATCGCTAAGTGGGGCCGAATCCCGCTGCCAAGCGGTCAATTCCCGTTGTCGAAGCCAAGCACTCAATGTTCGGTGAGAATGCTCAACCTTCGCTGCGAGAGGTCAAACAGTCGTTGTACGGCTTACCCGCCCGCGTGTTGCACTCCAACTCTATGAGCGATTCATACCCGCGCCGAGAGGGACCCGGCCACCGGCGAGTTCAAGCCCGCGTTCATCGACGACGCGATCACCGCCAAGTACGACGTCGTGCCGTGTGAGGTGCCGGACGAGCACCCGATCCTGAAGACGCGGGGTTCGCCCGCCACCACATCCGTACTCCGGCAGAGATGCTGATGGAGGACCCGTACGACTGGTGCCGGCCGCTGACGGATGAGGAGTGCGCCAACCCGTACCTGGTGGTCGTCGACATCAACATGTCGTTCGCCGCGGCCGCGAACGGGCTCACGGTCGGGTTGAACGGGCCGACCCACCTGACCGGCAACCCGAAGTTCGACCCGGCGCTGCCCGGCTCATGGCTGGTCGACCTCTCCCATGTGGACCTGTCCCGTGTCCGCATCAACGGCCGCACCGTCGACGGCGACCGGCTCCCCTCGCCGTTCACGCCGACCGGCGAGCGCCCGACCGGCCCGGCCTGGTACGCCACGCCCACCGTCGCCTACGCGGTGGAACTCGGCTTCGACGTCGCGCCGATCGAGGCGTACGTGCGCACCCAGACCGGCCGCTACCTCGACTCCTGGTACAAGCGGCTGCGCGACGAGTACGTGGCAACGATGGCCGACATGGGCGTCACCACCGACCTCGCCGGCCAGGAGTTCCTGGACGCGATGGCACGGCGCAAGCAGATCGACCCCACGATGGCGCTGCTGGAGACCGCGATCAAGGCGACGGCGAAGGGCGCGATCGGCAAGCTGCGCCAGCGCAGCCGGGGCCAGGTGCCGTACTACGAGCCCTATCCGGCGCTGAACCGGGAGACGTGGCGCCCCGACATCCGGGCCGCCGTGCTGGCCAGCCAGCGGACCGGCCTGCACCGCAAGCTGATGAAGACGGCGGCCGCCGCCGACCTGTACCCGGTCGCGATCGGCACCGACGCCATCGTCTACCCCTCGTCCGGCCCATCGCCGCTGGACGTCCTGCCGCAGACGCCCGAGGGCAAGCCGGTGCCGGGCGGCTTCCGGCTCGGGGTCTCGCCCGGGATGGTCAAGCACCAGGGCACCCAGACCGTCCTGTGGGCGGAGCAGCAGTTCGAAGAGCACGGCGGCGTGTTCAACATCGCCAACCTCATCAAGACCGACCAGACGGCCGGGGAAGGGGAGTAGCCCACGATGGTGGAATCGATCGGGGACAGCCTGGACCGCGCCCTGGAGTCGGCATTCACCCGCCGCCCC
>NZ_JAMJFL010000049.1 GCF_023544665.1 Streptomyces sp. YS415
TCGCGTCGCTGCTGCCGTTGGTGCTGCTGGTGGTGCGGTGGCCGGGGCGGCGTCCGGCGGGCACGGTGTCGTCGGTGACGGGGCGGCTGCGGTGGCGTTGGCTGGGCTGGTGCCTGGCGGCCGCGGTGCCGGCCATGGCGGTGCTGGCACTGGTACTGGTCCTTGTCCCGTTCGACGACACCTCGGGTGTGGCGGCGGAGCCGGACCGGTGGGTGGGCTGGTCGTCGTTCGCGGTGTCGATGGCGGTCGTGGGCGTGTGTGTGCCGTTCCAGGCGGCGGCCGAGGAGTACGTGTTCCGGGGCTGGATGATGCAGGCGGTGGGCGGGTTCCTGCGCTCGCCGTGGTTCGCGGTGGTGCCGCAGGCGGTCCTGTTCGCCGCCGCGCACGGCTGGGGCACTGTGTGGGGCTTCGCCGATCTGTGCGTGTTCGGTCTGGTGACCGGCTACCTGACCGTGCGCACCGGTGGTCTGGAGGCGGCCATCGCCCTGCACGTGCTGAACAACCTGCTGGGCTTCGGTTTCGCCGCCGCCGTCGTCGGCGGGCTATCCGCTGAGGAGACCGCGGCCGATCTCCCCGCCCTCTTCGCCGTCATCGACATGACCGTCGTCGTCCTCTACGGGGCCCTCGTGCTGTGGCTCGCCCGCCGCCACCGGCCCCAGCGGATCTCCGCCGCGGTCCCGCGCCCGGCACCGATGCCCCTCTCCACCGCCCCGTACGGGCCGACGGCCGCGCATCACGCCCCGGCGGCCGGCCCGTACGCCCCGGGTCCCTACCACTCCCCCCTGCCCGGGGCACCGTACGGGCCCTCGCCCGTCCCCTCCCCGTACTCCCAACCCCCCGCCGACAGCCGGTGAACCGTGCTCCGTCCGCCGGCGTAGTCCTCTCGCCCTCGCCCCCGACCGGACCACCCCTGAAGACCAACAAGGACGTCACGTGCTGATCTACGCCATGGCGGCCATGGCGCTGCTGCTCTTCCTCATCGGAGTCGCCCGCGACCTCCGGCGCTTCGGCAACGCGGTCCTCCTGGGCCTGTTCCTGGCGCTGCTGAGCGCCGGCCTCCTCACCGACCTCCTGGCGGCGCACACGGGGCCCCTCATGGTGTACGGGGCGTTCAGCGCCACCATGCTCACCCTGCTCGGCTTCCTCGCACTCGTCGCCTATCTCATCGGCAACGGGGTGCAGATGGCACGCAAGGAAGGCAGACGACCGGCGAACCTGCTGTCGCTGCTGGCGGGCCTCACCGTCCTCGGCGTCTGCTCGCTGCTGCTCGCCGCGCTGACCACAGGATCCCGCTCGCTCGGCACAGTCGCCGCCATCGCCACGGTGCTGTGCGTGTACTTCTCCTTCCTCTTCGCCTGCTTCGTCTGCTACGGCTACCTCTACGGCCGACTGCAGGTGAAAACCCCCCTCGACTACATCGTCGTCCTGGGCTCCGGACTGATCGGCGGCAGCCGCGTCCCGCCGCTGCTCGCCGGCCGCCTCGACAAGGCGCACGCCCTCTACGCCGAGCAGACCGCCCGCGGCCACACCCCCGTCGTGATCACCTCGGGAGGACAGGGGCCGGACGAGGACATCGCCGAGGCCCACGCAATGGCCGCCTACCTGACCGAGCGCGGCCTGCCGTCCTGGGACATCGAACCGGAGGCGGAATCCCGCACCACCGAGGAGAACCTCCGCAACAGCCGGGCCATCATGGACAAGGACGGCGGCGGCTACCGGTGCGCGATCGTCACCAACGATTTCCACGCCTTCCGAGCCGCGCTGCTCGCCCGCTCCCTCGGCGTGCCGGGCCATGTACTGGGCGCACCCACGGCCGCGTACTTCAGACCGAGTGCCACCCTGCGCGAATTCACCGCGGTGGTCCTCTCGCACAAACGCCTCAACGCCGCTGCCTGCGCGCTGCTCGCCCAGCAGTGCTGGGTGTCCCTGTGGTGACGGCCCGCCCGGGAGGCCGGAACCGGTCACGAAAGTGAACTGTCGAATGAGCAATGATCCGCCGGATGCTCCGACCGAAGACAGTCACAGTTCCAAGGAGCCCACATGGCACACGTCCTGGTGATCGGCGCCGGCATCGTCGGCAGTTTCGCGTCCATGGTCCTCGCGCACGAAGGCCATCGGGTGACCCTCCTCGACCGCGACCCGGTCGACACCGGCGCACCGGAGTCCCGCCAGGGCGTCAAGCAGTACGAGCAGACCCACATCCTCATGCCGGGCGGTGCCCGCATCCTGGACCAGGAGACGCCCGTCGCGGTGCGCCGCATCCTGGACGCGGGCGGCCGCGCCCACGACATGCTCGCGGGCGTATGGGCCGCCGGCACTGTCGGTCCGCGCCGACCCGGCGATGAGCAGTACGAGACGTACGCCGCCCGGCGGCCGGTGCTGGAAGCCGCCCTCCAGGGAGCCGCCGCGGACACCGAGGGCGTCACCCTGCGCGCCGGTTCCCGGGTGCGCGCGCTGCTGACCGGCGAGCCGCGTGTCGTGGGCCGTCCGCACGTCACCGGCGTCGTCACCGACGACGGCACCCGCATCGAAGCCGACCTCGTCGTGGACGCCTCCGGGCGCCGCACCGAACTGCCCGCCATGCTGGAACGGCTCGACGCGACGCCCCTGGTCCACCGTGAGGAGACCGGGTTCCGCTATTACTCGCAGTTCTTCCGCGCCGACGACCGCGGCGTGCCCGCGTCCCGTTACTGGCCGCTCACCCACCACGACAGCGTCTCCGTCATCACCGCCCCCGGCGACGGTGACCACTGGTCGGTCACCCTGGTCACCTCCGGCCGCGACCAGGACTTGCGCCGACTGAGCGACCCCCACGTGTGGGACGCCGTCCTGGCCCTGTACCCGGAGGCCGCGCACTGGTCCGAGGGCGTCCCTGAGGGTGACGTCCGCATCATGGGCGGTACGGGGACCACGCACCGCCGGTGGGTGAGCGACGGCGAGCCGGCCGTCACCGGCCTCGTCGCCGTCGGCGACGCCCACATGACCCTCAACCCGCAGTTCGGCATGGGGATGACGGCCGGACTCGGCCAGGCCCAGGCCCTGCGGGATGTCGTACGCCGTACCGGGCTGGGCGACCCCGCCGACCTCGTCCTCGCCCTGGAAGCCGAGCTGGAGGAGCGGTTCTGGCCGATGTGGCTTGACGGCGACACCTGGGACCGGCACCGGCTCGCGGAGATCGACGCCGAGATCCGCGGCGAGTCGTACACGACCGACGACCCCGCCTGGGCGCTGCGCACCGCGCTGGACACCGCGGCCACGCTCGACGCCAACGTGGTCCGCGGCTTCGGCCGGGTGGCCTCCCAGCTCGCGTCCGCGGAGGCGGCGCTCATCAAGCCGGGCCTGGTACAGCGGATCGTCGAACTTGCCGCCGGGCGCCCGCGTTACGCGGCCGGGGCACCGGACCGAGCGCGGCTGCTGGAGACGGTCGGCCGCGCCGTCTGAGGCATGGCCCGAGCGGACCCGGTGGCGGGCGGGGGTGGTTCTCACCCCCGCCCCCCGGCGGCTCAGTCCAGGGAGTCCCAGAATGTGGTCAGCTCCCACGCGCTGTGGTCGGGGTCCTCCAGCATCCACCAGTGCCCGAGGTGGGGGAGTTCGACGTGACGCGCGCTGAGGACATCGGCCGTCTGCTTCGACATCTCCGGATCCTCGACGTGGTCCTTCGTCGGGATCAGCACCAGACCGGGGCTGTCCGGAGCACCGGTCGTCACACCCCAGTCGGCGAAGACGTTCGGCGCGGCGGAACGGTACAGCGACAGGATCGCGTCGCACATCGTTCGGTCGATCCGCCCGCTCATGGCCAGCGCGTGCTCCTCGGGCACGCCCCAGCCGCGCATCGCCGACGCGGTGCTTTCGGGATGCGTCGGCGGCGTGGTCAGCGCGTGCTCCATGAACGCCTCGCCCGCCTCGGGCGTCAGCCAGATCCGGGCCAGGTCGTGCCAGACATAGGTGGGGTGATAGACGCACGCCACGTCCATCACCCAACTGCGCAGCCGCACGGACCGGGTCGTGGCGACACGGGCCGTCAGCAACGCGCCCCAGTCGTGGCCGACGAGGTCGATCGGGCCGTCCAGCTCCTTCAGAGCGCCGACCAGCCAGTCGGCGTAGAACTCCTTCGTCGGAGTGGCCCCCTCCGGGAGCGGGGTGCCGAAGCCGGGCAGGGACAGCGCGACGCTGTCACGGCCGAGCAGGGGACGCAGTTCCTCCCAGACCTCAGGGGTCTCGGGGACGCCGTGGACCAGGACGACGGGCATGGGTGGGCTCCGCTTCGCTTCGGGGACCCGATGCGCGCGTCATGTGCCGCACCGGTGGACTCATCACTGACTACGTCCTCACAAACCGGCGGGTTCGGCCCGCCCGGTCAACAGCCGTTGAACAGGGACGGAGCCCGCCACACGGTCCCCGACGAGGACGTCGTCGCGCGCGTGTAGCCCGCAGCGGTCACGCGGGTTCCGAACGGCACGCTGAGGATGGTGACGCCGCATCCGTCCGCCGCCGTCAGCCGCCACACCTGCCCGCTGTCCTCGGGGGTGCAGTCGGAGAGGTACAGCTTGCTGCCGTCGGTGTCCAGACAGCGGTTGGCGCCGACGTGCTTGAGCAGGTACGTGCCGACGCCCGTGCCGCGGCGGCTCCAGCGGTGCGGCCCGCACGAGTCCTGCCCGACGGCCCGGGCGTCTTGCCGCGCCAGGCACTTGCCGGTCGCCGAAGCCGCCAGCGTGTGGCTCGCCGTCTCCCACTGCCCCGTGGCCACGGGGGTCATGCGCGGGGCGGGGGCCTCGGCCGTCGGCTGACCGTCCGGATCGGAGGCGGGCCGGCCACCGGTATCGGAACCCTCGTCACCCGCGGCCGGACCGGGGTCCGCGCCGTCGCCGGCCGGTCGCTCCTCACCCAGGGAGCCGTCGTCCCCGACCGCACTGTCGTCGCTCTTGCCGGCCTGGCCGTCCTCACCCCGTCCGTCACCGGACGCGGACGGTTCCCCGCCCGACTCCGGGAGCACCGGGGGCAGGTCACCGAGCGGATCGGAGACCGGGGCGTTCCCGCCCGCGGACTCGGCCGTCACGTGGTCGGAGTCACCGCCTCCCTGGGCCAGCAGCACGGGCACCGCGACGCAGAGCGCGACGGTGAGGGCGGCGGCGGCCAGCACCGGCGTACGGCGCCGGCCCGCCCACTGCCTCAGCCCGCCCGGCCCGTTCCCGTCCCTGTCTCCACCCCTGTCCTCGTCGTCACCGAACCGGTCCTCGTGCCGATCACTGTCGGACTGCAGGGAATCACGCGTGCCGAACGGCTGGAACGACTCGAGTTCGCCCTCGCTCTCGCTCCCGCCCTCGTGCCTGTCCTCGGGTGCGGGAGACGGGCGGCCGAACGCACGCAGATGACGGATCAAGCCCCCGCCCGTGCGGCGTGCGGCGGGCGGTTCCAGCTCGTCGCCGAGGTCGCCCGCCACCATGGGCAACACCACCTCACGGCGTACCAGCCAGTCCTCACCAGCCGGTTCGGGCCCGTGCTCGTTCTCCGTGCGGCGCGGCTGTCGGTCACCGGGCTGCCAACCGGCGGACGTCAATGTGGTCTCCATTCGTTCTCCGTCGGGGCCGAAGGCCGTCCGCTGCGCGGTGCTGTCCGGCCGTTGCTCTCATGGCAGAACTACGACGGCACCGCGTTTCGGTTCAGTGGCCCCTCACCGGCCCCGGGTCCAGCCGGTCCGCTCCTGTCGAGGCGTCCTACGGGACCAGCACCTCGGCCGCCAGCTCCGTCCCGGTCCCGTCCTCACCCAGCACATGCCGAGGGCGGGCCAGGTCGACGGCCAAGTCCTTCCCGACCGCGTACCGGGCGAGCCGGTCGAATGCCATCGCCAATTTCGCCGTGCTTTCCCGCCCGGGGACGACGACCGACACCTCGTCCCGCGCCGCGGAGACCGCCCGGCGCACGGACTTCGGCAAGGGCGCCGTCCCCAGGTCCTCACCGTCGGGACCGGCGACCGGCACGGCGACCGTCCAGTCCGGGCCGCCGGGCGTCCACACCTTCCGTTTCTCCTCCGCGGTGTCCAGCGCGAACCGCTTCCACGGCCTCCCCGTGACCCGCAGTCCCCGTGCCCCGGCCACGCCCACCAGTTCACGGGCGGCGACCCGTACCCGCTCGCCGGCCTCCTCGTGGTCGGCCCCGCCGGGCACCAGCACCGTCAGGACCTGGGCCGCGGGCACCGTACGACGCTCGACGCGCGGCCATACGGTGACCAGGGCATGCGCATCGGCCAGGGCTTCGTCCTCGCACTGCCGCTGCCGCCGCAGGGCGTCACGGTGCCGGGCGAGCAGCTCCGGCAGGGCACCGGTGTCCTCGAGCGCCCGCCTGACGTCCCGCACGGTGAGGCCAGCCCGCCGCAGGGCGGCGATGAGCACCGCCCGCTCGACCTGGCCGAGGGTGTAGAACCGGTACCCGGTCTCCGCGTTGACCCGGGCGGGCGGCAGCAGCCCCTCCGCGTGGTAGTGGCGCAGGGTCTGCGGCGACAGCCGGGACATCTCGCTGAACTCACTGATCGACAGCATCACCGCTCCAGAGTGCGCCCTGCGGTAACGAGAAGGTCAAAGCGGCGGCCGGGACATTGAACCCGGCCGGCCGTCATGGCGTTGAAACGGATGACCGGGTCGTGGGGGCTCGGGCAAGAGGTTCCCGGTCTCCTGGGGAGGGGGCCGGGAACCTGACCACCGGTTCCCGGGCGAGCAGACGCCCGACGTGTGCCGGGCAGACCGGGAGGCTCTGGTGGACGACATAGTCATGCAGCGGCAGGAACGCTTCCATGTGCGGCAGGAGATCGCCCTCGGGGTCAACAAGTACGAGGTGACCACCGTCGCCCCGGACGGCTCCGACGGGGAGAGCGCCGCCTTCGCGCAGCAGAAGCGGCTGACGCTGAAGGAACAGGTGACCTTCTACGACGACGGCGCGAAGGAACGCGTCCGCTTCGCCTTCAAGGCACGCGACGTCGTCGATCTCGGCGCCGGGTACGACGTGACGGACGCGGACGGGCTGCTCATCGGCTCCTTCGAGAAGAAGTTCCGGTCCTCCCTGCTGCGGTCGACGTGGGTGCTGCGCCAGGAAGGTCAACCGCCCCTGACCGGCCGGGAACGCAGCACCTTCGTCGCCGTCCTGCGCCGCGTCTGGCAGGTGATCCCCTTCGTGGACATCCTGCCGTTCGCCTGGCCCTACCACTTCGACTTCGCGGGCGACGACGGCACCACGGTGATGTCCCTGACGAAGAAGTTCGGCCTGGTCGACCGGTACGTCCTGGACATCGCCTCGCCCGGCCTCGACCGCCGCCTCGCCATCGCCCAGGCCGTCGCCCTGGACGCGCTCCAGTCCCGCTGACCTGGCGGCCGGAGCACCGAGCAGCCCGCAGTACCGACGACAACGAGGACCCATGCGCGCCGACATCCGCCAAGTCGCCGACGGCACCTACCTGGTGCACGGCAGCAACACCAACTGGATCATCCTGACCGACGGCGGCGAGGCCACCCTCATCGACACCGGGTACCCCGGCGACCGCGCGCTCCTGCTCGCGTCACTCACCGAGGTGGGCAGCTCTCCCGACCGGGTGGCGGCCGTCCTGCTCACCCACGCCCACAACGACCACCTGGGCTCGGCCCAGTACCTGCGCACGACGTACGGCACGCCGGTCCTCGCCCACGAGGACGAGGTGCCGCACGCCCGCCGGGACTTCCTCCACCAGGTTCCCGTCGGCACGGTGCTGCGCAACGCCTGGCGGCCCGGCGTCCTGCCGTGGGCCGTGCACACCCTGCGCGTCGGCGGCACCGCCCAGCACCCGGTCACCGAACCCCGGCCCTTCCCCGCGGCCGGCGCGCTCGACCTGCCCGGTCGGCCGGTGCCGGTCCCCACCCCCGGCCACACCCTGGGCCACTGCGCCTACCACCTGCCCCACATCGGAGCGGTTGTCTCCGGGGACGCCCTGGTGAGCGGTCATCCGACCTCCCGGGTCACCGGCCCGCAGCTGCTGCCCGACATGTTCCACCACGAGCGGGCCCGCGCCGTGTCCTCGCTCGACCTCCTGGAACCCCTCGACGCCGACCTCCTCCTCCCCGGTCACGGCCCCGCCCACCGGGGCCCGGTCGCGCGGGCCGCCGAACAGGCACGGACCAGGGCCCTGGCCTGACCTGGTCCTCGACGTCCGGCGCCGACGGACGCGTCCGTGACTGGCTCGCTCCCCACCTCGCGTGGACGATCGGCCCGGTGGTTTGCGCGTCCGGCATTTCGTCCGACCCGGGTGAGCCCGCTCCCCCTGGATGGAGCACGTTGCAGCAGGGAACGGGCTGTGGACCCTGGACGCCGCGAACTGCGGTTCCTCGGCGGCGGCCGCGCCCGCTCTCTTTGACACATACCCGTGCAGATCCGCAGGACCGCGGACAGCACCCTGGTCGTACCCGTCGACACGGCCCGTCTGATCGCCGAAGGAAAGGTGGACCAGCGGCTGTTCGACGTCATCGAGCTGAGCCGGGCCGCCACCCGCTAGGTCGGCTATGAGAAGGGTGCTGCCGCCACCACCCGGGATGACGTCCGCGACGCGGGCACCCTGCGCCGCACCCTGAAGGGACTGCGCGTGGACGCCGTGCGCCTCCGGCATCGCGCACGTCTGGTTGAAGCTGACCGTCAAGAAGTGCAAGGTGACCGTCAAGAATCCCGCCAAGGGCAGGACGATCAGCTACCGGGCCTCGGTCACAGACAAGAAGGGCAACACGTCGACGGTCGCGATCCACAACGCGTACCGCGGCATGTGACGCCCTGACCGGTCCCGGCCGGACCTGACCACCTCCGACCCGCACAGCCCGTCGGCGGCCGCCCCCGTCCACGGCCGTCGGCCCGCGGATTCAGCCTGGGACGGTGAACCCCGTCGGCCGCACCGGCGTTGCCATGGAGGAGACCCCCGCCGCCAGGCAGGCGGGTGGCCGACGTGGAACAGGAGTACTCGTATGGACGGCGTACCGGCCCGGACGACTGCCGAGGAGATACGCACTGGTGACACGGTGCTGGTGACCCGGATCCTGCCGGACGGCACGGTCCACCGCTTCGCAGGCGCCCTGGACCTCACCGGCCCGCCGGGCGGCTTCAGCGTCACCGGTGAGGACCTCGCCACCGGCCTGCGCACGCGCGGCTACTTCCTGGCCGAGGACACCTCGCCGGGCACGCGGCAGTACGTGGAGAGGCTGCCCTCGACCGTCGGCTGAACCCCGTCCGCGGTACGTCAGCCGGGCGGGCTGCGGCGCTGAGAAGTCCCTTTCCCCGCTCACTCATCACATACGGATATGGATGAAGTTCTATCGCGCGTGCATATCATTGCCGCTCGTGGATCTGATACGGCACCTGGAGTGCTTCGTGGCGGTGGCCGAGGAGTCGCACTTCGGCCGTGCCGCGTCCCGGCTGGGCATGGCACAGCCGCCGCTGTCCCAGCGCATCCAGCGCCTCGAACGCGAGCTGGGCGTACGGCTCT
Source organism: Streptomyces sp. YS415 (assembly GCF_023544665.1). Lineage (GTDB taxonomy): Bacteria > Actinomycetota > Actinomycetes > Streptomycetales > Streptomycetaceae > Streptomyces. The sequence goes on from NZ_JAMJFL010000049.1 coordinate 9,488, forward strand.
TCGACCGCACCAGCCGCCACGTCTCCCTCACCAGGGCGGGCACGCTGCTCCTCCAGGACGCCCGCGACCTGCTCCTGCGCGCCGAGGCGCTGCGCGGCACCGCACATCGGATCAGCCAGGGCGAGAGCGGCCTGCTGCGCGCCGCGCTGCCGTCCGACATCTCCGGCGAGACCGTCGCCGCCGCCCTGGCCGACCTGCGCACCCGCCACCCCGGTGTCCAGGTGCAGCTTCACGAGCTCACCACCTCCGGTCAGCTCGCCGCGCTCGCCGCCCACGAACTCGACGTCGGACTCATCCACCACCCCTGCGACGTCACCGGCCTCGAACTGGGCCCGGTGCTGCGCCGGGAACTGGGTGTGCTGCTGCCGCGGCATCTCGCCGCCGCCGCGCTCACCGAAGTCCCGCTGACCGCGCTCCAGGGTCACGGCCTGGCCCTCTTCCCTCGTGCCGACGCCCCCGCGCTGTACGACGACGTCCTGACCACCTGCGCCCGCAACGGCTACACCCCGCCCGCCGTCCGCCACGGGCAGGGATCAAGCTTCGTACGGGGGTTGATACTGTCGGCCGATGTCATCGCGTTCGCGCCCCACGACCCCGCCCGACCCGATGTCGGCGGTGCTTCGGATCCGTCCGTGGTCTGGCGCCCCTTGGCCGGAGCGCCGCTCGCGCTGCGTTCGTCCGTGGCCTGGCTTCGTGGCCGGGGTGACACCGCCGTCCAAGCCTTCGCCGAAGCCGTCGGCGACGCGCTGAGGGCGACCGCAGGGGCCGGCCCGGAGATCCCCGACCGTCCCTTGCACCTGCGCCCGGTAGCGGAGTACCTGTTGTGACGCCCTCTCTCGTACGCCGCATCCACGCCGCCTTCGGTGAGGCGGGTGTCACTGGCAGTCTGCACGCCGTGGACGTCGACTCCGGCGCACAGGTCGACGCGGGCGCCGACGCGCCGGTCGTCACCGCCAGCGTGCACAAGCTGTGCCTGCTGGTGGCCCTGTACCGGCAGGCCGCCGACGGAGTGGTGGACCTGATCGAGCAGATCGAGTGTTCCGTCGCCGGGCGGACGGCGGGTCCGACGGGCCTGGCCGCCCTGCTCGACCCCGTACGCCTCTCGCTGCGGGACGCGGCCCAGTTGATGATGACCGTCAGCGACAACGCGGCGGCCGACCTGTTGATGGACCGCGTCGGAACGGAGGCGGTCAACCGGTCCACGGCCGCTCTGGGACTGGAACAGACCCTCGCCCTGCACGACTTCGACGCCATGCTCGCCATGCTCCGCGAGGACATCGGCCAGGGCGGCCCCGCCGCCCTGCTCACTCCGCACGTCCTCGCCCGGCTGCGTGTCCTGGACCCGGCCCGCACCAACCACAGCACCCCGCGCGACATGACCCGGCTGCTCACCGCCGTATGGACCGACGCTGCCGCCCCGGCGGAGCACTGCGCCGCCATGCGCCGCGTCATGGGCCTTCAGGTATGGCCGCACCGGCTGGCCTCCGGCTTCCCGTTCGACGACGTACGCGTGGCGGGCAAGACCGGCAGCCTGCCGACCGTGCGCAACGAGGTCGGCGTCGTCGAATACCCGGACGGCGGCCGGTACGCCGTCGCCGTCTTCACCCGCTCCGCCTCCACCGCCGCCAACCTGCCGGGCGCGGACGCCGTCATCGGCACGGTGGCACGCATGGCGGTGGACGCCCTGCGCGCCCGCTGACTTTTCGCGGCCCGTTTCCGCGACGACGGGGCGCGGTGTCTTACGGGCAGACCGGAAACGGCGGGCGCGGACCGGTCAGGCGAGGATGCTTCGTGCATCCGCTCCTGACGGTCCGCGCCCGCCGTTTCGAACCGGGACCGACCTGTGCCGGCACGCCTCAGCGGGCGGCCAGGTCGGACGCGGCGCTGTCCTTGATGGTCCGGGCCGCGTGCCCGGTGAGGGTGGGCACGTCGTCGTTGACCTCGGCGGACGACTTCTGGCAGATGTTCAGCAGGTCGGCGATCCACCAGTCGGGCCGGCCCGCCGCGCGCAGCTCGCTCCAGGCACGGTCCGTGTCGACGTAATCGATCTCGATACCGATGCCGAGGACGGAGGAGATGGCGTCGGCCGCGTCCTGGGTGGTGATGGTGGCCGGGCCGGTGGGCACCACGATCTGCCCGGTGAGCGGCTCGGTGGTCAGCAGAACCGCGGCCGTGTCGGCGATGTCGGCGGCGTCGACCATGCCGACCGGCCGGCCGTCCGGGATGTAGGTGAGCAGCTTGCCCGAGCGCAGGGCGGCCTGGTCCAGGAGCAGGTTCTGCTGGAAGTACTGCGGACGCAGGACGGCGTGCGGCAGCCCGGACTCGCGCAGCGCCAGCTCGCCGTCCCAGTGCCAGCGGCCCATGTTCCATTCGGAGTCCGCGCCCGTGTCGTACGCGGAGAGCTTCACGACGCGGCCCACACCGGCCTTCGCCGCCGCGGTGACCTGGATGCGCTGCCACTCGACCTGCCGCTCGCTGGGCGGTGACATCAGGAAGTAGGCGTCAGCGCCCTCGACCGCCCGCTGGACGGCCTTGGCGTCGCTGAAGTCGGCTTCCACGACCTCCAGGCCGCCACCCGGGGCGAACGCGAAGGTCTCACCAGGACCGACGACCGCCCGCACCTCATGACCCGTGGCGCGCAGGCGCTGGACGATACGACTGCCGACATTACCGGTTGCTCCGGTTACGGTGATCATTTGAGCTGTCCCATCTCTGTGACGTGCGACCAGGGCACATGACACCTCGCCCGGGTCCGGCCCCCACGCTTTGGTGGCCGACCACTTAATAGTACTTGCTCGGACAGGTTTTAGATAGTCGAGCGGTACGCCTTCTCTCCGGCGACCTGAAGGGTGCCGACGTGGCTGCTTGCCTATGACTGCTCGAACATGTAACTGGTCCTCGTTCGCCTTGCCTCCCGGCGCGCTGCGCCGTACAGTCCAGTTAGTTGCTCGGACAGGTAAGCGCGGAAGTGGCGGTTTCCCGGGCCGAGCCCGTTCATAGGAGATGATCAAGATGAGCATGCCGTACCTGGCTCAGGCGGACGAACAGCAAAAGCTCGAATGGATCGGCGGAAGCACCTTCTCCGTGCTGCTCGACAGCGCGGCGACCGAGGGGAAACTGACGGTCGGCCGCTTCCACGTCAGCAAGGGAGAGGCCCCGCCCTTCCACATGCACACCCGGGAGGACGAAGTCTTCATGCTGATCAGCGGCAGCGCGCTGCTGTGGGCGGGGGACGAGCAGATGGAGATGACCGAGGGCGGCATCGTCTACCTCCCGCGCAACATCCCGCACGGTTACCGCATCACGTCCGACACCGCCGACCTGCTCATGATCGCGACACCGGCCGGCATCGAGGGCATGTTCCGTCATGCGGGACGTGACGTCACGACGCCCAGACCGGAGGGCTTCCAGCTGGACCCGGCCAAGATGGCGGAGGCCGCGGACAAGTACGGCCAGGTCGTCCTCGGGCCGCCCCGCTGAGGGCGCGACAGCCCGCTGGTGCGGGTCTCCACAGGCGGCGGCTTCGGCGGCCGGGCGCGCACGGCGTCCGGTCACCGCAGCCGCCGACCTCATTTTCCCTCCCGTACTGTGCCCGCCCTGTTCGCCGGTGCCTCGGAGGCACTTACCTGCTCGGACATCCTTGCTCTGTAGGGTGGGGGGCTGTTGTCGACGGGAGGTCTGTCGTCATTCGGAGAAAAACTCCGAGAGGAAGAGAAGGGGCAGTGCCCATGTCCGACGTACCCCGCCGGGAGATCGACCAGCCGGCCACCGCCGTGAGCGGTCCCATCAGTCACGCGATCTTCCGTGTCGCCCGTCTGCACCGCATGCTGGCCGGCACGCTGCTGCGCGACGTAGGTCTGTACCCCGGCCAGGAGCTGGTCATGATGCAGCTCTGGGACACGGGAGCGCAGCGCCAGACGGACCTGGCCAAGGTGCTCGACTCGGACGCCGCCACGATGACGCGCACGGTCCAGCGCCTGGAGAAGGCCGGGTTCGTGCGGCGCAGCCCCGACCCCACCGACAAGCGGGCCTGCCTCATCGAGCCCACCGCGGCCAGCCAGGCGCTGCGCCGGCAGGTGGAGGAGGTGTGGCACCGGCTGGAGGAGCTGACGGTCGCCGACGCGCCCGTCGACGGTCGGCGCGGGCTGCTCGATCACCTGCTCACCGTGGAGAACAACCTGCTCACCGCCGCGGAAGAGCTGCGCTCGCAGGACTGATCCGCACGGCGCCGTCGGACCGAGCCAGTTGGGCCCGTCCGGCGGCGCCGTCGCATGTCCGCCCCGCCGCGGACTCGGCAGTTCTGCCGCGAGCAGGCCACCACCCCCGTGGCCGTCGTCGACACGAGGGCGGGTGCCGCTCGCCGGGCCCGGACACCGTGCGGCTGTCCAGGCCCGCTCGGGCCGGGACAGCCCGCCTTGCCAGCTGACCCTGTTCCTTGTCCGGGCGTTCAACTTCCGTGCGACGTGCGCCCCCGCGGGAAATCCCACCCAATCCCCGCCCGGCGCCTTGTTGTTGCCCGACCCCCTGAAAACCTGCTCCGAGCTGCGGTGATGATGCGACCCCAAGGTCGGGGACCGCCCATGTAGATGTCCGAGCAAGTTTTTTTTGGCCGAGGGCTTGCATCCCGTGATGGCAGGGGTCTAATCTCCAGTTATCTGCTCGAGCAAGTAACTGCTCAAGCGTCAGGGTTGCAGCACATTGCTTGCACCGCACAACAAGGAGACACCGTCATGGCACTCGACCTCTTCACCCCCGAAGACACCGCCATCGTCCTCATCGACCACCAGGTCGGCACCATGAGCTGGGTGGGCTCCATCCCCTTCGAGGAGATGAAGACCAACGCGCTCGCCCTGGCCAAGGCCGCCAAGGCCCTGGACATCCCCCTGGTCCTCACCACCTCCATGGAGGACCACGCCCAGGGCCCGCTGCTGGAGGAGTTCGCCGAGATCGCCCCGCAGGAGTACAAGGACCGCATCCAGCGCACCGGCGTGGTCAACTCCATGGACGACCCGGCCTTCGCCGCCGCCGTCAAGAACACCGGCCGACGCAACCTCATCATCGCCGGTGTCACCAACGACGTCTGCACCGTCTACCCGACCCTCACCGCCCTGGAGGAGGGCTACAAGGTCCGCGTGGTCGCCGACGCCGGCGGCTCCATGACCAAGCTGGCCGACGACACCGCCCTGCGGCGCATGGAGAACGCCGGCGCCGTCATCGCCTCCATCAACACCGCCCTGACCGAACTGGCCGTCAACTGGGCCTCCCCCGCCGGCCAGGCACTCCTGCCGGTCGTCGTCGAACTCATCCCGCAGCAGCCGTAACCAGCACGCCACGCCACGCACATCAGCATCACCGCATGAGCACCAGGGCCGGGGGAGCGGGGGTCACACCCCGCCACCCCGGCCCCTGCCTGTCCGACCATCAGAAACACGCAAAAACGAGAAGGTGCCATGAAGACCCAGTCGTACGGACCCGCACTGACGGCCCTGGCCGCGTCCCAGTTCGTAGTGATCATGGGAACGTCCATCGTCAACGTCGCCCTGCCCGCAGTCCAGGAGGGCACCGGCCTGTCCGAGAGCGGTATGTCCTGGGTCGTCAACGCCTACGGCCTCGCCTTCGGAGCCCTCCTGCTGCTCGGCGGCCGCGTCGCCGACCTCCTCGGCCGACGCCGCGTCCTGCTGGGCGGCCTCGCCCTGTTCACGGTGTCTTCCCTAGCAGCCGGCCTGGCCACCGAGCCGTGGAGCCTGCTCACCGCGCGTGCGCTCCAAGGGGTGGGCGCGGCAGCGGTGGCCCCGGCATCACTCGCCCTGCTGCTCCAGCTCTTCCCCCCAGGCCCCGGCCGGGGCAAGGCCCTCGGCGTGTGGGGCGCGGTCTCCGGCGCCGGCGGCGCGGCCGGTGTGGTCATCGGCGGGCTGCTCACCGAGACCTGGGGCTGGCCCTCCATCTTCCACGTCTCGGCGGCCGGCACCCTGCTGGCCCTCGTCGCCACAGTCCTCCTGGTCAACGCCGGGCCGTCCGGCGGCCACGCGGGCGGCCGGCTCGACCTCACCGGCACGCTGACCATGAGCCTCGGCCTCGCCGCCCTGATCTACGGTCTGACCGCCGCCTCGGACTCCGGGTGGTCGTCCCGGCCCGTGCTCGTCTCCCTGGCGGCCGCCGCGGTCCTGCTCACGTCGTTCGCCGTCATCGAGACCCATCACCCCGCCCCGCTGCTGCCTCCCCGCCTCCTGACCCAGGGGCTGGTCACACCGGCCAACCTCATCATGGCGGTGTTCGGCGCCATCTGGCTCGGCATGTTCTTCTTCCTGCCCGTCTACCAACAGCGCGTCCTCGGAGCCGGCCCTCTGGAGACAGGCCTGTCGCAGCTTCCCCTCGCGGCGACCAACATCGCCGGTTCCGTCCTCGCCCCCCGCCTGGCCCGCCGTATCGGACCGTACGTCACCCTCGGCGCCTCCCTCGGCGCCCTGGCCGCCGGGCTGCTGTGGCTCGGGCGGATCTCCGCCGACGGCGGCTTCGTGGGCAACCTGCTCGGGCCCGTCATCGTCATCGGCCTCGGATCAGGCATCGCCTTCGTCCAGCTCACCGGCGTCGCGGTCACCGGCGTCCGGCCCGCCGACGCCGGCCTCGCCAGCGGACTGGTCAACGCCACCCGCCAGTTGGGCTCCACCGTCGGCCTCGCCCTGCTGACCACGCTGGCTGCGTTGGTGACCGCCGCCTCCTCCCACGGGGACCGGGCCGAAGCACTGACCGACGGGTACCGCACCGCCTTCCTGGTCTGCGGCGCCCTCGTCGCGCTCACCGCCTTGGCCGTCCCCCTGCTGGCCAGGAGGGCACGCCGGCAGGCGGCCGAGGCCACCACCGCCGACCGGGCCGAGGTGGCGCGGACGGACCCGAAGGCCCCCCAGCCCGCCGCACGGTGACACGCCGGGCGGCACGGAACACCGCCCGCAACAGTGTGAACCGCGGCCGCGGTTCCCCCGTAGTGAACGAGGACGGCCGCGTCCACCGCGCGCGGATCGGCGGCGGCTCACACCCTGGCGACACAGAGGACGTATCCGATGGCCGGTCCTTTCGAAGACCCCGACGTCTCCTACTTCGTGGTGACGAACGACGAGGGCGAGCACACCCTGTGGCCCGTGTTCGTGGACGTGCCCAAGGGGTGGAGGGTCGTCTTCGGGAAGTCCGGCCGGACGAACTGCCTCCAGTTCATCGAGAACGTGTGGGCCGACAGCGGTCGCAGGACCTGAACACAAGGAGACCCGTGAAGCCGTTCGCGTTCCAGGGCCGGCCGCCCACACCCCTGTACGAGGTGGCCGGGCTCCTGTTCGCCCGCGCGTTCCTGACCCTCTACTGGGGCACCGTCCACCGCGTCCGGCACCGCCGCCACTGACTCCGCCCGCCCAGGCCCGTGCCCCCACCCGACGGTGGGGGCACGGACCTGCCGGTCAGCGCAGGCCGAAGGCCCGGGTGATCGTCTGGGTCACGCCGTTGCCGATGCCGTCCCGGGCGGTCACCCTGAGGGTGACGTAGCCGGCGCCCTTCGGGGCGTGCAGCGCCGTCCGCCACGCACCGTCACGGCGGTCCAGACCGGCCCGGCGCCAGGTAGTCCCGTCGTCGTAGGAGACGTCGAGCACCAGCTTCCCGACGGCGGCGTCCGTACCCGGTAGGTGCGACGCGGACACTGTCAGGGCGGTGTGCCGGTCGGCCCGGCCCGCCCGGTCGGTGTCGACGCCGTAGTCGAGCTGGATCAGCGGCAGGGAAGCGGACGTTGCGCCGTCCGTGGCCGCGGAGGTGAAGTCCCACTCGGTCCTCGTGCGGGTCGAGTACGGACCGGCCCACGTACCCCGGTCGTTGTCCACCACCAGCCGGTACTGCAGCCGCCGCGCGGCCAGTCCGGACACCTGGAGGTACTCGGTGCCGCTCTCGTGAAGCAGCCGGCTGCCCTGCCAGAGCGCCGCCCGGTTGCGTACACCGGGGTTCCCGTACGTGTCCCCGACGTGACCGCCGCCGGAGTCGCCCCAGCCGGGCGCAGGGATGTAGACGGTGTCCAGGTGACGCGTCGGATGGTAGCCGAGGGGCGCCATGCGCGGACGCAGGACTGGCCCGAACCACCGCGTTCGCTCGGTCCGTCCGGCCTGGTAACGGACTGGGCCGAGGGACTGCTGGGTGATCTCGCCGTTGACGCCGGCATCCTCCACCCAGGCGCTGTTGCCGGCGGTGACCCAGTCGGTCCGCTCACCGTGGGCGGGAGCGGTGAGCGTGTTGCCGACGGTCCAGCCCTGCCACACGTCGGCACGGAACTCGCGCGCCTTCGCCTGACGGGGGTTGCGGAACGACACGTCCACCCGGGCCAGGTCCCGGTGCCCCGCCCTCCAGGTGGGATCGGCGGGGACAGCACCGGTCCAGTGGCGCACCACGTCATAGAGATAGCCGGTGGCGGGGTGGGAGGTGACCGTCAGACGGTCCCGGCCGTGCCGTACGGCGGCCATCAGGTCGGCGCCCTGCCCGGCGGTGAGCGTGGCCACCGTGAGCGGGGCCGGACTCGGCGGACTGTACGGGGTCTCGTCCCAGGGCTGCAGCCGGCCGGTGCCGTCATGGACGACCAGCAGCAGGCGTGCGCCAGCCGCCGCGGCGGACCGGGCCTGCTCCTCGACTGTGACAGTGTCACTGCGCCGCACCACCACGGCCTTGCCGCGCGCCTTCGGCCACGACCGCGCCGGGGCCGAGCCGTCGCCGGCGAGGACCACCGGCAGGAAGCGGGTGCCGGCCGGCAGCGGCTCGGCACCGCGCTTGACCAGCAGATCCCCGTAGGTACGTCCTCTTGTACCTACGGTCAGCGCCGGCTGCTCGAGACGCAGGCGCGTCCCGAACTCGAACTTCCCGTACGTGACCTTCCCAGCGGTGGGCAGCGCCCAGACGCTGTCGTAGGACGCGTCGGGCAGCACGGACGACTCGACCAGGCTGTCCGCGTACGAGCGGTGGATGTCGACGCGCGGCGCGACCATGGTTGTCCGCTGCGGCACGTGCGCGCGGACCTGCCGGGCCCGCTGGCCGTCCAGGGTCACCGTACGGTCCCGGTCCAGGCGCACATCGGTGAAGCTCAGCAGCGCCATGCCCTTGGACCCTCGCCCGTTGACGCCCCGCACGTCGGCGGTGAGCCAGCCGCTGTAGGAACTGGCGGGCAGGCGCGTGGTGGCGGTGCCGTCCGCGTTGAGTTCGAGAGAGGTGAAGAAGCGGTCGGCGACCAGGGCGACCTTGCCAGTGACCGGTGTGCCCGAGCGGTCCTTCGCGGTGATGGTCAGGTCGTGCCGCGGTCCCTCCTTTGCCGCGCCGACCAGCGTGCGGGTGCGGACCGCGCCGGTGGAATCGGTGCCTGTGAGGACACCGGCGACCGGCTGGTCGGCGGGCAGCCGGTCCAGGTGCACAGTCAGCGAGACGGCGGCCGTGCCGCGCGGGGGAACGGTGACACGGTCGGCGGACAGGCTGAACAGCCCCGCCGGAACACCGGAGCCGACGGCCAGATCCAGGGCGACCGGGACGTCACCGGTGTTGGTGTACGTCACCTTCCGGACCCGTGTGGCGCCCGGTTCGGTGGGCCAGGCGTGCAGGCCGGAGTGGACGCTGCTGGTGGCGAAGACCGTCGTCCGGGTCGCCGAGGCGACGTCGAGGCGCCCGCCGCCCGCCTGGAAGGGTGTGTACGCGGGTGTGGCGCGGGCACTGCTGACCAGAGCCTCCTTCAACTGCTGTCCCGACCAGTCGGGATGAAGGGCGGCCAGCAGCGCGGCGGAACCGGAGACGTGCGGAGCCGCCATGGACGTACCGCTCATGGTGGTGTAGTCGCCGGAGCCGCGCGGATAACTCGAGCGGGCCGCGACGATGCCGACACCGGGCGCGGTGATCTCGGGCTTCAGGCCCGCGTCGCCCTTGCGAGGGCCCTGACTGGAGAACTCGGCGAGACGGTCCGCGGAGTCGACGGCGCCGACGGTCAGCGCCGCGTCCGCCGCACCGGGGCTGGAGATGGTGCGCGGGGCTCCCGCGTTGCCCGCCGCCACGACGAACAGGGCGCCCGTCTCCCGGCTGAGCCGGTCGACCGCCTGGCTGAGTGGATCGGCGGGATCACCGCTGCTGCTCCCCATACTGAGGTTGACGATCTCGGCCTGACGGTCCCGGGCGGCCCACTCCATGCCCGCGATGATCCACGACTCATCGCCCCGGCCCTCGTCGTCGAGGACCTTGCCGACCTCCAGACGCGCGCCGGGAGCGACACCCCGCTCCTGACCGCCGGAGGCGTCACCGGTACCGGCGATGGTGGACGCGACGTGTGTGCCATGGCCGTTGTAGTCGGCGATCTCCGCGTCGTAAGGGACGAAGCTGGCGGTGCCGTCGATCCGGTCAGCGAGGTCGGGGTGGTCCGGGTCGACCCCGGTGTCGAGGACGGCGACCTTCACACCCCCGCCCGTGGTCCCCCGGGACCAGACCTCGGGCGCGCCGATCTGCGCGGTCGACTCAGCCAGGTCGGCCGTCACCTTGCCGTCCAGCCAGATCTTGGCCACGCCGCCGGCGAAGACCGGAGCACTCGACCGGCGCGCGGCGTCCGGTCCGCCGGTGACCGACTCCCAGAACTCCCCGGCTCGCGCACGCTCTTGTGTCAGGGACGCGCCCCGCACGCTGTCCAGCCGGCGCTCGACCCGGGAGCCGGGCACCTCAGGCAGCCGACGGGACTCGGCGGCGGCCTTGGTGTAGCCGATGATGAGCGGCAGCCCGGAGGAGTGCGCGTCGTCGTGGCCGTCCGCGATGAGCCGGGTCACGTCGAACAGCCGCCGGTCCAGCTTCCCCGCGGCGACGTAGGGCAGGACGGAGTCGGGGTAGACGTACGTGGAGCCGTCGACAACCGTGCGGGTGAAGCCCGTGGTGGTGCCGTTGGCGCCTTGGAAGGAGCGGACCTCCGTGCCGTCGGCGGCGGTGGCGACGGTGACCTTGTCACCGGTGATGAGGGTGACGGTGTGGGCGCGGCCGCTGCCGGGCGGCTGGGGGACAGGAGCCGAGGTTTGGACGGGCGGCACCGGGCCCTCGGGCGACGCGGACACCGCCGCCGTGGTGGGCAGCAGCCCCAGGGCCAGGGCGGTGGCCACGGCGAACGCAACCGGCCCGGGTCTGGGCAGGGGGATCTTGGGCATGACGACGACTCCTCGGATCGAAATGACGGGGACGGGCGAGCGGCGGAGCCGCGGTGACCGCCGGCGCGGTGCCAGCCGGCCGCCACGGGGCAGGCGGGACGTCCGCGCCCCGCGTCGGCCCCGTGGCGCCCTCTCGGGGCGCGCGGAGTCCCGGGCGGCGTTCTCGTCACGCTCTACGGCCGGACCGGCCCGAGGGTTCGAATCCGGCCACGGCCGACCGCCCAGCGACCCGTGAACACTCCCCGGCTCGTCTCCTTCTCAGCCCCGTTCCGCCCTGCCCCGTCCGTATCCACCCTCCGGATGGAGGCCCGGAGCGGCCCACGCCCTCACGCGGACCGGGACCCCCCCCGGAGCCGACCACCAAGAACCCGCGCGTCACCCCTCCACGGTCACCGGCACCCGCGCCACCAGCGGCATCCCCGAACCGCCGCTCGGGGCCGTGCGGACGGCCAGCACCTGGTTGACGCCCAGGTTGTTGCGCTCGAAGCCGACGGCCGAGGCGGCCATGTACAGCCGCCACACCCGGGCGCGCCCGGCGCCGACCAGCCGCACCGCCTCCGCCCAGTCCCGCTCCAGATTGGTCACCCAGGCCCGCAGCGTCAGCGCGTAGTGCTCCCGCAGCGCCTCCACGTCACGAACCTCGAAACCGGCCTCCTCCAGCAGCGACACGGTCGAACCGACCGGTGACAGCTCCCCGTCGGGGAAGACGTAGCGGTCGATGAACCCGTTGAGCCGGTACGACTCCTCCACGCGGCGCGGACGGCGCGCGATCTGGTGGTTCAGAAGCCGCCCGCCCGGCCGCAGTAGACCGTGCAGCCGTGCCGCGTACGTCCGGTACGCCTCCGCCCCGACGTGCTCGGCCATGCCGATCGACGAGATCGCGTCGTACGGCCCGTCGGTGACATCCCGGTAGTCCTGCACCCGTATCTCGACCAGGTCGCCGAGCCCGGCCTCAGCGACCCGCTTGCGGGCCAGCTCCGCCTGCTCCACGGAGATGGTCACCCCGGTAACGCGGACGCCGTACGCCGCGGCGGCGTGCATCGCCATGCTGCCCCAGCCGCAGCCGACGTCCAGCAGCCGTTGTCCCGGCCGCAAACCCAGCTTGCGGCACACCAGGTCCAGCTTGTCGTGCTGGGCCTGTTCCAGGGTGGGCGGCGTGGGCCGGTCGAGGCCCCTGGCGTGCAAGGTGTACTGGGGCCAGTAGGCGCACGAGTAGACGAAGGACGGACCGAGGACCAGGCGGTAGAAGTCGTTGCCGACGTCGTAGTGATGGCTGACGGCCGTACGGTCCCGGCCCTTAGTGTGCGCCCGGCCCCGGCGGCGCCCGGTCTCCTCGGGCGGGTTGGGCAGCGGCAGCGGCAGCCCGCCCAGCAGGCGCAGCAGCGCGGCGGGGTTGCCTGCCATCACGCCCTGTACCGCCGCCGTCAACCGGGTGAGCGGGGACGGCCGGTCGTCCTGCTGCTCCTCGCTCTCCCACAGCGCGCCGGACAACCGGTCCAGGAACGTGTACAGATCGCCTTCGACGGTCAGTTCACCGGCCACCCAGGCTCGGGCCAGCCCCAGTTCGTCGGGCTGCCACAGCAGCCGGCGCACGGCACGCGGGGTGCGCAGCACCAGTACAGGACCGCCGGCGGGCCCGCTCTCACTGCCGTCCCACGTCCGCAGCCGCACCGGCAGTGGTGAGCCGAGCATGCCCTCGATGTATCGGGCCAGGACGCCGGCTGTCTCGGGCATGGTGATCTCCGTGAGGTCGGGAACGTACACCCGCCAGAACGTCGGTGTTGGGCCACCGGTTCACCGGGTCACCGCCCGCGCGTCAGCACTGCGAGGCGAACTGTCGGTAGGCCTACTCCTGCTTCTTCGGAACGTTCGCGCCTCCGAGGTCGGTGAGCGTGGGGTAGCCGCTGTTCCAACGGGGCCGCCGCCGTCGGGTCGTCCGGCCCATTTGCCTTGGAAACCGCACCATTTCGGGGCGCAGAGATACTCCGGTCGGCCGGTCCGGCAAGGAATAGGAATCGGCCAGGTTCGTCCCGGGCGGGGTGGGGTACGGCGACCGGCGTCGAGTCCGGACGGCGTTCTGCCCCACTGCCCCGCTGTGCACGGGCAGTGGGGCAGAACTCCTCGGGGTGTGTTACCTGTCGCACATCAGGGACGGCCGGGGGTAAGCCCAGGAGATCTTGGCCTGGTCCGCGTGCTTAAGCTCAACGAGTGAGGGGGCGCCGCTGTGCCACCCGGTCAGCCATGTCCCCCACCGCATGTTGTTGATCTCGTCTCTGACGCACAGCCGAAACCACTGACCCATGTCCCTGGGGGCGCACGTGGAGAAGTAGACGGCGCCATCGCCGTTGGAGTCGAGGCACTTGCCGTTTGCTGCGTGCCTGAGAAGTGTCACGCCCTGCTGCTTGTGGATGACCCAGCGGTCGTCGGCGTCGCATCCCGCCGTGACCGGGCGCGGCGTCGTGCCAGACGACGTGAGGCACTTGCCTGTGGCCTTGTTCTTGATCTCGAAGGGCGGGGAGACCTGCGTATGACTGTCTCCCGCGGGCCTCCCGATCGTGCCCGCCTGTGCGGGCGCCATCAGTCCCACTGTCACCGCCGCGGCGGCGAGAAGGCCGGTCAGTATCTTCTTGCGCATGCTGTGGAGAACCTCCTGAAGGACGCGCCGGCGCTCGCCTCAGCATGATCCGGCGCGAAGGGCATGAGAGAACGACCAGAACGCTGATCGCACGGCAGACGGGACACCCGCGCCCTTCGACCCATCACAAGAGCGGGGAACCGGCCGGGACCGCGTGTCTGTCCTCGCCGGGCGATGCCGGGGCGGTCACCCGAGAGGCTGCGCCGATCCTAGGAGCAGGGCGGGGTCACCGCCGTCGGTCTTCCGGCCCGACCTCGGCGAAAAGCCGTGATTCCGGGGCACAATGACACGCTGGCCGGTCCGTCCGGCAAGGAATCGGCAAGGTTCGGCGGCGTCGGGCGGGTGGGACGTTCCCGGCCCACCGTTCACACGCGTCGGCTGGAGGCAGTCACCGGATCGGCCGCCGCCCCGGACAGTTCCTGCCGCCACAGCTGGTCCGTCAGCCGGCCGAGCCCCGAGGTGAGGTGTCTGCGGTAGGTGCTGAACGGCAGCCCCAGGCGTTCGGCCGCGGCCTCCTGGGTGGGGGCGCCCGTCAGATAGGTGGTGCGCAGCGCCCGCCGGTGCTTGTCCGCCGAGCGGTCTGCGGGCAGCGCGTCGATGGCGGCGGTGAGCAGTCCGGCCAGCGGAATCCCGCTCTCGATCACCAGGCGGCTGCGGTTGAGGGGATTGGCGGCCAGATCCGCAGGTCGGCGTAGGCTCTTCAACGCGTCGCGCACGGCCGCGTCGAACTCCGCCCGGGACAGCACCACCAGTTCCCGGTGCCCTCTGGTGGGCGCTGTCGGCTGCCCGTTGCCGCGGCGGTGCACGAAGACCGCCTCCGACCGGCTCTTCAGCCAGGGACCGACCGGCTGGGCCCGCCAGTCGTGGCCGAACAGGACGTACGTATGGGAGCCGACGCGTGCTGTCCGCTCGGAGCGCGGCATGGCGAAGTGTCGCATGTAGTCGTCCCAGTGCCCGTCGTCGCGTTTGACCACGAACGACCAGGCCAGCCGCTCGTCGCGGAAGATCTCTCCCAGGCCTCGCCAGTGCATCAGGTCCATCGGCGCGGAGGTGCGCTGGTAGCGGGCCGGGTACACGGCGAACCGCAGCAGGGCCATGTGCTCACCGGCCCGCAGGGGTGCACCCGCCCGCGCGTGCGCCCACGCGGCGTCCACGACCGGGTCGGCCCCGGGCGGCGGCGGGGCGCTCATGCGCAGCCAGGCGAAGAAGGCCACGGTCTCGCCGTTCTGGGTGGAGCGGTAGACGCGGAAGGCCTCGGGCCGACGGTCCAGCCAGTAGCGGACGATCGCCGCCGACTCGGTCCCCTCCGCGGCCTCGGCCAGCTCCAGCACCCGCTCCCGGTCGGGCGTCCGGTACGGCTCGTCCGTGACGTGCCCGCCCTCACGCCACTTGCGGAAGTTCACCAGGGCCTCCGCGCGGTACAGGTACAGCAGGGCGGTCGTCGCCTGCAGCATCCGTGACTCCGGAGCGCGGCGGACCCGTTCGACCAGGCACGCGTGCACCGTCTCGTGCATCTCGGCGAAACCTTCGGGGTCGCGCCAGCGCAGGTCGGCCTCCAGCGCCTCGCGCACCACGTCGTGCGGGAACAGCCCGGTGTCCGTCGACTCGACGAACGGCTGGGCCCGCAGCCAGGCGAACAGTTCCGACGCCCCCTCCCCCATCAGCTCCCGCAGCAGGGACTCGGAGGTGACATAGGTGTGGGCGCAGATCTCCAGGGCCCGGCGGTGCCGCGGACCGGGTATGTCACCGACCAGCCGGGGCAGCAGCGTGGCGATCACGTCCTGGCTGGGAGCCCAGCCGGACCGTACCGAGGCGCCCTCGCCCTCTTTGACGGCCACCGCCGCGGCCAGCGCCAGGCCCAGTGGATTGCCGCCGGTGAAGGACAGCAGCGTCTCGTGGAAGGTCCGCGGGACCCCGCGGGCCTCCAGGTAGCCGGCCGCGTCGCCGGGGGAGAGGTTGCGCAGGCCGGTGACGTGCAACAGCCCGGACCAGCCCGGGTCGGACAGCCAGCGGGCGCTCGGCGGTCGGCGGCCGGCGACCGCGACGACGGCTCCCGCGGGGAGGCTGGGGAGGAACTCCTCGGACAGCCAGTCCTCCAGTCCCTGGCAGTACTCGAAGGTGTCCACCAGCAGGACGGCGCCGGGCTCGTGCCGGGCACCCGCGGCGGCAGCGGTGAAGTCTTGCGGCGTCGGTGACACCGTGCGGGCGTCCACCTCGACAACCGGCCGTCCCGCGCGGGCCGCCTCGCGCGCCAGCCGGCGCAGCAGGGTCGACTTGCCGATGCCTCCCGGCCCGTGCAGGTAATGCACGGGACTGGCACCCGGCTCGCCCGCCAGCGCCGCCCTGAACAGCGCGATCTCCGTCGCGCGGCCCACGAACGCCCGGTCGCGTCCGGCCTCCACCGCCCTGCCGAGCACCGCGTCTGCGTGCACCTTCTCGTCCCTCACTGTCGCCGTGTCGCTTCGCCCCGCCGGGAACCGCGACCCCTCCCCGCGTCGGCGCCCCCGTGCGTCGGCGGACCAGGGCACGGGACCGGACGTGTCGCGCTCCGCATCATCTCGCGGCGCCGTGACGCTCCCGCCGGGAGGCCCACCGCTACGCACGGTCTGGGCGTACGGCGATGCCGGTACGGATCCGCGGGCAAGCGGGCGCACGGTTCACACGG
Source organism: Streptomyces sp. YS415 (assembly GCF_023544665.1). Lineage (GTDB taxonomy): Bacteria > Actinomycetota > Actinomycetes > Streptomycetales > Streptomycetaceae > Streptomyces. The sequence continues at coordinate 25,965 of NZ_JAMJFL010000049.1, forward strand.
TCTCGGCGTCCAGCAGCCCGGCCACCGCCAGCACCGCCTCGACCTGGACGGCGACCAGGTCACCCAGCGGATACGGATCGGCGGTCAGATAGGCCTCGGCCTGCGCGCACCAGAGGTCGAACAGCGCGTCGGCCGCCCGGGCCGCCGTGCGCACGGCGGCCCTCTGGTTGCCGGCGCGCTGCTCGACGTCGAGGTGCCGGCGGAGCAGACCGGCGGCCCTGAGCCGCAGCATGTGCCCGGTGCACCGCACGGTGAACTCCTCGGCGACCGTGGCGTCCCGGCCGGCGAACACCGGCTCCATCGCCCGGTAGCCCACCCTCAGCGCCCGCGTCTGCTCCAGCGAACCGCTCAGGGCACGCCGCAGCGGGGTGGGGACCGTCAGGAAGGGCTGTACCGGGTCCATGACGTCCGAGATCCGCCCGACGGTGTCCTCCAGGTCGCGGCTGCCTTCCTGCAGTACTTCGGGATAGGCCCGGCCGGTGGTCCCGGCGTCGCTCGCGCGGGGGTCGCGCCACAGCGGTGTCTCGACGATCAGCGTCGTGGCGCCGTGCCGGGCGGCGTAGTGGGAGCTGGAGGAACCGAAGCGCGCGGTGCCGTCGTCGCGGGCCGCGGCGGCGGCCAGTTCCCGCGCCTGCGGCATGAGGTAGACCGCCGGCCCCGCCTGGGCCCAGCCCAGGGTGTCCATGGGGCCCAGGGAGAGGGCCAGACCCCGCTGAGCGCTGACCTCGTTGAGAGCGGCGGCGGCGCCGGGCAAGTCCCGGTCGAGTATGTGGAACACCCCGCCGAAGTCTGAGTTGTGCAGGGAGTACGACAGCCGGGGCCGGAGTTCGTCGATGACGCGTGCCAGCGCCTGGGTCTCCGGCAGCATCGCGTCGAAGTACGCCCCCTCCTCCAGGACCGGGAACGTCCACTCCGGCTGGTCGTCGAGGGCCGGACGGTAGAAGCGCTCGTGGTAGCGGCGGATGGTGAGGGGACCGTCGAACCAGCCCTCGTTGAGGCGGGTGGCGTCGGGGTCGAGGCAGGGGATGAAGTTCCAGGTGCGCCGGCCGCGTGCCGCCTCGTCACCGGCGACCAGCCTGGCCAGGCGCACTACCGTCCACAGCCCGACGGGCTCGTTGGGGTGCGGGCCGCCCACCACCAGCACCTGTTCCGGCCCGTCCCCCACCGACAGCAGGCTGAGGGGCTCGCCCTGGCGCGACGAGCCGATCCGGCGCAGTCGGCACCGCTCAGGGAAGTCCCGGACGATGTCCTCGACAGCCGCGTTCAGTTCGTCGACCGTGAGCAGCCGGCCGATCGGGGCGGCGTCGTACATGTGATCCATGGGTCGATGGCCTTTCGCCGGTGTGTCGGGGGCCCGGTGGGCTGGTGGCCCAGGGCATCAAGGCCGGCGCGCCGGGGTGATCAGCGCGGCGGCGAGGTCGGCCCACCGGTCCGGGGTGGTGGCGCCGCCTGTGAGCGCCTGCTGCTGGGCCAGGCCGCGCAGCAGTGCGCAGACCGCCGAGGCGAGCCGTGAGGCCTGGTCTCCAGTGAGCCTGTGGTCGTCGTCCGTGGCGACGGTCCTGCCGGTCAGGACGGAGGCCAGGCGCTCCTCTCGGCGGACGGCCAGGCGGAGCCGGTCCGCGGTTCCGTCCTCGTCCCGGAGGACGACCGCCAGGACGTCCACCTCGAGCCGGAGGGCGCTGCGGCCGTCCCGGGAGGTGACGACACGGTGGAACTCCTCGGCGTACGTGGCAACCACGGCGGTCGCGGTGGTCGTGCGATCGCCGTCCACCTCCGCCAGCGCGGCGTCCAGTCCGTCCAGCCGGCGGTCGAGTACGGCCAGGAGAAGATCCAGTTTGGAGCCGAAGATCGAGTAGATGGCTCCGCTGGTCAGGTCCGCGGCCTGGGCGACGGCGTGGACTCCCACGTCCCGGTAGCCGTGGGCGGTGAACAGGCGTTCCGCCGCGGTGATCAGGGCTTCTCGGTTCCGGCGCCGCGCTTCGGCCCTTCGTCCGGTCATCAGGTCGTCCTCGCTCCGCTTGGTCCGACGCGACCGTAACACCGTTATTGCCGTAACGTCATTACGAAAGAAGACGGGCGTCCGCCGGAGGGTGATCCCCGGCGGACGCTCCGGTGCTCAGCGGTTCACTCGCTGTGGTGGGCGTCGTAGACGGGAGACGGTCGCCTCGTGCGCTCCAGCTCCGCCATCAACCTGTCCAGCGCCCGCCGGGCCGCGCCTTCACCGCTCACGCACTCCATTAAGTAGCCGATGCGCAGGTATGGCCGGTCGTGCGGGCCACAGTCGTGCGGGCCACAGAGGACGGGCGCCGGCATGGTGCGCCTGACAGATCACCGCATGATCCGTGGGGGCAGGCGTCCACTCCACGCACGCGGCCCAGCCACCCGTGCCCTTTCCTTCCAGCAGTGGCTGCCGGTGTCTGCGCCCAGCTGCGTGCTCCCTCACAGACCGAAGTCGTGGTCCTCCTCCCACACGTCCGGCTCCGCGGGGAGGCGGCCCGGCCGGCCCGGCGCCTTGACACTCTGCGGCTTCATCCGGACCCGGACCCGTCCGCTGTTGCCCGGTACCTGCTCCACCTCGGCATAGAGCCGCCGGATGTGCTTCTGCGCCAGGAAGGTCAGCACACGCTGCTTGAGCTGTCCCGCACCCTTGCCGGGAATGAACTCCACCATGTCCTCACCGGTGTGCAGGGCCCTGAACAGGGTTCTCCGCAGAGCGAGTTCGATGTCCTGGTTGTTGCGGAAGATCGGGTGTAGGTCTACGGAGATCATGCGGCGACTCCCCTGGATCAATGGCGGTGAGGGACGCGTACGGGCGTGTACGCAGAACCACTACGAGAGGAACACCCGCGAGGTTCGCCATGACCAGCGGCGTCCGGAGCGCGATCCGCAGCCTCGTCGACGTACTTCAGGGACCGTGCGGCGCGGACCACTGCCGCAGGATTCCCCACCGAAGCGGCTGCATAGGCTTGGCGGCCGGGTGCGCGCCCAGGGGGCGCCCGCGCCTGCGCAGGGCTCGAGTCCGGACACCGGCGGACAGCAACGGCGTACCCGGCTGCGAGTTCCGTTCGACGAAGGGGGAGCCCGGGGTGGAGAGCGCCGAGTGGGACGAGCAGTGGGAGGACGACGGAAACGGGTTGCGCTTCATCCCGCGGTCCCCCTCGGCCGAGCACCGTGTGAGCGGCGCCCGGCGTCCTCTGGTCGTGTCCCGTCGTCAGTCCTTGGAGGACGGTGTCGTCCGGCTGGTGAACCAGGAACGCGCCGCGGCCGGGTTGAACGCCCTGCGGACGGAGGAGATGCTGCGGCAGTCGTCCCGGGCACACAGCGAGGCGATGGCGGCCCGGGACTTCTTCGATCACCTCGACCCCGACGGCACCTCCCCGGCAGACCGGATGTACGCGGCCGGGTACCGCTTCCCCGGCGCCGAGAACATAGCCGTGCACCTGCCCAACGCCTGGGAGGTGGTACGGGCCTGGATGGCTTCCCCGGGGCACCGCGCGAACATCCTCAACCCCGACTTCCGCGCGATCGGGGCAGGGCTCTACTGGGTACCGGGCGCGCGGCTGGCGTGGTGGACCCAGAACTTCGGATACGTGTGAGCCGCGGGGGAGGACCCACCGGCAGCGACTTCAGCACTCGGCCGGCGAGGTAAGGCGAGGTAGTCCCACCGGCCCACCGAGTACGAACGCGACAGCCCCGGGACGATGGCAGGAGCTCAGACGCGAGGAGACCGCCATGGCGCGCGACGTGCTTGTAGGGGAAGGCGCCGCCCGCGGCCGCGCCGACCAGGCGGGTGACCCGTTGCGAAGAGGCGCACCTTGCCGTCGAACCCGCGGGGGTGCTCGGCCGTAGTGCCTCGTGGCGGGCCACCCGGCACGGCCGTGCCGGGCTGTCGTACGCCTCGCCAGCAGGCAAGTCCAAGTCACTGACGAGGAGTTCTTCCATGTTCCAGAAGGCACTGATGACGAGCCGCCGCACGAGGAGCAGGCGCGGGCTGCTGAGCCTGGCGTCCACCGCCGCTTTGGCCGCGGGACTCCTCGCCACGTCGACGAGCCCGGCATCTGCCGCGGGAACCGACAGCGGCATCCCGGCTACGCCTGCCGTGGGTACCGAGTTCACGATGGTGAACTACCAGACCAAGGAGTGCGTTGCCTACGACCCGAGGGCGACATCCCCGACGGCCGGCCCGTGCGGACTGAACGTGGTGCTGATCAACAATGTCTGGGTTCAAGGGAGCGGCGCCAGCATCCGTCACCGCTGGACGGAAGCCGTGCGTGGCACCGGAACGCATTACTGCCTCGACGCGAACGTTGCCGGGGACGTCTACGTCATTCCCTGCAACGGTGGCACGAACCAGAAGTGGAGCCACACCGCGGAAGGTTTCCTCAAGAACTACGCGACCAAGCAGTGCCTGATGATCGATTCCCAGAGCAGCTGGCGCAGGATCTCCACCGGTAACTGTGCTACGGGCGGACAGGACCTGAAGTGGGCGTACAAGT
>NZ_JAMJFL010000005.1 GCF_023544665.1 Streptomyces sp. YS415
GAGAACCCCCGTACCGTTTATTCGGTACGGGGGTTTTCTGCGTTTGGGCTACCGTATTCGGCATGAACTACAAGGTCCGTTCCATACACGCCGACGAGTGGCCGCGGGCCAAGGCTCTGCGGCTGGCCGCCCTTCGGGATCCCGTGGCGCATCTCGCCTTCCTGGAGAGCTACGAGGAAGCCGCGGCCCGCCCCGACTCCTTCTGGCAGGACCGTGCCGTGGGCAGCGCCGAAGGAGCGTCCGACGCGCAGCAGATCATCGCCGAGGGGCCGGACGGGGAGTGGGTCGGGACGCTGACCGTGCTGATCGAGGAGGCAGGGACGACCGACTGGGCCGGATTCCCCGTGGAGCGGAAGCAGGGGCATCTCGTCGGGGTCTTCGTACAGCCCGAGCACCGGGGCATCGGGCTCACCGAGGTGCTCTTCGACGCCGGCCTGGAGTGGGCGTGGGCGCAGGGCGCCGAGCGGGTGCGGCTCATCGTGCACGAGGAGAACAGCCGGGCGCAGCGGCTGTACCGGAAGGTGGGGTTCGAGCCGACCGGGGTCACCGTGCCGCTGTCGCAGGAGGCGGGCGGGGCCGAGCTGGAGTTCGCGATCGAGCCGGTCGAGGCCGAGTAGGGCTGCTACACGGGCAGTTCGTCGTGCGGCCAGCGGGCGCGGGCCTGCTCCCGGGAGCGCAGCAGGGCCAGGGTCGGCAGGCCCCGGTCCGCCCCGGTGGCCAGCAGCTCGGGGAGCTGGGGCAGCGGGGCGACGGCCGCGACGTCGTCCAGGACGAGCGTGAGTGGTGGGTCGAGGCGACCGGAGGATGACCGTTCGGCCATGTGCCGGCCGCGCTCGACCACGCTGGAGGCCAGGGCGGTCAGCAGCGGCATCGCGCCCGGGTTCGTGCGGGGATCCTCGATGGATTCACCCACCACATAAAGCGTGCCCCCCTCGTTCACGAAGGAATCCAATGCGAGCGCATCAGTTCGGTTCGGAGTGCACGCCTCGCGGATGTTCACCGTGAACAGGGCGGACAGTGCCCGGGTCGTCAACTGCTGAGCCATGTCCCGGCGTTCGGGGTGGGCGGTCAGCGCGGCTTCCAGTTCGCCGGCGGCGCCCGGGGCGGCCTTCGGGCTGGTGCGGAGGATGCGGACCGCGTCCTGCAGCTGGGTGCCCTGGGACCAGCGGTGGACGTGCCGGATCGTACGGCCGTCTATGGCGGCGGCGTGCAGGGCGCTGCGCAGGAGTGTCTCGGCGGTGTCCGCCACGGCCTGGTCGATCTTCGCGGTGGGCCGGACCGGGGCGAGGAGCGCGGCGGCTCTCGCCACCGCCGTCTGCTTGTCCTCGCAGCCCGTCGTCGGTGACCAGTGGAGGCGGGACGGGGTGTCGCAGAGGTGGGCGGGGTCGTAGAGGTGGACCGGGCCCAGTTTGGCCCGGGCGTCCTTGGTGTCCTGCCAGACCTGCGGGTTGGAGGTGATGACCAGGGCCGGGCCCTCGGCGTCGCGTACGGCCTGGATGGCGGTGGCGTGCCGGGTCTCCCTGGGTGCCACGAAGACCTTCTCCCAGCCGGGGAGCGGAGTCGGAGTCGGAGTCGGGGGCGCGGGGGCGGCGGGCTGCTGGACGGGCTCGGGTCTCGGTGCCGGGACCTCGTGCTGGACGGGTGTCTGAAGCGGTACCTGTAGCGGCACCGGCTCCGGAACGGGCTGCGGGACCGGCTCCGGCCGGGGCCGTGCCAGGCTTTCCTCCCGCCGTCGTGCCCTGACCGCACGCCACCGGGTCACCGTCCCCATCACGAACACGGTGAGCACGATCAGCACCATCAGCTGCCCGATGAACAGCCCCCAGAACAATCCGTATCCGGAGAGCTCCGCCTCCGGTGTCTCCGGCCAGGCGCCGGTGATGTCGTGCGGGGCGCCGAAGAGGTGGCGCAGGGCGAGCGGCGTGCGGGCGAAGGTGACGCCGGAGGGCCAGGCGCCGTGGGCGAACAGACCGGCCAGCCCGGTCGCCGTCCACACCATCGAGGTCAGGCCGAGCAGGAACGCGAGCAGGCCGAGCAGCAGCCCGTCGGGGATGCCGCCCGCTGTCTCCTGCCGTCGGTCGTCTGCGCGCACGCCGTCGCCCCCTTTACGCCACCGTCGACTCGGAGTCGCCGAGGTGTTGTTCCACGAAGGCCGCTGCCCGCTCCTCGGCCTCCAGCTCGGCGGCGCGCAGGGCGTCGTCGTGCTGGTGGTCGATGGAGGACTCGGTCATCGCGCGGTCGGTGAAGACCAGCGGCCGCTCGGTCTCCGTGACCAGGTGTTTGACCACCTGGACATTGCCGTTGACGTCCCAGACGGCGATGCCCGGGGTGAGGCTGGGGATGATCTCCACCGCCCATCTGGGCAGCCCGAGCACCCGGCCGGTGGCCCTCGCCTCGTCCGCCTTCTGGGCGTAGATCGTCCTGGTCGAGGCCATCTTCAGGATGGCCGCGGCCTCCTTGGCCGCCGCCCCGTCCACGACGTCGGACAAGTGGTGGACGACCGCCACGAAGGACAGACCCAGCCGCCGCCCGAACTTCAGCAGCCGCTGGAAGAGCTGGGCCACGAAGGGGCTGTTGATGATGTGCCAGGCCTCCTCGACCAGGAAGATGCGCTTCTTCCGGTCGGGGCGGATCCAGGTGTGCTCCAGCCAGACGCCGACGATCGCCATGAGGATCGGCATCGCGATGGAGTTGCGGTCGATGTGGGACAGGTCGAAGACGATCAGCGGCGCGTCCAGGTCGATGCCGACGGTCGTCGGGCCGTCGAACATGCCGCGCAGGTCACCGTCGACCAGTCGGTCCAGGACGAGGGCGACATCGAGTCCCCAGGCGCGTACATCGTCTATGTCCACGTTCATCGCCTCGGCCGACTCCGGCTCGGGGTGCCGTAGCTGCTCGACGATGTCGGTCAGGACCGGCTGGCGGTCCACGATGGTCTCGTTGACGTAGGCGTGGGCGACCTTGAGCGCGAAGCCGGAGCGCTCGTCCAGGCCGTGGCCCATCGCGACCTCGATGATGGTCCGCAGCAGCGCGAGCTGCCCGGTCGTCGTGATCGCCGGGTCGAGCGGGTTGAGGCGGATGCCCTGGTCGAGCGCCGCCATCGGGTCCAGCCGGATGGGAGTTATCCCCAGCTCCTGCGCGATGAGGTTCCACTCGCCGGCGCCGTCCTCGCCCTGCGCGTCCAGCACGACGACCTGGCGGTCGCGGAAGCGCAGCTGGCGCAGGACGTACGTCTTCTCCAGCGCCGACTTGCCGTTGCCGGACTCGCCGAGGACGAGCCAGTGCGGCGCGGGGAGCTGCTGGCCGTACAGCTGGAAGGGGTCGTAGATGTACCCCTTCCCGGAGTAGACCTCGCGGCCGATGATCACGCCCGAGTCGCCGAGGCCGGGCGCGGCGGTCGGCAGGTAGACGGCCTGCGCCTGGCCGGTCGAGGTGCGCACGGGCGGGCGGGTCGTCTCGACCTTGCCGAAGAGGAACGAGGTGAAGGCGTCGGTGAGGATGGACATCGGATCCCGCATGCGGCGGCCCTACCTTCGAATGCCGGTGGCGAACGGGAGCGTGTTCACAAAGGCGCGGTGGTGCTCGCGGTCGCACCACTCCAGCTTCAGGTACGACTTGCCGGCCGAGGCCCGGATGGTCCGCTTGTCGCGGGCCAGGGCTTCGGGGTTGCGGGAGGAGACGGTGATGTAGCCGACCAGGTTCACCCCGGCCGCGCCGCTCGCCAGATCCTCTCCCCGCTGGTCGAGGCGAGTGTGGGCGGCGACGTCGCGGGGGTCGATGGTCCGGTTCATCTTGGCGGCGCGGGACGCCTCCGCCTCGTCGTTGGTCTTCTCCGTCAGCATGCGCTCGATGGCGATCTCGGTGGGTTCGAGGTCCATCGTGACGGCGACCGTACGGATGACGTCCGGGGTGTGGACCAGCAGCGGGGCGAGGAAGTTCACGCCGACCGGGGTCATCGGCCACTCCTTCACCCAGGCCGTGGCGTGGCACCAGGGGGCGCGGGTGGAGGACTCGCGGGTCTTGGCCTGGAGGTAGGTGGGCTCCATGGCGTCGAGCTCGGCCGGCCAGGCGTTGCGCTTGGTCATCGCCTGGATGTGGTCGATCGGGTGGTCCGGGTCGTACATGGAGTGGATCAGCGAAGCCAGCCGCCCCTGACCGAGCGGCTGCCGTACGCGGATGTCGGCCTCCTGCAGCCGTGAGCAGATGTCGGTGAGCTCACGGGCCATGACGACGGCGAGCCCGGCGTCCTTGTCGACCTTGCGGCCGTGCTGCGGTCGCGCGGCCCGCGCCATGGCGTGCGCCTCGGCGGCCAGTTCGCGCGTGTAGTGCATGCACGCGACGAGGTAGGCGCGGTGCTGCTCGCTGCTGGTGGACACCATCGACTGCAACTGGTCGTACGACTGCTGGAGCCACGGCAGTGACTTCTCGTCCCCGCGTACGGCGACGTCCTTGGCGTGGGCGTCGGGGTCGGCGGGGAGGGTGCGGGCGAGCATCTGGATCCGCGTGACGAAGCCGTCGCCGTTGGCCACGTGCTTGAGGAGCGTGCCGAAGCGGTCGACGAGGGCTTCCTGGTCCTCGGAGTCGCGCAGGCCGACGCCCGGTCCCTCGATCTCGATGGCGGCGGTGACGGTTCTGCGGTCCGCGTGCAGCAGTACGGCGATCTCGTCGGGCCCGAACGGGGCGGCGAGCCAGGTGATCCGGCCGATGCCGGGCGGCGGGCCGATCTCCACCTCGCGCCCGTCGATCCTGATGCCGGCCTCCATCACCGCCGAGCGGTAGACGGTGCCCCGGCGCACGGTGCGCTTGAAGCTGCGGTTGATCTCGAACCACTTGTAGAACGTCCGGCGCTTGTACGGCACGTAGACGGCGGCCAGCGCGAGCAGCGGGAAGCCCATGAGCAGCACGATGCGCAGGGAGAGGACGGGGACGAGGAGCCCGCACATCATGCCGAGGAACGCGCCGCCGATGATCAACGCGATCTCGCCGGTCTCCCGATTGCGGCCGACGATCGCGTTCGGCCGGGCGCGGCCGATCAGATATGTACGGCGGGGCGTGACCGGATGGGACACGTGGGACTCGGTCGTCAACGCCCTTCACCTCCCGTGCGGTTGGTACTGCTGTTGCGGGTGTTGCTGGCGTGAGGCGTGTTCACCGCGCTGCTGCCGGAGCGGGGCACGGGTGCGGCGGAGGGGACAGATCCGCCGCCTCCGTTCGCGGTGCGGGAGCTGTGCGCGGCGACTCCGCCGGCCGCCTGGTTGGCGGGGCGGGCGCCTCCGGCGGACTGGCCGCTGTCGGCCCGGGTGCTGTGGGTCTTGATGCCCTGGGCGACGAGGGTCGCGGGGGAGCTCATGACGGCCGCGGCCTTGCTCTCGGCGCCCTGCATGATGCGGTTGCTGCGGGAGCCGGCGATCTCGTCGCCGAAGCCCGGGACGAAGCGGTAGATCATCGCCGAGGCGAAGATGGCGAGCAGGATGATGGCGAGGCCGGAGACGACGGCGGAGAAGGCGTCGGGGCCGTCATCGGCGGAGAGTGCTCCGGCGAGGCCGAGGACGATCACGATGACCGGCTTCACGAGGATGACGGCGATCATGATGCCCGCCCAGCGGCGGACGTGGCCCCACAGGTTCTTGTCGACCAGGCCCGCGTAGACGACGGTGCCGAGCAGGGCGCCGACGTACAGCAGGGCGGCGCGGATGACGAGCTCCAGCCAGAGGACTCCGGCGGCGAGGATGCTGACGAGGGAGACGACGATCAGCATGATCGGTCCGCCGCCGATGTCCTCGCCCTTCTCCAGGGCGCCGGAGAAGGTGCCGAAGAAGGTGTCGGTCTGGTCGCCGGTGGTCTTCGCGAGGACCTCGGAGATGCCGTCGGTGGCGGAGACGACGGTGTAGAGGATCAGGGGGGTGAAGGCGGACGCGAGGACGGTGAGCCAGAGGAACCCGATCGCTTCGCTGATGGCGGTGGTCATGGGCACGCCGCGCACGGCTCGCTTGGCGACCGCCAGCAGCCACAGCAGGAGGGTGAGGATGGTCGAGGCCGCGAACACGACGGCGTACTGCTGGAGGAACTTGGGGTTCGTGAAGTCGACGTTCGCGGTGTCCTTGACGGCCTCGCTGAGCTTGCCGACGGTCCATGCGGCGGCGTCGGCGCAGCCCCTGGCCAGGGAGGAGAGGGGGTCGAGGGTGGAGGTGGGATCGAGCGTCTTGCTGGGGCCGCTCCCGTCGTCCGAGTCGCTTTCGCAGAACTCCCTCGCCTGACCCGACAGCAGGTCGCAGTTGTCGGCGGAGGGGGTGGGAGACGGTGTGGGCGCGGCCGCGGCGCGGGACGCCAGCAGCACGACGGTGGTCTGTACGGCGGCGACCGCGGCGGCGGCCTTGAGCGCGACACGCGGCTTACCGGGCATAGGTGAAGCCTCCGTACTCCTCGACGGCCTTGGCCATCTCGTCGGCGCTGGACGCCTTGTCATCGCTGGGAACGGGGGCGGGCCCGTCCTTCTGGGAGTAGCTGTCGACCTTCCATCCGCCGTCCGCCCAACGCAACTGGAACGTCAGGGTGAACCAGTCGCTGGTGACGGGCGTGGTCGAGCGTTCCCCAGCGGTGCCGAACACTCCGGTGCACCAGACCTCGACCGTGGCCGCGGTGTCCGAGCGGCTGGTGACCTTGGTGCCGATCGGCATGGTGCGAGAGACGTAGGTGTTGCCACCCGTGGCGTTGCCGTTCTCGTCGAGACCGAGATTGGTCAGGAACTCCTTGGAGTACGTGGCGTCGAACTTCGTCTCCAGTTCGGTCTGCTTCTCCGCCAGGAAGACCTGCCGCACGATCTCGGCACGCCGGTCGGGCTTGAGCATGTCGGCCGAGACCAGCGTCACCGCATAGTTCGCCGCCGCGCTCTGCGCTCCCTGCTCGTCCTGAGCGAACCCTGACGGGATCCCCTCCGCAGAGGACTCCACCGGCCGCTCCCCGCTCGCCGCCGTGGCCCCCGCCTGGGGCTTGTTCCCCGGGTCCGGGTCGGATGATGAATCGTCTCCTCCGCGGTTCGCGAAAGCGATGGCCGCGATGAGGAGGACCACGACGCCGACCACCGTGACCAGGCTCCGGGACGACGAGCGGCCGGCTCGTCGTGGGGTGCCGTACGTGTCGCCGCCGCCCTCGGGCAGCCGTGTGCGGGTCTGCCCCGTGCCTCCGTAACCGCCGGAGGCCTCCCGCTCGTCTCCGAGACTCATGCCGCGTACGCCCCCTCACCGTCGTACCCCAGGCCGTGGAGGCCGTTGGAGTACGACGGTAGCCGTGCTGGTTCCCGCGCGGGCGCGGTGTGGTGACTCGACATCAGGGAAACGCAACCTCAGCCGGTGGGCACGACAGGGGGGTGGGAGGGGAGGGGTGATCGTGGCTACACGGCCATGCCGTACACGATGGTGAAGAGCGTGCCGAGGGAGCCGATGATGAAGACTCCCGTCAGGCCCGCGATGATGAGGCCCTTGCCCTGCTCGGCGCTGAAGGTGTCCCGGAGGGCGGTGGCGCCGATGCGCTGTTTGGCCGCCCCCCAGATGGCGATGCCGAGGCACAGCAGGATGGCCACCGCCATCACCACCTCGATCATCACCTTGGCTTCGTTGCCCAGGCTGCCGAAGGGGCCCCAGTCCGGAGCGATCCCCCCGATGATGGTGTTGATGTCTCCCTCGTCGGCCGCAAAGAGCATGTAAGTCACCGCCCCTGGTGGGTAGTTCCGTATCCCCTGCGTGGGCGCAGAGGTCAGGCCTCATTCTCGCTGACGATGACGCCGTCGTATGTCGACTTGGCGTCATTGATTGGCGGGTTTCGTACGAATACCTTGTGAGGAGTCGTATCGTCACTCTGTGTATCACGGCTGGTCACGCCGGGCAATGAAGTGGGAGCGGAACCTGCTGTGTGGTTCCGTCGTTGACCCCTCTTGCGTCTACTCGACCAATTCGTAAGCTTCCTGACGGCCGGTCGGGTGATGGGCCGGGGAGATGTTCCCCGGGTGAAGGCTATCCCTGGGCAGGACCCGGCTAGTCGCCCCCGCCCCCTCCGCCGCCGCCGTCTCCTCCCCCGCTTCCGCCGTCGCCCCCGCTGTCCCCGCCGTCTCCGCCGTCCGAGCCCCAGCCGTCGCTGCCGCCGGGCTCGTTGTCGTCGCGGCTCCAGCCGAGGTTGCTGAACCAGGGGCGGTCCCATGCCGCGTCGTGGGCGAAGGGCTCGCCCCCGTAGGGCCGGCGGCGCTCCGAGCGGAACCGGGCCGAGCCGGTCGTGTCCCCGAGTCCGAAGGTGACGGCGAAGGCGTGCGCCATGACGGCGTCCAGCGGGTCGGCGCTCTCGTGGTGGACCGGGGAGAGGGGCACCAGGAGGGTGTGCGGGTCGGGGGTCCGCCCGCGCGGGGGGCGGCTCAGCAGGGCGACGCGCCGCTCGTCGCGCAGCAGCCAGGAGGCGGTCGCGTTCTCCCGGCGCAGCGCCCAGTGCTGTCCGGGCAGCCGCAGTTCCACGTAGTTCTTGGACTTGCGGAGCTTCCTCCTGAGAACCGGTTCCGCGGTGACCGTGCCGACGGTCACGCGCAGGCCCTCGGAGGGGTCGGTGGTCTTCGCGCTGAAGCCGTGGGGGGCCCGGACGCGTACGACGGGCGCGTGCGGGCCCCATGCGTCCACGCGGACCAGCTTCCGGTCCACGGCGACGGCGATCGGTCCGGCCGGTCCCGGCGCGTACCGCCGCGCGATCCACAGGGGTACGCCCTCGGCCCGGGCCCGGTCCGCCAGCGCCGCCACCTGCTCGGGCCCGCCGCACAGCCGTACCGCCAGCTCGCCCAGCTCGCGGGCGAAGGGGGCGGCCTGACGGAGCTTCAGCGGGGTGCAGGTGCCGGTGAGCCGGGTGACGGGGACGGCCCCGGGGCCGTCCGGCAGCCGGTTCAGCGGGCGTTCGGTCCCGCCGCCGCCGAGCCAGTGCCCGCGCCGGTAGGCGTCGGCCATGGCGGCGAGGTTCAGCTCGCCGAGCGGTGTGGTCCGGCCGCCCCGGCGCAGGGCCGCTTCGGTCAGTGCCACGGTCCGCGCCAGCGGATTCCATGACTGCTCGTCGTAGAGCACCTGGTTCATGCCGTCCCCCGTTCCTCGCTGCCGCGCGGCGCCGGTCTGCCCCGCCTACGGAGGGACTGCCGACCGGGCGCGTTCAGTTCCCGGCGTCGCCGTCAGCGGGGCCTGAGGCCGTGCAGGAGGGTGTGGACGAGGTCCTCCAGGCCGGCCAGGGCCGCCTCGGGCGTGAGCATGCCGCCGGCGGCGAAGGCGGCGAGGCCGTGCAGGCTCGCGCCGGCGATGAGGGTGAGCTGGGCGGGGTCGCCCTCGATGAGCTCGCCCCGCCGCTGGGCGTCGGCCAGGACCCGCTCCAGGGTGCCGACCGAGCGGTCGATCGCCGACGCCATCTGCTCGGAGGCGTCGGGGTCGTGCTTGCGGGCGTACATCAGCTCCAGCAGCTCGGCGTTGTCGAGGGCGAAGCGCAGGTAGGCGCGGGCCAGGGAGGTGATCCGCGGTTCGAGGGGGAGGGCGGGGTCGTCGGCGGCCCGGAGGGTCTGCTCGAGGCGGTCGTAGCCGGCGAGGGCGAGCGCGTTGAGCAGGGCCTGCTTGTCCTTGAAGTGGCGGCCGGGCGCGGCATGGCTGACGCCGGCCTCGCGGGCCAGTTCGCGCAGGGAGAGCGCGGTGACGCCCTTGGTCCGCAGGGTGCGCTCGGCACCGGCGAGCAGGGTGGAGCGCAGGTCTCCGTGGTGGTAGGGGCGGCTTTCGGGCATGGGCCCATCGTAGCCGGATGTTGTCACCGTCATCTTTGTTGGCGTCGCCATCATTGTTGTCATTGACAGCATTGTTGGCGGCGTCTACATTCGAGGGTATGACCCAGACGCAGCAGTGGAACGTGACCGACCTGCCCGATCTCAGCGGCCGTACGGCCGTCGTCACCGGTGCCAACAGCGGCATCGGCCTCACCGCCGCCCGGGCGCTGGCCGGGGCGGGCGCGCATGTCGTCCTCGCCGTACGGGACCCCGAGCGCGGCCGGGCCGCCGCCGCGACCGTGTCCGGCAGCACCGAGGTGCGGCGGCTCGATCTGGCCGATCTGGCGTCCGTGCGGGAGTTCGCCGCGGACTGGGCGGGCCCGCTGCACATGCTGATCAACAACGCGGGCGTGATGATGATCCCGCGACAGCGGACCAAGGACGGCTTCGAGATGCAGTTCGGCACCAACCATCTCGGGCACTTCGCCCTGACGAACCTCCTCCTGCCGTACCTCACCGACCGCGTCGTCACCGTCTCCTCCGCCGCCCACCGCTGGGGCGACGAGGCGATCCACTTCGACGACCAGAACAGCGACGCGGCCTACGACCCCCGGGGCGCCTACGGTCAGTCCAAGCTGGCGAACCTGCTGTTCACGCTGGAGCTGCAGCGCCGGCTGACCGAGTCCGGCTCCCGCGTCCGCGCCCTGGCGGCCCACCCCGGGTACTCGGCCACCAACCTGCAGAGCCACGCCGCGAGCCGGGTGGCCCGGGTGGGGATGCGGTTCTCCAACAGGTTCCTGGCCCAGAGCGACCGTGCGGGCGCCCTGCCGACCCTGTACGCGGCCACCCAGGACCTGCCCGGCGCCTCCTACGTCGGCCCCGACGGCTGGGCCGAGTGGCGCGGCGGCCCCACCCTGGTGAGCCGGTCCCGGGCGGCGAGCGACCCGGCGACGGCCCGGCGGCTGTGGACGGTCTCCGAGGAACTCACCGGGGTGGTCTGTCCGTTGGAGGTGCAGATGGCCTGAGTCCTGGGGAGGTGGTCGAGCGATGCCGCGTCTGCTCGCCGTGTTCGGGCACCCTGACGACGAGTCACTGTTCGCGGGCGGAGTCCTGGCCGCGAACGCCGCGGCGGGCTCTCCTACGGCGGTGGTGACGGCGACCTGGGCCGAGCACACCCACCGGGGCGCCGAACTCGCCGAAGCGCTGCGCCTCCTCGGCACCCCCGAGAAGCCCCGGATGCTCGGTTACGCCGACTCCCGGGTGCCCGGGTCCGCCCCCGGCAGCCTCCGGCTGTGCGACGCACCGCTGGACGAGGCGGTCGGCCGGCTCGTCGCCCACCTGCGGGAGTTCCGCCCGGACATCGTCCTCACCCATGACGCGTACGGCGGCATCACCGGCCACGAGGACCATGTGCACACCCACCGCCTGACCGTGCTGGCCGTCCAGGCCGCGGGACTCGAGCGGCTGTACCCGGAGGCCGGCGCCCCCTGGCGGCCGCGGGCCCTGTATCTGGCCACCCATCCGCACTCGGCGGTCGGGGTGCTGGGCGACTTCGCCGAGGCCGGCAAGGGCATGCGGACGGTGCCGGACGAGTGGGTCACGACCACCGTCGACGTCCGCCCCTGGCTGGAGCGGAAGTGGGCGGCCGTACAGGCCCACCGCAGCGAGGCCGAGCGAGGGGCCGCACCGGGCCTGCTCGCCGCACTCCCGCGGGAGGCCCGGGAAGCCGTCCTCGGCACGGAGTGGTTCATCCGCCAGGAGCTCATGACCGGCGCGCGCACCGGCGAGACGGCACTGACCGAATAGAGACGGCACAGGACCACTCAGGACGGCAGCGAGTCGCGCAGGGCCTTCGCGGTGGTGGCCGGGTCGTAGCCCTCGGCGACGCCTTGGACCAGGATGATGTTGCCCTCGATGTGCCGGGCGCGCAACGGGGCGATCTCCTGATAGGCGGGCGAGTCCCACCACTGCCGTGCCTCGGCCATCCCCGGGAAGCCGATCATCACGACGTCCCCGGCCCAGTCGCCCTCCACCGTCTCGTGCCGCTGCCCGTGGACGAGGAAGCGGCCGCCGTACGGCTCGAAGGTGGCGCTGATGCGCTCGATGTACTCGGCGATCTCCGGGTGCGGGGTGATCTTCCGGAGATGGGCGATGGCGTACGCGGTCATGGCGGGCGTCCTTCCGGTCGGGCGGTCGGGCTCCTTACGTCCGTGATCGTGTCAGCCGGGTGTGGCCGGGGTCGATGACCTGTCAGGTAATGCGCCGGGGAGGGCTGTCCGGGCGGGCTGCCCGGGTGGGCCCTGGTTGCGCCGGAATTCCCGTGGGAAGCTCCTAGACTGACGCGGGCGGACTCCCGGCGGGCGAGGGGCGGTTGACGGTGCGTAAGGCATGGATCGTGGCGGGTGCCGCTCTCGCGGCGGGGCTCAGCTTCGTGATGCTGCTCGTCGTCGGGGTGTACATCGTCGCCGGGAACCTCGCCAACGGCATCGGCGGCGGGGCCAAGGCGCTCGCCAAGGGCGCGGTGCCCGCCGCCTACCAGGCGCTCGTGCAGAAGTGGGGCAACCTGTGCCCCGCCATCAACCCGGCGCTGCTCGCCGCCCAGCTCTACCAGGAGAGCGGCTTCAACCCCAGGGCGCAGAGCCCGGCCGCCGCGCAGGGGATAGCTCAGTTCATCCCCGGGACCTGGGCCACGCACGGCATCGACGGCGACGGCGACGGCGACCGGGACGTCTGGGACCCGCGGGACGCGATCCCGTCGGCCGCGTCCTACGACTGCGAACTCGCCTCTTACGTCAAGGACGTGCCGGGCGACGCGACGAAGAACATGCTCGCCGCCTACAACGCCGGGGCGTACGCGGTCATCAAGTACGGGGGAGTGCCGCCGTACCGCGAGACCCAGAACTACGTGAAGACCATCACGACCCTCCAGGACAGCTTCGCCGCGCCCGTCGGACGGGTCGACCCCTCCAAGCAGGCCGCGGGCGCCATCTCCTACGCGCAGAAGAAGCTCGGGACGCTCTATCTGTGGGGCGGGGACGGCACTCTGGAGGACGGCGGCCGGTTCGACTGCTCCGGTCTGACCAAGGCCGCGTACGAAAGTGTCGGGATCTCGCTGCCCCGCGTGGCCAACGATCAGTACAACGCGGGACCGCATCCGGCCAGGGACGAGCTGCTCCCCGGGGACCTGGTGTTCTTCTCCGACGACCTCACCAACTCGCGGGCCATCCGCCATGTGGGGATTTATGTCGGCGGCGGGTACATGATCGACGCCCCGAGAACAGGTGCTGTGATCCGGTTCGACCCGATCGACACCCCCGACTACTTCGGGGCCACCCGGGTCACCGAAGATGGCGCGAAAGCGCTCCCCACCCAGGTGTAGACGCAGCGTGAACCCACCCCCTGAGCTGCGGTGATGTGTCTCTCTTCGATAACGTCTGAGTGATCATTCAGTGGAGCGTGGAACGTATCAACAGGAGCCGTGCGTTCCTGATGACGTAGCGGGAGAGACGACGAAGGGGCCGCAGCACCATGGCTGGACTCGCAGCATCCGGGTCGAACCCCGACGTCGACCTGCTTTATGACATCAATGGCCTGGCCAAGGACGCGCCGGGCTGGTTCGACCGGGTCATGGCGAACGTCGGCGAGTACGGGCTGCTCATCGCCATGGTGCTGCTGGTGCTGTGGTGCTGGTGGTCCGTGCGCAGGCGCGGCGGGGAGGACGCCGCCCCGTCCGTCGCCGCGCTGGTGTGGGCGCCGCTCGCGGCCGGGATCGCGGTGCTGGTGAACGTCCCGATACGGGGCTTCGTCGAACGGCCCCGGCCCTTCCTCGACCACCAGGGCCTGGAGGTCCTGGTCTCCGGGAAGACGGACTTCTCCTTCGTGAGCGACCACGCGACCATCACCATGGCCATGGGGGTCGGGCTCTTCGTCGCCAACCGCCGGTTCGGGCTGTTCGGCCTCGGGCTCGCGCTGCTCGAAGGTTTCTGCCGGGTCTACATGGGCGTGCACTATCCGACCGACGTCATCGGCGGGTTCGCGCTCGGCACGGCCGTGACGCTGCTGCTGTCCCCGGTCGCCTCGGCGCTGCTGACCCCGGTGACCAAGGCGATCGAGCGGTCGCCCCGGGCCGGATGGCTGATCCGCTCCCGCAAGGAGTCGTCCTACGGCGGCCAGGACGCCGTCCTCCCGGGGGCGCGCGAGAGCGCCGACGCCGCGGAGCGGGACCTGGCCGCCTGAGGCCGCCGCCTCACAGCGCCTGGGGGTAGGTGAAGAAGCCCTCCGGGTCGTACCGCCCCTTCAGCCGGGCCAGGCGGGGGGCCGCGTCCCCGTAGTACGCCGTGCGCCAGTTCTTCAGGTCCGGGTCCGGGTAGTTCTGGTAGGCCGCGCCCGACGCGTACGGCCGCATCGCGGTGTGCGCCTCGGTGAGCCAGGACCGGGCCGTGGCACCGCCGGTGCCCGCCCGCCAGGCGGCGATGTACTGGGCGAGCATCCGGGAGCGGCGGTGGACGAACGCCGTGGCGGTGGGCGGGACGCGGTTGACCGCGCCGCCGAGGGCCGTGAGGGCGACGCTGCCGGAGCCGCCCCGGACCGACTTCATCCCGGCGAGCAGGGCCTGGATGCCGGCCGGGGAGAGCGAGCGGTCGAAGAAGTCGGACTTCGCGGCGTACGTCTCACGGTTCAGGGCGCCCTGCGGGGAGCGGCCCGGAGTGGTGCCGGGGAGGTGGCACTGGGCGTCGGTGGCGAAGGAGGAGCAGCCTGCGTACACCTCCATCGACTCCTCGTAGGAGCGGCGGCGCAGGGAGACGCTGGTGGCGGAGGCGCCGACGCGGTCGGCCAGGCGGTCGACCGCGTTCTGGAGTTCGCCGTGGGTGCCGAGGGAGAAGGCGGCGACGGAGACGGTCGGGGTGCCTCCGGTGGCGTTCGCCAGATGGAAGGACGACCAGATCTCGTCGGGCTGGGCGGGGCCCCACTCCTGCCAGGCCTTCAGCACGGCGGCGGCCCTCGACCACGGCCAGGACAGGTACGCGGTGACGGCCTGGGGCGCGGGGTGGGTCTTGAACTGGAGTTCCGTGACGATCCCGAAGTTTCCGTTGCCGGCGCCCCGCAGGGCCCAGAAGAGGTCCTTGTTCGTGGTGGCGTCGGCGGTGAGCTGCTTGCCGTCCGCGGTGACGAGCGTGGCGCGGGTGAGGCTGTCGCAGGTCAGGCCGTACGCGCGGGAGACGACGCCGTGGCCGCCGCCGAGGGTGAGGCCGGAGATGCCGACGGTGGGGCAGGAGCCGGCGGGGAGGGTGACGCCCTGGGCGGCGAGGGCTCGGTAGACGTCGATGAGCTTGGCGCCGGCGCCGATCACGGCGGTGCCGGCGGAGGTGCGGATCCTGTCGAGCCGGGAGACGTCTATGACCAGGCGGCCGTTGCCGGAGGACCAGCCGGCGTAGGAGTGGCCGCCGTTGCGGATCGCCGTGCGGAGGTTGTGGGCGTGGGCGTAGGCGAGGGCGGTGCGGATGTCGGCCTGGTGGGCGACGTAGGCGATGGCTGCGGGCTTCAGGGTGTCGAAGCGGGTGTTGTAGAGCTGGCGGGCGGTGGTCCAGGTGCGGTCGCCGGGGCGGATGAGGGTGCCGTCAAGGTCCCTGGCGAGGGCGGACCAGGTGGGGGTGGTGGCGGTGGCGGTGGTGCGCAGCGGGGGGCGGGTGCCGGTGTTCGTCTTCGTGCCGGTGCCTGTGCAGGCGGCGGTTGCTGTTGCTGTGAGAGCGGCTGCGCCGCCGGCGATGAAGGTGCGCCGTTCCATGTCGCCTCCCGGGGTTACGTGGAACGAGACGGGGTGGTGGGGGTGGGGGTTCCATGCCGGGCGCGGCGCCGGGTGTTTCTCGCCCCCGCCGCCCCTACCCGTCCCTCCCTGGGGGCTGCGCCCCCAGACCCCCGCTGTCGGCCCTGAAGGGGCCTCGTCCTCAAACGCCGGACGGGCTGGTAGCGCCGGGCGGTGTTCAGCCGGCTGTATGGGCCTCTGCGTCTCTTCTGGCCTGGCTTCTGGCTCTTCTTGCCGGGCCTTTCCAGCCGCAGGTGCACTGGGCCGTGCAGAACGGGCCCTGTTCGATCGTGGCTGTGCGGTGGGTCGGGGGCGGGGGCGCGGGCGGGGCTTGGTCGTGTGCCACGGGGACAACCGTACCGAGGGGAGGTAAAGGGTTTCTATGGGCGTCGGGGTGCGTTACGGGGGGCTCCTGGTCGTCGTTATGACGACGACGAGGAGCCCGTGACGGACGTACCCGCTGGGGGGTAGGCAGGCGATGGCGGAGCGGCGGTTCAGGCGGAGCGGAGCCGTGGTCGTGGCGGGGGTCGTGGCCTGTGCGGGGGGTTGTGGGACCGCCCCTGACGACGGGCGGGGCGGGGAGCCCGCGGCAGCCGTGCGGCGAGCCGCCTCCGCGCTGGTCGACGCCCGGAGCTCCAAGGCCCGTACGTCCATGGAGATGGCCACCGGCGGGACCCGGGTCACCATCCGCGGCGAGGGCGTCTACGACTTCCGCCGCCAGGTCGGGCGGCTCAAGGTGCTGCTCCCGCAGGATCCCGCCGGGGACCCCGCCCACCGCCCCATCACCGAACTCCTCGCGCCCGGCGCCCTCTTCATGAAGAACCGCGGCGCCGGCGTGCCCGCCGACAAGTGGGTCCGGGTGGAGACCGCTTCCATGACGGACGGAAATCTGGTCACCGGCGGGGCCACCGACCCCTTCGCCGCCGCCGAACTCCTCCTCGGCGTGCAGTCCGTCACCCTCGTCGGCCAGGAGCGGCTCGGCGGGGCCGAGGTCACCCACTACCGCGGTACCGCCGACCTGCGGCGCGCCGCCGACCTCGCCTCCGACGGATCCCGGGGTGCGCTCGCCGCCGCGGCGAAAGGGTTCGCCACCGCCCGGGTGCCGTTCGACGTGTACCTGGACGACCAGGGGCGCATCCGGAAGATCCGGCACCGGTTCAGCTTCGTCAACGGGCAGCAAAAGAACGCCGTCGCCGTGGCCTCGACGACCCTGCTCTTCGACTTCGGCGTACCCGTCGACGTACGGCTTCCTGCCCGCGACGACATCTACGCCGGGCGCATCGCCGAGGAGTGAGGATCCCCGACGGTCGTCAAGGACTAGCCCGTCCGTGCCATGCGCGGTGTGTAGGCCGCTCCCTACTCTAGGAAGTCGGTAACGGCAGAGAAGAGGTGATGCGCGTGGCTCCGGTCGGCGGTACGGCAGTTCAGGACCACGTGGCCCTCGCCGAGATCGAGTTGTGCGGGGAGCTCATCATCGCGGCCTCGGCCGCCGAGGACCGGCTCAGCCTGGAGAGCATCGACGAGGTGCTCCGGGTCGCGGAGGAGCGGGACGCCCGTCGGTCCGGCTCCTCCGACCGATGATTTTCGGCCTCAGGTGCGCAGCAGACGGCCGATCGCCTTCGTCGCCTCTTCCACCTTCGCGTCGATCTCCTCGCCGCCCTTCACGGCCGCGTCCGCGACGCAGTGGCGCAGGTGCTCCTCCAGCAGCTGGAGGGCGAAGGACTGCAGCGCCTTCGTCGACGCCGACACCTGGGTGAGTATGTCGATGCAGTAGACGTCCTCGTCGACCATCCGCTGCAGGCCCCGGATCTGGCCCTCGATCCGGCGCAGACGCTTGAGGTGCTCGTCCTTCTGCTTGTGGTAGCCGTGCGTGGCGTGCTCCTGCTCGGAGGGCGCCGTGGCGCCGGCCTCGGTCGTCGTCATGGCGTCCTCCAGACATATACCCCTACTGGGTATATCGTACCGAACTTTGCTGGGTATAGGGCCCTTGGTACGCCCCCGTGCTGATCTCTGTGCCTGATGGGCGACACTGGGGGACGGCCCATTAGCCGTGGCCGGATGATGCGCCTAGCATCAGCCTGACCGAAACCGAAGCACCCCGAGGACCCCACGTGCGCTTTCGTCTGACCCCCAGGGAGACGAGCTTCTACGACATGTTCGCCGCGTCCGCGGACAACATCGTCACGGGCTCCAAACTCCTCATGGAACTGCTCGGGGCGGACACCGCCGGCCGGGCCGAGATCGCAGAGCGTATGCGGGCCGCGGAACACGCCGGTGACGATGCCACGCACGCGATCTTCCACCAGCTGAACTCCTCGTTCATCACGCCCTTCGACCGCGAGGACATCTACAACCTCGCGTCGTCCCTCGACGACATCATGGACTTCATGGAGGAGGCCGTCGACCTGGTCGTCCTCTACAACGTCGAGGAACTGCCCAAGGGCGTCGAGCAGCAGATCGAGGTGCTGGCCCGGGCCGCCGAGCTCACCGCCGAGGCCATGCCGAACCTGCGGACCATGGACAACCTCACCGAGTACTGGATCGAGGTCAACCGGCTGGAGAACCAGGCCGACCAGATCCACCGCAAGCTGCTCGCCATGCTCTTCAACGGCAAGTACGAGGCCATCGAGGTGCTCAAGCTCAAGCAGATCGTGGATGTCCTGGAGGAAGCGGCCGACGCGTTCGAGCACGTGGCGAACACGGTGGAGACGATCGCCGTGAAGGAGTCCTGAGGCCTCCATGGAGACCTTCGCTCTGGTCGTGACCATCGGGGTCGCGCTCTTCTTCACGTACACCAACGGCTTCCACGACTCGGCGAACGCCATCGCCACCTCCGTCTCCACCCGGGCGCTCACTCCCCGGGCCGCGCTGCTCATGGCCGCGGTGATGAACCTCGGCGGCGCCTTCCTGGGGTCGGGTGTCGCCAAGACCGTCAGTGAGGGCCTGATCGAGACGCCCAAGGGCTCGACGGGGATGGGGATCCTCTTCGCGGCCCTGGTCGGCGCCATCACCTGGAACCTCATCACCTGGTACTTCGGCCTGCCGTCCTCCTCCTCGCACGCCCTGTTCGGCGGCATGGTCGGGGCCGCGCTGGCCGGCGGAACCACCGTGTACTGGAACGGGGTGCTGGAGAAGGTCGTCATCCCGATGTTCATCTCGCCGCTGGTGGGGCTCGGGATCGGCTACCTGGTCATGACCGCGATCATGTGGATGTTCCGGCGGTCCAATCCGCACAAGGCCAAGCGCGGGTTCCGGATCGCGCAGACGGTGTCCGCGGCCGGCATGGCCCTCGGCCACGGTCTGCAGGACGCGCAGAAGACCATGGGCATCGTGGTGATGGCCCTGGTCATCGCCGATGTCGAGGACTACGGCGATCCGATCCCGGTGTGGGTGAAGATCGCTTGCGCGGTGATGCTGTCGCTCGGCACGTACGCCGGTGGCTGGCGGATCATGCGCACCCTGGGCCGGAAGATCATCGAGCTGGACCCGCCGCAGGGCTTCGCGGCCGAGACCACCGGTGCGGCGATCATGTTCACCACGGCGTTCCTGTTCAAGGCGCCGATCTCGACCACCCACGTCATCACCTCCGCCATCATGGGCGTCGGCGCGACGAAGCGGCTGAACGCCGTGCGCTGGGGGGTCGCCAAGAACATCGTCCTCGGCTGGTTCATCACCATGCCGGCCGCGGCGACGGTGGCCGCGGCGGCGTTCGGAATCGTGCACCTGGCGTTCCTGTAGCGGAGCGCGCGGGCGAGCCGACGTACTGAAGAAACGAATCAGCAGACCGGTTCACGGGTCTGCCGCCGCGGGACATGACACGGGCCCGCCCCCCGGGAGCCGGGGGGCGGGCCCTTATCTGCCTCGCGGTGGCACCGCCATGCAGCACCGCGAGGGGTCTTGCGGGCTCCGGCCTAGCCGAAGCGGCCCGAGATGTAGTCCTCGGTGGCCTGGACGGACGGGTTGGAGAAGATCCGCTCCGTGTCGTCGATCTCGATCAGCTTGCCGGGCTGGCCCACGGCCGCCAGGTTGAAGAAGGCGGTGCGGTCCGAGACGCGGGCCGCCTGCTGCATGTTGTGGGTCACGATGACGATCGTGAACCGTTCCTTCAGCTCGCCGATCAGGTCCTCGATCGCCAGCGTGGAGATCGGGTCCAGGGCCGAGCAGGGCTCGTCCATCAGCAGGACGTTCGGCTCGACCGCGATGGCGCGGGCGATGCACAGACGCTGCTGCTGACCACCGGACAGGCCCGAGCCGGGCTTGTTCAGGCGGTCCTTGACCTCGTTCCAGAGGTTGGCGCCGCGCAGGGACTTCTCGACGACGTCGTCGAGCTGGGACTTCTTGTACGAGCCGTTCAGCTTCAGGCCGGCCGCGACGTTGTCGTAGACGGACATCGTCGGGAACGGGTTCGGGCGCTGGAAGACCATGCCGACCTCGCGCCGCACGGAGACCGGGTCGACCCCGGGGCCGTAGAGGTTCTCGTCGTCGAGCATGACCTTGCCCTCGACCCGGCCGCCGGAGGTGACCTCGTGCATGCGGTTGAGGGTGCGCAGGAAGGTGGACTTGCCGCAGCCGGAGGGGCCGATGAAGGCGGTCACGGAGCGGGGCTCGACGGTCATCGAGATGTCTTCGATGGCACGGAAGGAGCCGTAGTAGGCGC
Source organism: Streptomyces sp. YS415 (assembly GCF_023544665.1). Classification (GTDB taxonomy): domain Bacteria; phylum Actinomycetota; class Actinomycetes; order Streptomycetales; family Streptomycetaceae; genus Streptomyces. The sequence continues at coordinate 20,224 of NZ_JAMJFL010000005.1, forward strand.
TGAGGCCGCTTACGTCGATTCGCTTGGCCATGGGTATCACTGCTTCTTTCAGGAAAGTCTTGCGATCGGTCGCTGTCTGGCCGCCGCGCGGCGGGGAGCCGCGCACAGATGCATCAGCGACCGGTCTTCGGGGCCTTCCAGCGGGCGATGCCGCGGGCCGCCAGGTTCAGGATCATCACGATGGCGATCAGGGTGAGAGCCGCCGCCCAGGCGCGGTCGTACGCCGCTTCCGAGCCCGCGCTGTTCGCGTACTGCTGGTAGATGTACAGCGGCAGCGACGCCTGCGCCCCTTCGAAGGGGTTGTTGTTGATGAACGGGTTGCCGAACACCAGCAGCAGAACCGGGGCGGTCTCACCTGCGATACGGGCCACCGCCAGCATCACACCGGTGGTGATACCGCCGATGGCCGTCGGCAGGACCACCTTCAGGATGGTGCGCCACTTGGGCACGCCCAGAGCCAAGGATGCCTCACGCAGCTCGTTCGGGACGAGCTTGAGCATCTCCTCGGTGGAGCGGACCACGACCGGCATCATCAGGATCGCCAGCGCCAGGGCGCCCGCGAAGCCGGAGAAGCTCATCTCGAAGATCAGCAGGAGGCTGAGGATGAAGAGACCGGCGACGATCGACGGGATACCGGTCATCACGTCGACGAAGAAGGTGACGGCGCGGGCGAGGTGGCCGCGGCCGTACTCGACCAGGTAGATCGCGGTGAGCACACCGACCGGCGCGGCGATCAGGGTGGCGATGCCGACCTGCTCCAAGGTGCCGATGATGGCGTGGTAGATGCCGCCGCCGGGCTCGGTGTCCGCGACGACGCCCATCGAGTGGGTCAGGAAGTAGACGTCGAAGACCTTGATGCCGCGCTGCACGGTCGACCAGACCAGGGAGACCAGCGGCACGACGGCGATCACGAAGGCGACCCAGACCAGCGAGGTCGCGATGCGGTCCCGGGCCTGGCGCCTGCCCTCGACGCGGGCGGCGAGGACGTACGTACCGAAGACGAACAGCAGCGCGGCGATCAGGCCCCACTGGATCCTGCTGTCGAAGCCGGCGGCCAGGCACAGGCCGATGGAGACCGCGAGGGAGCCGACCGCGATGGCCACGGGGGACCACTTCGGCAGACGGGCGCCCTGGAGGGAGCTGGGGTGCTTGACGACGGTGCTCATGCGTTGGCCCCCGAGTACTCCTTGCGGCGAGCGATGATCCATCGGGCCGCGCCGTTGACCAGCAGGGTGATGACGAACAGGACCAGACCGGAGGCGATCAGCGCGTCCCGGCCGAACTCGTTGGCCTCGCCGAACTTGCTGGCGATGTTCTGGGCGAAGGTGCCGCCGCCCGGGTTGAGCAGGCTGCCGTGGATGAGGAAGTCCGGGGAGAGCACGGTGGCGACGGCCATCGTCTCGCCGAGCGCGCGGCCGAGGCCGAGCATCGAGGCGGAGATCACGCCGGAGCGGCCGAAGGGCAGCACCGCCATGCGGATGACCTCCCAGCGCGTGGCGCCGAGGGCCAGGGCGGCCTCTTCGTGCATCTGCGGGACCTGGCGGAAGACCTCACGGCTCACGTTGGTGATGATCGGCAGGATCATGATCGCGAGCAGGATGCCGACCGTGAGCATCGAGCGGGCGGGCCCGCCCTCCCAGTCGAAGATGCCGGTCCAGCCGAAGTAGTCGTCCAGCCAGCCGAACAGGCCGTCCATGTGCGGTACGAGGATCAGGGCGCCCCACAGGCCGTACACGATGGACGGCACCGCGGCGAGCAGGTCGATCACGTAGGCGATCGGACCGCTCAGCTTGCGCGGGGCGTAGTGGGTGAGGAACAGCGCGATGGCGACGGCGATCGGGACCGCGATGACCATGGCGATGATCGACGAGACGATCGTGCCGTAGGCCAGGACCGCGATGCCGAAGAACGGCTCGGTGCCGGTGGTGTTCCACTCGAAGGTCGTGAGGAAGTTGCCCTCGTCCTTGCTGATGGCGACGGCGGCCCGCCAGGTGAGGAAGACCGCGATGGCGGCCATGATCACCAGCAGGAAGATGCCGGAGCCACGGGCGAGACCGAGGAAGATCCGGTCTCCGGGACGGGTGGCGCCGCGGGCGTTGCGCTTCTGCTCGGCCACGGTCGGCTGGGGTGGTGAGGGTGCTTGAGTGTTCTTGGTGGTTATGTCCATCGGGTTCTCCGGTCTGCGGCGCCCTGCGTGGTGGAGGGCTCCTGGCGGCGGTGCACCGGACGGTGCGGCCCGGCCCCGGTGGGGGACCGGACCGCACGCTCAGGTCAGCTCAGGCCCGCGACGGTCTCGCGCACCTTGGCGATGATGTCGTCAGGCATGGGGGCGTAGTCGTTCTCGGCGAGGATCTTCTGGCCGTCCTCGCTGGCCATGTAGCCGAGGAACGCCTTGACGGTGGGCAGGGTCTCCGCCTTGTTGCCCTTGTCGCAGACGATCTCGTACGTCACCAGGGTGATCGGGTAGGCGCCGTCGGCCTTGGTGGCGTAGTTGAGCTCCAGGGCCAGGTCCTTGCCGGTGCCGACGACCTTGGCGTCCGCGATGGCGGCGGTGGCGGTGTCGACGGAGGCCTTGACCGGCTCGGCGGCGCCCGTGTCGATGGCGACGACGGAGGTGTCCTTGGCGTAGGAGAGCTCCATGTAGCTGATCGCGCCGGCGGTCTGCTTGACCTGCTGGGCGACACCGGAGGAGCCGGACGCGGACTGGCCGCCGGGGGCGGTCCAGGCCTTGCCGCCCTCGAACTTCCAGTTCTCCGGGGTGGCGGCGGTCAGGTACTTGGTGAAGTTGTCCGTGGTGCCGGACTCGTCCGAGCGGTGGAACGCCTGGATCTTGAGGTCGGGCAGCTCGGCGTCGGGGTTGAGCTTGGCGATCGCCGGGTCGTTCCAGTTCTTGATCTTGTCGCTGAAGATCTTCGCCAGGGTCGGCGCGTCCAGGACGAGGTTGTCGACACCCTCGACGTTGTACGCGAGGGCGATCGGGCCGCCGACCATCGGGAGGTCGATGCCCTGGCCGCCGGAGCAGACCTCCTTGGAGGCGGTGACCTCTTCGGGCTTCAGCGCCGAGTCGGAGCCGGCGAAGGCGACCGTGCCCTGCGTGAACGCGGTGATGCCGGCGCCCGAGCCGCCGCCCTTGTAGTTGATCTGGACACCCTTGCAGGCCGCGGTGAACTGCTTGACCCAGGCGTCGATCGCGTTCTTCTGGGCGGACGAGCCGTCGGCCAGCAGCTGGCCCTTGGCGTCGTCACACTTGATGTTGCCGGCCTGCGTGCTCGTGGTGGAGTCGCTGCTGCCGCTGTCACCGGTGTCGTCCGAGCCGCACGCCGTGAGGGCCAGGGCGCCGGAGACGGCGAGAGCACCGAGAGCGAGGGCCCGCCGGTTCATGCGCTGAAGCTTCACTTGAGGGAGTTCCTTCCAGGAGCCGCCGTCCTGAATTCCGGCGGCGTGCGAAGTCGGTGAGATGCGGGCGCCTGGTCGAGCCACGCGCCACACCGCGTAAGGCTGAAATTAGGCAGAAGAGGTGAAGGCGCCGATGGCCGTACATGAACGAGGGGTGAACCCCTGGGGACGGTGCGGTGAGGTCACGGAACGCTTACGTCGAGGACACAGGGTGATCCCGACCCGGGCCTCGATTCGTCACTTTACGCAATCGGGTGACTACCCATGGTCCGGAGTGGCCCGGCGTGTGCGGACGGACCCACATTCGGCCCACTCACCGGCGCCGGCCCCGCTCGGCCGGGCTGACCAGTTCGTCCATCAGCTCCCGGTCCCGGGGCTGGGTGAGCCGGTGGCGGGCCGCCTCGGGGCGCAGCCAGACGATGCGGTCGACCTCGGTGCTGGGCACGAAGGTGCCGGGGCCGGCCTCGGCCGCCCAGTAGCGGACCACCTTGGGGCGGCCGTTGGCCATATAGGTCGCCGTGGAGAGCTCGCGGCCGGCCGTGGCCCGGTAGCCGGTCTCCTCCTCGACCTCCCGCAGGGCCGCGGCGAGCGGTTCCTCGCCGCGCTTCAGCTTGCCCTTGGGGTGGGACCAGTCGTCGTACTTCGGCCGGTGGACCAGGCACACCTCGAGTGCGCCGTCGACCGGGGAGCGGCGCCACAGCACGCAGCCGGCCGCCCGGACCGGGGAGTCGTTCGTCGCCGTCACCGGAGCGCGGCCTCCTTCCTGTGCTCGGTACCGGTCAGGGAGCGCTGACCTTCTGCAGCTGCCAGGACCCCCAGCACTGCTGGAAGGCGAAGCGGGCCGCCTCCACCTCGTGCCGCTGGTCGGCGTGCAGCACCCCGAGGGCGTACGCCGTGGCCGGGGCGATCCGGGGGGTGCGGGCCGCCGCGGCCGCCGCAGCCGCCGCCTCGGAGGCGTCCCGGTGGCGGTCCAGGGCCTGGCCCGCGGTGAGCAGGCGCATGTCCACGGGGGCGCCCTCGCCGAGGAGGCACTCGCGGGCGTAGCGGTGCAGGCGGAGCAGGAGGCGGACCTGGTGCCAGGGGGCGTCCTGGGGGTGCGGGGCGGGGTCCGGGGAGAGGCCGTGGACGAGGGCCTCGGCGTTGTACGGGTTGCCCGCGGTGACCAGGGGCAGGGCGCCGACCGCGTCGGTGAGGCGTTCCTCGGCCGCGGTGGCGAGGGGGTGCAGGTCGGCGGCGGGGGCGGTGGGGGCGAGGGGGACCTCGCTCGCCAGTACGGCGATGTGGTCGGCGACCGCGTGGAAGCGGCTGGAGCCGAGCGCCTGGAGGGCGGTGCTGTGGGCTCTGGTCCGGGCGAGGGTGAGCTGGCGCTCCAGCAGGGCGCCCGCCTTGGCCGCGCCCACGGTCAGATTGCCGCGCTCCCCGGCGGGCGCCGCCGCCCGGCCGCCCGCCGGGTCGGGGGCACCGGCCGGGCTGCTCACGGCGCCGTCGGTCGCCTGGGCCGGGAGGACCGTCGCCCCGGACAGGCGGTGCAGCGCCAGCAGCAGGCGCTCCAGACGGGCCGCGTAGGCGTGCTCCATGGCCAGGGTGCCCGACAGCCAGGCCAGTTCCGGGCGGATGCGTTCCGACCAGTCGGGGTCCAGAAAGGTGCGGAAGGTGTGCAGGCTGCCGCTGATGCGGCGGGCCGAGCGGCGCAGCGCGCGGGCCGCGTCCACCGACTCCGCCGAACCGTTTTCCCCGGGCCGGGACCGCGCCCGCCCCGGGGTTCCTCCGTCGCCGCCGGTCTCCCGGTGCAGCCGCAGCGCGCGGAGGAACTCCATGGCCTGGGTACGCAGGTATGCCTCGAGTGCCTCCCCGGTCACCGGCACGGCCGTGGCTTTCGTCGGGTCAAGGTGTTGCTGTGCCACGCCGGCGCCTCCGGGCGTCAATGAGCATCTCCTGGACGTTCCGCAGGGGCTGGCCTTCCGCGTCGGTCGCGTGCCGGGTCCACTCGCCGTCGGGGCCGAGGTGCCAGGAGGCCGTGGCGTCGGACATGCCGGTCTCCAGCAACCGGTTGAGGGCCGCCCGGTGGGCCGGGTCGGTGACCCTGACCAGTGCCTCGATGCGGCGGTCGAGGTTGCGGTGCATCATGTCGGCGCTGCCGATCCACATCTCGGGCTCGCCGCCGTTGCCGAAGGCGAAGACCCGGGAGTGCTCCAGGAAGCGGCCGAGGATCGAGCGGACCCGGATGTTCTCCGACAGGCCCGCCACACCCGGGCGCACCGCGCAGATGCCGCGCACCCAGACGTCGACCGGCACGCCCGTCTGGGACGCCCGGTACAGGGCGTCGATGAGGGCCTCGTCGACCATCGAGTTGACCTTGATCCGGATGAACGCCGGGCGGCCCGCGCGATGGTGCTGGACCTCCTTGTTGATCCGGGAGATCAGGCCGTCGCGCAGGGACTTGGGGGCCACCAGCAGGCGGCGGTAGGTCTCCCGGCGCGAGTAGCCGGACAGGCGGTTGAAGAGGTCCGAGAGGTCCGCGCCGACCTGCGGGTCCGCGGTCAGCAGGCCCAGGTCCTCGTAGAGCCTCGCCGTCTTCGGGTGGTAGTTGCCGGTGCCGACGTGGCTGTAGCGCCGTAGCGTGTCGCCCTCCTGACGGACCACCAGGGAGAGCTTGCAGTGGGTCTTCAGGCCGACCAGGCCGTAGACCACATGGCAGCCGGCCTCCTCCAGACGCTTCGCCCACTTGATGTTGGCGTGCTCGTCGAAGCGGGCCTTGATCTCGACCAGGACGAGCACCTGCTTGCCGGCCTCGGCCGCGTCGATGAGCGCGTTGACTATCGGGGAGTCGCCCGAAGTCCGGTACAGGGTCTGCTTGATGGCGAGGACGTCCGGGTCCTCGGCGGCCTGCTCCAGGAACGCCTGCACGGAGGTGGAGAAGGAGTCGTAGGGGTGGTGCAGCAGCACGTCCCGGCTGCGCAGCGCGGCGAAGATGTCGGGGGCGGTCGCCGACTCGACCTCGGCGAGATCGCGGTGGGTGCCGGCGACGAACTTCGGGTACTTCAGCTCGGAGCGGTCGAGGGAGGCGAGCCGGAACAGTCCGGTCAGGTCCAGCGGGCCGGGCAGCGGGTACACCTCGGCCTCGCTGATCTTCAGCTCGCGCACGAGCAGGTCCAGGACCTCGCGGTCGATGGACTCCTCGACCTCCAGGCGCACCGGCGGCCCGAAGCGGCGCCGCATGAGCTCCTTCTCCAGGGCCTTGAGGAGGTTCTCGGCGTCGTCCTCCTCGACCTCCAGGTCCTCGTTGCGGGTGACGCGGAAGGCGTGGTGCTCCAGGACCTCCATGCCCGGGAAGAGCTCTTCCAGGTGCGCGGCGATGACGTCCTCGATGGGGACGAAGCGGCCGGGGCTGGACTCCAGGAAGCGGGAGAGCAGCGGCGGCACCTTGACGCGGGCGAAGTGGCGGTGCCCGCTGACCGGGTTGCGCACCACGACGGCCAGATTCAGGGAGAGGCCGGAGATGTAGGGGAAGGGGTGGGCCGGGTCGACGGCGAGGGGGGTCAGCACGGGGAAGATCTGGTGCCGGAAGAGGGTGAACAGACGGGCCTGTTCCTTCTCCGTCAGCTCGTTCCAGCGGACCAGGTGGATGCCCTCCTCCGCGAGCGCGGGGGCGACGTCCTCGTGGAAGCAGGCGGCGTGCCGGGCCATCAGCTCCCGGGAGCGGGCCCAGATCATCTCCAGCACCTGGGTGGGCTGGAGCCCGGAGGCGGACCGGGTGGCGACACCGGTGTGGATGCGGCGCTTCAGGCCGGCCACCCGGACCATGAAGAACTCGTCGAGGTTGCTGGCGAAGATCGCCAGGAAGTTCGCCCGCTCCAGCAGGGGCGTGGTGGGGTCCTCGGCGAGTTCGAGCACCCGCTCGTTGAACGCCAGCCAGCTGCGCTCCCGGTCGAGGAAGCGCCCCTGGGGCAGGGGGGCGCCGTCGGTCGGCGCCTCCTCGTAGGCGTCGAGGTCGGCGTCGATGTCGGGTTCGAGGTCGGAGACCGAACCGGCCACGGTGCGCGAGCGGTGGGCGGCGATGGAACCGACGGAGGGCTGCGCGTGCTGGACCTGTGCCTGGGCGTTCTGCTGACTCATGGCCCCATTCTTCCGCGTTCCCAGGGGTACGGGCGCGTCGGAGGACGCGGGCGGGAGTGTGGCGGCGAGACGTCGGGCGTCCCCGTTCCCCGCGGCTCCCTCGGGAGGCGGCGAAGGCTCTGGCACGGCGGGCTTCATTCGCCGAGCGTCGCAAGCCCGTCTGAACCAATGGTTACGGAGACATGGCGTGCGGGATATCGGGCGGCGGCTCCCGGACGTCCGCATGCCGGGACCGGACGTCCCTCCCCCCGTAGGAGGGACGTCCGGTCCTGGGGATCAGGTGGTCCGGCGGCGCAGGGCCACGAAGGCGGCGGCGACGGCCCCGGCCGCGACGGCGAGCAGGATGCCGCTCTCGACGTACTGGATCGGCCAGAAGTGGGACGACGGGTGCAGCGTCACCTCGGTCCGGGTGTGGGACACCTGGAAGGCCGAGCGGGGCAGCTCCGGGCCCTCCTCGGCGCGGGTGACCGCGGGCCACAGGTCGGCGCGGTGGCGCTCCAGGAGGTTGTGCAGGAGCAGGGAGGCCGCGCAGGCCGCCCCGGCCGCGGGCAGCGCCCGTCCGAGGAGCGTCCCGGCGAGCGCGCCGAGGGCGAGGCCGGCCAGGACGTACGCGACGGCGGTGGGGCCGGTGCCGGCGAAGACGTCCGGCTGGTACCAGTCCCCGACCAGGTTCGGGTCGTCCTCCCCACGGGCCCACGCCGTCAGCGCGACCAGGGCCGTCGTGCCGGCGGTGAGCAGTACGGCCGGTACGGCGAGCTTGGCGGTCAGCCATTGCACCGGCGTGACCGACTGGGTCCAGGCGAGGCGCGCGGTGCCGTTCTCCAGCTCGCGGCCGATGAGCGACCCGCCCGCCCAGGCGGCGACCGGGACCGTCAGCCAGACCAGGCAGGCGGTGACGAAGGCGATGCCGTTCGCGTACGTCTCGTCCGCGGTGATCGCGTCGACCGCGGCGCAGGACATCAGTCCGCCGGTGGGCGGCGTGCCGCAGGGGCTGCTGCCGCGCTGGGCCTCCTCCGCGAGGGCGGCCAGCCACACCAGGAACGCGGTGGCCGCGAGCAGGACGAGGCCCCACAGGAGCAGCGCGGTGCGGTGCAGTCGCAGCATCGCCCATGGCAGCCCGGTGGGCCGGGGGGCGGTGGTGGTGGTGAGGGCGGTCATGCGGGGGCTCCGGTGGGGTGTGGGGCCGTGAGCGGGCCGGGGCCCCGCAGGGCGGGCGTGGTGCGGTGCGGTCGCAGGACGGCCCGCGGCGGGCGGCCGGGCCGGGGGGCGGCGGCGGTGGTGAGGGCGGTCATGGCGGGGCTCCGATAGGGAGCGTGGTCGCGAGCAGGGACGAGGCCCCACACGGCCGGGGCGGTGCGGTGCAGTCGGAGCACGGTTCGCGGCGACCCGCCGGGCCGGAGGGCGGTCATGCGAGGGCTCCCGTGCGGCGCTTCAGCAGTGCGAAGGAGGCCCATACGGCGACGGCCGCGACGGCGAGGACGATGCCGGTCTCCACGAGGTGCAGGGGCCAGAAGTGGTCGGTGGGGTGGTAGTAGGCGTAGAAGCCGGTGATGTCGCGCTCGGAGAGGCAGCCGGGCGACCCCGTGCAGTCCGGGATGGGGACGTGGGCGCCGTTGCGGGTGAGGGCGCCGCCCTCGACGATCAGGCCCACGGTCTCGGGATAGTCGTCCGTGGCGGTCGCCAGCTCCGGCGGCCACAGGTGCGGGCGCAGTGCGCTCAGCCGGTCGGAGAGCGCCAGGACGGCCAGGGCCGCGACCGCGAGGGCGGGCAGGGCGCGCGGCAGGAGCAGGCCGACGAGGGCGCCGATCGCCAGGCCCAGCAGGGCGTAGGCGGTGGCGGCGGTGCCGTTGGCCAGGTAGACGCTGTGCCAGGTGCGCCAGCCCATCATCCGGTGCAGGCTCTCGCCCGAGGAGACCCACACCAGCCGGTGCACCAGGGTGAGCGTCAGCATGCCGGCGGTGAGCAGGGCGGCCGGAACCGCGAGCTTGGCGGCCAGCCAGCGCCCGGGGGAGACGGACTGGACCCAGGCCCACTGGGCGGTGCCGTTCTCCAGTTCGCGGCCGACGAGCGCGCCGCCCGCCCAGGCGGCGACGATCAGCGGCATGAGCCCGAGCAGGTTCCCGCCGACGGCGAGGATGTCGTCGTACCGGGCGAAGGCGGGGCCGGTGAGGTCGCAACCCAGGCTCGGCTCCCCGGAGCCGCAGCCCGCGTCCCGGTACTCGGCCCAGGCGGCGTCGGCGCCCGGGCCGTACGCCCACAGCAGCGCGCCCGCGGCCACCGCCACCAGCATCAGCCAGAACAGCAGCGCCGACCGGTGCACCCGGAGCAGTGCCCGGACCAGCCCGCGGGAACCGCGGGAGCGGGGGGCGGTGGCGGTCGCCCGCACGGTCACGGCGGTCATACGGCCGCCCCTTGGGTGTCGCGGAAGGTGAGGGCCGGGGCGTCGGGGGAGCGCAGGTGGGCCAGTACCAGCTCCTCCAGGGTCGGCTCGGTGGGCTGCCAGGCCGGGGCGACCGGGCCCTCGGGCCGGATCAGCGCGGTGAGCTGGCGGCCCGTGGTGCGGGACTCGACGACGGTGTGCGGGGCGAGAGATTCCCCGGCGCGGCCGGTGACCAGGGTGTGCGCGGCGAGTACGTCCTCCAGGGGGCCGGCGAGGCGGATCCGGCCGGCGCCGAGCAGCAGGAGATGGTCGCAGGAGCCCTCCAGCTCCGCCACCACGTGCGAGGACATGACCACCGTGGTGCCGTGCTCGGCGGCGTCCGCCATCAGGGTGCCGGTCAGCTGGTGCCGGGCCAGCGGGTCGAGGTCGGCCATCGGCTCGTCCAGGAGCAGCAGGTCGGGGCGCTTGCCGAGGGCCAGGGCGAGGGCGACCCGGGTGCGCTGGCCGCCGGAGAGGGTGCGGATCTTGGCGCCCGGGTCCAGGTCGCCCTCGGCGACGATCCGCTCGGCGACGGCGCGGTCCCAGCGGCGGGGGTTCAGCTCGTGGCCGAGCCGCAGGGTGGCGGCGACGGTGAGGTGGGGGTGCAGGGGCTTGTCCTGGGCGACGAGGGCGAGGCGCTCCCGGGCCGCGGCCGGGGTGGTGCCGAGCACGGTGACGGTGCCCTCGCTGGGCCGGAGCAGCCCGGCGGCCAGGGCGAGCAGGGTGGACTTGCCGGCGCCGTTCGGGCCGACGAGGGCGCACACGCGGCCGGCGGGGAGCCGGAAGTCGAGCTGTTCCAGGCCGGTGGTCCGCCCCGCAGGGCGCAGTCGCCGACGGAACCTCTTGCTCAGTCCCGCCGCCTCTATGGCGATCTCGCTCACGCCTCGTCCCCCTTGAAGTGTTCTTCCAGTACGGCGGTGAAAAGTGCCGCCACGTCGTCGTGCTCCAGGCCCGCCGCGCGGGCCCGCGCCGCCCAGTCCGTCAGTTCGGTGTGCAGCGGGGAGTCGGCGGGCGCGGCGCCCAGCGACTTCTTCACGAAGGTGCCGAGGCCGCGGCGGGCCTCGACCAGGCCCTCGCGCTCCAGCTCGCGGTAGGCCTTCAGCACCGTGTTCGGGTTGATGGCCGTCGCCTCCACCACCTCCCGCGCCGTGGGGAGCTTGTCGCCGGGTGCCAGCAGGCCCAGGCGCAGGGCCTGCTTGGTCTGCTGGACGATCTGCAGGTAGGTGGCGACGCCGCTGCGCCGGTCGATGCGGTACTCGACCATCCGTTCCACCACCCTTTCACTAATTGAGTAGTGAAAGGGTGGTGGAACGGGGTCGGAAAGTCAAGCGTGATTCCGTGAACCGGACCGGCGGCCTCGTCCGATGAGGAGACGTGAGCGAAACGAGAAGCGACGGGGATCTGCTGCGCGCCGTCGCGGCGGACGGGGACCGGCGCGCCTTCGAGGAGCTGTACCGGCGGTTCGCGCCCTGGCTGACCGCCCGGCTGCGCGGCCGGTGCGCCGACCCCGGGATCGTCGACGACGTCGTGCAGGAGACGTTTCTCGCGGTGTGGCGGGGGACCGCCGTCTACCGGGAGGACGGGGACGTCGCGGGGTGGCTGTGGCGGATCGGGTCGCGGCGGCTGGTCGACGCGCTGCGCGGCGACGGGGCGCGGGGGCGGCTGCGGCAGGTGCTGGCCCGGCTCAGGCACCGCGAGGAGGCGTCCGCCGAGGACCGCGTGCTCGCGGGGGTGGAGCACGGGGATCTGGCGGGCGCCCTGGTACGGCTCTCGCCGGAGCTGCGCGCGGTGCTCCAGGCCACGGTCGTCGACGGGCTGACCACCCGTGAGGCGGCCGTGCTGCTCGGGATTCCGCCCGGGACCGTCAAGACGCGGGCCATGCGCGCCCGTAAGCAACTGCGGGAGGCGCTGGCATGACCTGGCACGTATCCGAAGAGGACCTGCGGGCCTACGCGCGCGCCGAGTTGGCGGCGCCGCTGCTCTGGTCCGCCGACACCCACCTGGCCGCCTGCGCGCACTGCCGGGCGGTGCTCGCCGAGGTGAGCGGCCCCGTCGACGCGGGCTGGGAGCGGCTCGACGCCGAACTCGACGCGCCCCGGCCGGGACTGCTGGAAGGGCTGCTGGTGCGGGTCGGTGTCGCCGACCACACCGCGCGGCTGCTGGCGGCGACGCCCGTGCTGCGCCGGTCCTGGCTGGCGTCGGTGGTGTTCCTGCTGGTGACGACGGTCGGGGTGGTGCACTCGGCGGGTTCGCCGACGCTGTTCCTCGCCCTGGCGCCGCTGCTGCCGCTGGCGGGGGTCGCGCTGAGCTACGGACCCGCACTGGACCCGACGTACGAGATGGCGGTCGTCGCCCCCGTGCACGGCTTCAAGCTGCTGATGATCCGGACGCTCGCCGTGCTCACCACCGGACTCGGCCTCAACGGCCTGGCCACGCTCGCCCTGCCCGGGTACGGGCTGCGCGCCCTGGCCTGGCTGCTGCCCGCGCTCGCCCTCACCGCCACCGGACTCGCGCTGACCCCGCGCCTCGGGCCGGTCCTCGCGCCGTCCCTGGTCGCCGGGGCGTGGGTGGCCCTGATCGCCGCCGCCGACGCGAGCGGCGACGCGCCCCTGATCCCCTTCACCGCCGCCGGTCAGGCCACCGCCGCCGCGGTCGCCGCCCTCGCGGCGGGCCTTCTCTGCCTCGTACGTGACCGATTCGACGTCTTCCCCAGGAGCGCCGCCGTATGACCTCCACTGTCTCCGCCTCCGGGCTCAGCCTCCACTACGGCGGCACCCGCGCCCTCGACGACGTGTCGCTGCGGCTGTCGCCGGGCGTGACCGGGCTGCTCGGGCCCAACGGCGCCGGAAAAACCACCCTGTTGCGGGTGCTGGCGACCGCCGTACCGGCCCGGCGCGGGGAGTTCACCGTGCTCGGCCACGACCCCGGCACGACCCGTGGCCGCCAGGAGGTCAGGCGGACGCTCGGTTACCTGCCCCAGACACCCGGCTTCCACCCCGACTTCACCGCCTTCGAGTTCGTCGACTACGTGGCGATCCTCAAGGAGATCAACCACCGTGCCGACCGCCACCGCGAGGTGCGCCGGGTGCTGGACGAGGTCGGCCTCGGCGACGTGCGCGGCAAGCGCATCAGGAAGCTCTCCGGCGGCATGCGGCAGCGGGTCGCGCTCGCCGCCGCCCTCGTCGGTGACCCCGGGTTCCTGGTCCTGGACGAGCCCACCGTCGGTCTCGACCCCGAACAGCGCATGCGGTTCCGGGAGTTGATTGCCCGGGCGGGCGAGGGGCGGACCGTGCTGCTGTCCACCCACCAGACCGAGGACGTGGCGATGCTCTGCCACCGCGTCCTGGTGATGGCCGGCGGCCGTATCCACTTCGACGGCACCCCCGCCGAACTCACCGCGCGGGCGGCCGGCCGGGTGTGGAGCAGTGCCGAGCGGGCCCCGGACGCGAAGGCGGGCTGGCGCACCGGCATCGGCACCTTCCGCAACGTGGGCGACCCGCCACCCGGCGCGGACCTCCTCGAACCCACCCTGGAGGACGGCTACCTGCTCACGCTCGACGGCCAGGGCCTGGCGGTGACGGCATGAGCACCCTGGTCCAGCCGGCGCCCGCCGCCGTGCGCACCGAGCCCCGCGACTCCTGGGCGTCCGTGGCCGCACTCGCCCGCTTCGAGGCGCGCCGACTCCTGCTGGCGCCCCCGGTCCTGGTCGCCTTCGCGGTGTACTTCGCCTGGATCGTGTGGCACACCCTCGACTCCTACGACGGTTTCCCCGCGCTCCAGGACGCCGACCGCGACACCCAGAGCACGCCCCTGCTCGTCGCGCTCGCGATCCTGGTGAGCGTGAATCTGGCGGTGCTGCGGTCCCGGCGCCGGGACACCGACCGGCACTTCGACGTGCTGGTCGTCCCGACCTGGCGCCGTACGGTCGCCCACGTCCTGTCCGTCGTACCGGCCGCGCTGCTGACCGGGGTGTGCGTGGCCGTGCAGTTCGGCTGGGAGGCGCTCAAGCCGGGCGCCGTCGGACACGGTTCACCGGGCGAGCTGCTGGTCGGGCCGCTGACGGTGCTGCTGTTCGGGGCGGTCGGGGTGCTGCTGGCCCGGGTGCTGAAGTCGGCGTACGTGGGCCCGCTGCTGGTCGTGTTCCTCCTCTTCTTCCTCGTGCTCGGCGTGGCCCCCGGCGGCAGCGACTCCGGGACGCGCTGGCTGACCCCGGTGGTCGGCGAGTACAGCGGCGAGACCCTTCCCTCCGACCTGCTGGGCCGCCCGGCCGCCTGGCACGCCCTGTACCTGCTGGGGCTCGGCCTCACGGTCGGTGTCCTCGCGGTGCTGGCCGGGGGCGGCCGCCGTCTGAAGAGCGTCTACGGCGCCCTCGGCGGGGCGCTGGCCCTGACCCTGGTCGGCGCGGTCGCCCAGTCCGGCGGCACCCCGGCCGCGCTGACCGCGGCCCGCGAGAAGGCGACCGTCGATCCGGAGCAGACCTGTGTGCGGCGCGGCGGGTCGACGTACTGCGCGTATCCGGAGTGGGAGCCGCGGGTCGGGACCTGGGCGCAGGTGGTGGACGAGGTCTCCGGTCTCGCCGGCGGCACCGCGCACGACCAGGAACTCCTCGTGCGGCAGCGCGTCGAGGCGCGCTACGGCCTGTCGGGCGACGGCACCCTGCCGCCGTCCGGCACCGCGCACGAGGTCACGGTCGGCACCCGGTGGGGCGGCGCCCGGGTCCCGGAGTTCTCCTCGGCCGTGGCCGCCGTGCTGGTGACGGGGAGCGAACGGGCGGGCAGTGAGGTGTGCGACGGGCGGATCGTCACCGTCATGTGGCTCGCCCTCGGCTGGCAGGACGAACCCGTGGACGCGCTGCGCAAGGTCCGCCTCGACGACAGCGTCTCCGGTTCGGCGATCGTGCTCCAGCCGACGGAACCGCTGTCCATGTCGGCGGCGCAGACCGATGTCGTACGCACCCTGCTGACCCGCCCGCGCGGCGAGGTCACGGCGCTGGTGAAGGAGCACTGGACCCAGCTGACGGCACCCGGAGTGACCACCGCGCGGGCGGCCGAACTGCTCGGGGTGCGGGGGATCACGGAGAAGGACGGGTGCGAGGAGTGATCCGGTACACCGGGCGCACGGTGCCCTGGCGGGCGCTCGGCGCCGGGGCCGCCGCGGGACTGCTGCTCGCCGGGTCGGCGCGGCTGTTCGCCGACGGGTTCAGCCCCTGGCTCGCCCTCAACGCCCTGCGCGCCGCGGCCCTCACCTTCGCCCTCGGCCTGGCCTTCCTCCTGGACGACCCGGCCCGCCGCACCACGGCCACGGTCCCGGTACGGCGGCTCGCCCGGCAGGCCCTGCGCGTGGCGTGGGCCGCCCCCTTCGCGGCGCTGTACTGGACGGCGGCGGTCCTGCTGGTCCCGGCCGACCTGCGGCCCCCGGTCGGCGCGGTCACCGTGGAGGCGGCCGCCGCCTGCGCCCTCGCGCTGGCGGGCGCGGCGGCGGCACTCCGCCGCACCGACGAACCGGAGCCCGGCACCGGCGTCGCCGCCGCCCTCCTCACGCTGGCCGTACTGACCGCGCTGCTCGACCCCTGGCACCTCTTCGCCCCACCGGAAGACCCCCACTGGACCACGGCCCACGAACGCTGGGCCATGATCCTGACGGCGGCCGCACTGGCCTGGGCCACATGGTCAAGAGAGCCGACGACGAGCCTGCGCAGGTAGGCCGCACTTCCGACTGCCGCCCGCACCAACTCCCCCAGGGGCGCGGGGAACTGCGCGACCGGCCACAACCGACCTGCACCCGCCCGACAACCTCTCGTACGAACCCGGCGCCCCGACTCCGCCCGCACCAACTCCCCCAGGGGCGCGGGGAACTGCGCGACCGGCCACAACCCACCCGCACCCGCCCGACCGCACCCCCGCCCCACCCCCTCCCGCGCTACGTCTCCGTCCGGTACATCAGATCCGTCTCGTACGTCACGAACCCCATCCCCTCGTACACGGACACCGCCGCCTTGTTGTCCGCGTCCACATACAGCATCGCGTCCCGCACCCCCCGCCCCGCCAGATACCGCAACCCGATCGCCGTGAGGGCCTTCCCCAGCCCACCCCCCTGCGCCCCCGGCCGCACACCGAGGACATACACCTCACCGAGCCCCTCCTCGGCGTGCACCTTGGTCCAGTGGTAGCCGATCAGCTCACCGCCCCGCTCCGCCAGAAAGAACCCCGCGGGATCGAACCACGGCTCGGCCATCCGGTCGTCGAGATCACGCTGCGTGAGAGACCCCTGCTCGGGATGGTGGGCGAACGCGGCGGCGTTCACCGCGAGCCACGCCGAGTCGTCCTGCCCGGGCACAAAGGCCCGTACCGTCACATCCGCGGGCAATCCCGGCTCGGGCATATCCAGCTCCGCCAAGGGCCGCCGCATCTGCCGCAGTTCACGGAACAACGTCAGCCCCAGCACCTGCGCCAGATGCCGGGCCGCCGAGTGCCCCCCGTGCGCCCACACCCGCAGCCGCTTCCCGGAGGCGGCGAGGAGGGCCGAGCCCAGCGCCCGCCCGTGGCCGTGCCCGCGGTGCGCGGGGTGGACGACCAGTTCGGCGGCCGGCGCCTCCACCGGATCGGTGTCCTCCAGTTGGGCGTACCCCACGAGTTCGGAGTCGACCGTGAGCAGCAGGTGCGAGACGCCCTCGCGCTCCCCGCCGCGCAGTTGCAGCCGTCCCTGTTCGGACACCGCCTGCTGGCCGTCCCGCGAGGCGGCCTCGGCGAGCAGGGCGAGCACCTCCTCGGTCAGGTCGGGGGAGAGTGCGGAATAGGTCTCGATGGAGCGGCCCCCACCGGGCCGTGCGGTGTCGTCGCTGGTCATGCGTACGAGGGTAAGCCGAGGCGGCCCGGACCGACGGCAAAAGGGAAACCAGGATGTAACCCGGAACCTCCTACCGCGCTACGCGCGTTGACTCTAGGCTGCGCCCCGGGCGTCCACCGCCCTGTCATGACCTCTTCCGCTTGATACGACGCACATTCATACGACTCACAAGGGGGGCGTATGCCAGCCATGTCCACGCAGCCGGAGCACCGCCGCAGACGCCGGACGCACCTCATCCTCACCGCGGCGGCGGGCCTCGCCACCGCGGGGGCCCTGGCCGCCGCCCTGCCGGCGACGGCCACCGCGGAGGAGGGCGACCGCAAGGGCGGCCACTCGAGCCGCTACCAGGACGTCCAGCTGCTGTCCTTCAACGACCTGCACGGCAACCTGGAGCCGCCGTCCGGCTCCTCCGGCCGGGTCACCCACCTCAAGGAGGACGGCACCACCGAGACCATCAACGCGGGCGGTGTCGAGTACCTCGCCACCCACCTGCGCCAGGCCCGCCAGGGCAACGCGTACTCCGTCACCGCGGCCGGCGGCGACATGGTCGGCGCCTCCCCGCTGATCTCGGGCCTGTTCCACGACGAGCCCACCATCGAGGCGCTGAACAAGCTCGACCTGGACGTCACCAGCGTCGGCAACCACGAGTTCGACGAGGGCCCCGCGGAGCTCAAGCGCCTGCAGTACGGCGGCTGCCACGAGACGGCCGGCTGCTACGTCGAGGGCGAGGAGTTCGAGGGCGCCGACTTCCCCTACCTCGCGGCGAACGTCCTGAACGAGAAGTCCGGCAAGCCGCTGCTCAAGCCGTACTGGGTCTGGAAGAAGAAGGACGTCAGGATCGGCTTCATCGGCGTGACCCTGGAGGACACCCCGGGTGTCGTCTCCGCGGAGGGCGTCAAGGGCCTGAAGTTCAAGGACGAGGTCGAGACGATCAACAAGTACGCCCGCGAGCTGCAGCGCCAGGGCGTCAGGTCGATCGTCGCGCTGATCCACGAGGGCGGGGCCCCGGCCTCGGCGGCGTACAACTACGACTGCGACTCGCCGGGCGCCGGTGACGGCATATCCGGCCCCATCGTCGACATCGCCAAGAACGTCACCCCGCAGGTCGACGCGCTGGTCACCGGCCACACCCACGCGGCCTACGCCTGCACGATCAACGACCCGTCGGGCAAGCCGCGCACGGTCACCTCGGCCGCCTCCTTCGGCCGGCTCTACACGGACACGACGCTGACGTACGACCGCTGGACGGGTGACATCGCCCGTACGGCCGTGAAGGCGACGAACCACGTGGTCACCCGGGACGTCGCCAAGGCGACCGACATGACCGACCTGATCACCAAGTGGAACACCCTCGCGGCGCCCGTGGGCAACCGCCCCATCGGCTACATCTCCGCCGACGTCCCGAGCACCGGCACCGAGTCCCCGATGGGCGACCTCATCGCGGACGCGCAGCTCGCCCACGGCAAGCAGCTGGACCCCGGGACCGACCTGGCGCTGATGAACCCGGGCGGGGTGCGGGCCGGACTGACCTACGCGGCCAAGGGCAGCGAGGGCGACGGCGTGGTGACCTACGCCGAGGGCTTCACCGTCCAGCCGTTCTCCAACACGGTGAACCTCCAGGACTTCTCCGGCACGCAGCTGATCCAGGTGCTCAAGGAGCAGGTCAGCGGCTCGAACGCGAGCGCGCCGAAGATCCTGCAGCCGTCGGCGAACCTGACGTACACGCTGGACATGACGAAGACCGGTGCCGACCGTGTGGTGACGGACTCCATCCGGCTGAACGGCGCGGCGATCGACCCGGCCGCCACCTACCGCGTCGCGACCAACAGCTTCCTCGCGGGCGGCGGCGACGGCTTCACCACGCTGGGCCTCGGCACCAACGACCTCGTCGGCGCCGACGACCTGACGGCCCTGGAGCAGTACCTGACGGCCAACTCCTCGGCGACGAACCCGATCGCGCCGCCGGTGGCGAACCGCATCACGATCGTGAGCTGACTCGCTCATCGGGCCGCCACGAGGCGGGGTCCGGAGATCTCCTCTCCGGGCCCCGCCTCGGCCATGTCCGGCTTACGGCATCTCCGGCGGAGGCGTCGGTGCCCCCGGCAGCTTCACCGTTGCTGCCGTGCCGCCGCCCTCCGCGCGGGCCAGCGTCACTTCACCGCCCGCCTCCTGGACCGTACGGGCCACGATGGACAGGCCCAGGCCCGAGCCGGGCAGAGCCCGCGCACCCGGAGAGCGCCAGAAGCGGTCGAAAACGTAGGGGAGTTCCTCGGCCGGAATGCCCGGGCCGTGGTCGCGGACCGTGAGGACCCCGTCGGCGAGCCGGACCTCGATGGTGCCGCCCTCGGGGCTGAACTTGACCGCGTTGTCCAGGATGTTGACCACCGCGCGCTCCAGCGCGGTCGGCTCCGCGCGGACGTACCAGGGCTGGAGGTCGGCCCTGATCGTCAGCTCCGGGCCGCGGAGCCGTGCCCGGCGCAGGGCGGACTCGATTGTGTCCGCCAGCGGCACCACCTGGACACGCTCGCCCCGCTGGCCCTCCGAGCGGGACAGTTCCTGGAGGTCGCCGATCAGGGCGGCCAGTTCCGTCATCTGCGCCTTCACCGAGGCGAGCAGGGCCTTGCGGTCCTCCGGGGGGATCGGACGGCCGGTCTCCTCGCTGCGGGTGAGGAGTTCGATGTTGGTGCGGAGGGAGGTGAGGGGGGTGCGCAGTTCATGGCCGGCGTCCGCGATCAGCTGCTGCTGGAGCTCGCGGGAGCTGGCCAGGGACGAGGTCATCGAGTTGAAGGAGCGGGAGAGGCGGGCGATCTCGTCCTCGCTGTCCTCGTCGGTGGGGATGCGGACGTTCAGATCCTCGGTGCGGGCCACGTGTTCGACGGCCTCGGTGAGCTTGTCGACGGGGCGCAGGCCCGCGCGGGCGACTGCCAGACCGGCGGCGCCGGCGCCCAGTACTCCGATGCCGGAGACGAGGAGCAGGATGAGGGCAAGGTCGTTGAGGGTGGACTCCGTGCTCTTGAGCGGGGTCGCCACGACCAGGGCGGCCGGGCCCTGGCTGGTGGTCAGGGGGACCGTCAGGACGCGTACGGCATCACCGTTCTCATCGGTGCCGTTGTGGAAGACGCCCTTGTCACCGCCGTTCTCGATCACCTTCTTGTCGGTGCCGGAGACATCGACCTTGCGGCCGGCGAACGTGTTGACGCAGACGGTTCCGTCTTCCTTGACCACCTGGAAGTAGGTGGTGCCGAAGCCGCTCGCCTCCTCGGGGCAGACCGCGAGGACGTTGTTGATCTGGTTGGCGATCCGTTCCGGTGGCTGGACCATCTGCGCCAGGTCCTTGTCCACCTGCTCGTACAGCTTCCCCTGCACGATGAACCAGCAGGTGACCGAGACCGCCGCCACCCCGAACGCCACCGCCGCCGCCACCAGCAGCGCCAGCCGGGACCGGATCGGCAGCGCCCGGAAGCGCCGCGGCACCCCTCTCACTCCGCGCCGCCCTGCCGCAGGACGTACCCCACGCCCCTCACCGTGTGCACGAGCCGCGGTTCGCCGCCCGCCTCGGTCTTGCGCCGCAGGTACATGACGTACACGTCCAGCGAGTTCGACGACGGCTCGAAGTCGAAGCCCCACACCGCCTTCAGGATCTGCTCCCGCGTCAGCACCTGGCGCGGGTGTGCCATGAACATCTCCAGCAGGGTGAACTCCGTGCGGGTCAGCTCCACCGGCCGCCCGCCCCGCGTCACCTCCCGCGTCGCCAGGTCCATGCGCAGGTCGGCGAAGCTGAGGGCGTCGTCCGCCTGCACCGCGGCCGCCCCGGCCGCCGCCGCGTACGAGCTGCGCCGCAGCAGCGCCCGCACGCGGGCGAACAGCTCGTCCAGCTCGAACGGCTTGACCAGGTAGTCGTCGGCGCCCGCGTCGAGCCCGGTGACCCGGTCGCCGACCGTGTCCCGGGCCGTCAGCATGAGGATCGGCGTGGTGTCGCCCGCCCCCCGGATGCGGCGCGCGGCGGTCAGGCCGTCCATGCGGGGCATCTGGATGTCGAGGACGACGAGGTCGGGACGGTATGCCGCCGCCTTCTCCAGGGCGTCCGCGCCGTCGACGGCCACCTCCGTGGCGTACCCCTCGAAGGCGAGGCTGCGCTGGAGGGCTTCGCGCACCGCGGGCTCGTCGTCGACGATCAGGATGCGCTGGGGGTCACGGTCGCCATCGGCGGGGCTCATGGGCTCGGGTTCCTCGGGTGCGGAAGGACGGGGTCGACGCTTTCAGCCTCGCATGTTCGGGGCGGGGGCGTTGAGGGGCGGAAATCCGTCAGGCGGGGGCCGTCGTGAAGCGCGCCGGGTCGGTGTCGGCAGCCGCGTGGGAGACCTGCCCGATCATGACGCACCCCTCAGTTCTGGGACCCCGACCGCAGCTTCGCGAGGTCGGACTTGACGGTGTCGATCGGGATGGCGAAGCCGAGGCCGACGCTGCCGGCGTCGGAGGAGGCCGAAGCAGACGAGTACATCGCGGAGTTGATGCCGATGATGTCGCCGTTCATGTCGATCAGCGCGCCGCCGGAGTTGCCGGGGTTCAGCGAGGCGTCGGTCTGGAGTGCCTTGTACGTCGTCGTGGACGAGCCGGTGTCGCCGTTGAACTCCTGGCCGCCGAACTCGAACGGCCAGCCCCCGCCACCCTGCTGCTGTTGCTGCTGACCCTCGTCCGTGGAGACGGTGACATCGCGGTCGAGGGCCGAGACGATGCCGCTGGTCACGGTGCCGGTCAGGCCCTCGGGCGAGCCGATCGCCACGACGGTGTCGCCGACCTGGACGCGGTCGGAGTCGCCGAGACTCGCCGCCTGCAGTCCCGAGGCGTCCGCCAGCTTGATCAGCGCGAGGTCCTTGCTGCTGTCGGTGCCGACGACCTCGGCGGTGTACTCCTTGCCGTCGCTGGTCGTCACCTTGATCGAGGAGGCGCCGGAGATGACGTGGTTGTTGGTGATGATCTCGCCGTCACCGGTGATGATCACGCCGGAGCCGGTGGACTGGCCGGAGTTCGAGGTGGCGCTGATCTCGACGATGCTGGGGCTGACCGCCTCGGCGACGGCCGCGATGTCGCCCTTCTTGGCGGCGGGCACCACGCTGGTGGTCGTGGCGCCGGCGGCGACGGTGTCGGTGCCGGTCAGCTCCTGGACGGCGTACGCGCTGCCACCGCCCACGGCCGCGGCGACCAGGGCGACGGTGGCGAGGAGAGCGAGGGGACCGCGGGCCCGCTTCCTGCGCGGAGCGTCCTCGGCCCGGGTCGTCGGCGGGTATGTCGGCGGAGGCGGCCATTCCGGATTCACGGGGGCCGAAGCGTGCTGCTCGTACGCGCCGTCGCGGCGGAAGCTCTCGGTCATGTCCCTGAGCTTGGCGTCCGACGATGAGAGCTCCCTGAGCGCTCCCTGAGAAGCCCGACAGAACCTCGTATGCCCGATGTAAAGACCTACGCGCGGCCGCGGGAACCCGCCCGCGAGGGCACAGGACCTACACGCAGCCGCAGGACCGCCGCACCACGAGCCGCGACGGGAACACCTTCAGCCGCTCCCGCCGGGAACCGGCGACCCGCAGGCCGTCGTCCAGGACGAGGTCGACCGCGGCCCGGGCCATGGCGGACCGGTCGCTCGCGACCGTGGTCAGCGGCGGATCCGCCAGATCCGCCTCCTTGATGTCGTCGAAGCCGGCCACGGCCAGCTCGCCCGGCACCTCGATGCGCAGCTCCCGGGCGGCCCGCAGCACACCCAGCGCCTGGTCGTCGGTGGAGCAGAAGATCGCCGGCGGACGCCGGGGCCCGGCGAGGATCTCCAGCGCTATCCGGTACGCGTCGTACCGGTTGTACGGCGCCTCGAAGAGCCGTCCCTCGGTCGGGAGACCGGCCTCCTCCATCGCGTGCTTCCAGCCCTCGACGTGGTCGGAGACCGGGTCGCCGACCGAGGGGGTGTCGGCCGTGCCGCCCATACAGGCGACGTACTCGTAGCCGTGCTCCAGCAGATGCCTGACGGCGAGCTGGGCGCCGCCGAGGTCGTCCGTGACGACGGCGACGTCGTCGATCGCCTCGGGGCGCTCGTGGAGCAGCACCACCCGGGCGTCCCAGGCGTCGATCTCCGCGGCGGCCAGGTCGTTCAGCGCGTGGCTGACCAGGATCAGACCGGAGACCCGCATCCCCAGGAAGGCCCGCAGGTAGTGGACCTCGCGCTCGCCGACGTAGTCGGTGTTGCCGACGAGGACCATCTTCCCGCGCTCGGAGGCGGCCTGCTCGACCGCGTGCGCCATCTCCCCGAAGAAGGGCTGGCGCGCGTCCGGGATGATCAGGCCTATGAGGTCCGTGCGCCGCGAGGCCATGGCCTGGGCGACCCGGTCGGGCCGGTACCCCAGCTCCTTGATCGCGGCGAGGACACGCTCGCGCGTGGCCGGGGCAACCGGCCGGGGTCCGTTGTTGATGACATAGCTGACGACGGCAGTGGAGGTCCCTGCCAGCCGCGCCACATCATCCCTGGTTACCTTGGCCACGCGCGGAGTCTACGCGGATGGACCCGCTCTGGGCAGGGCGTGAAGGAGCCCGGCTGCACCCCGCCCGAGCGCTGTCCGGGATCGCTAGGCGTCGGCACTGATCTCGACACCGTCCAGGACGGTCGTCTCGTCCGCATCCTCCGCCTTTTGCGGCGCCGCCTTGGTCCGCGCCTCCTCGGGGGCACGCTCGCCCTTCTCGGGCGTAACGAATCGATAACCCACGTTCCGGACCGTGCCGATCAGCGACTCGTGCTCGGGGCCGAGCTTGGCGCGCAGGCGCCGTACGTGCACGTCGACCGTGCGGGTGCCGCCGAAGTAGTCGTAGCCCCAGACCTCCTGGAGCAGCTGCGCGCGGGTGAACACGCGGCCCGGGTGCTGGGCGAGGTACTTGAGGAGCTCGAACTCCTTGAAGGTGAGGTCGAGGACCCGGCCCTTGAGCTTCGCGGAGTAGGTCGCCTCGTCGACGGAGAGGTCGCCGTTGCGGATCTCCATGGGGGAGTCGTCGTTGACGATCTGCTGGCGGCCCATGGCCAGCCGCAGCCGCGCCTCGACCTCCGCCGGTCCCGCGGTGTCCAGGAGCACGTCGTCGATGCCCCAGTCGGCGGTGACGGCGGCGAGACCGCCCTCGGTGACGACGAGGATGAGCGGACAGCCGGGCCCGGTGGAGCGCAGCAGCTGGCACAGGCTGCGCACCTGCGGCAGATCACGGCGGCCGTCGATCAGGATGACGTCGGCGCCCGGGGTGTCGACGAGGGCGGGGCCCTCGGCCGGGGCCACTCGCACGTTGTGCAGGAGCAGGCCGAGAGCCGGGAGCACCTCCGTCGACGGCTGGAGGGCATTGGTCAGGAGCAGCAGAGAACTCATACGTCTGGTTCCTCCTCGGTCCCTGCGAGGACGTTTGCGGCACAGCGGTACAGCTCTGCGTCCCGAAGGCTCCGTACACCTGCGGTTTCCCGCGTCGTATACAACGCTTCCGAAAGCACAAAAGGACCCGGGGGCTTCGCTGCCCGAGTCCTCTGCCCAGCACAATAGCCCACATGAGGACTGGTCCGGCAGGTCATGTGGCGCGTTCGACGGCTGTTCCGAACTCTGAGACGAACAGACGCATCCCTATGCGGACGTTTCTGCGCACCGAAGACGGCGTGGCCATCGATTCCGTATACGAACCGGGTCGGGCCGTATACAACACCGGAACGTCATCTTCCGGTGGTCCGGTGTTCGTGGTCGCGCACGGTTTCACGGGCGATGTGGAGCGCCCCCACGTGCGCCGGGTGGCGACCGCGTTCGCGCAGTACGGGGCCGTGGTCACGTTCTCCTTCCGGGGTCACGGCCGCTCGGGCGGGCGGTCGACGGTGGGGGACAAGGAGGTGCTCGACCTGGCGGCCGCGGTGGCGTGGGCACGGGAGCTCGGGCACGCGCGCGTGGTGACGGTGGGCTTCTCCATGGGCGGGTCCGTGGTGCTGCGGCACGGGGCGCTGTACGGACCGCAGGGCCCGATGCGCGAGGGGCGCACGGAAGCGCGGACGGACGCGGTGGTTTCCGTCAGTGCCCCCGCCCGCTGGTACTACCGCGGTACGGCCCCTATGCGGCGCCTGCACTGGCTGGTAACCCGCCCCGAGGGCCGTCTGGTGGGCCGCTACGGACTGCGCACCCGCATCCACCACCGGGACTGGAGCCCGGTGCCGCTCTCCCCGGTGGAGTCGGTGCCGGGGATCGCCCCGGCCCCGCTGCTGATCGTGCACGGCGACCGCGACGGCTACTTCCCGGTCGACCATCCGCGGATGCTGGCCGAGGCCGCCGGTGACCACGGCGAACTCTGGCTGGAGCCCGGCATGGGCCACGCCGAGCACGCGGCCGCCGACGAACTGCTGGCCCGCATCGGTCGCTGGGCCGTCGGCCGGGCGGGCTAGCCTGGCCCTGTCGGCAGGTGCGGATACCTGTCGGCGGCCGAGGAACAGAGGAACGGGATGGCAAAGGTCACGGTGCGCTACTGGGCCGCCGCGAAGGCCGCGGCCGGGGTCGCACAGGAGCCGTACGACGCGGCCACGCTCGCCGACGCGCTCGCCGCGGTGCGGGCGCGACACCCCGGGGAGCTCTCGCGCGTCCTGCTGCGGTGCTCCTTCCTCATCGACGGTGACCCCGTGGGCACCCGCGAGCATGAGACGGTACGGCTGGCCGACGGCGGCACGGTCGAGGTGCTCCCGCCGTTCGCAGGAGGATGAGCGATGACCAACCAGCCGTACCAGGGCGATCAGCCGTACCGGGGCGAGCAGCAGTACCAGGGCGAGCAGCAGTACCCCGGTGAACAGGCGTACCAAGGCGAGCAGCCCTACGAGGGCGAGCAGCCGTATCAGGGCGGCTACGACGCCTACGACCCGTACGCGCAGCAGCAGGCGCAGGCCCCGCAGGGGTGGCAGGGGTACGAGGACCCGCAGGCCGTCCAGCAGTACACCCAGCAGTGGCAGGGGCAGACCTGGGAGACGCAGGTCCAGGCCCCGGTGTCCGCGGCGGAGACGGCGTACCTGCCCCAGCAGGGGCACGAGCCCTACGCGGCCCCGCTGCCCCCGGAGGCCCCCGCCCCGGAACCGGCCCCGGCCCCGGCCGCCGCGGCCGACGGATCGGGCTACGGTCCGGCCACCATCGGCGGCAACGCCCGTATCACCGACGCCCAGCGGGCGCGCCTGGAGGGCCGCTCGCCGATCATCGAGCCCGGCATGCAGCCCGCGGCGCTGACGGCCCTGCTGGGACTGCTCCTGGCGGGCACCGCCGCGATCGGCACCTACGCCCTCCTCGTCCCGCTGGTCGTCCTCCAGGCCGTCACCGCGGCCGGCTGGTTCCGGCTGAACGGCATGTGGCCGGCCCGCCAGGGAATCGCGCTGGCCTTCGCCGGCGCCCTCACGGCGGACGTGGCGTTGCTGGCCGCGGACCGCGCGCCCTCGGCGATCCTCGGCACCCTCGGCGTCTGGGTACTGCTGGCCCTGGTCCTCCAGCTCCGCTCCCATGCCGACCCGGACGAGCGGATGTACGGCCTGATGGCGTCGGTCGCCTCGGCGGCCCTGGCCATCGTGGCGGCCGGGTATCTGGCCGCGGCGGCGGACGCGGTGACCGTGGGCGCGGCGGCGGTGGCGGTCGCGCTACTGGCCCGGGCCCTTCCGCTGCCCACCCCGGCCTCCGTCGTCGTCTCCCTGCTCGCCGCGGCGGGGGCGGGCATCGCGGTCGGCGGGCTGACGGACGTGGGCGCCGGGGGCGCGCTGCTCGGCGCCGCGGCGGGCGGCTGCGCGCTGATCGGCCACCGGGTGGCGAGCTACGACTACCCGTCGAGGTTCGTCCACTTCACCGCGGGCGTGGCGCTGCCGCTGGCGGCCGCGGCCCCGGCGGTCTACGTGCTGGGACGGGCGCTCGGATAGGGCGTCGGACCGGGACAGGCGAGCGCATGTGCCTGTCACAGGTGATCGACAATCCCGCGGGCCGCGAACTTCGCGGGGTTACTCTCGCCCAGGGCGGCCACCCGGTCGTCGTGACCGCCTGGGTGGGGGAAACCGACAATGCGCGCACTGCGGATACTGCTGATCGTCGTCGTCGTGCTCGGCGGCCTTTTCGTGCTGGCCGACCGGCTGGCCGTCGGATTCGCGGAGGACGAGGTCGCCGAGAAGCTGAAGAACACGGAGAACCTCGCCACCACCCCTGACGTGTCCATCAAGGGCTTCCCCTTCCTGACCCAGGTGGCCGGCGGTGAACTGGACGACGTCGAGGTGGGCATGGAGGACTACGAGGCCACCTCGGAGACCGGCGAGACCATCCGCATCGACGACCTCCGGGCGAACATGAAGAACGTGCGGTTCTCCGGCGACTACAGTTCCGCCACCGCGGCCACCGCCACCGGCACCGCCTCCATCAGCTATGCCGAGCTGCTCAGGACGGCCCGCTCCGAGCCCACCGAGGTCGGCCCGGGGGTCACCGCCCGGGTCGTCGGCCTCTCCGACGGCGGCAAGGGCCGGATCAAGGTCGCCGTCGAGGCCACCGTCCTCGGGGTGAAGCTGCCCCGCCCGGTCCAGGTGCTCAGCTCGGTGACCGCCGAGGGCGACACGGTCAAGGTGCACGCGGACTCGCTGCCCTCCTTCGGCGGCGTCGACATCGCCGAGTCCCGCGCGCGGGACATCACCGACTTCGAGCAGCGGATAGACGGCCTGCCGGGCGGCATCCGGCTGGACAAGGTCGAGGCGGCGAAGGACGGCGTGGAGATCACGGTGCAGGGTTCGAACGTCCGGCTCGCGGGGTAATACGCCCCTTGGTGAACGCCCGGTGTCCGAAGGGCGAGACGGCGCCGTCCGTACCGTAGATGTGACGACGGATACAGGGGGACGGAAGCCGTACGGGGCGGGGCTCGGCCCCTCGCTCATCCCACATCCCGGACGATCGCGTCTCAACATGCGACACGCCGGTGACATGCGTGCCCGTCTCTCCCTACGATCGCAGCTATGAAGCGACAGGCGGATCTCACGAAGCGGCGGGCAGTAGACCTGTGCCGCGTCGCCGCCATGCTCTGTCGCCCCTTCTGAGCGAAGAGCACCGACTCCTCGCATCCCCCGCCGCCCTGCCCAGGGCATTCGTGCGCCGCCGTACCCGGAACGCGCACCCCTCTCACTTGCACGCCCCGCCGCAACTGCCCCGGAGGAGAACAAGCATGAGCCGCAGCGACGTCCTGGTCGACGCCGACTGGCTCCAGGAGCACCTGGACGACAGCAACATCGCGATCGTGGAGGTGGACGAGGACACGTCCGCCTACGAGAAGAACCACATCAAGAACGCGATCCGCATCGACTGGACCAAGGACCTGCAGGACCCGGTCCGCCGCGACTTCATCGACCAGGAGGGCTTCGAGAAGCTCCTGTCGGCGAAGGGCATCGCCAACGACACGCTGGTGATCCTCTACGGCGGCAACAACAACTGGTTCGCGTCGTACGCCTACTGGTACTTCAAGCTCTACGGCCACGAGAACGTCAAGCTCCTCGACGGCGGCCGCAAGAAGTGGGAGCTGGACGCCCGCGAGCTGGTCGACGGCACCGACGTGCCCGAGCGTCCGGCGACCCAGTACAAGGCCAAGGCGCAGGACACCTCCATCCGTGCCTTCCGGGACGACGTGGTCGCCGCGATCGGTGCGCAGAACCTGGTCGACGTGCGCTCGCCCGACGAGTTCTCCGGCAAGCTGCTCGCCCCGGCGCACCTGCCGCAGGAGCAGTCGCAGCGCCCGGGCCACGTCCCGTCCGCCCGCAACATCCCGTGGTCGAAGAACGCTAACGACGACGGCACCTTCAAGTCGGACGAGGAGCTCAAGGAGCTCTACGCCGAGGAGCAGGTGGACCTGGCCAAGGACACCATCGCCTACTGCCGGATCGGTGAGCGCTCGGCGCTGACCTGGTTCGTGCTGCACGAGCTGCTCGGCGTGGAGAACGTCAAGAACTACGACGGCTCCTGGACCGAGTACGGCTCCCTCGTCGGCGTGCCGATCGAGCTCGGCGCGAACAAGTAAGCCCCGACCTTCCAGACCCCTCAGGAGATTCGACATGTGCGGAGCGAAGGCCGGCGGCCCCGACGCCTCCACGATCAAGCCCGGTGAGACCACCATCCAGGGCCAGGTGACGAAGGACGGCGAGCCCATCGTCGGCTACGTCCGGCTGCTGGACTCGACCGGCGAGTTCACCGCGGAGGTCCCCACCTCCGCCACGGGCCAGTTCCGCTTCTACGCGGCCGAGGGCACGTGGACCGTGCGGGCGCTGGTGCCCGGCGGCACCGCGGACCGTACCGTCGTCGCCCAGCAGGGCGGCCTGGCCGAGGTCGCGATCGCGGTCTGAGGCACCTCAGAACGGCCGAAGGGCCGCACCCCCGGGTTGGACGCCGGGGTGCGGCCCTTCCGCCTGTCCGGACCTACCCTGGAGGCATGTACGCACGGCGGCGTCGTCTGTACTTCGCCCTGATGGGCAGCTGCATCGTGCTGTTCGTCCTGGCCTGGTCCGTCGTACGCCTGTGGTCGGTGCCGGTGGCGGTGGGCATGTGCGTGGTGGCCATGGTGATCCCGCCGCTGGCCGCGGTGATCGCCAACCGCCGGGGTCCCGACGACCGCTGGTGGGACGACCCCTCCGGTGACCCGAAGTCCGACGAGTGGTGGGACGAGCTGGACGGCAGGGACCGGCCGCGGCCTCAGTAGACGAGCGCCTGCGTCCCGTCCCCCAGCGCCTCCTGGACGAACACCTGCGCGCCCGCGATGCGTACGCCGTCCAGGACGTCCTTCTCGGTGATGTCCCGGCGTGCCGCGCACTGGGTGCACAGGGTCACCCGGCCGCCCGCCAGGAGCGAGTCGAGCAGGTCGGGCAGCGGGGCCGCGTGCGGCAGTTCGAACTCGGCGGCCCGGCCCGGGAGGGCGAACCACGCGGACTCCCCGGTCAGCCACAGGGAGACCTCGACTCCGCTGGCGACGGCCACTGCCGCCACCGTGAACGCCTGCGAGCAGCGCTCGGGGGCGTCCGCCCCGGCCGTCACCTTGATCACGAGCTTCTTCGCCATGACTGAATCGTAATCAAGTCCGCTACAACCAAGAGCTTTGGCCATGGGTCTCCTGTGAGCGCGCATACGGAATGCGTGCTTCACGTTCTGTGGGGGGACGTTGTGGAAGTACCCGAAGAGACGGTCCCTGAGCCGTCCCGGCCGCGCCGCCGAGGGCGTACGACGCTGCTGATCACCGGCGCGGCCCTGCTCGGCCTGGTGGCCGGCACCTGCGTCGGCTACGTCGTCCAGGCCGACCGCGACCCGACCCGGCTGCCCTCGCTCTCGCAGCCGGAGCTGGCGCAGGCCCGGGGCGAGGGCCCGGAGCCGCTGTCCGCCGCGCACGATCGCGCGGTGCGGACCGAGGGCGATCTGCGCAAACTGCTGCTGAAGAAGCCGGCCGGGGCGAAGAAGGCCCAGTGGCTCGCCGGCTCCGACGGCTGGATGTCCCTGGCCGGCTACTCCGACAGCTTCGACAAGCCGGGCATGGCGTTCCGGAACATGGCCTCCTCCTTCCGCCGGGTGGCCGTCACGGGCTGGGAGACCGGCTCGTACACCGTGGAGATCCGGCTGGTCCAGTACCGCCAGGAGGAGACGATGGCCGCCGCGGACGCCGTCGAGGACGGCAAGTACTGGGCGACCTTCGACGGCTCCGACTGGGAGAGCACCGAGTCCGAGGGCGACGAGAACACCGACAGCTGGACCGTCCCGGGCACCGAGGACGGCATGGCCTACGTCCACACCGCCCCGTGGACCGATCCGGGCTACCAGCCCCTGTACCAGGCAGAGGCCCACGCCTGGCGCGGCGACATAGCCGTCGAGATCTGGGTCTACAGTCCCAGCCGGATCACCAAGAAGACGATCCTGAACCTGGCCGAGCGCCAAATGGAGCGGCTGTGAACAACACACCGACGCAGCCCGGGTCCGAGGCCGGGTCGGAGACGGCGCCCGCGACCGAGGCTGGGACCGGGGCCGAGGCCGGGACCGGGGTCGAGGCTGGGAGCGCGGCCGGGGTCGAGACCGCGACCGTGCTCCCGACGGAGACCGAGACCGAGACCGAGACCCAGATCGGGTCCGGGTCCGGATCTGGGTCCGGGACAGGGACTGCGCCTGCACCCGCGACAGCGACCGGGGCGCTCACCGGCATGGTTGCACCCGCCGACCCGGCCGCGAGCGCGAGCGTGACCGAGGCCGTTGAGGGTGCGGGTGAAGGTGGTTCGGGTGCTGAAGGGGGTGGCGAGAAGGGCCGCCGACGTAAGCGGGTTGCCCGGGTCGGTGGGGTTCTGCTGCTGGTCGCGGGGCTGGTTGCCGGGGTCGGGCAGACCGTCGTGACCGTGCGGGGCGCTGACCGGGACGCGGGAGCGCCCGTGTGGGAGTTCCCGAAGGACGGTCCCGCTGACGCGGACGAGGCGGATCGGCCCTCCGGGCTTGCCGGGAGCCTTGTGCCGTACGGGACCTTCGGGTGGAGCCGAGGGCCCGATCTCGGGGAGTTCGGTTCCGACGTCTCGCTCGGCGGGGCCCAGGCCACCGCCCTGCGCAAGGAGTCCCTGCGCGGTCTGCCCCGTACCCAGCGCCGGCAGATGGAGGAACAGGTCGACAAGGCGCGGATCACCGGCATGGCGATGCGCAGCTACGTCCATCGGGAGGCCGGCAGCGTGTTCACCGCGAGCATCGTGCTGTCCGAGATGGAGAACCGGTCGACCGTCCGGGGCACCTCGACGTTCCAGAACGAGCTCCTCGACTCCCTGGGCGTCTTCCGGGACGGCCCGAAGATCAGGGGGTACAAGAACGCCCGCTGCTTCCTGACCCCGAAGGACGAGGACACGGAGCTGGACAGCCTGTACTGCTCCGCCTATCAGGGCAGCGTCCTGATCACCGTCATCGCGGACGGGGTCAGACCACTGAACAGCGACGGCGTGGCGCGCCTGCTGCGCGTCCAGCTCGACCGCATCGCCGAGCCGGGGAAGGCAGTATGAGCGTGCACGAAGACGAGGCGCCCGTGACGGTCCTGGACCCCGAGGAGCCCGACGCACCACCGCCCGCCCCCGCCCCGGCCCTGGATCCCGAGGCTCCCAGTGTGCCCAAGGACCGCCAGGTCCTGCGTGCCGTCCTGCGCTGGACCGCCGCCGTCACCGTCTTCGCGGCCGTCGGTGCCGCGTCCGCGTACTGCATCGCACGGATGGAGCGCACCGACGTACCGGGTCTCGCGACCGCCTCGGACGGGCGCTGGGACTACCCCACGCTCACCCGGCCGCCGCTGCCCTCGGGCAGCCCGGGTCCCTTCGCCGAGGACAACCCGGCCGGTACGCACCACGCCGACCTGCGCGCCCTGCTCCTGCCCGCGCCCGAGGGCGCCACGGAGGACAAGGCGCTGCGCGGCGACGACGGCTGGCTGGCCACGGAGGACTTCCTGGCGCAATTCCCCGACAAGGCGCACCGCAAGGAACTGGGACAGAAGCTCGTCGACCACGGACTGCGGCACATCGCGGCCCGCGGCTGGACCACCGAGGACGGCACCGAGACCCGCCTCTACCTGCTGCGCTTCGGCACCGCGGCGGTCGTGGACGAGCTGACCCCCGGCGGCATCGCCCCCTACGGCGGCCCGGCCTACCCGGTGCGCGGTGACGGCACCTCCGGCTTCGACGAGAAGTTCGCCGAGATCGAGAAGCCGCCGAACGTCACCCGGTACGCGTACGCGGAGACCAAGCCGTACGGCGCCCGGCAGGTCCGCCACGCCTACCTGACCGCCGGCGACGTCCTCGCGCTCGTCGTGCAGTCCCGCAAGGGCGAGGCTCTGGCCGTGCCCTTCCGGCAGACGGTCACCCTGCAGAGCCAGCTGTTGGCCTGACGGACCTCGCACAGTGGGCCGGGCCCCGGCCGCGTAAGCTGGGGCCCGGCCTTTGTGCAACCGCCCTGTAGCTCACCAAGGAGCGTCCCGTGATCCTCTTCTTCGAGATCCTGCTGGTTCTGGTCGCCATCGGCGTCCTCGGCTTCGCCGGACTGACCGTGAAGAAGCTGTACCAGGGCCAGCGCTGACCCACGTCTAGGAACTGCCAACCATGATCGAGATCCCGTCCGACCTCCACAAGGACCTCGTCCCGCTCGCCTTCCTGCTCGGCAACTGGGCCGGCGCGGGCGTGCACGACTTCCCCGGCTCCGAGAAGTGCAACTTCGGACAGGAGGTCACCTTCACGCACGACGGCAGGGACTTCCTGGAGTACCAGTCCCACACCTGGGTCCTGGACAACGACGGGAACAAGGTCAGGCCCCTGGAGTCCGAGCACGGCTTCTGGCGGATCGACGCCGACCGCAAGGTCGAGGTGACGATGACCCGGGACGACGGCGTCATCGAGATCTGGTACGGCGAGCTGGCCGACAAGAAGCCCCAGATCGACCTCGTCACCGACGCGGTGGCCCGGACGGCCGCCTCCGCCCCTTACACCGGCGGCAAGCGTCTGTACGGCTACGTCAAGAGCGACCTGATGTGGGTCGGCGAGAAGCAGACCCCCGAGGTCGAGCTGCGCCCCTACATGTCGGCGCACCTGAAGAAGGTCGTCACCCCCGAGGACGTCGAGCGCTGGGCCAAGGCCCTCCCGGACGACATGCCCGACGACGGGATCGCATTCTTCAAGTAGGCCTTTCCCGAGATGGCCCTAGACTCGTCGGTGTGGTGAGCACCGACTGGAAGAGCGACCTCAGGCAGCGCGGCTACCGGCTGACGCCGCAGCGGCAACTCGTGCTCGAAGCCGTGGACACCCTTGAGCACGCGACCCCCGACGACATCCTCGTGGAAGTGAGGAAGACGGCGTCGGGGGTCAACATTTCCACGGTGTACCGGACCCTCGAGCTCCTGGAGGAGCTCGGTCTCGTCAGCCACGCCCATCTCGGGCACGGTGCGCCGACGTACCACCTCGCCGACCGGCACCACCACCTCCACCTGGTGTGCCGCGACTGCACCGACGTGATCGAGGCGGACGTGTCCGTGGCGGCCGACTTCACGGCCAAGCTCCGGGACACCTTCGGCTTCGAGACCGACATGAAGCACTTCGCGATCTTCGGGCGGTGCAAGGACTGCTCCCGCAAGAGCTCGCTGAAGAATTCAACTACCGAGTCGTAGGCTTGCGCTTATGAAGAGCCCCCTGCTGACCCTGCCCGGCGCCGTCCCCGCCGAGGGCGTGGACGAAGGTGTCGCCGCCCACTACGGCGAGCTGTTCCGTGAGCAGCGCGCCCTCGCCGACGGCGCCGGTTTCGTCGACCTCTCGCACCGCGGGGTCGTCGCCGTGACCGGAGCGGACCGGCTGAGCTGGCTGCACCTGCTGCTCACCCAGCACGTCAGCGAGCTGCCCGCGGGCGAGGCCACCGAGGCGCTGATCCTCTCCGCGCACGGCCACATCGAGCACGCGCTGTACCTGGTCGACGACGGCACCACGGTGTGGGCCCACGTGGAGCCCGGCACCCAGGACGCGCTGATCGCGTACCTGGAGTCGATGAAGTTCTTCTACCGGGTCGAGGTCACCGACCGGACCGCCGACATCGCCGTGGTGCACCTGCCCGCCGGGTCCATCGCCGAGGTCCCGGACGGTGTCGTCGTCCGCGAGACGGCGTACGGCCGTGATCTGTTCCTGCCGCGCGCGGACCTGGAGACGTACGCCGGGAAGGCCGGTCCCGCGGCCGGGCTGCTCGCCTACGAGGCCCTGCGCGTCGAGCGCCACCGCCCGCGCCTCGGCTTCGAGACCGACCACCGCACCATCCCGCACGAGCTGGGCTGGATCGGCACCGCGGTCCACCTCCAGAAGGGCTGCTACCGGGGCCAGGAGACGGTCGCCCGGGTCCACAACCTCGGCAAGCCGCCCCGCCGGCTGGTCTTCCTGCACCTCGATGGCAGTGACGTCCACCTGCCGCCCGTGGGCACGGAGATCCGGCTCGCGGAGGAAGGGCCCGACGGCCGCAAGATCGGCTTCATCACGACGTCGGTACGCCACCACGAACTGGGCCCGGTCGCGCTCGCGCTGGTGAAGCGGAACGTGCCGACGGACGCGCCGCTGGTGGCCGGGGACACGGCCGCGGCACAGGAAGTCGTCGTAGAACCCTAGAACCCGGAACCCGGAACGCCGACGGGGCCTGAACTGTCCAGCCGGGGCTAGATCTCCAGCAGGACGGTGAACGGGCCGTCGTTGGTGAGGGAGACGCGCATCCGGGCGCCGAAGCGGCCCGTCGCCACCGTCGCGCCGAGGGCGCGCAGTTGGGCGACGACCTCCTCGACCAGCGGCTCGGCCACCTCGCCGGGGGCGGCGGCGTTCCAGGTGGGGCGGCGGCCCTTGCGAGCGTCGCCATAGAGCGTGAACTGGCTGATGACCAGGAGCGGGGCGTCGATGTCGCTGCACGACTTCTCGTCGTGCAGCATGCGGATCGACCAGAGCTTGCGGGCCAGTTGGGCCGCCTTCTCCTTGGTGTCCTCGTGGGTGACCCCCACCAGGACGCACAGGCCCTCCCCCTCGATCTCCCCGACGGTCCGTCCCTCGACCACGACGCTCGCGCCGTCCACCCTCTGCACCACTGCACGCATGGGCCCCATCATGCCGTGCGGCCGGAAGCGGTCCGCGAAGGGCTTCTTTTTTTGCTCTTAACCCCCCATCTGGGGCCGATCGGGGGCACTCGGTCACATAGCGGCCACTTGGGGTGGCACGATGCTTCCACACGCCGGTCGAGGGGACGGTAGAGGCACATGAGCACACCGAGTACGGGACAGCCCCCCGGGGTTGTCTCTTTGACCCACACAGGCGCCCGGAGCCGGCTCCGGCCGCCCGCCCAGCGCACCGCGGCGGAACAGCAGCCGCGGGCGGCCGCCGATCCGCCCGTGCGCGATCTGACGCCGCTGAGCCTGCCCGAACTGCGCGCCCTGCGCCGGGACGCCCAGCGCGACGAGGCCGACCTGAGCTATGTACGGAGGCTGCTCCAGGGGCGGATCGACATCCTGCGCGCGGAACTGGCCCGGCGTTCCCCGCTGGGCGCGGCGTCCGTCGTGGACCGGCTCGCGGAGATCCTCCGGGACGCCCCGGCCCGCCACCGCTCCTCGGCCCGCCACGTCACGCTGGGCACGCCGCACAGCGAGGAGTACCGGCGGCTGGCCGCGGAGATGCTGGGGGAGGTCGAACTGTCCGACCTCGGCGCCCGCACCGACCTGGAGCTGACCGAGGCGATGGCCCGGCTGGTGCGGTACGAGCAGCAGGTCTCCCTGCGCCGCCACGTCCTGCAGCGCACGGCGGACGACTGCAGCGGGGAGATCGCCCGCCGGTACCGGGAGGGGGAGGCGCAGGTGGACGATCTGCTGGTGTGAGTCGTGCGCGGGGGGCGAGGGGGGCCGGCGAAATCGCCGCGACACCCTCACCGGCCCCCGCCTACCGTGAAGGCATGACCCGCGCCGCTGACATCGACGTCCGACCGATCACCGAGGCCGAGTTCCCCGACTGGAACCGGGCCGTGAACATCGGCTTCCTGCGCGAACCCACCCTCACCGAGGACCAACTCGCCACCCGGGAGCCCTGGTTCGTTCCCGGCAGGCTCCTCGGCGCCTTCGACGGCGACCGGTGCGTCGCCACCTTCCGCTCCTTCGACCAGCAGCTCACCGCCGTC
Source organism: Streptomyces sp. YS415 (assembly GCF_023544665.1). Lineage (GTDB taxonomy): Bacteria > Actinomycetota > Actinomycetes > Streptomycetales > Streptomycetaceae > Streptomyces. The sequence goes on from NZ_JAMJFL010000005.1 coordinate 56,695, forward strand.
GGCGGCGCCGCCGTCCGGGCCGACGCCGTCACCAACGTCACCGTCTCCCCCACCCACCGCCGCCGCGGCATCCTCGGCCGGATGATGGAGCGCGACCTGGCCGCCGCCAAGGAGCGCGGGGACGTCGTCGCCACCCTCATCGCCGCCGAGTACCCGATCTACGGCCGCTACGGCTTCGGCCCCGCCACCACCGCGGCCGAGTGGACGATCGACGTGCCCCGCACCGGCCTCGACCCCCGCTGGTCAGGACCCGACGACGGCGGCCGGATCGACCTCGTCGACGCCCCCGACGTCCGCAAGCTCGGCCCCGAGCTCCACGACCGCCTGCGCCGCGTCCAGCCCGGTGCCGTCAGCCGCGACGACCTGTGGTGGCAGATCACCACCGGCACCGTCCAGTTCTTCCACGCCTTCGTCGAACCCCACTACGCCGTCTACCGCTCACCGGCGGGCGAGGTGGAGGGCATGGTCGCGTACACGTCCGACGACCGCTGGGGCGACGGCAAGCAGCCGCTGAACACGGCGAAGGTGAAGTGGCTGATGGCGGTCTCACCGGCCGCCGAACGGGCGCTGTGGCGGTATCTGTGCTCGATCGACTGGATCACCGCCGTCAGGACCGGCTGGCGGGCCCCCGACGACCTGGTCCCGCACCTGTTCCCCGACCCCCGGGCCGCCCGCATCACCGGCCAGGCCAACTGGCTGTGGGTGCGGATCCTCGACGTGGTCCGGGCCATGGAGGCGCGCACCTACGCGGGAGCGGGGTCGCTGGTGCTCGACGTCGTCGACGGCGGCGGGCGGTACCGGGTGGAGGCGGACGCCGACGGCGCCGGGGCCTGCGCGGCCACCACCGACAGCGCCGACCTCACGATCACCCTCTCCGACCTCGCCACGCTCTGGCTCGGCGACGAGTCCGCCGTACGGCTCACCGCGCTCGGCCGGGCCGTGGAAGAACGAGCGGGCGCCGCCCGGGTGGCCGACGCCCTGCTGCGTACGTCCAGGCGGCCTTGGTGCCCGGACGTGTTCTGAGCTCCTCCCGCCGGTGACAGGCCCTGTCCTGCGTGCTCATCCGTAGCGTGCTCTTCGGTTGTGGTTGTTGATCGGTGGAGCCGGCTGCCCGGGCTCCCGGCTCCCCTCCGGAGGGGAGCCCGGCCGGCCGATACGGATCTCCGGATCGCCAACCCCGTGAACGTGCAACCATGTTGCTCAAGTTGGCGACCAACTTCACTGTACTTATCACCGTATGGAAGCGGCTCATAACCACCTTCCGCCGAACTGCCCAAAGATGGCGGGAAGTTGTACTGTTTGGTCGTGGACCCGAAACCCGCCTCCGCCAATGGGCGGAAGAGGTCGCCTCGGCCACAGACGTCACATCATGAGGTGGCCGACGAGCTGCGCGCCCGGATCAGGTCCGGCGCACTGCGGCCCGGCCAGCGCATGCCCACCCAGGCCCAGCTGGCGGACGAGTTCGGCGTGGAGCGGGGAGCCGTACGGCAGGCGCTGCGGACCCTCCAGTCGGAGCGGCTGCTCACCAACGTCTCCAAGGGCAGCCCGGCCACCGTCGCCCCCGACCTCGGCAGCGCACTGACCGGCCCCGGAGCCCCGCCGCTGCCCACTACGGTGGCCCTCGGGCCCCGGACGACGGCCGCCTTCGCCGCCCCCCACGTGGAGATCGACGCCCTCTGTCTGACCGCCGTCTCCCTCACCCTCGCCATCGGTGAACCACTGCGCCAGATCCACGCCGGACGGCTGAAACCGGCCAAGGTCGACGTCCGCGTCCTGCTGCCGAGCCGCCATATCGCGCTCGCCTTCCCGAGCCCCGTCGACGCCTCGGCCGCGGGCCGGCTGCGCCGCCACTGGCTCGCCCAGCGCAACGCCCAGGGCCAGGTCCTCCGGCACAATCTGCTGGCCCTGCGGGCGACGCACGGCATCGACGTGCGGGTCACCTTCCGCGCGCTGCCCTTCACCCCGCCGGTCAAGCTGTATCTGCTCAACGGCGCGGAGGCGCTCTTCGCGTACTACACGGTGACGCGCCGCGAGGAGGAGATCGACCACGAATCCCTGGAGCTGTACGACGCCGAGGGCACCCGGTCCATGCTGTTCGCCTTCGAGCAGGGCGCCGGGCTGCGCGACACCACGTTCGTGGAGCAGTCCCATCTGTGGTTCGACTCACTGTGGGAGACGATCAGTTCGGAGCTGGAGCTCACGAGCTGATCGTCCCCCGCGGTGTGTGACCCGGGTGCGGTGCGGTCATAGGGCGGGCCCCGAGACCAGCAGGGCGAGCACCACGGCTCCGGCGGAGCTGACGGCCGGGCTCTTGGCCTTGATGCCGATGGTGAGCAGGAGCAGTCCGACGATGCCGGTGGTGCCGTACTTGACTTCGATAGTCTGTTCGATGCCGACGATCACGATTGCGGCGAGGAGAGCGAGGACTGGCACGATGGTTCCCCCTTCTGGTGTCCCAACCTGAGGTAAAGCTTCCGCCAACTCGGCCAAGTTGGTACCAACTCTGCTTATGTTGTCCCCACTTGGTTACCACTCATAAACAAGTCGCCCTCAACTCCAGCCAGGTAAAGCGGAGTTGTAGCGTCTGGTCGTGACTCAGGAGAACGTGGCAGTGAACGGCAGCAGAAGGCTCTCGCCCCAGGAGATCGCCGACATCCTGCGGGAACGGATCCACGCCGGAGAACTCAGGGCGGGCGACCGGCTGCCCACCCAGGCCGAACTCGCCGGGGAGTTCGGCGTGGAGCGCGGCACCGTCCGCCAGGCCCTGCGCTCACTCCAGGAGGACGGCCTGCTCAGCAACGTCAGCAAGGGCAGCCCGCCGCGGATCGCCGCCCCGGACCCGGTCAGCGGCGGCCCCCAGCCGACGATGGTCGGACTCGCCCCGCGCCTGGTGGAGGCGTTCGCCGCCCGGCATGTGCGGGTGGACGTGGTCTGCCACTCCGCCGAGACGCTGATGCTGGCCCTCGGCGACCCGCTGCGCCGGATCCACGAGGGCACCCTGCGCCCGGAGTCGATCGACGTGCGCATCCTGCTGCCGTCCCGGGACATCACACTCGCCTTCCCGGTCCTGATCGAGGGCGACGCCGACGACGACTCCCTGCACCGGCGCTGGCTGGGCATCCGCAACGCCCAGGCACAGGTCCTGCGCCACAACCTCCAGGCGGTGCGCGCCACCCACGGCATCGACGTGCACGTCACCTTCCGCGCCCTGCCCTTCACCCCGCCGCTGAAGCTGTACCTGCTCAACAACGAGGAGGCGCTGATCGGCTACTACGTGGTCACCGAGCGGGAGGAGGAGTACGAGAGCCGGACCCTGGAGATGTACGACGCGGTCGGCGCCCAGTCACTGCTGTTCTCCTTCGCCAGGCGTGCCGCGGAGCGCGACGAGGCCTTCGTGGAGGAATCGCAGAAGTGGTTCGACGCCCTCTGGGAAACCATCACCAAGGACCTGACACTCTCCTAGTGACCTCTGAGACGCGGACTGAAGCGGTGACCGAGCGGCCCGAGCAGGACCCCGGCGCACTCCGGGACCTGATCGGCAAGGCCCGTGTGGTGCTCTGGGACTTCGACGGCCCTGTCTGCGGGCTGTTCGCCCGGCACAAGGCGGAGCGGGTGGCGACGGAGCTGGTGGAGTGGCTCGAGGGGCGCGGTCTGCGCGATCTGCTGACCCAGGAGGAACGCAGGACCCTCGACCCGCAGATCGTCCTGCGCGCCGTGGACCGCCGGCACCCCAACAGCGACCTGGTCATCGATCTGGAGGAACGTTTGACCAATGAGGAGCTGAAGGCCACCTCCACCGCGATGCCGACCCCGTACGCGGACCCCCTGATCCGCACCTGGACCGCCGTCGGCGCCCGGCTCGCCATCACCACCAACAACTCCGCGCGGGTGGTGCGCACCTATCTCGCGAGCCGGGACCTCACGCTGTGCTTCAGCCCGCACATCTACGGCCGCACCCAGGAGCTGAACCTCCTCAAGCCCGATCCGCACTGCCTCGGCCGCGCCCTGAACGCGATCGGCGCGGCGCCCGGGTCGGCGCTGATGATCGGCGACGCCCCCACGGACTTCCTCGCCGCGCGGGCGGCGGGCGTTCCGTTCCTGGGTTACGCGCGTAACGAGCGCAAGGCGGGCCTGCTGCGGGAGGCCGGGGCGTCGGTGATCGTCGACTCGCTGGAGCCGGTGCTGCGGGCCGTGAAGCAGCAGGGCTGACCCCCGGCGTGCGCTAGGCTGCGCGCACCGCTGAGCGAACACTCTCCGACCGGTGTTGCGTGAACAGCCGCAAACCACCCGATGCGGTTACTCCAGCCCGCCTCCGGTCGTGCCTGCTACAACCCGCACTTACCGTTTGCCATACCTCCCGTGTCCTGCGCGAATTCCGGAGCGGCCCGTGGGCGCACCACCTCTTCCCGGTCCCTTCTCCGGGGAACGCGCAGCGAACGCCGCCGTCCGGGCCTTCGTGGCGCAGGCCGCCCGGCGGGGCCGCGCCACCAGCGGCCACCACAACCGGAACTACGTCCTGCCGCTCACCGAGGACATGGCCCGCAGACTCGGCCGCCCGGCCGGCACCCAGGTGACCGTGCGGATGCGGCGGCCCGGGGCGCTGCCCGTGGTGATCAGGACCTGGCAGGACGAGACGGAGATCCTCGGCGCCGTGGGCCGGCTGCTGCCGCATGTCCCGCAATGCCTCGCGAGGGGACCCGGCTTCGCGATCCACAGCTATGTGGAAGGCACCGCGTTGTCGACCGTGTGCGCGGACGACAAGCCGCTCGACACCCTGCTCGTGAAGGCGCTGGCCGACGTGTTCGCCCGGATGGCGCAGGTGCGCCGGGAGGCCCTGCCCCGCCTCCCCGCCTGCTGGCCGCGCAACGACAAGGACAGCCAGGGCTTCCTGCGGACGCTGGCCCATCTCGCGGACCAGCAGATCCACCGGCGGAACCGGCAGGAGTTCGGCGGCCTGTTCGCCGCCCTCGGCATCCCCGAGGACGCCCTGCTCCGGTTCGCGGAGCGGGTCCCGTCGATGGCCAGGCGGCCGTACGCCCTGCTCCACACGGATCTGCACCGCGCGAACCTGATCCTGCCGTTCAGCCCCGAGCCGCCGCTGTTCTGCGTCGACTGGGAGCTGGCCGGCTACGGCGATCCGCTGCACGACCTCGCCACGCATCTGGTGCGGATGCGCTACCCCTCCCATCAGTGGGAGGAGGTCGTCGAGGCGTGGGCCGAGGCGATGCGGCCGGTGCGGCCCGCCGCCGTCAACGGCCTCGCCAAGGACCTCGGCCACTACATCGCCTTCGAGCGGGCGCAGTCCCTCTACCCGGACGTCCTGCGCGCCGCGGCCTCGCTGCGGGACCTGACCGACGAGCGGAGCCTGCACGCGGCGGCGGCGCGGGTGCACGGGGCGCTGCGGAGGGCGGCCCGGCCGCTGGGGCTCAGGGACATCCCGGGCGAACCGGAGATCGGGCGGATCCTGTTCCGCTGGCGGGAGGCCAGGACCGGCGGGCACGGGCTGCACGCCCGGATCCGGGACTGGGACCCGGTGCACCGGATCGCCGAGCATCCCCGGTTCCCCCGCTCGGCCGTCCGCGAGGCCCTGTACGCGGAGGGCGCGGCGCCCGCCGGGCGGGTCTTCAAGGGCACCGGGCATCTGAACTCGGTCGTGCGGGTGCCCGGGGTGGACTTCGCGGTGGTCGTGCGGCGCAAGGTGGCGAACGTCTGCCGGCGGGAGCGCGGCTTCCTGAGCGAGCATGCCGTGCTGCGAGCCATCGAGCGGTCGCGGGTCGAGGTGGCGGCGCCGAGGTTCCTGGCCCTGGGCGCGAGTTATCAGGGGGAACCTTTCGCCATTCACACCTACGAGGGCCCGCGGGACATCGGGCGGCCACCCGGGCACCCCGTGCACGGGCTGCGGCCGCACGAGGCGGACCGGCTCGTCGACCAGCTCGGGGCGCTGACCCGGGTGAACTACCGGGAGGTCGACCCGGCCGCGGGCGAGGGGCTCTTCCACTCCTGGCTCTGCGAGCAGCTGGTCCTGCTGGTGGCCGAGCTGCCGAAGGAGTCCCAGCGGCTCGCCCGGCTGCTGGGCCTGCCCGACGCCCCGCGCCTGCGCCAGATCCTCGCCCGCCACCGGGTGGGCGAACGCCGGCCCGCCCTGCTCCACGGCGACCTCAACCCGTGGAACCTGGTGCGCCGCTCCGACGAGCTCGCGCTGACCCTCATCGACTGGGAGATGGCGGTCGTCGGTGATCCGCTGTACGACCTGGTCCGGCACATGCATCTCACGCCGACGCGGCCGGAGATCCGCGACCGGATGTTCCGGCGCTGGGCGCAGCGGCTGGACCCGGAGTTCACGGCCGACTGGCAGCGGGACTGGCGGGTCTACCGGTGGATCGAGATCGTGCGCTCCGCCTACATCGACCTCGACCGCCTGGTGACCGGGGAGAGTCTGGACGCGCCCAACGTCCGGCGCGCGGTCGACTCGTACGCCATGACCCTCGCCTCCGCCATCGGTTCCCTCGGCCTGCCCCACCGCCCGAACCCGCACCTGCCCCGTGCCCTGACCTGAGGGGGCGAGGGCCTGCGTAGGCTCGACCCATGAGCGAGGGCGGGCTGCGGGAGCGGAAGAAGCGGCGGATGTACGAGGCCGTGTCGGAGGTGGCGATCCGGCTGTTCCTGGAGAAGGGCTTCGACGCGGTGTCGGTCGCGGAGGTGGCCGCCGCGGCGGAGATCTCCAAGCCGACGCTCTTCCGGTACTTCCCGGCGAAGGAGGACCTCGTCCTGCACCGGATCTCCGATCACGAGGACGAGGCGGCGCGGGTGGTCGCGGAGGCGGCGGGACCGCCCGTGGACGCGCTGCGGCGGCACTTCCTCGACGGGCTCGAGCGGTGCGACCCGGTCACCGGGCTCAATGACGATCCGCAGGTGCTCGCCTTCCACTCGCTGCTGTACGGGACGCCCTCGCTGGTCGCCCGCGCGTACACCCATCAGCAGCGGGCCGAGGCCGCGCTCGCCGAGGTGCTCGGCGGCGACCTGGACGCGCGGCTCGCCGCGGGGCAGATCATCGCCGTACAGCGGATCCTCGCGCTGGAGAACTGGCGCCGGATCGCGGCGGGGGAGCGGCTGGAGGACGTGCGGGGGGATGCGGTGGCGGCGGCCGAGCGGGCGTTCGGGCTGCTGGCGACGGGGCTGCCGCCGATGGGTGAGTCTCGGTAATAAATTTAACTCGGTTACGTTTTTCGCGTACGCTCGGTGGCATGACGTCCGCCGAGCCCGCCCTCACCGACCTCCTCCAAAGCGAACGCGCTCACCACGACCGCTGCCGTGCCGCCCTCGACGCGATGGTCGCCGGGGCCGGGGAGCAGGTCGTCGCGGGCGAGGACGTCTCCGCCTCCGGCGCCGATGCCGAAGCGCTCGGGTACCGGCTGCGCAGCCGGGCGAAGGAGATGCGGGAACTGCCCGAAGGGCCCCTGTTCTTCGGGCGGCTGGACTTCGGCGACGGCCCACACGCGGGGCAGGGCTATCACGTCGGCCGGATGCGGATCACCGAGCATCCGGCCGCCCCGCCGCTCGTCGTCGACTGGCGCGCGCCCGTCTCCCGCGCCTTCTACCAGGCGAGCGCGCGTGATCCCCAGGGCGTGGCCGTACGGCGGCGGTTCGGGTGGGCGCCGGGCAGCCGGGGCGACTCCGCCGACCTCACCGGACTGGAGGACGAACACCTCGGGCGGGGGGAGTCGCGGGTCAGCGGGATCGTCGCGCGGGAGATCGAACGGCCCCGGGTCGGACCGATGCGGGACATCGCCGCGACCATCCAGCCCGAGCAGGACGACCTGGTCCGGGCCGACCTCGCCGTCTCCCTCTGTGTGCAGGGCGCCCCGGGCACCGGAAAGACCGCGGTGGGCCTGCACCGGGCGGCCTACCTCCTCTACACCCACCCCCAGCGCATCCAGCGCTCCGGCCTGCTGATCCTCGGCCCCAACCGCACCTTCCTCGGCTATGTCCGCGAGGTGCTCCCGGCGCTCGGCGAGACGGGCGTACGGCAGTCGACGCTACTGGAGGAGATCGCCCGGCAGCCGGTCACCGGCGCGGACGAGGAGCGGGCGACCGCGCTCAAGCACGACGCGCGGATGGCGGACGTGCTGCGCCGGGCGCTGTACGCACGGGTGGCCGAGGCGGCGGGCACGCTGGACGTGCCGGACGGCTCGTACCGGTGGCGGGTTGCGGAGGATGAACTGGCACGGATCGTGCGGGAGGTGCGCGCCGACGACCTGCCCTACGACCGGGGGCGGGAGCGGGTACGGACGCGGATCGTGGCGGCCCTGCGCCGGCAGGCCGAGCGGCGGGCGGGGCCGCGGCCGAACGCCTGGGTGCGCCGGATGTCGGGGGCGCGGGGCGTCGGGCCGTACGTCGACGTGGTGTGGCCCCGGGTCCGGCCGGAGGAGGTGCTGGCCGAACTCCTCACGGATCCGGCCGCGTTGGCGTCGGCGGGCGAGGGGCTGCTCGGCGCCGAGGAGCAGAAGGCGCTGCTGTGGCCGAAGCCGCCGGCGTCGTGGAAGTCGGCGCGCTGGTCCCCGGCGGACCTGGTCCTCCTCGACGAGCTCGCCGGGCTCCTCGACCATCCGCCGGGCTACGGCCATGTCGTCGTCGACGAGGCGCAGGACCTGTCCGCCATGGAGTGCCGGGCGATCGCGCGCCGGGTGCCCTTCGGCTCGCTGACGGTGCTGGGGGACCTGGCCCAGGGGACGACACCCTGGGCGGCCCGCTCCTGGGGCGCCCTGCTCGGGCACCTGGGCAAGCCGGACGCGGTCCAGGTGCCGCTGACCACCGGTTTCCGGATGCCGGCGGCCGTCGCCGAACTGGCCAACCGGCTTTTGCCCCGCCTCGGCGTGGACGTCCCGGCGGCCCGTTCGCTGCGTACGGACGGCGAGTTGACGTGGCGCCGGACGCGCCCCGGGGAACTGCCCGGGACGGTCGCGACCGCGGTACGGGACGCCCAGGCGCGGGAGGGTGCCGTCGGGGTCATCGCCGCCGACTCCGACGTCACCGCCGTGCGCGCGGCCCTCACCCGGGCCGGTGTCCTGACCGAGCGCGTGACGGTGATCGCGGCGAGCGCGGTCAAGGGCCTGGAGTACGACCACGTGGTCGTCGTGGAGCCGGCGACGATCGCGGAGTCCGAGGAACGCGGCCTGCACCGGCTGTACGTGGCGCTGACCCGCGCGGTCTCACGCCTGGAGGTGGTGCACGCGAGGCCACTGCCCTTCTGAGTGCGCTGCCCTTCTGAGGGATGCTGGTGGCGATGCTCCTCTTCCTCGACGTCGACGGCACGCTGCTCCCCTTCGGGGGCCCGGGTCCGTACCCGGAACACACCCCGCCGTGCCCCGGGGCGCCGCTCGCCCACCCCCTCCTCGGCCGCGTCGACCCCGCGCTCGGGCCCCGCCTCGCCGGCCTGGGCTGTGCGCTGGTGTGGGCGACGACCTGGATGGAGGACGCCAACGCCTGTCTCTCGCCCTGGCTCGGGCTGCCTCCGCTGCCGCTGGTGGACTGGCCGGACGGCGAGGGCGGTCCGCCGGGCCTGCACTGGAAGACCCGGCCGTTGATCGAGTGGGCGGGCGGGCGGCCCTTCGTCTGGGTCGACGACGAGATCGGGGAGGCCGACCGCCGTTGGGTCGCCGAGCACTGTGCCGCGCCCGCGCTGCTCCACCGCGTCGATCACCGCACGGGGCTGACCGACGCGGACTTCGGCGTGCTGGAGCGGTGGGTCAGTGGGCGTGCCGGGTCAGCAGCTCGGTGACACGGAGGTAGCCGTCGGTGCCGTGGCCCTCGGCGACGACCCGGCGGGCCTGGCCCTCCACGACGCGCATCAGGCTCGCGTCGATGCCGTGGGACTCGGCGGTGTGGACGATGTGGGCCATGGAGGAGACGGCCGAGGTGATGGGGTTGATCTCGCCCGAGTAGGTGCCGTCGTCGGTGTCCCCGGCGAACTCCGCGAACAGCGGCGGCAGGATCGCGCCGATGCCCTGCGCGAAGGGGGCCAGCTCCCGGGCGGTGACGCCCTCGGCGCGGGCCACCGCGAGGGCGTGCGCGTAACCGGCCATCGCCGTCCAGAAGATGTCGAGCAGGGCGATGTCGTAGGCGGCGGCCCGGCCGATGTCCTCGCCGAGGTGGGTGTGGGTGCCGCCGAGGCCGGACAGGACGGGCAGGGTGCGGTCGTAGAGATCCTTCGGGCCGCTGAGGATGAAGACCGCTTCCGGGGTCCCGATGCTCGGCGCCGGGGTCATGATCGCGCCGTCCAGGTAGCGGATGCCGTGCGCGGCGGCCCAGTCGGCCGTGTCCCGGGCGCGGTCGGGGGTGTCGGCGGTGAGGTTGACGACCGTACGGGCCTTGAGGGCGTCGGTGACCTCGTCCTGCCGCAGGATCGCGTCGGAGGCGTCGTAGTTCACGACGCAGACGACGGTCAGGGGCGCGGCGGCGACGGCCTCGGCGGCGGTGGCGGCGGACCTGGCCCCGCGGGCGACGAGGTCGCCGTCCCGGCCCGGCGTGCGGTTCCAGACGGTGGTGGCCACTCCCGCGTCCAGGAAGGCGCCGGCCAGAGCGCGGCCCATGGGGCCGAGGCCGAGGACGGTGACGGCAGACTGGTCGTCGTACGTGGACATGCTTCTCCCATACGTGAACATATGTGAACAAAAGGGGCGATGATGACGCGCAGCCGGGCTCTGGATCCGAACGTCTGCGGAGTGACCGCCGCCATCGCGGTGATCGACGGCAAGTGGAAGACGAGCCTGCTGTGGCTGCTGGAAGCGGGCCCGCACCGGCCCGCCGAACTGCGGCGCCGGCTGCCCGGACTCAGCGAGAAGGTGCTGACGCAGGCGTTGCGCGAGATGGAGGAGGACGGTCTGGTGCACCGGGAGGTGCACGACGTGCTCCCGCTGAAGACGGTCTACTCCCTGACCGGCTTCGGCCGTGAACTCTCCGTACTCCTCGGCCCCCTCTCCGACTGGGGTCACCGCCGGCTGGAGCGGCTGGCGGCTTCCTGATCACCTGCGTCCAGCTTCTCGGGCGGACGCGGTGCTGCCAAGTACGCACAAAAAAGTGGGTACGGCCGCCCCCGGTGTCACAGCCGGGTGGGGCTGTCTCGTCTCAGGGAGGAGCGGCGACCGGGCCGCTCGGGAGGGAGTCGCGTGACCCGTACGGAGGAGTTCGAGGAGCTGCGGCCGCTGCTGTTCGCCATCGCCTACCGGATTCTCGGCAGTGTCGGCGAGGCGGAGGACGCGGTGCAGGAGACCTGGCTGCGCTGGGAGACCACCGACACGCGCCCGGCGTCCGTGAAGGCGTACCTGTCGGCCGTGGTCACCCGGCTCTCCATCGACGTGCTGCGCTCGGCGCGGGTGCGCCGGGAGCAGTACGTCGGCCCCTGGTTCCCCGAGCCGCTGCTGAACGACCCCTACGAGGACCCGGAGCGGTCGGCGGAGCTGGCGGACTCCCTGTCGATGGCGGCGCTGGTCCTGCTGGAGCGGCTCACCCCGCTGGAGCGGGCGGTGTTCGTGCTGCGGGACGTGTTCGGGTTCGGCTTCCCGGAGATCGCCTCGGCGGTGGACCGCTCGGAGTCGGCCTGCCGCCAGCTGGCGGTACGGGCGCGGCGGCACATGGACGCGGGGCGGCCGAGGTTCGAGGCGGACCGCAAGGAGCGGGAGGAGCTGGCGGAGCGGTTCTTCGAGGCGTTCCGGGAGGGGGACGTGGACGGGCTGCGTCAGTTGCTCGCCGGGGACGTGCAGATGGTCGGCGACGGCGGCGGCAAGGCTCCGCAGTGGGCGCGGGCCATCGTGGGCGCCGAGAACGTGGCACGGCTGCTGGTCGCGCTGACCCGGCCGTTCGAGCTGATCGGCGTCACGGCCGAGCCGCACGAGGTGAACGGGCAGCCCGGGCTGATCTTCCGGGACCGCGACGGCAAGGTCGTCAACATCATGGCGATCGACATCGCCGACGGCCGCGTCCGGGCGATCCGCTCGGTGATCAACCCCGAGAAGCTGACCCATGTGGGCCCGGTGGCGGACGCGTTCGCGTTGATGCGGGAGGCGAACCGGGCCCGCCGGGCGGAGTTGTGATCCGGCTCACGTCCTGTCACAGCGGCCCCGGGCCCGGTGTCTGAAGGTCGTATCCCTGCAATCGGAGGAGGCATCGTGGCTGTCGTGGCGAAGAACGTGGTGGTCGTGGGAGGCGGGTACGCCGGGGTGATGGCGGCCAACCGGCTCACCCGGAGCGGGGACGTGGACGTGACGCTGGTCAATCCGCGGGCGGGCTTCGTCGAGCGGATCCGGCTGCACCAGCTGGTGGCCGGGACCGACGACGCCGTCGTCGAGTACCGGGAGGTGCTGGCCGAGCGGGTCCGGCTGGTCGTCGACGCCGTCGAGCGGATCGACGCCGCCGGGCGGCGGCTCGAGTTGGCCTCCGGGGACAGCCTCCCGTACGACTACCTCGTGTACGCCGTCGGCAGCGGCAGCGCCGAGCCCGGCGTTCCCGGTGCCGCCGAGTTCGCCCGTCCCGTCGCCACCGCCGAGGAGGCGGAGCGGCTGCGGAGCCAGTTGTACGACACGCCCGTGTCCGCCCCGGTCACCGTCGTCGGCGCCGGACCGCTCGGCATCGAGGTCGCCACCGAGCTGGCGGAGGAGGGGCGGGCCGTCACGCTGGTGTGCGGCGGGCAGCTCGGGCCGTATCTGCACGCGCGCGGGCGGCGGTCGGTGGCGAAGCGGATGGCGGCGCTCGGGGTGACCGTCCTCGACGGGCCGGGCAGCACGGCGACGGCCGTGACGCGGGACGCCGTACGGCTGGAGGACGGCCGTGAGGTGCCGAGCGCGGTGACCGTGTGGGCCACCGGGTTCGGCGTCCCGGATCTCGCCGCGCGCAGCGGCCTGAGCACCGACGCCCTCGGCCGCCTGCTCACCGACGAGACGCTGACCAGCGTGGACGACGTACGGATCGTCGCGGCCGGTGACAGCGCCGCCCCGTCGGACCTGCCGCTGCGGATGAGCTGCCAGGCCGCGATACCGCTCGGCGCGCGCGCCGCGGACACCGTGCTCAGCCGGATCGCGGGGGAGGAGCCGGCCACCCTCAACCACGTCTTCGCCGGGCAGTGCGTCAGCCTCGGGCGGAAGGCGGGCATCTTCCAGTTCGCCCGCCGGCACGACGTGGCCGTCTGGTTCCACATCGGCGGCCGGCTCGGCGCGCGGGTCAAGGAGTTCGTGTGCAAGGGGACCGTCGGGCACCTGGCCGGCGAGGCCACCAACCCTGGCTCGTACCGCCTGCACAACGTCTCGGGTGGCCCCCGGCGCGCCGAACAGTTGGCGGCCCGGAGCGCCGACGCCACCGCCGAACACGTGGCCTAGAGCGGGCCCGCACCGGGGAGACAACGATCATGACTGAGCACGTCACCGACCCGGCGACCGAGATCTTCGTCGCCCACCGCAGCCTCCTGTTCACCGTCGCCTACGAGATGCTCGGCTCGGCGGCCGACGCGGAGGACGTGCTCCAGGAGACCTGGCTGCGGTGGGTCGAGCTCGACCTGGACCAGGTGCGCGACCCCCGGGCGTACCTGGTCCGGATGACCACCCGGCAGTCGCTCAACCGGCTGCGCACCCTGAAGCGCCGCAAGGAGTCCTACGTCGGCCCCTGGCTGCCCGAGCCGCTGCTCACCTCGCCGGACGTGGCCGAGGACGTGGAACTCGCCGAGAGTGTCTCGATGGCGCTCATGCTCGTCCTGGAGACACTCTCGCCGACGGAACGCGCCGTCTTCGTCCTGCGCGAGGTCTTCGACGTCGGCTACGACGAGATAGCGGCCGCCGTCGACAAGACCCCCGCGGCCGTGCGCCAGATCGCCCACCGGGCCCGGCAGCACGTCGAGGCCCGCCGCCCCCGCGAGGCGGTCTCCGCCAGCCGCACCCGGGCGGCGCTCGACTCCTTCCAGCGCACCCTGGAGACCGGCGACCTCCAGGGCCTGCTCGACGTGCTCGCCCCCGACGTGGTCCTGATGGCCGACGGCGGCGGCATCAAGCAGGCCGCGGTGCGGCCGATCCTCGGCGCCGACCGGGTGGGCCGCTACATGATCGGCCATCGGGGAAAGGCCGACTTCACGGTCACCTACGAGCCCACCGTGGTGAACGGCCACCCGGCACTCGCCCTGAGCGTGGACGGCGAGACCGACGGCATCCTGGCGATCAGCCTGGAGGGAGACCGCATCACCGGCCTCTACTACGTCCGCAACCCGGAGAAACTCACGCACATAGGGTCGGAGTACCGGCTCACCCTGCGCTGAACACCGCTGGACCCCGGCATGACATGGCGCACTATTGCAAGCGGGTGCTTGCAATAGTTAGCGGCGGTGGTGCAAGGTGGGGGTATGGCAACGCTCAACGTCGGCAATCTCGGTGAGTACCTGCGCGAGCAGCGGCGAAACGCCCAGCTCTCGCTGCGGCAGCTCGCCGATGCCGCCGGGGTGTCCAACCCGTATCTGAGCCAGATCGAGCGCGGGCTGCGCAAGCCGAGCGCGGAGGTCCTCCAGCAGGTCGCCAAGGCGCTGCGGATCTCCGCCGAGACGCTGTACGTGCAGGCCGGAATCCTGGACGCCGAGCGGGACCGGGACGAGGTGGAGACGCGCGCCGTCATCCTCGCCGATCCCACGCTGACCGGGCAGCAGAAGCAGGTGCTGCTCCAGATCTACGAGTCCTTCCGCAAGGAGAACGGACTCGGGATCGCGGCGGCCGAGGACGCCCTGTCGGGCACGGACCCCAGCGCCGACGCCGGGCCCGTGCGGCTCGACGACGGCCCCCGCGCCACGGACGCCGGCAAGGACGCCGGCGCACCGGACACCGAGGACCCGCAGGAGCCGCGGCAGTCGGCCGGCTGAGCCGGGCGACCGGCCGCCGTCGCACGCGCCCACGGGACCGCACCCACCCACCCTCATCAGCAGTAACCCGGGAGGACCAGCACCATGGCCATCACCGACGACCTCCGCAAGACCCTCAGCGACCCGACCCCGCTCTACTTCGCCGCCGGCACCGCCGACCTGGCCTTCCAGCAGGCCAAGAAGGTCCCCGGCCTGGTCGAGCAGCTGCGTGCCGAGGCCCCGTCCCGGATCGAGGCCGTACGCAACACCGACCCCAAGGCCGTCCAGGAGAGGGCCGCCGCCCGCGCCAAGGAGGCGCAGGCCCGGGTCAAGGAGACGCAGGAGACCCTGCAGTCCAGGGTCAGCGAGTTCATCAGCTCCCTCGACGGGGACCTGAAGAAGCTCAGCACCACCTTCGACGCCGACCTGAAGAAGTTCGGCGAGAGCGCCCAGGACTTCGCGCTGCGCGGGGTCGGCGTGGCCGCCGAGTACGCCGTGAAGGCCCGGGAGACCTACGAGAAGGTCGCCGAGCACGGCGAGCAGGCCGTGCGGACCTGGCGCGGCGAGGCGGCCGAGGAGATCGAGGAACTCGCCATCGTCGTGGAGCCGAACGCCAAGCCCGTCGCGGTCGAGGAGGAGGACAAGCCGGCCGAGGCGAAGCCCGAGGTGACGGCCGAGGCGACGGCCGCGCCGAAGAAGTCCCCCGCCGCGAAGAAGACGGCGCCGCGCAAGCCGGCCGCCAAGAAGACGACCCCGCCCGCGAAGTAACCGGGCAGGGCGATAACCGGACGGGTCGGGCACTTACCGGGTGCTCGGCCCGTTGCACGGGTAGCGGGCCTGCGGTTGCGGGTACGGTGACCGCGTAGGGACGAGCCGAGTCGGGTGGTGGACGTTGTGCTGATGCAGGGCTTCGCAAACTTCATGTGGCTGCTGAGCATGGCCCTGATCCTTTTCAGCGGGTTCGCGCTGATCGACGCCGCCATCCGCCGCGAGGACGCCTACCGCGCGGCCGACAAGAAGACCAAGCCGTTCTGGCTGATCGTCCTCGGGCTCGCCTTCGTGGTGAACCTGATCTTCAACATCCTGTCGTTCCTGCCGATCATCGGCCTCATCGCCACGATCGTCTACATGGTGGACGTCCGCCCGGCGATCCGCTCCCTGCCCGGCGGCGGCCGCAACACCCGCCGGGGTTCCAGCAGCGACGGCCCGTACGGCCCGTGGAACGGCGGGCGCTGACCCCGCCCGGAGCGAGCCCCCGGCTCAGCGCTCCCGGTCCAGCAGCAGCACGGCCACGTCGTCCGTCAGCTCGCCGCCGTTGAGGTCCCGGACCTCGTTCACCGCCGCCCCCAGCAGCGCCTCGCCGCGCAGCCCCTCGGCCAGCTGGCGGCGGACCATGGACACCATCCCGTCCTGGCCCAGCCGCTCCTTGCCCTCGCCGATCCGGCCCTCGATCAGCCCGTCGGTGTAGAGCATCAGGCTCCACTCGGCGCCCAGCTCCACCTGCATCCGCGGCCAGCGGGCCCCGGGCAGCAGCCCGAGGGCCGGCCCGTTGTTGTCGTACGGCAGCAGCTGCGCCGCCCTCCCGGGGCGGGCCAGCAGCGGTGAGGGGTGCCCGGCCAGGCACAGCCCCGCCCGGCGGCCGTCCGGCGCGATGTCCACCGTGCACAGCGTCGCGAAGATCTCGTCGTCCGGCCGCTCGTGCTCCAGCACCTGCTGCAGGGTCCCGAGCAGCTGGTCCCCGCAGAGCCCGGCCAGCGTCAGCGCCCGCCAGGCGATCCGCAGCTCGACACCGAGCGCGGCCTCGTCGGGACCGTGGCCGCAGACGTCGCCGATCATGGCGTGCACGGTGCCGTCGGAGGTGCGGACCACGTCGTAGAAGTCCCCGCCGAGCAGCGCCCGCGACCGGCCCGGCCGGTAGCGCGCGGCGAACCGCAGGGGCGAGCCGTCCAGCAGCGGCGTGGGCAGCAGGCCCCGCTCCAGGCGCCGGTTCTCCTGCGCCCGCACCCGTCCCTCGGCGAGCCGGCGCTCCGCGGAGTCGGAACGTTTCCGCTCCACCGCGTACCGGATCGCGCGGCTCAGCAGCCGGCCGTCCAGCTCGTCGCGGTAGAGATAGTCCTGGGCGCCCACCCGGACCGCCTGCGCGCCGCGCTCGGCGTCGCCGGAGGCGGTGAGGGCGAGGACGGCGTGCCGGGGCGCGAGCTCCAGCACCTGCTTGAGCACGGCGAGCTCGTCGCCGTCGTCGCCCCGGCCCGGCGCGGGCAGCGCCAGGTCCAGCAGGATGCAGTGGACGTCGTCGGTGAGCAGCCGCTCGGCCTCGGTGAGGTTGCGGGCGGAGCGCACCCGGATCGGCCTGCCGGACCGGTCGAGCAGTTCGGGCAGGACCGTGGAGCCGCCCGGGTCGTCCTCGATGAGCAGCAGCGTCAGCTGGGTGTGGGCGGCGCCGGCGGCACCGGTGTGGGGCGTGTGCGTCCTGTCGGTGTGCTCGACCGTGGCGTCCTTGCGCGGGGCCTCTCCGGCCGAGGGGCCGCCGGCCAGGGGTGCGGCTGTCTGCGCCTGACCACTCTCCACGGCCGGGATCGCTCTCTGCCGCGGTACGGGTACGGGCATCGTCTTGGGTTCCTTCCCTCCCCCCGAGGGCATGGCGGGGACGAGGGACCTCGACCCACCGACGGGGACCATAGCGGTAGTCGGCACCGCAAAGGAATGGCGCAGGCCACGCCGTTCGGCGGCTGGCCACAGTCATATGCCGCGTTATGTACCGCAGTTGGGCAGCGCGGCGGGCCCCGGGGGATGACGAACGTCACGTCCGCCCCCGGTTTGCACGGTTGTTGGCGTGCGGTGCATCACGTGGCCCCGGTCACCCGGGGCCCGGTATGGGTGACTCCGGTCTCATACGTCCGGTCGTACGACCGCCAGGATCGGCATGGAACCGGCCCCCGCGACGGTCACCGTGCGCCCGGGGCGCGGGGCGTGCACGATCGCGCCGTCGCCGACGTACATCGCGACATGACTGGCGTCGTCGTTGTAGATGATGAGGTCGCCGGGGCGCATGTCCGCGGTGTCGATGCGCCGCAGCTGCTTCCACTGCTCCTGCGAGGTGCGCGGGATCGGCACTCCGGCCGCCGCCCAGGCCTGTGAGGTGAGCCCGGAGCAGTCGAAGGTGCCGGGCCCCTCGGCGCCCCATTCGTACGGCTTGCCCAGCTGGGCGGTGGCGTACGCCACGGCCTTCTTGCCCTGCGCGGACGCCTTGCCGTCGATCTCGTCGAGTATCCCGGAGTCCAGCCAGGCGGTCTGCGCCTGCTGGGCGGCCTGTCGCTCCAGCTCGGCGAGGCGCTCCTTCTCCTCCGCCTCCAGCTCCGACTCCAGCTTCTCGGCGGCGGCGATCTGCTTCTTGACCTTCGCCTTCGCCTTGGCCTTGGCCTTGCGGTTGGCCTCCAGCTTCGTCCACTGGGCGGAGGCGTCCTTCGCGTACTGCTCCAAGTCCTGCTGGGTGCGGGTCAGTTCGCCGAGGAGCCCCTTGGTGGCGCGCTCGCCCTGGATGACCCGGCCCGCGCCGTCGAGGAACTCCTGCGGGTCGTCGCTGAGCATCAGATGGGCCTCGTCCGGCAGTCCGCCGTTGCGGTACTGCGCGGCGGCCGCGGCGCCGGCCCGCTTCTTGAGCTCGTCCACCTTCTTCCGGCCCTGGACGATCTTCTTGGCCAGGGCCACGATCTCGGCGGACTGCTGCTCGGCCTTCTCCTCGGCGGAGTTGTACGCGTCGGTGGCCACGGCGGCGTCGTGATAGAGCCGGTCCAGCTTCTTGCGTACCGCCTCAAGGTCCTTGGTGGTCGCCGGAGTCGAGGTCGCGCTGGGGGCCGGAGCCGGTGTCGGGGTCGGACTCGCGAACGCGGTGCCCGGGGCCGCCAGCACGGTCACCGCGCAGACCACGGTGACTGCGGCGGTGATGAGGCTGCGCCTGCCCGTACCCATACCACTTCCCCCAACCTGATTTACCGTCAGTAACTTACGGTCGCCCGGGGGATCGTGCCATGCCGCCGCGGAAAACGACAGGGGCCGCGCACCCTGCTGCTTTCCCCCCGTCCCCGCACCGCACCACAATCTCCCCGCCTGTGTGACGAACAACTCACGGAGATCGTTCCCCGCAGGTCAGTGCCGCGGCCCGGCCGCACCGGCGCTCAGGGGACCGGCTCTCAGCGGACCGGCGCTCATTGGACCGTTGCTCAGCGGACCGGTGCCAACGCCCCCCACGCCACCGTCACTTCGCCCTGCCGCCAGCGCACCGGCCCGTCCAGCACCGGCCAGTCGGCCGTCAGTTCCCGTACCGCCCGGATCCAGCGCTGCCGGGCGCCGAAGGCGGCGTAGGGCGCGGCGGCGGCCCAGGCGCGGTCGAAGTCCCGCAGGAAGGCATGGACCGGCTCGCCGGGGACGTTGCGGTGGATGAGCGCCTTCGGCAGCCGCTCGGCGAGATCCGAGGGCCGCTCCAGGGAGCCGAGCCGGGTCGCGAAGGTCACCGTCCGCGGCCCCTCGGGCCCGAGCGCGACCCACACGTGCCGCCGCCCGATCTCGTCGCAGGTCCCCTCGACCAGCAGCCCGCCCCGAGAGCCGGCGCCGGCCGGGGCCAGCCGCGCGCACAGCCGCTCCCACACGGCGGCGACCTCGGCCTCCTCGTACTGGCGCAGCACATTGGCGGCCCGGATCAGCAGCGGCCGCTGCGGGACCGGGATCTCGAACCCACCGTGCCGGAAGACCAGCCCGTCACGCTCGTAGGGCCGGGCGGCCGCCACCCGGGCCGGTTCGATCTCGACGCCGACCACGCGCGCGCGGGGCGCGACGGTGCGCAGCCGGCCCAGCAGCTCCACGGCCGTCCAGGGCGCGGCGCCGTACCCGAGGTCGACCGCGACGGGGTCCGGGGCGCGCCGCAGCTCGGCGCCGTGCGTCGCCGCGATCCAGCGGTCCATGCGGCGCAGGCGGTTGGGGTTGGTGGTGCCGCGCGTCACCGTTCCTACGGGGCTGGAGGCGGCGCGGGCTGTCATGTCTACGAGGGTATGCGGCCCGCGCGGGGCGAGCAGTCGTCCCCTCGCCCGGCCACGCACTCCGCCCTCGAACGGTTGAGCGACTCGCGGTAATGATTCGGCAAAGAACCCCGGGCGGGAAATGGAGCCGGACCGTCCGGTGTTCACCCCGGTGGAGGGCCCGCACGTCCTCCCTCAGGCATGCCCGCAGCGAGGAGGAACGCCCCGTGAGCCACTACGTCGGCAGGCTCGGGCGTCGCTCCGCGGTGACAGCCCCGCGGTTGCGTCTGCACCGCAGGCCCCGCCGTATCGCGATGCTCTCCGTGCACACCTCACCGCTCCACCAGCCCGGCACCGGCGACGCCGGCGGCATGAACGTCTACATCGTGGAACTCGCGCAGCGCCTCGCCGCGATCAACATCGAGGTCGAGATCTTCACGCGCGCGACCACCGCCGCCCTCCCGCCGACCGTGGAGATGGCCCCGGGCGTCCTGGTCCGGCACGTCGACGCGGGCCCCTACGAAGGCCTCGCCAAGGAAGAACTCCCCGCCCAGCTCTGCGCCTTCACCCACGGCGTGATGCAGGCCTGGGCCGGCCACCGCCCCGGCCACTACGACCTCGTCCACTCGCACTACTGGCTCTCCGGCCACGTCGGCTGGCTCGCCGCCCAGCGCTGGGGCACCCCCCTGGTGCACGCCATGCACACCATGGCCAAGGTCAAGAACGCCAACCTCGCCGAGGGCGACACCCCCGAGCCGGCCGCCCGGGTCATCGGCGAGACCCAGATCGTCGCCGCCGCCGACCGCCTCATCGCGAACACCGCGGAGGAGGCCGACGAGCTGGTACGCCACTACCACGCCGAACCCGGCAAGGTCGCCGTGGTCCACCCCGGCGTCAACCTCGACCGCTTCTCGCCCGCCGACGGCCGCGCCGCAGCCCGGGCCCGCCTCGGCCTGCCCCAGGACGCCCTGATCCCGCTCTTCGCGGGCCGCATCCAGCCCCTGAAGGCGCCGGACATCCTGCTCCGCGCGGTCGCCGTCCTGCTCGACCAGCGCCCCGAGCTGCGTTCCCGCATCCTCGTGCCGATCGTCGGCGGCCCCAGCGGCAGCGGCCTCGCCAAGCCCGAGGGCCTGCAGAAGCTGGCGGCCCGCCTCGGCATCGCCGACGTCGTACGGTTCCGCCCGCCCGTCGGCCAGGACCAGCTCGTGGACTGGTTCCGGGCCGCCTCGGTGCTCGTCATGCCTTCCTACAGCGAGTCCTTCGGCCTGGTCGCCATAGAGGCGCAGGCGGCCGGTACGCCGGTGCTCGCGGCGTCGGTCGGCGGACTGCCGGTGGCCGTGCGCGACGGACGCACCGGCTTCCTCGTCCAAGGGCACCAACCGGCCGCCTACGCGCGCGTGCTGCGCGACTTCGCCGACCGGCCGGAGCTGTCCGCCACGATGGGCGCCGCCGCGGCCCGGCACGCCCAGTCCTTCGGCTGGGACACCGCGGCCGCGGCCACCGCGGACGTCTACACGGCGGCGGCCCAGGCCCACCGCCGTCGCGTACGCTCGCACCATGGGTGATGTGCAGCAGACCGTCGAGGACTTCCTCCGGGACGCGGAGCTGGAGTGGGAGAGCCCCGACCCCGGTACCTACGTCGTCAAACTCCCCGGCACGCGCAAGCTGTCGACGACGCTCTCCCTGCGGCTCGGCCGCCACTCCCTGTCGCTCAACGCCTTCGTCATCCGCCACCCCGACGAGAACGAGTCCGGCGTCCACCGCTGGCTCCTGGAGCGCAACCTGAAGCTCTACGGCGTCAGTTACGCCGTCGACCGGCTCGGCGACGTCTACGTCACCGCCAAGCTCCCCCTGTCGGCCGTCACCCCCGACGAGCTCGACCGCCTCCTCGGCCAGACCCTGGAGGCCGCCGACGGCGCCTTCAACACCCTGCTGGAACTGGGCTTCGCGAGCGCCATCCGCAAGGAGTACGAGTGGCGGGTGTCCCGCGGCGAGTCCACCCGCAACCTCGAAGCCTTCACCCACCTGACCCAGCGTCCCAGCAGCTGAGAGCCCGCTGCTAGCCTGCCGCAGCCCCAACCCACCAGCACCTGAAGAGGTTGCGCATGCGCGCAGGCAGAACCGGCTCCGCGACCGCGCTCGCGGGAGCGCTCGCCCTCGTGGCGTTCACCGCCCCGGCCGCGGAGGCGGCGGACACCGGCATCTCGGTGTCGAACCTGGTCATCAACAACGGCAAGCCCATCGTGGTGGGCACCACCGCGGAGGTGACCCCCGACTTCACCTTCCGCGTCACGAGGCCCGCGGCGTACGAGTACAACGAGATAGAAGCGTCCCCTTTCCTGTACCACGGCGTCACCGCCGCCCAGGGAGCCCAGGACGGCGGCATCTACTCGGGCAGCGAGACCTACTACGAGGACGGGTACGTCGAGGGCGAGCTCTACATCGACCCGCCGTACCGGCTGGACTCCAACAACGACGCCACCACCTGGAAGATCGCCGTCTCCGCCCGTACCTGGGGCTCCGACGGCCAGCCCGACGCCGAGGAGTACTTGACCGGCTTCGGCACCGTCCAGGTCAAGCGGATGGCGCGGGCCACGGTCAACGCCTCCCCGGAGCCGGTCGCCAAGGGCAAGGCGCTCACCGTCACGGGCAAGCTGACCCGCGCGGACTGGGTCAAGCACGCCTACGTCGGCTACGGCGGCAAGTCGGCCAAGCTCCAGTTCCGCAAGGCGGGAACGAGCACCTACAACACGGTCAAGATCGTGCAGGCGGGCTCCACCGGCTCCCTGAAGACCACGGTCACGGCCGCCGCCGACGGTTACTGGCGCTGGACGTTCAGCGAGACGTCCACGACGGGCGGGGCGACCGCCGCGGGTGACTACGTCGACGTCACCTGAGCCGTGCCCCCCCGGCCGGTGCCCGGCGCCCGTCCCGGTGTATCGCCCCGGGGTCGTGCCGACCAGCTTGCGGAAGTGCCGGGTGAGGTGGGCCTGGTCGTAGAAGCCGGTCGTTGTCGCGACCTCGCCGATCGGGCGGCCGTCCAGGAGCAGCCGGCGGGCGCGGTCGACGCGGCGGGAGTTCAGGTACTGGTGCGGGGCGATGCCGTACGCGGTGCTGAACGCCCGTACCAGATGGGCGGGATGGGCCTGGAGCAGTCCCGCCGCCTCCTGGAGCGAGAGCCCTTCGACGACCCGTTCGTCGAGGAGTTCGCGCAGATGGCGGGCGAGGGCGGGGCCGGAGCGGGCTCCGCTCTCCGGGCGCGCCCGCAGGTGCGTGCGCAGCCGCTCCCCGACGAGCGTCAGCCGGCTCTCCGCCTCCAGCTCGTCGCCGGGGCGGGCGAGGGCGGTGTGCAACTGGCCGACCCGGTGCCGCAGCAGCGGGTCGCGCAGCTCGGGGGTGTCCACGGCGGCCCCGATGAGGTCGCCGGCGAGCCGGGAGGTGTCGAGGTAGAGGACGCGCTTGCGGAAGCCGTGCGGGGTCGCCGGGGCGCCGTTGTGCGGGACGTCCGGCGGCAGCAGCGTCACCGTGCCGCGCGGGGTGCCGTGCTCGTGCCGGTCGAGGTCGTACCGTACGGCGCCGTCGTCGACGATGAGGAGCGTCCACGCCTCATGGACGTGCATCGGGTAGGCGTACTCGGTGAAGTGCGCGTGGAAGACCTCGACGACACCCGGGACCCGGGGACGCCAGGCGGTCACGTCACGCTGAGCGGCCATGCAAAGAACGTACAAGACGAGGCCGTACGGCGATCGGCAGTCTCGGTCCATGAACGCGACGAACCCGCTCACCGCCGAACCGATCCGCTTCGACACGAAGATCGCCGTGCTGCTGCGCGAGGACCTGGAGCCCTGGCAGCGGCTGAACGTGACCGCCTTCCTGGTCAGCGGCCTGGGCACGCAGGTCCCCGAGGTGATCGGGGAGCCGTACGAGGACGCCGACGGCGTGGCCTACCTGCCGATGTTCCGGCAGCCGGTGCTGGTCTTCCAGGGCTCCAAGGAGACGCTGACGGCGGCTCACGCGCGCGTGCTGTCGCGTGCCCTGCCGCGCGCCCTGTTCACGTCCGACCTGTTCGCCACCGGCAACGACCGGGACAACCGGGCCGCCGTACGGGCGGTGCCGACGCGGGACCTGGATCTGGTCGGGCTGGCCGTGCACGGGCCGCGCAACGCGGTGGACAAGGTGCTGAAGGGGGCCCGGATGCACCCCTGAGGGGCACGGCCGGGCGTCAGGCGGCGGCGGTCTCGGGGCGGGCCGGGGCCGGCGCCCCGGCGACGGTCTCCTGGACCGGAAGGCGGCGCATGAGCACGCCGTACCCGAGCCCCGCGACGGTCCCGATCACCGCGCACAGCCCCCACAGCCACTCCGCGCCGTACCGGTCGATGACGACCCCGGACATCAGCGGCGCGACGAGCGAGGCGACGGCCCACGACATGGTGTACATGCCCTGGTAGCGGCCCCGGCCGTGGGTGGGGGAGAGCCGGACGACCAGGCTGGTCTGGGTCGGGGCGTTGACGATCTCCGCGAGGGTCCAGACGCAGACGGTGAGGGCGAACAGACCGACGGATCCGGCGAAGGCGGTCAGCCCGAAGCCGTACCCGGCGAGCACCGAGGAGATCACCAGCAGCCGCCTCGGATCGCGGTGCTCGATGAACCGGGTGACCGGGATCTGCAGGACGACGATCAGGACACCGTTGACGGCGATGGCCATGCCGTAGTCGGCCGGGGTGAAGCCGGCGTCGCCCATGGCGACGGGCAGTCCGATGGCGCCCTGCTGGAAGACGAGGGCGATCAGGAAGGACAGGCCCACGACCCCCATGAACCGCCCGTCCCGCAGCACGGTCCCCAGTCCTACGGCGGACTCCTGCGCCTTCACCGCCTCCGTGCGCTCGGGCCGGGACTCGGGCAGCTTCAGGAAGACGACGATCGCGCAGGCCAGGGTCATGGCGCCCTCGACGAGGAACCCGGCCCGGTAGCTGTACTCGGCGATGAACCCGGCGGCCATGGAGGAGACGGCGAAGCCGAGGTTGATGGCCCAGTAGTTGAGCGAGAACGCGCGCACCCGGTCCTCGGGCCGGACGATGTCGGCCATCATCGCCTGCACGGCGGGCCGGGAGGCGTTGGAGGCCATGCCGACGAGGAAGGCGACGCCCGCGATCGCGGCAGGGTGGTGCACGAACCCCAGCGCGGCCACGGAGACGGCGGTGGCGGTCTGCGAGATCAGCAGCGTGGGCCGCCGCCCGAGCCGGTCGGTCATCACTCCGCCGGCGAGGGAGGAGATGACACCGCCGAGGCCGTGCAGGGCGACGACGAGACCGGCGTAGGAGGCGGAGTAGCCGCGGTCCAGGGTCAGATAGAGCGCCATGAAGGTGGCGACGAAGCCGCCGAGCCGGTTGACGAGGGTGCTCGTCCACAGCCACCAGAACTCCCGCGGCAGCCCGGAGACGGTCTCCCGGGCAGCACGTCTCAGGGCGGCGACAGACATGAGGATCCCCCGGGTATGTAAGTGGCGTGGGCGGCGATCACACGTTACGAAGCGCCGGGGGCCGGGGGCCACTCAATTAACAGATCCCGTCAACCGTCCGCCTTCTGGTCGGGGGCGCAAGTGATCAGAAGGTTCGATTACGCTCCTTCTCATGGCCGACGCACCGTACAAGCTGATCCTCCTCCGCCACGGCGAGAGCGAGTGGAACGCGAAGAACCTGTTCACCGGCTGGGTGGACGTCAACCTCAACGAGAAGGGCGAGAAGGAGGCAGTCCGCGGTGGCGAACTCCTGAAGGACGCCGACCTCCTGCCCGACGTGGTCCACACGTCCCTCCAGAAGCGGGCGATCCGTACGGCGCAGCTGGCCCTCGAGGCCGCCGACCGCCACTGGATCCCGGTCCACCGCTCCTGGCGCCTGAACGAGCGCCACTACGGCGCCCTCCAGGGCAAGGACAAGGCCCAGACGCTGGCCGAGTTCGGCGAGGAGCAGTTCATGCTCTGGCGCCGCTCCTACGACACCCCGCCGCCGCCGCTCGACGTCGACGCCGAGTACTCCCAGTACTCCGACGCGCGCTACGCGACCCTCCCGCCGGAGCTGCGCCCGCGCACGGAGTGCCTGAAGGACGTCGTCGTCCGCATGCTCCCGTACTGGTTCGACGCGATCGTCCCCGACCTGCTGACCGGCCGCACGGTCCTGGTCGCGGCCCACGGCAACTCGCTCCGCGCCCTGGTCAAGCACCTGGACGGCATCTCCGACGCGGACATCGCCGGCCTCAACATCCCCACCGGCATCCCCCTGTCCTACAACCTCGACGCCGACTTCAAGCCCCTGAACCCGGGCGGCACCTACCTCGACCCCGAGGCGGCGGCAGCGGCGATCGAGGCCGTGAAGAACCAGGGCAAGAAGAAGTAGCCTGCTCGAATCAAGCCTCCTACCAGCGGGTTCGCCCCTGGTAGGGGGCTTTTTCGCGGGCTAGACGGCCAGCGGCACGGCGTGGATCTCGTCCGCCTTGTGTCCCGCGCGTTCGTGGATGCGCTGCACCGCCTCCGCCGAGGGCGCCTCGGAGAGGCAGTAGACGGTGCCCGACTCCGGGTCCGCCCAGGCCCGCTCGAAGTGGACCCCCTCGTCCTTCTCGATGGCGAGGTCCGCCTTGTGGGCCTCGTTCAGCTGGTCCGACGTGATGCCCTGCATCCCGTGGTGTACGTCCATGAAGCGGGCCATGGCACGCCTCCTTCCGGTCCTCCCTCCATGCTGCGCCTCCTCCGGCCCGCGAGCACGACGAAGGGCCCCGGCAGCCGCGCCGGGGCCCTTCACCGTCGTAAGGAAAAAGCACTCAACCGCACTGGCACGGGTTGCCGGACTGGCAGCCGCACTGGCAGCCCGAGCCGCAGCCGCACGCGCCGATGAGCATCAGGTTCTTGATCTCGGCGGGCTGCTCGGTCGGGCGTTCCTGCGTGGGGTCGGGTGTGGTGCCGGGCGTGCCGGGGGAGTCGGCCATGGTCCCTCCTCGTCGAGGCTGGTGCCTGCTCCCCATTGCATGCCCGCCCCACTGGGCGCATCAACGGCGCACGGGGGCTCTCGCGCACGCCCCCGAGCGGTGTCAGACCCCTTCCACGCCCTTCACGGCGGCGATGTCCTGCTGGAGATTGTCCGCGTGCTCACCCGTCACCAGGAACACCACCCGCTTGGCGACCGCCACCGCGTGGTCGGCGAACCGCTCGTAGTAGCGGCCGAGCAGGGTGACGTCCACGGCCGTCTCGATGCCGTGCTTCCACCGCTCGTCCATCAGGTGCTGGAAGAGCGTGCGGTGCAGCAGGTCCATCGCGTCGTCGTCGGTCTCCATCTGGAGCGCCAGGTCGACGTCCTTGGTCACGATGACCTCGGCGGCCTTGGCCATCAGGCGCTGCGCGAGCTGGCCCATCTCCAGGATCGTGGCGTGCAGATCGTGCGGAATGGCCCGCTCCGGGTAACGCAGCCGGGTCAGCTTGGCCACGTGCTGGGCCAGGTCGCCGGAGCGCTCCAGGTCGGCGGACATCCGCAGCGAGGTGACCACGATCCGCAGGTCGGTCGCCACCGGCTGCTGACGGGCGAGCAGGGCTATCGCCCGCGCCTCCAGGTCGTGCTGGAGGTCGTCGACCTTCTGGTCGGCCTCGATCACGCTCTCGGCCAGCTTGAGGTCGGAGTCGAGGATCGACGTCGTGGCGCGTCCGATCGCCGACCCGACCAGGCGGGCCATCTCCACCAGGCTGTCGCTGATCGAGTCAAGTTCCTCGTGGTACGCGTCCCGCATGAGGGTTCCCTCTCGTACGTGTTTCTTGGGGTTCCGGGGGCCGGGGCCAGTGTGCACGTCCTGCTGAACCGGCGCTATCCACCCCACGTTCTCACCGTCCGACCTGCACGCGTCCGTTTCTGCCACCCCAAATGAACCATTGCTGGCACCAAGGTGAACTCTGGGCGACGAGTGTTCGAGCTCGCACTCGGATGGCTGTGGCCAGGACCGAACCCGTGCCTAACCTGGATGCATGGACGTGAACGCGGCGGTCGCCGCAGCGGCAGCGATCGCCGGGGTACTCACCGGCGTCATCGCCATGCTGGCGTTCCGCTGGAGCGAACGCGACCAGGCGCGCCCCACCAGAACCTCCCTGCACACCGATCCGGTACTGCCCCCGGGCGTCGACACGGTCCTGTCCGTGCTCCGCTCCTCGGCGGTCGTACTGGACGAGGCCGACGCCGTCGTCAAGGCCAGCTCCGCCGCGTACGCCCTCGGGCTGGTGCGCGGCGGGCGGCTCTCCGTGGAACCGATGCTCCAGATGGCCCGGGACACCCGGCGCGACGGCGAGATACGCCAGGTCGAGCTGGACCTGCCCCGGCGCGGTACCGGACGCGGCGAGGCCCTCGCGGTCTCCGCCCGGGTGGCGCCGCTCGGCTCCCGCCTGGTGCTGCTGCTCGTCGAGGACCTCACCGAGGCCCGGCGGATAGAGGCGGTACGGCGCGACTTCGTCGCCAATGTCAGCCACGAGCTCAAGACCCCCGTGGGCGCCCTCTCCCTGCTCTCCGAGGCTGTCATGGACGCCTCGGAGGACCCGGAGGCCGTGGAGCGCTTCGCGGGGCGCATGCAGATCGAGGCGACCCGGCTCACCAACCTCGTCCAGGAGCTGATCGACCTCTCCCGGGTGCAGAACGACGACCCCCTGGAGGACGCCGAGCCTGTTCGAGTGGACGAACTGGTGGCCGAGGCCATCGACCGCTGCCGGCACGCCGCCGGCACGAAGCAGATCACGATGGCGGCCGGCGGCACCGCCGACCTGAGCATCTTCGGCCACCGCGGCCAGCTCGCCGCGGCCCTCGGCAACCTCGTCGAGAACGCCGTCAACTACTCGCCCGCCCGGACCCGAGTCGGGATCGCCGCCCGCCGGCTGACCGCACCGGGCGGCGACCACATCGAGATCGCCGTGACCGATCAGGGCATCGGCATCTCCGACAAGGACAAGGAGCGCATCTTCGAGCGCTTCTACCGCGTCGACCCGGCCCGTTCCCGTGCCACCGGTGGCACGGGGCTCGGGCTGGCGATCGTCAAGCACGTGGCCGCCTCGCACGGCGGGGAGGTCACGGTGTGGAGTTCCGAGGGACAGGGCTCCACGTTCACCCTGAGACTGCCGGAGGCGGGCGCGGCCCGCGACCGAGCTCAGCAGCATCCCGCCCTCGACGACGAGGCCGGGCGCCCCGCCGATCCGTCCCACGACACACCCCCCGAGTCAGCCGCGTACCAGACGCTTTCCGCCCCGGAGGTCCATCCGTGACCCGAGTGCTCGTCGTCGAGGACGAGGAATCCTTCTCAGACGCCCTGTCGTACATGCTCCGCAAGGAGGGTTTCGAGGTCGCCGTCGCGTCCACCGGGCCCGACGGTCTCGACGAGTTCGAGCGCAACGGCGCCGACCTCGTCCTGCTCGATCTGATGCTGCCCGGCCTGCCGGGCACCGAGGTCTGCCGCCAGCTGCGCGGCCGGTCCAACGTCCCCGTCATCATGGTGACCGCCAAGGACAGCGAGATCGACAAGGTCGTCGGGCTGGAAATAGGAGCCGATGACTATGTCACCAAGCCGTTCTCGTCCCGCGAGCTGGTCGCCCGCATCCGGGCCGTCCTGCGCCGCCGCGGGGAGCCCGAGGAGGTCACCCCGGCCGCCCTGGAGGCGGGTCCGGTCCGCATGGACGTCGACCGCCACGTGGTCACGGTCTCCGGCTCGAAGGTCGACCTGCCGCTCAAGGAGTTCGACCTTCTGGAGATGCTCCTGCGCAACGCGGGCCGCGTCCTGACCCGTATGCAGCTCATCGACCGGGTCTGGGGCGCCGACTACGTCGGCGACACCAAGACCCTCGACGTCCACGTCAAGCGCCTGCGCGCCAAGATCGAACCGGACCCGGGCGCACCGCGCTACCTGGTGACGGTGCGGGGGCTGGGCTACAAGTTCGAGCCGTAGGCCGGCTGACCGCGGTACGACGAAGGGCGGGACCCCTCAGGGGGCCCCGCCCTTCCGCGTCGTACGGCCGCTCAGTGGCCGGCCGCGTGGGACTCCGTCGCCGAGGCCGAGGCGGCGTCGGTCGGGGTGCCGGTCGCGCCCTCGGCCGGCTCCCCGGTGGCCTCACCCGTGGCCTCGCCGGACGCCTCGCCCGTCGGCTCCGTGGTCGGGGACGCGGTGTCCTCGCCCGGCGCGGACGGGACCTCGGTCGGACCCCAGCCGGTGAAGTAGCTCTCGGCCGGGACGACGAAGGCGCGCAGGTTCACGTCGCCGGTCTCGCTGAAGGTGAAGGTCATCGGCTGGGCATTGCCGTCCTTGACGTTCTCCGGCGTGCCGGAGAGCACGGCGGAGGCGTTGCCCGAGCCACCGAGGGTCAGCGAGCCGCCGGCCGGGATGGACAGGCTCTTGCCCTTGGCGGGCTTCAGCTCGAGGGGCTCGTCCGTCCCCTCGATGGTGACCGACTCCAGGGTCTGGGCGCTGGTGCCGTTGTTGAAGAGGGTCGCGGCGACCACGGCCGGGTCGCTCGCCTCCGGGTCCGGCTGCGTGATGATCACGGCGTTCTGGACCGCGATGTCCCCGACCGTGGTGGCGGCGTTGTCGGGCTTGACTTCCAGGGTCTGTGCGTTGTTGCCGGCTCCGCACGCGGCGAGCGGAAGGATCGAGAACGTGATGGCGGCGGCGGCGATGACGCCGCGTCGAAGGCTGCTGCTCACGGCGGCGGCAACTCCTTGACTCGAACGGGGCGGGCGCATAAAGCCGCCCTAAGTGTCTGTCAGCGGGCTTAGGTTACCGAGCCGTTCCCGCCCCGCCGCACCCGACCCTCCCCTCGGCCCCACAAGAGTCTCCGGCCGGCCCTGCGGAAGCGTCCCGCTTCACCGGTCCCGCCCCTCACAAGTGACCCACGAGTCACTTTGGCGCCAGGGCTGTCTGCCATTCACATAAGTCCCGTCGGCATACCCCCGACACGGCCTCGCGAAATTTCCGTGAAGGAATGCGCGACCCTCCGGAAATTGATCACCGACCGTGCTCGGCGACCCCTGGTGATCAATTCCTGAATCGTCCGGTACCCGCCTCCGGCCACCGAACGGAGTAGCGGAAGTCGCACATGTGGAACCGGACATATCAGGATGTTCGGCCGCCCGGTGGCCCCTCCTGATGGGTGTGACGGCCGCGTTTCGCCCCGCCCGGAGAGCCGCTCCGACCTGCGAATACCTTGTTCCGCTCGGCCCGCGCAGCACGTTCCTGTTGCTGTTGTCAAGCCCCGAGATATGCCCTGACCTGCGAAAACGCCATTCAGAAGCTGCCGTTTCCGTGTTACTCTGGATAGCCACGGAAGGGGTACCTGTCACATGACGTTCAAGGTTGGCGACACCGTGGTCTATCCCCATCACGGGGCCGCGCTGATCGAGGCTATCGAAACTCGCCAGATCAAAGGCGTGGACAAGACCTACTTGGTGCTGAAGGTCGCCCAGGGTGACCTGACGGTGCGTGTGCCAGCGGACAATGCGGAGTTCGTCGGCGTGCGTGATGTGGTCGGTCAGGACGGGCTGGACCGGGTCTTCGAGGTGCTGCGCGCGCCGTACGCCGAGGAGCCCACGAACTGGTCTCGTCGTTACAAGGCAAATCTGGAGAAGCTCGCCTCCGGCGATGTCATCAAGGTCGCGGAAGTCGTACGTGACCTGTGGCGTCGTGAGCGCGAGCGCGGACTGTCCGCCGGTGAGAAGCGCATGCTCGCCAAGGCCCGCCAGATCCTCGTGAGCGAGCTCGCCCTCGCGGAGAACACCAACGAGGACAAGGCCGAGGCGCTCCTCGACGAGGTCCTCGCGTCCTGACGCCCGCAGCCAGCAGGCTCAGCCACTCAGCACACTGAAATGCCGCGGTGCCCGATGACGTCTCCACTGTCGCCGGGCGCTGCGGCATGTTCGCTTCTGCGTGCCGTCCCACGCCGTGCACTCGCCGGGGGGAATCCCCCCGATACTTGGCGTGCCGGGCCCGGGCAGCTGGCCCGACCAGGGTCACGGAAGGGTCCGGTCAGGGCGTCGCGCCCGGCACTTCCCAGGCCATACCCACGCCAGGCCAGCACACAAACCTGACAGGAACCGATGTCTGACGAATCGCGCCCTTCCCCCGAACAGGCCCGTGCGACCCTCCGTACGGCTGCCGTGATTCCGGCCGCCGGCCGCGGTGTACGCCTCGGTCCCGGCGCCCCCAAGGCACTCCGCGTGCTGGGCGGCACCCCCATGCTGATCCACGCGGTGCGCGCCATGGCCGCGTCCCGTGCCGTCTCCCTGGTCGTCGTCGTGGCCCCGCCCGAGGGCGCCGCCGAGGTGAAGTCCCTGCTCGACGCCCACGCCCTGCCGGAGCGCACCGACTTCCTGGTGGTCCCCGGCGGTGACTCCCGCCAGGAGTCCGTGCAGCGGGGCCTGGACGCGCTGCCGCCCGAGTACGACATCGTCCTCGTGCACGACGCGGCCCGCCCGCTCGTCCCCGTGGACACCGTCGACGCCGTCATCGAGGCCGTACGGGACGGCGCTCCCGCGGTCGTCCCCGCGCTGCCGCTCGCGGACACCGTCAAGGAGGTCGAGCCGGCCGGCGCGGGCGAGCCCGAGCGGGTCGTCGCCACTCCGGTCCGGGACCGGCTGCGCGCGGTGCAGACCCCGCAGGGCTTCGACCGGACGACCCTCCTGCGCGCCCACGAGGCGGTCACCGACCAGGTCACCGACGACGCCGGCATGGTCGAGCGGCTCGGCCTCCAGGTCGTGGTGGTGCCCGGCCACGAGGAGGCCTTCAAGGTCACCCGTCCGCTGGACCTGGTCCTCGCCGAGGCCGTCCTGGCGCGCCGGAGGCTCAACGATGGCTTCTGAGGCACCCCTGCTGCCCCAGGTCGGCATCGGCACCGACATCCACGCCTTCGAGGAGGGCCGCGAGCTGTGGTGCGCGGGCCTGAAGTGGGAGGGCGAGGGGACCGGGCTCGCCGGTCACTCCGACGCGGACGTCGTCGCGCACGCCGCGTGCAACGCGCTCTTCTCCGCGGCGGGCCTCGGCGACCTCGGACAGCACTTCGGCACCGGGCGGCCCGAGTGGTCGGGCGCCTCCGGTGTCGTCCTGCTGGCCGAGGCCGCGCGCATCGTCCGCGAGGCCGGCTTCACCATCGGCAACATCGCGGTCCAGGTCGTCGGCCCCCGGCCGAAGATCGGCAAGCGCCGCGAGGAGGCCCAGAAGGTCCTGTCGGAGGCGGCGGGCGCCCCGGTCTCCGTGTCGGGGGCCACGACGGACGGACTGGGGTTCCCCGGTAGGGGTGAAGGTCTGATGGCGGTGGCGACGGCGCTGGTGGCCAGAACACCGGGCTGACAGTTGTCCACAACCGTCGGAGGCACCCGCCCGCGCCTACTACCCTGGACACGTGACTATTCGCCTGTACGACACCAGCGCCCGGCAGATCCGTGACTTCACCCCGCTCACGCCGGGTTGTGTCTCGATCTACCTGTGCGGTGCCACCGTGCAGGCGGCCCCGCACATCGGCCACATCCGGTCGGGGCTGAACTTCGACATCATGCGCCGCTGGTTCGAGTACCGCGGCTACGACGTCACGTTCATCCGGAACGTCACGGACATCGACGACAAGATCATCACCAAGTCGGCGGACCAGGGCCGCCCGTGGTGGTCGATCGGGTACGAGAACGAGCGCGCGTTCAACGACGGCTACACCGCGCTCGGCTGCCTGCCGCCGACGTACGAGCCGCGCGCCACCGGCCATGTCACCGAGATGGTCGAGATGATGCGCGGCCTGATCGAGCGCGGCCACGCCTACGAGGCCGACGGCAACGTCTACTTCGACGTGAAGTCCTTCCCGGAGTACCTGCGCCTGTCCAACCAGGAGCTGGACAACCTGCTCCAGCCCTCCGGCGAGGGCGAGACCGGCAAGCGGGACTCCCGGGACTTCGCGATGTGGAAGTCCGCCAAGCCGGGCGAGCCGAGCTGGGAGACGCCGTGGGGCCGGGGGCGCCCCGGCTGGCACCTGGAGTGCTCGGCGATGGCGCACAAGTACCTGGGCTCCGCCTTCGACATCCACGGCGGCGGCCTCGACCTGATCTTCCCGCACCATGAGAACGAGATCGCCCAGGCCAAGGCCTACGGCGACGAGTTCGCCCGGTACTGGGTGCACAACGCCTGGGTCACCATGAGCGGCGAGAAGATGTCCAAGTCGCTCGGCAACTCCGTGCTCGTCAGCGAGATGGTCAAGACGTGGCGCCCCGTCGTGCTGCGCTACTACCTCGGCACCCCGCACTACCGCTCGATGATCGAGTACAGCGAGGAGGCCCTGCGCGAGGCCGAGTCGGCGTTCAGCCGCATCGAGGGCTTCGTGCAGCGCGTGGTCGAGCTCGCCGGACACGCCGTCGAACCGGCCACCGAGGTGCCCACCGCCTTCGCCGAGGCGATGGACGACGACCTGGGCGTCCCGCAGGCGCTCGCCGTCGTGCACACCACCGTCCGGCAGGGCAACTCCGCCCTCGCCGCCGACGACAAGGAAGCCGCCGTGGCCCGCCTCGCCGAGGTGCGTGCCATGCTCGGCGTCCTGGGCCTGGACCCGCTGGACGCGCACTGGGCGGGCGAGAGCGACCGCGGCGAGGACCTCAGCAGCGTGGTCGACAGCCTCGTACGCCTGGTCCTCGACCAGCGCGAGGCCGCGCGAGCCCGTAAGGACTGGGCCACCGCGGACGCCATCCGGGACCAGCTCAAGCAGTCGGGACTGGTCATCGAGGACGGTCCGCACGGCCCGCGCTGGAGCCTCGGCGCGCGCTGAGCGCAGTGATCGATTGTGCCGCCCGGCCCTCCGGGCGGCACACTGCATAGACGTACGTACTTCACCGCTACACAGAGACGGGTAGGTCATGGCCGCGAACAACCGCCGCATGTCCGGCAAGAAGGGCGCGCAGGTCGGCAGTGGCGGCCAGCGACGCCGGGGCCTGGAAGGCAAGGGTCCGACGCCGCCCGCCGAGATGCGCAAGGGGCACAAGAAGAACCGCCTCGCCACCTCCAAGGCCAAGCAGACGGCACGCCGTCCCGCGCCGCGCGGCCGTGGCGGCAAGGGCACGTCCGAGATGGTCGTCGGCCGCAACCCCGTCGTCGAGGCGCTGCGCGAGGGCGTGCCCGCGGTGACGCTGTACGTCCAGCAGTTCATCGACAACGACGAGCGGGTCCGCGAGGCCCTGCAGCTCGTGGGCGAGCGCGGCGGCATCCACCTGATGGAGGCCCCCCGCCCCGAGCTCGACCGCATGACCAACGGGCTCAACCACCAGGGCCTGGTCCTCCAGGTCCCGCCCTACGAGTACGCCCACCCCGAGGACCTGGCCAGCGCCGCCTACGACGAGGGCCAGGACCCGCTCATCGTCGCCCTCGACGGAGTGACGGACCCGCGCAACCTGGGTGCCGTCGTCCGCTCGGTGTCCGCCTTCGGCGGCCACGGCGTCGTCGTGCCGGAGCGCCGCGCGGCGGGCATGACCGCCGGTGCCTGGAAGACGTCGGCCGGCACCGCGGCCCGCACGCCCGTCGCCCGCGCCACCAACCTCACCCGCGCCCTGGAGGCGTACAAGAAGGCGGGCATCGCCGTCGTCGGCCTCGCCGCCGACGGGGAGCACGAGGTCGGCGAGCTGGCGGCCCTGCACGGCCCCGTCGTCATCGTGGTCGGCAGCGAGGGCAAGGGCCTGTCCCGACTGGTCGGCGAGACGTGCGACTTCCGGGTGCGGATCCCGATGCCCGGTGGCGCCGAGTCGCTGAACGCCGGTGTGGCGGCGGGGATCGTGCTGTACGAGGCGTCGCGCCGGCGCGGCTGAACATCCGTCCGTACCGTCGCCCGTGCGGGGCGTTCCAGCCGTCCAGGGCCCGCTTGACGCTGTCCGGACAGATCCGGCAGGTCAAAGCAGTGTCCTAAACAGACGTCACTCGGTTAGATGAGTGTGGACACCAGAACACCCCGCACACCCACGGGGGACCGCTCGTCGGGTTTCGACGACGCTCCCGCGCTGAGCATGGTGAAGGTGCCGAGCGATCCGGCGCAGATCATCGTCAATCATGCGAGTTTCCGCGTGCAGCTGGGCGCGTCGACGACACGCAGTCAATCGCCGCGGATCGCACGGCACTTGAGCGCCACCGAGGACACCGCCCGCGTCCCCGTGGTCGGCACCGGGGCTGCCGGCCGCCGGCGGCCCGTCGTCTGGAGCGGCAGGTCGGCGCCCGACGACACCGGCGCCCACCGGCTCCTCCAGGCGGTGCGGGGCGCCGGCGTCGGCCACCCGGACGAATCGGCCGACGCCGGCGCCACCCAGGTCATCCCGCGCGTCGACGTCAATGACGGCTACCACGACGACGGTTACGACGATCTCGCGCAGACCGTCGAGACCCCCGTGGTCGGCGCCCAGCGCACCCCGCCCGACGGCGACAGCACCCGGTTGCTGCCCGACATGCGCCAGGCCGGCAGCGCGTACGACGAGGAAGTCGCCTACGACGAGCAGGAGTTCGCGGAGCCGGAGGACGGCTCCCGGCCCCGGCGCCACGGCGACGACCCCGCGCGGCACGCCTACTACCCGGGCCGCCGCATGAACCTGGGCGTCGTCCTCCTCCCGCTGCGCATCTTCCTCGGCTTCATCTCCATCTACGCCGGCATGGGCAAGCTCTGCGACCCCGTCTACTTCGACGGCGGCAAGCGCGGCTCGATGGTGAAGTGGCTGAACACCCTGCACCCCTGGGACGTCGCCGAGCCGCTGCGCCAGTTCGCGCTGGAGCACCCCGTCGGCTCCGGCCTGGTGATCGCCTTCTTCCAGGTGATCGTCGGCGTCCTCACGGTGCTGGGCTGCTGGCAGCGGGTGGCCGCCGTGGTCGGCGCGCTGCTGTCGGCCGCGCTGCTCGTCACCGTCAGCTGGAAGAGCGTCCCCGCCTACGACGCCCCCGACATCATCTACCTGGCCGCCTGGTCGCCGCTGATCATCGCGGGCGCCCCCGTCTACTCCGTCGACGGCCGCCTCGCGGGCAGCGCCTGGCGTCGCCTCGGCCCGCGCGCCGACATCTGGGATCTGCGCGCCTACGTCCTGCGCCGCGGCGCCCTGGTCTCCGCCATCGTCATCGGCCTGACCCTGCTGATCGGCTCGCTGCTCGGCGGTGCCGTCCGCGACGCCGACCGCGTGGTCGTCCCCGGCCCCGGCGAGGCCCCGCGCAACGAACTGCCCGGCTCCCCGCTCCCCTCGGAGCCCGGCGAGCGCCGGAAGCGCACCCCGTCGGCCTCCACGGCCCCGAGCCAGGCCGCCACGTCGGCGCCCTCCACCGGGGCGGCCACCACCCCGGGGGCCACGCGGGACACCAGCACGGCGGACACGCCCAGCGAGACCCAGGGCACCGGAGGAGGCGGCCAGGCACCGCCCCAGCAGTCCTCTCCGGCGGACCAGGCCCCCACCACCACCTCGGGCCCCACCTCGGGCGGCACCACCGGAGGCTCCGGCACGCCGGGCGGCACGGGAGGCGGAGGCAACTCCGGTGAACCGGGCCTGGTAGGCGGCCTGTTGGGGTAGATGGGCCGGTGGGCGGGATTCTGGGTCAGTCCACCGGCGGAACGTAAGAACCCACATGTTCCCCGCACTCCCTCAGGGGTGCGGGGAACTGCGCGTCCGGCCCGCCCTAGGAACGAAGGGCCGACAGTTCCTTCGCGGCCTCGGTGAGATCCTTCGCCGTGTCGATGGCTCGCCAGTACGCGCCCTGCGGCAGCGGGAAGCCGGCCAGCCTGAGCTCCCGGGCCAGCCGCGGGAACGTGGTCCGCTCGTGATCGCCCCGCTCCGGGAGCATCCCGGCGAAGTCGGCGGAGAAGACGTACACGCCCGCGTTGATCTCGTACGTCGTGGGCGGCGCCTCGATGAAGTCGGTGACGTGCCCGAAGCCGTCCGTCTGCACGGCGCCCCAGGGGATCCGGGGCCGGGCCAGCGCGAGGGTGGCGACGGCGTCGCGCTCGGCGTGGAAGTCGGCCATGTCACGCAGCGAGAACCGGGTCCAGATGTCGCCGTTCGTGGCGTACCAGGGCCGGTCGGGGTGCGGCAGATGCGCGGCGGCGTACTTGAGGCCACCGCCGCGGCCGAGCGGCTCGGTCTCCACGACCGTGGTCACGGAGAGGGGCAGGTCGGCACCCGCCAGCCACTCCTTGAGGACGTCCGCGAGGTGGCCGCAGCTGACCACCACGTCGGTCACGCCCTCCTCCGCGAGCCAGGCGAGCTGATGGCCGATGATCGGCGTCCCCGTGCCCGGGATCTCGACCATCGGCTTGGGCCGGTCGTCGGTGTACGGGCGCAGGCGTGAGCCCTGGCCCCCGGCGAGAATCACGGCTTGCGTGGGGCGGGTGGCGGCGTTCGGGTCGGTCATGTGCCGAACTGTATGTGGCGCTGTTGCCTACCGGGGTGGGGGGTGCGGGTTGTGCGCGGATGCGGTGCCGTGGGGGCGGGGCCCGGGGCCCCGCCCCCCTTGCTCGTCAGCGGTGGGCCGCTGCCACCCCCGTGGCGAAGGCGGTGTCGCAGACCGGGCGGGCGTAGGACTGGGCGCGTACCGGGCCGTAGACCCGGACCGCTGCGCGGCCGAGGGCGCGGGCGATGGAGGCGCAGTGCTTGGCGAGCGCCGGGCGGCCGTCGACGGCCTGCTGGAGACGGGTGAGCGCGACGCCCGGGTCCTCCCGGGTGAGCTCGGCGATGAGCTGGTCGCGCAGGACGTCCTGGGGGGTGCGGGAGCCGGAGCCGGGCTTGGCGTCCGACACCGACGCGTCCGACGCCGTGAGCACCGAGTTCGAGGGATTCCCCGACCAGTCGACCCGGGTGACCGCGAGGGTCCCGGAGAGCACCAGGACGACCGGCAGGACGAGGGCGAGGGAGCGGCCGATCCGGCGGGCGGGGCCCCGGCCGCGTCGCGTCTGTTGGTTAGTGGAGTGCTTCACGCGAGTGAGGGTAGCGCCTGGTAATGATTTGGCGACATTTAGTCACCGGTTCGGGGGATGAAGAGGTGCCTCTTTTTGGGTAAGGGGTTGACGCTCACCGCTCGAAACGGGGGGTATGCCGGGGTATTTGTCGACAACGAGAAGGGCCCCGCGGCGGTCCGCGGGGCCCTTCTCGTCAACCTGGGCGATACACCCGATTCGTTCGGGTCGGCCGGAGCGCCGGCCGGAGGGGTCAGTCGGAGAGACGCTCGCCCGTGGAGGTCGAGAACACGTGGGTCTCGCCCGGACGCGGCACGACGTGCAGCGTGGCGCCCTTCTCCGGGACGGCACGGCCGTTGACGCGGACGACGAGGTCCTTGAGGTTGTCGTCGACCTTCGCGCTGCCGTAGACGTAACCGTCGGCGCCGAGCTCCTCGACGACGTTGACGGAGACGGCGAGACCGGCCGGGGCGTCCTCGGTGCTCTTGGCCAGGGCGGTGGCGGCGCCGCCACCCTGCTCGACGATGTCGAAGTGCTCGGGGCGGACGCCGACGGTGACCGTGCGGTCGCCCTTGTCGGCGGCGGCCTTCAGGGCGTCACGGTTGACCGGGACGACGCTGTTGCCGAACTTCACACCGCCGTCGGTGATCGGGACCTCGACCAGGTTCATGGCGGGGGAGCCGATGAAGCCGGCGACGAAGAGGTTGGCCGGGCGGTCGTACATGTTGCGCGGGGAGTCGACCTGCTGGAGCAGACCGTCCTTGAGGACCGCCACCCGGTCGCCCATCGTCATGGCCTCGACCTGGTCGTGGGTGACGTAGACCGTGGTGATGCCGAGGCGGCGCTGCAGCGAGGCGATCTGCGTACGGGTCGAGACACGGAGCTTGGCGTCGAGGTTCGACAGCGGCTCGTCCATGAGGAAGACCTGCGGCTCACGCACGATCGCGCGGCCCATCGCCACACGCTGGCGCTGACCGCCGGAGAGCGCCTTCGGCTTGCGGCCGAGGTACTCGGTGAGGTCGAGGATCTTCGCCGCGTCCTCGACCTTCTGCCGGATCTCCGCCTTGTTGACGCCCGCGATCTTGAGCGCGAAGCCCATGTTGTCGGCGACCGTCATGTGCGGGTAGAGCGCGTAGTTCTGGAACACCATGGCGATGTCCCGGTCCTTCGGCGGCAGGTGGGTGACGTCACGGTCGCCGATGCGGATCACGCCGGAGTTGACGTCCTCGAGCCCCGCCAGCATGCGGAGCGAGGTGGACTTGCCGCAGCCGGACGGGCCGACCAGAACGAGGAACTCCCCGTCCTCGATCTCGATGTCGAGCGCGTCTACGGCGGGCTTCTCCGAACCCGGGTAGATCCGGGTCGCCTTGTCGAACGAAACAGTGGCCATGGTGAAGGGCCCCCTTCTACCGGCAGGAACGTGCCGGACGATCCGTTGTAGGAAGGTGGTGGTGTAGTCCAGACGAGTGGACTGCCCTCGGACGGTACCTGGCGTTCACCTGGTCTGTCAGTACCCGGACCCCTGTGAACTTCGCGGAAATTTTCGACTGGGGCACCGCGGGTCCTGGGTACACTGCTCGGGCACGTACGTGCACGCCTCCTTAGCTCAGCTGGTCAGAGCGCCGCTCTTGTAAAGCGAAGGTCGTCGGTTCGAATCCGACAGGGGGCTCTCCTTTCCCCTGCCGTGGCCCCCTCCGCGGCCGTACCCTGGTCGGCACGGAACCGCGCCGGCTTGGGGAGGTCACGGGGTGAGAGGTCCGGAACGGGTCCGCAACGAATTGGCAGTGGCCATCGTGGACACGCTTCAGGAGTCGGCGACGGTCAAGCAGGCGAGCAGCCGCGAGTTATGGCGGGAGATGCTCGCCGGTGAACTGGGCTCGCCGGTGGAGCCGTTCAGCGGTGAGCGGCTGCGGCCCTGGCTCCTGCAGGTCGTCAAGGCGTGCATGACCGTCGGTGACGGTACGGCCTGTCTGGTGCGGTCGCTGGAGTACGTGGAACAGCAGTCGGCCTCGGTCGCCGCGTTATGGCCGCTCGTGGACGAGTGGGAGGCCGTCGACTTCTTCAACAGCGCCGACCTCGGTCATCTGCGGCCGGTCCTGGAGTCGGTGCGCTCCACCGAGCTGGCGGCCATGGCCCGGCGGGCGAGCCGCTCCCGGGTGCAGGAGCTGCCGTCCTGGTGCCAGACGGGCTGGCAGGTCTTCCTCCGGCTGGCCGGTGAGAACTCCCCGCCCGGCGAGCTGCCGCCGAGCATGGCCTTCCTGGCGCTGTCCGCCGACCGGCTGATGGAGGAGGGCCGCGCGGAGGCCGCCGAGGAGCTGCGCCGGTTCAACCGCGGCCGGGCCCAGGAGCTGCGCGTGGAGGACCGGCTGGCGGAGTGGCAGCACTCGGAGTTCCCGCAGCCCCCGCCCTCGCTGGTGCCCGCCTATCTGATGATCCAGTTCGAACCGGACCGCAACGAGGCCGACCGCTACTACCTCTCGCACTGGCGCCAGTCCGACTCCGAGGGCTGGCACCCGGTGCGCGGCGAGACCGTCCATCTGTGCCGGGCGGACCTGCCCGGCGCGGTGGAGCGGCTGATCGAGGATTCCGAGGAGCGCTGGGCGGACCTGCGCCAGCCGGTGATCCTGGAGTTCGTGCTCCCGTGGGAGCTGCTCAACGAGCCGGTGGAGTGGTGGGCGAAGGACTCCGGTCACCCCGAGCCGACACCGCTGGCCATGGACTACCCGGTGTTCGTGCGCTCGCTGGAAAGGCTGCAGCGTGCCGCCTGGCACCGGGCCTGGCACCACAAGTGGCGGCAACTGAAGGAGCGCCCGGCGGACAGCCATCCGCACTGGGGCCGCCCTCCGCAGGACGGGGCGTACTTCTTCCATCTGGAGCGGGAGCTGAAGGAGGACCGGCAGGCGGTGTGCCTGGTGCTCAGCGAGCCGCCGGGCGACGACTCGGGCACCGGGCGCCGGGAGGTGCTCGCCGGGCTGCGGGCGGGGGTGCCGGCGATGATCTGGCACCGCACCGACTGCTCCGACGCCGACTTCCAGGACGCGATCGGCGAGATCCTCCAGGACCGGGGGCTCGGCTCACTGGCGGAGAGCGTCAACAAGTGGCGCAACGACGCACTCGCCCTCGGACCCGAAGGCTGGGACGGCCATGTGGGCCGGCATCTGGCCATCCTGCTGGACGATCCCGAGCGCAAGCCGGGTCCCACCGGGCCGGTGTAGCGGCGATGACCTCGCAGAGCGGGATCGGACGCCTGATGCCGTCCGGCGTCGGCTCGTTGCCGATCCGCGCAGGGAAGTGGCAGACGGCCTTGCACGCGACTGTGCGCGGTGCCACGCTGGACGCGAGAAAGACCGGCGAGCCAGACACCGCAGGGGGGCGCGTTCCATCCGCCGTTTCATCCGCCGATCGACTGTCCCATTTGTGCTTACTCCCCCTGTGGCCTGCCGTCTTGCACTGTATGCAGACCACTGCCAGGCTTGGCACGTGGATGTCACGCATGCCCGCGGAGTACGGGATTCCTCTTCGGTACCCCTTTCGTCCCCGGGCCTTACCGGACGCTCTGAGAGCGCTTATGCAGTGTGACGATGTCCCACGATCAGCGGCGGAAACGGCGTCTGACGAAGCGTCACTCGACGTCGTGCCGCAGGCCTTGAGCGAACTGGCGCGCTCCCTCTCCGCGGACCCTCCGTCCGTGCTGCTGGTCGTGGACGACCACGCGACCATGGGCGTGTGGCGGGAAACGGTCGAGAAGCTGGCCGGCGATCTCGCCCGCGAGGAGCGGCTGGGCGAGATCAGCACCGTACGGCTGCTCAGTTCGGACGACACCGAGCCGGCCCGGATCCGGCTCGAGCAGCTGCCGCCCGCGCCGTCCGAGCACCGGGTGGT
Organism: Streptomyces sp. YS415; assembly: GCF_023544665.1. GTDB lineage: Bacteria > Actinomycetota > Actinomycetes > Streptomycetales > Streptomycetaceae > Streptomyces. Next base: position 99,389 of record NZ_JAMJFL010000005.1, read on the forward strand.
CCTGGTGCTGACCGACGGGCTCGCCGCCGGCTGGCGGTCGGACGCCGTGCTTCCGCTGCTGCGCGAACTCGGGCGCACCGAACCCCTCGCGGTGCTGCACCTGCTGCCCCAGCACCTGTGGTCGAGGGCCGGCCTCGATGTGAACCGGATGCGGTTCAGCAGCACCCGCCCCTGGGCCGCGAACGACACGCTGCGCTGGGAACTGCGCGCCTCCCCCCTCGAACCCGTCGACGACCCGGACGCCCGCACCGGTGTGGTCCCGGTGCCCGTCCTGGAGCCGACCGGGCACTCCCTGTCCGGCTGGGTGGACCTGGTGACCGGGGGCACCGGCGACTGGGCGGAGATGTCGGGAGTCCGCGCCCGGGACTGGAAACGCCGGGCGGACGCGGCGCGCGCCGTGCCCTGGGTGGAGGACGTACCCGACCCGGCGAGCGGCGTACCGCCCTGGGAGCGGGTCTCGGACTTCCGGGCGGCCGCCTCCCCGACCGCGTTCGCGCTGGCCACCCGGCTCGCCGCGGCGCCGCTCACCCTCCCGGTGATGAGCGCGGTGACCGCCTCGGTGCCGGGCGCCGGACCCGCCCATCTGGCCGAGCTGCTGATGAGCGGTCTGGTCCGGCCCCCCGGCGCGGACGCCGAGCGCGCGGCCGACGTGGCGTTCGTGTTCGGGCCCGACATCCGCCAGGAGTTATTGGCGCTGTCCCGGCGCCGCGACACCGCCCGGGTGCTGCACGACGTCCGCGGACTGCTCGCCACCGCGCCCGAGGACGCCGAACCCGTCCTGCCCGCCCCTGAGGAACTCCTCGAAACGGTCGACGTGCCCTCGGTCACCCGGCGCAACGTCGCCTTTCTGCGCGTCGAACTCGCCGCGCTGCGCGCCCTGTCCGGACGGTTCCTCCCCCGCGCCGAACGCCTGGCCCGCGCCCTGCGCGAGTACGACCGGCAGAACTCTGTCAGCCTGCGCAAGGGCGTGGGCTCCCGCACCGCCCCGAGCGAACGCCCCGCCGTCGAACAGGCCCCGACGGGGGCCGGGACAACTTCAGAAGGAGCCACGGCCATGACCGCCACGCATACGCAGCCCGCGGTGGAGAGCGGGCGTTCGACGCCGCGCATCTGGGGCAACATCCCGCCGCGCAACCCGAACTTCACCGGCCGCGTGGACCTTCTGGAGCGACTGAGCGAGCGGCTGCGCGAGGGCACCACCACCGTGCTGCCCGAGGCGATCCACGGCATGGGCGGTGTCGGCAAGACGCAGCTGGCGATCGAGTACGCCTACCGCCATCAGTCGGAGTACGACGTGGTGTGGTGGATCCCCGCCGAGCGGCCGGGCCAGATCGGGCAGGCCCTGGTGGAGCTGGCCCAGCGGCTCGGTCTTGTCACCAGCGCCGAGGCCAACATCGCCGGGCCCGCGCTGCGGGAGGCGCTGCGCGAGGGACGGCCGTACTCGCGCTGGCTGCTCATCTTCGACAACGCCGACAGTCCGGACGTGGTCCGCGACTACTTCCCGACCGGGGGCAGCGGCACCATCCTCGTCACCTCCCGCAACCGCCGGTGGAGCGTGGTCGGGCCCTCCCTGGAGGTGGATGTCTTCACCCGCGAGGAGAGCAAGGAACTGCTGCGCCGCTCCGGGCCCGACGACCTCGACGACGCCGAGGCGGACCGGCTCGCCGACGCGCTCGGGGACCTGCCGCTGGCGCTGGAACAGGCCGCGGCCTGGCGCGCGGAGACCGGGATGCCCGCCTCGGAGTACCTGCGGCTGTTCGAGCACAAGCGTGCCGAACTGCTGGAGGTCTCCCCGCCGCCGGACTACCAGCTGCCGGTCGCCGCCGCGTGGAACGTCTCCCTGGACCACCTGGAGATCCGCAGCCTCACCGCGCTGCGGCTGCTCCAGCTGTGCTCGTACTTCGCGCCCGACCCCATCTCGCGCTCGATCTTCTCCGGCCTCGGCGGCTCCACCATCGACCCGGCGCTCGACCGGGCCCTCAACGACCCGATGCGGCTCGCCCGCGCCGTCCGGGAGATCAACCGCTACTCCCTCGCCCGGATCGACCACCGCACCAACTCGATCGAGATGCACCGCCTGGTCCAGGCCGTGCTGATCCACCGTATGACTCCCGAGGAACAGAACCGCATGCGCAACGGCGCCCACACGCTCCTGGCCGCCGCCGACCCCAAGGGCCCCAACCAGGCCGCCAACTGGCCGCGTTACGCCGAGCTGTACGGCCATGTGATCGCCTCCAACGCGATCGAGTCCGACCAGCCGTGGGTCCGCGAGCTCGTGATGAACGTCGCCAGGTACCTCTGGTACTGGGGCGACCACAAGGTGGCCCGTGAGTTCACCGAGCAGGCGTGGCAGACGTGGCAGTCGCTGTTCGGCGAGGAGGACCAGCAGACCCGGCTGATGGGCTGGTGGCTGTGCTTCCTGTACCTGAAGGTCGGGCGCTACGACGATGCCTCCGGGCTGGTCGCGCAGCTCAAGGACATCTACGCCCGGACCGCGCCCGAGGAGCGGGAGGACACCCGGGAGGACGCGCTGGAGGCGATGATGCTGGAGGCGGCGGTCCGCCGCGTCCAGGGCGACTTCGCCGCCGGTGCCGAACTGGACGAGATGGCCTACGACCGGGCCCGCCGCGCGTTCGGCGACGACGACCCGACGACCCTGGGCACCGCGCACAACCTCGGCGTGAGCCTGCGGCTGATGGGCGAGTTCCAGCGGGCGCTGGAGCTGGACCAGCACACGCACGCGCTGAAGACGCGGCTGTACGGGCGCGATCACCACCAGTCGCTGATCACCGAGGGCAGTATCGCGATCGACGTCCGGGAGACCGGTGACTACGTCGGCGCGCGGTCCCTCCAGGAGGCGGTGGTGGACGGCTTCCGTCCCGTCTTCGGCGCCGGGAACCCCTCCACGCTGCAGACGCTGCGCCAGCTCGGCGAGGCCTGCCGCAAGGAGGGCGACCACGCGACGGCGCTGGAGCTGGCCCGGGAGGCCTTCAACCAGTTCACCCGCCGCTACGGCGACACCCACCCGGAGTCCCTGACGGCGGCGCTGGCGCTGTCCGTCGCGCTGCGGCACAACGGCGAGCTGGAGGCGGCGCGGGACCGGGGCGCGAAGACGAGCGAGCGTTTCCGCCGCGTGTTCCGGGCCGACCATCCCCATGTGCTGGCCGCCGATGTGGACCTCGCGGTGACGTTGCGGCTGCTGGGCCGGGCCGAGGAGGCGCGGGCCCTGGACGAGGAGGCGCTGGCGTCGCTGACGGGCCGGCTGGGCGAGAGCCATCCGATCGCCCTGGCCTGCGCCATCAACCTGGCCAGCGATCTGAGCACGCTGGGGCAGGTCTCCGAGGCGCGGGAACTGGGGGAGCGGACCCTGGAGTTGAGCCGCGGGCGGCTGGGCGAGAACCACCCGACGGCGCTGGTGTGCGCGGCGAACCTCTCCCTGGACCTGGCGGCGCTGGGCCTGGAGGAGGAGGCGGAGCTGTTGCGGGCGGACACGCTGGCCCGGATGGAACAGGTCCTGGACGCGCCCCGGATGCGAGCGGTGGAGCCGGCCCCGCACCCGGCGACGGTGCAGGCCCGGGCGCGGGAGCGGGCGAACTGCGACATCGACCCGATGCCGCTGTAAACCGGCGCTACGTCGCCAGCCAGGCGGCCAGGGCGATGGGGTCCGGCGGTGTTCCGGTGGCCGTGGTCACGGCCCGGTGCACCGCTCGGGCCCGTTCCGGGTGGTGGCGCAGGAAGTGGGCCGCCGTGGGGGACGCCCCCATGAGGGTCAGCGACTGGGACAGGCCCGACCATGCCGTGGGATGGTCCGGATCGGCCAGCAGGTGGGCCGTGTAGGCGTCCCGGGCCGCCGGGGCCTCTCCCGCGGCCAGCAGGGCGTCCGCCCGCAGCGCCGCGGTCACCGTGGCCGCCGCCTTCTCCGGGTCCTCTCCCGACAGACGGTGGCGGGTCAGGACGGCCAGGGTGTCCAGCCAGCGGGCCGACTCGTCCGTCGTCACCTCGGGGGTGGCCGCCAGGGAGCGCGGCGGTGCCGGGGCGCCGGACAGATACGCCCGGGTCGCCTCCTCCACCGCCTGGCGCGGCGGGCGCAGGTGGTGGGCACGCCAGCGGGTGGCATGGTCCGCGGCGCAGATGCGGGCCAGGGCCAGCGGGGAGTCGGGGACCGGTTCGTCCAGCCAGCGGGTGCACAGGGCGTACAGGCGGTCCAGGAGCTGGGCGCCCAGGGGCGTGAGGCGGGCGTGGCGGTGGACCTGGCGCAGGGCCGTGGTGACGTGCGCCCGCCACAGGGCGAACTCGAAGTGCGCCATGGGAGTCGCGGCTCCCGAGGCCAGGCGGTGGGTGCGCCAGAAGCGGGCGATGCCCACGAAGGCGTAGATGCCCTGCAACAGGCCGTCCAGGGGGCGGGGGTCGTCCCGCCAGGGGGCGTACCAGAGCTCGGGGGTCTCGGCCGTCTCCTCGGTCAGCAGCGGCGTCAGGTGGAGCAGGCCGCCCAGCTTGGTGTGCTGGAACTCGTGGATCAGGGTCACCGCCAGTTGCACCGCGTCGTCCGGTTCGGACGATTCGATGCCGCCGAAGGCATCCCCAGCCGTCACACTGCGTGGCCGAAACCTTTCCCTCGCGGGGCCCGGCGTCAGGGACAGCAGCCCTCGGCGCATGGCCTCCGCGGCTCTCGGCTGCTCCTCCAGCAGCACCGTCCAGGCCCGCTCCAGCACCCGCCGCCACTGCTCCGTGGTCTCCTCGGACAGCGGGCGCGGCTCCGTCGGCCGGGGATAGGTGCGGTACGGGTCGACGTCGTCCAGCGCCAGGACCAGCCGGTGGTGGGCGGGGCCGACGGTCAGGCGCCGCAGCGGATGCCAGCCCGGCGCCGGGACGTCCGGCGGTGACGGTACGGCGACCTCGGCACCCGGTGCCGCGACGACCGCCCGGCCCGCCCGGGCGCGTACCGTCGCCGTCGTCCACGGCTCCGCGGCGGGGAGTTCCGCGCAGCCCAGGGTGGGCAGCGGGACCCGGCCGTGCCGCATCGGGACCTCGATCGAGAAGTCCAGCTCCGCGCGTAGCGCCGCCGCCGCGGCCAGCGCCGACACATGGTTCAGCACCACCCAGGGCGGGGGGCCGTCCCCGGGCGCGCTGCCGCGCAGCCGACGCAGCGCCGTGGCCAGCCACATGCCGGTCTGGGGGTACATCAGCAGTTCGTCGACGGCCTCCGGCGCCCGGCGCTGTGCCGCGCTGAGCAGCTCCCAGGCGGGGCCGATGTCGGTGGCGTCGTCGAGCATCCGTAACAGCAGCAGCCGGCGGCTGCGTTCGGCGGCGAGCAGCAGGCCGATCGTGGCCGGACCGCCCTCGCCGCAGCTCAGTTCGTCCAGGACGGTCGACGGCAGACGGTGGTGGGGGAGCGTGGGATCAGCGCGCATCGGCGGCCCTGGGCTCAGTCGTACCGTTCCGCGCTGGGGTTGAAATCGCTGACGCTGGCCTGCGCCAGGTCGATGCGCTGCCGCAGCTCCTCCAGGGATCCGGCGAGAATCTGACAGTCCATGGAGCGCAGCGTTTCAAGAGACACCCCCGCGAGATCGACTAGGTTGGACTCGACGGCGGCCACAGACGGCTCCATGACGGCCAAACCCCTTCCCCCCGGCAGCACTTGGTGATGCGGGCTGCCCACATCCTCCTGATAATGGCCCGCCGTGCAGGCGATGAAACACCGCGCCGGTGCGGCGCCGCGATATCAGGTCAGCGATGGCGCCGGGACAACTCCACCGCCTCCTGGTCCATTCGGGCCACCCCTACGGAGTCGCCCTCCACCAACCGTATCGCTTCCAGGAGTTGGTCCAAGGTCCCGCGATAGCGCAGACAGGTGCGCAGGATGGCGAACACGTCCGGGCGCAGGGCGGGTGAGCGCGGGCTCATGGCCGAGATCACCGGGTCGATGCCGTCGAGGATCAGCGCGAGGCCGTTGCGGTCGCTCACCGAGGGCAGCGCGGTCAACGCCGTGACCAGGCCGTCCAGTTCGCGCAGGGGGAGGTTCTCGGGCAGGTGCGCCAGGCTGGCGGGGCGGCTCAGCTCGGTCAGGGTTGCGGGCAGTCCGGCGTGCTGGTGGAGCAGGGCCACTTCGGTGGGCGTCAGCAGTTCGTACCAGCGGTCCACGCGGACGGCGGCGACGCGGTCCGGGTCGTCGACCCGGTGGGCCGGGCTGACCAGGCCGATCAGGGTGCCGTCGTGCCAGACGGCGGCGCCGGACATGCCTGCCCAGGGCGCATGGCCGCAGCACCCTTCCGCCGGCGCGACGGCAAGTTCGAGGGTGTCCCGGTGGTCGGACACCGCCGAGACGATTCCGCCCGTGCGGCAGGACGGGGGGCGGGTGAACCCCAGGACGGTGCACGGCAGGGCGGCGGCCGGTTGCGGTACGGCACCGTACCGGGGCGGCTCGTGGTCGCCCGCCCCGCGCGTGATCTCCAGCAGTGCCACATCGGCCTTGTCGGAGGCGAACGTCACGTGGGCCGGTGCGGACGTCATGTCGTCGACCCGTACGACCGTCTCCCGCGCCCCGCCGACGAGGTGGGCGGAGGTGAGCACCCAGCGGTCGCGCACCAGGTACCCCGAGCCGTGCGGGCCGTCGTCCGCCCGCACCTGCGCCACTCGCACCGGATCAGGCCCCACCGCCGCGCAACTCCTCGCTCCGCCATGCGACTTCCGTCCTGCCGGGTCCCTACCCCCGCCACCGTCCCGTCACTCGATCCGGGTGGATTCGGCGAGCGGGAACCGGTGCGGTGTGCGTGATGCACTAGGGTCGCGCTGGAAACCACGTAAAACACCTGAAACAGTGAAATGGACGGGCCATGGACAAGTCCGGAGTCGAGTCCGAGCTGGTCGACCTGAGCGGTGTTCCGCTGGACGCCTGGCCCTCCCTCCCCCTTCTCCCGGCCGCCGACGGCTCCCTGCGGCGGCTGCTCAGCCGTATCGACGACCCGGCCGGCAGCCTCGGCGGCTACAACCCGCAGCGCGACGAAGCGTGACCGCCCCGCACGTCCTCGCCGCCGACTCCTTCGGTGAACTGCTCGGCGGCGGGGGCGGGTCCGCGGCCGTGGCCGCGCTCCGGGCGAGCGAGCGCAGTTGGCGGCTGCTGGTCGTACGGGCCCTGCTGGACGCCTCCGCCGCGCAGGCGCCGGCAGCTGCCTGGGACCTGCTGATGCGGGCCCGGGCCGCGGACGAGGCCGCCTTCGAGGAACTGCTCGCCTATCCGTCCGTCGGGGTGTGGGCGGCCCACACCCTGCGGCGGCTGCGCGGGACGGCGGCCGGGGACGCGCCCCCCGACACCGGCTATCTGGACGCCGTCGCGGCGAGCGCGGCGATCCGGGCCGGGCTGGACTTCCGTACCGTCATCCCGGTCCGGGACGGGTGGGCCGTACTGCCCGCCCTCGGTGCCCTGCACGTGCCCGGTGCCGTCACGGCGGAGGTGACCGCCACCGAGGGGCGCGTGCTCGTCGCCGGACGCCCGCTCGACGGGCCCGGCTGGCACCCGCTGACCCGGCTGAGCGCCGACGGGTGCGCGCTGCTCCTGGACGACGCCGACCCGTACCGCACCCTGCGCACCCCCGCCCCCGCCGAGCCCGTCGCCGCCGGGGTCTGGCAGGAGCTGTTCGGGGAGGCCTGGGAGATCCTGCGCGCCCAGGACGCTGAGGAGGCCGCGGCGTTGGGGGCCGGTCTGGTGGCCCTCGTGCCCCGCCCCCGTGCCGAACGCTTCCGCCCGCACAGCGCCTCCTCCGGGGACGCCTTCGGCGCGGCCCTCGCCTCCGTCCCGGACGACGGCGAGCAGCTCGCCTCGACGCTGGTGCACGAGTTCCAGCACAACAAACTCAGCGCCTTCATGCACCTGTTCACGCTCTACGACGACCAGAGCGGCGGCCGGCGGCTGTACTACGCGCCCTGGCGCGACGATCCGCGGCCGCTCGGCGGGCTCTTGCAGGGGGTGTACGCCTTCCTCGGGGTCACCGGGTTCTGGCGGCGGCGCGAACACCCCCTCGGGCGCTTCGAGTTCGCGCTGTGGCGGACCCAGACCGCGCACGCCCTGCGGGGGATCGCCGCGGCGGACGGGCTGACCGAGCAGGGTCGGCGGCTGGTGGCCGAGCTGGAGCGGCGGCTCGCACCCTGGCTCGCCGAGCCGGTGCGGACGCCGGCCCTCGCCGCCGCCGGACTCGCCGCGGCGGATCACCGGGCCACCTGGCGTGCGTATCACCTGCGTCCCGACCCGCGGGTGGTACGCGCACACGTGGACGGCCGCCCGCCGGTGGCGGGGGAACCGGAGCTCGTCCCCGGCGCTCCGGCGCGCGGGCTCGACACCCGAGCGGTGCTGCTGCGCTGGCTGCTGGCCGACCCGGCCGGCTTCGAGGCCCTGCGCGAGGACCCCGGAGCCACCGTCGAGGGCGCCCGGCCCGAGGACGTCGCCCTGGTCACCGGGGACACGGAGGGCGCGCTGCGGGCCTGCCGGGAGCGGATCCTGAGCGGTGGGGGCGACCCCGAGACATGGGTCGGACTCGGGCTCGCGGCCCGGGCGGCCGGGGATCCGGCGGGCGCGGCGCTGCTGGAGCGGCCCGAGCTGGTCATGGCGGTCCATGCCGAACTCGGCGGGGATCCGCTGGCGCCGGCCCGGGGACTGCTCAGCCGCCCAGCGTGAGCAGCGCCTCGTCCGTCAGCCGGTACACCGTCCACTCGTCCTGCGGACGGGCGCCCAGGGACTCGTAGAAGGCGATGGACGGGGTGTTCCAGTTCAGCACGGACCACTCCAGGCGCTGATAGCCGCGCTCCACGCAGATCCGGGCCAGCTCGGTGAGCAGGGCCTTGCCGTGGCCCGCGCCGCGGGCGGTGGGGCGGACGTAGAGGTCCTCCAGGTAGATGCCGTGGACGCCGCGCCAAGTGGAGAAGTTCAGGAACCACAGGGCGAAGCCGACCGGTTCGCCGGTGGTGTCGTCGACGGCGATGTGGGCGTAGGCGGCGGGGCGTTCGCCGAAGAGGGCCTCGTGGAGCTGCTCCTCGGTCGCGTTGGCCTCGTCCGGGGCCTTCTCGTACTCGGCCAGCTCGCGGACGAGGGCGTGGATGACAGGGATGTCGGCGGGGGTCGCGGTGCGGATCATGCCCGGAGGTTAACCGCTGCCGCCGCGCAGGCGTTGGGCGATTTCCAGCTGCGCGGGCGCGAGCGGCTCGCCGTCCTCGAGCTGCCACACCGCGTTCTGCAGCACCCGGCCCAGCGTCCAGGCGCGCGCCCGGTTCCGGTCCAGGCCCATGACGTCCGTCATCGCGTCGAAGCGCCAGCGGACCTCGTCGGCGTCGAAGCGGTTCCACAGGGCGGGCAGGAGCTCGAAGCCGGGGTCGCCCGCGAGCGGCTTGGGGTCGATGGCGAGCCAGGGGGCGCGGTCGGCGGCCAGGACGTTCTCGAAGTGCAGGTCCCAGTGGAGCAGCCGGTCGCCGGGTTCGTCCGCGACCTCCCGCACCGCGGCCGCGCAGTCCCTGAGCAGGGCCGGGTCCGGCAGCCGGGGGAGCAGGGCCGTCGCACGGTCCAGGAGCCGCGGCGCGATGTCGGCGAGGCGGCGGAGTTCCGGCGGGGCGGGGGTGGCGGTCAGATGGGCGAGCAGCCCGGCGACGACCAGGGTGGCCTCGCGGCTGTCGGGGAGGCCGTCCAGGTCCCGGCCCTCGTCGAGCCTTTCCAGGAGGAGGGTGCCGTTGTCGGCGGCCAGGAGCCGTGCCGCTCCGTCGCCGTTCCAGGCCCGCAGCGCGACCGGCTCGCCCACGGTCTCGTCGTCCACGTCCTGGAGTTTGAGCACGGCGGGGGTGCCGTCCGCCTGCAGCACGGGGAGGACCAGGGCGCAACGGCCGCTCATCGGCGGGCCGTCGGGGCGCAGGTCCCACTGCTGGAGGAACCGTTCGGCACGGTCGGCGAGGTCGGCGGTCACGGGGTGACGGTAGTGCCGTAGCCCCGTCGCCCTCCAGGCGATTTCGACGGAATCCGAAGGAGACAGTGGCCGTCGCCCCGGGTTAACGTCCAGGTCATGAGCAGCTCGGGCAGCGATGTCGTCAACGGCGGCATCTCCTTCTGGTACGCGGACGACGGCCTTCCTGCGGTGCGGGAGCCGCTGCCCGGGGACGCCTCGGCCGATGTGGTGATCGTCGGCGGCGGGTACACGGGACTGTGGACCGCGTACTACCTGAAGAAGGCGGCGCCTTTCCTCCGGATCACCGTCCTCGAGCAGAAGTTCTGCGGCTACGGCGCCTCCGGGCGCAACGGCGGCTGGCTGTACAACGGCATCGCGGGCCGCGACCGGTACGCCGCCCTGCACGGCCGGGACGCCGCCGTACGGCTGCAGCGGGCCATGAACGAGACCGTCGACGAGGTCGTCGCCGTCGCCGCCGCGGAGGGCATCGACGCCGATGTGCACCAGGGCGGAGTGCTCGAAGTGGCGCGCACGCCCGCGCAGTTGGCACGGCTGAAGGCCTTCCACGAGGCCGAGCTGGCGTTCGGGGAGAAGGACCGGGAGCTGTACGGCGCCAAGGAGAGCGCCGAGCGGATCCGGGTCGCGGACGCGGTGGGGGCGTCCTGGACCCCGCACGGGGCCCGGGTGCATCCGGTGAAGCTGGTGAAGGGCCTCGCGGCGGCCGTCGAGGCGCTCGGGGTGGTCATCCACGAGCAGACGCCGGTCACGGAGATCCGCTCCAAGCACGCGGTGACGCCGTACGGCACCGTCCGCGCGCCCTACGTCCTGCGCTGCACCGAGGGCTTCACCGCCGCGCTCAAGGGTGAGCGGCGCACCTGGCTGCCGATGAACTCCTCGATGATCGCCACCGAGCCGCTGACCGACGAGCAGTGGGCGTCGGTGGGCTGGGAGGGGCGCGAGACGCTCGGTGACATGGCCCACGCCTACATGTACGCCCAGCGCACGGCCGACGGGCGGATCGCGCTCGGCGGGCGCGGGGTGCCGTACCGCTTCGGCTCGGGGACCGACAACGACGGGCGCACGCAGGGCGCGACGATCGAGGCGCTGCGGGAGATCCTGGTCGGCTTCTTCCCCTCGCTGGCCGGGGTGCGGGTGGAGCATGCCTGGTCGGGGGTGCTGGGGGTGCCCCGGGACTGGTGCGCCACGGTGACGCTGGACCGGTCCACGGGGCTCGGCTGGGCGGGCGGGTACGTCGGGTCGGGGGTGGCCACGGCGAATCTCGCGGCGCGGACCCTGCGGGATCTGGTGCAGCAGGACTCGGGACAAGGGGGGCGTACCGAGCTGACGGATCTGCCGTGGGTGGGGCACAAGGTGCGCAAGTGGGAGCCGGAGCCGTTGCGGTGGCTGGGGGTTCAGGGCATGTACGCGGTGTACCGGGCGGCGGATCGGCGGGAGACGGTTACGCGTCGGGCGGAGTCGTCGAGGCTGGCGCGGGTTGCGGATCGGGTGGCCGGTCGCTGAGCGCTCGCGCTCGACTGGGGCGGGGGCGACTACGGGGGTGCCGTGGGGGGTTGGGTGCCGGGTGCGGGTGGGGGTGGCTGGTCGCGCAGTTCCCCGCGCCCCTGGGGGAGTTGCCCTGCCGGAGTCATTTGTTCCCGTGCTTTACGGCTCCAGTACGACCTTTCCTGTCGTTGCCCTTGATTCCAGGGCTCGGTGGGCCCTAGCGGCCTCGGAGAGGGGGAAGCGGTGGACGGACGGGGTGAGGCGGCCCTCGGCTGCCTCGGTCAGGGCCCGTAGTTCCAGGGTGCGGACCGGGTTGGGGCCGCCCGCCCTGGTCAGCATCACCGGGCCGAGGAACTGTTCGGAGACGCCCTCGACGAGATAGGGCCCGCCGCCCTGGATGCCTTCGCCGGACCAGCCGAAGACGATGTGCTTGCCGCCGGGTCCCAGCAGCGCCACGGACTCCCGGGCCACGTCACCGCCCACCCCGTCATAGACCACCGTGGCCGCGCGCCCGCCCAGCCAGGCGCGGACCTTCTCCGGCCAGCCGGGGTCCGTGTAGTCGACGGCGAGGTCGGCGCCGTTCGCCTGGACGCGGGCCACCTTCTCCGGTCCGCCGGCGAGGCCGACGACGGTGGCGCCGGCGTTCCTGGCGTACTGCACGAGCAGGGTGCCGATGCCGCCGGCCGCCGCCGGGACGACGGCCACGGAGTCCGGGCCCGGCTCGGCGAACTGGAGGATCCCCATCGCCGTACGACCCGTGCCGATCATCGCGACCGCCTCGGCGAAGTCCAGGTTCCCCGGGATCTCGTGCAGCCGCTCGGCATCGGTGACGGCGAGTTCGGCGTACCCGCCGGGCGCGAAGCCGAGGTGGGCCACCACTCGCCTGCCGAGCCACGACTCGGCCACGCCCTCCCCGAGGGACTCGACCACGCCCGCGACCTCCCGGCCCGGAACGGTGGGCAGCGGCGTCGGCGCGGGGGCCGGGCCCTGGGCGCCCTCGCGCAGAGCGGTGTCGAGGAGGTGGACACCGGCCGCGGCGACGGCGATACGGACCTGGCCGGTGCCCGGCCGGGGGTCCTCGACCTGCTCGTAGGTGAGGTTCTCGGCCGGCCCGAAGGCGTGCAGACGGATGGCGTGCATCAGGGGTCCCCCATCACTCGGTCACTCGGTGGTTCGTCCGGGTGACCACTCTGCAACCTCAAGCATGCTTGAGGTCAAGGGAGTTCTGTCCGAGGGCCAGCGACACCGCGGTGAGGGCGCTGGTGAAGGACACCTCGGAGAGCACCCCGGGTGCGGCGACCTGGTCGCCCGCGAGATAGACGCCGTCGCCCCGGTCGATGGCGGGGCGGTCCCGCCAACTGGTGCCGGGCAGGTCCACGGCTCCGGTACGGCCGTTCGCGAGCGCCTCCCGACGCCAGGTGACACGGTCCCGCCAGCCCTCGAAGGCGAGGTCCAGCAGGTGCTCGGCACGGGCGATCCCGGCGGCCTTCGACTCCTGCGGGCCGAGCGGGATCTGCCCCTGGATCAACTGCTCGCCGGCCGGGGCGAGGGTGCGGTCCTGCGCGGTGAACCGCTCGATCCACCCCGGTCGGTCCAGATCGGACACGACGAAGGCGTCCCCGCGCCGGGTGCGTACGGCCAGGTCGATCAGTGCGGTCCGGCCGCTCGGCCAGGTCAGGCTGTCGTCCTTCAGCAGCCGCCGGGCGGAGTCCAGCGAGGTGGCGACGATAACCGGGGTGTCGGTCGGGAGGGCGTCGACGCGGGACAGGGTCTCGATCCGGACCCCGAGGTTCCAGGCATGGTCGGCCATCCGCCCGACGACGCTGCCCCAGCCGCCGCGCGGGTAGTGCGCCTCCGGGGGCAGCTTGGTGGCGCGGCGCAGCCGCTCCTGCACGAAGGCGGCGGACAGCGCGCCGGGGTCGTGGTGGAAGAGCGCCACGGCGGAGTAGTGGGCGGCGGCGCGGGCGCCCTCCTCGCCGGCGATTTCGGTCGCCCAGGTCAGGAAGTCCACGTCGACGGGTGCCTGGGGCAGCCCGCGGCGCAGCAGCTTGAGCATGCCGAAGGGTGGGGTGCGGCGCAGCGCGCCCTTGTGCAGCAGCCGTAGCCGGGCGGCCTCCAGGGGCGGGATCGGGGCGAGCGCCCCGATCAGATCGCGCTGCTTGAGCCAGGCCCAGTGCGGGCCGCCGTTGTAGAGGGCGTGCGGTCCCTCGTTGGTCCGGTACAGCCCCTCGGCGGTCCGCGCCCGTCCGCCCAGCGTGTGGTGGGCCTCGTACACGGTGACCTGGGCGCCCGCTTCGGCGGCGGTGATGGCCGCGGCGAGTCCGGCGAAGCCGCCGCCGATGACGGTGATGCGGTGCATGGGGGTCTCCCTCTGCTCGGATGGCCTTCTGCTTGGGGTCCTGGTGCTTGGGTGGCCTTCTGCCAGTACGACGCAGCGAGCGCCCCGAAGTGTGACATCGGCCGAGTTTTCGCAGGTCAGAGCTGTTGTCAGTGGTGGGGTGCAGGATGGGGTGCATGGCGACTACGGGTGGTGGCGGCAGGAGGGTGAAGGCGGCCCGGCGTCCCGAGCTGCGGCTGCCGGCGCTGGAGCCGTACACCGGGGGCGGACTGGAGCCGGACGGGGACTACGACGGGCTGGAGTTCCGGGAGGCGGATCTCGCCGGGCAGGACGGGGGCGGCGCCCGCTTCATGGACTGCGCGCTCGGGGGGTGCGTGCTGGACGGGACGAGACTGGCTCGCGCCCGCTTCCTTGACTCGGTGCTCACCGCTCCGCGCGGGGTCGGCACGGATCTCTCCGAGGCGACGCTGCGGGACGTGGAGGTGCACGACGCCCGCCTCGGCGGGGTCCAGTTGCACGGCGCCGCCCTGGAGCGGGTCGTGATCCGCGGCGGCAAGATCGACTATCTGAACCTGCGCGCGAGCCGCCTGAGAGACGTCGTCTTCGAGAACTGCGTCCTGGTGGAGCCGGACTTCGGCGGTGCCGTCCTGGAGCGGGTCGCGTTCCCGGGCTGCGTGCTGAAGGGCGCGGACCTCGCCGGGGCGACGCTGACGGACGTGGACCTCAGGGAGGCGGCCGAGCTGGACATCGCTCGGGGGGTGGAGCGGCTGTCGGGGGCGGTGATCGGTACGGGGCAGCTGCTGGACCTGGCGCCGTTGCTGGCGGGGGCGCTGGGGATCCGGGTGGAGGACTGAGGGGGGCGGTGGGTCGCGGGTGCGCTCAAGGGTCGCCGGTGCGCCCGAGTAGCGCGGGTCGGGTCAGGGCACGCGGGGGAAGCGGGCCTGGAGGGTCCAGATCGCCGGGTTCTCCGCCAGGTCCTCGTGAAGGTCGCACAGGTCGGCGATCAGGTCGTGCAGGAAGTCGCGGGCCTCCCGGCGCAGCTCGCTGTGGGAGAAGGTCAGCGGGGCCTCCTCGGCCGGCATCCAGTCCGCCTCCACGTCCACCCAGCCGAAGCGGCGCTCGAAGAGCATCCGGTCGGTGGACTCGGTGAAGTCCAGCTCCGCCCGCTGCGGGCGGGAGGCCCGGGAGCCCGCCGGGTCCTGGTCGATCCGCTCCACGATGTCGCACAGCGCCCACGCGAAGTCCAGCACCGGCACCCATCCCCAGGCTGTGGACAACTCCCGGTCGGCCTTGGTGTCCGCGAGGTAGACGTCACCACAGAACAGGTCGTGCCGCAGGGCGTGGACGTCCGCGCGGCGGTAGTCCGTCTGCGGGGGATCCGGGAAGCGGTTGGAGAGGGCGTAGCCGATGTCGAGCACCAGGTGATGGTGTCATGGCCTCGTAGGATCGCGATCGTGTCCCGGTCCGTGCGCCTTGTCCCCGCCCTGGTCGCGCTGGCGCTGACCGCGTGCGGTGGCGGCCCTGACCCCTCCGGCGCCCCCGGTGTCGGCGACCCGTACTTCCCGAAGGCGGGCAACGGCGGCTACGACGTCGGCCACTACGCCCTGGACATCGCCTACGACCCCGCCTCCCGCCGCCTCACCGGCGCGGCCAGGATCACCGCCCGCGCCACCCAGGACCTCGCCGCCTTCCATCTGGACCTGTTCGGCCTGACGGTCGACTCAGTCACCGTTCAGGGCGAGGCCGCCCGCTGGAGCCGCGACGGCCAGGAGCTCACCGTCCACCCGCCCCGCGCACTCGACAAGGGCGGCGCCTTCGAGGTGCGGGTCCGCTACTCCGGCACCCCCCGCACCATCACCGACCCGGACGGCTCCCGGGAGGGCTGGCTGCGCACCGAGGACGGCGCCCTCGCGCTCGGTGAGCCGACCGGTTCGATGGCGTGGTTCCCCGGCAACCACCACCCCTCGGACAAGGCGTCGTACACCGTCCAGGTCACCGTGCCCGAGGGGCTGAAGGCGGTCTCCAACGGGGAGTTGACCGGCGAGCGGACCGCTCGGGGCGCTACCACCTTCGGCTGGCGCGCCGCCGAGCCGATGGCCAGCTATGTCGCCACGCTCGCCATCGGCAGGTACGAGATCCGGCGGTCCACCGCCGGGGGCGTCCCCGTGTACACGGCTGTGGACCCGCGGGAGGAGAACACCGACGAGCTCGCCGAGGTCATGGCGTGGGCGCGGGACGCCTTCGGGCCGTACCCCTTCTCCTCCACCGGCGTGATCATCGCCCGCGCCGGTGACTCCGAGTACGCCCTGGAGACCCAGAACCGGCCCGTCTTCCCGGGCACCCCCGACACCGAGCTGCTGGTCCATGAGATCGCCCACCAGTGGTTCGGCAACTCCGTCACGCCCGCGTCCTGGAAGGACATGTGGCTCAACGAGGGGTTCGCGACCTACGCCGAGTGGCTGTGGCGGGAGGACCACGGAGGCGACAGCGCGCAGCGGACCTTCGAGGCGCTGTACCGCAGTGACGACGCCGACCTCTGGGCCTTCCCGCCCGCCGAGCCGTCCGGCGCCGGGCACATCTCGGACCGGCCGGTCTACGAACGGGGCGCGATGGTCCTGCACAAGATCCGGCAGCGGGTGGGGGACGACGCCTTCGGCGACCTCGTCCGGGGCTGGGCGGCGGCCCGGCGCCACGGGAACGCGAGCACCGCCGACTTCACCCGGTACGTCGAACGGCGGGCACCGGACCAGGACTTCGGCCGGATCTGGGCGGACTGGCTGTACGGGGAGGGAAAACCGGACCGCCCCTGACGGTCCGGCCCGGCGTTCCCGGCCGCCGCCCGCGACCTGCCACCTGCCACCCGCCGCCCGCGACCCGCGACCCGCCGCCCGCGACCTGCCACCCGCCGCCCGCCGCCCGCGACCCGCGACCCGCCGCCCGCGACCTGCCACCCGCGACCCGCCGCCCGCGACCCGCGACCCGCGACCCGCGACCCGCGACCCGCCGCCCGCGACCCGCCACCCGGCGCCCCGTCACCCGCGACCCGTCACACCGGCGTCTCCCACTCCGTCAGCAGCCGGGCCAGGTCGGGCGGCCAGACGGGATCGGGCGCCGTGGCCAGTTCGTCTCGGGTCCACCAGCGCCAGGCGAGGATGCCGTCCTCGGCGTGCGCGGCGGTGAGATGGGGGCCGGTGGGTTCGCGGCGCGGGCCCCGGGTGACGTAGACGTGCTCGTGCTGGTGGACCGGCCCCACCGCGTGGGTGAAGTCGTGCTCCCAGGTGCACAGCAGCGGCCCCGGTTCCAGGTCCGTCCAGCCCGTCTCCTCGCGCAGCTCCCGCAGGGCGCCCTCGCGCGGGCCCTCGCCGGGCTCCAGCCCGCCGCCGGGCAGCGCCCAGTGCACGCCGACCTCGACGTTGTCGTACCGGAAGAGGAATACCGCCCCCTCCGGGTCCAGCACGGCGACGCGGGCGGCGCGGCGGAGGGCGCGCAGCGGCTTGCGCAGGACCGCGCACGGGCGGCCCAGCCGGTGGTCCTCGCGGTGGTCGACGACCTCGTACCCGAGGGCGGTCCAGAAGGCCAGGGCCGCGGGGTTGCCGGCGAGGACGGCGAGGCGTACGCCGGTACGGCCGGCCGTGCGGAAGCGGTCCTCGACGCTCTGCACGATGCGGCGCCCGTATCCCCGCCCGTGCGCGCTCGCGTCCACCATCAGCAGACCGATCCAGGGGTCCGGGTCGGCCGGATCGGGGTGCCGGTCGAGGGTGATCACGATGCCGACGAGCCGCCCCTCGCCGCGGGCGAGCAGCACCTCGGCACCGGGGTGCGCCAACTCCTCGGCCAGCGCCGCCGCCACCTGCTCCGGACGGATGTCGTCCGGGTCCGGGAAGTCGCCGCTGAGGGCGTGGAAGTCGCGGTTCGAGGCGTACAGCGCGGTGAGTTCGGTGCGCAGCGGGCCCGGGATGTCATGGCCGGGGGACACGGGCAGGCGTTCGAGAAGCATGCCAGGACGCTACTGCGCCACGACCGAACCCCCGGCCGGAGCCGGGGGTTCGGGTGCGTCGGTGCGAACGGTCGGACCGTCCGTGCGAACGGTCAGACGTTGACGCCGAAGTCCTGGGCGATGCCCACCAGGCCCGAGGCGTAGCCCTGGCCGACCGCGCGGAACTTCCACTCCGCGCCGTTGCGGTACAGCTCGCCGAAGACCATGGCCGTCTCCGTCGCCGCGTCCTCGGACAGGTCGTAGCGCGCGATCTCGGCGCCGCCGGCCTGGTTGAGGATGCGGATGTAGGCGTTGCGGACCTGGCCGAAGTTCTGCGAGCGGTTCTCGGCGTCGTAGATGGAGACCGGGAAGACGATCTTGTCGATGTCGGCCGGGAGTCCTTCCAGGTTGACGTTGATCGCCTCGTCGTCGCCCGCGCCCTCACCCGTGCGGTTGTCGCCGGTGTGGACGATGGTCTGGTCCGGGGTCTGCTTGTTGTTGAAGAACACGAAGTGGCCGTCGGAGTAGACCTTGCCCTGCGTGTTGACCGCGATCGCGGAGGCGTCGAGGTCGAAGTCCGTGCCGGTGGTGGTGCGGACGTCCCAGCCGAGGCCCACGGTGACGGCGGTCAGGCCCGGAGCCTCCTTGGTGAGCGAGACGTTGCCACCCTTGGACAGGCTTACAGCCATTGTTGGGAGTCCCTTCCCTCGTTTTGCGTACGAGCACGAAGCTACAGCTACCCCTATGAACGTCGAGAGGGGTACGCGAGGTTCCCCGTCGCTTTACTTTCTTTACTCGCCCTTTCGGCGGCCTCCCGGGATATTCGCGTGACGTGGACCGGACAGACGCGCGACGATGGAGGGCATGTCCGGTCCTTACGTCGTTCGCGGCTCCGTCTCGCTTCCCGAGGCCGAGCTCCTGTGGCGTTTCTCGCGCTCCTCGGGGCCCGGCGGACAGCACGTCAACACCAGCGACTCCCAAGTGGAACTCCGCTTCGACCTCGCGCGCACCGAGGCGCTGCCCGAGGTGTGGAAGGAGCGGGCGCTGGAGCGGCTGGCCGGGCGCCTGGTCGACGGTGTCGTCACGGTCCGCTCCTCCGAGCACCGCTCCCAGTGGCGCAACCGGGAGACCGCGGCGGTGCGCCTCGCGGCGCTGCTGGCGGAGGCCACTGCGCCGCCGCCGAAGCCGCGCAGGCCGACCCGCATCCCCCGGGGCATCAACGAACGGCGGCTGCGGCAGAAGAAGCAGCGCTCGGACACCAAGCGGGGCCGCTCGGGCCGCGACTGGGGATAGTGCCCGGCGGCATCCGCCGGAGCGCCCGCCGCGTCGCATCACCGCGCCGCGCCGCATCATCGCTTCGCCTCGCCGCGTCACATCATCCTCGCCCGGTCCGTCATGTCAGTGACCGCACGGGGCACGACGAGAGGGTGTGACGGACCGATGACCACCGACCACGACGTACTCGCCCAGCACTTCGAGGCGCACCGAGGGCAGCTGCACGCCGTCGCCCACCGGGTGCTCGGCTCCTCCGCGGAGGCCGAGGACGCCGTGCAGGAGGCTTGGTTCCGGCTCAGCCGGTCCGAGGCCGCACGGATCGACAACCTCGGCGGCTGGCTGACCACCGTCGTCGGCCGGGTCTGCCTCGACATGCTCCGCTCCCGCGGCTCGCGCGGCGAGCGGCCCCTGGACGCCGTGGGACCGCGACCCGCCGCCGGGGCGGATCCGGAGCAGGACGCGCTGCTCGCCGACTCCGTCGGGATCGCCCTGCTCGTCGTGCTGGACACCCTCACCCCCGCCGAACGGCTCGCCTTCGTGCTGCACGACCTGTTCGCGGTGCCCTTCGAGGAGATCGCGACCGTGCTCGGCCGTACGCCCGCCGCAGCGCGCCAGCTCGCCAGCCGGGCCCGGCGCCGGGTGCGCGGCGCGGAACCGGCGGCCGGGGATCCGGCCCGGCAGCGGGCGGTCGTCGACGCCTTCCTCGCCGCCGTCCGGGACGGGGACTTCGACGCGCTGGTCGGGGTGCTCGACCCGGACGTGGTGGCGCGGAGCGAGGCCGGGGTGTCGACCGGCGCCCTCGCCGTGGCCCGGGGCGCCTCCGGTTACGCCGCCCTCGCCGGCCTCGCCCGGCCCGCGCTGGTCGACGGCCGGGCGGGCCTCGCGGCGCTGGTCGACGGGCGGGTGGAACGGGTACTGGCCTTCACGGTCGTACGGGACCGGATCGCCGCCATCGACATCGCGACGACATCCGAACGCGTCGCGGAACTGGAGGTACGGCTCGTGTAGCGGCCCCTGAGGGGGTCAGTGGAGCTTCAGGACGCCGACCGTCTGACCGCCGCTCGTCTCGCCGTTCGGTTCGAAGCCGAGACCGAGGTAGAAGTTCTCCGGGCCGGTCGGGCCGGGGTGCCAGGTGACGTACATCTCGCTGCCGCCCCGGCGGCGCAGTTCCGCAGCCACGGACTCGACCGCGAACCGGCCGTAGCCCCGCCCCTGTTCCTCCGCCGCGATGTTCAGGCGCCACAGGCCGGAGCGGACGAGGGTGCCGTCGCCCTTCCAGTCGATGTCGAGGAACGCCATCAGGAAGCCGACCGCCCGGCCGTCGTCGACGATCAGGCGGGGCCAGGCGACCCCGGGCCAGACGTACGCCTCGGCCAGCGAGTGCGCCACCGGCTCGACCGCGTCCTCCTGGTCCGGGCGGATCCGGATGGCGAGCGCGTCCTCGACATTCTTCGGGGTGAGCGTTTCCAGGCGGGGGCCGGTCGTCGTCATGCGCGCAGAGTAGGCCGCGAGTTCACACCCCGTCATGCAAATTCCGGCTCAGCCCAATTGGCGATAGCGACCGCGGAAATACGTCAGCGGCCCGCCCTCCGCGCTCGGCACGCTCGCCGTCAGGACGCGGCCGATCACCAGGGTGTGGTCACCCGCCTCCACGCGCTGCTCGGTGCGGCACTCCAGGGTGGCCAGCGCGCCGCCCACCAGTGCCGCGCCGGTCGCCGCGCCGCGGAGGCAGGGGATGTCCTCGAACAGGAGGCGGTCGCTGATGCGGCCCTTCATGGCGAACCGCCCGGCGATGTGGCGCTGGCTCTCGGACAGCACCGAGACCCCCCACAGGGGCTGCTCGTCGAGCAGCTCGTCCATCCGGGCACCCGTGCGCAGGCTGACCAGCACCAGCGGCGGGTCCAGCGAGACCGACATGAACGATGTCGCCGTCATGCCCACGTCCTCCCCCTTCGGCCCGTCGGCGGCGAGCGGGGGTTCGAAGGCGGTCACCAGGACCACACCGGCGGCCAGCCGGGACATGGCGGCACGGAACTCGTCGTTGCTCACCCCCTCAGCATGCCCGGCGGGGGCGGGTGCGGTGATCGGGGCCTGCGCGGCGGGGGGAGTGTTCGGCACGCCGGAAACGCTAGTCTCCGGGTCGGGGCCGCCGCATCGGGCCGGGGGCCGAGAACGGTCCTAGGACCTTCGCCCGACCTCCGACCGACAGCACCCGGCGTTTGCGGTCGGTAAACGCACCGGAAAAACGCAGAAACACTGCGCAATTGTTCATCTTTCGTTGTGACTTGAGTCACAAGGGGCAGTAATTGTTGACCCTGTGTACCGGGTGGGCAGCGCGCTGTGATTCAGTGGCGGGGAACCTTCATCAAGAACAGCAAGGGCACGACACAGAAAAGACGCCGAAGACAACCCTTGATTCGCTGCGAGGTCTCGGGGGGAGGGCGAGCATGGAGACCGAGTCGGAGCCGTACGTCCGTCTTGCGACCCTGCGACAACTGCACCAGGTCATGGCGGACATGAACACCGCGCGCAGCCTGGCGGACACGCTTCAGACCGTCGCCGACGGCGTCGTCACCGGCCTCGGCTACGAACTCGCGGCCGTCAATCTGGTCCGCCCCGACGGCGACCTCGTCGTCGCCGCCCTCGCCGGCAACCCCGCCGCCGAGGCACTGATCACCGGCCGGACCGGCTCCCGCGAGTCCTGGGAGCGCCGGCTGAGCATGGGCGAGCACTGGGGCGACCTGGTGTTCATCCCGCACACCGAGGGCTGGGTCCTCGACGACGACGACGTCCCGCAGTGGTACACCGACGGGCCCGCGCCCCGCTTCGAGGACGAGTGGCACCCCTCGGACCGGCTCTTCGCCCCCATGTACACACCGGGCGTGCACGGCAGCGGCAGCGGTGAACTGATCGGCGTCCTGTCCGTGGACCGGCCGCGCAACGGCCGGCTGCCGGGCGCGTGGGGGCGCGAGGCGCTCCAGATGTACGCGTTCCAGGCCGCCATCGCGATCAGCAACGCCCGCCTGCGGGCGAACATGCAGCGGGCGCTGGTCAGGCTGGAGCGCGAGCAGCAGGCGCTGCGGGCCAGCGAGGAAAGCTTCAGGCAGGCCTTCGAGTACGCCCCCTCCGGCATGGCCATCGCCGAGATGGGCGGCGACCAGCACGGCCGGATCCTGCGCACCAACGACGCCCTGTGCCGGCTGCTCGGCCGCCCCGCCTCCGCGATGCGCCGCTACGCCTTCTCCGACCTCGTCCACCCCGAGGACATCGGCACCCTGCTCAGGACCTCCGCCGAGGGCGGCCGCGCCGAGCTCCGCCTCGGCCGCCGGGACGGCACCTACGTCTGGGTGTCCCTGCGCAACAGCGTGGTCGCCGACGCCGCCGACGGGCCGCGCTTCCTGCTGACGCATGTCGAGGACATAGAGGAGCGCAAGCGGCGCGAGCTCCAGCTCGCCCACCGCGCCTCCCACGACTCCCTGACCGGGCTGCCGAACTCCGCCGAACTGCGCGCCCGGCTCTCCTCGCGGCTGTGCCAGCGCGCCACCCAGGCCGGAGCCCTGGAGTCCCTGGACGCGGCCTTCGGTCACCCGGCCTACGACGTCAACGGCCACGGCTTCGACTTCCCCCCGGGCGCCGAGGTCCTCGACGGCTACGACCACCACGTGCACACCGTCGCCCCTGAGGGTGAACACGACGACGGCACCAAGGGGCTCGCGGTGCTCTTCTGCGACCTCGACGGCTTCAAGTCGATCAACGACCGGTTCGGGCACAACGCGGGTGACGCGGTCCTGATCGAGGTCGCCCGCCGGCTCTCCGGGGGCGTCCGGGACGGCGACACCGTGGCCCGGCTCGGCGGCGACGAGTTCGTGGTGCTGGCCGACGGGCTCGGCCGGGCCGACGCCCAGGACCTGGCCGTACGGCTGCGCAACGAGATAATCCAGCCGATCCGGGTCGACGGCCGCGCCATGCGGGTGGGCGCCAGTTTCGGCATCGGGTGGGCCCACTGCGGCATGACCGCGGACGAGGTGCTGAAGTCCGCGGACGAGCGGATGTACGTAGAGAAACGATCTCGTCCCAAACAGCACAGACGTGCGGGATGAAGCCCAGGTCAGCGAGCTGATGCGGTCCGAGTCACCCGTTTGGGTCAGCCAGAGCGGGTAGGCTCGCCCTTCGCTACACGTACCGCATCCGCCCCGCACCTGGTGAGGAGACCAAGGGATGACGTCCGGCAACAACGGCGCCACTACGCCCGAGGACGACGACCCGTTCGGCTACCTCTACGCCGACGGGCAGGCCAACGGCGCCCAGCCACCGTCCGGTGGCTACGGCTACCCGAACTCGGTGAACCGGGTGCGCTCGGTCGGCCAGCGGCAGTACGGCCAGCAGACGGCTGCGCCCCACACCCAGGTGCCCCAGCAGCAGGGCGGGTACAACCGGCCGAACGCGCACTACTCGGCCCCGGAGACCTTCCCGGGCGGCGCCCCGGCCACCCATCAGCAGACGGCCTCCTACAGCGACGGCATCGGCGGCGGCGGCCGGGGACGCGGACCGAACACCAAGGGACTGCTGATCGGCGCGATCGCGGTGGTCGCCGCGGTCGTCATCGGTATCGCGGTGGCGATGGCGGGCGGTGACAAGGACGACGAGGGCACCGACAACGAGGCCGGCCCCACCCCGACCCAGACCGAGAGCACGGACCCGACACCTTCGCAGGGCAGCAGCGCCGAGGAAGAGGTGGACCTGCCGGAGTCGGACGCGAAGTCGCTGCGCCTGTCGCCCGGAGTGACCGTGGCCTCGGAGGTGCAGGGCGCCAACGCGGGCTCCTACGTCACCGGCCTCAACCAGCCCGGCGCCTCGGCCACCTGGACGGTCGACGGCATCCCCGAGGACGGCACCTACACGCTGTTCACGCGCTTCAGCACCACCGACGAGGACCAGTCGATGACGCTGACCGTCAACGGCAAGCCCTTCGGCAGCAAGCTGAACCTGGGCAACTTCACCCGGACCAAGGGCGGCGACTTCTCCAAGGGCTGGACCCAGACCTACGCCTGGCCCACCCTCAACAAGGGCACCAACACCATCGCGATCTCCTGCGGCGACGGCGACAAGTGCAACGTCCTGCTGGACCAGCTGTGGATCAAGGAAGGCCAGGTCAAACGCTAGGTCAGGCCGCGTCGGCCTCGCCCGTCACGGCCACCCGGCCCAGCAGCTCTTCGTACGTTCCGCGGTCGAACTCGCCCGCCACCGGTGCCGGCACGCTCGCCGCGGACAGGGCGACCGCGCGGGCCAGCCGGTCCGGCCAGGGGAGCCCTTCGACCAGGCCCGACAGCAGGCCCGCGACCGCCGCGTCGCCCGCGCCGGTCGGGTTGCCGCGCAGCGGTGCGGGCGGGACGGCCCGCCAGCGGCCCTGCGGGGTGTGGGCGAGCAGACCGTCGGCCCCCAGTGAGGCGACCACCGTGCGGGCGCCGCGGCGGCGGGCGTCCCGCGTGGCGCGCAACGGCTCGTGGGAGCCGGTGAGTTCGGCCAGCTCGTCGGCGTTGGGCTTGATGAGGTCCGGGCGGGCGGCGACGGCCCGGCGCAGGGGTTCGCCGCTGGTGTCCAGGAGTACGGGGACGCCCGCGGCGCGTGCCGCGCGGACCAGGCCCGCGTAGGCGCCGACGGGGACGCCCGGGGGGAGGCTGCCGCAGAGGGCCACCGCGTCGGCCGACGCGAGCAGCCGGTCGTAGGTCTGCTGGAAGGCGGACCACTCGGCGGGGGTGACGACCGGGCCCGGCTCGTTGAGCTGGGTCGTGTCGCCGGTGAGGTCGTCGACGACCGCGATCGTGCGGCGGGTCGTGCCGGCGAGCGGGACGAGGGCGTCGACCACCCCGCCGTCGGCGGTGAGCAGTTCGCGTACGACGCGGCCCGTGGTGCCGCCCGTGAAGCCGGTGGCGGTCACCTCGTGGCCGAGGGCCGCCAGCACCCGCGCCACGTTCAGGCCCTTGCCGCCGGGGCGTTCGAGGACCTCGGAGACGCGGTGCGAGGCGTGCGGGCGCAGCGCAGGTACGCGGTACGTGATGTCGAGAGCGGTGTTCAGCGTGACCGTGAGGATCATCCGGGCCGACCTCCCCGGTCAGTGGTGCCGTCTCTTCCGGTCCTGATCATGCCAAAGACGAGGCGGCCGTCCCAGCCCTGGGAAACGGCCGCCGTCGCGCGGATGCCGGACGGATCAGCCCAGTCGGGGATCGACCACCCAGTGACCTCGGCGCATGACGCCCTTGACCTCGTAGGCGTCGTCCAGGATCACCAGGTCGGCGTACTTGCCCGGCTCCAGCGAGCCGATCGTGTCGGACAGTCCCAGCAGCCGGGCCGGGTTGGCGGACAGGGCCTTCACCGCGTCCTCCACGGACAGCCGGTCGACCGTCACCGCGCGCTTGAAGGCGCGGTCCAGGGTGAGGGTCGAGCCGGCGATCGAGCCGCCCTCCACCAGCCGGGCGACGCCGTCGGCGACCTCGACCTCCAGCGGGCCGAGCATGTAGCGGCCGTCGCCGAAGCCGGCCGCGTCCATCGCGTCCGTGATGAACGCCACCCGGTCCGCGCCCGCGTGATGGAACGCCAGCTGCAGGGAGGCGGGGTGCAGATGGGTGCCGTCGTTGATCAGCTCGACGGTGATCCGGTCGTCCTCCAGCAGCGCCGCGATCGGTCCCGGGGCGCGGTGGCCGAGGGCGGGCATCGCGTTGAAGAGGTGCGTCGCCACGGTGGCGCCCGCGTCGATCGCCTCGACCGTCTGCTCGTACGTCGCGTCCGTGTGGCCGATCGCCGCGATGACGCCGTGCTCGGCGAGCAGCCGTACGGAGTCGATGCCGCCGGGCAGTTCGGTGGCGAGGGTGACCATCCTGGCCCAGCCGCGCGCGGCGTCGATCAGCTTGCGCACCTCGGCCGGGTCCGGGTCGCGCAGCAGCTCCTCGGAGTGCGCGCCCTTGCGGCACGGGGAGATGAACGGGCCCTCGAAGTGGATCCCGGCGATGTCGCCCTGCTCGGCGAGCTCGGAGAGGAACCCCGCGCGCTGGGCGAGGAAGTCCATGTCGCCGGTGACGGTGGAGGCGACGAGGGTGGTGGTGCCGTGCCGGCGGTGGGTGTCGATGCCCTGCAGCACGTCCTCGACGGTGCCCGAGGTGAACGAGGCTCCACCGCCGCCGTGGTTGTGGATGTCCACGAAACCGGGGACCAGGTAGTGGCCGGTTACGTCGATGACCTGGGCGTTCTCTTGCGCGGTCGCGGCGATTCGGTCGCCCTCGACGACCACTTGGCCGTTGTCGATCACTCCGGTGGGGAGTGCTACGTGGGCTCCCTTGAGGACCGTCTGCGGGCCGGTGGGGGCTGGTCGCGCAGTTCCCCGCGCCCCTGAGGGGGTTGCCATCAGGTGGGTTCCTCCTGGATCCGAGTTGTAGTAGTCAGCAGGTCCCAGGCCAGGAGGCCCGCGCCCAGACAGCCCGCCGCGTCCCCCAGGGCCGCCGGAACGATCTCCGGCACCTTCTGGAACGTGACCCTGCGCCGGACGGCGTCCCGCAGGGGTGTGAACAAGGTTTCCCCCGCCTCGGCGAGGCCGCCACCGATGATCAGTGTGCGCGGGTCCAGCAGGGTGAGGGCGGTGACCAGGCCGTCGGCCAGGGCGTCCACGGCGTCCTGCCAGACGCGTACGGCGTTCGGGTCACCGGACGCGACGGCCTTCGCGCAGTCGGCCGCGTCCGCGTCCGGGTTCCCGTCGGCCCTCGCCCAGGCCTCGCTCACCGCGGCCGCGGAGGCGAAACGCTCCAGGCAGCCGCGCTGTCCGCAGGGGCAGGGGGCGCCTCCGGGGCGTACGACGACATGGCCGATCTCGCCCGCGAACCCGTGCGCCCCGGCCTCCACCCGGCCGTCCACCCCGATCGCGCCCGCGATGCCGGTGCCGAGCGCCACGAACAGGAACCGGTCGGTGCCCCGGCCCGCGCCGACCCGGCCCTCGGCGAGACCGCCGGTGCGCACGTCGTGGCCGAGGGCGGCCGGGATGCCGAGCTCGGTGGAGATCAGTTCGCGCAGGGGTACGTCGCGCCAGCCGAGGTTGGCCGAGTAGGCGGCGATGCCGGCCACCTCGTCGACGATGCCGGGGACGGCGAGACCGGCCGCGGCGGCGGGCTCCCCGAAGTGCTCGGCGCCGTGCGCGCGCAGTTCGGCGGCGAAGCCGAGGATGCCCGCCACGACCGCGTCGGGGCCGCGCTCGCGTCCGGTCGGCCGGCGGGCCTGGTGCAGCAGGGCGCCGTCCGCCCCGACCAGGGCGGCCTTCATCCCGGTGCCGCCCACGTCGAGGGCGATGACATGTCTCACGGGGGACAGTGTGGCCCGCATACCCATGAGAGGTCTAGTCCACTAAGGTGGTGTAGACCTTATGGCGTTGTTTCGAAAGCTTTCGCATCGGGTTGGGGACATGGCAGTGCAGCGGCGCAGGACGGCAATGATCGCGGCGGTGTCCGCCCTCGGTGTGACGGCGGCGCTCGGCGGCTGCGGCCTGACCGGGGGCTCGGACGAGGTCACCCTGCGACTCGTCGCGGCGGACTACGGCGACAGCGCGGCCAACAGCTCCCAGAAGTACTGGGACTCGCTGGTCGGCGCGTACGAGAAGGACCACCCCGACGTGAACGTCGAGGTCAGCGTCTACTCCTGGACCGACGTCGACCGGAAGGTCAGGGAGCTGGTCGACGCCGGCAAGGCGCCGGACCTGGCACAGATCGGGGCGTACGCGGACTACGCGAAGGCCGGGAAGCTGTACACCGCGAGCGAGCTGCTCTCGATCACCACCCAGGCCGACTTCCTCCCGCAGTTCGCCTCGGCGGGCGCGGTCAACGGCATCCAGTACGGGATGCCGTTCGCCTCCTCCACGCGGCTGCTGTTCTACAACAAGGGCCTCTTCGAGAAGGCCGGGATATCCGCCCCGCAGACCTGGCAGGAGCTGGCGGCGAACGCCGAGGCGCTGAAGGCGGACGGGGTGAAGTACCCGTACGCGCTGCCGCTCGGGCCGGAGGAGGCGCAGGCGGAGACCATGCAGTGGCTGCTCAGCGGGGGCGGCGGCTACACCGACACCGACGCCGGGACCTACAACATCGACTCGGAGGAGAACATCGCCACGTTCGACTGGCTCAACGACGAGCTGGTCGGTCAGGGTCTGACCGGTCCCGTCGCGCCCGCCGCGCTGAACCGCGCGGACGCCTTCGAGGCGTTCACGGACGGCGAGGTCGGCATGCTCAACGGACACCCCTCGCTGATGAAGGCGGCCAAGGCCAAGGGCGTGGACTTCGGCATGGTGCCGATGCCCGGCGCCGACGGGCCGAGCGAGGTCTCGATGGGCGTCGCCGACTGGATGATGGCGTTCAAGCAGAACGGCCACGCGAAGGAGGCCGGCGACTTCCTCGACTTCGTCTACGAGGAGAAGAACGTGCTCGCCCTCTCCCGCGAGTACGACCTGCTGCCGGTGACGAACTCGGTCTCGGACATCATGAGCGCGGCGGAGCAGGACGCCGGCCTTAAGCCGTTCCTCGAGGCGCTGCCCTCCTCCGAGCTGTACCCGGTGGGCCGTACCTCCTGGGCGGCGGTCAGTGCGGCGGTGAAGAAGAAGATCGGCAAGGCGGTCTCCTCCAGCGGCGACCCAGCGAGCGTGCTGCGCGAGCTGCAGGGCACGGCGGTGGCTGAGGAGGCCGCGGAGTAGCGGCGCTGTCGGTGCCGGGGGCTACGGTGCCAGGTATGGCACCGGACCCGCTGAACCCCAGGGAACAGTCCATCCTCGCCCTGGAACGCCGCGGCTTCCCCGGCCCGGGCG
The DNA here is from genome assembly GCF_023544665.1 of Streptomyces sp. YS415. GTDB lineage: Bacteria > Actinomycetota > Actinomycetes > Streptomycetales > Streptomycetaceae > Streptomyces. The sequence goes on from NZ_JAMJFL010000005.1 coordinate 128,230, forward strand.
CCAAGGAGCGCGCGATACGCGAGGAGCTGGGCCTGGCCCCCGTCCGCTACTACCAGCTCCTCAACGCCCTCCTGGACGACGAGCGGGCCCTCGCGCACGACCCGGTGACGGTGAACCGGCTGCGCAGGGTGCGGGAGTCACGCCGAGCGGAGCGGTGAGGTGCTGCTGACCGGCGGGCCGGCGCTGGATAGGGTCGTCCGTATGGGCAGCCACACGGAATCGACCTCCTTGCCGACCCCGGCCACCCCCGCCGGCCGGGCCGGCCTCGACGCCATCCTCGCCGAACCCGCGCGGGCGGTGATCGCCATCGACTTCGACGGGACGCTCGCGCCGATCGTGCCGGACCCCGAACAGGCCCGGGCGCACCCCGGCGCGGTGGAGGCGCTCGCCGCGCTCGCGCCGAAGGTGGCCGCCGTCGCCGTGGTCACCGGCCGGCCCGCCGGCGTCGCCGTCCGGTACGGCGGGTTCGCCGGGGTCCCGGGCCTGGAGCATCTCGTCGTCCTCGGCCACTACGGCGCCGAGCGCTGGGACGCCGTCACCGGCACCGTCAGCGCACCCGCCCCCGACCCGGGGGTCGCCGCCGTCCGCGCGGAGCTGCCCGGAGTCCTCGACGGGGTCGGCGCCTGGCACGGCACCTGGATCGAGGAGAAGGGCAGCGCGGTCGCCGTGCACACCCGCCGGGCCGCTGATCCGCAGGCCGCCTTCGACGCGCTGCGCGCGCCCCTCGCCGCGCTCGCCGCCCGGCACGGCCTGATCGTCGAGCCGGGCCGGCTGGTCCTGGAACTGCGCCCGCCCGGCATGGACAAGGGCGTCGCCCTCCTCGACTGGGTCCGCGAGACCGACGCGACCGCGATCCTTTACGCCGGCGACGACCTGGGCGACCTGCCCGCTTACGCGGCCGTCGACAAGCTCCGCACCGACGGCACCCCCGGCCTGCTGGTGTGCAGCAGCGGCAGCGAGCAGGTCCCGGAGCTGCGGGAGAGGGCCGACCTGGTGGTCCAGGGCCCCCGGGGAGTGGTGGCGCTGCTCAGCGAGCTGGCGGCGCACCTGTAGGCCCCGGGGGGATCGGCCCGGCGTCGCGGGCGCTAGCTCGTCAGCGCCCGCAGCTGGGCCATGAACCACTGCGCCGGGGGCAGGGCCGTGGCCGCCGCGGCCAGCCGCTTGGAGCGCTCGGCCCGCTCGTGCGGGGGCATGGTCAGGGCCTCGTGCAGGGCGCGCGCGGTGTCCAGGACGTCGTACGGGTTCACCACGATCGCGTGCTCGCCGAGCTCCTCGTACGCCCCCGCCTCCCGGGACAGCACCAGCGCGCAGCCCTCGTCGGAGACGACCGGCACCTCCTTGGCGACCAGGTTCATGCCGTCCCGGATGGGGTTGACCAGGGCCACGTCGGCGAGCCGGTAGGCGGCCAGGGAGCGCGCGAAGTCGTCCTTGACGTGCAGCACGACCGGAGTCCAGCCCGGGGTGCCGTACTGGGAGTTGATCTCGTCGGCGAGGCGCTGCACCTCGGCCGTGTACTCCCGGTAGACGGCGAGATCCTGCCGGGAGGGGTAGGCGAAGGCCACGTGCACGACCCGCTCGCGCCACTCGGGGTGGTCGTCGAGAAGCTGCCGGTAGGCCAGCAGCCCGCGCACGATGTTCTTCGACAGCTCGGTCCGGTCCACCCGGACGATCGTCCGCCGGCCCTCCCCGATCTCCGCCCGCAGCGCCGTCATCCGCTCCTCGACGTCCGCCTCGTGCGAGCGCCGGCGCAGGAAGTCCGCGTCCGCCCCCAGCCCGTGCACCCCGATCTCGGTGTCCCCGAGCCCGCCCGCCAGCTCATCGCAGCACGCGGTGAACGCGTCCGCCCAGCGCTGGGTGAGGAAGCCGAGGCGGTCGGCGCCGAGCATGCCCTCCAGCACCTCGCGCGCCACCCGGTCGGGCAGCATGCGGAAGTAGTCCACCGGGGCCCACGGCGTGTGCGAGAAGTGGCTGATGCGCAGGTCCGGGCGCAGCTTGCGCAGCAGCCCCGGCACCAGCGTCAGGTGGTAGTCCTGCACCAGGACCGCCGCGCCCTCGGCCGCCTCGTCGGCCAGCGCCTCGGCGAAGGCACGGTTGTAGCGGGCGTAGTTCTCCCACTGCCGCCAGAACGCGGAGTCGAAGGCCGGCTCCAGCGGGGTCTGGTACAGCATGTGGTGGACGAACCAGAGCACGGAGTTGGCGACGCCGTTGTACGCGTCCGCGTGCACGTCGGCCGGTACGGCGAGCATCCGCACGCCGTCCTCGCCCACCCCGCGGCGCACCGCCTCGCGGTCGCCGTCGGACAGTGCCGAGCACACCCACAGGGCACCGGCGTCCGGGCCGATGGCCGACAGGCCCGACACCAGTCCGCCGCCCCCGCGCTTGGTGCGCAGTGAGCCGTCTTCCTGCAGTTCATAGGAGACCGGGCCGCGGTTCGACGCGACCAGCACCTGAGCAGCGCCGTACGTGGAAGCCATGTGGTCCAACCTAGCCCGTGCCGTAAACGCTCAAACGTGCGAGGCGCTTCGGGCGGCGTGGGTTACGCCACCTTGCGGGACGCGTACTCCGAGATCTCCGCCATCGGCGGCCGTTCCTCGGTGTCCACCGAGTACGTCCGCGGCTCGAAACCGTCCTCACCGCGCTCGAACTGGGTGAGCGTGGGGCGGATGAGGTGGCCGCGGGCCAGCCGGAGCTGGGCCGTGCGGTAGATCGCGGCGGACATCCGGCCGAGCGCCTGGCCGTCCTGGTGCCGGTGCTTGCGCACCCCGACGTCGACCTGGGCCAGCGCGTCGAGGCCGACCAGGTGCAGCGCGTCGACCAGCATGCCGAGCTCCACGCCGTAGCCGACGGGGAAGGGGAGCTGTTCCAGCAGGGAGCGGCGGGCCGCGTACTCCCCGCCGAGGGGCTGCACGAAGCCGGCCAGCTGCGGCCAGTGCATGTTCAGCAGCGGGCGGGCCATCAGCTCGGTGACCCGGCCGCCCTGGCCCGCCGCCGTCGTGCCGGAGGCGCGCCCGTCGGACACCGTGAGCGGGCGGTCGTACATCGCCTTGACCAGGTCCACCCCGGGGTCGGTGAGCAGCGGTCCGACGATGCCCGAGACGAAGTCCGAGGAGAACTCCTTCAGGTCCGCGTCGATGAAGCAGACGATGTCGCCGCGGGTGACCAGCAGCGAGCGCCAGAGGACCTCGCCCTTGCCGGGCACGGCGGGCAGGCGCGGCAGGATCGCGTCCCGGTGCACCACCGTCGCCCCGGCCGCCGCGGCGACCTCGGCGGTGCGGTCGGTCGACCCGGAGTCGACGACGACGATCTCGTCCACCAGCGGGACCTGGTGCATCAGGTCGTGCCGGATCACGGCGACGATGTCGCCGACCGTCTCCTCCTCGTCGAGCGCGGGCAGCACGACGGAGACGGACTGGCCCGAGCTGCGCTTCGCGGCCAGTATCTGGTGGAGCGGGCGATCGGTCACCGACCAGGAGCGGGTGCTCAGCCAGCGCTCGACTTCTTTCAGCACGTAGGCGGCTCCTTCGCTTGTGATCCGCTGTTTGTGATCCATCTCGCCGTTCGGACGACTATCTCAACTGTCCTGGTCGTCGGTTACAGTCTTGAACAACGCGGGTGACCATCGCATGTCCTGGCCGGCCCGGCGTTCACAACTTCATACCGCTCATCCAGAGGGGCAGAGGGATACGGCCCGATGAAGCCCCGGCAACCCTCCAGCCGGTCTCGTTCACGCGAGGCTCCCGGCTCGGGAAGGTGCCAAATCCGTCTCACGGCGAGATGCGTCGTGAGGAAGATGAGGAGAAAGGGCCTCGCCTCACATGGCTGTGCAGACTGTCGCAAGCACCGGAAACACCACTGTCGATCTCGGTCCCGCCGCCGCCCTGAGCTGCCGCGAGTGCGGACACCGCGTCCCGCTCGGCCCGGTTTTCGCGTGCGAGGAGTGTTTCGGCCCGCTGGAGATCGCCTACGACTTCTCGGCGTACGACACCGAGGAGCTCCGCAAGCGCATCGAAGCGGGACCCGCGAACATCTGGCGTTACGCGCCGCTGCTGCCCGTCCCCTCGGACGTGGCCGGCAAGCCCAACCTCAACCCCGGCTGGACCGCGTTCGTCAAGGCCGACAACCTGGCCCGCGAGCTCGGCGTGACCGGCGGCCTGTACGTGAAGGACGACTCCGGCAACCCGACGCACTCCTTCAAGGACCGGGTCGTCGCCCAGGCCCTGGAGGCCGCCCGTGCCTTCGGCTTCACCACGCTCTCCTGCTCGTCGACGGGGAACCTGGCCGGTGCCGTCGGCGCCGCCGCGGCCCGCGCGGGCTTCCGCTCCTGCGTGTTCATCCCGCACGACCTGGAGCAGGGCAAGGTCGTGATGGCCGCGGTGTACGGCGGCGAGCTCGTCGGCATCGAGGGCAACTACGACGACGTGAACCGGTTCTGCTCCGAGCTGATCGGCGACCCGGCCGGCGAGGGCTGGGGCTTCGTCAACGTCAACCTGCGGCCCTACTACGCGGAGGGCTCCAAGACCCTGGCGTACGAGATCTGCGAGCAGCTCGGCTGGCGGCTCCCGGACCAGCTCGTCGTGCCGATCGCGTCCGGCTCGCAGCTGACGAAGATCGACAAGGGGCTGCAGGAGCTGATCAAGCTCGGGCTCGTCGAGGACCGGCCGTACAAGATCTTCGGCGCGCAGGCCGAGGGGTGCTCGCCGGTGTCGGTGGCCTACAAGGCGGGCCACGACGTGGTCCGGCCGCAGAAGCCGAACACCATCGCCAAGTCGCTGGCCATCGGCAACCCCGCGGACGGGCCCTACGTCCTGGACATCGCCCGGCGCACCGGCGGCGCGGTGGAGGACGTGACCGACGAACAGATCGTCGACGCGATCAAGCTGCTGGCCCGGACCGAGGGCATCTTCGCCGAGACGGCGGGCGGCGTGACGGTGGGCGTGACGCGCAAGCTGATCGAGAACGGGCTGCTCGACCCCACGAAGACGACCGTCGTCCTGAACACCGGCGACGGCCTCAAGACCCTCGACGCGGTGGCCGGCACCGGCCTCACCGCGACGATCCGCCCGAACCTCGACTCCTTCCGAGAGGCTGGCCTCGACTCATGAGCGTCAAAGTCCGCATCCCCACCATCCTGCGCACCTACACCGGTGGTGCCGCCGAGGTGACGGCCGAGGGTGGCACCCTCGCCGAGGTCATCGCCGACCTGGAGAAGAACCACACCGGCATCGCCGCCCGGGTTCTGGACGACCAGGGCAAGCTGCGCCGCTTCGTGAATGTGTACGTCAATGACGACGATGTCCGCTTCGAGCAGGGCCTGGAGACGGCGACCCCCGACGGCGCCGGAGTTTCCATCATTCCGGCGGTTGCCGGCGGCTGATCGTTACCGTCGGTAAGGCGCGTCACCCTGAGTTCATCGAATTGCCCTCTCCGTAAGACAAACGGAGGGGGCAATTCAGCTTGATTGAGCGCGGTACAGTTGGGGAACTCGCACCACTTCGCATGCCGGGCGCATATGAGTACCGCGACCCTGTGCGACGAGAAGTAGCCAAAGTGTGCGCGCCTTTTGCGTCATCTGCTCCTTTTGCGGGGCCCGACTTGCCCTGAGTTCTGGCAAATTCTCACTATATTCCGGACCTTGCGCGTCTAGAATTCTCGTCCGATTGACCTGTTGCAGACGGCAGTTGGACAGATACATTCGGCCGCGGTCGACGCGTTCCGGCGCACGCCCCCAAACCGTGGGGGGTGAGGTCTGACCCGGATCCGCGAAGTGCGGATCTGTGCAAGGGCCAGTAATAGGGGAGTTAGGCATGGCTCAGGGCACCGTCAAGTGGTTCAACGCGGAGAAGGGGTACGGCTTCATCGCGGTCGACGGTGGTGCGGATGTTTTCGTCCACTACAGCGCGATCCAGATGGACGGGTACCGCACCCTGGAAGAGGGCCAGCGGGTCGAGTTCGAGATCTCGCAGGGCCAGAAGGGCCCGCAGGCCGACATGGTTCGCGTCACTGCCTGAACGCGCGACCAACGAACCGCAAGCTACGTCTTCCGCTGAAGGGCTCGCACCAAGGGGACCCAACCCCCGGGGTGCGAGCCCTTCCGTGTGCCCGGAGGGTCCCGCCACAGGCGCACGACGCCCGCCCGAAACCCGAGAGCCGCTTGCACTCGCCTACCCCGAGTGCTAATCATTGGCGTTAGCACTCTGAAGGTGAGAGTGACAACGAAGGACCGGGTCGGTGAGGCCCGCAGGCCGGGTGGGGCAAGGAACCACAGGCGTGCGAGCCGTCCGTCGCGGGCGCGGGCGCGGTCCGAAGGAATCACCCCCAGTCCTGGAGGGACCACTTCACATGGCCAAGATCATCGCGTTCGACGAGGAGGCGCGGCGCGGCCTCGAGCGCGGCATGAACCAGCTCGCGGACGCCGTGAAGGTGACGCTCGGCCCCAAGGGCCGCAACGTCGTCCTCGAGAAGAAGTGGGGCGCCCCCACGATCACCAACGATGGTGTCTCCATCGCCAAGGAGATCGAACTCGAGGACCCGTACGAGAAGATCGGCGCCGAGCTGGTCAAGGAAGTCGCCAAGAAGACGGACGACGTCGCCGGTGACGGTACGACCACCGCGACCGTTCTCGCCCAGGCGCTGGTCCGCGAGGGCCTGCGCAACGTCGCCGCCGGTGCCAACCCGATGGCCCTGAAGCGCGGTATCGAGAAGGCCGTCGAGGCCGTCTCCGCCGCCCTGCTGGAGCAGGCGAAGGACGTCGAGACCAAGGAGCAGATCGCCTCCACGGCCTCCATCTCCGCCGCCGACACCCAGATCGGCGAGCTCATCGCCGAGGCCATGGACAAGGTCGGCAAGGAAGGCGTCATCACCGTCGAGGAGTCCCAGACCTTCGGTCTGGAGCTGGAGCTCACCGAGGGTATGCGCTTCGACAAGGGCTACATCTCGGCGTACTTCGCCACCGACATGGAGCGTATGGAGGCCGTCCTGGACGACCCGTACATCCTGATCGCCAACTCCAAGATCTCCTCGGTCAAGGACCTGCTCCCGCTGCTGGAGAAGGTCATGCAGTCGGGCAAGCCGCTGCTGATCATCGCCGAGGACGTCGAGGGCGAGGCCCTGTCGACCCTGGTCGTCAACAAGATCCGCGGCACCTTCAAGTCCGTCGCCGTCAAGGCCCCGGGCTTCGGCGACCGCCGCAAGGCGATGCTGAACGACATCGCCATCCTCACCGGTGGCGAGGTCATCTCCGAGGAGGTCGGTCTCAAGCTCGAGAACACCTCCCTCGACCTGCTCGGCAAGGCCCGCAAGGTCGTCATCACCAAGGACGAGACCACCATCGTCGACGGCTCCGGCTCCTCGGAGCAGGTCCAGGGCCGGGTCAACCAGATCCGTGCCGAGATCGAGAACAGCGACTCGGACTACGACCGCGAGAAGCTGCAGGAGCGTCTGGCGAAGCTGGCCGGCGGCGTGGCCGTCATCAAGGCCGGTGCCGCCACCGAGGTGGAGCTCAAGGAGCGCAAGCACCGCATCGAGGACGCCGTGCGCAACGCCAAGGCGGCCGTCGAGGAGGGCATCGTCGCCGGTGGTGGCGTGGCCCTGCTCCAGGCCTCCTCGGTCTTCGAGAAGCTCGACCTCTCGGGCGACGAGGCGACCGGCGCCAACGCCGTGAAGCTCGCGCTGGAGGCCCCGCTCAAGCAGATCGCCGTCAACGGTGGTCTCGAGGGCGGCGTCATCGTCGAGAAGGTGCGCAACCTGCCCGTCGGCCACGGCCTGAACGCCGCGACCGGTGAGTACGTCGACATGATCGCCGAGGGCATCATCGACCCGGCGAAGGTGACCCGTTCCGCGCTGCAGAACGCCGCCTCCATCGCCGCGCTGTTCCTGACCACCGAGGCCGTCATCGCCGACAAGCCGGAGAAGGCCGCCGCGGCCGCTCCGGGCGGCATGCCGGGCGGTGACATGGACTTCTGATCGACTCCGGTCGGTCGTCGTCTTGCCGAGGGCGGTACCCCCTGTTCGTCAGGGGGTACCGCCCTCGGGCGCGTAGTGGGAGCCGACCGCCGGCTGCCCGGTGCAGTTGGGACCGGCGGCGGGATCGGCGCCGAGATACCGGAACGGCAGCCGGAGGGTGCGCGGCCCCCGGAGGCGGAGCCGGTGGTGCCGGGCGCTGTACCGGAACCCGGCGGCCCGCAGCGCCGACAGCACGGCCCGCCCGGCCGGACTCCCGTCGGACCAGCGGACTGAGTCCGGGTCGAAGTGGGCGAGCAGCAGCCCGTCCGGGGCGAGCCAGGAGGCGGCCCGCGCCAGCAGCCCGAGCTGGTCCCCGACGTAGTGCAGCCCGTGCACACAGGTGATCAGGTCGTACGTCCGTCCCGGCGGCGGCGCCCAGATCATGACCGAGCCGACGATCTCCTCCAGCGAGGGCGGGGCCGGGGTGGGGGCGAGCGGGCCCACCAGGTCGACGGCGGTGAGCACCGCGTCCGGGGGCAGGACGGCGGCGGCCTCCCGCAGCGCGCGTCCCTCGCCGCTGCCCAGGTCCAGCCAGGAGGGCGCTGCCGGCCGGGCGGCCAGGTGGGCCGTCGGATCGAGGCCCAGTTCCCGGGCGTAACTGTTCACCCCGGTCAGGCCGCGCTCGCGGTTCATGGTGTTGTTGGCGACCACGGAGGAGCGTTCGAGGGCGTCGGCGCCGAGCAGGGTGGGCTTGGTCATACGGGCATTCTCCCGGCGCGGGAATGGGCGGCGGGGTCGTGGAGGTTGACGCCGAGGTGTGGTAAATGCACGCGCACATACCCGTCGGTACCCCTCAAGGAGCCCCCACGTGACCGTCGCCGCATCCGAGGCCGCCTCGCGCGCCGCCGAGATCCTCTCCCGCCCGACCTCGATCAACGGCCTGACCGTCCCGAACCGCATCGTCATGGCGCCGATGACCCGGATGTTCTCGCCGGGCGGCGTCCCGGGCGAGGACGTGGCGTCGTACTACGCCCGCCGGGCCGCCGCCGGAGTCGGTCTGATCGTCACGGAGGGGACGTACGTCGGCCACGACTCGGCCGGTCAGAGCGACCGGGTGCCGCGCTTCCACGGGGCCGAGCAGCTCGCGGGCTGGACGAAGGTCGCCGACGCGGTGCACGCGGCGGGCGGCACGATCGTTCCGCAGCTGTGGCACATCGGCATGGTCCGCCGGCCGGGCGAGCCGCCGTTCGCGGACGCCCCCGCGGTCGGCCCCTCGGGGCTGCGCATCGGCGCCGACGAGGTCACCGGCAGGGCCATGACCCAGCAGGACCTCGACGACGTCATCGGCGCGTTCGCCGAGGCCGCCGCCGCGGCGGAGCGGATCGGCTTCGACGGCGTCGAGCTGCACGGCGCGCACGGCTATCTCATCGACCAGTTCCTGTGGGAGGGCACCAACCGCCGCACCGACGCCTACGGCGGCGACCCGGTGGCCCGGACCCGGTTCGCCGCGGAGATCGTGGCCGCCGTCCGCGCGGCCGTCTCGCCCGACTTCCCGGTGATCTTCCGCTACTCGCAGTGGAAGCAGGACGCCTACGACGCCCGCCTCGCCGAGACCCCGGAGGAGCTGGAGGCCGTCCTCGCCCCGCTCGCGGCGGCCGGTGCCGACGCCTTCCACGCCTCCACGCGCCGCTACTGGCTCCCCGAGTTCGAGGGCTCGGACCTGAATTTGGCCGGCTGGACCAAGAAGCTGACCGGCAGGCCCACGATCACCGTCGGCTCGGTCGGCCTGAACGGCGACTTCCACAAGGCCTTCCAGGGGGAGGGCGCCGAGGTGGGCTCCCTCGACAACCTCCTGGACCGCCTGGAGCGCGACGAGTTCGACCTGGTCGCCGTCGGCCGCGCCCTGCTCCAGGACCCGCAGTGGGCACAGAAGGTGCTGACAGGCCGCCTGGCGGACCTGGCTCCCTACGACCCGGCCGCGCTGAAGTCCCTGAGCTGACGTTCACCGCGCCGGCGGAGCCGTGGGACGACCGGAGTTCACCGCGACGCCGATGTGTGAACTCCGGCAGACACGGCCCGCAGACCGAAGGCGTACGTCGTCAGGAAGCCCACCGCGTACCCCGTCAGCAGCCCGCCCGCGTAGATCGCGGCCGTCGGGGCCAGGCCCCTGTTGCCCGCCAGCAGCGGGAACAGCGCCCATCCCGACGGCCCGATCGCCGTCGCGCCCACCCGTTCGCCGAGCATCGCGAACAGCCCGACGAAGCCGCCCCCGGCGGCTCCGCCCACGCAGGCGGTGAGGAAGGGGCGGCCGAGCGGCAGGGACACCCCGTAGATCAGCGGTTCACCCACGCCCAGCAGTCCGGCCGGGAGCGCCGACCTGATCGTCGTCCGCATGGTGGTGTCGTGGCGCAGCCGGACGTACACCGCCGCCGCCGCGCCCACCTGGCCGGCGCCCGCCATCGCGAGCAGGGGGAGCAGGACGGTGTGGCCCTGCTGCTCGATCAGGGTGGCGTGGATCGGGATGAGGGCCTGGTGCAGACCCAGCATGACCAGGGGCAGGAAGAGGCCGCCGAGGACCAGGCCGGCGAAGGCTCCCGTCGTCGTCAGCAGCCAGTTCGCCGCCGTGCCGATGGCCGTCGAGACCGCGCCGGCCGTGTACATCAGGCCGTAGAGCGTGGCCAGGCCCGCCACGAGGACCGTGAGGGTGGGGGTGAGCAGGACGTCCAGGGTGGCCGGGACCCGGCGGCGGCACCACTTCTCGACGTGGACGCCCAGCAGGGCCGCCGCCAGCGCGCCGAGCACGCCGCCCTGCCCCGGTGCCAGCGTCACGCCGAACGCCGTCACCTTCGCCACGCCCGGGTAGACGACGATCGCCGCCACCGCGCCGCCGAGCACCGGTGTGCCGCCGAACTCCTTCGCCGTGTTGTACCCGACGAAGACCGCGATCAGGGACATGAAGGCGGTGGCGATCACCGACAGGGCCGGGGTGACCCCGGGCAGCAGCCCGAGGTTCAGCAGCAGACCGTTGAGCCCGGCCAGCACCCCGCAGCCGATCAGTGCCGGGATCAGCGGCACGAAGATGTTCGCGACCCGGCGCAGGGCCAGCTTCACCGGGGTCGCGTTGCGCTGCTGCCGGGCCCGCTTCAGCACCAGCGCCTGGAACTCCGGCGTCACCCGCGCCACCACCCCGGGCCCCAGCACGATCTGGTAGGTGTCGTCGTCGACCACCCCGAGGACGCCGGGCACCGCGCGCAGCGCCTCCTCGTCCACCAGGGAGCGGTCGGCCAGGCCCAGCCGCAGCCGGGTCATGCAGTGGGCGACGGAGGTGACGTTCGCGGGGCCGCCGACCAGGGGGAGGATCGCGGCGGCGGTGTCGTACGAGGTGCTCACCCCCCCGAGCCTGGGGTCAGCCGCCCGCCGCCGCCAGCGCGGCACGCAGATGGCCGCCGGACTCCTCCAGAAGGCGGGCGGCCGTCGGGCCGTCGACGCCGGCGAGGATCGTCAGGACGGCGTGCTTCACCTCGCCGTCGGTGGCGGTGAGCGCCCGCTCGATCTCCTCGTCGCCCGCGCCGGTCGCCAGCGCGACGATGCGGCGGGAGCGGGCGCGCAGCTTGTCGTTGGAGGCGCGTACGTCGACCATCAGGTTCCCGTACGTCTTGCCCAGCCGGATCATGGTGATCGTCGAGATCATGTTGAGGACGAGCTTCTGCGCCGTGCCGGACTTCAGGCGGGTGGAGCCGGTGAGCAGCTCGGGGCCGACCACGATCTCGATGCGGTGCTCGGCGGCGGCCGCGAGCGCGCTGTGCGCGTTGCAGGCCAGGCCGATCGTCAACGCGCCCAGGGAGCGGGCGTGTTCCACCGCGCCGATCGCGTACGGGGTACGGCCGGAGGCGGAGATGCCGACCACCGTGTCCAGCGGTGTCAGCGCGAGCGCGTCGAGGTCGGCGCGGGCCAGTTCCCCGGAGTCCTCGGCGCCCTCCACGGAGCTGACCATGGCCTCGGGACCGCCCGCGATCAGGCCGACGACCTGACCGGGGTCGGTGTTGAAGGTGGGCGGGCACTCGGAGGCGTCGAGCACGCCGAGCCGCCCCGCGGTGCCCGCGCCCGCGTAGACGAGCCGTCCGCCGCGCGCCATCCGCTCGGCCACGGCGTCGACGGCGGCGGCGATCTCGGGGAGCCGCGCGGCGACGGCGGTGGGTACGGAGGTGTCCTCGCCGTTCATCAGGCGGGCGATGTCGAGAGTGGGCAGCCGGTCGATGTCGGCCAGCTCGGGGCGGAAGGCCTCGGTGGTGAGGGACTCCAACTCGGCGCGCAGCGCACGGGGGTCGGACGGTGAGGTCATGGGCTCTTTCCACGTACGGAACTGATGTGGGCTACCGCCGGTGCCGGTGGGCCAGCGCCTCGTAGGACGCCGACAGGGCGGGTGCGGCGGTGTCGTACGTCCGCTGCGCGACTCCGACGAACAGGCAGTCCACGACCAGCAGTTGGCCGGTCCTGGACGACATGGCGGCCGGGCGCAGCTCGCTCTCCCGCGCGGTGGACGTGGTGAGGACGTGGTCGGCGTACTGGGCGACCGGCCCGTCCGGCCGTCCGGTGATCGCGACGGTCGTCGCCCCGTGCTCGAAGGCGACCCGCAGGGGCTCGATCACGTCCCCGGTGGACCCGGAGTGCGTGATGGCGAGCGCCACGTCGCCCCCGCGCAGCTGCACCGCGTTGGTCACGGCGAGATGGGGATCGCTGTGCGCGTGGGCTATCAGGCCTATGCGCAGCAGTTTCTGCGTGAGGTCCTGGGCGACGAGCCCGGACGCCCCGACGCCGTACACGTCGATCCGGCGGGCGCCGGCCAGGGCGGTCACGGCCGCGCCGAGCTGGGCGGTGTCGAGTCCGGCGGCGGTGTCGGCGAGGGTCTGCTGCTCGTCGTAGGCGAGTTTGGCGACGACGTCGGCGATGGGGTCGTCCACCGCGATGTCGGTGGTGATGGCGGGCGCCCGCCCGGACTGCTGCTGGGCGGCGAGGCCGGCCAGCGCCAGGCGCAGATCGCGGTAGCCGGGGTAGCCGAGCAGGCGGGCGGTGCGCACGACGGTCGCCTCGCTGGTGCCGGTGAGCTCCGCGAGACCGGTGACGGTGAGCGCGGCGCAGCCGGCCGGGTCGCCGGCGACGGCTTCGGCGACCCGCTGCATGGAGCGGGTCATGGACGGCGCGAGCGTGCGCACCTTGGCCGCGAGGGCGGCGGGAGCGGGGGGCGGGCCGCCGGACGGACCGGCCTGTCCCGGTCCGGCTCCGAAAGTTTCCTTCACCTGCTGGGTCACGGTTGAAAGATATTTTCGCTTCAGTGTTGTGGTCAAGAGTGCGCACAATGGGGGCATGGATCCCTCCCGCCACCCCGTAAGCCCCCTGGAGCAGGCGTTGCACGCGGCACGTGCCCTGGTGCTCGCCGATCTGGTCGCGGGCCAGGTCGCCGAGGCGGACGTCGTGTCGATCGTCGAGGACTCGGTCGTGCAGCGGCGCTGGTGGGTGGAGCAGTGGCCCGAGGGCGCCGCCTTCATCGCCGGGCTGGTGGCGCAGGACGTCCAGGACGCCCTCCTGGACCGGTACGGCCGCTGGCCGCTCTGCCCGGTCTGCGGCCAGGGCGACCCGCACGCGCTGGACGTCGAACCGGAACTGGGCCCCGATCCGCACTGGGTCTGCCACAAGGCGGGCGTGAAGGTGGCGTCGGTGGGCCTGTTGGGGGCGGCGACGGGCGGGGCTTCCCCGTGAGGCGGTCCCCGTGACGGTCTACATAGATCCGCCGACCTGGCCCGGGCACGGCCGGATGTGGTCCCACCTGGTCAGCGACGTCTCCTTCGCCGAACTCCACGACTTCGCCGACCGGCTCGGCGTCCCCCGGCGGGCCTTCGAGCGGGACCACTACGACATCCCCTCGCACCGCTACGCCGACGCGGTCGCCGCGGGCGCGGTGGAGGTCAGCAGCCGGGACGTGGTGCGGCTGCTGAACGGAGCGGGACTGCGCCGGCCGAAGGGCCGCTAGACCCTGCCGTCGGCGCTCCGGACGAGCCAGCCGGGGCGCTGAGCAGATAGACGTGCAACGGGCCGTCCGCCTCCCGGCGCTCGCCCATCGCCCGCTCCTCCTCGGGCGTGGCCCGCACGAAGCCCGCGCGGGTGACCACGGCCTGGGACGGCAGGTTGGCGCGGTCTATGGTCGCCAGCAGCGTGTGTACGTCGTCCCTGGCCAGCGCCCACCGCGACAGCGCCCGCAGCGCCTCGGTCGCGTAGCCGTTGCCGCGGGCCGACTCCGCCAGGTCGTAGCCGATCTCCACGCGGCCCTCCTCGTCGGGCGCGCCGTGGAAGCCGAGGGCGCCCACGGCCCGGTCGTCCTCCTCGCGGACGAGGACGAAGACGCCGAACTCCGGCCGGTGCACGCCCGCTTCGTACGCCTTGAGCAGCATCCCGGAGGCCTCCCGGGTGCCGTCGTAGGGGCCGCCCGGCGCCCACGTGTAGCCGCCGTCGCCCCCGGCCGCGAGGTCGGCCGCGGCGGCGGGGGTCAGGCTCTCCAGGGTGAGCCGGCCGGCGGGCAGGACGAGGTGGTTGATCCAGTGCCAGTCGGTGACCGGCGCACGGTCGGGAAGGGTGCCGCGGCCGGTGGCCCAGAGCAGGGTCGCCCAGGGGGTGGGCCCGGGCCGGACGTGCGGCAGGAGCCGGGTGAGGGCGAACTCGGCCAGCTCGGCGGGCGGTTCGTAGGCCAGGCCCAGCGCCTCGGCGATGTCGTACGTGTGCAGCAGCACCTCGCCGACGCCGAGGGCGGCGAAGCCATCGGCGTTGGCGCTGAAGTAGGGGCAGGGGTGGTGCGCGCGGACGTGGCGCGGGGTGGTGCGCAGGGTGGCGGTGAACAGGGTGCCGGTGGTCTCGATGGCCTCCAGCAGCCCTTCGTTGCCGGCGGTGGCGTCGGGAGTGACCGTCAGGGGCACGTGCGCGGTGCGGCCCCGCGCCGCGAGGCGACCGGCGTAGACGATGAGGTCGTGGGCGATGTGGACCGCCGCCTCCCGGCAACTCCACTCCGACCGCGCGGCCTTGACCGTGTCCCAGTCCTTGCCGGCCGCCGTCCGCAACAGGGCCACCGAGCCCGCCACGGCTTCCTGCACGCGTTCCCCGCCCATGTCTCGCATGCGGGCAGGCTATGCGGACGGGCCGGAGGGGAGCGAGAGCATTTCGAGTTCCGCAGCGAGGTTGTACCGGGCGGTGGCCTCCCACTTCTCCTGTCCGTACGGCGTCCTGAACAGCCGCGGCAGGTCGAGCAGTTGGCGCAGCACCGCGGACCTGCCCGACCGGAAGGCGTCGTTCGGCACGAAGTGGTACTCCTCGCGGACGGCGGCGGTGTAGGCGGCGTACGCGGAGGGCGGCGCGGCGAGGATCGCGAGGTCGGCGTCGCACAGGACCTGGCCGTTGCGGTCGTCGTCGGCGGGATCGTGGGTCACGGTGAGGCGGACGAGCCGGGCCACCTCGGCGGTGCGCTCGGCGGGCACTCCGGCCTCGGGCAGGGCGCGCTCGGCGAGACGGGCCGACCGCTCCTCGTTGGTGGAGCGGTCCGGCAGGTAGACGGCGTCGTGGAACCACGCGGCCAGCCGTACGGCGGCCGGGTCGGCGGCGTACTCCTCCAGGACGTCGACATGGTCGAGGACCGCCGCGAGGTGGTCCACGGTGTGATAGCGCCGCTGCGGCTCCGACCACCGCTCGAGCAGCGCGTCGCCGTACCGGTCGGGGGAGACGGCGCGGGAGTCGTCCTCCCGCGCCGCGAGCAGGGTGCGCAGCCAGCGGGAGCGGAGGTCGTCGAGATCTGCCATGCGCCCATTCTCCCTCCCGCACCGGGGCGCGCCCCGGTGCGTGGGCCGGGTGTGACGGGGCGTGTGGCGGGCGTAGTCTTGGAGCAGGATTGGACTAGACCTATACACCTGGTGTCGACCCTTGGTCGCCGACGAATGGGGCCCCATGAGCAAGCGTGCACTCCTGGAGGTGATCGCCCTCGACGTCGAGGACGCGGTCGCCGCCCAGGCCGGAGGCGCGGACCGCCTCGAACTGGTCACCGACATCGCCGCCGACGGGCTGACCCCGTCGGCCGCGACCGTGGCCGGGATCCGGGCCGCCGTGGACATTCCGGTGCGGGTGATGGTGCGGTTGGCGGACGGGTTCGCGGCGGGGGACGCCCACCGGCTGGTGGGGGCCGCCGAGGAGATGCGGGGCGCGGGGGCCGAGGAGTTCGTGCTCGGGTTCCTCGACTCCGACGGGGCTGTCGACCTGGATGCGGTGGAGCGGGTCGTGGCGGTGCTGGGCGGGTGCCGGTGGACGTTCCACCGGGCGATCGACCGGGCGGCGGACCGGGACGCGCTGCGCAAGGCGCTGGACGGGCTGGCGGGGCTGGACACCTATCTGACGGCGGGGTCCGCGGCGGGGGTCGACGAAGGGCTGCCCACGCTGCTGGCGGAGGCGGCGCGGGGTGGCGAGCCGGGGTACGAGCAGCGGGTGCTCGTGGGCGGGGGACTGCGGCTGGACCACGTGCCGTATCTGCTGTCCGCGGGGCTCGACGCGTTCCACATCGGCGGGGCGGCCCGGCCCGAGGGCTGGACCGGACCGGTGTCCCAGGCGGCGGTGGGGGAGTGGCGGCGGGTGCTGGACGGGGTGTGACCGCCGGGCCCTGGACGGCGTGCCTCGTCCCCGAACGCCGGAGGGGCTGGGAACAGCCCTCCGGCGCTCGGGATCAGGCCGTCAGCTCCGGCGGCAGCGGTGCCGCATGGGTCACGATCAGGCCCGACACCGCTCGCGTCAGCGTGACGTACAGCCGCCGCAGCCCCGTCCGTTCGTCCGGCTCCCCGTCCACCACCGCCCGGGGTTCGTCCAGGACCACGTAGTCGTACTCCAGGCCCTTCGCCAGCGACGCCGGGACCAGCGTCAGCCGGGTCCGCGCCGTCGTCTCCTCGCCCGGGGACAGATGCCCGATCCCCGCCGCGGCCAGCGCCTCCGCCAGTTCCGGCACCCGTGCGTCCGCCGCGATCAGCCCCGTGGACCCTTCGTTGCGCAGCAGCTCCTCGCAGGCGCCCACCACGTCCGCCGTGCCCCGCACCGCCCGCACCTCGAAGAAGCCCGGGTTCTCCCGGACCGACGCCACCGGCGTCAGCCCCGGCGCGATGTGCGGCAGCAGCCGGGAGGCGTACGTGATCACATCCGTCGGCACCCGGAAGCCCGCCGTCAGCTCCTCCACCACGCCCTCCGGCTTGCCCAGATGGGACAGCGCCTCCGCCCAGCTCTTCGTCGCCCACGGGGTCGTCCCCTGCGCCAGGTCCCCCAGCACCGTCGCCGAGCCCGTCGTGCAGCGCCGCCCCACCGCCCGGTACTGCATCGGGGACAGATCCTGCGCCTCGTCCAGCACCACGTGCCCCAGCGAGTGCGTCCGCCGGATCAGGTCCGTCGCCTCGTCGATCAGCACCGCGTCCGCCGCCGACCACTTCGCCGACTTCACCGACCGCACCGGCCGCTCCCACAGGATCAGCTTGCGCTCCTCCTCGCTCAGCACCCCCTCGGCGTGCTCCGCGAGGAACCCGGCGTCCGTCAGCAGCCGCAGCACCAGCTTCGCCGGCTCCACCACCGGCCAGATCGCCTTCACCGCCGCCTTCACCGCCGTATTGCGGGCCACCGCGTCCTGGACCCGGTCGTCCGGCGCCTCCCCCGAGCGCTCCATCTGCACCAGCACCGCATGCGCGATCCGCTGCGGCAGCGCCTCCCGGGCGGCCCCGTACCGGATCTCCCGGTCCAGCAACTCCCGGACCATGGCCTCGACTTCGTACGCCGGCACCCGCCAGCGGCGCGAACCGCGCACCACCACGACCGGCTCGGACGGCATCGTCACGTGCGAGTACAGCGCCCGCCGCAGCACCTCCGCCATCCTCGCGTCACCCTTGACGACCGCCGCCGCCGCGTCGTCCGTGCCGCGCACCTCCACCTGAGCGACCAGGTCGTCGACGGTCGCCTGCCGGACCGTCAGCTCGCCGAGCGCGGGCAGGACCTGCTCGATGTAGTGGAGGAAGGACCGGTTCGGGCCGATGACCAGGGTCCCCGTCCTGGCCAGCCGCTCACGGTGGGCGTACAGCAGATACGCCACCCGGTGCAGGCCCACCGCCGTCTTCCCGGTACCGGGGCCTCCCTGCACGCACACCGTGCCGCCCAGACCGGACCGCACGATCTCGTCCTGCTCGGGCTGGATCGTGGCGACGATGTCCCGCATCGGGCCCACGCGCGGGCGCTCGATCTCCTGCTGGAGCAGCTTGCTGGTCCTCGCCGCCTCGGCCGGGTCGGAGAGGTGCTCGTCCTCGTACGCGGTGAGGTCGCCGCCCGTGTAGCCGAAGCGGCGGCGCAGCGCCACGTCCTGCGGGTCCTTCTTCGAGGCCCGGTAGAACGGCTGGGACACCGGCGCGCGCCAGTCGATCACCATCGGATCGCCGGCGGCGTCGTGCACATGCCGCCGCCCGATGTAGAACTGCTCGCCCTGCGCGCCCTCGGAGCGGTCCGCGCCGGGTGCGTGCAGATAGTCGAGGCGGCCGAAGAACAGCGGGGTGTCGCTCAGGTCGGCCAGCGCCTTGATCCGCTCGTCGATCTGGTGGGCGAGGACGGCGGCGTTGACCCAGTTCGCGGTGACGTCCGTGATGTCGAGCGCCTCGACGTCCTCGCGCATCGCACGCAGGGCGGCGCGAGAGGAGGCGAGGTGGGAACGCTCACGGGCCAGGGGGTCGTCGGCGGGCGTGGACAAGGGAGTGCCTCCGGGGGGCCTGCGGGATCGGGCGCTGCGAGAAGCCGTCCGGTTTCCGGCCGGACGGCGGCACTCCGCGAAGGGAGGCGGGCAAGAGCGGAGATTCTAGGCGAGCGGGGAAGGAGGGGGCCAACGGTTTTCCCGCCGCCGCTGACGCCCCGCTGACCTCCCGCTGACGCCCTGGCCGCCATCCCCGCCGCCCCGCCCGAACCCGCCTCCCCCATGTCCGTCCCCTAGGGGACCCCGCCCTCCCCCTGGGGGGTACGGCTCGGTCCACAGGTGGACAGCGGCCCCGCGCCGATTCGGTCCCGAGACCGATGCCCGCCTTATGTCCCGGAATCCACCATGGAGACATGAGCGCCGCAACCCTCACCCCAGTCCCCGGCCGCCACCCGGCCGCCGGAGCCAGTCCCCTTCTCGGCAGTCACCGCCACCGCCTCGGCGACGCCCTGCGCGCCGTGAAGGTCTTCGCGGGCGCCGCCTTCGACGTCGTCATCCTCGGGGAGTACGGCGAGGAAGCGGGCGTCCGCCGCAGGTGACCGCCGAGGGTCACCGGCGGCTCAGCCGTCCGCGAGGAGTTCGTCCGCGTCCACGATCCGGTAGGCGTACCCCTGCTCCGCCAGGAACCGCTGGCGGTGGGCGGCGAAGTCCTGGTCGAGGGTGTCGCGGGCGACCACGGAGTAGAAGTGCGCCTGGTGGCCGTCGGCCTTCGGACGCAGCACCCGGCCGAGGCGCTGGGCCTCCTCCTGGCGGGAGCCGAAGGTGCCCGAGACCTGGATGGCGACCGTGGCCTCCGGCAGGTCGATGGAGAAGTTGGCGACCTTCGAGACGACCAGCACGCTGATCTCGCCCTGCCGGAAGGCGTCGAAGAGCTTCTCGCGCTGGGCGTTGGAGGTCTCGCCCTTGATGACCGGGGCGTTCAGGTGCTCGCCCAGTTCGTCGAGCTGGTCGATGTACTGGCCGATCACCAGGATCTGCTGCCCCGCGAACCGCCGCACCAGCGCCTCCGTGACCTTGCGCTTGGTCGCGGTCGTGGCGCAGAAGCGGTACTTCTCCTCCTGCTCGGCGGTGGCGTAGGCGAGCCGCTCGGAATCGGTGAGGTTCACCCGGACCTCGACGCAGTCGGCGGGCGCGATGTAGCCCTGCGCCTCGATCTCCTTCCAGGGAGCGTCGAACCGCTTGGGGCCGATGAGCGAGAAGACGTCCGACTCGCGCCCGTCCTCGCGGACGAGGGTCGCGGTCAGCCCGAGCCGCCGCCGCGCCTGGAGGTCGGCGGTGAACTTGAAGACCGGCGCGGGCAGCAGGTGCACCTCGTCGTAGACGATCAGCCCCCAGTCCCGGGAGTCGAACAGCTCCAGGTGCGGGTAGACACCCTTCCGCTTCGTCGTCAGCACCTGGTAGGTGGCGATGGTGACGGGCCGGATCTCCTTGCGCGTCCCGCTGTACTCGCCGATCTCGTCCTCGGTCAGCGAGGTCCGCTTCACCAGCTCGTGCTTCCACTGCCGGGCGGAGACGGTGTTGGTGACGAGGATGAGGGTGGTCGCCTTGGCCTGCGCCATCGACCCGGCGCCGACGAGCGTCTTGCCGGCACCGCAGGGCAGCACGACCACTCCGCTCCCGCCGTGCCAGAAGTTCTCCACGGCCTGCTTCTGGTACGGCCGCAGCGCCCAGCCGTCCTCGGCCAGCTCGATCGGATGCGCCTCGCCGTCGACGTACCCGGCGAGGTCCTCGGCCGGCCAGCCCAGCTTCAGCAGCGTCTGCTTGATCTGGCCGCGCTCGGAGGGGTGCACGGCCACGGTGTCCGGGTCGATCCGCGCCCCGACCAGCGGGATGATCCGCTTGGAGCGCAGGATCTCCTCCAGCACCGGACGGTCGGTGGTGGTCAGGACGAGACCGTGCGTCGGGTGCTTGCTGAGCGTCAGCCTGCCGTACCGGTCCATCGTCTCGGCGATGTCGACGAGCAGCGCGTGCGGCACCGGATAGCGGCTGTACTGCACGAGCGCGTCCACGACCTGCTCCGCGTCGTGCCCGGCGGCGCGCGCGTTCCACAGCCCGAGCGGGGTCACCCGGTAGGTGTGGATGTGCTCCGGCGCCCGCTCCAGCTCCGCGAACGGCGCGATGGCCCGACGGCACTCACCGGCCTGCTCGTGGTCGACCTCCAGGAGCAGGGTCTTGTCGGACTGGACGATCAGCGGTCCGTTCACGTGCGCATCCCTCCGGACTAATCCAAACCTCCAGTGTGCCGCACCCCCGGACGATCAAGCTCAGTCGTCCGCCAGCTCGGCCACCCCGGTGACCCGGTGCAGCGGATAGGTCCGGACCTCGTCCGCGGTGTGGTCGTACGCCGTGACGAAGCCGCCCTCCACGCGGACGGGGGCGATGACGCGCTGGCTGGCGGCGCCCTCGGCGTTGACGTAGCCGATCCACAGGGCCTCGCCGGTGAGGACGGCCGCCTGCATGGTGGCGAGGGTCTCGGCGGAACTGGTGCGGGGTAGCTCGCCGCCGGCCGGCGGGGACTGCTTGTGGGGGGTCGTGGCGGCCATGTCGCCCGCCCTGATCGCGCGGATCGCCGCCGACAGCAGGGTGGTGTCCGGGACCGGGGGGCCCTCCGGGACCGGTTCCGGGGCGGTGCGCGGCGGGGTGCGGTGGGCGAGGGCGCGGGCGATCAGGACGTCGCCCTCGGCGGACTCGGCGGCCGGGGCGAAGCCCATCGCGCGCAGTCCGTCCAGCAGGGCGGCCGGGTCGGCCTGGGCGGCCAGGACCGTGGGGGCGAGGCGGCGCAGGCGCAGGCCCGCGGCGCGCTTGTCGGCGAGGATCTCGTTGAGCAGGGCGTCGTCGTCGCAGCGGACGTAGGCGGAGGCCGCGCCGACCCGGAGGTGGCCGTGCCTGCGGGCCACGTCGTCGATCAGGTACGTCAGCGGCTGCGGCACCGGAGTGCGGGAGTGGGCGCTGAGGAAGGCGTGCAGGTCGGAGGCGGACCGGCCGGCGTCCAGGGCCCGGCGTACCGAGCCCGGCGTGAACCGGTACACCGTCGCGCCGCCCTTCGACTCCACGTCCGCCAGCACCCCGAGCATGTCCGCCAGCGGGCGCTGCAGCGGGCCGGGCGCCACCGCGGTCAGGTCCGCCTGGAGCAGCACGTGGTCCAGGGGTGCGGGCAGCAGCGGCGCCAGGAGGCGGGCGGCGGTCGCGGCGGCAGCCGCCTGCTCGGGCGGGGAGAGCGGGACGGCCGCGGGGGCCGGGCGGTGGTGGACGGGGAGCTTGTCGCCCGGCCCTTCGGGGTGCTCCTCGTGCCGGTGCGGCCTCGCCTCCGGTGCGCCCAGCAGGGCGCGGCCGTGCGCGGACAGGGCGCCCCGGCCGGTCACGCCCAGCATCTCGGCCTCCGCCAGCGTCCACCGGGCCAGCTGGGAGCGCAGGTCGTCGTCCGTGCGGGGGCCGCGCAGCGGTCGTTCCCACTCCAGCCGGGCCAGCACCGACTCGGCGCTGGGGGCGGCACCCTCCGGGAGGGCGGCGAGCAGGGTGAGGACCCGGTGCCGTACCTCGGGGGCCGCCGAGCGGTCCAGGCCGGGGCCGAGGGCGGAGAGCGTCCGGTCCTTGGCGTCCCGCCCGCCGATCAGCCCCGGCGTCCGGGTCGCCGTCAGCCAGGTCGCCGCGAGCCGGGCCCAGCGCAGGTCCGGGGACTGCTCCAGCCACTCGTCGTAGGCCGGGGTCGCCGCGTACCGCTCGTCGGCCTCGCCGTCGGAGGCGAGCAGGCCCGCCGCGTAGGCCAGCTCGACCCAGAACGCGGCGACCGGCTCGGCGACGTCCAGTGCCACGGCCGTGCGCTTGAGGTCGCGGACGCTGAGGCCGCCGGCCCGCAGCACCGCCGGGCCGCCCTCGTCCCAGTCCTTCAGCAGCTCCTCGACGGTGGCCAGCGCGGTGTAGGCCTGCCCGGCCGCCGTCGCGTCCACCACCTGGGGGCGGTGGGTGGCGGCGGCCTCCACGGCGGGCGGCAGCGGCTCGGTGGCGCGGTGCGCGTGGCCGCCGCGCAGGTGCAGGGCCACTTCGCGGGGCAGGACGACCGTGCCCGGCGCCGTGGGCAGCAGCAGGCCGCGGTCCAGGAGCCAGCGCAGCCGGGGCGCCGGGTCGGCGGTGACCTGGCCGTACGGCGGCCCCCAGATCAGCCGGGTCAGCACCTCCAGGGAGTCGGCGGGGGCCCCGGCGAGCAGGGCGGCCATCCGGCGCCGGTCGGTGAACAGCGAGGTGAGCGAGGTCACGGCGGAGACGGCGTCATGGGTGGACGGCAGCCCGGCGGCGGTGACGATCTCCTGGATACGGCCCGGGGACATGCCCGCGGTGGCCTCCCGCACGGTCGGGCCGAGGCCCGTCGGGGACGGGTGCTGCGGGCTGGGCGTGAGCAGCTCGCGGGCCGTGCGCACGAGACGCAGGCGGTCGTCGTCGCCCCAGACCAGGGCCTGCTCGCGCAGCAGGGCGACGGCACGCGGAAGGGCGCTCGCCACGGCCGGGTCGCCCTCGTCGCCCGCCATCAGGCCGAGGAGTTCGTCGTACGGGGCCGGGTCGGCGGCCACGGCCAGGGCCTCCGCGGTCTGCAGGGCGAAGCGGTCCAGGCGCTCCAGCGCGCGGATCACCGAGGCGCGGGTGCCGGCCCGGGTCGCGAGCTGGGTGAGGTCCGTGGGGACGGGGGTGATGAGGTCGGGGCGGGCGCGCAGGAGTACGGCCAGGGAGGCGTCGTCCCGCGCGCGGAGCGCTTCCGCGAGGGAACGGGGCGAGGATGCCGGGTCGCTCATCCGACCCACGTTAGCGGGTGGGTACGACGAGGGGGCCGGCCCGCGTCGCGCGAGGCCCCCGGCGGCCCGCGGCCGGGCGGGTCCAAGATGTCTGCTTCGGCGCGGTACCGTCGTGCGACGGGGTTTCAACGTGCCGACCCCCGGAGGGACTTCGGTGGGGATTGAGAGCGACCAGGTCGTCTACGAGTATCTGAGCCGCGTCGGGGACGTGGCCCAGCAGCGGCAGTTGCCGTCGGGTGCCCGGATGCGGCTCGTCTCGGAGCTGCGCAACGAGATCGACCGGCGCCGGGCCCGGGTGCCCGTGGACAGTCCCGCCGCCGTCCGCCGGATCATCGCCCGGCTCGGCACCCCCGACGAGGTCGTCACCGCGGCCGGTGGCGCCGGGGCGGCCCCGGCGCCGCCCGCCGCCGTGCCCGTGCAGCCGGACCGTGCGCAGAAGCGGCTTCGGCGGATCGTGCCGCGGCCCCGGCCCGCCGAAGCCGACGACGCCCTCCACGACATCCCCTCCTCGCCCCATCTCGCCAGTACGCACGAGCTCGGGGACAGCGCCGCCCAGCCCGACTGGTGGCGGGTGGACTCCAGCCCGTTCGGGGTCGGCGACGAGGTCCCGGGGTTCGTCGGTGGCGTGGAGATCCCCGAGCTGCTCAGGCCGCCGCCCCCGAAGGAGCAGCTGAGGCCGGCGCAGGCCCCGGCCGTGGCCGCCGAGGACCTCGTCGAGGAGGAGGCCGCCCCGCGCCGCCGGCGGTTCGGCGTCGCCCTGCCCGCCGCCGGCTGGAAGACCTGGCAGAACCCCCTCCTGCTGCTCGCCGCCGCCCTCCTGCTCACCGGCGCCGTCATCGGTAACCTCGTCGTCCTGATCCTCGGCTGGCTCCTCGCCTACGGCTCCCGCCGGCTGACCGACGCCGAGAAGAAGGGCGCCGTCGTCGTGCTCCCCGCCCTCGCGGTCACCGCGGGCCTGGTGTGGCTGTGGGGACGTACCGAGGGCCGCTGGGGCGACCCGATCGCCGAGGGGCACATGAACGACGCCGTCGCCGAGACCTGGCCGTGGGTCGTGCGGGGCGCCGCGGTCGCGTCGGCGCTGTACCTGGTGTGGCGGTCGCAACGGCGGACGTAGGGCCGCCGGAGGCGATGGGCACAATGTCCCTCATGGCCTCCACCGCGCATCCCGCACCCGCCCGCACCGCCTCCGGCGTCACCGTCGGCTTCGACCTCGACATGACCCTCATCGACTCGCGCCCCGGCATCCACGCCTGCTACACCGCGCTCGCCGAGCGCACCGGGACCTTCGTCGACGCCGACCTCGCGGTCACCCGGCTCGGGCCGCCGCTGGAGGAGGAGCTCGCGCACTGGTTCCCGGCGGAGCGGGTCCGGGAGATCGCCGACGTGTACCGGTCGATGTACCCGGAGTACGCCATTACCGCCACCCCCGCACTGGCAGGCGCCGCCGAGGCGATCGCCGCGGTGCGCGCCGCGGGCGGGCGGGCGATCGTCGTCACGGCCAAGTACGAGCCCAACGCCAAGCTCCACCTCGCCCACCTCGGCATCGAGGCGGACGCGGTGATAGGCGACCTGTGGGCCGAGCAGAAGGGGGAGGCGCTGCGCGAGCACGCCGCCGGCGTCTACGTCGGCGACCACCTGGGCGACATCCGCGGCGCCCGGATCGCCGGGGCGCTCTCCGTCGCCGTCGCGACCGGCCCCTACGACGCCGACGCCCTGCGCGCGGCCGGAGCCGACGTCGTCCTCGCCGACCTCACGCACTTCCCGGCATGGCTGGCGGGCTACCGGCCCGCCGCCTGACGGCGCCCCGCGGCGATCGACCGGAACACCCCGGCGCCGGCGATCAGGAAACCGACCCCCATGAGCATGCTCAGTCCGAACATGTACGCCGGGAAAGGCGTCGTGCCGAGCAGCAGCGGGGCCACCGTTACCAGAGTGGCCACGGCGCCGAGGAAGAACACGACCGCTCCGACTCGGATCAGTCGGTCACCGGGCGCGGCGGAATTCGTTTGGGTTTTGTCACGCACCGGACCAGGGTAGTTCCCTGCCCGAAGGAACAACCGGGGGACGTCTTGTCACCCGCCCGAAGACCATTAGCCTTGGTACCGGCGGGTCATGGTCGACCCGCCCGAGTGCTATCAAGAGCCGTTTTCCGATGCAGTTTTCCGACGAGTACGAGGACGAGGACAGACGTGCCTACCGGCAAGGTCAAGTGGTTCAACAGCGAGAAGGGCTTCGGCTTTCTCTCCCGCGACGACGGCGGTGACGTCTTCGTCCATTCCTCGGTCCTCCCCGCCGGAGTCGAGACGCTCAAGCCGGGCCAGCGAGTGGAGTTCGGGGTCGTCGCCGGACAGCGCGGCGACCAGGCCCTGTCCGTCACCGTTCTCGATCCGACCCCTTCGGTCGCCGCGGCCACCCGCAAGAAGCCGGACGAGTTGGCCTCCATCGTCCAGGATTTGACGACCCTGCTCGAGAACATCACGCCGATGCTGGAGCGGGGCCGCTATCCCGACAAGGCCGCCGGCGGGAAGATCGCGGGTCTGCTGCGGGCGGTCGCCGACCAGCTCGACGTATAGCCGTCGCTTTTACGGGAATTCCAGTGCGTCCGGGCCGAGGGGCGGCAACAGCCCCTCGGCCGCCGCGCGTGTCAGCAGGCCGCGCACGGCCGCGTAGCCGTCCTCGCCGAGTCCCGCGGTGAACTCGTTGACGTACAGCCCGATGTGCTGGTCGGCGACGGCCGGGTCCATCTCCTGGGCGTGCTCCATGACATAGGGCCGGGAGACCTCGGGGTCGTCCCAGGCGGCCAGCACCGAGGCGCGGACCGACTCGGCGAGACGGGTCAGCGTCTGCGCGCCCAGCGCCCGCTTGGCGATGATCGCGCCGAGCGGAATGGGCAGACCGGTGGTGCGCTCCCAGTGCTCGCCCATGTCCGCGAGCTTGTGCAGCCCGTAGTTCTGGTACGTGAAGCGCGCCTCGTGGATGACGAGTCCCGCGTCGACCTTCCCGTCCCGCACGGCCGGCATGATCTCGTGGAACGGCATCACCACGACCTCCCCGACCCCTCCCGGCAGGGTGTCCGCCGCCCAGAGCCGGAACAGCAGATACGCCGTCGACCGCTCGCTCGGCACCGCGACCGTACGGCCGGTGAGGTCCGTCCCGGCCTCCCGGGTCAGCACCAGCGGACCGCAGCCCCGGCCCAGCGCGCCCCCGCAGGGCAGCAGCGCGTACTCGTCGAGGACGTACGGCAGCACCGCGTACGACACCTTCAGCACGTCGAACTCACCGCGCTCGGCCATGCCGTTGGTGAGGTCGATGTCCGCGAACGTCACGTCGAGCCCGGGCGCGCCGGGGACCCGGCCGTGCGCGAGGGCGTCGAAGACGAAGGTGTCGTTCGGACAGGGGGAGTACGCGATCCGGAGCCTCATACCGACTTCCAACTCTCCAGGACGGGTGTGAGCTTCCCGAAGCCCTCGGTCAGCGCGGCCAGCGCCGCCCCGATGCGCCAGGCGGCGCGGTCGCGGGGGCCGACGGGGTTGGAGACGGCACGGATCTCCAGCACGGGCACGCCGTGCAGGGCGGCCGCCTCGGCGACGCCGAAGCCCTCCATGGCCTCGGCCAGGGCGGTGGGGTGACGGGCGCGCAGCGCGGCGGCGCGGGCGGCGGTGCCGGTGACCGTGGAGACGGTGAGGACGGCACCGGTCAGGGCGCCGGTGGCGGCCGCGGTCTCCCGTACGAGTGCTTCGGGCGGACGGTGGGTGACGGTGCCGAAGCCGAGCTCGGTGACCGGCAGGAACCCCTCGGGGGTCTCGGCGCCCAGGTCGGCGGCGGTGATCTCGTCGGCGACCACGAGGGAACCGAGGGGGGCGTGGGGCGCGAAGCCGCCGCCGATCCCGGCCGAGACGACCAGGTCGTACGGGGCCCGTGCGAGGGCCGTGGCGGTGCCGGCGGCGGCCCGGGCCGGGCCCACTCCGACGGCGAGGACCTCGCCCGGGAACGCCTGTGCCACCGCGTCCCGTTCGGCGGGGACGGCGGTGGCGACGAGGATGCGCAGGGCGGACGTGGTCAGTCGTCCTTCTTGAGCTTGAAGGACCACAGACCGGTCGTCTCGTTCTTGCCCTCCCGGATGGACACCAGCGTCGAGTTGCCCTGGGCGCCGTACTGGGCGTTGAAGAACACGCTGCCCGGGATCGTGGTGTACGTCTTCTTCAGGGGCTCCTGGAGCAGCGGCTGGCCGTTCATCATGATCGTCCAGCCCTTGTCCGCGATCTCCGGGTCGACACCGAAGCGCACGGTCTCGTCCGGGTCCACGGTGAGCGACTTGATGTCGGTCTCCTTCAGGCACTCCGTCAGGGCCGCGTTCTTCAGGGCCTCGCCCTCGCCACCGCAGGTGGCCTCCTCGCTCACCGACGACGAACCGACGGTGATCGTGGCCATCGGCGTGGGCTTCTCGCAGGCCGACAGGACGAGCAGTCCGGCGGATACGGCGCCGGCGGCGGCGACGGCGCGGCGGCGTCGCACAGCGGATTGCATGGTCATGGGGCGAAGGCTATCGGCAGCGCCCCACCGGTTCCTTACGCGGGGTGCGGCGTGCCGGTGCGTTAGGCCACCCTCGTCCGCGATGGGCCGCTGTGCCGGGCCGAGCGGATCAGGCCGCGGACCGTGGTCAGCCAGCCCGTGGCGACGATCACCGCGCCCACCGTCATGCCCAGGCTGCCGCTCAGCGGCAGCACGATGCCGATCGCGCCGCCCAGCACCCAGGACATCTGCAGCAGCGTCTCGGAGCGGGCGAACGCGGAGGTGCGCACCAGCTCCGGCACGTCCCGCTGGATCAGCGCGTCCAGGGACAGCTTGGCCAGCGCCTGCGAGAACCCGGCGACCGCCGCGAGGCAGGCCACCACGGCGGCGCTGAAGAAGACCGCCGCGATGATCGCCGCGGTCATCACGCAGCCCACCACGGTCACGATGATGTATTCCGGGGCGCGTGATCTCAGCCACGCCCCGACCGCCGTCCCGCAGGCGTTGCCCACCCCGGCCGAGACGGCCACTATGCCCAGCGACACCGCGGCGCTCTGCCCCGCCATCGGATGCTCGCGCAGCAGGAAGGCGAGGTAGAAGATCAGGAAGCCGGACAGGCAGCGCAGGGCGGCGTTGGCGCCCAGGGCATGGGTGACGGCGATGCCGACCGTGCGCAGCCCGGGGCGCTTGACCGGCTTCAGGTGCGGTCCGTGCAGATGCTCCTCGTCCGCCGCCAGCAGCGCGGTGTCCTCGCCCTTGGCCGAGTCGACCTTCGGCGGCAGCGTGAACGACAGGAACGCCCCCACCATGAACAGCACGAAGGCGCCGTACAGCGGCCAGCGCGGGCCGATCGCCTGCAGCCCGGCGCCGACCGGCGCCGCCACCCCGGTGGCCAGCAGCCCGCCGAGCGTGACCCGTGAGTTCGCCTTGACCAGGGAGAAGCCGGGTGGCAGCAGCCGGGGCACGACCGCGCTTCTGACCACGCCGTACGCCTTCGACGACACCAGCACCCCGAGCGCCGCCGGGTACAGCTCGATCCCGCCGGTGATCACCGCGCCGGACAGGATCAGCGCGAGCAGGGCCCGGGCGAGCATGGCGCCGGCCATCGCCGCCCGGCGGCCGTGCGGGACGCGGTCCAGGAGCGGGCCGATCACGGGCGCGAGGAGCGTGAACGGCGCCATGGTGATGCCGAGGTAGAGCGCGACCCGGCCGCGGGCCTCGTCGGTCGGGACGGAGAAGAAGACCGTCGAGGCGAGGGCGACCGTGATCATCATGTCGCCGGCGCCGTTCACCCCGTGCAGTTCGATCAGCTTGCCGAGGCCGGACTCGCCCGCTCCCTGTGCGTGGGTCGCCTTGCGGATGCCGCGGGCGGTGCCGGTGACCGGAAAGTGCAGGGCACGTCCGACGGAGCGGACGGCGCCGCCGAGTCGGCCCGAACCGCCGCTCCGTGTGCGGCCCCGGTCCCCACCGGCTCCGGTGGCTCCCTGAGGCGTCCGCGCGGCTGCCACGACGTCATAGTGCCCCGAGATGGTCGAACGTAGTGCGGTTACCGCGCGTATGGGCGCGGCTTTGTCAGTGGTTTGCGACCGTCGGTGTAGGCCGAGCGCCGGTGAACAGGTAGCGTGCGTATCTCGGCCATCCCGCAGAATGGATGGTGACAGGTGCGCCCGAGTGCGAGGGGGCGCGGACGTCGACGCGGTCCCCCGGTCCGCTCCGTCCGCCCGTCCCGCCGCCTTCAGGCAGCCGCACCCGACAGACGGCGTAGGAGAGAAGCGATACCTGTGAGCGCAGCGACCACGCGAAGCCGCACCCCCGACCGCCTGTGCGCCGAGGCGACCGACCTCGCCCGCACCGCCGCCGAGGAGGCAGCCGCGCCCGGCGTCGTCGGGGAGCACGTGGGTCTGGTCTCCGAGGGCGACCGCGTCGTCACGCACTTCTTCGAGTGCAAGGAGCTCGGCTACCGCGGCTGGCGCTGGGCCGTGACGGTGGCCCGGGCGTCCCGCGCGAAGAACGTCACGCTCGACGAGGTGGTCCTCCTCCCCGGCCCGGACGCGCTCCTCGCCCCCGAGTGGGTGCCGTGGAGCGAGCGGCTGCGCCCCGGCGACATGGGCCCCGGCGATCTGCTCCCCACCGACGCCGAGGACCTGCGCCTGGAGCCCGGCTACACCGGTGAGGACGAGCCGGTGCCCAGCTCCGCCGTCTCGCACGAGATGGCCGAGCTGGTCGAGGCCGAGGACGCCGAGGTCACCGGCGGCACCCCCGCCCACCTGCCGGTCGTCCCGGCCCGCGGCTCGATCGCCGCCGTCGCCGAGGAACTGGGCATGCGCCGGGCCCGGGTCCTGTCGCGCTACGGCCTGCATGTCGCCGCCGACCGGTGGGAGGAGGCGTTCGGCGCCAAGACCCCGATGGCGCAGGCCGCCCCCGCCTCCTGCGTCAGCTGCGGCTTCCTGATGCGGCTCGGCGGCTCCCTGGGCCAGGCCTTCGGCGTGTGCGCCAACGAGTTCTCCCCGGCCGACGGCCGGGTCGTCTCCCTGACCTACGGCTGCGGCGGCCACTCCGAGGCGGCCGTCATGCCCAAGCCCCCGCAGCCGGCCCCGCCGGTGATCGACGAGACGACGGTCGACCCCTTCCCGCTGCGCCCGGCGGCGGACTCGGGATCGGTGCCGGCGGTGTCCGACGAGGACGCGGCCGATCTGGGGCACTCGTAGCGGCTGCGCGGCCCCAGGGCTCCTCGGCCCGGGGTTAGCGGCACCCCACCTCGCGGTACCTTCATCGTCACGCCGATGAGTGGAGTGAACGTGAGCAAGTTCGTGCGGCCGGCCGTCGAGGGAGCGGATCCGTTCGGGACCGCCCGGCTGCGACGCGGGGTACTGGACGCCTGGGCGACCAGCCCGGCCCGGTTCCGGGAGGACGCCAACGCCGAGGAGGACCTCGTCCTCGGCGGATACCGGGACCGCCTCGTCGTCGAGCTCGCTCAGAACGCCGCCGACGCCGCCGCCCGGGCGGGCGTGCCCGGACGGCTCCGGCTCACCCTGCGCGAGGGTGTCCTCGTCGCCGCCAACACCGGCGCGCCGCTGGACGCCGTCGGCGTCGAGTCGCTCGCCACGCTCCGGGCGTCCGCCAAGCGGGACACGCCCTCCATCGGCCGCTTCGGCGTCGGTTTCGCCGCCGTCCTGTCCGTCACCGACGAGCCCGCCGTGGTCGGCCGGCACGGAGGCGTGCGCTGGTCGCTCGCCGAGGCCCGCGAGCTCGCCGCCGACACCGCCCGGCACAGCCCGGGCCTCGGGGACGAGATCCGGCGCCGCGACGGCCACGTGCCCCTCCTGCGGCTCCCCTTCGCCGCCGAGGGCACCGCCCCCGGCCCCTACGACACGGCCGTCATCCTGCCGCTGCGCGACACGGCCGCCGCCGACCTCGCCGAGCGGCTCCTGGACGCCGTCGACGACGCCCTGCTGCTCGCCCTGCCGGGGCTCACCGAGGTCGTCGTCGAGACGGACACCGTGCGCACGATCACCCGCCGCACCGACGGCGCCTTCACCGTCGTGGAGGACTCCCGGGACGGCGCCACCCGCTGGCGGACCGCGACGGCGAACGGGCCCCTCGCGGCCGAGCTGCTGGCCGACCGGCCCGTCGAGGAGCGGCTGCGGCCGCACTGGTCCGTCACCTGGGCCGTGCCCGCCGACGAGGACGGCGCCCCCGTCCGGCCGCGGACCAGCCCCGTCGTGCACGCGCCGACGCCGAGCGACGAGGCCCTCGGGGTGCCCGCGCTGCTCATCGCCTCCTTCCCGCTGGACACCACCCGGCGGCACGCGGCCCCCGGCCCGCTGACCGACTTCCTGGTGCAGCGCGCCGCCGACGCCTACGCCGGGCTGCTCGCCGGCTGGCGGCCGGTGACCGCGGGGATCATCGACCTCGTGCCCGGCCCGCTGGGCAAGGGCGAACTGGACGGCGCGCTGCGCGCGGCGATCCTGGAGCGGCTGCCGCGGACGGAATTCCTCCCGCCCGCCCTCCCGGCCGACCCGGCCGACCCGACCCGCCCGGAAGCCACCGACGATCTCCCCGAGGCCCTGCGGCCCCGGGACGCGGAAGGGGTGGAGGGCGCGGGCGCCGAGACCGTGCGGGTCCTCGCCGAGGTGCTGCCCACGCTGCTGCCCGCCGGGCTCGAACGGCGCGTGGAGCTGCGGACGTTGGGCGTCGCACGGGTGCCGCTGACCGACGCCGTCGACCGGCTGGCCGGCCTGGAGAAGGAACCCGACTGGTGGCGGCGGCTCTACGACAGCCTCGCCGGGGTCGACCCCGACCGGCTCTCCGGGCTGCCGGTGCCGCTCGCCGACGGGCGGACCACCATCGGCCCGCGTCAGGTGCTGCTGCCCACCGCGGACGCCGGGATCGACCCGGAACTGCTCGCCCGGCTCGGGCTGAAGGTCGCCCACCCGGACGCCGCCCACCCGCTGCTGGAGAAGCTCGGCGCGCTGGCCGCCACCCCGCGGGCCGTGCTCACCACCCCGCAGGTGCGGGCAGCCGTGGCCGCCTCCCTGGACGACGACGGCGGTCTCGACTGGGAACGGGACACGCTCGACGCCGAGGAACTGGCCGACACCGTGCTGGCCCTGGTGCGGGACGCCGACCTCGAACCGGGAGACGAACCCTGGCTCGGCGCCCTCGCCCTGCCCGACGAGGAGGGCGAGCCGGCGCCCGCGGGCGAGCTGGTGCTGCCCGGCAGCCCCTTCCACCAGGTCATGCGCGAGGGCGAACTCGCCACCGTGGACGCCGAACTGGCCGAGCGGTGGGGCGAACAGCCGCTCGCGGCCTGCGGAGTGCTCGCGACCTTCGCGCTGGTCCGCGCCACGGACGTGGTGCTCGACCCCGACGAACTGGAGCCCCGCGAGGGCGACTTCGCCCACCCCGACGACGCCGGGCTGCTGGACGCCGTGGACGTGTGGAGCGAGGACATCCTCGACCGCTTCCCCGACACCCCCGTGCCGCCCGTCGCCACGGAACTGGTCGCCGTGCGCGACCTGGACCTCGTCGACGACGACAAGTGGCCGCAGGCGCTGGCCCTGCTCGCCCGGCCGCCGCTCAGGGACGCCCTCACCCAGCAGGTGCGGATCCTGCTGCCCGACGGCACGCATGAGGTCGTACGGCCCTACACCGCCTGGTGGTTGCGCGGGCACCCGGTGCTCGACGGCCGCCGCCCGGCCGGACTGCTCGCCGCCGGCGGCGACCCGCTGCTGCGCGGCCTGTACGACGAGGCCGACGCGACCGGGTTCGACGACGAACAGGTGCTGCGCGCCCTGGGCGTGCGGACCTCCGTGGCCGCGCTGCTCGACGAGCCAGGCGGCGCCGCCGAGCTGCTGGACCGGCTCGCCGATCCCGCGCGGACGGTGACCGGGTCCCAACTGCACGCCCTGTACGGCGCGCTGGCCGACCTCGACCCCGAGCGGGTGACCCTGCCGGACGAGCTGCGCGCCGTCGTCGACGGCCGGGTGGAGGTGGTGGAGGCGGCCGACGCCGTGGTCGTCGACTCCCCCGATCTGCTCCCCTTCACCGCGGGCGTGCCGCTGCTGCCGGTCCGGCCGTCGCGCGCCGCCGAACTGGCCGAGCTGTTCCAGGTGCGGCGGCTGAGCGAGTCCGTCACCGGGTCCGTCGACTCCGAGGGCGCCGAGCACGACGTACCGGAGCCGGTGCGGGTCCTGCTGGGGGCGCGGACGCCGGCCTCCTACGTCGAGCACGACGAACTCGTCGTGGACGGCGTGGAGATCGACTGGCGGCTCACCGACGACGGTGTGCTGCACGCGTCCACCCTGGAGGGCGTCGCCGCGGGGCTGGCCTGGGCGGCCCGGCAGTGGCCGCGGCGGTTCGAGGTGGCGGCGCTGCTGGAGGATCCGTCGCGGACGCAGGAGCTCGCGCGGGACCGCTGGTTCGACTGAGGTCTTCACGCGGTCCCGGAAATTCCCGCACACAATTTTCGTACGACGTACAACCATTCACCTGCCTCATGAATCTGATCATGCGAGCCAACAGGCTCCACGATCACTTTGAGGCCCCGGCCGACGACGAGCCGTAGGGAACGACCACCGTCGGGGCCCCTCTCCAACGTGGGGAACACATGCGCATACGTGCCACCGTGGCCGCCGTCACCGGCGCCCTGGCCCTGTCCGCCCTTGCTGTGCCGTTCGCGCAGGCCGACTCGCGGGATGCCGCGAGCCTGGACCGGCCGAGCGCCGCGGAGCGCTTCGGCGCCTCTTCCGCCAAGTCGGCGTACAACACGGCCGCCGCCGCGCCGACCGTCTCCAACGTGACGGTGAACGCCGGCAAGAACCTCGTCTTCGGCACCACCACCGTCAAGACCTTCGAGGTGTCCCTCACCGCCACCCACGAGAGCGGCATCGCGGACGCCTACATGGACCTGTGGCACGGCACCGACCCGGCGAGCGACATCGACGGTTACCTCCCCCCGAACGAGGAGGCGGCCGACTGCACCCCCCTCAGCGCCACCACGTCGACGTGCAAGCTCACCATCACCGGTGACACCTACGACGACCTGCTGGACAACTCGCTGGCCGGGAACTGGCACGTGACCGCGGCCGCGCTCGCCAATGACGGCAGCGAGTACTGGAACGACTTCTACTCGACTCACAAGGTCCAGCGCACGTCGAAGCTGACGGTCAACGCCTCGCCGGAGCCGGTGAAGAAGGGCAAGACCATCACGGTCAGCGGCAGGCTGACCCGCGCCGACTGGGAGACGCTCGGCTACTCGGGCATGCCCAGCGGACAGAGCGCCGTGCTTCAGTTCCGCAAGAAGGGCTCCACGACGTACTCCAACGTCAAGGGCATCAAGACCACTACGGGTGGTTACCTGAAGACCACGGTGACGGCCTCCACCGATGGTTACTTCCGCTTCACCTACGCGGGCATCACCAGCACCGCCCCGGCCACCGCCACCGGTGACTTCGTCGACGTGCAGTAAGCACCCCTCACCTCCACCGACGCCCGGTCCCGGAAGCCATCCGGGGCCGGGCGTCGGTGTTTTGGGGGCCGTCGGGCAACCGAACGGCCCGTGGACCCCTCTGATCATGCGGAGCATCCAGGCTCCCTTCACGACCACTTGGGGAACGCATGCGCATACGAGCCACCGTCGCCGCCGTCACCGGCGCCCTGGCCCTGTCCGCCTTCGCCGTGCCGGCCGCGCAGGCCGCCGACTCCGGCTCCGCCAACCGCGCCGACATCGCGAAGATCCGCGCCCAGTTCGGCAAGGACGCACGCGCGGACGCCCCGTACGACCTGGACGTCACCTTCTCCGACTTCAAGATCGCCAAGACGCTCAAGGTCGGTACGACCGCCCCCGTCTCGACGACGGTCACCTACACGATGACCCACGCAGCAGACGTCGACATCGAGGCCGAGGACTTCCAGACCGGCCCCTACCTCTACAAGGGCTCCTACACGAGCCCGGACAACATGCTGTTCGGCACCAAGCCGGCCACCTGCGCCGCCACCTCGGCGACCACCGCCGCCTGCACCGGCAAGATCGACGTCCTGCCGGCCGAGGGCGAGCTGGGGAACTCCGACGCCGGCAGCTGGAAGGGCGCGGCCCTCGGGCTCGCCCAGAACGGCCAGGACCCGCTGGCCGAGAACTACGACATCACCAAGGTCGGGTACGCCGACCAGGGCGGCCTCGGCGGCACGACGGTCCAGCGCGCGTCGAAGCTGACGGTCGACGCCTCGCCGGAGCCGGTGCAGAAGGGCAAGACCCTCACGGTCACCGGCAAGCTGACCCGCGCCAACTGGGAGACCGAGAAGTACGTGGGCCTCCCGTCCGGCCAGAAGGTGGTGCTGCAGTTCCGCAAGGCGGGCACCTCGGCGTACACCAACGTCAAGGGCATCCAGACCGCGACGGGCGGCGCCCTGAAGACGACGGTCACGGCGTCCGAGGACGGCTACTACCGCTTCACCTACGCGGGCATCACGAGCACTGCCCCGGTGAGCGCCGCGGGCGACTTCGTCGACGTGCAGTAACTACCCGGCCGGGAACCGGCGGTCGATCCACTTCCAGATCACTTCGAGGGCGGCCGCCGCTCCCACCGAGATGCCCACCGCGATCCACGGCATCGTCTGCCCGACCAGCTTCAGCGCGAAGAACTCCTGCAGCCAGGGCACGGCCAGGACCAGGACGAAGCCGAGACCCATGGACGCGACCAGGACGATCCGCCACCAGGTGTACGGCCGGGCGATGATCGCCAGCACCCACATCGAGATCAGGAACAGCGTGAGCGTCGCCGCACTGGTCTCGGCGTCCAGGGCGCCCTCGCCCGCGTAGTGGTGCCGGGCGATCAGGTACGTCAGGAAGGTCGCGACCGCGGCCACCACCCCGCCCGGGATCGAGTACCGCATCACCCGCCGCACGAAGTGGGGCTTGGCCCGTTCCTTGTTGGGCGCGAGGGCGAGGAAGAAGGCGGGGACGCCGATGGTGAGGGTGGACAGCAGCGTCAGGTGCCGCGGCAGGAACGGGTACTCCACCTGCCAGCACACCACCAGGACCGCCAGCAGCACCGAGTACACGGTCTTCACCAGGAACAGCGTGGCGACCCGGGTGATGTTCCCGATGACCCGCCGCCCCTCGGCGACCACCGAGGGAAGCGTCGCGAAGCTGTTGTTCAGCAGCACGATCTGCGCGACCGCCCGGGTCGCCTCGGACCCGGAGCCCATGGAGACGCCGATGTCGGCGTCCTTCAGCGCGAGGACGTCGTTCACGCCGTCCCCGGTCATCGCGACGGTGTGCCCGTGCGACTGGAGCGCGCCGACCATGTCCCGCTTCTGCTGCGGGGTGACCCGCCCGAACACCGTGCCCGCGTCGAGCGCCTCCGCCATGCCGTCCCGCTCCTGCGGCAGCAGCCGGGCGTCGACGGTGCTGCCCTCCAGGCCGAGCTTGGCCGCGACCGCGCCCACGGAGACCGCGTTGTCGCCGGAGATGACCTTGGCGCTGACGTTCTGCTCGGCGAAGTAGCGCAGGGTGTCGGCGGCGTCGGGCCGCAGCCGCTGCTCCAGCACCACCAGGGCGGTCGGCCGGGCGCCCGCGGCCACGTCGGGGGCGTCCAGCTCGTGCGCGGCGCGGGCCAGGAGGAGGACGCGCAGGCCCTGTTCGTTGAGCCGCTCGGTCTCGGCGAGGGCGGGGTCGTCCGGGGCGAGCAGGACGTCGGGCGCCCCCAGCAGCCACGTATGGGAGTCGCCGTCGCTCTCGCTGAGGGTGGCGCCGCTGTACTTGCGGGCCGAGGAGAAGGGGAGGGACTCGGTGCAGCGCCAGCCCTCGGCGACGGGACAGGCGTCGATGATGGCCTGGAGGGAGGCGTTGGGGCGGGGGTCGGACTCGCCGAGGGCGCCGAGGACCGTGCGGACGTAGGACGCGTCGCTGCCGTCGAGGGGGCGCAGCTCGGTGACGTCCATCCCGCCCTCGGTGAGGGTGCCGGTCTTGTCGAGGCAGACGGTATCGACGCGGGCGAGGCCCTCGATGGCCGGGAGTTCCTGCACGAGGCACTGTTTTCGGCCAAGCCGGATGACGCCGATCGCGAAGGCGACGGAGGTGAGCAGGACCAGGCCCTCGGGGACCATGGGGACGATGCCGCCGACGGTCCGGGCGATCGAGTCGTCGAGGTCCTTGTTCTTCACGAAGAGCTGGGTGGCGACCAGGCCGAGCGCGGCCGGGATCATCATCCAGGTCACGTACTTGAGGATCGTGGAGATGCCGGAGCGCAGCTCGGAGTGGACCAGGGTGAAGCGGGAGGCCTCCTCGGCGAGCTGGGCGGCGTAGGCCTCGCGGCCGACCTTGGTGGCCTGGAAGGCGCCGCCGCCCGCGACCACGAAGCTGCCGGAGAGGATCTGGTCCCCGGGCCGCTTGACGACCGGGTCGGCCTCGCCGGTGAGCAGGGACTCGTCGATCTCCAGGCCGTCGGCCTCGACGCAGACGCCGTCGACGACGGCCTTGTCGCCGGGGCCGATCTCGATCAGGTCGTCGAGGACGATCTCCGAGGTGGAGACCTCGGCCGGGGCGCCGTCGCGCCGGACGGTGGGCCGGGCCTCCCCGATGACGGCGAGCGAGTCCAGGGTCTTCTTCGCCCGCCACTCCTGGACGATGCCGATGCCGGTGTTGGCGAGGATGACGAAGCCGAACAGGCTGTCCTGGATCGGCGCGACGACCAGCATGATCAGCCAGAGCACGCCGATGATCGCGTTGAACCGGGTGAAGACGTTGGCGCGGACGATCTCGACGGTGGACCGGCTGCTGCGCACCGGGATGTCGTTGACCTGCCCCCGCGCGACCCGCTCGGCGACCTCGGCGGCGGTCAGCCCGCCCGTACCCACCGGGGCGGGCAGCGGATGGCCGGGATCGACTTCGGTGCCCGCGTCGATGTGCGTCATGCCTTCGACGGTACGTGCGGATCTACGGCTTCACCCGCCGAGTGCGCGGAAGATCCGACCTGGGGAGGACGGACAACGGGGCGAAGTGGTGCCGTGGTTGTACGCGGGCCGGCTACTCGGCGGCGGCCTCGCGCTTGATCGCCGCGTCCCGCCTGCGGACGTACCAGACGCCGATCAGGCCGAGTCCGCCGCCGGCCAGGCAGGTCCACAGCCACCACAGGTGACCGTGGTCGTCGAACCAGCCGTAGAAGGGGAGCTGGACCAGGAAGAGGACGAACCAGAGGATCGTGCCGCCCGTGATGGTGGCGACGACGGGGCCCTCCAGGGGCTCCGGCGCCTCGTGCTTGGGTGTCCACTTCGCCATGGGCAACAGCTTACGGGCCACGCCCGTCTACGCGCGGAGATAGCGCTCTTTCCCTTATATGTTCATACTGAAACCGTTTGTCTTTGACCACTTCTGTTCGTAGGAAACGCCAATGACCACCTCGGCCTCCGCCAGGGTCCCCGCCCCCGAGCAGCCGGGCGGCGCGCCCGCCCACGGTGCGCTCGACCGCTACTTCAAGATCTCGGAGCGGGGCAGCACGCTCGCGCGTGAGGTCCGCGGTGGCTTCGCCACCTTCTTCGCGATGGCCTACATCATCGTGCTGAACCCGATCATCCTGGGCAGCGCGAAGGACATGTACGGCAACCAGCTCGACAACGGTCAGCTGGTCACCGCCACCGCCCTGACCGCCGCCTTCACCACCCTCCTCATGGGCGTCATCGGCAATGTGCCGATCGCGCTGGCCGCGGGGCTCGGGGTGAACTCGGTCGTCGCGCTCCAGCTCGCCCCCCGGATGTCCTGGCCGGACGCCATGGGCATGGTCGTCCTCGCCGGTTTCGTGGTGATGCTGCTGGTCGCCACCGGTCTGCGCGAGCGCGTGATGAACGCCGTGCCGTTCGGTCTGCGCAAGGCGATCTCGATCGGTATCGGCCTGTTCATCATGCTGATCGGGCTCGTCGACTCCGGGTTCGTCTCCCGCATCCCGGACGCCGCCCAGACCACCGTCCCGCTCCAGCTCGGCGGCGACGGTCATCTCAACGGCTGGCCGGTGCTCGTCTTCGTCCTGGGCGCGCTGCTGACGCTCGCCCTGATCGTGCGCAAGGTCTC
The DNA here is from genome assembly GCF_023544665.1 of Streptomyces sp. YS415. Lineage (GTDB taxonomy): Bacteria > Actinomycetota > Actinomycetes > Streptomycetales > Streptomycetaceae > Streptomyces. Next base: position 167,825 of record NZ_JAMJFL010000005.1, read on the forward strand.
CGGCGCCATCCTGATCTCGATCGTCGCGATGACGGTCCTCGCGGTGATCATCGACGCGGTCGCGGACATCCCGTCCTGGGGCCTGACCACCCCGAAGTGGCCCGGCAACCCGGTCGCCTCCCCGGACCTCGGCCTGATCGGCGAGTTCAGCCTGTTCGGCGGGTTCGAGAAGGTCGGTGTGCTGACCGGTGTGCTGTTCGTCTTCACGGTCCTGCTGTCGTGCTTCTTCGACGCGATGGGCACGATCATGGGCGTCTCCGACGAGGCCAAGCTGACCGACGCCCAGGGCCAGATGCCCGGCATCAACAAGGTCCTGTTCGTGGACGGTGTCGCGGTCGCCGCGGGCGGTGCCAGCTCCTCCTCGGCCACCACGGCCTTCGTGGAGTCCACGGCCGGCGTCGGTGAGGGCGCCCGCACCGGCTTCGCGAACGTCATCACCGGCGGCCTGTTCACCGTCGCGCTCTTCCTGACGCCCATCGCCACCATGGTCCCCTCCCAGGCGGCCACCCCGGCGCTGCTCGCGGTCGGCTTCCTGATCCTCGCGAACTCCGTCAAGGAGATCGACTGGGCCGACTACACGATCGCGATCCCGGCGTTCGTGACGATGCTGATGATGCCGTTCACCTACTCCATCACCAACGGCATCGGCATGGGCTTCATCACCTTCGTGGTGCTGCGGCTCGCGGCCGGGCGGGGCAAGGAGGTCCCCGCGGCGATGTACGTCGTGGCGGCGGTGTTCGGCTTCTACTACCTGATGCCGGCGCTGGGCCTCACGTAAGGCCGTAGAACTTCTCTGTCTCTTCCACGGCGGTCTGGAACCGCTCGTCGAAGTCGTCGCGAATGAGCGTCCGGACCACATAGTCCTGGACGCTCATTCCTCTTTTCGCCGCATGGTGCCGGAGCCGTTCGAGCAGCTCCCCGTCCATCCGCAGGCTGAGCACGCTGGTCCCCATGGCTACGAGGGTCACCTCACGCGGCCGGACCGCGGGTCGCTTTCCGGATTCGGCTCACTCATATGGGTGACGGCGCGGTTCAGTGGCCAGGCTCACGGGGACGTGTGCGCGTGAGGCTGGTCTTTAGTCAGGGTAATGAGTTAACCTAAGGAACATGTCGGACCTTACCCATGGCGACGACGCTGCCGCCGTGAACTCCCTGCGCTCCGCGGTCATGCGGCTGTCCCGCCGGCTCAAGCACCAGCGGGTCGACGAGTCGCTGAGCCCCACCGAGATGTCGGTGCTCGGCACCCTGTCCAACTGCGGCCGGGCCACCCCGGGCGAACTCGCCCGCAAGGAGCACGTCCAGCCGCCGTCGATGACCCGCATCGTCGCGCTGCTGGAGGCCAAGGGCCTGGTCCGGCTGGAGCCGCACCCCGAGGACCGGCGCCAGAAGGTCGTCACGCAGACCGAGCAGGCCGAGGCGATGCTCGCCGAGAGCCGCACCAAGCGCAACGCCTTCCTGGCCACCCTGGTCGAGGGTCTCGACGAGGACGAGTGGGCGAAACTCCGCGCCGCCGCCCCCGTACTGGAGAAGCTCGCACACCTGTAAGCGTCATCCGAAGGAGGCGAACACTTTTGAGTACGGGATCCGGAGCAGCTTCCGCCCCCGCACCGGCCACCCCCACCACCCGCACATCCTCGATGTTCAGCTCGCTGCGCATCCGCAACTACCGCCTGTTCTTCCTCGGCCAGGTCGTCTCCAACACCGGCACCTGGATGCAGCGCATCGCCCAGGACTGGCTGGTCCTCAGCCTCACCGGCTCCGCGACCGCCGTCGGCATCACCACGGCCCTGCAGTTCCTGCCGATGCTGCTCTTCGGCCTCTACGGCGGCGTCCTCGTCGACCGGCTGCCCAAGCGGCCCACGCTGCTGGTCACCCAGGCGTCCATGGCCCTGACCGGCCTCGCGCTCGCCTTCCTCACCCTGAGCGGACACGTCGAGGTCTGGCACGTCTACCTCGCCGCCTTCGCCGTGGGCCTCGCGACCGTCGTCGACAACCCCGCCCGGCAGACCTTCGTCACCGAGATGGTCGGCCCCGACCAGCTGCAGAACGCGGTCAGCCTGAACTCGGCGAACTTCCAGTCCGCACGCCTCGTCGGCCCGGCGGTGGCCGGCCTGATGATCACCGGCGTCGGCACGGGCTGGGCCTTCCTCTTCAACGGCCTGTCCTTCGTCGCGCCCATGGCCGGGCTGCTGCTGATGCGCGCCCGGGACCTGCACGTCGTCGAGCGCGCCCCGCGCGGCAAGGGCCAGATGCGGGAGGGCCTGCGGTACGTCGCCGGACGCCCGGAGCTGATCTGGACCATCGTCCTGGTCGGGTTCGTCAGCACCTTCGGCTTCAACTTCCCCGTCTACCTCTCCGCCTTCGCCGACGACGTCTTCCACGCGGGCGCCGGCTCCTACAGCCTGTTCAACACCCTGATGGCGGTCGGCTCCCTGGCGGGCGCCCTGCTCGCCGCCCGCCGCGGCACCGCCCGGCTCAGGGTGCTGGTCGCGGGCGCGGTGGCCTTCGGCATGCTGGAGATCGTGGCCGCGCTGGCCCCGGCGCTGTGGATGTTCGCGCTGCTCATGATCCCGATCGGGATGTTCGGCATGACGGTCAACGTCACCGCCAACAGCAGCGTCCAGCTCAGCACCGACCCGGCCATGCGCGGCCGGGTGATGGCCCTGTACATGATGGTGTTCATGGGCGGCGCCCCGCTGGGCGCGCCGATCGCCGGCTGGATCACCGACGCGTACGGCGTCCGGGCCGGCCTGGCCGCCGGCGGGGTCGTCGCGGCGGCCGCGGCGGTCGTGATCGGGCTGGTCCTGGCCCGCGTCGGCAACCTCCGGCTGGCGCTCGGCTGGCACCGCGGCCACCCGGTGGTCCGGTTCGTGCCGAGGGAGCGGGAGCAGCTGGCACCGGCGGCCTGACTGGCAGGGTGGGCCCATGAGACTCTTCGCCGCGCTGCTCCCGCCGGACGACGTTTCCCGTGAACTGGCCACCGAGGTCGACCGGTTGCGGCAGCTGCCCGGCTCGGACGCCCTGCGCTGGACCGGCCGCCCCGGATGGCACTTCACCCTCGCCTTCTACGGCGAGGTCGACGACGACGTCGTACCGGAGCTGTCGGAGCGGCTCGCGCGCGCGGCGCACCGGACGCAGCCCTTCGCGCTGGCCCTGCGCGGGGGCGGGCAGTTCGGGCACGGCCGGGTCCTGTGGGTGGGCGCGGACGGGGACCTGCCGGTCCTGCGCCTGCTCGCCGACCGGGCCCAGGCGGCGGGCCGGAAGGCGGGGGTGGCGATGGGGGAGCACCGGCGGTACACGGCGCATCTGACGGTGGCCCGCAGCCGGTCGGCCGTGGACCCGCGCCCCTGCCTGACCGCCCTGGACGCCTTCACGAGCCGCACCTGGACGGTGGGGGAGCTGGTGCTGATGCGCAGCGAGCTGCCGGCGTCCGGGGTGCCGGGCGAGCAGCCCCGCTACGAGGCGGTCGCCCGCCTGCCGCTCGGACGGGCCGGTTAGGCTCGATGGCGTGGACCCGAAAACCCGGAACCGGATCATGGCCGGTGCGCTTGTGCTGATGTTCGTCGTGGTGGCCCTGGCCTCCGCCATCGGCGGGTGAGGGGAGCGCCCCGGCACCCGGCCGGACGCGCTCCCCTTCCCGCGCTACCAGGCGAACGCCTCCGGAGAGGGCCCCGGACCGGGGAAGATCTCCTCGAGGCCGGTCAGCAGCTCCTCGCTCAGCTCCAGCTCGGCCGCCTTCACCGCGGAGTCGAGCTGCTGCGCCGTGCGCGGACCCACGATCGGGCCGGTGACGCCGGGACGCGTGAGGAGCCACGCCAGGGCCGCCTCACCGGGCTCCACGCCGTGCTTGTCCAGCAGGTCCTCGTAGGACTGGAGCCGGGCGCGGGCGGCGGGATCGGCGAGGGTGTCGGCCGCGCGCCCGGAGGCACGGCGCCCGCCCTCCGCCTCCTTCCTGATCACGCCGCCGAGCAGACCGCCGTGCAGCGGTGACCAGGGGATGACGCCGAGCCCGTAGTCCTGGGCGGCCGGAATGACCTCCATCTCGGCGCGCCGCTCGTAGAGGTTGTACAGGCACTGCTCGCTGACCAGGCCGTACGAGCCGCGGCGGGCGGCGGTCTCGTTGGCCTGGGCGATCTTGTAGCCGGGGAAGTTGCTGGACCCGGCGTAGAGGATCTTGCCCTGCTGGACCAGGACGTCGATGGCCTGCCAGATCTCCTCGAACGGGGTGTCCCGGTCGATGTGGTGGAACTGGTAGAGGTCGATGTAGTCGGTGCCGAGCCGCTTCAGCGAGGCGTCGACGGCCCGGCGGATGTTGAGCGCCGAGAGTTTGTCGTGGTTCGGCCAGGCCGGGCCGTCGGCGCCCATGTTGCCGTACACCTTGGTGGCGAGGACGACCTTGTCGCGGCGGTCGCCGCCCTTGGCGAACCAGCTGCCGATGATCGACTCGGTGCGGCCCTTGGCCTCGCCCCAGCCGTACACATTGGCGGTGTCGAAGAAGTTGATGCCCGCGTCCAGCGCCGCGTCCATGATCGCGTGGCTGTCGGCTTCGTCGGTCTGCGGTCCGAAGTTCATGGTGCCGAGGACGAGTCGGCTGACCTTGAGACCCGTGCGTCCGAGCTGCGTGTACTTCATGACGGACCAGCCAACGCCGTAGAGCGGACTCGAAGCAAGCGTCCGTTACCGCAGTTCGGCGAACAGACCCCGTACGCGGCTGCCGTCCCGGGCCGTCCAGGGCCCGGCGACATGGCCGACGGCGCCCGCGGGAGGGGCTTCGGGGAGGCCGAGGCGGCGGTGGAGGCGGAGGGCGGTGCCGTTGCCGGCGGGCAGCTCGGTGCCGGCCTCGTCGTCCCGGGCCGGTCCGTGCGCCCGGAGGCCGCCGGTGCCGGTGAAGGAGCGGGCGATGTCCGGGTCCGGGGTGTTGTCGACGCTCTGCATCTGCGCCTGGGCGCGCCCTTCGACGAGAGCGAGCAGCTCGGCGACCAGCACCGGGTCGTGGCAGCCGTCGTAGGCCCAGCGCTTGCCCAGCACCCCGTGGTCCATGGTCCCGACGAGGGCGTGTTCGGCGCCGTCCAGCGGGGCGCCGCGGTAGGTGAGGGGGACGAGGTAGGCGACCCCGTCGGCGTCGGCCGCCACCATGAACTCGATCCCGACCTCGCCCGCCGGGTCGTCCAGCCGGAAGCCACCGGCCTTGGTCAGCTCCGGGGTGCCGTTGCCCGCGTACCAGGGGCGGGTGGGCAGCCACGTGGTGAGCAGGTCGAGCTTGGAGGGCTGGAGGGTGGTGTGATGAATGATCGCCATGCGCACTGATTCTGTCAGTCGCGGGGGAACTCGTCGGTCCTGAGGGTGAGGTCGACGACGGTGCCGGTGAGGTCCACCTCGTCACCGAAGGGCACTTTGGTCTCGGTGGCGTAGTCGTCGCCCTTGGGGTTCGTGTAGAGGTGACACCGACCCTGGTAGGGGTCGACGACCAGGTAGAGGGGGACGTCGGCGGCGGCGTAGGCGGACTTCTTGGGGCCGTAGTCGTTGGCGGCGGTGTCCTTGGAGATGACTTCGGCGACGAACTCGATGTCCTTGTACTGCCAGCGGCCCTTGTCGTCCTTCTGGGCGCCCTCCGCGAGAGCTGTCACATCGGTGGCGAACCCGTTGAGATGTCCGGGATAGTCGATGCGGACGTCGGACTTGACGCGCTGGCGCGGATACTTGGCGCGCAGCTGCTCGACGAGGTCCAGGATGATGTCCCAGTGATGGTCCCGCTGCGGCGACATGAAGATGTGCCCCCCGACGATCTCGGTCTTGTATCCCTCGGGGATGGGCATCTTCTCAAGCCACTCGAACATGACGTCCAGAGTGAGCTCGTCGTTGGCTTCGGCCATCTCGATCCTGTCGTCAAGGACGGTCATCGTGGCGCTCCTCCCCGGCTGCCGCTCGAACACGGTCAGCCGCGCAGTACAACGATACGAGCGGTCATGAGGTCACGAACCGCACTCAGGAACGTATTCCCCGCCGATCCCCCACCCCTGCCACAGCGCCTCCGCGAACGCCTCCGCGATCTTGTGCTCGCCGCTCGCGTTCGGATGGGTGCCGTCGTAGGTGTCGAGGGTGATGTCGTACGACGGCGGGGGCGAGGTCAGCAGCAGCGGTGAGCGGGGTTCGTCCAGGTCGGCGACGGCCTTCGCCAGGAGTTCGTTGAAGCGGGTGACCTGGGCGCCGAAATCCGGCTCGGACTCGGCCCGGATGTTGGGGACGACCGGCAGGATCGCCATCCGCACCGTCGGCCGGGCCGCCCGCGCCTCGGCCACGAACGCGCGCACGTTGTCCGCCGTCTGCTCCGGGTTCGTGTAGAAGCCCAGGTCGATCAGGCCCAGGGAGACCAGGAGCACGTCCGCCCGGTGGGTGCGCACCGCCTCGCCGATCAGCGGGGCCATGTGCAGCCAGCCCTCGCCCCAGCCCGCGAGGTGGGCCCGGGGGAAGTCGGGGTCGGCGTACTCGTACGACGTGGCCGCGCCCGTCGCCTTGTCGTACAGCGTCTCGCGCGGGCCGACGAGGGTGAAGGGGCTGCCGCAGGTGTCGCGCAGGTGCTGCCACAGCCGGTGGCGCCAGGTGTGTTCGCCGGCGCTTCCGATCGTCTGGGAGTCACCGACGGGCATGAACCTGAGCATCCGCTCATGATGAACGATCCGCGGGTCGGGTGGGGTGTGAGGCCGGACACGCCTGCCCGAACGGCCGGGCGGGATGGCAGGCTTGGCGGCATGCGCCGACCCTTCGCCGTCCTCGCCGCCGCCCTCCTCGCGGGCGCGTTCGCCGTGCCCGCCGCCGCAGCCGACGGCGACGACGGCTTCACCATCGAGGACCCGCGCATCACCGAGTCCAGCGGTCTCGCCGCCTCGCGCCAGCACCCGGGCATCTACTGGACCCACAACGACAGCGACGACGGCGCCTTCCTCTACGCGGTGGACAGCGCCACCGGCGACACCGTCGCCACGATTACCATGACCGGCGTCGGCGCCCCCCGTGACGTCGAGGCGATCTCCGTCGGTCCCGGCAACCAGCTCTGGGTGGGGGACATCGGCGACAACCTCGGCGGCACCTGGCCGCACGTGTGGATCTACCGGCTGCCCGAGCCCAAGGAGCTGCGGGACGCGACGGTCAAGGCCACCCAGTACGTCGTGAAGTACCAGGACGGGGCGCGGGACGCCGAGTCGCTCGTCGTGCACCCGAAGACCGGGCGCGTCTACATCGTGGACAAGCAGGACGGCGACAGCCACCTCTACGAGGGTCCGGCCGAACTCTCCGCCTCCGGCACGAACGTCTTCGAGCCCGTCGCCACCGTCGAGAACCTCCAGGCCACCGACGCCACCCTCGCCCCCGACGGCAGCACGCTCGTCGTGCGCAGCTACTTCGGCGCCGCCGCCTACGACTGGAACGGTGGCGACCTGAAGAAGACCGGCCGGCTGAGCGTGCCGTTCCTCGGGCAGGGCGAGTCGGTCACCTACACCGCCGACGGCTCGACGCTGATGTACGGCGCCGAGGGCGCGGAGAGCTCCGTCGAGCCGGAGGACGCCCCGGGGGACGCGGCGGGCACCGACAAGTCACCTTCGGGGGAGGGGAGTTCGGCGTCCGGCGGGGACGGTGAGGGGGGCGGGGACTACAAGGTCGGCGCCCTGGCCGTGGCCGCCGTCGTCGTCGCCGGGCTCGGTTTCCGGCGGCTGCTGCGGCGCCGCTGAGCCCCGCCCTCACTCCTCCCGGCGCCGGGCCACGAACACTTCGAGGCCGTCCAGGATGCGCTGGAGCCCGAACTCGAAGTGGTCGAAGTCGGGGCCCCAGGTGTCCTCGGCCAGCGAGGAGAGCAGGGGATACCGGCCGGACGTCAGGACCTTCTCCAGCATCGGCGTCTGCGCCTGCCAGAACTCCGCGTCGGTCAGGCCCGTCCGCCGCTCCGCCTCCTGCTGGTACAGCTGGGTGCGCGCGGCGCCCACCACATAGCCGTCGATCATGATGATCGCGGAGACCGTCTCGGGGTCGCTCAGGCCCATCGGCTTGAGCCGGGCCAGGATCTTCTCCATGCCGTCCAGGGCGCTCGGGCCGAGGAGCGGACGGGACTGGTTGACCTGGAGCAGCCACGGATGGCGGCGGTAGAGGTCGAGCGTCGCGCGGCCCAGCGCCTCCAGCGCCGAGCGCCAGCTGCCGTCGCCCAGGTCGGCGGGGTTCTCGGAGGGGCGCTGGACGCGGTCCAGCATCAGGTCGAGCAGCTCGCCCTTGCCGGGGACGTACCGGTACAGCGACATGGTGCCGGTGCCGAGTTCGGCGGCGACCCGGCGCATGGAGACCGCCTCGAGACCCTCGCCGTCCGCCACCCGGACCGCGGCTTCCACGATCTGGTCGAGAGTGAGGGCCGGTTTGGGGCCGCGGCTGGGGCGCTTGCCGGTGTCCCAGAGCAGCTCCATGGTGCGGGCGATGTCACCGCTGCCGCTGGTCTCCGTACCGCCCTTGCCGCTGGTCATGCCCTTCAGCTTAAGTCCTCCGACAAAAACTGGGTACGGCGTACGCGCAATCGGGTACGCTGTACTCAGTTACCGAGAAGGGGGACCCATGAGCGACGGATACGCCGTACAGGCCGAGGCGCTGGAGAAGCGCTACGGCGACAAGCGTGCCCTCGACGGCTTCGACCTGGCCGTCCGTGAGGGCACCGTGCACGGTCTGCTCGGCCCGAACGGCGCGGGCAAGACCACGGCCGTGCGCATCCTGTCCACGCTGCTGAGGCTGGACGGCGGCCGGGCGACGGTGGCCGGCCTGGACGTCGTCCGTCAGTCACGCCAGGTGCGCGCCAGGATCGGGCTCACCGGGCAGTACGCCGCCGTGGACGAGGTGCTCACCGGCCGGCAGAACCTGGAGATGTTCGGCCGCCTGTTCCACCTCGGCGGCAAGCGGGCCAAGGCGCGCGCCGCCGAGCTGCTGGAGCAGTTCGACCTGACCGACGCCGCAGAGAAGGGCGTCGCCAAGTACAGCGGCGGCATGCGGCGCCGCCTCGACCTCGCCGCCTCCATGATCCTGGCCCCCGCGGTGCTGTTCCTTGACGAGCCGACGACCGGGCTCGACCCCCGCAGCCGGGGCGAAGTGTGGGACTCCGTGCGGGCGTTGGTGGCGGGCGGCACGACCGTGCTGCTGACCACGCAGTATCTGGAGGAGGCGGACAAGCTGGCCTCCCGGATCACCGTCATCGACCAGGGGCGCGCCATCGCCGACGACACCCCGGACGGGCTGAAGAACCTCGTCGGCGGCGACCGCGTCGAGGTCGTGGTCGCCGACCGGTCGGAGATCCCGCGGGTGGTGAAGGTCGTCTCCCGGGTCTCGGACGGCGAACCCGAGGCGGACGAGGCCGAGTTGCGGGTCCACGCCCCGGTGACCGACCGGGTGAGCGCGCTCACCGAGGTCGCCCGCACCCTCCAGGACGAGGGCGTCCGGGTCGAGGACATCGGGCTGCGCAGGCCGAGCCTCGACGACGTGTTCCTGCGCCTGACCGGACACCGCACCGAGAAGGAGGCGGCGGCATGACCACCGTGGACCTGAACACGCAGGCCCCGGGCGGCCGTACGTACTGGCTGCTCTCCGACGTCTGGAACATCGTCCGGCGCGGGCTGACCCACTATCAGCGCCAGCCGGTCAACATCGCCTGGCAGCTGGGCTTCCCGATCCTCTCCGTCCTGCTCTACGGCTATGTCTTCGGCAGCGCCATGCAGGTGCCCGGCGGCGGGGACTACAAGGACTTCCTGATGCCCGGCATGTTCGTGATGACCATGGCCTTCGGCTTCATCAACACCGCGACCGTGGTGGTCTACGACTCCACCAAGGGCGTCCTCGACCGGTTCCGCTCGATGCCCATGGCCTCCTCCGCGGTGGTCGCCGGACGAGGGGTCACCGATCTGCTGGGTGCCTGCGCCGAGTTGGCGATCATGATGCTGACCGCGGTCGCGATGGGCTGGCGGCCGGACGGCGGGCTCAACTTCCTGGCCGCGTTCGGGCTGCTGCTGTGGCTGCGGTTCTCGCTGATCTGGATCGGGGTGTGGCTCGGACTGATCGTCCCCAACCCGGAGGCGGCGGGCGGCCTGTTCGCGGTCGCCTTCCCGCTGACGATGATCTCCAGCATCTTCGTCGCGCCGCAGCTGATGCCGGACTGGCTGGGCTGGGTCGCGGCCTGGAACCCGATCTCCTCCACGGCCGCGGCCACCCGCGACCTCTTCGGGACCCCGGTCGGCGGCGGCGACTCCTGGATCGAGCAGCACGCCCTGCTGATGGCGGGCGTCTGGCCCCTCATCCTGACGGCGATCTTCCTGCCGCTGGCGGTGCGCAGGTTCCAGAAGCTCGGCCGCTGACGGAGGTTCCCCAAGCTCCGGCGGTCAAAAGCGAGGGCGCCCGGCGATGTTCGCCGGGCGCCCTGCACTGCCGTACGGAGACTGCTTACAGCTTCTCGATCACGTAGTCGACGCACTTCGTCAGCGCCTCGACGTCCGCCGGGTCGATCGCCGGGAACATCGCGATCCGCAGCTGGTTGCGGCCGAGCTTGCGGTAGGGCTCGGTGTCGACGATGCCGTTGGCGCGCAGCACCTTGGCGACGGCGGCGGCGTCGATCTCGTCGGAGAAGTCGATCGTGCCGATGACCTGCGAGCGCTTGGCCGGGTCCGTGACGAACGGCGTCGCGTGCTTGCTCTCCTCCGCCCAGCCGTACAGCCGGGTCGAGGAGTCCTTCGTCCGGGCCGTGGACCAGGCGAGACCGCCCTGGCCGTTGATCCACTCCAGCTGCTGGTTCAGCAGGAAGAGAGTGGCCAGCGCCGGGGTGTTGTACGTCTGGTTCTTGCGGGAGTTGTCGATCGCCGTCGGCAGCGAGAAGAACTCCGGGACGTGCCGGCCGGAGGCGTGCACGCGCTCGGCGCGCTCGATCGCGGCCGGGGAGAAGACGCCGATCCACAGGCCGCCGTCGGAGGCGAAGGACTTCTGCGGGGCGAAGTAGTAGACGTCCGTCTCGGCGATGTCGACGGGCAGACCGCCGGCGCCCGAGGTGGCGTCGACCAGGACGAGGGCGCCCTCGTCGGCACCGGCCACCCGCTTGATGGGGGCGGCGACACCGGTGGAGGTCTCGTTGTGGGTGTACGCGTAGACGTCGACGCCCGCCTCGGCCCGCGGCTCCGGGTGCGTGCCGGGGTCGCTGGAGATGACGGTCGGCTCGGCCAGCCAGGGGGCGAGCTTCGCGGCCTTGGCGAACTTCGAGCTGAACTCACCGAAGGTGAGGTGCTGCGACTTGTTCTCGATCAGGCCGTGGGTGGCGATGTCCCAGAAGGCGGTGGAGCCGCCGTTGCCGAGGACCACCTCGTAGCCGTCCGGGAGCTGGAACAGCTCGCCGATGCCCTCACGGACCTGGCCGACCAGGTTCTTGACCGGGGCCTGGCGGTGAGAGGTGCCCAGCAGGGAGGTGCCGGTCGCGGCGAGGGCGTCCAGCGCCTCCGTCCGCACCTTGGAGGGGCCCGCGCCGAAACGTCCGTCCGCGGGCTTGATGTCAGAGGGAATCTGGATCTCAGCCACGGGGTGAGGTTAGCGGCTGGGGGAAACCGGGGCGAAATGCAGTCCGTCGGCTGAGACGTTTCGCTGGTTGAGTGGACGCATGACGGATCTAGAGGCGGAACTGCGCAAGGTTGTCCGGGGTGACGTCGGTTTCGGCAGCACCGCTCGCGCTCTCGTCACCATGGACGCGTCCAACTACCGGCGCGTCCCGCTCGGCGTGGTCGCCCCCCGCGACGCCGACGACGTGGCCGCCGTGCTGGAGGTCTGCCGGGCCCACGCGGTCCCCGTCGTCCCGCGCGGCGGCGGGACCTCCATCGCCGGACAGGCCACCGGGACCGGCGTCGTGCTGGACTTCACGCGGTACCTGAACCGTCTGGTCGCCCTCGACCCCGAGAGCCGTACCGCCGTCGTCCAACCGGGACTTGTCCTCGACCGGCTCCAGGAGGCCGCCGCGCCGCACGGCCTGCGCTTCGGCCCCGACCCCTCCACCCACAGCCGCTGCACACTCGGCGGCATGATCGGCAACAACTCCTGCGGCGCGCACTCGGTCGCCTGGGGGACGACCGCGGACAGCGTGCGCGAGCTGGACGTCGTCACCGCGCGCGGGCGGCGGCTGCGGCTCGGGCGGGAGTGGTCAGGGGCGCCGGAAGGGCTGCGCGGCCTGGTGGAGGGCGAACCGGCCCTGCTGCGTACCGGGTTCCCCGAGCTGCCCCGCCGCATCTCCGGCTACGCGCTGGACGCGCTGCTGCCGGAGCGGAGCGCGGACGTGGCCCGCTCCTTCTGCGGTTCCGAGGGCACGCTCGGGGTGCTCACCGAGGCGGTCGTGGACCTCGTGGCGGCGCCCCCCGCGCGGGCCCTGGCGGTGCTGGGGTACGCGGACGAGGCGGCGGCGGCCGAGGCGGCGGCGGGGCTGCTGCCGTACGGCCCGCTGACGGTGGAGGGCATGGCCGCGGACCTGGTGCCCGCGGCGGTCGCCCTGCCCCGGGGCGGCGCCTGGCTGTTCGTGGAGACGGGCGGGGAGTCGCCCGCGGAGGCACGCGCGCGTGCGGAGGCGATCGTGCGCGCCGCCGACGCCGTGGACGGCCTGCTCGTCACCGACCCGGCCGGGCAGCGGGCCCTGTGGCGCATCCGCGAGGACGCCGGCGGTACGGCGACCCGGATGCCCGACGGCAGTGAGGCGTGGCCCGGCTGGGAGGACTGCGCGGTGCCGCCCGCGCGGCTGGGGCCCTATCTGCGGGACTTCCGCGCCCTGCTGGCCGGGCACGGGCTGCGCGGCACGCCGTACGGCCACTTCGGGGACGGCTGCATCCACGTCCGGATCGACTTCGACCTGCTCACCGAGGCGGGCGTCGGGCGGTTCCGGCGCTTCTCGGAGGAGCTGGCCGACCTGGTCGTGGCGCACGGCGGTTCGCTGTCCGGCGAGCACGGGGACGGCCAGGCGCGGGCCGAACTGCTGCCGCGGATGTACGGCGAGCGGATGGTCGGCCTGTTCGAGCGGGTGAAGGACGTGTGGGACCCGGACGGGCTGCTGAACCCCGGCATGCTGGTCCGCCCGGCCCCCCTCGACTCCGGCCTGCGCTTCTCCGTCGTGCCCCGCGAACCCGTCGACGTGGCCTTCGGCTATCCCGCCGACGCAGGGGACTTCTCCGCGGCCGTACGCCGCTGTGTCGGCGTCGCCAAGTGCCGTACGGCCGCGGCGACCGGCCCCGCCGTCATGTGCCCCTCCTTCCGCGCGACGGGCGAGGAGGAGCACTCCACGCGCGGGCGGGCCCGGCTGCTGCACGAGATGCTCGCGGGCGAGATCGTGACCGACGGCTGGCGCTCGACGGAGGTCCGCGACGCGCTCGACCTGTGCCTGTCCTGCAAGGGCTGCCGCTCCGACTGCCCGGTCGGGGTGGACATGGCCACCTACAAGGCGGAGTTCCTGCACCACCATTACGCGGGGCGGCGGCGGCCGATGGCCCACTACACGATGGGCCGGCTGCCGGTGTGGCTGCGCTGGGTGGCGCGGCTGCGGGCGGCGCGGGTCGTCAACGCACTCGCCTCGGTCCGTGTGTTGGCGTCGGTGGGCAAGCGGCTCGGTGGGGTGGCCCCGGAGCGGGAGATTCCCCGGGTCGCCCCGCAGACGTTCAGCGGATGGTGGCGGCGCAGGCGGTCCACAGGTGTGGATGGCCCACTGGTCGTCCTGTGGCCGGACACCTTCACCGAACATCTCTCGCCCTCGGTCGGACGGGCGGCGGTGCGGGTGCTGGAGGCGGCGGGGCTGCGGGTGGCGCTGCCGCCGACCCTGCGGATGCGGGGGCGGCCGGTGGGGGACGGCCGTACGACATCGGCGGCGCCGCTGCTGGGCGCGGGGCGCCGGGGGAGGGTGTGCTGCGGGCTGACGTACCTCTCCACGGGCCAGCTGGACCGCGCCCGGGCGGTCCTGCGCACCACGCTGGACCTGCTCGAACCGGTACTGGCGGCCGGGGCCCCGCTGGTGGTCCTGGAGCCGAGCTGCGCGGCGGCCCTGCGCGCGGACCTGCCCGAACTGCTGCACGACGACCCGCGCGCGGCCGTGCTGGCGGCCCGGGTCCTGACCTTCGCCGAGGCGCTGGAACGCCTGGCCCCGGACTGGACCCCGCCCCGGATCGACCTCCCGGTCACCGGCCAGACCCACTGCCACCAGCACGCGGTCCTCGGGGACGCGGCCGACCGCCGCCTGCGCGAGGCCGCGCTGCTCTCCGGCGAACTGAGCGGCGGCTGCTGCGGCCTCGCGGGCAACTTCGGCTTCGAGAAGGGCCACGTCGAGGTGTCGGCGGCCTGCGCGGAGGACCAGCTGCTGCCGGCCGTGCGGCAGGCCCCGGACGGGGCGGTGGTCCTGGCGGACGGGTTCTCCTGCCGGACCCAGCTGGACCAGCTGGCGGGGGTGCGGGGTCGGCATCTGGCGGAGGTGCTGGCGGAGGGACTGGACCGAGTGTCAGTATCGAATTAGCTTCACACACCTGACATAGTCCACTACCCTGGACTCAGCAGTACAGCACGATGAACGATACCCGAGCCTCCAGGACTGCCCGTGACCTCCCCAGCGCCGACCACCACCGCCTCTGCCGCCTCCGTCCCGGCCGGTGCGCCCCGCGGCCGGGGTTCCCTCGGCCCGGTCGGGCTGGTCTTCGCCGGAGGGGTCTCGGTCCAGTTCGGCGGCGCCCTCGCGGTGACCCTGATGCCGAGGGCGGGCGCGCTGGGCGTGGTGACGCTGCGGCTGGCGGTGGCGGCGGTGGTCCTGCTGCTGATCTGCCGCCCACGGCTGCGCGGCCACTCCCGTACGGACTGGGGAACCGTGGTCGTCTTCGGCATCACGATGGCCGCGATGAACGGCCTCTTCTACCAGGCGGTGGACCGCATCCCGCTGGGCCCCGCGGTGACGCTGGAGGTGCTGGGCCCCTTGGCGCTGTCGGTGCTGGCCTCCCGGCGGGCGGTGAACCTCGTCTGGGCCGGTCTCGCCCTCGCGGGCGTCTTCCTCCTCGGCGGGGGAGGCTTCAGCAGCCTGGACCCGGTCGGCGTGGCCTTCGCCCTGGGCGCCGGAGCCATGTGGGCGGCGTACATCGTCTTCAGTGCCCGGACGGGCCGACGCTTCCCGCAGGCGGACGGGCTCGCGCTGGCCATGGTGGTCGCGGCGGTGCTGTTCCTGCCGCTCGGGGTGCTGGAGTCGGGCGGGAAGCTCCTGGATCCGGTCACGATCGCGCTGGGCGCGGCGGTGGCGATCCTGTCGTCCGTGCTCCCCTACACCCTCGAACTCCTCGCGCTGCGGCGCCTTCCCGCCTCCACCTTCGCCATCCTGATGAGCCTGGAACCGGCGATCGCGGCGGCGGCCGGTTTCCTCATCCTCAGCCAGGCCCTGGAAGCGACGGAGGCGATCGCCATCGCCCTGGTCATCGCGGCGAGCATGGGCGCGGTGCGGACGCAGGTGGGGCGGGGCCGGGCCAAGGCGCCTGCGGTGGCGCCCGAGGCCTGAACCCCCCGGCGGGGCTCAGGCGGCGAGCATGACGGGCGCGGCGGTCCGGTCGCGGCGGTCGGCGAAGACGTACAGGCGCAGCACGAGGAACCGGCCCACTCCGGCGAGCCCCGAGGCGCCGAGGTAGACGACCTGCTCGGTCGGCATCCCGGCGGCCGGGTGCGCCAGGTGCAGCACCGTGATGGCGAGGCTGGTGGCCAGGTAGGCGGCGGTGGCCGAACCCGCCGACTGCCAGTGCTCCCGCAGGCCCGCCCGGCGCCCCTTGCCGAAGGTGTACCGGGCGTGGAGCTCGGTGCACAGCAGGGTGGAGGCGACGGTGATCAGCGCGTTCGAGACGACCCACGGCACGGTGGTGGCCAGCAGCACGACGGCGAAGCTGGAGAGGATTCCTACGCCTCCGCCGAGGATCCCGAAGCGGAGGAAGGAGGTGAGTGATGACTTCACGGGGCTTCCTTCCTGTTTCTGATGATGGAAACGCTACGTTGCGTTCGAGATCTGGGCAACTGATTTATTGCACAGAAGGGCCGTCATTGCTGGTGACGGCGCGAAAATCATTGCAATGGTGCAGCGGAGAAAAGCAACGCCAGGCGAAGGTGCGTTGCAATGGAGAGGTGGTGAACGCACTGAGGGCCGCCCGCTGTGAAGCGGACGGCCCTCAGGGTGTTGCGAGCGGCTCTTGTGTCAGTCGAAGGCGCCGGCAGTGGTCGCGGCGACGAACCGGGCGAAGCTCTCGGGGGCGACGGTGAGAGTTCCGTGGGCGGGGTTCTTGGAGTCGCGGATGGCTATGCGGGGGGTGAGGTCGGCGACTTCGAGGCACTGGCCGCCTGTGTCGCCGCTGTACGAAGACTTACGCCAGGTCGCGCCCGTCAGGTTCAGGTTCGATTCCATACCGTTCCTCCATCACGCGGGCGATCAGGGCCGCCGAGTCGTCCACGGAGAGGGCGGCCGCCTGCAGATGATCGTAACGGACCGAACCCTCCCTGACGGCTTCAGGATTGGCCGTCATGTGCCCTTGGACGAAGTCCTCGGTGTAGACGATGTCGGGGTCCTTGTCGAAGCGCAGAAGGTTGAACGAACCCATCAGCCCCGTGTGTGCCCCGGCCTCGAACGGCAGCACCTGGATCTCCAGCCAGCGGCGCTTCTGCATGGCCAGCAGGTGGGTCAGTTGCTCGCGCATGACCTCCCGGCTGCCGATCTCCTGGTGCAGTACCGCCTCGCTCAACACAACCCACAGCACAGGCGGTTGCTCCCGCTCCAGGCCCCGTTGCCGATCCAGTCGGGCTGCCACCTTGCCGTCGAGATCACCCTCGTCCCGCGCACCGAGCACTGCCCGGGCGTACCCCTTCGTCTGCAGAAGACCGTCCACCAACTGCGCCTGGAACGAGGAGATGAACGCGGCCTTCGATTCCATCTCCGCATACGGCTGGAACCAGCTCGGCAACTGGCTCCGCAGAACCAGCCCCACCAGCCGGGAAAACGTCCCGCCCGTCCCCAGCGCCGCGTCCACTCGCTCGGAAAACTCCCGCTGTGGAACCTTCAGTGCCGTCTCGATCTGCCCGATCAGCGACCCCGTGCAGAACACGATCGACCCGAGCTGCGCCAGCGTCAGCCCCGCCGCCTCCCGTGCCCGGCGGAGTTCGTAGCCGTAGTAGTCCAGCGGTGACGCGCTCGGATCGAGTTGCCGGATGTTGGACACAGTGACCACCTCCCATCACCGAGAGTAGCCACAAGGGTGCGCACAGGTACGGGAGTTGTGGAAAACAAAATCATGCAAGCACGCTTGATTGATTCGGGGCCCGCTGCCATGCTCCACCCCATGGCCGACCCGACGCCCGTGTTCGACGACCTGCGTGCCGAAAGCGATGAACTCGACCGGCTGGTGGCCGAGTTGAGTCCGGGACAGTGGTCCCTCGCCACGCCCGCACCCCGCTGGACCGTCGCCCACCAGATCGCCCACCTCGCCTGGACCGATCACGCCGCCCTGCTCGCCGTCACCGACGCCGACGCCTTCGGCAAGGAGGTCGAGAAGGCGCTCGCCGCGCCCGAGACCTTCGTCGACGAGGGCGCCGAGGAGGGGGCGGGGAAACCGCCCGCCGAGATCCTCGCCGCGTGGCGCGCCGGACGTAAGGCTCTGGACGACGCCCTGCGCGCCGCTCCCGCCGGTGCCCGCTTCCCCTGGTACGGCCCGCCCATGGCCGCCGCCTCCATGGCGAGCGCCCGCCTGATGGAGACCTGGGCCCACGGCCAGGACGTGGCGGACGCTCTGGGTGTGGTGCGCACACCCACCGACCGCCTGCGGCATGTGGCCCGCATCGGGGTGCGCGCCCGCGACTACGCCTTCGCGATCCGCGGACTCACCCCGCCCGCCGAGGAGTTCCGCGTCGAACTCACCGCCCCGAGCGGTGAGGTGTGGACGTACGGACCTGAAGGCGCCCTCCAGCGGGTCACCGGCCCCGCCCACGACTTCTGCCTGCTGGTCACCCGGCGGGCCCACCGGGCCGACCTGGCGGTGCGGGCCGAGGGGGAGGACGCCGAGCGGTGGCTGGACGTCGCCCAGGCCTTCGCCGGCCCGCCCGGTGCCGACCGGGAGCCCAGGGGAGACGCCGCGTGACCCTCCGTATCGGCAACGCCTCCGGGTTCTACGGCGACCGCTTCGACGCCATGCGGGAAATGCTCACCGGCGGGGAACTCGACGTCCTCACCGGCGACTACCTCGCCGAACTGACCATGCTCATCCTGGGGCGGGACCGGCTCAAGGACCCCGGCGCCGGGTACGCGCGCACCTTCCTGCGGCAGCTGGAGGAGTGCCTCGGGCTCGCCCACGAGCGGGGCGTGCGCATCGTCGCCAACGCCGGAGGACTCAACCCCGCCGGACTCGCCGACGCCGTACGGGAACTGGCCGGCCGGCTCGGCATCCCCGTGCGGGTCGCCCACGTCGAGGGCGACGACCTCACCGCCGCCCACCCCGGCAGCCTCGCCGCCCACGCCTACCTCGGCGGCTTCGGCATCGCCGCCTGCCTCCGGGAGGGCGCCGACATCGTCGTCACCGGACGGGTCACCGACGCGGCCCTGGTCACCGGGCCCGCCGCCGCCCGCTTCGGCTGGGCCCCCACGGACCACGACCGGCTCGCGGGCGCCGTCGTCGCCGGGCATGTGCTGGAGTGCGGAGCACAGGCCACCGGCGGGAACTACGCGTTCTTCCGGGACCGGGACGTCCGCCGGCCCGGCTTCCCGCTCGCCGAGATCCACGAGGACGGCACCGCCGTCATCACCAAGCACCCCGGCACGGGCGGCTTCGTCGACATCGGCACCGTCACCGCCCAGCTCCTCTACGAGACCGCGGGCGCCCGGTACGCCGGACCCGACGTCACCGCCCGGCTGGACACCGTCCGGCTCACCCAGGACGGGCCCGACCGCGTCCGCGTCGACGGGGTGCGCGGCGAGGCCCCGCCGCCCACCCTCAAGGTCGGCGTCAACCGGCTCGGCGGGTTCCGCAACGAGGTCGTCTTCGTGCTCACCGGGCTCGACATCGAGGCCAAGGCCGAGCTGGTGCGCGCGCAGCTGAGCGACGCGCTCGCCAAGTCGCCGCCCGCCGAGACCCGGTGGGAACTCGTCCGCACCGACCGGGCCGACGCCCCGACCGAGGAGACGGCCAGCGCCCTGCTCCGGCTCGTCGTCCGGGACCCGGACCAGGCGGCCGTCGGGCGGGCGCTCAGCGGGGCCGCCATCGAACTCGCCCTCGCCAGCTACCCCGGGTTCCATGTGCTCGCGCCACCCGGAAAGGGCGCCCCCTATGGGGTCTTCGACGAGGTGTACGTCCCCCAAGGTGCCGTCGCCCATGTGGCCGTCCTCCATGACGGCCGCCGGATCCCTGTGGCGCCGCCCCAGGACACCCGCGTACTCGACGACCTGCCGGAGCCCGCGCTTCCCGAGCCGCCGGCGCCCGGCCCCCGTACCCGCGCCCCGCTCGGCCTCGTCGCCGGGGCCCGCAGCGGCGACAAGGGCGGCAACGCCAACGTGGGGGTGTGGGTCCGCACCGACGAGGCCTGGCGGTGGCTCGCGCACGAGCTGACCGTCGAGCGGTTCCGGGAACTGCTCCCCGAGTGCGCGGACCTGCCCGTCCGCCGCCACGCGCTCCCCGAACTCCGGGCCCTGAACTTCGTCGTCGAGGGCATCCTCGGCGCCGGAGTCGCCGCCCAGCACCGATTCGACCCGCAGGCCAAGGCGCTCGGCGAGTGGCTGCGCTCCCGGCACCTGGACATACCGGAGGCCCTCCTGTGACGGTTCTCAGCACCGCCCTCGACCCCCGGGGCGGCGACTACCGGGCCCACCGCGAGGCCATGCTCGCCAAGCTCGCCGACCTCGACGCCGAGCACGCCAAGGCCCTCGCGGGCGGCGGCGAGAAGTACGTCGAGCGGCACCGCAAGCGCGGAAAGCTCCTCGCGCGGGAGCGCATCGAGCTGCTCCTCGATCCCGACACGCCGTTCCTGGAGCTGTCCCCGCTGGCAGCCTGGGGGAGCGACTACGCCGTCGGCGCCTCCCTGGTGACCGGGATCGGGGTCGTCGAGGGCGTGGAGTGCCTGATCACCGCCAACGATCCGACCGTGCGCGGGGGCGCCAGCAACCCCTGGTCGCTGAAGAAGGCCCTGCGCGCCAACGACATCGCGCTCGCCAACCGGCTGCCCTGCATCAGCCTGGTGGAGTCCGGCGGGGCCGATCTCCCGTCCCAGAAGGAGATCTTCATCCCCGGCGGGGCCATCTTCCGGGACCTGACCCGGCTGTCCGCCGCCGGGATCCCCACCGTCGCCGTCGTCTTCGGCAACTCCACCGCGGGCGGCGCCTACGTCCCCGGCATGTCCGACCACGTGATCATGGTCAAGGAGCGCGCCAAGGTGTTCCTCGGCGGGCCCCCGCTCGTCAAGATGGCCACCGGTGAGGAGAGCGACGACGAGTCGCTGGGCGGCGCCGAGATGCACGCGCGGGTGTCGGGGCTCGCGGACTACTTCGCCGTCGACGAGCGGGACGCGCTGCGCCAGGCGCGACGGGTCGTCGCCCGGCTCAACCACCGCAAGGCGTACCCGGACCCGGGGCCGGCCGAGCCGCCCAAGTACGACGCCGAGGAACTGCTCGGCATCGTCCCGGGCGATCTGCGCACCCCCTTCGACCCGCGTGAGGTCATCGCCCGGCTCGTCGACGGCTCCGACTTCGACGAGTTCAAGCCGCTGTACGGGACGAGCCTGGCCACCGGGTGGGCGCGGCTGCACGGCTACCCGGTCGGCATCCTCGCCAACGCCCAGGGCGTGCTGTTCAGCGCGGAGTCGCAGAAGGCCGCCCAGTTCATCCAGCTGGCGAACCAGCGGGACATCCCGCTGCTCTTCCTGCACAACACCACCGGCTACATGGTCGGCAAGGAGTACGAGCAGGGCGGGATCATCAAGCACGGCGCCATGATGATCAACGCGGTGTCCAACTCCCGCGTCCCGCACCTGTCCGTGCTCATGGGCGCCTCCTACGGCGCCGGGCACTACGGCATGTGCGGGCGGGCCTATGATCCGCGCTTCCTGTTCGCCTGGCCCAGCGCCAAGTCGGCCGTCATGGGGCCCCAGCAGCTCGCCGGTGTGCTGTCGATCGTCGCCCGCCAGTCGGCGGCCGCCAAGGGGCTGCCGTACGACGACGAGGGGGACGCGGCACTGCGGGCCATGGTGGAGCAGCAGATCGAGTCCGAGTCGCTGCCCATGTTCCTGTCCGGGCGGCTCTACGACGACGGCGTCATCGACCCGCGCGACACCCGCACCGTGCTCGGCCTGTGCCTGTCCGCCGTCCACACCGCGCCCTACGAGGGTGCGCGCGGTGGCTTCGGCGTCTTCCGGATGTGAGGGACCAGCATTGATCACTTCTGTACTCGTCGCCAACCGGGGCGAGATCGCCTGCCGGGTCTTCCGTACCTGCCACGAGATGGGGATCCGGACCGTCGCCGTGCACTCGGACGCCGACGGCAACGCCCTGCACACGCGCGTGGCCGACACCGCGGTACGGCTGCCGGGGGCGACGCCCGCCGAGACGTATCTGCGCGGCGACCTGATCGTGAAGGCCGCCGTCGCGGCCGGCGCGGACGCCGTGCACCCCGGCTACGGCTTCCTCTCCGAGAACGCCGGCTTCGCGCGTGCCGTCCTGGACGCGGGCCTGATCTGGATCGGGCCGCCGCCGGAGGCCATCGAGGCCATGGCCTCCAAGACCCGCGCGAAGGAGCTGATGGGGCTCGCACCCCTGGGCGAGGTCACGGAAGGGGACCTGCCGGTCCTCGTGAAGGCCGCCGCTGGCGGCGGGGGACGCGGCATGCGGATCGTGCGCCGCCTGGACGAACTCGACGCCGCCCTGCAGGCCGCCCGCGCCGAGGCCACGAGCGCCTTCGGCGACGGCGAGGTCTTCGTCGAGCCCTATGTGGAACACGGCCGGCACGTCGAGGTGCAGGTGCTCGCGGACACGCACGGCACGGTGTGGGCGCTGGGCACCCGCGACTGCTCCCTCCAGCGCCGCCACCAGAAGGTCGTCGAGGAGGCACCGGCACCCGGCCTCCCGGCCCGGCTCGAGGAGGAGCTGCGCACGCTGGCCGTACGCGCCGCGCGTGCCGTCAGCTACGTGGGCGCGGGCACCGTGGAGTTCCTGGTCGCCGACGACACCGCGCACTTCCTGGAGATGAACACCCGCCTCCAGGTCGAACACCCCGTGACCGAAGCCGTGTTCGGCGTCGACCTGGTCGCCCTGCAACTGGCCGTCGCCGAGGGGCAGCCCCTCACCGGCGAGCCCCCACGCCCGCACGGCCACGCGATCGAGGCCCGCCTCTACGCCGAGGACCCGGCCCGCGACTGGGCCCCGCAGACCGGCACCCTGCACCGGCTCACCGTCCCCGACGGCGTGCGCCTGGACAGCGGCTACGGCGACGGCGACGAGATCGGCGTCCACTACGACCCGATGCTCGCCAAGCTGATCGCCCACGCCCCCACCCGCGCGGGCGCGCTCCGCAAGCTCGCCGGCGCCCTGGAACGCACCACGATCCACGGCCCGGTCACCAACCGCGACCTCCTCGTCCGCTCCCTGCGCCACGAGGAGTTCACCACGGCCCGGATGAACACCGGCTTCTACGAACGCCACCTGCCCGCCCTGACCGAGCCCGCCCCCGACCCCCACGCCCCCCTGGCCGCGGCCCTGGCCGACGCCCACCGCACGGGCTCCCGCTTCGGCGGCTGGCGCAACGTGCCGTCCCAGCCGCAGAGCAAGCGCTACGCCATGGCGGGCGAGGAGCACGAGGCGCGGTACCGCCACACCAGGACGGGCCTGGAGGCGGACGACGTACGCGTCGTACAGGTGGGCGCGGACCTCGTCGTCCTGGAAGTGGACGGCGTGCAGCGCAAGTTCGAGGTGGCCCGGTACGCCGACGCCCTGTACGTCAACGACACCGCCCTCGAACCCCTACCCCGCTTCCCCGACCCCACGGCCCAGCTCGCCCCGGGCTCCCTGCTCGCCCCCATGCCGGGCACGGTCGTCCGCGTCGCGGACGGCTTGGCCGTAGGAGCCGCCGTACGGGCCGGAGAGCCCCTGCTCTGGCTGGAGGCGATGAAGATGGAACACAAGATCACAGCACCGGTCTCGGGAACGCTGAGCGCTCTGGACGTAGCACCTGGCCAGCAGGTCGCGGTCGCCTCTCTGCTGGCGGTGGTCGAGCCCACCTAGGGGCGCGAGGAACTGCGCGACCAGCCACAACGAAGGAGCCACATGCCCACGATCGAGACCGAAGAACACAAGGCCCTCCGATCAGCCGTAGCCGCCCTCGGCAAACGCCACGGCCGCCATTACGACCGCGAAGCCCTCTGGGAAGACGCAGCCAAACTCGGTTATCTCGGCGTCAACCTGCCGGAGGCATACGGCGGTGGAGGCGGCGGCATCGCCGAACTCTCCATCGTCCTCGAAGAACTCGGCGCAGCCGGCTGCCCCCTCCTCATGATGGTCGTCTCACCCGCCATCTGCGGCACGGTGATCGCCCGTTTCGGAACGGACGCCCAGAAGCAGGAGTGGCTCCCCGCCCTCGCCGACGGCACCCGCACCATGGCCTTCGGCATCACCGAACCCGACGCCGGTTCCAACAGCCACCGCATCACGACCACCGCCCGCCGGGACGGCGCCGACTGGCTGCTCACCGGCCGCAAGGTCTTCATCTCCGGCGTCGACATCGCCGACGCGACCCTCATCGTCGGCCGCACCGAGGACGCCCGCACCGGCAGCCTCAAGCCCTGCCTGTTCATCGTCCCGCGCGACACCGAGGGATTCGAGCGGCGGCAGATCGACATGGAGCTCAACGCCGCGGAAAAGCAGTTCGAACTGACCCTGGACGACGTACGCCTGCCCGCCGAAGCGCTCGTCGGCGACGAGGACGCGGGGCTCCTCCAGCTGTTCGCCGGCCTCAACCCCGAGCGCGTCATGACCGCCGCGTTCGCGATCGGCATGGGCCGCTACGCCCTCGCGCAGGCGATCGCCTACGCCCGCGACCGCACCGTCTGGAAGGCCCCGATCGGCTCCCACCAGGCCATCGCGCACCCCCTCGCACAGGCGCACATCGAGCTGGAACTGGCCCGCCTGATGATGCAGAAGGCGGCCCATCTGTACGACGCCGGGGACGACATGGGGGCCGGGGAGGCCGCCAACATGGCCAAGTACGCGGCCGGGGAGGCCTGTGTGAAGGCGGTCGACCAGGCCGTGCACACGCTCGGCGGGAACGGCCTCACGCGCGAGTTCGGGCTCGCGTCCCTGATCACCGCCGCGCGCGTGGCCCGTATCGCGCCGGTGAGCCGGGAGATGATCCTCAACTACGTCTCCCACCAGACCCTGGGCCTGCCCAAGTCGTACTAGGCCGTCTTGGAGGAACGATGTTCCGCAGCGAGTACGCAGACGTCCCGCCCGTCGAACTCCCCATCCACGACGCCGTGCTGGGCCACGTCGCCGAGTTCGGCGACACGCCCGCGCTGATCGACGGCACGAACGGCATGACCCTCACCTACGCGCAGGTGGACCGGTTCCACCGGCGCATCGCGGCCGCGCTGGCCGAGGCGGGGGTCCGCAAGGGCGACGTCCTCGCCCTGCACAGCCCGAACACGGTGGCCTTCCCGACCGCCTTCTACGCCGCCACGCGCGCGGGTGCCTCCGTCACCACCGTGCACCCGCTCGCCACCCCCGAGGAGTTCGCCAAGCAGCTGAAGGACGCGGGGGCCCGCTGGATCGTCACCGTCTCCCCGCTGCTGGAGGCCGCCCGGCAGGCCGCCGGGCTCGCGGGCGGCATCGAGGAGATCTTCGTCTGCGACAGCGCGCCCGGACACCGCTCGCTGATCGACATGCTCGCCTCCACCGCCCCCGAACCGCAGGTCGGCATCGACCCCGCCGAGGACGTCGCCGCGCTGCCGTACTCCTCCGGGACGACCGGCGTGCCCAAGGGCGTGATGCTCACGCACCGGCAGATCGCCACCAACCTCGCCCAGCTCGAACCGGCGATGCCCGCGAAACCCGGCGACCGCATCCTCGCCGTCCTGCCCTTCTTCCACATCTACGGCCTCACGGCCCTCATGAACGCCCCCCTCAGGAAGGGCGCCACGGTCGTCGTCCTGCCCCGCTTCGAGCTGGAGACCTTCCTCGCGGCCATCCAGGACCACCGCATCACCGACCTGTTCGTGGCCCCGCCGATCGTCCTCGCCCTCGCCAAGCACCCCCTGGTCGCGCAGTACGACCTGTCGTCCCTGCGGCACATCGTCAGCGCCGCCGCCCCCCTGGACGCCCAACTCGCCGCGGCCTGCTCGCAGCGCCTGAACCTGCCGCCGATCGGCCAGGCGTACGGCATGACAGAACTGTCCCCCGGCACCCATGTCGTGCCCCTGCAGAGCATGCGCGAGGCACCCCCGGGCACCGTCGGCAAGCTCATCGCCGGCACCGAGATGCGGATCGTCTCCCTCGACGACCCCGCCAAGGACCTGGGCGTGGGCGAGGCCGGCGAGATCCTGATCCGGGGCCCGCAGATCATGAAGGGCTATCTCAAGCGCCCCGAGGACACCGCCGCCATGATCGACGAGGAGGGCTGGCTGCACACCGGCGACGTCGGCCATGTCGACGAAGGCGGCTGGCTGTTCGTCGTCGACCGGGTCAAGGAGCTCATAAAGTACAAGGGCTTCCAGGTGGCCCCCGCCGAACTGGAGGCACTGCTGCTGACCCACCCGGGCATCGCCGACGCCGCCGTCATCGGTGTCTACGACGACGACGGCAACGAGGTCCCGCGCGCGTACGTGGTCCGCCAGCCGTCGGCCGCCGACCTCTCCGAGGGGGAGGTCATGATGCACGTCGCCGAACGCGTCGCCCCCTACAAGCGGATCCGCCAGGTCCGCTTCATCGACGGGGTGCCCCGGGCCGCCTCCGGGAAGATCCTGCGGCGCGAACTCAGGGAGCACGCGTGACACTCATCGGCCGCACGCGTGCGCGTGGCGTCGAGACCCTCAGCCTCGACTCGCCGGGCAACCGCAACGCCCTGTCGGCGGCGCTCGTCGGCGACCTCACCGACGCGCTCGCCGACTGCGCCAAGGACACGGGCGTCCGCGCGGTCGTCCTCACCCACACCGGCAACACCTTCAGCGCGGGCGCCGACCTGCGCGACCCGCCCCACCCCGACGCGCTGGTCGGCCTGCTGCGGGCGATCGTCGAACTGCCCCGGCCCGTCGTCGCCCGCGTCACCGGCCACGTACGCGCGGGCGGCCTGGGCCTGCTCGCCGCCTGCGACATCGCCGCCGCCGCGCACTCGGCGACCTTCGCGTTCACGGAAGTACGGATCGGGGTCGCCCCCGCCGTCATCTCCCTCCCGCTGCTGCCGCGCACGGACCCCCGCGCGCTGGCCCGCTACTACCTCACCGGCGAGCGCTTCGACGCCCCCGAGGCGGCCCGCATCGGCCTGCTGACGGCTGCCGGGGACGACGTGGACGCCGTACTGGAGCCCGTCCTCGACGGCCTGCGGCGCTCCGCCCCCGAAGCCCTGGCCGAGACCAAGCGGCTGCTCACGGCTAGGGTGCTGGAGTCATTCGACCGGGACGCGGCCGACCTCACCGCGCTCTCGGCCCGGCTGTTCTCCGCCCCGCAGGCCCGCGAGGGGATGACGGCCTTCCTGGAGCGACGGGATGCCTCATGGGTGGTGTGAGTACGGCCGAACGCGACCGCGTTCCCAAGCAGGACCGCAGCCGGGCGACCCGGCAGCGGCTCCTGGAGGCCGCCGTGGCCTGTCTCGCCGAACACGGCTGGGCGGGCTCCACGGTGTCCGTCGTCGCCGAGCGCGCCGGGGTCTCCCGGGGAGCCGCCCAGCACCACTTCCCGACCCGCGAGGACCTGTTCACCGCCGCCGTCGAGTACGTCGCCGAGGAACGCTCCACGGCCCTGCGGGCACTGTTCCCCCAAGGCGCGGCGGGGGACCGGCGGGCGGTGGTGTCGGCGCTGGTCGACCTGTACACCGGGCCCCTGTTCCGCGCCGCCCTGCACCTGTGGGTCGCCGCGTCGAACGAGGAGCAGCTGCGCCCGCGCGTCACCGAGCTGGAGGCCCGGGTCGGCCGGGAGACGCACCGCATCGCCGTGGAGCTGCTCGGCGCCGACGAGTCCGAGCCGGGAGTGCGGGAGACCGTCCAGGGGCTGCTGGACATGGCCCGCGGGCTGGGTCTCGCGAACCTGCTCACCGACGACCAGGGGCGGCGCGAGAGGGTCGTGGCCCAGTGGGCCGCCCTGCTGGACGGGACACTTAAGGAAGGGACCCTCAGGGACTGAGCCGCTCCACCCGCCAGCTGCCGTCCGGCCGGATCACGTACCGCAGCCGGTCGTGCAGCCGGTTCTCACGGCCCTGCCAGAACTCCACCGACTGCGGCGCCACCCGGAAACCGCCCCAGTTCGGCGGCACCGGCACCTGCTCGCCCTCCGGGTAGCGGGCGGCCAGCTCCGCGTACGAGGCGTCCAGATCGGTCCGGGTCGTGATGACCGTGGACTGCTCGCTGGCCCAGGCGCCGAGCTGGGAGCCGTGCGGGCGGGTGCGGAAGTAGGCGGCCGTCTCGTCCCGCCCGGTGCGCCGCGCGATGCCCTGGACGATGACCTGCCGGGCCATCGGGTGCCAGGGGAACAGCAGCGAGACGTGCGGATTCTCGGCCAGGTCACGGGCCTTGCGCGAGTCGTAGTTGGTGTAGAAGACGAAGCCCTGCTCGTCGAACTGCTTCAGCAGCACCGTGCGGGAGCTGGGCCGGCCCTCGGCGTCCGCGGTGGAGACGACCATGGCGTTCGGCTCGAACAGATGAGCCTCGCTCGCGGCCTGCTTGAACCAGCGCGCGAACTGTTCCACCGGGGTGGCGGCCAGCTCGTGCTCGGCGAGGCCCGCGGCCCGGTACTGCTGGCGCATCGCGGCGGGGTCCGGCGGTACGGCGTCTCGGTCGGTCACGCGGTCATCTTGCCGCATACGGCAAGCCCGTTCGGCACGGTGTCCTTCATCACTGCGTGGCACTCAGTGCCGCAAGCCCTCCCCAAAGGTGGCACTCGGGGATATCGTTCTGATGCCGTTCGGTTGGGTGACCGCCAGTCGCACGGGGCATCACTGGGGTACCGCCCAGGACCGCGAGTCCTCCGAGCCACGACCGCGGATCCACCGGGCGCGCAGCCGTCCCTGCCCCACCGGAACACGGTCCGCACCATCGCCCCTACGACACCATCACCCCCACAACACCATCTGTCCCACACATCACGAGGGAGCCGCCTGATGTCCGACTTCGTACCCGGACTCGAAGGAGTCGTCGCGTTCGAGACGGAGATCGCCGAACCCGACAAGGAGGGCGGCGCACTCAGGTACCGGGGCGTCGACATCGAGGACCTCGTCGGCCAGGTCTCGTTCGGCAACGTCTGGGGTCTGCTCGTCGACGGGGCCTTCAACCCCGGCCTGCCGCCCGCCGAGCCGTTCCCGATCCCGGTGCACTCCGGTGACATCCGCGTCGACGTCCAGTCCGCGCTCGCCATGCTGGCGCCCGTGTGGGGCCTGCAGCCGCTGCTCGACATCGATGCCGAGCAGGCCCGTGAGGACCTCGCCAGGGCCGCCGTCATGGCCCTGTCCTACGTCGCCCAGTCCGCGCGCGGGCAGGGCCTGCCGATGGTGCCGCAGCGGGAGATCGACAAGGCGCAGTCCGTCGTCGAGCGGTTCATGATCCGCTGGCGTGGCGAGCCGGACCCCAAGCATGTCGCCGCCGTCGACGCGTACTGGACCTCCGCCGCCGAGCACGGCATGAACGCCTCCACCTTCACGGCCCGCGTGATCGCCTCCACCGGCGCGGACGTCGCCGCCGCGCTCTCCGGCGCCGTAGGGGCGATGTCCGGGCCACTGCACGGCGGTGCGCCCTCGCGCGTGCTGCACATGATCGAGGAGATCGAGCGGACCGGTGACGCCGAGGCGTACGTGAAGCAGGCCCTCGACAAGGGCGAGCGGCTCATGGGCTTCGGGCACCGGGTCTACCGCGCCGAGGACCCCCGCGCGCGCGTGCTGCGGCGTACGGCGCGTGAGCTGGGCGCGCCGCGCTTCGAGGTCGCCGAGGCGCTGGAGAAGGCGGCCCTGGCCGAGCTGCACGCCCGGCGTCCCGACCGGGTGCTGGCCACCAACGTGGAGTTCTGGGCGGCGATCGTCCTGGACTTCGCCGAGGTGCCGGCCCACATGTTCACGTCGATGTTCACGTGCGCGCGCACCGCCGGATGGTCGGCGCACATCCTGGAGCAGAAGCGCACAGGCCGACTGGTCCGGCCGTCCGCCCGCTACATCGGGCCGGGCTCGCGGGACCCCCGTCAGGTCGAGGGATACGACGACATCACCCCCTGAGGCGGGACGCCGACGCAGACGACCCGCGAGCTCGGATCCTCCGCCATGCGACGGAGAAGCCGGCCGGACGCACCGGCGAGCTCGCGGGTCGGGTGACTGCCTGGGATTGGGCCGGCTGCACGCATCTGTCACGTGCGGGTCCGGCACCGCAACTAATGGGGTGCTGGGCCGCTAGCCCGCAGCCACCTCACGCGTCCGGTTTGCATACATCTGCCGAACCACCTCCCTTCTCGTGTGCACCACACATTAGGAAGTGGTCCCGGCGGCTTCAACCGCTTTTTTCTCCGAGGTTGAGCGCTGCGCTCCCTGGGGAGATCCCTGACGTGAATGATCTTCAAGTCGTACCGGTGGACGGCGACCGCATGCTGGAGCAGTGGCGTCATGTCCACAACCTCATCGTGCCGCCCGACGAGCTGAGCCCCGCCGAGGTGCGGGAACGCAGTGGGCGGCACCGGCTGGAGAACGCCTATCTCGGGGACGAACTCGTCGGCTGCTCGACCGTGCGTCCGCCGGAGGGCGAGGGCGCCGTGGCGACGGTCATCGCGCGGGTGCTGCCCGAGTACCGCCGGCGCGGATTCGGCACGGCGCTGTACGAGCACTGCCTGGCGCAGGCGCGCCTGCTCGGTGCCCAGGGCATCCAAACCGTCGTCCTCGCCGCCAACAGTGACGGGTTGCGGTTCGCCGAGGCGCGGGGATTCGTCGAGGTGGAGCGGTACGTGGCGCCCGAGGACGAGACGGAAGTGTGGCTCACGCTGAGACTCGAGCGGTGAGTGGTACGACGTTTCCGGCGTACAACGATTCTCTCAATCTTGTGGGAACCCGATGTGTGCTGCGTCACGTTCGAGTTGAATGATTGTTAGTGGGAGAACCGCCGTACATATGTGTGCGGACGTGGCTTGGCAGGGGGTCCAGGTGAGTGCTTCCCGGCGTAGTGGGACCACCGACGAGCTGGGGCCGGACGAGCCCGAGGGGACCGGTCCCGAGGGCTCCGGCGGCTCCGACCTGCTCGCCGCGCTGCTGGACGGGATGGACGCGGCGCTGTGCGC
The DNA here is from genome assembly GCF_023544665.1 of Streptomyces sp. YS415. Classification (GTDB taxonomy): domain Bacteria; phylum Actinomycetota; class Actinomycetes; order Streptomycetales; family Streptomycetaceae; genus Streptomyces. The sequence goes on from NZ_JAMJFL010000005.1 coordinate 198,327, forward strand.
CTTCGACGCCGACGGTGTCGTCACGCACTGGAACCGCGAGGCCGAGCGGATCCTCGGCTGGACCGCCGCCGAGGCGGTCGGGCGGCACGGCTTCGCCGGCTGGGCCGTGCGCAGCGCCGACGCCGAGGAGGTCGAGGGGCGGCTGATGTCCGCCATGGACGCCCCCGGACGGCAGGTGAACGAGTTCGCGCTGCTCACCAAGGACGGCGGCCGGGTCCTGGTCCGCACCCAGTCCGCGGCCGTCCGCGGACCCGACGGCAAGCCCGCGGGCGTCTACTGCGCCTTCAGCGAGGTGCACGCGCAGATCGACCTGGAGCGGTCCATCGCGCTCAGCGAGGCACTGTTCGAGGACGCGAGCTGGGGCGTCGTCCTCGTCGACGCCGACCTGCGCCCCGCCGTCGTCAACGCGCACGCCGCCCGCGCGCTGGGCATCGGGCGGACGTCCGTCCTGGGCCGCCCGCTCGGCGAACTGCTCGCCCAGGGCGTCGAGGAACTGGAGAGCGCCCTCACCCACGTCCTCGCGGAGGGCGCGCCGCCCGCCCCGGCCGAGATCTGGGTGAGCGTGCGCACCCCCGACGGCGAGCAGCGGCGCTGCTGGCGCTGCGGCTTCGTACGGCTGGCCTCACCGCTCGCCGAGGAGCCGGTGCCGCTCGGTGTGGGCTGGCTGTTCCAGGACGTCACCGAGGCCAAGCAGGGCGAGCAGGAGGCGGCGCTGCTGCGCTTCCGCACCAACCAGATGCACCGGGCCGCGCGGGCGGCGGCCGAGTGCGAGGACCCCGCGGAGGCGGCCACCGTCCACCTCGACTTCGCGCTCGCCGGATTCGCCGACCATGCCCTGGTCGACCGGATCGCGGGCGGCACCCTGAGCGACGCCGACGCGGCCGGCCCGGTCCGCCTGGTCAGGACCGCGGCCACCCCCTCGGGCGCCCCGGGCCCGAGCCTGCCCACCGGCGCCGCCGGTCTGCCCGTGCGCTACACCGAGGGCCACCCGGCGCTGCAGTGCGTGGCGCGCGCCGGCTCGGTCCGGGCCAGCGTCGGGAAGGTGCCGCCGGAACAGGCCCGCGTGTGGGCCGAGGCCCGCCAGTGGCCGCCGGACGCCGTACACGCCCTATGCGCGGTCCTGCGCAGCCGGGGCCGCACGCTGGGTGTGGTGACGTTCCTGCGGGGCGGCGGCCGGACCCCCTTCGAGCGCTCCGACGCGGCCTACGCGGAGGACGTGGCGGCCCGTATCGCGACGGCCCTGGACCTGGCGGCCACCGGCTGAGGGCTGCCGGCGGGGCTCATCGCCGGTAGAAGATCCGGTCCCCGTACTCCTCCATCACCCGTCCGTTCCACTCGTGCCCGCCGTCCACGTTGCCCGAGCGCAGCAGCGGCGGCTCGATGCCCCGGTCGGCCAGGGCGCCGGCCGCCGTGGCCAGGACGGCCTGGAGCAGGGCGGTGGTGACGACCGTGGACGCGGGTGCGAAGGGCGCGGGCACGGTGTCCAGGGTCAGCTCGGCGTCCCCGACGGCGATCTTGGAGTCGAGGACGAGATCGCAGTGGTCCCTCAGATACGTTCCGGACACATGGCGGGACGTGGTCTCGGAGGCGTACGCCACGGATGTCACGCCGATGACCTTCACGCCCAGCGCGCGGGCGTTCATGGCCATCTCCACGGGCAGTGCGTTGCGCCCGGACAGCGAGACGATCACCAGCACGTCCCCCGCGCGCAGCGGCGAGCTGTCCAGTACGGCGGCGGCCAGTCCGTCGACCCGTTCCAGCGCCGAGCCCAGGGTTGCGGGCATCACGTCGACGCCCACCACCCCCGGCACGGCCAGCAGGTTCATCAGCGCGAGGCCGCCCGCGCGGTAGACGACGTCCTGCGCGGCGAGCGAGGAGTGTCCGGCGCCGAACGCGAACAGCCGCCCGCCGTCTTCGACCGTGTCGGCGAGCAGCGTGCCGGCCGCCTCGATGGCACCGGCCTCCTCGTCGCGGACCCGCTGGAGCAGCCCGATCGCGGCGTCGAAGAACTGGCCGGCCAGCTTGCGGTCGCTCATGCGCGGGGCCCCTTTGCCTGCGGAGTGTTTGCCTGCGGAGTGCGGTGGCGGTCGTGATCTGTGTCGCGGATCACCGTGCGGTCTGGACCAGTGCGGTGTCAATACGGCGGTACGGCGGCCGTGAGGCACCCTGCGGGGGCGGCCCCGCGCCACCGGCCGGGAGCGCGAAACCCCCTGGTTTCAACGGCGCGGCACGGTTGTCAGCGCTATGCGTCAGAATTGAGGCCAGGGCCAGCGCACGCGCCGCGAAGCTGTCGCGCTTCCGGCAGATCTCATCAAGGGGCACGTATGTCCGGACTGATCGACACCACGGAGATGTATCTCCGCACCATCCTCGAGCTGGAGGAGGAAGGTGTGGTCCCCATGCGTGCCCGGATCGCCGAGCGGCTCGACCAGAGCGGGCCGACCGTCAGCCAGACGGTGGCGCGGATGGAGCGGGACGGACTGGTGTCCGTCGCCTCCGACCGCCACCTGGAGCTGACGGACGAGGGCCGCCGCCTCGCCACCCGCGTGATGCGCAAGCACCGCCTCGCCGAGTGCCTGCTCGTCGACGTGATCGGCCTGGAGTGGGAGCAGGTGCACGCCGAGGCCTGCCGCTGGGAGCACGTGATGAGCGAGGCCGTGGAGCGCCGGGTGCTGGAGCTGCTCCGGCACCCCACCGAGTCGCCCTACGGCAACCCGATCCCGGGTCTGGAGGAGCTCGGCGAGAAGGACGGCGCCGACCCCTTCCTCGACGAGGGCATGGTCTCGCTGGCCGAGCTGGACCCGGGCGCGGAGGGCAAGACCGTCGTCGTGCGCCGGATCGGCGAGCCGATCCAGACGGACGCGCAGCTCATGTACACGCTGCGCCGGGCGGGCGTGCAGCCCGGCTCGGTGGTGAGCGTGACCGAGTCGCCGGGCGGGGTGCTGGTGGGCAGCGGCGGTGAGGCTGCCGAGCTGGCGGCGGACGTCGCCTCGCATGTGTTCGTCGCCAAGCGCTGACCGTAACTACCGGGTCCGAGGGGGAAGTTGAGGCGAACGACGCGATCTCGTCGTTTCCGAGATTCAGTCCGCCGAATCGCAGCGCTGCGGCGCTTCGCGTGCAAGGCTGTCGCGAGGGGCATATGACCTGAGGGGGCGGAGAATGCGCCGCAGACGTGTTGAGGGCCCCGGCGCCTTGCGGCGCCGGGGCCTGTCCTCCCCTGTGCTGACCCGGAGCCCCGAGCTCTCAGGGTCATTCCCCTCGGACCGGTTTCCCCGAGCGGTCCGCCTCCCGTTGAAGATCTCCCCTCGGCTGCGGCCGTCAATCCCTGAGGGAGGTCACTCGAATGAGGGGTGTTGTCCGCCAAGACCGCGTTCTCGAATGAGGGTTCGATAATCTCCGGGTGACACCGGTGCAACGGCACGGCAGGCGGAGCTAGGGGGGTGCCAGACCTATGGCGCGGCGAATCGACGTGACCGGGACGGGCGGGGTACGCCTCGCGGCCTGGGAGTTCGGGGACCCACCCAAGCTCGACCGGCCGGCGTCCGCCGAGGGCGAGCCGGGGCAGGGCGTGCTGTTACTGCACGGGCTGATGGGCCGGGCCTCGCACTGGGCGGCCACGGCCCGTTGGCTCTCCGAGCGGCATCGCGCGGTAGCCCTGGACCAGCGGGGGCACGGGCGCAGCGACAAGCCGCCGCAGGCCGCGTTCACCCGCGAGGCATACGTGGAGGACGCCGAGGCCGCCCTGGAGCAGCTCCGCCTCGGGCCGGCCGTCCTGATCGGGCATGCGATGGGCGCGCTGACGGCCTGGCAGCTCGCCGCGAAGCGGCCCGACCTGGTGTCGGGCCTGATCATCTGTGACATGCGGGCCTCCGCGCTCGGCACGGCCTCGCAGCGGGAGTGGGCCGACTGGTTCAAGTCATGGCCCCTGCCCTTCGCGACGCTCGCCGACGTACGCAAGTGGTTCGGTGAGGACGACCCCTGGGTGGAGCGGCCCAATCCCGCGCGCGGGGAGTTCTACGCCGAGGTCATGCAGGAGGGCGAGGACGGCTGGCGGCCGGTGTTCGAGCCCGAGCAGATGCTGAAGTCCCGGGAGACCTGGGTGTACGACGCGCACTGGGAGGAACTGGCGCAGGTCCGGTGCCCGACGCTGGTCGTGCGCGGGCTGGACGGGGAGCTGGGCCGGGCCGAGGCGCAGGAGATGGTGCGGGTCCTTCCCAGGGGCGAGTACGCGGAGGTGGCGGACGCCGGTCACCTCGTCCACTACGACCAGCCGGAGGCCTGGCGCGGCGCGATCGAGCCGTTCCTGGACGCGGTACGGACGGTGTGAGGGGGCTGTCCTCCCCTTCCCCTCAGCCCTTGCTCACCGCCGTCAGGATCTCCGGGAGTCTCGCCGCCGTCCGCGGCGCGGCCAGCCGTAGGCCCAGTGCCGCGATCCCCGCCCCGTAGGCCGCCCCGACCGGCAGCAGCAGCCAGGTCAGGTTCTCGCCGTCCGCCGACACGTTCAGCCAGATCGTCAGGGCGATGTGGGGCGCGCAGAGCAGTGCCGCCGCGACCATCCCGCCGAAGATCGAGATCCAGGCCAGCCCCACCTGCCCCGGGGCCACGTTCTTGTAGCCCTCCTGCGGAATCGAGTACGGGAAGCGGGCCGAGGTCCAGGCGCCGGTCGCCAGCATCGCGCCGAGCAGGGCGAAGGACAGGCCCAGCGCCTCGGGCAGCCGGGTCCAGTCGCCCAGCAGGGCGGCCGTCAGGACGGTCACCAGCGTGGCGTACGGCAGGGTGATCAGCAGCAGCGTGCAGGCACGCGCGCGGAGCTCGACGTAGGCGTCCCGGGGCGACGAGATGGTCAGCGCGACCATCCAGAAGGCCGAGGTGTCCTGGCCGAACTGGTTGTACATCAGGATCCCGAGCATCCCGGCCGCGAAGCAGGCGAAGTAGATCGAGCCGGTGCCCTGGACGGCGTTGAACACCGGCACGATCAGGCCGATGGCGAGCGAGGTCACCCAGGCCGCCTTGGTCTTCGGATCCCGCCACATGTACCGCAGGCCGCGCTCCATGACCGTCCCGGTGCGCCCGGCGGGCAGCAGCCTGGCCAGGCCCGCGGACTGCCGTACGGCCGTCTCGCCGGCCGTGGGCAGGGTCGAGCCGTCCGGTTCGGTCATCAAGCGGGTCAGATGCCGGGACCATACGGCGATCAGGGCCGCCAGCGCCGCCGCCGCCAGGCCCAGTTGCAGCAGCGCGACACCGTAGGAACCCTCGCTCGCCGCGTCCACCGCGCCGATCGCCGACGCCGGCGGGAGCCAGCGCACCAGGTCGGCCGCCGGGTCGAGCTCCCCGAGCCCGGAGGAACCCAGGCGCTGGGCGCCGAAGTTGACGGCCTGTGCGCCGACCGCGATGACCAGACCGCTCAGGACCGCCAGATCTCGGCCCTTCCGGCTGGTCAGCAGGCGGATGTTGGCGGCGGCGACGGCCCGCGCGAGGGCCACGCACACCAGCAGCGCCAGGACGGCCCCGACGACGCCCACCACGTACGCCAGGACGCCGTGCGCGACCGCGATCACCGAGCCGGCCAGCAGGCAGAGGGTGAACAGCGGGCCGATGCCGACCAGGGAGGCCGTGAGGAGGGCGCGCACCAGGGCGCGGGGGCGCAGCGGGAGCATGACCAGGCGGGTCGGATCGAGGGTCTCGTCGCCGCCGGGGAAGAACAGCGGCATCACGGCCCAGCCCAGTGCCAGCACCGCCACCAGCAGGACGGCCAGGGACGCGGCGTGCGCGTGGCCGCGCAGGGCGATCAGGCCGATCAGCTGCAGCGCGGCGAACAGCAGCGTGACGACGACGGAGGCGACGTAGGCGGCGCGACGGCCGCTGGACTGGCGCAGGCCGTTGCGCAGCAGCGACAGCTTCAGCCGCACGAAGACGGAGGTGACGGAGGCGGCCGGCGCGGCCGGGGCGGTCGTGGGCGCGCTCATCGGGCCCCGCCGCCCAGCCAGTCGAGGTCGGACCCGGTGTCGCGCGCCTGGGCGCCGACCAGTTCCAGGAACGCCCGCTGGAGGGAGGGCGCGTCCCCGCGGACCTCGGCGAGGGTGCCGTGCGCCCGGATGCGGCCCGCCGCCATGACGGCCACCCAGTCGCACAGCGACTCGACGAGCTCCATGACGTGGGAGGAGAAGACCACGGTGGCGCCGGAGGCGGTGTAGCGCTCCAGGACGCCCCGGATGGTCTGTGCGGAGACCGGGTCGACGCCCTCGAACGGCTCGTCCAGGAAGAGCACTTCGGGGTTGTGGAGGAGAGCGGCGGCGAGCCCGATCTTCTTGCGCATGCCGGTCGAGTAGTCGACGACGAGCTTGTGCTGGGCGCCGGCCAGGTCCAGCACGTCGAGGAGCTGCGTGGCCCGCTTGTCGACCTCGGCGCCGGGCAGGCCCCGCAACCGGCCGGAGTAGGCGAGCAGTTCGCGCCCCGACAGCCGTTCGAACAGCCGCAGCCCTTCCGGCAGTACCCCGATCCGTGCCTTCACCGCCACCGGGTCCCGCCACACGTCGTGCCCGCCGACCTCGACGGATCCCTGATCGGGCCGCAGCAGGCCGGTCACCATGGAGAGCGTGGTGGTCTTCCCGGCCCCGTTCGGCCCGACCAGCCCGATGAACTTCCCGGCGGGCAGTTCCAGATCGATCCCCGCGACGGCGACTTGCTGCCCGAACCGCTTCCAGAGCCCCCGCACCACCACAGCTGACGTCATGCCCGAACCCTACGGCGCAGGCTTAGGCCCTGTCGTTTGGATCACCCCGGCGTCGCGGGCCCTGGCACGCACTCCCCCAGAGGGGGGACCCCCAGCCGCGTTGTCGTCGGTTGCCGACGCTCCGCGTCGACGCCCTCCTCCGCCTTGCAGCTGCACGCACCAGACCCCGCTCGGGTCGACCGAGAGAAGCCGCATCTCATAGCCGGGCTGATCCAAACGACAGGGCCTAACGGTCCCGCCCGCAGGCGTAGGCGAGGGGGGAGATCAACTCCTCGGCGTCCGGCAGCCAGCGGTTGGCGGGGGTGGGGCGGCAGGCCCACTGCACGGCGCCCCGGGAGCCGAACCGGGTCGGCGGAGCGGCCACCCAGCTGCCCTCGCCGAGCGGGTGGAGATCGAGCGAGGACGGCGACCAGCCGAGCTTGCGCACCAGGTCGGGGACCTTCGCCCCGGCTCCCGGCAGCACGAAGAAGTGCATCCGGCGGTCCGGCGCCAGGGTCACGGGGCCGAGCGTGAGCTCCATGCGCTCCATGCGGGCCAGCGCGAGGAACCCGGCCGTCTCCGGCACCGAGATCGCGTCGAAGGTACGCCCGGTGGGCAGCAGGATCGACGCCAGCGGCTGCTTGGACCACATCCGGCGGGCGACCGTCGCACTCCCCGTGGCCTGCGTCCCCCAGTCCGCGCGCGCGGGATGCGCCCCCGGCGCATCGCACGAGGCGTCGCCGCACGAGCAGCGCTGCATCCCGTCGACGGCTTCCAGCCAGGTGCCGGGAAACACGTCCCAGTGGCGCTCCTCGGCGTAGCGAACGGCGGTCTCCAGCAGCGATTCCCCGCGCTGCTTCGGAATCTGAGCGGCTTCAGTGCCCGCGATCGTCTCTTCCACGCACATCACAACTCCCGCACCCACCTCGGGTTACGGGCGTAGCGCGCGCGGGGGAGGAGCATCGATTCGGCATCTGGGGCGCATGGATGCATGTGTGGGGGCGCGCGGGAGGATCCGCGGTGGGAGCTGGGTAGCCACGAGTGGGGTCGGACACAGGTCTTACCCCGGCAATCCTCGCATGTCTCGCATTTTCGGTATGTCCGCGGGGCATTGATCTTCCCGGCCGGATCTTTTCGGTGCGAAGACACGTCAACTCGGTGCGTCGGCAGGCACCGCAGCCACAGGGGGTACGCCATGGCCGCAAGGCCGCTCGTCGCGCGGCAGCCGAACGAAAGGTTGCAGGCGCTCATCCAGGAAGCGGGCTGCTCGAACGCCGGGCTGGCCCGCAGGGTCAACATGTGCGGCGCCGAGCACGGCCTCGACCTGCGCTACGACAAGACGTCCGTGGCCCGTTGGCTGCGCGGACAGCAGCCGCGCGGACGCGCCCCGGCGATCATCGCGGAGGCCCTCGGCCGCAAGCTCGGCCGCACGGTCACGATCGACGAGATCGGCATGGCCAACGGCAAGAACCTCGCCTCCGGGGTCGGGCTGCAGTTCTCGCCGACCGTCCTGGGCGCCATCGAGCAGGTGTGTGAGCTGTGGCGCAGTGACGTGGGGCGGCGGGACTTCCTGTCCGGCTCGTCCGTCGCCGCTTCCGCGCTCGTCGAACCCAGCCGCGACTGGCTGATCTCGGCGCCCGACTCCCAGGTCGCGCGCGCGGCGGGCCCGCGCGTGGGCCAGTCCGACGTCGCCGCCGTGAAGGCGATGACCCAGGCCCTGGTCGACCTGGACCACCAGTACGGCAGCGGGCATGTGCGCCCGGTCGTCGTGCACTACCTCAACAGCGTCGTCTCGGGGCTGCTCGCCGGGTCGTACCGGGAGGCCGTGGGGCGCGAACTGTTCGCCGCGGTCGCCCGGTTGACCGAGCTGGCCGGCTACATGGCGATCGACACCGGCCAGCCCGGCCTCGCCCAGCGGTACTACATCCAGGCCCTGCGGCTCGCCCAGGCGGCCGGGGACCGCGGCTACGGCGGTTACGTCCTCGCCGCGTCCATGAGCCATCTCGCCGCGCAGCTCGGGAACCCGCGCGAGATCGCGCAGTTGGCACGGGCGGCGCAGGAGGGAGCGCGCGGTCGCGTCACCCCGCGCGCGGAGTCCATGTTCTACGCGGCCGAGGCCCGTGGCCACGCGCTCATGGGCGACGTACGGGCGGCGCAGACGGCGTCCGGGCGGGCGGTGAGCGCGCTGGAGGCGGCGGATCCGGCCGCCGGGGACGACCCGGTGTGGATCGCCCACTTCGACGAGGCCTATCTGGCCGACGAGTTGGCGCACTGCCACCGCGACCTCGGGCAGGCCGAGGCGGCGGCGCGGCGGGCGCAGGAGTCGCTGGCCGGGCTGCCGGAGAGCAAGGCGCGGCGGCGCGCGATCGGCTATGTGCTGCTCGCCACGGCGCAGGTCCAGCAGCGCGAGGTCGAACAGGCCTGCCACACCGGCCTGAAGGCCGTGGAACTGCTGGAGACCCTGCGGTCCAACCGGGGCGCCGACTATCTCGAGGACTTCCAGCAGCGGCTGGAGCCGTACCGGGAGGAGCCCGTGGTAAGGGAGTTCGGCGCCCGGCTGGATCTCCAGGCGGCCGCGTGAACGGGGCACGCTCCCGGCCGTGAACACAGGGGAAACCGCGGCACGGAAAGGGAGAGGAGGACGGGCAGGGGAAATGGGGGACCGCTCTGTAACGGCGGTCACAGGGACGGGCGTCGCGATCTTCGCTGCGTGGCACGCGGCTCTCGGGACCCGGTAGCGTGAGCCGACGATCCCGAAGGTCCCCCATTAGTAGGAGTCCCGGTGACGCAGAGTGGACAGGGCGAGGAGCCCTCGGCGCGACCCGCGCGCGAAGGCATCGTGCTGCCCTCCGACGGAGGCGAGCCGTTGCTCCCGGGCACGACCGGCGGACCCGGCGGCCCCCAGCAGTACGCCCACCCCGCCCCGCCGCCCGCCCCGGCGGCCCCGCCGGGCGGCCAGTCCTGGAACGGCGCCTGGGGTCCCGAGCAGCCCCAGCCCCCGGCGGCCCCGTCCCCGGGACCGGGCTGGACGCCCGCGCCCGCCCAGCCGTGGGCCGGACCGGAGCAGCCCGCCGCGGCCTGGGGCGCCCAGGACGGGACGCCGGCCCCCCGCCAGCCGCTCCCGCCGGAGAACGCCCCGGCACCGTCGTACGGCACGCAGGACTACGGCACGCAGGACTACCGCACCCAGGGCTACGGCACGCAGGACTACCGCACCCAGGGCTGCGGCACGCAGGACTACGGCACCCCGTCCCCGGGCTACGACTCCCAGGGCGCCGGAGCGCTGCCGCCCGCCGCGCCCTACGGTGACGACGGCGCCACCCAGTACCTGCCGCCCGTCGCGGACGGCGCCACGCAGTACATACCCCCGGTCGCCGGTGACGCGGCCACCCAGTACATCCCGCCGGTCGGCGGCGGAGCCCTGCCGCCCGAGGTCACCCCCCAGGCCCCCGCCGAGAGCACCCAGGTGCTCGGCCGCATCCGGCAGAACGCGGGCCCGGTGCCCGCTCCCGCGCCGAACCCGGACGCCGAGGCCACGCAGTACATCGCGCCGGTGCCCGCGGGCGACGGCGGCGAGCGGCAGCCGCCCGCCGAGTTCGACAACCTCTTCCGCAGCGAGCCGGGCGGCGAGCCGCCGGCCGCCTCCACCCAGCAGATGCCGCGGTTCCAGCAGCCCCGGCCGGGGGCCCACGGCGGCGGGCAGCCGACGTTCATCCCGCGACGTGAGACCCAGGACGACGAGGACCGGCGCCAGGGCGGCCGTACCGGCTCCCGGGTGACGCTCTTCGCCGCCATCGGCGTCGCCATCGCCGTGGTCGGCGTCGGCGCGGGCGCCCTGCTGGCCAGTGGCGGCGGGGACGACACCGGCGACAACGAGACCGTCGCGGCCACGGCGCCGGCGAGCGAGTCCGCCGCCTCGCCCTCCCCGTCCGTCGACCCGGTCCGGCAGCAGGCCGTGGAGCTGGACAAGCTGCTGGCCGACAGCGGCAACAGCCGGACCATGGTCATCAACGCGGTCGCCGACGTGAAGGCCTGCACCAACCTCCCCCAGGCGGCCAAGGACCTGCGGGACGCCGCCAAGCAGCGCAACGACCTGGTGACCAAGCTGTCCACGCTGGCCGTGGACAAGCTGCCGCGGCACACCGAGCTGACCACCGCCCTCAACAAGGCCTGGCAGGCGTCCGCGTCGGCCGACAACCACTACGCGGCCTGGGCCGACCAGGTCGCGCAGCGCAAGGGCAACCTCTGCAAGAAGGGGCAGGCCCGGTCCACCCCGCAGACCCAGGCCGGCAACACGGCCAGCGGCACGGCCAGCACCGAGAAGGCCAAGGCCGCGGGCCTGTGGAACTCGATCGCCAAGAGCTACGGCCTGACCGAGCGCCAGCCGACCCAGCTCTGAGCGGTCAGCCGAGGTCGGCCTGCTGAAGGGTCTTCGTCACATCGATGAAGCCCTTCCGGGCCGACACCAGCCGGCCGTTGCGTACGACCTGGAGGGTCACGTCGGCGTTGACCAGCTGAGGAAAGCCCACCGAGGCGAGGCTCTCGGTGTACTCCCAGTTCAGCGGCGGGGTGAGACCGCCGGTGCTGATCTCCAGACCGTCGTCCAGGGCCCGGCGGACCGAGCGGGCGGTCACCTCGCCGCCGCCGAGGGAGTCGATGACGGACCGGAACACGGTGTAGGCGATCCAGGTGGTCTGCACTCCGGCGTCCGCGGGGTCGATGCGGTTGTCGCCGAAGGCGTGCGCGCTGATCACCTTCTTCATCTCGTCCCAGCGCTGGTCGCTGGCGACGGGATACCAGCCGGTGATGTACGCGCCCTCGTAGGGCCCGGACTTGCCGCCCGAGGCGTTGATCACGGTCTGGTCGACGCTGCCCAGCACGGTCGCCGTGCGCACGTCGGGGTACTCCTCGCGGCCGCGCCGGAAGGAGTCCATGAAGGTGCTGGTGCGGTCCCCCAGGGCGGGCACCACACAGCCGGGGTTCGCCGGGTCGGCGCCGGTGTACGCCAGCGCCCTGTTCGCCTGCCCCGAGTACTCGGTCGCGTCCTCGGCCGCCAGCTGGTCGCCCGCGTCCGCGTGGCCGCCCGCGGAGAGGCCGGAGTTCAGCAGAGCGGGCAGCTCGTCACCGGCGATGCTGTCCGGCCGTACGAGCGCGACGGGCCCGCAGTCCTTGGCCAGCTCCCGGCCGAGGCCGGCCAGCAGAGTGGGCTGGCCGCCGTTGACGGGGTAGGAGAGCGGGCTGGTGAACTCGGCGCCGGTGACGCCGTAGCCGCCGATGTACGGGATTCCCGCGCTCTCCAGCGTGGGGAAGAAGGAGTCGCCGTGCTGGCTGTAGGAGCCGACGACGGCGACCACCTTCTCGTCGACGGCGCGCTCGGCGCACTTCGCCGCGAAGACGCTGTCGTTGCGGTCGTTGCAGTTCAGGACGCGCAGCTTGCGGCCGTTGATGCCGCCCTGGGAGTTGATCCAGCGGGCGTACGCCACCGCGAGAGCGGGCATCCCGGGCTTGTTGGTGGCGGTGGTGTCCTGCGGTGCCCAGGTCATGATGGTGATGGGATCGTCCCCGGCGCCCCCCGAGACACCGGGGATGACCCCGCAACCGACGGCGAGGGACGCGCACCCGATCAGGGCCGCCGCTCTGACGGTGCCGGCTCTGACAAATCGGGTGAGCGCGGGGAGGTTGGAACTGCGGAAACAACGCCTGCCGGTCATGCACACGCACGATTCCCTCACACAGCTAACCCTCGAGTCATCCATGGTCAACAGAAGGTGACGTCACGGTGAATTACGGGGGGCCGTGACCAGCGGCCGGGCGGGAACGTACGATCGATGACCGTGCAAGGTTCGGAGAACTCTTCCCGTCGCGGCCGTCGCTCATCCACCATGGGCGGCATGCCACTGAACGACATGCCGTGGTGGCGCTGGCGCAGCAATGTGCGCTCCGCGCTGCACATGCTCTCCGACCCGGTGTTCCAGCGCGATGCCTGGCTGGCCGGCGTCGACGGTTACGGAGACGTCACCGACGCCGTGTACCGCCTGGTCGAGGACACCTGGCTGGACAACTGGTCCGCCGAGAAGTACGTCGGCACGATCTTCCGGGACTCCCAGGAGGCGGCGCTCGTCGACACCGCCGTGCTGCGGGTGCTGCGGATCATGCACCAGGTCGGACCCGACGCGCCCGTCGCCGCGTACCTGGAGCACCAGGGGTGGCCGGACGCGGTGCGCGCCGCGCGGGACGCGCACGTACGGATGGCGGCGAGCGACGGGGACGACCCGGACGCACCCCCGCGCACCCTCGAAGTCCTGCGGATCATGACCAGGTCCGCCTAGCGGGACGACCGTGATCGGCGGGCTCGGGGTGTGGGACCCTGTGGTGCATGAACGAGCAGTCCGGCCGAGCCGCGGTCCCCACCGACCAGTACGTCCTGACCCTGTCCTGCCCCGACAAGCAGGGCATCGTGCACGCCGTGTCGAGCTACCTCTTCATGACCGGCTGCAACATCGAGGACAGTCAGCAGTTCGGCGACCACGACACGGGTCTGTTCTTCATGCGCGTCCACTTCTCGGCCGACGCGCCGGTGACCGTGGACAAGCTCCGGGCGAGCTTCGCGGCGATCGGTGACTCCTTCCAGATGGACTGGCAGATCAACCGGGCCGACGAGAAGATGCGCATCGTCCTGATGGTCTCCAAGTTCGGGCACTGCCTGAACGACCTGCTCTTCCGGGCGCGGATCGGGGCGCTGCCGGTGGAGATCGCCGCGGTGGTCTCCAACCACACCGACTTCGCCGAGCTGGTGGGCTCGTACAACATTCCTTTCCACCACATTCCGGTGACGAAGGACACGAAGTCGCAGGCCGAGGCGCGGCTGCTGGAGATCGTGCGCGAGGAGAACGTCGAGCTGGTCGTGCTCGCCCGCTACATGCAGGTCCTCTCGGACGACCTGTGCAAGCAGCTGAGCGGCCGGATCATCAACATCCACCACTCCTTCCTGCCGAGCTTCAAGGGCGCGAAGCCGTACCACCAGGCTCATACGCGGGGTGTGAAGCTGATCGGGGCGACCGCGCACTACGTGACGGCCGATCTCGACGAGGGGCCGATCATCGAGCAGGAGGTCGAGCGGGTCGGGCACGGTGTCACGCCGGACCAGCTGGTGGCGGTGGGGCGGGACGTGGAGTGCCAGGCGCTGGCGCGGGCCGTGAAGTGGCATGCGGAGCGGCGGATTCTGCTCAATGGCCGACGGACGGTTGTGTTCGCCTAAGGGCTCGGTGGTTCCGTCGCGCAGGCGGCTGCGGGTGCTTCGTGGTTGCTCGCGCAGTTCCCCGCGCCCCGTCTCAGGGGCGCGGGGAACTGCGCGAACGGCCCCCACCGGCCCGCAGCCGCCGATGAAGCCGCCACCCACCCCTACATCCGGCTCAGCGACGCCACCGAGAACAGCACGTCCCTGATGGCCTCGCGGTCGCCCACCTGCCCCGCTGCCGCCTCCGTCGGAGACACGTGGCCCGCGGCCAGGTGGCAGAACTCCACCCCGTCCAGCGCGACATGGGCCACCTCCCACTCGGTGGAGCCCACGGCCGCCGGGGAGTCCAGGGGGATCAGCCACTCGCCGCCCCCGGATCCCTCGATCTCCAGCCGGAGGCTCCGGCCGGGACCGCCGGCCAGGCCCAGGTGGCGGCCGTGCGGCGGGGCCGCCAGCCCCTCGCGGCGGCGTCCGGCCAGCGCGGCGGGCAGCATGCGGGCCGCGAGGTCGATCATGGCGTGGAGATGGCGGGCCGAGGGCGGGGCGTAGGGGTAGTCCACGGCCTCCGCGATGTCCTCCGCGTGCACCCAGCACTCGAAGGCCCGGTCCAGCATCGCGTCGTGCAGGGGCAGCTCGAAGTCGCCGTAGGGGACCGGCATTGCGCCCGCCTGGCCGCCGGTGAAGGAGACCGTCCGGACCAGGTCGTGGCTCTGCTCCCGCCACGGCGCCCGGACCGAGCGGGTGGGCGGGAAGTGGGAGGCGCGCCAGTACGCCTCGGTGCGGGAGGACGGGGTGGGGCGCTCGGCCGGGATGTCGCCCAGCGGGTCGTCGAGGCCGAGGGCGACGGCGACCAGGCCGTCGACGCTCAGCAGATGGGCGATCACCCCGGCCACCGTCGTACGGCGGGTCGTCGCCTCGTCGGACCTGAACCACCGCAGCCGCACGGGCGCGTGCCACTCCGCGTCCCCGAAGTCCTGCAGCAGCGCGTCCAGACGCGCGGTCTCCGCGTCGTACGCCGCCGCCCAGCCCGGCACCGGAATGCGCGGCGGGCGGCGCTCCAGGCAGCTCGACAGGACCCGGGTGCGCAGGGCGGGGTCCAGGTCGAGGCTCTCGGAGGGGTGCAGCAGGCCCACGGCCTCGCGCAGCCGCAGCGCCTCGTCGGCGCAGGAGCCGCAGTCACCGAGGTGTTCCTCGACGGCGGTCGTCTCCTGCGTCGAGCACGCGGCCAGCGCCCACGCGCCGAGCAGCGACTTCAGCACCCGGTGCTCCAGGACCAGCGGCACCGGATCCAAGGCGGGCTCGGGCAGCGGCCTGCCGGTGTCCTCCACGGAGGCGCGGGGCAGCGGTATGCGCGGCGGCTGCTCAGGGCCGCCGCCCCGGTCTTCGTGACCCCGCTCGTCCTCGGGCTCGTGATCGGGCTCGGGCTTGTGGTCGGGCCCGTCGTTCGTCTCGTTCCCGGGGTCGTTCTTGAAGTCGCCCTCTTCCTCGTGCGCGTCGAACGGCTCGAACCGCTCCGGGTCGTTCACACCGCACCCCCGTATCCCGGCGGGGCGCCGGCGTCGTGGGCGGTGGAGAGCAGTTGCAGTCCGAGGCGGAGCCGGCGGCGGGCCTCGTCCTCGGTGACGCCGAGGTCGGTGGCGGTCTGGCGGTAGTCGCGGCGCTGGAAGTAGGCCAGCTCCAGCGCGGCGCGCAGCGGCACCGGCATGGCCTGGACGATGTAGTCGGCGCGGGCGGCGACGGAGGCGTGCCGCACCTTGCGCTCCAGGTCCTCGGTGGTGCCGTGGCCGCCCTGGGCCAGCGCTGCGGTCTCGGTGGCGCGCAGGCGCTGCACGGCGAGGCGGTGGGTGAGGGTGGCCACCCAGGAGCGCAGCGGGCCCTGCTTGGGGTCGTAGGCGTCGGGGTGCTCCCAGACGTGGGTGAAGACCTCGCGGGTGACGCTGTCGGCGGCGCGCTCGTCGGCGAGGACGGTGTGGGCCAGGCCGTGCACCAGGGAGGCGAAACGGTCGTAGAGCTCCCCGAGGGCGGCCGCCTCACCGCGTGCGAGCCGCTGCTGCATCTTGCGGTCCCAGCGGGGCGGTGCGTCCTTCTTCGCCATGCGGCCCCCTCACCGTGCCTGTGCCCTGGTCAAGCCTGCTCCCACTGTCTCCTCGAATGTAGTCGGCACCTCTGACAGCGCACGCCCCTTTGTCGCAATGTGCGCCCCCCGATGGGCCCCGGGTGATAGTGGATCGTCGCCTACCCGGTCCGGTACTGATCGAACAAGACCGGAGATGACGGAAACAAGACTTTTCCGCTCTCTTTCTGTTTCTGGGCCGGTGTTTCAGGGCACAGCCGCTGGGCAGCCGCGCTGCATGGAAGCGTAGGGGCAGCTTCCGTTTGCGGGGGGTCCGGCGAGCGAAGGGCATGGCGGTGGCGTTCAAGGTGACCTGCGGAGAGCAGGACGGCTGGGCTGTCCTGCGGGTGTCGGGCGAACTGGATCTGGTGACCTCCCCCGCGCTGCGTCAACGCGTGCACGACGAAGTGGCCGAGGGCCGGCACAGCCTGGTGCTCGATCTGTCCGAGGTCTTCTTCTGCGACTCCAGCGGTGTGGGCGTGCTCATCGCCTCCCGCCGACTCGTCCGCTCCTGCCGGGGCCGGCTGCGCCTGATACTGCCCGCGCAGGGCGCGGTGGAGGGCTCCCACGTCAACCGCGTCCTCGGGGCGCTCGGTGTCCGCCGCCTCTTCGAGGTCCACCCCGACGTGGACTCGGCCACCGCCGACGAGTCGGGGCCGCTGTCGGCGTAGCTCCTCGCACTGCCACGCCGTTGTCCCGAAATTCCCCCGGTCTTGGCACATCCGTCGCTTTCCCGCTCCCGGACGGCCCCTGACGTCGTACGCTCCCTGGGAAAGCCGGGGCCCCGCGCCCCCCGTGACGTAAAGGCGGCACGAAAAGACATGGTCAGCAGCGAGTACGAGGGCAAGATCGCCGCCCGCTTCGCCACCTTCGACCAGGACGGCAACGGCTACATCGACCGTGCGGACTTCAGCGCGGCGGCCAAGGCGCTGCTCGCCGAGTTCGGTACGGCGGCCCGGTCCGACAAGGGTCAGGCGCTGTACAGCGGCGCCGAGGCGTTCTGGCAGGGCATGGCGGGAATAGCGGACCGGGACGGCGACCAGCGCATCACCCGGGGCGAGTTCGTGGACGGCGCGGTCAAGCGGCTGCGCGACAACCCCGAGGGATTCGCCGAGATCGCCCGCCCCTTCCTGCACGCGGCCCTCGCCGTGGCCGACACGGACGGCGACGGAGCGGCCACCGTCGCGGACGCCGCGCGCGTACTGACCGCCCTCGGGGTGGACGCGGACACCGCGAAGGCCGCGGCCGCCACCCTCGACGCGGACCGCGACGGCCGGGTGGAGGAGTCCGAGGTCGTGACCGCCTTCGCCCGCTACTTCACCGTCCCCGAGTAGCGCTCCCGCAGCTTGTACTTGAGCACCTTGCGCAGGGTGTCGTTGCGCGGAAGGGCGTCCACCACCTCCAGTTGCTCCGGCAGCTTGTGCACGGCCAGCCCTTCCGCGCGCAGATACGCCGTGACCTGCGCCAGGCTCAACTCGTCGGCCCCCGGCGGCTGTTCGACCACGGCGCACACGCGCTCCCCGCGCTCGGCGTCCGGCAGCCCGATGACGGCCGCGTCCGCGACCGCCGGATGCCGGTGCAGCAGGTCCTCGATCTCCCGCGCCGAGATGTTCTCGCCCTTGCGGATGATCACGTCCTTCAGCCGCCCGGTGAGCACCAGATGCCCGGTGCCGGTGAGCCGCCCCAGGTCGCCGGTGCGCAGGAAGCCGTCCTCGTCGAAGGCGCGCGCGGTCTGGTCCGGGTCGAGATAGCCCCGGCACACCGCTTCCCCGCGCAGCCGCACCTCCCCGTCCACGACCCGGATCTCCATCCCCTCGGGCGGCCGTCCCTCCGTGCCGGCGAGCAGTTCCGGGTCGTCGTCCGGGTCGCCCATCGTGATCATCGGCACCTCGGTCATGCCGTACCCGTGGGTCAGCTGCACGCCCATCTCCCGCACCACCGCGTGGTACAGCTCCGGCGGCTTCGGCGCCCCGCCGCCCGCCAGCAGGCGCAGCGTCGGAACCACTTTGGTGCCGGGCCGTTTGCGCTGCTCCGTCAGGAACATCGAGTAGAACGCCGTGGAACCGCCGGCCATCGTCACGCCGTGCCGCCGGTACTCCGCGAGCGCGTCCGGCAGCGCGAACTGCTCGAACAGCACGGCCGGGAAGCCGTACAGCAGCAGCATCACCAGGTAGTCCGGGCCGCCTATGTGGGCGTAAGGGAAGGCGATCGAGCCGACGTCGGCGCCGGTCGGGCGCAGGGCGTGGGCGAGGCAGGAGCCGCCGGCGATCAGCGAACGGTCGGTGTGCAGCACGCCCTTGGGGTCGGAGGTGGTCCCGGAGGTCCAGTAGATCCAGCGCACGGAGGTGCCCTCGGCCGGCGGGGCGGGCAGCCCCCGGGGATCGCCGTCCGGGAGCCGGTCGTACGCCTCGAGGACGCCCTTCGCGCCGAGCCGCCGCACCATCGCCGTGTGGTCGAAGCCGCGCCAGGTGCCCGGTACGGCGACGTACTCGGCCCTGGACTCGCGCAGGGCGAAGCCGACCTCACGGTCCCGGTAGAAGGGGATGACCGGGGACTGCACGGCGCCGAGGCGGGCCAGGGCGAGGGAGAGCAGGACCGTCTCGATCCGGGTGGGCAGTTGCCAGGCGACGACCGTGCCGGGGCGCACCCCCAGGTCGTGCAGGCCCGCCGCCACCCGCTCGGCACGCGCGCGCAGCTCGCCGAAGCTCACGGAGCGGTCCCCCTGGAGGAGGACGGGCCGGTCCGGGGTGCGGGCGGCGCGGTGGACGAGCAGCTCCCACAGGGTCCGGGCGGAGCTCAGGTCGGGTGCGGTGTCGGTCACGGCGGCGACCCCCTTTGCTGACGATGCGTCAGATAGTGGGCAGAGCGTAGGGCGCCCCGCCTTGTCGGTCCAGGGGTGCGGGGCTAGCCTGAGCTGACGGACCGTCAGATAGGGGCTCGCCGGATGGACCTCACGTACACGCCCGAGGAGGAGGAGTTCCGGGCGCGCCTGAGGCGGTGGCTCGGCGAGGTGCTGCCGAAGCTGCCCCCCGTGCCCGCCCCCTCCGACTGGCCCGGCCGGCGCGCCTACGACCTCGACTGGCAGCGCATGCTCCACGACGCCGGGTACGCCGATGTCCACTGGGACGCCTCCCCGACCACCCGGCTCATCTACCTGGAGGAGACAGAGCTTGCGGGCGCCCCCTACGTCGGCGCCAACTTCGTCGGACTGCTCCACGCCGGCCCCACCATCGCCGCCGAGGGCACCTCGGAGCAGCGGGCGCGCTGGCTGCCGCCGATCCTGCGCGGGGAGGAGGTCTGGTGCCAGGGCTTCAGCGAACCCGGCGCCGGATCCGACCTCGCGGCGCTGCGCACGCGCGCGTGGCGCGACGGCGACGCCTATGTGGTCACCGGGTCCAAGATCTGGACCTCCCACGCCGAAGTCGCCGACTGGTGCGAGCTGTTGGTGCGCACCGACCCAAAGGCGCCCAAGCACCGGGGCATCACCTGGCTCGCCCTGCGCATGGACGCGCCCGGCGTGACCGTACGGCCGCTGCGCACCCTCGCCGGGTCCACCGAGTTCGCCGAGGTCTTCCTCGACGAGGTACGGCTGCCGGTCGCGCACCGGGTCGGCGCGGAGAACGACGGCTGGCGCGTCACGATGGTCACCCTGTCCTTCGAGCGCGGCACGGCCTTCGTGGGCGAGGTGGTGGCCTGCCGCCGCGTCCTGCGCGAACTGGCCGCCCGGGCCCGCGGGAACGGCCGCTGGGACGACCCGGCGCTGCGGCGCAGACTCGGCCGCCTGAACGCCGAGTTCCGCGCGCTGTGGCGGCTGACGCAGTGGAACGTGAGCGAGGCATCGGCGAGCGGGGTGCCGGGTGTCGGCGGTTCGGTTTTCAAACTGAGGTACTCGCACGCCCGCCAGGAGCTCTACGACGCCGCCGCCGACGTCCTCGGACCCGACGCCCTCGACCTCGACCGGCCCTGGGTCCTCGACCGGCTCTCGTCGCTGTCGTACACCATCGCGGCCGGTACCTCGCAGATCCAGCGGAACATCGTGGCCGAGCGGATCCTGGGGCTGCCGAAGGGGCGGTGAGCATGCGTTTCCAACTGACCGAGGACCAGCAGGCGTTGCGGGCGGGGGTACGGGAACTGCTGGACCGGCGGTTCGGCGCCTGGGCGCTGCGGGCGGCGGCGGCCGAGCCCGTACTGGACCGGGCGCTGTGGCGGGAGCTGGGGAAAGCGGGGTTCTTCGCCCTGCGGGTGGCCGAGGCGGACGGCGGGGTCGGACTCGGGATGCCGGAGGCGGTGTTGGCGTTCGAGGAGGCGGGGCGGGCGCTGCTGCCGGGGCCGTTGACCGCCACGCATCTCGCGGCGGGCTCGGTGCCGGGGGCGGCCGGCGGGGAGGTGGTCGTGACGGCCGTGGACGGCCCCCTCGTGGAGTGGCTGGCGGGGGCCGACGTGGTCCTCGGCGATGCGGCGGGGGCCGTGCCCCTGCGGTCCGTGGACCCGCTGACGCCGCTCCACCGGGTGCCCGTACCGCGGGGGACGGAACCCCGCGCCGTCCTGCTCACCGCCGCCGAGCAACTGGGCACCGCCACGCGCGTGTGCGAGCTCGCCGCGCAACACGCCCGGACCCGGGAACAGTTCGGACGGCCGGTCGGCGCCTTCCAGGCGGTGCAGCATCTGTGCGCCGACATGCTGGTGCGGGCGGAGACGGCCCGTGCCGCCGTCTACGCGGCCGCCGTGACCGAGGACCCCGCCGACATCGCCGCGGCCCGGCTGCTGGCCGACGAGGCCGCCGTACGCGGCGCCCGCGACTGCCTCCAGGTGCACGGCGGAATGGGCTTCACCTGGGAGTGCGAGGTCCATCTGCATCTCAAGCGGGCGTGGGTGCGGGCTCAGCGTGCCGGTGGCGGAACGGAGAGTGAGGAAATGCTCGCCGCCGATCTGCTCGCATGAAAAGCCAAAAGCGTGCCGGCCTGCGGATCCGATAATGCGGCGGCCATAGGTGTCGCGGATTGTGGCGTACCGGAACTACGGAGCGTTGATATCGGGTTGTGTCCGATGTGTGACTCGTCACGGCCCGGAGTCGCCGTCGTGCTCCGGTACCTTGTGTGGGATGCGAGTGGTTCCGAGAACGAGCCATGCCGGAGTTGCCCTTGAGGCGGCTCCGGATCCGGCGGTGCGCGCCGGTTCTCGCAGGGCGGGCGCGGTTTTGTCCCCCGCCTGTTCGACTCCCCGTCAGGAGCGTCGCACAGTATCCCGCAGGGGTACTCCTTCGCGCTGGAATATGCCCGAAGCGCTTGTTGGGGTGACTGTACGTCAACCATGCTTTCCCGTAAGGGATTCACGTTCCGTGACCCTGGCTCCGGCCATTGTTCTGGTCATGCAAAAAATGGCTACGATCGTGGCCCTCGTGAAGCGCGGGGCTATGAGTCCGCCGGTTCGGATGGTGTGAGCGGTGCAGGTGCTTCAAGTGCAGCTGGAGATCCGGCCCGACCCCGCTGAAGTGGGGCGAGCCCGGAGGTGGGCCCGCTCGCGGCTCGCCGGATCCGGGATAGGGGTCGACGAGTCGCTGTCGGAGACCCTGATCCTGCTCGTGTCCGAACTGGTCACCAACGCCGTGGTGCACACCGGCTGTCCGGCCGTGCTACGGCTGTTCCTGCCCGGGGTGGCGACCGGCGCGGAGTCGGTCACCGTACGCCTGGAAGTGGTGGACGCGAGCGGCCGGGCCCCGGTGCCGCGTTGCGCGGGCGGCGGCGAGACGGGCGGGCGCGGCCTCGCGCTCGTCGACGGTCTCGCGGACCGCTGGGGCTGGATGCCCGAGGGGCCCGGCAAGCGGATCTGGTGCGAACTGGACCAGTGCGCCCAGGGGCGCGAGCCGGTCGTGACCTACGGCGGCGGGGCCTATGAAGGGCTGGCCTTCGAGGCGGTCTGAGGGTGAGCCCGCGGAGTCGGTGCGCGGGCGTCCGCGGAGTGGGCGGAGGCGGTCCGAGGTGTCCGCGGCGTGGGCGGGGCGGTTCGAGGCGTCCGCGGAGCAAGTGGGGGCGGTGTGCGGGGCGTCCGCGGAGTATGCGGCAGCCGTCGGTCCGGACCCGGCCGGATCGCTTGCGCCGGACGCGGTGCGGTGCGCCGGGACATGCTTCCACATGCGCCCGTCACATAGGGGACGTACATCATAAATCCCCGAGCAGGTGTTGACGAAGCGTGTCCGTTTGATCACGCTTGTGGTCAGCGATTCGCCGTGAGGGGACGACGAGGGTTCCGGTGACGGGAGCCCTCGACGAGTGTGGGTCGTGATTCGGCGTCGGCTCCCTCAGGATCCGAGGGGCAGCCGGGGCGGGAGCGCCGGAGTCGGATGGCGGTGCGCGCTGCCGTGCTCGGGGCGGGCAGATCGCGCGCCGCCAGCCGCACTTCAGGCTCAGAGGACGGCGACCGGTGCCACCGGGGCCCCCGTCGCGCCGACGAAGGGCTCGGGCGTCGCCGCCAACAGGAAGGCGTACCGCTCCTCTTGTCCACAGGCTGTGGACAACTTTTCGAGATTCCAGTTCTGCCCCTGCGGCATCCCCATCTCCACCAGGTGGAGCGCGTGCACGGCCAGCCACAGGTCCTCGATCTCCGGCGGGAAGATCTCGAAGGTGAGGGTGTCGTTGGCGACGGCGGCCACATCGCGCGCGTGGAACCACTCCGGCGTGCGGATCGAGAGCCCCGGCGAGGGATGGGCGTAGCCGTGCCGGTCCCCGGCGAGGTACAGCCCCATCTGCCCCGTGCGGACGAGCACGATGTCGCCGGCTCGCACGCGCGTGCCCGCGAGTTCCTCGGCCGCCTCCAGGTCCTCGGGCGTCACGGCGTGCGCACCGTCGAGCCGTTCCACGCCACGCGCGCGTGCCACGTCGAGCAGCACCCCGCGCGAGACGACGTGCCGCGCGGTGGCCATCCCCGCGAACCCGGCGCCGCCGTGCGCGGTGACGGTGCCCGCCGGGCGGCCGTTGTAGAGCCGCCCCGAGTGCGAGACGTGCGGCAGCGCGTCCCAGTGGGTGCCCGCCTGAAGGCCCATGGTCACCGCGTCGTCGCTGCACGCGACCGTGCCCGGCCCGAAGAGCTCCTGGTTGATCTGCACCATCGCGTGCAGCGGATTCACCCGCCCGGGGATCATCCCGGTCTGCACGCCGTCCTGGCGCAGCGGCAGCGCGAGCGGGATCCGGCGGCCGGCCCGGACACCGGCCGCGGCCTCGCGCACGACCTCGTCGGTGATCAGGTTGAGGGTGCCGATCTCGTCGTCGGCTCCCCAACGGCCCCAGTTGTTCACGCGCTTGGCGATCTCGTGGAACGCGTCCGGCAGTGACATCGGTCCCTCCCCGGGGCTTGTCTCCGGCTGTCCGGCGGGACATAGAATCTAACGGTCCGTCAGAAACCGCGGGAAGGGGCCGGGCATGGGGAACTTCTTGGCAGGCAAGGTCGTCGCCGTGACCGGTGCCGGGCGGGGGATCGGGCGGGCGGTGGCGCTGGCGGCGGCGGACGAGGGGGCGCGGGTCGTCGTCAACGACTACGGGGTGGCGGTGGACGGCGGCTCACCGGCGAGCAAGGTCGCCCAGGGCGTCGTCAAGGAGATCGAGGCCGCCGGGGGAGAGGCGGTCGCGGTGGCCGACGACATCTCCACCATGGCGGGCGGGCAGCGGGTCGTCGACGTGGCCGTGTCGTCGTACGGGCGGATCGACGGGGTCGTGTGCGTCGCCGGGATCCTGCGCGAGCGGATGCTGTTCAACATGACCGAGGAGGAGTGGGATCCGGTGATCGCCACCCACCTCAAAGGGACGTTCACGGTGTTCCGCGCGGCCTCCGCGGTGATGCGCGGGCAGCGCTCCGGGACCCTGATCGGATTCACCAGCGGAAATCACCAAGGGTCCTTCTCGCAGGCCAACTACAGCGCGGCCAAGGGCGGGATCATCTCGCTGGTGCGCAGCGCCGCGCTGGGTCTGCACAAGTACGGCGTGACCGCCAACGCGGTGGCCCCCGTCGCCCGTACGCGCATGTCGGCGAAGGTCCCCGCGGAGCTGACGGAGATCGGGGAGCCGGAGGACGTGGCGGCCCTCGTCGTCTATCTGCTGTCGGACCGCGCCAAGGAGCGGTCCGTCACCGGGCAGGTGTACACGATCGCCGGGTCCAAGGTGGCGGTGTGGGCGCAGCCCAGGGAACTGCGGGCCGCGTACGCCGAGGGCCCCTGGACACCGGAACGGCTCGCGGACTTCCTGCCCGGGACGGTGGGCGTGGACCCGATGCCGCTGCTCCGGCCGCCGAACACCCCGTAGCCGCCCGGCATCAGGAGGAGACCGGTGGACTTTGCATTCAGCGCCGAGGACGAGGCGTTCCGCACGGAGGCCGCGGTCTGGCTCCGCGCGCACGCCGACCCCGCCGTGGACCGCCGCGCCTGGGAGCGCACCCTCGGAGCGGCCGGCTGGATCGGCCTGTCCTGGCCCGGGACGGGGTACGGCAACCGGTCCGCCACGCTCACCCAGCAGGTCGCCTGGGCCGAGGAGTACGCCCGCTGCGGGGCGCCCCCGCGTTCCGGCCACATCGGGGAGAACCTGCTGGCGCCCACCCTGTTCGCATGCGGCACCGAGGAGCAGAAGGACCGCTTCCTGCCGCCCATAGCCGCCGGCGCCGAACTGTGGTGCCAGGGGTACAGCGAGCCCGGCGCCGGGTCGGACCTGGCGGCCGTGCGCACCATGGCCGTGCGGGACGCGCACGGCGGGTACCGCGTCACCGGCCAGAAGATCTGGACGTCACTCGCGCACGAGGCGGACTGGTGCTTCGTGCTGGCCCGTACCGAGCCCGGCTCCCGGCGCCACCAGGGGCTGAGCTTCCTTCTCGTGCCGATGGACCAGCCCGGCCGCATCGACGTCCGGCCCATCCGGCAGCTGACCGGCACCAGCGACTTCAACGAGGTCTTCTTCGACGGAGCGCACGCGCGCGTGGAGCACGTCGTCGGCGGCGAGGGCCAGGGCTGGCGGGTGGCGATGCGCCTGCTCGGGGTCGAGCGCGGGGTGTCCACGCTGGCCCAGCAGATCGGCTTCGCACGGGAGTTGGAGCGGGTCGTCGGGGTCGCGGTGGAGACGGGCGCGGCGGCGGACCCGGTCCTGCGGGACCGGCTCGTGCGGTTGTGGGCCGAGCTGCGCACGATGCGCTGGAACGCCCTGCGCACCCTGGGCGGCGGCGGGGACGCGGGCGCCTCCAGCGTGGCCAAGCTGCTGTGGGCCGGGTGGCACCAGCGGCTCGGGGAGGTGGCCGTCGCGGTGCGGGGCGCCGGGGCGGCGGTCGGGCCGGCCGACTGGACGCCTTCCGCGCCGTACACCCTCGACCCGCTGCAGCATCTGTTCCTCTTCTCCCGGGCCGACACCATCTACGGCGGCTCGGATCAGGTGCAGCGCACGATCATCGCCGAGCGGGTGCTCGGTCTGCCCAGGGAGCCCAAGGGGGTCGTCTGATGCGCGCAGTGCTGTTCGACGGGAAGCGGGCCGAGGTCGTGGACGACCTGGAGGTGCGGCAGCCGGGGCCGGGCGAGGTGCTGGTCGCCGTCGCGGCGGCGGGGCTCTGCCACAGCGATCTGTCCGTGGTGGACGGCACCATCCCCTTCCCCGTTCCGGTGGTGCTCGGCCACGAGGGCGCGGGGGTCGTCGAGGCCGTGGGGGCGGGGGTCGCGCATGTCGTGCCCGGGGACCACGTGGCGCTGTCCACCCTCGCCAACTGCGGGGCCTGCGCGGACTGCGACCGGGGGCGGCCGACCATGTGCCGGCAGGCGATCGGGCGGCCCGGGCAGCCCTTCCTGCGGGACGGGAGCCCGGTGTACCAGTTCGCGTCCAACTCCGCCTTCGCCGAGCGGACGGTGGTCAAGGCCGTACAGGCCGTGCGGATTCCGCGGGAACTGCCGCTGGTGTCCGCCGCGTTGATCGGGTGCGGGGTGCTGACCGGGGTGGGGGCCGTGCTCAACCGGGCACGGGTGGACCGCGGGGACACGGTGGTGGTGATCGGGACCGGGGGAATCGGGCTCAATGTCATCCAGGGCGCGCGGATCGCGGGCGCCCTGCGGATCGTCGCCGTCGACTCCAATCCGGCCAAGGAGGAGATGGCCCGCCGGTTCGGTGCGACCGACTTCCTGACCTCCGTCGAAGGGGTGCGGGACCTGCTGCCCACGGGCGCCGACCACGCCTTCGAGTGCGTCGGACGCGTCGAGCTGATCCGCGCGGCCGTCGATCTGCTCGACCGGCACGGCCAGGCCGTCCTCCTCGGCGTGCCCCCGGCCGCCGCCGAGGCGTCCTTCCGCGTCTCCGACCTCTACCTGGACAAGTCGATCCTGGGCTGCCGCTACGGCTCCGCACGCCCGCAGCGGGACATCGCGCTCTACGCCGAGCTGTACCGGGCGGGCCGGCTGCTCCTCGACGAACTGGTCACCCGGACCTACCCGGTCGAGGACTTCGCGAAGGCGGCGGCCGACGCGGAGGAGGGGCGGGTGGCCCGGGCGGTGCTCACGTTCTCGGCCTGACGGAAGGTCCGCCGGTAGGCCGTCGGCGTCACCCCGAGCGCCGCCTGCACGTGCTGCCGCATCGACTGCGCCGTACCGAAGCCCGCGTCCCGGGCCACCTGGTCCATGGACAGGCCGGTGGTCTCCAGCAGTTGCCGGGCCCGCTCCACGCGCTGCTGGGTGAGCCACTGGCCGGGGCTGACCCCGACCTCCTCGCGGAAGCGGCGGGTGAAGGTCCGCACCGACATGGCCTCCCGCGCCGCCATGTCCCTCAGCTGGATCGGCTCGTGCAGCCGGCCCAGCGCCCAGGCGCGGGCCCCGGTCGTCGTCGCCTGCTGGGGGTCGGGGACCGGGCGGTGGATGTACTGCGCCTGGCCGCCGTCGCGGTGCGGGGGGACGACCGTGCGGCGGGCGATGTCGTTGGCGACGGCCGTGCCGTGGTCGCGGCGGACCATGTGCAGGCACAGGTCGATGCCGGCGGCGACACCCGCCGAGGTCAGCACGTCGCCGTCGTCGATGAACAGGACGTCCGGGTCGACGTCGACGGCCGGGAAGAGGCGTTGCAGCTGGTCGGTCTCCGCCCAGTGCGTGGTGGCCCGGCGTCCGTCGAGATACCCGGCGGCGGCGAGGACGAAGACGCCGGTGCAGATCGAGGCGAGCCGGATGCCGGGGCGGATGTGGGCGAGCGCCGCGGCCAGCTCCTCGGTGAGCACGCCCTGCTCGAAGACCGGGCCGAGTTCGTAGGAGGCCGGGACGATCACCGTGTCGGCGGTGGCCAGGAGTTCGGGGCCGTGCTCGACCATGACGGCGAAGTCGGCGTCGGTGACGACCGGTCCCGGGGGCCGGACCGAGCAGGTCAGGACCTCGTACAGGTGCCGTCCCCGGGCGTCCTTGGGGCGGCCGAAGATGCGGTGCGGGATGCCCAGCTCGAAGGGGAGCAGGCCGTCGAGGGCGAGCACGACGACACGGTGGGGCCGGAACTCGGGTGCCTGCGGGCCACGGCTCATGGCCCGATCCTAACGAACGCTGACCTTCGGGCCACTCGATGGGGCTGATCCCGGACGCGATCATCTACGACGTGAACCGGACAACCGAGATCGCGGCCACCGCCGAGGACATGCCGACCCGCCGCAGGCGCCGCATCCACCGCGCCTGGTTCGTCGCCGCCGTCACCTTCGTGACGATCATCGGCGCGGCCGCCTTCCGTTCCCTGCCCGGGCTGCTCATCGACCCGCTGCACGAGGAGTTCGGCTGGTCGCGCGGCACGATCAGCGCGGCCGTCTCCGTCAACCTCGCGCTCTACGGGCTGACCGCGCCCTTCGCGGCGGCGCTGATGGACCGCTTCGGCATACGCAGGGTCGTGGCGGTCGCGCTGACCGTGATCGCCGTCGGCTCCGGACTGACGTACTGGATGACGGCGGCCTGGCAGCTGCTGCTGTGCTGGGGTCTGCTGGTGGGTCTCGGCAGCGGTTCCATGGCGCTGGCCTTCGCGGCGACCGTCACCAACCGCTGGTTCACCGAGCGGCGCGGACTGGTCACCGGCATCCTCACCGCCGCGTCGGCCTCCGGCCAGCTGATCTTCCTGCCGCTGCTGGCCTGGATGGTCGACGAGCACGACTGGCGCCCGGCGGCCGTGACGGTGGCGCTGGCGGCTCTCGCGGTCGTCCCCTTCGTCTGGCTGCTGCTGCGCGACCACCCGGCGGACGTCGGCCTGAAGCCGTACGGCGCCACGGAGTTCGTGCCGAAGCCGCCGCCCGTCACGGGCGCCGCCCGCCGTGCCGTGCGGGTCCTCCTGGACGCGGCCCGCACCGGCCCCTTCTGGCTGCTCGCCGGCACCTTCGCGATCTGCGGCGCCTCCACCAACGGCCTGATCCAGACCCACTTCGTGCCCGCCGCCCACGACCACCACATGCCGGTCCAGGCCGCGGCGTCGCTGCTCGCCATGATCGGGGTGTTCGACGTCATCGGCACGATCGCCTCCGGCTGGTTCACCGATCGCTACGAGGCGCGGCGGCTGCTGGCGGTCTATTACGCGTTGCGGGGCGTCTCGCTGCTGTTCCTGCCGATGCTGCTGGCGCCGAGCGTGCGGCCGCCGATGGTCTTCTTCATCGTGTTCTACGGGCTCGACTGGGTGGCCACGGTGCCGCCGACCGTGGCGCTGTGCCGGGAGCACTACGGGGAGGACAGCGCGATCGTCTTCGGGTGGGTGCTCGCTTCCCACCAGGTGGGGGCGGCGCTGGTGGCCTTCCTGGGCGGGGTGGCCCGGGATGTCTTCGGGTCCTACGACGTGGTCTGGTACGCGTCCGGGGCGCTGTGCGCGGCGGCCGCGCTGATGGCGCTGGTGATCCGGCGGCGGCCCGGAGGCGCGGTGCCGGCGGTCGCGTGACGGGTCCGGGGCGCCCGGGTATCTGCGGCCCGGAGCCGTGTGCCGGGGGCCCCTTGTTCAGGTGTTCAGGGGAAGCGGCCTCCGTGCCGCAGGGAGGCGGCCGCCATGTCGCAGGGAGGCGGCCGCCGGGTCAGAGGAAGCGGCCTCGGTGGAACAGCAGCGGCGGCGCGTCCTCCTCGGGCGCCCCCAGCGCGTCCACCCGGCCTACCACGATGAGGTGGTCGCCGCCCGTGTGGACGGCGTGGACCGTGCAGTCGACCCAGGCGAGGGCTCCCGCCAGACGCGGTGAGCCGGACACCGGTGCCGCGTCGTGGGCGACCCCGGCGAACTTGTCGCCGCCGCTGACCGCGAAGCCGCGGCACAAGTCGCCCTGGTGCGCGCCCAGGACGTTGACGCAGAAGACGCCCGCGCGGGCGATGCGCGGCCAGGTCGTCGACGCCCGGCCGACCATGAAGGCGACCAGGGGCGGGTCGAGGGAGAGGGCGGAGAAGGACTGGCAGGCGAAACCGGCGGGGGAGGCCTCGCCGTCGGCGGCCGGTGAGGTGACAACGGTCACCCCGGTCGCGAAGTTCCCGAGCACCCGCCGGAACTCCGCCTGCCCGACCGGCGCCCGCTCGTCCTCGCCGACACACCGCAACTCCGGCCGCGGCAGCGGCTCCACGCGCGGGGCGTCGGCCGACCTGAGATAGCGGACGGCGGCTGCGGCCATCCCTGCGTGTCCCATCACACGGACCATTAGATCTGATGGCCCGTCAGATCGGAAGGTGTGGGGATCCTCGGATCCGGACGCCTTGGGCTTGTGACGCCGGGCCGATCCGAACCGGGGGGTCAGCGCCCCCGGTACACAGGACTTCTCCGCTCGATGAAGCTCGCCACGCCCTCCTGGGCGTCCCGCGTCGTCATGTTGATCTCCTGCGCCGCCGCCTCCGCCGCGAACGCGGCAGCGCGGTCGCTGTCGAGGGAGGCATTGAGGAGCTGCTTCGTCAGCGCGAGGGCACGGGTGGGGCCGGCCGCCAGGCGCTCCGCCCAGGCGCGGGCCGTCTTCTCCAGCTCCGCGTCCGGGACGACCCGGTTGACCAGCCCGAGCCGTTCCGCGTCCGCCGCGGTCAGCGCGTCGCCGAAGAACATCAGCTCCTTCGCCCGCTGGGGTCCGATCAGCCGGGGCAGGAGATAGGCGCCGCCGCCGTCGGGGACGAGACCCCGGCGGACGAACACCTCGACGAACCGGGCCGATTCCGCGGCGAGCACGAGGTCGCAGGCGAAGGCCAGATGCGCGCCGAGGCCCGCCGCCGTGCCGTTCACCGCGGCGATCACGGGTTTCTCGCAGTCGAGGACGGCGGAGATCAGTCGCTGGGCACCGAGCCGGAGCATGCGGGCCACGTCGCCGGGGATCCGGTCGCCGGTCGTGCCCGCCGCCCGCAGGTCCGCGCCCGCGCAGAAGCCGCGGCCGGTTCCGGTGAGCACGACCGCTCCGACCGCCGCGTCCGCCGACGCCTCGGCGAGCAGGTCGATGAGGCGTTCTCGCTGGTCAGGAGTAAGGGCGTTGAGGGTCTCGGGGCGGTTGAGCGTGATGCGGCAGACCCGGTTGTCAGTGGCGTGCGGTACCAATGACTCAACGGCATTTCCGGGCACACGGGGGGATTCAGTCATGTTCGCGACACACCGCCAGCGCGTCCAGCGCCACCGCGCCCTGCCCCCGCTCCAGCACCATCAGCGGGTTGATGTCCAGCTCCGCCAGCTCGTCCCCCAGCTCCAGCGCCATGCGCTGCACCCGCAGGACGACCTCGACGAGCGCGTCCGTGTCCGCGGGGGGCCGCCCCCGGACCCCGTCGAGCAGGGCCCGCCCGCGCAGTTCCCGGAACATGTCCCGCGCCTGCTCCTCCCCGAAGGGCGGCACGCGTACGGCGGTGTCGCGCAGCAGCTCGACCAGCACCCCGCCGAGCCCGACGGTCACCGTGGGCCCGAACAGGTCGTCGTGCGTGACACCGACGACCATCTCGACGCCCCGCTCGACCATCTGGCAGACCAGAATGCCGTCCAGGGAGACGTCCTCGTAGCGGGCGATGTCCGTCAGCTCCCGGTAGGCGTCGCGGACCTGGCTGGCCGAGGTGAGACCCACCTTGACCAGGCCCAGCTCGGTCTTGTGGGCGATCCGCGCGCCGGACGCCTTCATCACCACCGGGTAGCCGACGAGGCCGGCCGCCCGTACGGCCGCCGCCGCGCTGGTCACCAGCTGCTCGCGCGGTACGCGAATGCCGTACGCCCGCAGCAGCTGCTTCGCCGCGTGCTCGCTCAGCTGCTGTCCCGGGCGCATCAGGGCCTGCGCCTTGCGGAAGGAAGGGGAGGGGGTGCGCGGGGCGCGGTCGAAGGGGGAGCGGTAGGCCGCGGTGAAGCGATGGTGGTCGAGGTAGGCGCGGACGGCGGTGATGCAGTTGGCGACCGTGCGGAAGGTGGCCACCCGGGAGGAGCCCAGCAGGACCTCGCGGTAGGCGGGTTCGGTGCCGACGGGCGACCCCCACACCACGCACACCAGCTTGTCGGTGTGCTCGGCCGCGTCGACCAGGTCCTTCACCAGCCGGTCGCTGAGGGGCGGGAAGGGCCCGGTGACCGGGCAGATCAGCACCCCCACCTCCGGGTCGTCGAGCAGGGCGTCGATGATCTTCCGGCCGCGTCGGTCGCCGACCGGATGCCCGCCGTTGTCGACCGGGTTGGCCACGCTCAGATAGCCGGGTATCCACTGGTGCAGCTCGGCCTGCTTGGCCTCGGACAGCACCGGCAACCGCAGTCCGGCCTCGGTCGCCAGGTCCGCGAAGTGCGCGCCTGTGCCGCCCGAGATCGAATAGACCACGACGCCCTCGGCGCGCGGGGGCCGCGCCCGGGCCAGCAGGGTGGCGGTGTCCTGGAGTTCGTCGAGACCGTCGACGCGGATCACCCCGTACTGCCGCATCGCCGCGTCCACCACCGCGTCCGCGCCGGTCAGCTTGCCGGTGTGCGAGGCGGCCGTGCGGGCGCCGGTCTCGGTGCGGCCCACCTTGACCGCGACGACCGGCACCCCGCGCCGTGCGGCCCGGTCGGCGGCGAGGAGGAAGGAGCGGCCGTCCTTCAGGCCCTCCACATAGCAGGCGATGGCGCCCACCTCGGGGCGCTCGGCGAAGTAGGAGAGGAAGTCGGAGGTCTCCAGGTCGGCCTCGTTGCCGGTGGGCGCCCAGTGGGAGAGGCGCACGCCGAGCTGCTGGAGGGCGAAGACGGGCCGGCCCTGGTGCCCGGACTGCGTGATCAGGGCGATGGCGGGTCCTTCGAGGTCGGTGCGGATCTCCTCGAAGGCGTTGAGGTTGGTGTTCGGGCCCAGCAGCCGCAGCCCGGACCGCTCGACGGCGGCGGCGAGCCGGGCCTGCGCGGCGGCGCCCTGCGCACCGGTCTCCGCGAAGCCGGAGGCGAAGACGACCGCGAACTTCACCTTGGCCTCGGCCAGTTCCTCGATCACCGGAAGGGGGTCGGCGACCAGCAGTACGGCGAGATCGACCTGCTCGGGCAGGTCGGCGACGGAGGGGGAGCAGGGGATGCCGAAGACGGACGGGCGGTTCGGGTGCACCGGGTGGAGCCGGGCGCCGACCCGTTCGGACCAGGCGAGCAGTTGCCGGGTGACACCGGTGTTGGGGCGGCCCTCGGCGTCCGAGGCGCCGATCACGGCGACCGACTCGGGGCGGAAGAAGCGGTCCAGATCGGGGACGTCCGCGTACAGGGGACGGCCGCTGACGTCGAGATCGTCGACCTCGGCCGGCCGGCCGTGGACGGCGGGCCCGGGCTGTTCACCGCAGGCGATGACCCGGGTCCGTCGGGAGTCGGTGGTGAGGGTGCCGTGGGTTGATCCAAGCATCGGTCCGCCCGCTCCTGTGTGACAGCGATTAACTGACGCAGTGTCAGATTACTGAACTGACACTCCGTCAGGAATGGCTGTGCAGGCAAAGTTGAACGGAGGGCCGACCCGCGGACCGCCCGTCAGGGTCCTGCGGACCGGCCGTCAAGCCCTCTCGGACCGGCCGTCAGGCTCCTGCGGACCGGTAGTCAAGTGCCCTCGGACCGCCCGTCAAGCCCCCTCGGGCCTCCGGTGGACCGAGCGTCTCAGGTGACGGGCAGTCGGGACAGGCGGTCTCCGGCCCTCTTCGCCACGGCCTTCGCGATCCTCTCGGCGTCCATGGCGAGTTCCCGCAGCATCCCGCTGATCGGGTTGGTGAAGCCGGTGAAGTACAGGCCGGGGGCGTGGGACGGGGTGCGGGCGCCGTGGGCGACGGGTCTGCCGCGGTCGTCGAGGACGTCGAGGTGGCCGACCAGACCCTCCAGGGCGCGGACGTAGCCGGTCGCGGCGATGACCGCGTCCGGTTCGAGGAGGGTGCCGTCGGCGAGGGTAACCTTGCCGTCGTCGAAGCGGTCGACGGCGGCCACCACTTCCACCCGGCCCGTGCGTACGGCGTCGATGAGGCCCACGTCCTGCACCGGGACGGCCCCTTCGAGCACCCGGCTGTACAGGCCGGTGTCCGGGCGGGGCAGCCCCTGCGCCGACAGGTCCGGCACGCTCAGCCTCGCCAGCGGGCGGGAGAGCCGGTCCACCAGGCCGACCGGCAGGCGCCGGCACAGCACGCCCGAGTACTGGGCGGCCCAGCCGGCCGTGGAGCGGCGCACGATGTGCGGGACGGTGCGCACCGACAGCCGTACCCGGGAGGCGCCGCCCTCGACCAGGTCGACGGCGATCTCGGCGCCGGTGTTGCCGACGCCGACGACGAGGACGTCACGGCCGGCGTAGGGCCGGGGGCTGCGGTAGGCGGAGGCGTGCAGGAACTCGCCGGTGTAGGTGTCGCGGCCGGGCCAGTCCGGGAGCCGGGGGGTGTGGTTGTAGCCGGTGGCGACGACCACCGCGGCGCCGGTCAGTTCGCGGCCGCCGGTGGCGTGCAGGAGCCAGCCGTCGCCGTCGGGCGCGCGGTCGACGCGGGAGACCTCGACGCCGGTGACGATCTCCAGCTCGTGGTGCTCGGCGTACTTCTCCAGGTACCGCACCACGTCGTCCCGGGACACCCAGCGCCCGAACCGCCGGGGTATCGGCAGCCCGGGCAGGGACGAGAGGCGGCGGGTGGTGTGCAGGCGCAGCCGGTCGTAGTGGCCGCGCCAGGAGGCGCCGACGCGGTCGGACTTCTCCAGGACGACGGCGCGTATGCCCCGGGCGCGCAGGGAGTACGCGACGGCGAGCCCGCCGGGACCGCCGCCGATGACGTACACCGGGCGGTCCGCGTCGGCTGGTGAGTGCGCTGTGGAGTCGGCCATGAGCGCGAGCGTAATCACGCACCCCGTTGATGGGTCTCGGTCAAGACCGGAATTGGTTGCGGATTGATCACGCCTGTGGGGGGAGTGGGTGGGACCGGTGGCGTAGGGCGTCCGGTGACGAGCGGAGGGGGTTCCCGCGCGGCGACTGTCTGACGTACCGTCAGATCCATGGACACGATCTGGCTCAGCGGCGCGGAATGGCTGGCCGTGCTCCGCACAGGCCTCGGCCTGTGGTGGCTGGAGAGCTGGCGGCACAAGGACAAGAGGACCTGGTTCGAGGGCGGCGGTATCGCCTGGGCGGCGGACGTGGCGGCCAAGCACCGCTGGACCGCCGTACGTTCCGGCTTCGACGTGGTCGTGGCGCCCCGCCCGCGGATCATGGCGTACGTGGTGGCCTACGCCGAACTGGCCCTCGGGCTCGGCCTGATCGCCGGTTTCCTGACCCCCGTCGCCCTGGTCGGCGGGCTGCTGCTGAACGTCGTCTACTTCACGCTGATGATCCACGACTGGGCCGAGCAGGGCCAGAACGCGATGATGGCGCTGATCTCCCTGGTGGCCCTGTTCGGCATGTCCTGGCAGACCTGGTCCCTGGACAGCGCGCTGGGGCTCTTCTGATGGCGGCCCGGGCGCGTCATGACCTTCCCGAGCCCGACGCCTTCACCCGCCCCTACTGGGAGGCGGCGGCCCAGGGACGCCTGCTCCTGCGTCGCTGCCGGGACTGCCGCCGGGCCCACCATTACCCGCGCGAGTTCTGCCCGTACTGCTGGAGCGAGGACGTGGTCTGGGAGACCGCGAGCGGCCGGGCCGCGCTCTACACCTGGTCGGTCGTCCACCGCAACGACCTCCCGCCCTTCGGGGAGCGCACCCCGTACGTCGCCGCCGTCGTCGACCTGGCCGAGGGTCCCCGGATGATGACGGAGATCGTGGAGTGGACGGGGCCGGCGGGACAGCCGCCGCTGCGGGCCGGGATGGAACTGGAGGCGGACTTCCGGGACGGGACACCGGTGTTCCGGCCACGACCGTCCACACGCCCTGCCCCCTCACGCTGATCCACCCGCGCCCGCCCGCACGCCGTGCCCCCGGTGATCGACCCCCCGCCCGCGCGAGCCTCGTCGTACCCGGCGCAGGGGTCCACCCGGGCCCTCGCCGCAAGCCGTGGCTCCCACGGTGAACCACCCGCGCCCGCGCGAACCCCGTCGTACCCGCCGCTGATAGTCATCCGCGCCCGCCCGCAAGCCAAGGCCCCCCGGTGATCTACCCGCGCCCGCCCGAGCCTCATCGCACCCGCCCCGGTGATCCACCCGCGCCCGCCCAGGTAATCCCCCCAAGCCCCGCCCTACCCCCCAAGCCCCGCCCTACCCCCCACCCCCATGCGCGCCGACGGGCAACCGGTTTCAATGGCCGCATGGCCCTCGACGATCGGCGTTACAAGGCGGCGCGCCTTCCCGACCTGCGGACCCCGGAGCTGTGGCTGCGGCCCTGGGATCCGGGGGCGGACGACGATGTCGAGGCCTGGCTGCGGGGGCGGGCGGATGCCGAGTTCCGGCGGTGGAACACCCCCCTGCGGACCGCCACGGACGAGGAGAGCGCGCGCGAGCAGCTCCGGGCGGCGGCGCGGAACGCGGCGGAGGGCGGGGCGGCGCCGTACTGCATCGCGGACCCGGTGACCGGGCGGCCGCTCGGGCACATCGGCGTCAACGCGATCGACCGCGTGATGAACACGGCGCGCGTCGGCTACTGGGTCCTGCCCGAGGCGCGCGGCCACGGCGTCGCGACCCGCGCCCTCGCCCTGGCGACGCGCTGGGCGCTCACCGATCTGGGCCTGTACCGCATCGAACTCGGTCACGCCGTGGGGCACGATTCCTCCTGCCACATCGCCGAGCGCTGCGGGTTCCGGTACGAGGGAACCCTGCGCGGCGCCATGTGGGAGGCCGGCCGGCAGGACGCCTACCGGGACGCGCACCTGCACGCGCGGCTCGCCGACGATCCGGATCCGGATCCCGACGCGTCATGAGGACGAGACTCTAGCGTCGATGTGACGGCCGTGTTGTTCACCCCGACAAAGCATGGCCAAGTCCCGCACAGAGGCGGGATCATGAGACATGCGCTCGGACGACTGGTACGTCACCGAAGACCTCGACCGCTTCCTGGGCCACGCCGGTGGCTTCCTGCGGTCGCGCCCCGACCTGCACACCGTCGCCCTGACGGTGACGGAGTCACTGCGCACGCGCGGCCTGCGCGCGTACGGCGGTGACGAGCCGCCCGTGTTCGGGGTGATGGAACGGGACGGTCAGGTGCGCGGAGCCTATTTCCGCACCCCGCCCTACCGGCTCAACGTCACCCCCCTCACCGCCGACGAGACCGACGCCCTCGCCGCCCATCTGGTCGCCATGGGCCACTCGGTACCGGGCATCATCGGCACCCGCGAGACGACCGCGGGCTTCATCCGTTCCTGGCAGCGGCACACCGGCGCGACCTCGGCCCTGCGCCAGCGCCAGCGGCTGTACCGGCTCGGCATGCTGATGATGCCGCAGCCGGTCCCGCCGGGAGCGGCACGCGTGGCGGGCGAGAAGGACCGGGACCTGCTCATCCGCTGGTACGGCGAGTTCACCGAGAGCGTCGGCGATCTCGCGGCCTCGGAGGTCGAGGCGTGGGCCGACCACCGCATCGCCTACGGCGGCGTCACCCTCTGGGAGGACGCCGACGGCACCCCCGTCTCCATGTGCGGGGTGACCCCGATGGTCGCGGGTCAGGTCCGGATCGCCCCCGTCTACACCCCGCCCCACCTGCGCGGACGCGGATACGCCGGCGCCGTGACGGTCGAGGCCAGCCGCGCCGCCGTGCGCGCCGGGGCGGAGGAGGTCCTCCTGTTCACCGACCTGTCCAACACGACCACCAACGTCCTCTACCAGCGGCTCGGCTATCGCGCGGTGGCCGACTTCGAGGTGCACGACTTCTCGGGCGGCGCGGTCCCGTAGGCCCCCGGGGCTAGGGCCAGAGCAGTTCGCGGGCCCAACCGCCGTCGGTGCGGCGGTAGTTCAGCCGTACGTGCCGCCGCTGCTGCTCGCCCTGGAAGAACTCCACCTCCTCCGGGAGCAGGCGGTAGAGGGTCCAGGTGGGGACCGGGACGTCCGGTTCCCGGTGGGCCCGCGCCCAGGCCTCGGCCGAGACGCGCGCCAACTCGGGCAAGGAGCCCAGCACTTCGCTCTGCCGGCCGGTGAGGGCCGCCGCCAGCGCCCCCGTCGACCGGGCGTGCAGATCCGCCTGGCTGTCGGTCGACGCGGCCGCCGTCACCGGCCCCCGCACCCGCACCTGCCGCCCCAGCACCGGCCAGTAGAAGCCCAGCGCGGCGAACGGCCGTGCCGCGAGCTGCCGCCCCTTGGCGCTGCTGACGTGCGTCGCGAAGGACCAGCCGGACGCGTCCGCCCCGTGCAGCATCACGGTCCGTACGTCCGGCCTGCCCTCCTCGTCCGACGTCGCCAGCGACATGGTGTGCGGCTCGGTCTGCCCCGCCGCGACCGCGTCCGCGAACCAGCTCGCGAACAGCGGCAGCGGCTCGGCCGGCGCCGACTCCGGGTCGAAGGGCGGCAATGCGGTCACCTCCGGGTCCCACACCCGCAGTGACCTCAGCAGATCATGAAGTTCCATGCACCGATTGTCAGACGGATCCCAGGTCCGAGGAGACCCAACGCTCGGGCCGCATCCGGACGATCACCTGCGTGCCGTGGTTCTTCCAGGCGAAGTCCACGTACCCGTCGACCTTCTCCGCGGGCAGGTACCGGGCCGAGATCTCCCGCAGGTCGTCGATCGTCGCGGGCACCGTCTCCACGACCGGGCCCTCCACCGACACGTACCGGATCGTCGGCTCCAGCCGGTCCACCATCAGCGAGTACCGGCCCGCCGCGCTGATCAGCTGGTTCTTCCGGGAGTCCAGGCCGGTCATGATCCACACCTTGCCGTCGTCCTCGACCTGGTACCAGATCGGCACGGTGAGCGGGCCGCGTCCCTCTCCGGCGTGCACCGACAGGGCGGCGACATGGGGTTCGGCGAGGAACTGCTCGCGCTCTTCGCGGGTCAGGGCCATCTTCGGTCTCCTCCTGCGCATCGACGAGTCGTCCTGTGCTGTGGTGCACAACGAAGGCCGACGGGTACCTGTTCCCCACCGGCCGGCGTCGCCTGCCGTTGTCCCGTACGTCACCGAGCGTCCCTACCGTGCCCGCCATGAGAAGAACCGCGATCATGCTCAGCGCCGTCGCCCTGACGGCCGCCCTCGCCGTGCCCTCCGCGCTCGCCGGCGAGCGGCACACCGACTTCGGGCGGGCCACGCTGACCGGCTGGGCCTCGCTCCCGGCCGAGACGTTCGTGCCGGGCAGCGAGCCGTCCGGTGCCGCGATCGGCGCGGGGCCGTTCAACGGCATCTCCGCGCCCTTCGCCGACCAGCCCGTCCAGGGCTTCTCCGGCATCGTGAACCGGCACGACGGCACCTATGACGTGCTGTCGGACAACGGCTACGGCGGAAAGGCCAACAGCGCCGACTTCCTGCTCCGGGTCCACCGCGTCGAGCCGGACACCCGCACCGGCGCGGTCGAGGTGCTCGGCGGTTTCCACCTGACCGACCCCGACCACAAGGTGCCGTTCGCGCTGACCCGCGCCGACCGCACCCTCACCGGCGCCGACTTCGACGTCGAGTCGATCGTGAAGGCGTACGACGGCACGTACTGGATCGGGGACGAGTTCGGCCCCTTCCTGCTGCACTTCTCGCGCACCGGCAAGCTGCTGGAGGCGCCGATCCCCCTGGAGGGCGTCAAGGCACCGGAGAACCCGTACCTGAACGGCGGCACGCCCACCCTCGGCGGCAGCAAGGGCTTCGAGGGCATGGCCCGTTCCGTCGACGGCCGGTACCTGTACCCCCTGCTGGAGGGCACGGTCGCCGGCGACACCCCCGGTGACCTGCGCTTCAACCAGTTCGACCGGAAGGCCGGGAAGTACACCGGCAAGCGCTGGACGTACCGGCTGGAGTCCCCGGCCCATGCGATCGGTGACGCCATAGCCGTCGACAAGCACCGCTTCCTCGTCATCGAGCGGGACGGCGGCCAGGGCGAGACGGCCCGGTTCAAGCGGATCTACCTCGCCGACACGCGGGACCGCAACGGCGACGGCGCCATGGACAAGACCCTCGTCGCCGACCTGATGGACCTCGCGAACCCGAGGAAGCTCGGCGGCTTCGGCACGACCTTCACCTTCCCGTTCCAGACGATCGAGGACGTCGTCCTGCTCGACGACCGCACCCTCGCCGTCCTGAACGACAACAACTTCCCCTTCTCCTCCGGCCGTACGGCAGGCAAGGCGGACGACAACGAGTTCATCACCGTCCGTCTCGGCGAGCGCCTGCACGCCGATCCGCGCGCGTTCTTCTAGCCGCGCCCCAGCACCACCGTCCCCGACGAGCAGAACCACCCGCCCGTACCGGACGCCACAGCGAGGCGCGGCAACCCGCCGTGGGATGTGCGCACTTGCCGCGCCTCGCACTCTCCGCGGAGCTGCCGCACCGCCTCCACCAGCAGGAACAGCCCTCGCATCCCGGGATGCTGGGCGGACAGCCCGCCCCCGTCCGTGTTCACCGGCAGCTCCCGCGCCTGCACGAACGCCCCGCCCTCGCCCTTCTCGCAGAACCCCAGATCCTCCAGGGTCACGAGCGTCATGTAGGTGAACGCGTCGTAGATCTGCGCCACGTCGATCTCGCCGGGCCGCACCCCCGCCCGCCGGAACGCCAGCCGTCCGCTCACCGCCGCCGGTGACACCGTGAAGTCCTGCCACTCGGACATCGTGGCGTGGGAGACGCACTCG
The DNA here is from genome assembly GCF_023544665.1 of Streptomyces sp. YS415. Classification (GTDB taxonomy): domain Bacteria; phylum Actinomycetota; class Actinomycetes; order Streptomycetales; family Streptomycetaceae; genus Streptomyces. The sequence continues at coordinate 238,439 of NZ_JAMJFL010000005.1, forward strand.
CCGCTGCCCAGCACCCACACCGGGGCCGTGCGGCAGTCGGGTACGTACTCCTCCGCCGCCAGCAGCACCGCCGCCCCGCCGTCGGACCGCAGGCAGCAGTGCAGCTTGGTGAAGGGGTCCGCGATCATCGGTCCCGACAGGACGTCGTCGACCGTGATCGGGTCCCGGTACATCGCCTGCGGGTTCAGCGCCGCGTGCTGCCGCGCCTGCACCGCCACCTCGGCCAACTGCTCGACGGTCGTACCGAATTCGATCATGTGGCGGCGGGCGGCCATGGCGTACTTGGCGACGAGGGTGTGGCCGTACGGCACCTCGAACTGGAGCGGGCCCCGGGCGCCGAAGGACAGGTTGCCGGTCCTGCGGCCGGCCCGGATGTCCGCGCGGGCCGTGGAGCCGTAGACCAGCAGGACCGCGTTCGCGTGCCCCGCGGCGATCGCGTCCGCCGCGTGTGCCGCCATGACCTCCCAGGTCGAGCCGCCCACCGAGGTGGAGTCGACCCAGGTTGGGCGCAGGCCCAGGTACTCGGCCACCTCGACCGGGGCGAGGGTGCCGGTTCCGGCGGACGCGAGGCCGTCGACCAGGGCGCGGTCGAGACCGGCGTCCGCGAGCGCCCGGCGGGCCGCCTGGGCGTGCAGGGTGTAGGGGGTGGCGTCGTCCACCCGGCCGCAGTCGGAGAGGGCGACCCCGACCACGGCGACTTTCCGGTTTCCGGCAGTCATGACAGGGCTCTCCCTCTGGGCATCTCGATCCGGCCCTCATAATATGACGGACCGTCAGATCCGGAGGGAAGGGGCAGCGATGGACGCCGGTTTCACCGCCGAACAGGTCGAGATCCGCCGCACGCTCCGCGAACTGCTCCACAAGCGGTGCGGCTCGGAGGAACTGCGCGCCGCGGTCGACACCCCGGCGGGTCACGACCCCGCCCTGTGGACCGCCCTCTCCGGACAACTCGGCCTGCCGGGCCTCGCCCTCCCCGAGACCTACGGCGGAGCCGGCTGCTCGGCGACCGAACTCGCCCTGGCAGCGGAGGAACTGGGGCGTCTGCTCACCCCGTCCCCCTTCCTCGCCACCGCCGTCCTCACCGCCCCGCTGATCCTCGCCCTCGGCACCGACGGCCGGCGCGCCGAGCTGCTGCCCCGCATCGCCGACGGCTCCCTCACCACCGCCCTCGCCGCCCCCACCGCCTGCCTCGCCCTCACCGGCGGCAACGACGGCGACTGGGCGGGCGGCGGACGCGCGGGAGGCGTGCAGGCCCGGCGCGCATCGGCCGCCGCGTGCAGCGACGGCTGGCGCCTGTACGGAGAGATCCCGCACGTCCTCGACGGCCACAGCGCCGGAATCCTCCTCGTCGCCGCCCACACCGGCGGCTTCGCCCGCTCCCGCACCGACCTCTTCCTGGTCCGCGGGGACGCCGACGGACTCGTCCGGACCCGGCAGACCGCCCTGGACTCCACGCGTCCGTTGGCCCGGCTCCAACTCCGGGACACACCGGGCCGGCTGCTGGGGGAGGAAGGCGCCGACGTCCTCGCTGAACTCGCCCGCCTCGGAGACACCGTCGCCGCCGTCCTCGCCTGCGAGGCCGTCGGTGCCGCCGACCGGGTGCTGGAGCTGACCGTCGACCATGTGAAGCAGCGGGAGCAGTTCGGCCGCCCGATCGGCTCCTTCCAGGCCGTCAAGCACCGCCTGGCCGATGTGTACGTCCAGGTCCAGGCGGGCAGGTCAGCGGCCTACTACGCGGCCTGGGCCACCGCGCACGAGGAACGCGTCGGCGGGCTCGCCCTGGCCCAGGCACTGGAGGCTCTGCGGAGTGCCGCGGGGGAGGCGGTTCAGTTGCACGGGGGGATCGGTTTCACCTGGGAGCACGAGGTTCACCTGTACTTCAAGCGGGCCGCGGGCGACGAGCTGCTGTTCGGGCCGGTGCACCGGCTGCGGGCGCACGCGGCCGGGGCGGCGCGGCTCTTCGGGGCGCGGGAGGTGCGGATGTGATCGGCGTCCGGCTGGTGCAGAAGGTGTCCTCGACGCGCGGCTTCGCCAAGGTCGCCCCGCATGTGGTCCCGGCGCTGGACCGTGCCGTGCACCGGCTCACCCGGGGCCGGGTGCTGCTCAGCGCCCGGCTGCTGCCCGGGGTGATCCTGACCTCCACCGGCGCCCGCAGCGGACTGCCCCGCCGCACGCCCCTCGCCTGCATGCCGGAGCCGGAGAAGGGGACCTGGATCCTCGTCGGCTCCAACTTCGGCCGGCCCGGCCATCCCGCCTGGACCGCCAACCTCCTGGCCCGTCCCGACGCCGAGATCAACTGGAAGGGCGCCGACATCCCCGTGACCGCGCGGCTGCTCCAGGGCGAGGAGCGGGCGGCCGTATGGCGGTCGGCGCTCGCCTTCTGGCCGCCCTACGCCACGTACCAGGCGCGGGTGGAGCGGGAGATCCGGCTCTTCAGGCTCGTACCGCGGGACTCATAGCGTGTGCTGGACCAGCAGGAACGCCCCGATGCCGAGCATCGCCGCCCCGGAGGTCCGGGTGACCGCCCGGGCCGCCGCCGGGCGGGCGCCGAGGAGCGCGCGGGCACCGAGGCCGACCGCGAGGTAGACGGCGGCGCAGCACGCCATGTGGAGCAGTCCGAGCGCGGCGGTCTGCGCCGGGACCGGCAGCCGGCCGCCGTCGGTGACGAGGAACTGCGGCAGCACCGACAGGTACAGCAGCAGCCCCTTCGGGTTCAGCCCGCTGATCATGGCCCCGCGCAGGAACACCCGGCCCTCGGTGCCGGCCGCCGCCCCGGGCACCCCCGGTCGGCGCAGCACGCTCCAGCCCAGCCACACCAGATACGCCGACCCGGCCACCGTCAGCCCGGTCAGCAGCGCGGGTGAGCCCGCGACCAGGACGGCGAGACCGGCGGCCGCCAGCACGGTGTGCAGGGCGTACCCGCTCACCAGTCCTCCCACGGCCCGGCCCACCGAGCCGCCGCGCAGTCCCGCCGAGATCGCGTACGCCCAGTCGGCGCCCGGCACACAGACCAGCAGCAGGTCGAGCGCGAGGAAGGAGAGGAGGGTTCCGGAGTCCATGCCGGGCAGATTAGGCGGGAATGGCCCGAAAGTGTTGTCGAAGTTTGCTCGACATCCCATGGCGTGAGGGAAGATCTGCCCCATGGACGACGTAGACCGGAAAATTCTTGCCGAGCTCCAGCAGGACGGACGGCTGACCGTGACCGAGCTGGCCGGACGGGTGCGGCTGAGCGTCTCGCCCTGCCACCGGCGGCTGCGCGAGCTGGAGCGGTCGGGGGCGATCAGCGGCTACCGGGCCGTCGTGGAGCCGACGGCCGTGGGGCTGACCTTCGAGGCGCTGGTCTTCGTCTCCATGCGGCAGGAGGACCGGGACACGGTCGCCGGGTTCGAGCGGGCCATCGGCGAGATCGAGCACGTACTGGACGCCCAGCGGCTGTTCGGGGAGCCGGACTATTTGCTCCGGGTGGCCACCGCCGACCTCGCCGCCTTCCAGCGGCTGTACGACGAGCGGCTCGCCACCCTGCCCGGGGTGCAGCGGCTGACCTCGACGCTGGTGATGAAGCATGTCGTCCGGGACCGGCCGCTGCCCGCGTAAGAGCCTGAGAGCCGCTGCCCGCACACAAACACGGCAGGCGGCGGTCCACCCGGTGCCCACCGGGATGAACTGCCGCCTGCCTGACAGGACGTGGGGCCTGGAGAGACCGAAAAAGAGGGTTCCGGCGCCGCTACTTGGACGGCTTCTTGCCGGTCACGCCCAGATGCACCAACAGGGCCAGATTGGGCTTGAGTTCGGCCTGCTTGACGCCCCAGGACTGGAAGCCCTTCTGGTGCGAGGCCACCGCCGCGAGCATCGCGACGAGCGAACCCGCGACCGCGGCCGGGTTGACGTCCTTGTCGACCTTGCCCTTGGTCTGCAACTCCGCGACCGCGTCCGCGAGGGAGTTGTTCACCGAGTTGAGGATCTTCATCCGGATCTTGTAGAAGCGCTTGTCGCCCTCGGCGGCGCCGAGGTCCACCACGCGCAGGATGGCGTCGTTCTTCCGCCAGAACTCCAGGAAGCCGTCGACGAGTTCCTGCGCGGTCTGCCAGCCGGACTTGCCGACCCACGACCGCCCCGCGAGGAGCTCGGTCAACCCGGCGCCCTCCGCGGCCATTTGCTCGGCGACCTCCAGGACGGCGCCCTCGACGTCCGGGAAGTACTGGTAGAAGGTGGCGGGCGAAGTGCCCGCCTTCCGGGCGACATCGATGACTTTGACGTCCCGGTAGGGAGAGGAGCTGAGCATCTCGCTGAGGCAGTCGAGCAGCTTCTGCCGGGTCGCCTGCCCACGCCGGCCGGCCACGCGGCCGTCGACGGTACGCACTTGTCCTGTCATGCCGTCAGCTTACCGAGGGGTGATCGGAGCGCGATTCGGCCGACTGCAAATGGGGTGCCCGGCTGCCCGGAGCCTGGTGTGCCTGGTCTGCGGCGTGCACAAGGGGCCGTTACTTTGGCGACATGGCCGAAAACAGGGCATCCGGGTATGTCGAGGGCGTCCCCTGCTGGGTGGACGCCCAGCTCCCCGACGTCGAGGCGGGCAAGCGGTTCTACGGTGAGCTCTTCGGATGGAGCTTCGACGAGCGGGGGTACGCGCTCAAGGACGGCGAGCCGGTCGCCGCGCTCGTCCCCAAGACGGACGGACGGATGCCGACCGTCTGGACGGTCCATTTCGCCACCCCCGACGCCGGGGCGCTGGTCCGGCGGATCCGGGAGGCGGGCGGCCAGATCGTCACCGCCCCGGTCGAGGCCGGCGCCGGGGACGGGGTGACCGCCCTGGTCACCGACCCCGAGGGCGCCGTCTTCGGCCTCTGGCAGGCGGGCAGCCACCCCGGCTTCGGGCGCCGCCACGAACCGGGCACCTTCGCCTGGGCCGAGCTGTACGCCCGGGACACCGAGACCGCCAACGACTTCTACGGCGACCTCTTCCACGAGGCCCTGTTCGGCCCCGGCGCCCGGCCCGACTTCGGCCGTGCCCCCGTCTCCGACGTCTTTCCCGCCGAGATGCCGCCCCACTTCCTCGTCCACTTCGCCGTCGAGGACTGCGCGGAGGCCGTCGAAGCCGTGCAGGGACTGGGCGGACGTGTCCAGGCTCCACCCTTTGAGACGTCGTACGGCACGGTGGCCGTCGTCACCGACAATCAGGGGGCGTCGTTCGCGCTGCTCCAGCGCTCGAACTGAGGCTTTTGTCCGGAGACACCCCGATCTGGCCCCGGGTTCGCAACCATGCCCGCGGACAGGAAGAATCGGGGTGCGTGCCGCCATGGCGGTTCGGTGGTGAGACGCTGCACGGGGTCGCGTACATACGTGGGTGACGCGGCCCGTACGGGGAGGTGGCAGGCAAGTGGTGGATCAGCTGACACAGCACGATCCGCGGCGTATCGGGCCGTTCGAGGTGCTGGGACGGCTGGGGGCCGGCGGCATGGGGCTGGTCTATCTCGCGCGCTCGGCGTCCGGGCGACGGGTCGCGATCAAGACGGTCCGCACGGAGCTCGCCGAGGACCAGCTCTTCCGCGTCCGCTTCACGCGCGAGGTCGAGGCGGCCCGGGCCGTCTCCGGCTTCTACACCGCGGCCGTGGTCGACGCCGACCCGCGCGCCGCCGTGCCGTGGCTGGCCACCGCGTACGTCCCCGCGCCCTCCCTCGAAGAGATAGTGAACGAGTGCGGGCCCCTGCCGGCCCAGGCGGTGCGCTGGCTGGCGGCGGGCGTGGCGGAGGCGCTGCAGTCGATCCACGGCGCCGGCCTGGTCCACCGCGACCTCAAGCCCTCCAACGTCCTCGTCGTCGAGGACGGCCCCCGGGTGATCGACTTCGGTATCGCCTCCGGCGTCTCGAACACCCGTTTGACGATGACGAACGTCGCCGTCGGCACCCCCGCCTACATGTCCCCCGAGCAGGCGAAGGACTCCCGCAGCGTCACGGGCGCGAGCGATGTCTTCTCGCTGGGCTCGATGCTGGTGTTCGCGGCCACGGGCCACCCGCCCTTCCACGGCGCCAACCCGGTGGAGACGGTCTTCATGCTGCTCCGGGAGGGCCCGGACCTCGAAGGCCTCCCGGACGAACTGCGCCCGCTCATCGAGTCCTGCATGCAGATGGAGGCGACCGCCCGCCCCAACCCCGCCGACCTCCAGGCCCAGCTCGCACCGCACCTGTTCGGCTCCGGCTCGGACGACAGCGGTACGGCGTCGGCGTGGCTGCCCGAGCGGGCGGTGAGCCTGATCGAGGCGCGCCGCAACGGCCGCCCGCCGGCCAGGACGGGCCCCGGTTCGGGCCGCAGCGCCGGCCGCGCGGTACCGCCGCCGCCCCCGCACGCGCCCCCCGTCCCGGTCGGCGCCCCCGACACCGGCCCGGTGCGCCTGGCGGGCGCCCAGGTCCCGATCGGACCGGGACCGCGCGTCGCCGACGCCCGTGCCGCCGCCGTGAAGGCGCCGCCGCCGGAGGCCGGGCTGGTCGCCTCCTGGTCCAAGCCGCGCCCGGGAGTCAACGGTACCGATGCCGCCGTGGGCCCCGCCGTGCCCCCGGCACCGGCCGCGGCCCCGGAGGCGGCGAGCGGCTGGCGCCCCTGGCGGTTCCGCATGTCCAACGACGTGTGGGGCACGCCCGCGGTCTCCGGCGACCTGGTCTACGTCACCTCCTTCGAGGTGCACGCGCTGGACGTCGGCACCGGACGCCGCCGCTTCAAGACGAGGGACGTCGCCTGGTCGATGGCGGTCGCGGACGGCCGTATCCACGCCTCCGACGGACCCACCCTCTTCGCCCTGGACTGCCGCGAGGGCGGCGACTTGTGGCGGCTGCCGACGGACGCCTGGGTCTACTCCCTCAAGGCCGAACGCGGCACCGTCGTCACCGGCACCCGCGGTGGCGGGGTGCAGGGCTGGGAGGCGTCCACCGGGCAGAAGCTGTGGGAGCTGACCGGCGCCCAGACCGACTTCGAGACCCCCGAGGCGGGCCCCGCGCTCCACGAGGGCACGGTCTACGTCTGGCAGGACGCCCGGCTGCGCGCCCTGGACGCCCGCACGGGCGACGAGCGCTGGTCGTACCCCATCGGCGACGCGGCGTCCTGCGGCGGTGTCCCGGTCCGGGTCTCGCAGGCGGTGGACGGCTATGTCTACGTCTCCGCCGGCACCCGGGTCCTCGCGCTCGACGTCACCTCGGGGCAGGTCCGCTGGCACTTCGAGGCCCCGGCGGTCTTCCTCTGCCCGCCGGCCTTCGTGCCGGGCCCGGCGGTGACCGGCGGGGGCGTGTACCTCGCCGACTACCTCGGCACGGTGTACGCCCTGGACGCGACCGACGGCCGCGACCGCTGGCGGATCGCCACGGAGGCCAGATCCTCCATCGAGCCGGTACTGGTGGCCGCGGGCCATGTGCACGTGGGCAGCGGCAAGGGGCTGTACACGCTGGACGCGGTCACCGGCACGCCGAAGTGGCGGTTCCAGGCGGGCGGGGAGATCGTGGGGGCGCCGTCGGTGGCGGAGGGCCGCATCCACTTCGGCTCCACCGACCATCTGCTCTACACCCTCAAGGCCGACGACGGCCGCCTGCGCTGGAAGCTGGCGACCGGCGGCGAGATCACCGGGTCGCCGCTGGTGCGGGACGGGGTGGTGTACGCGTGCAGCAAGGACCGGTGCGTGTACGCGCTGGACGCGGAGAAGGGCACGGGCACCGCGCGCACGGCGTGAGGCGGGGGACGGCCGTCGTGCCGGGGCACGGAAAGGGGTCCGGACGGCGGCCGCCGCTGCCGGGAGCGGCCGGGAGGCCGCTCTCCACCCCGACGCTACGCCGGGGACGACCCGGTCGCCACGCGGTGACATGATCGTGACAGGTGGTCAGTAGGCTCGCCGTCATGGATCTTCGGGGGCGCAAACTCAAGTTCGCAGCGGTGACGACCATGGTGGTGCTGGCGCTGTCCGGCTTCTCGTCGGGCCGCGGCACCGGCGGCAGCGGCGGGGACGGTGACTCGGGCGGCGGGTGCAGCAGCTCCGGCCAGGACCACGACGGTTCGTCCTCGCGCCAGGACGACGACCACGACGGCTCCGGCTCGGGCGGCTCCGGTTCCGCCGAGGTGGTCCAGGACAGCACGGTGGAGCTGGTGAGCTGCGCGACCGAGGCGGACCCGTACGCGGTCGTCGAGGTCAGCAACCCGAACGGCGTCAGCGACCGGGTCACCGTTGTCGTCCACTTCCTGGACGACCGGTCCGCCGTGGTCGATCTGCGGACCGTGGAGCAGGTCGTCCCCGCTAACGAGACGGTGTCGGTGCAGGTCGACCTCCCCGACGCGGCCGTGGCGGCCCGGGTCGACCACTGCGAGGCCGACCTGATGCCCGGCACGACCGGTTGACGGCCCTCACCTCACCCGAGGGCTCCCGGTCCGTCGCCCCGCGAACAGCTCCGCCTGCCGCTCGGCGGGCGCGTTCCCGAGCGCGATGAGCTGCGGGGCCTGGGCGAAGGCCGGGGCGCGGGCCGCCTCCTGGGCCGCCCACAGGGCACGGACGGTGCCCTGGACGGCCTCGGTGGGGTGGCCGGCGATGACACCGGCGCACTGCAGTGCGGCAGCCAAGTGTCCGCCCTCCTCCGTGACTTCGGAGACCAGACCCACCTCGTGGGCCCGCCGGGCGGAGATCCGCTCGGCGGTGCCCATGAGCATCATCCGCGCGACCTCGCCCGCGGGCATCCGCTGCGCCATCAGCGCCGACTCGTAGGCGCTGACCATGCCGTAGGTCGTGTGCGGGTCGAAGAAGGCGGCCGTGGGGTCGGCGACCACGAAGTCGCACTCGCCCAGCAGGTAGAAGGCCCCGCCGCAGGCCATCCCCCGCACCGCCGCGACGACCGGCTTCCACAGGTCGTTGGACTTGGGCCCGATCCTCAGCAGCGGATCGTCCTGCGAGTACGGCGAGTTCGGCTGCGGCACCACGGCATCCCGGTCGATCCCGGTGCAGAAGGCCCGCTCCCCGGCGCCGGTGAGCACCAGCGCGCGCACGGAGTCGTCGAACCGGAACGCCCGCCAGGTGTCGGCGAGTTCCCGTGCCGTGGCCAGGTCGATGGCGTTGAGCCGCTCGGGCCGGTTCAGGGTGACGACGGCGACGCCGCTGTCCGGGTCGGCGCGGACGCGCAGGTTCACGGCCGCTCCAGGACCCACTGCGGAAGCCCGCCGGGAGCGAAGACGACCTGCACCCGGGCCCCGATGCGCACCCGCTCCGGCGGCAGGGAGCCGAGCGGCTCACCGGCGCGGCCGACGAGGTTGCCGACGAGGCGGATCCGGGGCGCGTCGACGAGTTCGACGAGCACGACGTTGTACGGCGCCCGCGCCGCGTACTCCGGCAGCAGGGGCGGGTGCGGGACGACGTAGGACCAGATGCGGCCGTGTCCCTTCACGGGCCGCCATTCGCTCCCGAAGGACCGGCAGTGCGGGCAGCACGGCCGGGGCGGGAAGCGCGGCTCGCCGCAGTCGGCGCAGGTCTGCACGCGGAGTTCACCGCGGGCGGCGTACCGCCAGAAGGGGGCGCCGTCGGCGTCGGTGACGGGGGAGAGCATCCTGGATCAACTCCTCAGGAGCAGCGCGGAGGTGGGCACGCCCTCGCCGGCGGTGACGAGGCAGGCGGCGGCGCCGGGTACCTGGGCGGTGCTGGTGCCGCGGAGCTGCTTGACGCCCTCGGTGATGAGGTTGAAGCCGTGGACGTACGCCTCGGAGAGGCCGCCGCCCCCGGTGTTCAGGGGCAGCCGTCCGCCGATCTCCAGGGCGCCGCCCTCGGTGTACGCCCCGCCCTCCCCGCGTCCGCAGAAGCCGTAGCCCTCCAGGGAAAGCGGGACGAGCGGGGTGAAGGCGTCGTAGATCTGGGCGACGTCGATGTCCTGCGGGGTGAGGTCGGCGTGCTTCCACAGGTGCCGGGCGGCGGTCCAGGCGGGGCCGGTGAGGGGGTCGTCGTTCCAGTAGTTGACCATGCCGTGGTGCTGGGCGGGCAGGCCCTGGGCGGCGGAGTGGACGTAGACGGGCCGCCGGGCGCAGTCCCGGGCCCGCTCGCTGCTGACCACGACACAGGCCAGCGCGCCGTCCGTCTCCAGGCAGTTGTCGTAGAGGCAGAGGGGTTCGCTGATCCAGCGGGAGGTCATGTACATCTCGCGGGTGAGCGGGCGGTCGTACATGATCGCGGCCGGGTTCTGGTTGGCGCGGTTGCGGCAGGCCAGGGCGACGTTGAACAGGTGGTCGCGGGTGGTGCCGTACTCGTGCATGTGGCGGCGCGCCAGCATGGCTATCTCGTCGACCGGGCGCAGCAGCCCGAAGGGCCGGGTCCACTGCGCGGGGGTGGGGAGTTGGACTCGGGTGTCGGTCCAGGGCCTCGGCCCGCTGCCCCGCTTGCGTGAGCGCCAGGCGACGCCGACCGTGGCCTGGCCGGCCGCGATGGCGGCGGCGAGGTGGGCGACGGTGGCGCACGAACCGCCGCCGCCGTAGCCGACCTTGCTGAAGAAGGTGAGGTCACCGAGGCCGACCGCCTTGGCCAGCTCCACCTCGTCCGTCTCCTCCATGGTGTAGGAGGCGAGCGCGTCGACCTCGCCCGGCGCGATCCCGGCGTCGTCGAGCGCGGCCAGGACGGCCCGGCAGGCGAGGGTGCGCTCGTCCTCGGGGAGTTGCTTGGCGAAGGCGGTCTGCCCGATGCCCACGATGGCGGTGGCGTCCTTGATCCCGGCCATGCTGCCCCTCCCGTTCGGCGTCGCTGACAGGTCGTCAGGTTATAGCTAATCTGACGGGTAGTCAGCTAGTGGTGGGGAGGCCGTTGTGCGCGGTGACATGGAGTGGGGCAGCATTCCGGGGCTCGTCCGGTACGCGGCCGAGCGGTACGCCGACGCCGAGGCGGTGGTGGAGGGCCGTACCCGGATCTCCTACGCCGACCTGGGCGAGCGGGTCTCGCGGTCCACGGCGGCGTGCCTCGCGCACGGCATCCGGCCGGGGGACCGGGTGGCGATCTGGGCGCCGAACTCCCTGGACTGGATCGTGGCGGCGCTGGGCGCGGTGTCGGCGGGGGCGGTCCTTGTGCCGCTGAACACCCGGTTCAAGGGGACCGAGGCGGCGGACGTGCTGCGGCGCAGCGGGGCGCGGCTGCTGTTCGTGACGGGGACCTTCCTGGGGACCTCCTACGTCGCCTCGCTGCGGCGGGCAGGGCCGGCGTCGCTGCCCGCGCTGGAGCGGGTGGTGGTGCTCGCGGACGACGCGCCGGACTTCTTCACGACCTGGAAGGACTTCCTGGCGGCCGGGGAGGGGCTGGCGGGCGACCCGGCCGACGTGGGCCCTTCGTCGCCGTCGGACATCGTCTACACCTCCGGTACGACGGGCAGCCCGAAGGGGGCGGTGATCACACACGGCCAGACCCTGCGGGCGTACGGGATCTGGAGCGACCTGGCGGGGCTGCGCCCGGGCGACCGCTATCTGATCGTGAACCCCTTCTTCCACACCTTCGGCTGGAAGGCCGGGGTGATCGCCAGCCTGATGCGCGGGGCGACGATGATCCCGCAGCCGGTGTTCACCGTGGACACGGTGCTGGCGAACGTGGCGGCGGAGGGGGTCTCGGTGCTGCCGGGCCCGCCGACGCTGCTGCAGTCCCTGCTGGACCACCCCTCCCGCGGGGCCTTCGACCTCTCGGCGCTGAGGCTGGTGGTGACGGGGGCGGCGGTGGTCCCGCTGCGGCTGGTGGAACGGCTCCGCTCCGAGCTGGGCGTGGCCACGGTGCTGACCGCCTACGGCCTGTCGGAGGCGAGCGGGATCGTGACGATGTGCCGCCGGGGGGACGACCCGGCGGTGATCGCCTCGACGTCGGGCCGGGCGATCCCGGGGACGGAGGTGCGGGTGGAGGCCCCGCCCGGGGAGCCCGGCGAGATCCTGGTCCGCGGATTCAACGTGATGCGGGGGTACTGGCAGGACACGGCGGCCACGGCGGAGGCGCTCACGCCGGACGGCTGGCTGCGCACGGGGGACGTGGGCGTCCTGGACGCGGCGGGCAACCTGCGGGTGACCGACCGCATCAAGGACATGTACATCGTCGGCGGCTTCAACGCCTATCCGGCGGAGATCGAGCAACTCCTCGGCCTGCACCCGGACGTGGCGGACGTGGCGGTGGTCGGGGTGCCCGACGCGCGGCTGGGGGAGGTGGGGCGGGCGTACGTGGTCCGGCGGCCCGGTTCCGTGCTGACGGCGGACGACCTGATGGCGTGGTCGCGCCGGGAGATGGCGAACTACAAGGTGCCGAGGTCGGTGGAGTTCGTGGCGGAGCTGCCGCGGAACGCGAGCGGGAAGGTCGTCAAGAGGGCGCTGCGGGGGACGCCGGAGACGTGATCCGGCGTCCCTGGTGCGTGCGTGCGGCCCGGCTCAGCCGAAGGCGCGAACGGCCTGGTAGTAGGTCCAGGCGGTGCTGTTGCAGGCGGTCTTCGTGGCGCCGCCGTAGTTGTTGCACACGCGCTTGAGGTCCTCGTAGAAGGCGCTGTCCAGGCGGGACTTGTTGGCGCTGAAGGTGCCGGCGGCCTTGTAGTTGCGGTAGCCGAAGTCGTGGCGGGCGCAGGACATCTGGAACGGGAAGCCGAAGGGGTTGTCCGGCGAGGTGGAGCAGTAGTCGGTGGACCAGTCGAAGCCGTAGGCCGCCCAGGCGCCCTGGTTGGCCCGGGCGGAGGCCCACGCGTTGTAGCTGCTTGCGCTGGTCTGGGTCCAACTGGACAGGACCTGCGGCTTGTCGGCGGGAGCGGCGTCGGCCGCGGTCGCGGTGGCGACGGCGGTGACGAACGCCAGGGACGAGGTTGCCAGTGCGGTACCGAGTCTGCGGTGCATCCCACACCTCCATGAGGCTGCCACCCGACTGTCGGGAGGCAGGTTCATGTCATGAGGATGCTCACGTTCTATGCGCGTTCACACCGGGCGGGACCAAATTGCTTGCGAACGGCGGGAGGTGAAGGGTGATCAGGTGGTGAACGAAGGGACCGAGTGCGCGGGAACAAACGTCCGCCGTCCGTCGTTTGACCCGAGCCGACATGATCCCTTCCTCCCCGAGGAGTACCTTGCCCTCTTCCACCGACAGCCCTGCCGTCCTGCCGGGGCTCGTGACACAGGCGGAGCGCCTGATCGAACTCGGCGTGCACACGGTCGCGGGAATCACCGCCGACGAGATGCGGGCCTATGCCGAGAAGGCCGAGGGCGCCCCGGGTGCCGCCGCGGCGGAGGGCGCCCTGCTGGCCGTCCACCCCCGCCGGGCCCCCGCCTCGGCCCTCGCCCCGCTCCTGCGCCGCGACGGCAAGCCCGGGTTCGTCGTCACGGACATGCCGGACGTCGACGAGTTCGCCCCGTGCGCCGTCGAACTCCCGGACGCCCCGCTCTACCTGGTCCACGGCGTCGACCGCGGCGACGACATGGCGAACTGGAGCCCGGAGGAGGCACTGCCCGCGCTCACCGAGCGCACCCGTACCCCGCTGGTGCTCACCGAGGGCATCCACTGGATCCTCCAGCAGCCGGCCGTCCTGGAGCGCAACCGCTGCTTCATGACCATCGGCTCCCGGCTCCGCAAGCCCAACGGCACGCTGGACGCCCGCACCCCGGCGATCTGGATCAGCAACGGCACGGGCCGGGACGGCAAGGAGCGCCGCAACGCCCCCAAGGTCGGCTGGTGCTGGTGGGGCAACCGCCACACCTGGCTGGGCTTCGGCTCGGCCACCACCCGCACGTCCTAGCCGCCGTCCCGGCCCCGGACACACCTCGGCCGCGACGGCTCCCCCTCCGCGCCGCCGCGGCCGATCCCCCTGCGGGTGAACGTGTGGTGGTGCGGGCCGTCAGGCCGGGTTGTCCGTGGCGTGGACGTTCTCCGTGGACGCGTCGCCCGTGGCCTCGGCCTTGAGCTTGAGCGGCTCGCTCGTGGCGTGCACGTTCTTGGTGACGATCGGCTCGCTGGTGGCGTGGACGTTGTCCGTCGTGGCGTCGCCGGTCGGCTCGTCGGTCGCGTGGACGTTCTCGGTGCTCGTCTCTTCGGTCATTTCGCTTGCTCCCCTGCAAGAAAGAACATGGTCCGGAAGTACAAGATCCGCCCGGCAACTCCCCCGTGGACTGCCGGGCGGATCTTGCAGGGCCGGTTCACCCTAAGGGGTTTCGGCCCCGGTCGTTCCGCCTGCCCCCCGACGCGACGGCCCGACACCACTGAGAGTGCCGGGCGGGGATAAACGAACGATGAACGTCCCTTCCCGGCCCTGCAACCGGGCTCAGGCCGCGGCCGTGGGAGCCGGCAGCAGAGCCCTGACCCCGTCCGCCTCCGGGGCGCCCAGCGCCTCGAAGATGTCGAGCGCCTCGCGCCAGCACACCCGGGCCCGGTCCAGCTGGCCGATGCCGTTCAGGGCGCGGCCGAGCACGGTGAGCACGTTCCCCCGCCGCCACTCCCCGCCGATGCCGCGCAGCACCGTCAGCGCGACCTCGGCGTTGGCCGCGGCCCGAGCGGGCCGCCGGGCGGCGATGTCCACTTCGGCGAGGCGGAACAGGGTCATGCCCTCCCACAGCCGCTGCCGGCTGTCCCGGAACACCTGAAGGGCCTGGTGCAGGCAGCCCGCCGCGTCGTTCAGCTGCCCGCTCTGGGTCAGCGCGAGACCGAGCGCGTACCGGCCGTTGGCACCCTTCAGGGCGTGCCCCATGTCGTCGTACATGGCCGCGCCCTGCCGGGCCAGCGCCACCGCGCTCGCCGTGCGGCCGGTGGCCAGGTGGATCCGCGACAGGTTGCACAGGGCGCTCGCCTCGCCGGGCCGGTCGCCCAGGGCCCGGAAGTCGTCGATGGCGCGGGTGAAGTGCGCCTCGCCCTCCTCGTGCCGGTTCTGGTAGAGCGCGACCACCCCGCTGATGTTCGACGCCCAGCAGCCGGTGAGCGGATCACCGGCGGTGGCGGCCAGCCGGACGGCTTCCTCCGCCTCCTGGAGCGCCACGTCGAACCTGCTGCCGGAGATGTGGTGCACGAAGGCCAGCCCGGTCAGCGCACGCCCCTCCGCGTGCGGGTCCCCGGCGTCCCGGGCCGCGTTCCGCAGCAGCGCGGCGACCGCCTCGTACTCCTTGGAGTTGGCGCCCGACTCCGCCAGGTCCACGGCGGCCCAGAGGACGTCGACGGCGCGGCGCAGCGCCCCCGTCCGCGCGGCCTGGCGGACGCAGGCCAGCAGGCATACGGCCTCCGCGTACAGCCAGTCCTGAGCGGCCCGCCGCGTCGCGAACGTCAGCCCCGGGTACCGGCTGCGCTCCAGGTGGTCCACCAGCCGGTCGCCGGGCCGCTCGATCAGGTACACCTCGCCGACCGTCGCCAGGTAGAAGTCCAGCAGCCGCGAGAGCGCGGCGTCCCGCTCGCCAGGTGGCTGTTCGTCGCGTTCCGCGCACGCACGCGCGTAGAGGCGGACCAGGTCGTGGTAGCGGTAGCGGCCCGGGGCCGCCGATTCCAGCAGGGACGTGTCGACCAGGGACTCCAGCAGGTCCTCCGTCTCCTCCACCGGAAGGTCCAGCACCGCCGCGGCCGCCGCCAGGGAGATGTCCGGGCCGTCCGCCAGACCGAGCAGCCGGAACGCGCGGGCCTGGGCCGGCTCCAGCTGGCCGTAGCCCAGCTCGAAGGTCGCCTTCACCGCCAGGTCGCCCGCCTGGAGCTCGTCCAGCCGGCGCCGCTCGTCCGCCAGCTTCGCCGCCAGCACCGACACCGTCCAGGTGCGCCGGGCCGCCAGCCGGGAGGCCGCGATGCGGATCGCCAGCGGCAGGAAGCCGCACGCCGCCACCACGTCCAGCGCCGCCTCGCGCTCCGACGCCACCCGCTCCCCGCCCACGATCTTCGTGAACAGCGACAGCGCCTCGTCGGGGGACATCACGTCCAGGTCGACCAGGTGCGCCCCGGCCAGGTCCACCATCCGGGCCCGGGACGTCACCAGTGCCGCGCACCCGGAGGTGCCGGGCAGCAGCGGCCGCACCTGCGCCGCGTCCCGCGCGTTGTCCAGCAGCACGAGCACCCGCCGGCCGTCCAGGACCGAGCGGTACAGGGCCGCCCGCTCCTCCAAGGAGTCCGGGATCGCCGAGTCCGCGGTGCCGAGGGCCCGCAGGAAGGATCCGAGGACCGTCTCCGGGTCCGCGGCCCGCGCGCCCGCGCCCTGGAGGTCCACGTACAGCTGACCGTCGGGGAAGGCGCCCCGGGCCTGATGGGCCACGTGCACCGCCAGCGTCGTCTTGCCGACCCCGCCGATCCCGGCCAGCGCCGAGACCGCCATCACCCGGCCCTCCGCCGACGCCAGCACCGCGCTCAGCTCGGACACGAAGGACGAGCGGCCGGTGAAGTCCGGGACCGTGGCCGGGAGCTGGGCCGGGCGGACCGGCACCGCGGGCGGCTCCGCGAGGGGCGCGGAGGGTTCCGCGAGGCCCGGGTCCGCCTGGAGGATGCGCTGCTGCAGCTCCCGCAGTCCCGGCCTCGGGTCCACGCCCAGCTCGTCCGCCAGCAGGCGCCGGGTGTCCGCGTACACCGCCAGCGCCTCCGCCTGGCGTCCGGAGCGGTACAGCGCCAGCATCAGCAGCTCGCGCAGGCGCTCGCGCAGCGGGTGGGCGGCGGTGAGCGCCGTCAGTTCCGAGACCGCCTCCGCGTGGCAGCCCTGTTCCAGGTCCATGTCCAGGCGGGACTCCAGCAGTTGGAGCCGCCATTCCTCCAGGCGGACGCGCTGCGCCTCGGCGTAGGGGCCGGGGACGCCCGCCAGCGGCTCGCCGTCCCACAGCGCCAGCACCCGGTTCAGTACGTCACGGGCATGGCACAGGTCCCCGGCGCCGCGCGCCTTCTCCGCCTCCGTCGCCCACTCCTGGGCCAGCGACAGGTCGAGCGCGCCGTCCCCGAGGCCCCGGACCGCGTAGCCGCCGGACTCGCTCACCAGGACACCGGGGTCCAGCACCTTGCGCAGCCTGGAGGCGTACGTGCGCAGCGCCGCCAGTGCCTGGGACGGCGGTTCCTCGCCCCACAGGGCGTCGATCAGCTCCGCCGCCGTGGCCGTGCGGCCCTCGCGCAGCAGCAGGGCCGCGAGCAGGGCGCGCTGCTGGGGCGAGCCGGTGCTGAGCAGCTCCTCCCCGCGCCAGGCACGCACCGGCCCGAGCACGCCGAAGCGCAGCCCCACCGGCCCCTGCGAGCCGCTGCGCCGCTGCTCCGGCACCCGCGGTACACCGTCCATCGCCGTCCCCCTGGAGAACGTCCTGACAACCAGGCCAGTTTGCCTTGTTCATGGCGGATGCGTCAGCCGTGCGAGACACCACTCACAGCCGGACGCGCGGTACACCACAAGGCCCACACAACCTCGTCGCACGGTTCCGCTCGGAGCCGACCGCCCGCACGGGAGCTGACGGGCCGTCAGATCGGCGCTACCGTGAGGCCCATGGAGACCAAACCGACCTTTCCCCTGATCATCTCCGTCGACGACCACACGGTGGAGCCCGCGCAGGTGTGGCAGGACCGGCTCCCGAAGAAGTACCTCGACATCGGGCCCCGCGTCGTCCGTGCGCCCCTGAAGGAGATGACCTTCCTCGGGGGCCGCTTCAAGCCCGTCATGGGCGAACCGGGGGACGACGGCCCGATCGGGGACTGGTGGGTCTACGAGGACCTGCGGCGGCCCCTGACCCGGCTGGACACCGCCGTGGGGTACGACCGCGACGAGATCAAGCTGGAGATCATCACCTACGAGCAGATGCGGCCGGGGTCGTACGACGTCCCCGCCCGCCTCGCCGACATGGACGTCAACCACGTCCAGTCGGCCCTGTGCTTCCCCACCTTCCCGCGCTTCTGCGGCCAGACCTTCACGGAGGCCGCCGACCACGAGCTCGGGATGCTCTGCATCCGCGCCTACAACGACTGGATGGTGGAGGAGTGGTGCGGCCCACAGGCGCGGGGGCGGCTCCTGCCGCTCACCCTCGTCCCGCTGTGGGACGCCGGACTGGCGGCGGCGGAGGTGCGCCGCAACGCCGCCCGCGGGGTCCGTGCCGTGGCCTTCTCCGAGATACCCCCGCATCTCGGGCTCCCCTCCGTCCACACCGACGACTGGGACCCCTTCCTCGCCGCCTGTGACGAGACCGGCACGGTCGTCGCCATGCACATCGGCTCCAGCAGCCGGATGCCGTCCACCTCCGCGGACGCGCCGCCCGCGGTCGGCTCCACCATCACCTTCGCCAACTGCTGCTTCTCCATGGTCGACTGGCTGATGAGCGGCAAGTTCGAGCGCTTCCCGAACCTCAGGGTCATGTACGCCGAGGGCCAGATCGGGTGGATCCCCTACATCCTGGAACGCGCGGACGTGGTGTGGGAGGAGAACCGGGGCTGGGGCGGGGTCGCCGACAAGGTGCACCGGCCGCCGTCCGAACTGTTCGCCGAGCATGTGTACGGCTGCTTCTTCGACGACGCCTTCGGGCTGCGCAACCTCGACTCCATCGGCGTCGGCAACGTGCTCTACGAGACCGACTACCCGCACTCCGACTCGACATGGCCGAAGTCCCGCGAGGTCGGCGAGGCGCAGATGGGGCACCTGGACGCGGACGTCGTCGAGCGGATCGTCCGGCGCAACGCGATCGAGCTGCTCGGGCTCACCCCCGACGGGCTCTGGTCGCCGTGAGGTACGGCATCCAGCTCCCGGTCCAGTCCCAGAGCACCCTGTACGCCGAGCCCTGGGAGGCCGGTGCCGGGCCCGGGGACCTGCTCGCCGTCGCCCGCGCGGCGGAGCGCGCCGGCTTCGGCTACCTCGCCTGCTGCGACCACGTCGCCATTCCGCGCCGCCTCGCGCCCGCGATGAGCACGGTCTGGTACGACCCCGTCGCCACCCTGGCCCATCTCGCCGCCGTCACCGAGCGGGTGCTGCTGCTCAGCCACGTCGCCGTGGTCGGCCTGCGCCACCCCCTGATCACCGCCAAGCAGTACGCCACCGTCGACCACCTCTCCGGGGGCCGACTGATCCTCGGGGTGGGCGCCGGACACGTGGAGGAGGAGTTCACCGCGCTGGGGGCGGACTTCCGCCGCCGGGGTGCCGTGCTCGACGAGACCATCGACGCGCTGCGGGCCGCGCTCGGACCGGAGGAGTTCCCCGAGCACCACGGCAAGCTCTACGACTTCGAAGGGCTCGGCCAGCTCCCCAGGCCCGCCCAGGAGCACGTCCCCGTCTGGGTCGGCGGCTCCTCGCCCCCCGCGGTGCGCCGGGCCGCGCTCAAGGGGGACGGCTGGCTGCCGCAGGGGGACCCCAGGGACCGGCTGCCCCCGCAGATCGCCCGGATCCGGCAGCTGCGCGAACAGGCGGGGATCGAGGCCCCCTTCACCGTCGGCGCCATCGCCGAGCCCCTCTACGTCGGCACCCCCGCCTGGCACGTCGGCCGCCGCACGCTCACCGGCGGCCCGGACCGGCTCGCCGAGTCGCTGCGGGCGTACCGGGCGATGGGCGTGGACCAGATACAGGTGCGATTCCGCAGCCGGAGCCGCAGCGAACTCATCGACCAGATCGCGGCGTTCGGCGCCGACGTGGGACCCCACCTGTGAGGAGTCGGCAATGGGCAAGCTGGACGGACGGGTCGTCATCGTCACCGGCGCGGCGCGCGGCCAGGGGGAGCAGGAGGCGCGGCTGTTCCGGCAGGAGGGGGCGTCGGTCGTCGTGGCGGACGTCCTCGACGACCGGGGCAAGGCCCTCGCCGAGGAGATCGGGGCGCTGTACGTCCGTCTCGACGTGGGCGAGGAGGAGCAGTGGCAGGCGGCCGTGCGGCACGCCAAGGAGGCGTACGGACGGATCGACGGGCTCGTCGCCAACGCCGGCATCCTGCGCTTCAACTCCCTGGTGGACACTCCCCTCGACGAGTTCATGCGGGTCGTCCGGGTCAACCAGGTCGGCTGCTTCCTCGGCATCAAGACGATCGCGCCCGAGATGGAGGACGGCGGCACGATCGTCACCACCGCCTCCTGCACCGGGCTGACCGGGATGGCGGCCGTCGGGGCGTACGCGGCCACCAAGCACGCCGTCCTCGGGCTCACCCGGGTCGCCGCGCTGGAGCTCGCCGCCCGCGGCATCCGCGTCAACGCCATCTGCCCCGGCGCGATCGACACCGCGATGTCGAACCCGGCCCAGCTGGACCCGTCGGCGGACGCCGAGGGGGTGACCCGGGCCCTGGACGGGCTGTACCGCAAGCTCGTGCCGCTCGGCCGGATCGGGCGACCCGAGGAGGTGGCCCGGCTCGCCCTCTTCCTGACCTCGGAGGACTCCTCGTACATCACCGGGCAGCCGTTCGTGATCGACGGCGGATGGCTGGCCGGGGTGGCGGTCGGCTGACGGTTCGTCAGCTATTGACGCCTCATGCGTGCGGTGCCAGAGTCAGCAATCTGACGGTCCGTCAGAAAAGTAGGGGCAGATCAGGAACTCCAGACCGGGGACGGTGAACCGCCTTGGAATTCGGGCTCTTTGTACAGGGATACGTGGGCAAGCGCGCAGAGACCGATCCGCTCGCCGAGCACAAGGCGCTGATGGAGGAGACCGAGTACGTGATCGCGGCGGACCGGGCGGGCTTCAAGTACGCCTGGGCGTCCGAGCACCACTTCCTGGACGAGTACTCGCATCTGTCGGCGAACGACGTCTTCCTCGGGTACCTGGCCCACGCCACCGAGCGGATCCACCTCGGCTCCGGGATCTTCAACCCGCTCGCCCAGGTCAACCACCCGGTCAAGGTCGCCGAGAAGGTGGCCATGCTCGACCACCTCTCCGGCAACCGCTTCGAGTTCGGCAGCGGACGGGGTGCCGGGTCGCACGAGATCCTTGGCTTCCTGCCCGGCATCACGGACATGAACGACACCAAGGAGATCTGGGAGGAGACCATCGCCGAGTTCCCCAAGATGTGGCTCCAGGACGAGTACGCCGGCTTCCAGGGCAAGCACTGGTCGCTGCCGCCGCGGAAGATCCTGCCGAAGCCGTACGGCAAGTCCCACCCCGCGATGTGGTACGCCGCCGGATCGCCTCCGTCGTACTCCATGGCCGCGAGGAAGGGGCTCGGGGTGCTGGGGTTCAGCGTGCAGAAGGTCTCCGACATGGAGTGGGTGCTGGAGCAGTACAAGACGGCCATCGTGGACGCGGAGCCGATCGGGGACTTCGTCAACGACAACGTGATGGTGACGACGACGGCGATCTGTGCGCCCACGCACGAGGAGGCGGTGCGGGTCGCCGTGAGCGGGGGGCTGCACTATCTGCCGTCGCTCGTCTTCCGGTACCACGACACGTTTCCCCGGCCCGAGGGGTTTCCGGTGTGGCCGGAGACGCTGCCCGAGTACACCGAGGAGTTCGTCGAGGTGCTCATCGAGGAGGAGCTGCTGATCTGCGGGGACCCGGACGAGGTGCTGCGGCAGTGCAAGCGGTGGGAGCAGGCGGGGGCGGATCAGCTGAGCTTCGGGCTGCCGGTTGGGGTGCCGAAGGAGGAGACGCTTCGGACGATCCGGCTCATCGGGGAGCACGTGATTCCGAAGATCGATACGGATCCCGTTCATCGGACCACGCGTTTCCGGTCGGGTGTCTGAGGCCGGACGGCGGCTGCGGTGGGGGCTTGTCGCGCAGTTCCCCGCGCCCCTAGGGAAGACACGGCACCCCTAGTCCAGGAGGTGAACCCCATGCTCGATCACGTCATTCACGGGGCGTCCGTTGTTGATGGCACCGGCGCCCCCGCCTACACCGCCGACGTCGGCATCAGGGACGGGCGCATCGCCGTCATCGCCCCCGGTGTCACCGAAGATGCCCGCAGCCGCGAGGACGCCGCAGGGCTCGTGCTCGCCCCCGGGTTCGTGGATCCCCACACCCACTACGACGCCCAGCTCTTCTGGGACCCGTACGCCACGCCCTCCCTCAATCACGGGGTGACCACCGTCGCCGCCGGGAACTGCGGGTTCACGCTCGCGCCGCTGCATCCCGAGCGCCCCGGGGATGCCGACTACACGCGGCGCATGATGTCCAAGGTCGAGGGGATGTCGCTGGTCGCGCTGGAGGAGGGGGCGCCCTGGAGCTGGCACTCCTTCGGGGAGTACCTGGACGCCCTGGAGGGGCGGATCGCCGTGAACGCCGGGTTCATGGTGGGGCACTGCGCGCTGCGCCGGTACGTGATGGGGGAGGAGGCCGTCGGGGGGCAGCCGGACCGGGAGCAGCTCGACGCCATGCTGCGGCTGCTGCACGACGCCATGGACGCCGGGGCCTGGGGGTTCTCCACCACCCAGTCGTCCACGCACTCCGACGGGGACGGGCAGCCGGTCGCCTCCCGGCATGCGCGGCCCGCGGAACTGCTCGCGCTGTCCAAGGCGGTCGGGGAGCACGAGGGGACGCAGATCGAGGCGATCGTCGCCGGCTGCCTCGACCAGTTCAGCGACGCCGAGATCGAGCTGTTCGCCGAGATGAGCGCGGCGGCCGGGCGGCCCCTGAACTGGAACGTGCTGACCATCGACGCCGCCGTGCCCGAGCGGGTGCCCCGGCAGCTCCTCGCGAGCGAGCGGGCCCGCAAGGCAGGCGGCCGGGTCGTCGCGCTGACCATGCCGATCCTGACCCCGATGAACATGTCCCTGGGCACCTTCTGCGCCCTGAACCTGATCCCCGGGTGGGGGCCGGTCCTCGGGCTGCCCGTCCCCGAGCGGATCGCCAGGCTCCGGGATCCCGGTGTCCGGGCCGACATGCTGGAGCGTGCCGCCTCCAAGGAGGCCGGCGTCTTCCGGCGGCTCGCGGACTTCGGGCGGTACGTCATCGGCGACACCTACAGCGAGGCGAACCGCGGGCTCACCGGCCGGGTGGTGCGGGACATCGCGGCCGAGCGGGGGCAGGACCCGTTCGCCTGCCTGGTCGAGATCTGCGCCGACGACGAGCTGCGGACCGTGCTGTGGCCCATGCCGCCGGACAACGACCCCGACTCCTGGGCGCTGCGGGCCCAGACCTGGCAGCACGAGGACGTCCTGCTCGGCGGCTCGGACGCGGGGGCGCATCTGGACCGGATGTGCGGGGCGCCGTACACGACGCGGTTCCTCGGCGACTGCCTGCGCGGACGGAAGCTGGTCGGCCTGGAGCAGGCCGTGCGGATGCTGACCGGCGACCCGGCCCGGCTCTTCGGGCTGCGGGAGCGGGGGCGGGTGCAGGAGGGGTTCCATGCGGATCTGGTGCTCTTCGACCCGGAACGGATCGGCGCCGGTACGGCCACCCTGGTGCACGACCTGCCGGGTGACAGCCCGCGCCTGGACTCCAAGGCCCTCGGGGTGCGCGCCGTGTGGGTCAACGGGGTCGCGGCGATCCGGGACGACGTGGTGACCGGCGCGGTGCCGGGGAAGGTGCTGCGCTCCGGGCGGGACACCCGGACGGTGAGCACCCGGTGAGGCCCCGGCTGTTCCTCGGCGGGTCGTGGGCGGAACCCGAGGGCGGTTTCTACGACGTCGTCGACCCGGCGACCGAGGGGAGCGTCGGTCCGGCTCCCGAGGCCTCGCCGGAGCAGGCCCGCGCGGCCTGTGCCGCGGCCCGCGAGGCCTTCGGGCCCTGGTCGCGGACGGCACCCGAGGAGCGGGCCGCGATCCTCGGGCGGGCCGCGCGGCTGATCCGGGACCGGCTGGTGCCGTACGCCGAACTGGCGCAGGCCGAGACCGGCGCCACGACCGCCACCGCGCGCGGGATGCAGGTCGGGGTGGCCGCCGCCCGCTTCCAGCGGTACGCGCGCGTGGAGCCCGCCGAGTGGGCCCTGCCGCCGCAGATCAACGAGGCCGGGCCGATGGGGAGGGCCGGGGTGATGGGCGCGCTGGCGGTACGGCAGCCCGTCGGGGTCGTCGCCTGCATCTCCTCGTACAACAACCCGTGGGCCAACGCGGCGGGCAAGATCGCCCCCGCGCTGGCGATGGGCAACACCGTGGTGGTGAAGCCCGCCCCGCAGGACCCCCTGTCCGTGTACCGGATGGCGGAGGTGCTGGAGGCGGCCGGGGTGCCGCCGGGGGTGGTCAACGTGGTCTCCGGGGCCTCGGTGGAGGTGGGGGAGGCGGTCGTCGCCTCCGAGGACGTCGACATGGTGAGCTTCACCGGCTCCACGGCCGTCGGGCGCCGGATCGCCGAGGTGTGCGGGCGGGGGATGAAGCGCCAGCTGATGGAGCTCGGCGGGAAGGGCGCGGCGGTCGTCTTCGACGACGCGGACCTCGGCTCGGCGGTCGCGGGGATCGGGACGACGTTCTCCTTCTACAGCGGGCAGATCTGCACGGCACCGACCCGGGTGCTGGCGCAGCGGGGGGTGTACGACCGGCTGGTCGAGCAACTGGCCGCCTACGCGCGGCGGTTGAAGGTGGGTGACCCCAGGGAACCGGACACGGTGGTCGGACCGGTGATCTCGGCGGCGCACCGGGAGCGGGTGGAGGCGTATGTCGAGACCGGGCGCAAGGAAGGCGCGGTCGTCGTGACCGGCGGTGAACGGCCGCTGCTGGAGCGGGGGTTCTACGTCGGCCCGACGCTTCTCGCGGACTGCTCCAACGACATGACCGTCGCCCGCGAGGAGATCTTCGGTCCCGTGGTCGCGGTGATCCCCTTCGACGAGGAGGACGAGGGGATCGCCCTCGCCAACGACTCCGACTACGGGCTGATCGACTACGTCTGGTCGGGCGACGTGGCGAGGGCCTTCCGGGTCGCCCGGCGGCTCAGGGCCGGAGGCGTGGGCGTCAACACGGTCGGCCGGAACATGGAGGCACCCTTCGGCGGGTTCAAGAGGAGCGGTGTCGGCCGGGACGTCGGGTCGTACGCCCTGCACGCCTACAGCGAGGTGCAGTCGATCGTCTGGCCCGGGTAGCTCAGTCCGCCAGGTCCACCCGCACGGTCAGCAGGCGCGCGCCGATCAGGCGTACCGCCGCGCTGTTGACGCGGGGCAGGGTCCGCAGCCGGGCCACCGGGTCGTCCTCCGGCAGCAGATGGGCCGTGCCCTCGTGCCAGCGGCCGCGGATGCGGACCCGTACCTTCGGGTCGGCGAGGATGTTGCGCACGTACTGCGACCGGTCGCCGAACTCCGAGACCAGCCAGAAGGAGTCACCGATCCGGCGTCCGCCGACCGGAGTGCGGCGCGGCAGGCCCGAGGTGCGGCCCGTGGTCTCCAGCAGGGTGTGGTGCGGCAGGCGGCGCACGACGGCGTTGAGCCGGCGCTGAACCATCCTGGCGGCCCGGTACTGGCGCTCGATGCTGCGGGACATGATGGGCGGGACTCCTGTCATCGGCCGGTACGGCGGTGTGCGGGCGCGTTCACCTGTGCTTCGCGAGTCCGTTGACCCACGGTTCAGCCGCGCCCCCTTTAATGGTGCCCTTGACGGTGCCATGACCGAGGGGTGGGTGGCCGTGCGCGTGGTGACCTGGAACCTGTGGTGGCGGTTCGGGCCGTGGCAGGAACGGCAGAAGGCGATCCGCTCCGTGCTGCGCGACCTGCGGCCCGATGTCGTGGGTCTGCAGGAGGTGTGGGCCGCCGACGGGGAGAACCTCGCGGAGTGGCTGGCGGACGAGCTGGGCCTGTACTGGACCTGGGCGGCCTCCCCGGCCCCCGAGCGCTGGCGGGGGCGGATCGGCGACCCGTCGGTGGACATCGGCACCGCCGTGCTGAGCCGCTGGCCGGCCGAGGAGACGGAGGTCCTGCGGCTGCCCGTGCCGCCCGAGCTCGACGACGGGCGGCTCGGCCTGTATGCGCGCACGGGCCCGGTGTCCTTCGTCACCGCGCACCTGACGTCCGTGCCGACCGCCGGGGCCGTACGAGGCGAACAGGCGGCGGCCCTGGCCGAGTTCGCCCGCCGGGAGGGCACCGTGATCGTCACCGGTGACTTCAACGCCGAGCCGGACGCCCCCGAACTGAGCCTCCTGCGCGGCGACTTCCGCGACGCCTGGACGTGGGCCGACCCGACGGCCCCGGCCGCGACCTGGGCCTGGGACCCCGAACTCCCCTACATCCAGGGCGCGCCGCGGCAGGGGGCGCGGATCGACTACGTGCATCTGGGCGGACCGGGGTCCGTGCGGAGGGCGCGCCGGGCCGGCGACCGGCCGGTGGACGGAGTCTGGCCCTCGGACCACGCGGCCGTCGTGGTGGACATCGAGCTCTAGTCGCGCCCCAGGAACACGGGATTGGTGAACGCCGCCAGCGCCCCCGGCAACGGCGCCAGGACCGCCTCGTGCCGCACCTCCGCCCGCACATAGGCCGCGTACGCGGGCGTCGTCCGCCACTCCACCGTCCCGGCCCCCGTCACCGGCAGCGGCTCGCTGGTGAACAGCACCCCCTGGTCCGTGACGAAGCGGACGTGGCACCGGGGCGCCCCCGTGACCCCCAGCCGCACCGTGACCGGAGTGTCCCGGTCCACCCGCAGCCGCTCACCGATCCCCGCGTGCCGCCCCCGCCCGCCGGCCGCCGTGAAGGACAGGGACACGCGCCGGGACTCGGCGACATAGGACCGCCCCGCGCGGATCCCCGCCAGGATCGCCTCCCGGCTCAGCTCGTCGGCGAGCACCACCGTCTGCGGCGAGCCCACGGGGTCCGGGTCCCGGTGGGCGTCGCTGTTGCCCATGGCCGGGATCCAGTCCCGCCCTTCCCGCACGGACGCCACCAGCATCCCGTCCCAGTCGGCCAGCGCCACCTCGTCGTCGGGGGTGTACGGGCCGTTCCACACCTCGACCGCGTCCGCCTCGCCGAAGCCGAACTTCCAGTTGCAGCCGATGCAGGTGGCGTGCGGATGGGCGGGGACCACCAGGCCGCCCGCCTTGCGTATCCGGCGGGCGAACCTGCCGAAGCGGTTGTCGCGGGCCCGGTAGCGCCAGTCGACGAAGGTGCCGGGATCCGTGCCGAGCGCCAGGACGTGCCCGTTGCGGGTGGTGACCTCCTCGCCCAGCAGCACCAGCAGGTCGTCACCGGCGGCATCGGCCCAGTGGGCGTGCGCGGAGTGCGTGTTGTGCTCGGAGCTGTTGATGAAGTCCAGGCCCGCGGTCCGGGCGAGCCCGGCGATCTCGGCGGGGGTGCGGCGGCCGTCGGAGTACCAGGAGTGCAGATGGCAGTCGCCGCGGTACCAGTCCCGGCCGCGCCCCCTGGCCCGCTCGGGCGGGTACACCGGCTCGGCGACGGCGCCCCGCTCGCCGTAGGAGAGGGTGATGGTGAGCTCGTAGGCCAGGCCCTGGGGGGCGACGGTGTAGGGGCCGAGGGCGATGTGCCAGGTGCCCTCGTTCACCGGGCCGGGGAGATACCCGGGGGTCGCGTCGTCGGCGCGGACGAAGAACTCGGTGCGGGCGCCGCCGGACCAGCCGCGGAAGCCCTCGCCGCCCAGCGCGGTGCCGTGTTCGTCGAAGAGGCCGATGTCGAGGGCGTTGCCGGGGGTGCCGGCGGGGACGGCCGGTCGGTCGTAGGTGTAGGAGACCCTGATCTCCCGGACCCCGCCCGGGACTTCGACGGGGACGTACACGAAGTCGGGCGAGCCGGGGGGCAGGGTCCCGCGGACCGTCCGGGTCTCGGTGTGCTGCATGTCGTCCGCTCCTCTCGCGAAGGTCACGCTCCCCACCGTGAGCGCCGCCGCGGCACCGCTCACGAACAGGGCGCGTCTGCCGAGCCTTGCGTCGTCGTCGCACATGCCCGCAGTCTTCCCCGGGGGCGTGAACGCGCATCGACTTCTCGGGGCACCCCCGGTACAGATGGGACATGCGCCTCTCCGTCACGATCTTCCTCACCGACGAGACGATCACCCCGACCCGGCTCGCCCGCGAGCTGGAACAGCGTGGCTTCGCCGGGCTGTACCTGCCCGAGCACACCCACATCCCCGTCGAGCGGACCACCCCCTACCCGGCTGGCGGCGAGCTGCCGCCCGAGTACGGCCGCACCCTCGACCCCTTCGTCGCGCTCGGCCAGGCCGCCGCCGTGACCGAGCGGCTCGGCCTGGGCACCGGCATCACGCTGGTCGCCCAGCACGACCCGGTCGCCCTGGCCAAGCAGATCGCGACCGTCGACCATCTCTCCGCGGGACGTCTCACCCTCGGCGTCGGCTTCGGCTGGAACGTGGAGGAGGCCGCCGACCACGGCGTCGAGTGGCGCACCCGGAGGGAACTCGTCCGCGACCGGATGGCGTTGATGCGCGCTCTGTGGTCGGAGGAACCCACCGCCTACGAAGGGGAGTTCGCAAGCGTGCGGGCCTCCTTCGCCCACCCCAAGCCGGTGCGGAAGCGGCGCGGCCCGGTCGTCGGCCCGCACACGCTCGTCGGCGGCGCCGCCGGGCCCAAGCTCTTCACGCACATCTGCGAGTACGCCGACGGCTGGATGCCCATCGGCGGACGCGGACTGTCCCAGTCGCTGCCGGTGCTGCGCGGCGCGTGGGCCGACGCGGGCCGCGACCCCGCGGCGCTCCAGGTCGTGCCCTACGCGATCCACCCGAGCCCGGGCAAGCTCGCGCACTACGCGGACCTGGGCATCGAGGAGGTCGTGGCGCAACTGCCGCCGGCGGGGGAGAGCGAGGTGCTGCGGGCGCTGGACGGGCTCGCGGGCTTTCTCGACTGACCCGCGAGCGTCGATCAAGGCGACCGTATGCTCGAAGGATGACGACTGCGGCGACCTCCGGAACCGGCCCGACCGAGAACTCCCTGCGCCGCGCCCTGAAACGGGCCCGGGACGGCGTCGCCCTCGACGTCGGTGAGGCGGCCGTCCTCCTCCAGGCCCGCGGCGAGGCCCTCGACGACCTCACCGCGTCCGCGGCCCGGGTGCGGGACGCGGGGCTCGAGGCGGCGGGCCGTCCCGGCGTGATCACCTACTCGAAGAGCGTCTTCATCCCGCTGACCCGGCTGTGCCGGGACAAGTGCCACTACTGCACCTTCGTCACCGTGCCCGGCAAGCTGCGCCGGGCCGGGCACGGGATGTTCATGTCCCCGGACGAGGTCCTCGACATAGCCCGCAAGGGCGCCGCGCTCGGCTGCAAGGAAGCCCTGATCACCCTCGGCGACAAGCCCGAGGACCGCTGGCCCGAGGCCCGGGAGTGGCTGGACGCGCACGGCTACGACGACACCATCGCCTACGTCCGCGCCATCTCCGTCCGCATCCTGGAGGAGACGGGCCTGCTGCCCCACCTCAACCCGGGCGTCATGAGCTGGACCGACTTCCAGCGCCTGAAGCCCGTCGCGCCCTCCATGGGCATGATGCTGGAGACCACGGCGACCCGGCTCTGGTCCGAGCCCGGCGGCCCGCACCACGGCTCCCCGGACAAGGAACCCGCGGTCCGGCTGCGGGTGCTGGAGGACGCGGGCCGTTCGTCCGTCCCGTTCACCTCCGGAATCCTGATCGGGATCGGCGAGACGTACGAGGAGCGCGCCGAGTCCCTCTTCGCGCTCAGGAAGATCTCCCGCGCCTACCACGGCATCCAGGAACTGATCATCCAGAACTTCCGCGCCAAGCCGGACACGGCGATGCGGGGCATGCCGGACGCCGAACTCGACGAACTGGTCGCGACGGTGGCCGTCGCCCGGCACCTCATGGGCCCGAGCGCCTGCCTCCAGGCCCCGCCCAACCTGGTCGACTCCGAGTACGAGCGGCTGATCGGCGCCGGCATCGACGACTGGGGCGGCGTCTCCCCGCTGACCATCGACCATGTGAACCCCGAGCGCCCGTGGCCGCAGATCGAGGAACTGGCCGAGCGGTCCCGCACGGCCGGGTTCGAGCTGCGCGAACGGCTGTGCGTGTACCCGGAGTTCGTGCGGCGCGGCGAGCCCTGGCTGGACCCGCGGCTGCGCCCCCACGTGGCGGCGCTGGCGGACCCGGGCACCGGGCTCGCCCGCCCGGACGCCGTCGTCGAGGGGCACCCCTGGCAGGAGCCGGACGAGGCGTTCGAGGCGTCGGGCCGTACGGATCTGCACGCCACGATCGACACCGAGGGCCGTACGTCCGACCGCCGCGACGACTTCGACGAGGTGTACGGCGACTGGGGAGCCCTGCGCGAGGCCGCCGCCCCCGGGATGGTGCCGCAGCGCATCGACACCGACGTCCGGGCCGCCCTGGCGACGGCGGCGGACGACCCGGTGAAGCTGACCGACGAGGAGGCGCTGGCGCTGCTGCACGCGGACGGCCCGGCGCTGGACGCGCTGTGCAGGATCGCCGACGACGTCCGCAAGGCGGCCGTCGGCGACGACGTGACGTACATCGTCACGCGGAACATCAACTTTACCAACGTCTGCTACACCGGCTGCCGGTTCTGCGCGTTCGCGCAGCGCAGGACGGACGCCGACGCCTACACGCTCTCCCTCGACCAGGTCGCCGACCGGGCCCAGCAGGCCTGGGAGGTGGGTGCGGTGGAGGTCTGCATGCAGGGCGGCATCCACCCGGACCTGCCGGGGACCGCCTACTTCGACATCGCGCGGGCGGTGAAGTCCCGCGTCCCCGGCATGCATGTGCACGCCTTCTCCCCGATGGAGGTGGTGAACGGCGCGAGCCGCACCGGCCTGTCGATCCGCGAATGGCTCACCGCGGCGAAGGAGGCCGGCCTGGACTCGATCCCCGGCACGGCCGCGGAGATCCTCGACGACGAGGTCCGCTGGATCCTCACCAAGGGCAAGCTGCCCACGGCCACCTGGATCGAGGTGATCACCACGGCGCACGAGCTGGGCATCAGGTCCTCGTCGACGATGATGTACGGCCACGTCGACCAGCCGCGCCACTGGCTGGGGCACCTGCGGACCCTGGCCGGCATCCAGCAGCGGACCGGCGGCTTCACCGAGTTCGTGACGCTGCCGTTCATCCACACCAACGCACCCGTCTACCTGGCCGGTATCGCGCGGCCCGGCCCGACCGTCCGCGACAACCGGGCGGTGACGGCGATGGCCCGGCTTCTGCTGCACCCCTGGATCCCCAACATCCAGACCAGCTGGGTGAAGCTCGGCTCGGTGGGCGCGGCGGAGATGCTGCGCTCGGGCGCCAACGACCTGGGCGGCACGCTGATGGAGGAGACGATCTCCCGGATGGCGGGCTCCTCCTACGGCTCCTACAAGTCGGTCAAGGACCTGATCGCGGTGGCCGAGGCGGCCGGACGCCCGGCCAGGCCCCGCACCACCCTCTACGGGGAGGTCCCGGAGGAACGGCAGCGGGCGGCGTCGGCCTCGGACGGGCACCTGCCCGAACTGCTGCCGGTGCTGGACTGAGGGCTGGGCGCCGCACGGCTGGCAGTACGATGATCCGACCCTGTCGGTGAGCTGAGGAGATCCGTGCCGTGCCTGCCCCGAAGGTCTGGGTGACCTCTCTGACGGTAGGGGCGACAGCCGTGGTCGTCGCCCTCGCCGTACAGGCGGACAAGGGCGCGAAGCCCACGGCCGGCCCGCCGGGCGCCTCCGCCACGGCGACGGCCACGGCCACGCCGAAGGCGACCGAGTCCGCGCGGCCGACCCGGGTGCCGGACGGTTCGGGCACCGGCCGCCGGATCGTGTACTCGCTCGGCCAGAAGCGGGTGTGGCTGGTGGACGCGAGCGAGGCCACCCGCCGCACCTTCACGGTGTGGCCCGGCACGGTCGCCCCCGACCCGGGCAGCTACCAGGTCGGCACCCGCACCGAGGCGACGACGGGCTCGGACGGCGTGGAGATCGAGCACGTGGTGTACTTCGCCGCGAAGTCCGGGGTGAACGTCGCCTTCTCCAACGCCGTGGACGGCTCCTCACCGCCCCCGCCCGAGGCCGGCGCCCAGACGGGCGGGGTCCGGATGAAGACGGGGGACGGCTCGGCGCTGTGGGCGTTCGCGACGGCGGGGACGACCGTGACGGTCGTCGAATAGGGAACCGGGGGCCGGTACTAGGGCTCGGTGGGGCCGGGCAGGTGGTTGACGAGCAGGACGATTCCGCTGAACACGAAGACGCGCGTCGCCGCGTCCAGGCCGTTCCAGTCGCCGGACTGCCACATCGCGAACCACTCGCCGCCGATCGCGATGAACCCGGCGCCGAACAGCAGCATGACCATGAGCAGGCCGTACGTCGACCAGCGCCGGGCATCGCGGTCGCCGCGGCGGAACCAGAGCCAGGTGCCGTAGATGAGGGCGAGCGCGGCAAGGGTCTCCCAGACGATGATCGCGACGTACGCGGTGTCCTGAAGTCCCTTGCTGGTGATGGCCCGCCACATCAGGTCGTCGTCCTTGAACGTGGTGTCCATCGCGAGGACATGCCGGACGAACTGCTGATTCGTCCCGAAGTCCGTGATGTTCCCGAAGGCGACCAGCGCCATGTAGAGCGCGACGCTCGCGGTGAGCAGGGTGGCGGTGAGGTGGAGAGCTGTGCGCGGGGGTGTCGATGCCATGACGGCCATCTTCCCCCGGATGAGGCGCTGTGATCCAGAACGCCCTTCTGCAAAACTTGAGTTGAGGCCGATTCGAGGGTGAGGCGGGATGAGGCCAACGCGGCCGTCGATGCAGAAACTGATGGAGCGGCGCAGACGAGCCGGGTTCGTGGGCCGCGTCGGCGAACGGGCCGCGTTCCGGGAGAACCTGGACCTGCCCCCCGAGGACGAACGGCACCGGTTCCTGTTCCATGTGCACGGCAACGCCGGGGTCGGGAAGACCTTCCTGGTCCGTGAGCTGGAGCAGCTGGCGCGGGAGCGCGGGGCGCTGACGGCGTACGTGGACGAGGGCGTCGGCAGCGTGCCGGAAGCCCTGTCGGCGATCTGCCGGCAACTGGCCGCCCAGGGACACCGGTTGAAGAAACTGGAAGAGGCGCTCACCGCCCATCGTGAGCGGCGCCACGAGGCGGAGGCCGAGGTCGCCGCCCTGGAACCCGCCCCGGAAGGCCCCTCCCCGCTGGCCTCGACCGCGGTCCGGCTCGGCTTGGCCGGGTTCGGCCTGGCGGTCCCGGTGGCCGGACCCTTCATGGGCGCCGTCGACTCCGACCGGCTGGCGGAGGGCGCGGCACGTCTGAAGGCCCGCCTGAGCGCACGCTTCCGCAACCAGGAGGACCTGCAGCTGGTGCTCGCCCCGGAGCGGGTCCTCACGCCCACGTTCCTGGACGAGCTGGCGGACATCACCTCCGCGGCACCCTGGCTGGTCCTCTTCCTCGACACCTACGAGCGCACCGGGGCGTTCCTCGACGGCTGGCTGCACGACCTGATGACCACCGACCGGTACGGCGAACTCCCCGCCAATGTCGTCGTGGTGACCTCCGGGCAGCGCCCCTTCGACACCGGCCGCTGGGGCGGCTTCGCGGACTTCATGACCGACCTGCCGCTCGGCCCCTTCACGGAGGCGGAGGCGCGCACTCTGCTCGCCGACCGGGAGGTCAGGGCCGAGCCGGTGGTCGCCGAGGTGCTGCGGCTCTCCGGCGGTCTGCCGGTACTGGTGTCCACCCTCGCCGAGTCGCGCCCGGCCGACCCGGACGACGTGGGAGACCTGAGCGCGACCGCCGTGGAGCGCTTCCTGAAGTGGGAGCCGGATCCCGCACGGCGGCGGGCGGCGGTGGAGTGCGCGCTGCCCCGCTTCCTGGACGCCGATGTGTTCCGTGCCGCCGTGGACTGCCCGCCCGACGAAGCTCTCGCGCTGTACGACTGGCTGCGCAAGATGCCGTTCGTCCGCGAGCGGGGAGAGCGGTTGCAGTACCACGACGTCGTACGGGCCCCGATGCTCCGCCTGGAGCGCCGCCGGTCACCGCGCGGCTGGGCGGAACGGCACGAGCGGCTTGCGGGGACCTTCGCGGACTGGCGGGAGGAACGACAGGGCGGCCTGAGCGACCCGTGGACGGACAAGCGCTGGCGGGAACTGCGGCTGGCGGAGGCGTATCACCGGCTGTGCGCGCGGGAGCAGGCGGCGTTGCCCGGCGTGCTGCAGGACGTGGTGCCCGCCTGTGTGCTGGGTCCTGAGGAAGCGCGGCGGTGGGGCCAGATGCTGGCCGAGGCGGGGGAGGACGCCCAGGCCGCGGCGGTGGCCCGCTGGGGCCGGGACCTGCTGGACGCCCTGGAGGACGCGAACACGGAGGCCGCGCTGGGGCTGCTGATCGACCGGGCGGACCTCGATGCCGGTCTCCGGGCGGTCGCGCACGCGACGCGCGGCAGGATCCTGCGGACGGACGGCCTGTACGAACGGGCGGTGCAGGAATGCGACCGGGCGATCGCCCTGGACGGTGAGCTGGCCTCCGCCTACTTCGGCCGGGGGAGCGCCCGCGCTCACCTCGGCGACTACGCGGCGGCCGTCGAGGACCTGGACCGAGCACACGCACTGGACCCCGAAGGCGCCGAAATCCTCGCCGTACGCGGCGACTACCACCGCATCCTCGGTGACCACGAGGCCGCCCTGCGCGACCTGGACCGGGCCGTCGAGCTGGACCGGACCCTGAGCACCGCCTGGGCCGCGAGGGGCGTCACCCACCATGCCCTGGGCCGGAACGATCTCGCGCTCGCGGACCTGGACCACACCCTCGCCCTCGCCCCCGACTTCGTCTGGGCCCTCGTCCGCCGGGCGCGCGTACGACGCTCGCGCGACGAACGCGAGCTGCAACTGGCCGACCTGAACCGGGCGCTGGCACTCGCGCCCGACACCCCGTGGGTCCTGTGCGAGCGCGGCGACGCGCTGAGCGCGGCCGGCCGGGAGCGGGAGG
Source organism: Streptomyces sp. YS415 (assembly GCF_023544665.1). Lineage (GTDB taxonomy): Bacteria > Actinomycetota > Actinomycetes > Streptomycetales > Streptomycetaceae > Streptomyces. The sequence goes on from NZ_JAMJFL010000005.1 coordinate 273,022, forward strand.
CGCTCGCCGACTACCAGCGGGCCGTCGACCTGGACGACACCTACGCCTCCGTGTACGCCAGCCGGGGCGTCCTGCACGCCAAGCACGGCCGCTACGAGGACGCCGTCGCCGACCTGGACAAGGCGATCGAACTCTTCCCGGAGTATCTCTGGGCGCTGGTGCACCGCTCCAAGGCGCAGTGCGGTCTGGGCAGGTTCGAGGCAGCGCTCGCCGACGCGCACCATGCGGTGGAACTGGCCCCGGACGACGGGTGGGCCCTCGCCAACAGGATCACCATGAACCTTGCCGTCGGCCGCCTGGAACAGGCGAGCTCCGACCTCGATCGCTACCGGACGATCGGCTCCGATCCCGCGTGGGCCCGTCGGCAATCGGCCCGACTGCACATCTGGAGCGGCAGGTTCGAGGAGGCGCTGGAGGAACTGGACGACGACTGCACCCGCTGCGAAGTGCACCTGCGGACGGGGGACTGGACGCGCGCCCGGCAGGAAGCCGAACGGCTCTGCTCGCTGGACGAGTTCGGCGGCGCGCTGAACCTCGCCCTGGCTGTGAGCGGAGAGACGGGAGTGGCGGCCGCCCGACCACTGTGGAGGCGCTGCGCCCCCTCGGCCCGCGGCACCGCCGAGGCGGTCATCTGCGCCGGACTCCAGGACTGGCCCGAGCTGGACACCCGCCTGGAGCGAGCGCTCGCCGTACCGCATGAGTGGGCCGACCTCATGGACCTCTCCGAGTGCCTGGAGATCCTGCTGCACAGCGACGGCATCGACCGGACCAGGCTTGCGGCCGGGCTGGCCAGGGTGGTCGCCGCGCGGGACGCGATGCGGGCGCGTTACGCGGAGTAGGCGTCGAGGAACGTGGACCAGGCGTGGTCGGTGAAGGCGAGGCGGGTGCCGTCGGGGTCCTTGGAGTCACGCACGTGGATGGCGGGGGTGGTGGGGGATATGGCTACCTCGACGCATTCCGGGCCGTCGTTGCTGCTGTAGCTGCTCTTGAACCACGTCAGCGGGGTGAGGGGCATGTGTCCTCCAGCCCGATTCAGGCGGAGTAGATGTCGACGAACGCCGACCAGGCGTCGCCGGTGAAGGCGAGGCGGGTGCCGTCGGGGTCCTTGGAGTCACGGACGTGGATGGCGGGGGTGGTGGGGGATATGGCTACTTCGACGCAGTCGGGCTCGTCGGCGCCGCTGTAACTGCTCTTGAACCACGGCAGTACCGGGGTGGTCATGTCTCTTCTCCCAGAAGTTTCTCGATGAAGGCCAGTGATTCCCGTGGGGAGAGGGCCTGCGCCCGGATCATTCCATAACGCATCTCCACGACCTGGGCTTCCCGTGGATCAGTGATCACCCGGCCGTACTGTTCTGCCGCCAAGTACCCCAGCGTTTTGCCGTCCCGGAGTTTCAGTACGCGGAACGAACCGGACACGTACGCGTGGTCCGCCCGGACTGTGGGCATCACCTGGATCTTCACATGCCGCAACCTGCCCACCTCCAGCAGGTGTTCGAGCTGTTGCCGTAGCACCATCCTGCCCCCGACCGGCCGCCGGAGCGTGGCCTCTTCCTGGACGAAAGTGAGGAACGGCCGGGGCACTCGCTCGAAAACGACCTTGCGCGCCATGCGTGCGGTGACGCGCCGGTCGATCTCGTCCTCCGTGTACGCGGGCAGCCGTGCCTCGTTCAACGCCTGTGCATACTCCGGAGTCTGGAGCAGACCGTGGATATGAAGGGCGGTGTAGGCGCCCATCTCGACGGCGTCATCCTCCAGCTTCGCCAAGTCCCGCACGTTCTTCGGGTACCGCGCCTCCTCCACGTCCTTCTTCATCGCGGAGACCTTGCCCCCCGCCCCGGTCACCTCATCCGTCCTGTCCAGGAAGTCGGGCTTCGGGATCCGCGTCCCCCGCTCCACGGCGGAGACCATGTCCCCGCCGTACCCGATCGCGTCCCCGAGTTCCGTCTGCTTCAGTCCGGCGGCCTCGCGCCACAACTTGATCTGCCGACCGACCGTCTTGAGTACGGCCTCGGCCTCCTCGTCCTCCACGGCTTCCCCTCCCGACCTGTTGCGGTTCTCGACTTGCCCGGGTCCCGCAGATCCACGACCCGGTTGCCGACGGCGTGACCCTGGAGCGCGGGAACCCACGACCCGGTGGTGCCCGACGCAAAGACCAAAGAACCGGGGAAAGAACCCAACCAGCCCCCACCGCCCCCAGCGATCACCCGCGAGAGTGAATATGCCCAACTCGGTTGGCGTGGCGGGGACTTCATGGTGCAGCCTCAGCCGCAACAACCGCAGACATGCATCGGCCCTCGCCGGGACTGGCATCCCAGTGCGAGGGCCTGATCACCAAGGAAGAAGCCACTTCCCGATGACTGACGAGCAGCCTAGCGCGCCCTCGCGCGCCAAGACCGGCCATTCCCGCACCGGCGTCACCCACGTGAACGAAACCCACCACGACAACTTCACCGTGGTCGGCAACCACCTCGCCCAGCACCCGGACCTGTCCCTGACGGCGATCGGCCTGGCGGTGCACATCCAGTCGCTGCCCGCGGGAGCCCCCATCGGGATCAAGGTGCTGACAGGGAAGTTCCCCGAGGGGGAGATCCGGATCGCCGCCGCGCTGCGGGAGTTGGAGGAACACGGGTACCTGGCACGCATCAAGGAGCGTCTTCAATCGGGCCGATTCGTGACCCGGACGTACTCGTACAACTTGCCGCGGCGTACGACGCTCAGGGCGGCGGCAGCGCCCGAACCGCGCCCGATGGCGGCACCGCGGCCCGCCGCCGACCTCCTCGCCGGCCTACGCGCCCAGGACTCCCGCCTGCTGCTGACCGAACGGGACGTGCACCGCCTCGCCCCGGCCGTAGAGGCCTGGCTGGAACGGGGAGTGCCCGCCACGGCCGTACAACACACCCTGACGTCCGGCCTCCCTCAGGAACCCATCCGCCATCCCGCGGCCTTCCTGGCCAGCCGCCTGACCGCCCTCCTTCCACCGCACCTCCCGACCGCCCCGGAACCTCTCCGCGCGGCCCCACTCCAGACCTGCGACGCCTGCGACCGCGCGTTCCGCTCCCCTCACCCGGGCAGATGCCGCGACTGCCGGTCGACCGAGCGGAGCGTGGCGTAACCATGTCGGAGGCGCGTCGTGTGGTCTGCGCTGTCCCCGCGGCACGGCGGAGTTTCCGCCGGTACGGTACGAGGAGCGAACCACCAGCACCGGAGGTCACCGTGAGTGCTCAGAGCGACGGCCCGTACGGACCGCTGATCCCGATGCCGGAGCTGACCCCCGACGCGCTTCGGAGCGCGGTCGGGAGGATCGCCCCCAGCAGGCTGCCGGCGCTCACCCAGCACCTCTTTGAGGCGACGACCAACGCCCAGCAGGCCCAGAGCCTCGCTCCTCTCCGGGCCTTCGTACATTCCTGGGCCGTGTTCGTCGCGATCGAACGTCACCCGGCGCGTGCCGCGCGACTGCACGAACTTGAGCGCATCGTGGACGCGGGCGAGCAGGACCCGTCCGATGCCGTCGCCGAGATCTGCGCGATCCGGGAGGCGGCCGAGTCCGAGGCCGGGCTGTGACCGCCGCCTGGTCCGCGGGGGTCGCGGATTCATCAGCTTTCTTGCCGTGCCACGCCATGACTGCGTCTACGTCTGCAACGTCACGTGGTACGGGTGAAACCGAACACTCGGGCTCAATAACGGCCACTCACCGCACACTCCGCATACCATTCCGCCCCCTGAACCGACCGTTCCTGGTCGATTACAGTGCTGAACGTGGGTGCGACAGCCGGTGCCGTCTGGGGCCGCTCCGAACAGCAGGACTTCCGCAGCCGGGTGCGCGGCACCCTGCTCGGCGTCGCCGTGGGCGATGCGCTGGGCGCGCCCGTGGACGACATGAGCCTGGCGGAGATCAGGCAGGCGTACGGCACCGAGGGCCTGCTCGACCTGGGGCTCGGGTACGGCCGCCGGGGAGCGGTCACGCACCGCACCCAGCTCACGCTCTTCTCGGTGGACGGGCTGATACGGGCGCAGGTCCGCCGGGACACCGGGGCCTGGCATCCGCCGACGGATCTGCACCGGGCGTACTTGCGGTGGGCGGCCACGCAGCGCGACTGGGGTCCGGACGAGCGGCGCAAGGAAAACGGCTGGCTGGCCCTTGAGGAGTGGCTGTACGCCCGCCGCGACCCCTCCCGGTCGCTGCTGATCGGCTTCGGCGACGAGATGATGGGCACGCTGGAGGCGCCGAAGAACCTGGGTGAGGCGGGGCCGGAGGCGGCGGCGCGGTCGGCGCCGTTCGGGCTCCTGGTCGGCTGGGAGCCCCAACTGGTGGCCCAGCTGGCGATCGAGTGCGCGGCGCAGACGCACGGCCATCCGGTGGGTTACCTCTCGGCGGGCGCGTACGCCGTCATCGTGCATGCCCTGGCCTGCGGCGAGAGCCTGGACGGGGCCGTGCAGCGGGCGCTGGCGCTGCTGGCGGCCCGCCCCGGCCATCAGCCCGTCTCGGACGCGCTCCAGCACGCGCTGGGGGCGGTACGGCAGGGGATCCCGACGCCGGCCAGGGTCGAGGACCTGATGGGGGAGGGGACGGCGGACGGGTTGCTGGCGGTGGCCGTGTACTGCGCCCTGGTCGGCGAGGACGTCCGGCACGGCCTGTGCCTCGCGGTGAACCACGACGGCCCGTCCGGCGCGACCGGTGCCCTGACCGGCGGCCTGCTGGGCGCCCTGCACGGTGAAACGGCCCTCCCCCCGGCCTGGCTGGCCGAGCTGGAGGGCCGCCCCACGATCCTGGAACTGGCCGACGACTTCGCCATGGAGATGACCCAGGGACCGGCCCTGCACGGACCGGCGGGGTCGTCCCCGGGCTGGCTCGCCCGCTATCCGCGCGGCTGAGCCACCTCGTCCAGAGGGCCGGCCGGAGCCGGGACCGCCGCGGCGGCCGACCCGTCGTCGTCCGAGTTCACCTTGTCGATGATCGCCATCCGCTCCGGGGTGTCCTCCGGCTTGATGAAGCCGATCAGGATGTACAGCACCAGCGACACGGCGAGCGGGATGGACACCTGGTACTGCAGCGGCACCCCACCCTCCACGTTCCAGTTGATCGGGTAGTTCACCAGCCAGAACGCCAGCAGACCCATCGACCAGCTGGTCAGCGCCGCCGTCGGCCCGGAGCGGCGGAACGGCCGCAGCAGGCCGAGCATCATCGGAATCGCCATCGGGCCCATCAGGCCGGCCACCCACTTGATGACCACCGTGATGATGTCCCCGAACGTGGGCGAGTTGACCTGGGTCGCCGCCGCCATGGACAGGCCCAGGAAGACCACGGTCGCGACCCGGGCCACCCGCAGGCCCTGCCCCTCGCTCCAGCTGCGCGCCCGGCGCCAGATCACCGGGGCGCAGTCCCGGGTGAACACCGCCGCGATGGCGTTGGCGTCGGAGGAGCACATCGCCATGGTGTGGGAGAAGAAGCCGACGATGACCAGGCCCAGCAGGCCGTGCGGCAGGAGCTGTTCGGTCATCAGGCCGTAGGAGTCCGAGCCGTCCGGCTTCTGCGACTCCACCAGCAGCGGCGACATCCACATCGGGAAGAACAGCACCAGCGGCCAGACCAGCCACAGGATCGCGGACAGCCGTGCCGACCGCTCCGCCTCCCGTGCGTTGCGCGTCGCCATGTACCGCTGCGCCTGGTTGAGCATGCCGCCGTTGTACTCGAACAGCTTGATGAAGAGGAAGGCCAGCAGGAAGACGGTGCCGTACGGCCCCACCAGCGGCTCACCGTGGCCCTGGAGCTCCGGCTCGTCCCAGGCGCCGAAGAAGCCGATGCCCTTGTCGTTCAGTTCCATGACCACGGCCACGAACATCGCGACACCGGCCAGGAGTTGGATGACGAACTGGCCCAACTCCGTCAGCGCGTCCGCCCACAGCCCGCCGATCGTGCAGTACACGGCCGTGATGGAACCCGTGATCAGGATTCCCTCGTTCAGTGATATCCCGGTGAACACCGACAGCAGGGTGGCGATCGCCGCCCACTTCGCGCCCACGTCCACGATCTTCAGCAGCATGCCGGACCACGCCAGCGCCTGCTGGGTCTTCAGGTCGTACCGGTTCTTCAGATACTCCAGCGGAGAGGCCACGTGGAGCCGTGAGCGCAGCCGGTTGATGCGCGGCGCGAACAGCTTCGACCCGATGGCGATGCCCAGGGCGATCGGGAAGGACCAGGTGACGAAGGACGTGACTCCGTAGGTGTAGGCGATGCCCGCGTAGCCCGTGAACATCACCGCGCTGTAGCCCGACATATGGTGCGAGATGCCGGAGAGCCACCACGGCATCTTCCCCCCGGCCGTGAAGAAGTCGCTCACGTTGTCCACGCGCTTGTGCGACCAGATGCCGATCGCCACCATCACGCCGAAGTAGCCGATGAGCACGGCCCAGTCGAGACCGTTCATGTGCGCCCTCCCAGGGTTCAGCCCGGCGCTCATCGTGGGCGCTGGCGCGTGAACACGACAAGCAGGCGGAAGGTCAAAGGGAGGTAAAAGTATTCGGCATGGTGGTTCTGATTCAGATACATGAACTCATCGCATCAGCTCCCCTGCGTTGACCAGCAACGACTGTCCGGTGATCGCGCGGGCGCGGTCCGACACCAGGAACACCGCCGCGTCCGCCACATCCCCGTCCGTGGCCAGCTCGGGCAGCGCCATCCGATCCGTCAGCCGCTTCAGCACGGCGGCCTCCGGCACCCCTTCGGACTGCGCCGCGAACCGGACGTACGCCTGCACCGGCGGCCCCCACATCCACCCCGGCAGCACGGTGTTGACCCGGATCCGGTACGGCCCGAGCTCCCGGGCCAGCGAGTACATCGCGCTGGTCAGCGCCCCCTTGGACGCGGCGTACGCGGCCTGCCGCACCTGCGAGGGCGCGGCCACCGCCGACTGGGTCCCGATGAAGACCACCGAGCCGCCCTCCTCCTTGAGCGCTGGCAGGCAGGCGCGGGTCATCCGCAGGGAACCGAGCAGGTTCACGTCGAGCACCGCCTGCCAGGTGGCGAAGTCCGCGTCCTCCAGGCCCCCGAAGTGGCTGTCCCAGGCGGCCACATGGACGACCGCGTCGATCCGCCCGAACCGCTCCCGCGCGAGCGCCGCCAGCGCCTCGCACTGCGCCTCGTCGGTGATGTCCGTCGTCCGGTACGCCGTGTGCGCCGCGTCCGGATCGATCCCGGCCGCGCACTTGGCGAGGTTGGCCTCCGTCCGCGCTCCGAGTACGGCGTTCCCCCCGTCGCGCATCACCGCCGCGGCGACCTGGTGACCGAGGCCGGGACCGACTCCCGAGACGACGACGGTCCTTCCGGAGAGCAGTGGCATCGGCGGCCTCCCTGGCTCTGGCGCAATATCTGACGGGGCGTCAGAGTATGGGCGAGGCGCCGAGGAAGGGGAAGGGCATGGGCGAGGAGACCCGCAGCGAGACATACGCCGAACTGGCCGCCGTAGGACCCTACGGAGTCCGGCCCGGCCACGCGCTCATCACCCTGGTCGAACCGCACCCGGGCCACGAGTACGCCTACAACCGCTGGTACGAGGACGACCACTACTACGCCGGCGCCATGGCCATGCCCTGGATGTACGCGGGCCGCCGCTGGGTCGCCACCCGGGACCTGCAACTCCTGCGCGTGCCCGAGAAGTCGGCCGTCGCCCGGCCCGTCACCGCCGGCTGCTACCTCTCGACGTACTGGATCACGGCAGGGCGCTACGACGACCACATGAAGTGGACCGTCGCCATCAACAAGCGCCTGAACCGCGACGCCCGCGTCTACCAGGACCGCACCCACGTCTTCACCGCCTTCCAGGACCACGAGGCGACCGTGTACCGGGACGGGGCCGCGGGCCCCCGCGACCTGCACGCGCTGGACCACCCCTACGCGGGCCTGGTGCTGGAGGTGATCGACGCCGAGTCGCCCGAGCGGCGCGCGGAGCTGCTGGAGTGGCTGCGCTCCCGCCACCTGCCGAGGCGCCTCGCGGGCTCCCCGGCGGCCATGGTGACGGTCTTCCGGCCCACGCCGCTGCCTGGCGACCGGATGACCTACGTCAAGCAGGTCGAGGGCGTGGACACCCGGCTGACGCTGCTGTGGTTCCTGGAGGCGGAGCCCCGGGAGTGCTGGGAGCCGTGGTTCACGGGCATCGACACCCAGGTCGCCGAGTCGCGCCTGGGCACGCTGGAACTGCTCGCGCCGTTCGTGCCGACGGTCCCGGGCACCGACCGGTACGTGGACCGGCTGCGCTGAAGGGGACGGGGGCGGGGGCGGGGGCGGGCTACTTCAGTTCGTCGGGACACGGCGTGCCCCGCGGCACGTCGTAGGGCGCCGCCAGCCGGTACGTGCCCGCCTTCGGGGCCACCAGCATCGTCCACTTGTCCCCGAGCGCGTCCTCCTCGGTCTCCATCAGGCAGCCGTGGACGTTGTCGTACGCCTTCGGCTCGCCGTCGGGACGGTCCTCGGAGGCATCCGTCTCCTCGGGCGGGTCGAGCTTCCTGCCCTCGGCGTCGACGATGCTCAGCCACGGCGAGTACGGGATCCGGATCAGCACCCGCCCCGGCTTGCTCACCCGCATCGTCCACTCGCCCTGCTCGGCCCGCTCCACCACCGTGTTCGGCTCGGCCAGCGGCGCCGGGTCGAGCACCCGGAACAGCTGCCAGTTCGCGTCGCCCCACACCTGCTTCAGATACGGCATCCCGCGCTGCACCAGCTGCCGCTCCCGCTCCCCGCCGTCCCCGTCCGGCTCGTCCTTCGGCAGCACGACGTAGTGCACGGCCCACCGCTTGAGCCACTCCAGATAGTTGGCCGAGTTCAGGGTGTCGTCGTAGAAGAGCGGGTTGCGCTCCATGTCGGCCTGGCGGTTCCAGCCACGGGCGAGGTTGACGTACGGCGCGAGCGCGGAGGCCTCACGGTGCGAGCGGGCCGGTACGACCTCCACCCGGCCCTTCTCGGCGCCGACCTCCTGCAGCTCGTTGACGAGGGGGGCCAGCTCGCGGGCCCAGGAGGCGGCGGGCGTGGTGTGCACGATGTCGACGACCGACTTCACACCGATCCACACGTTGAACCCGACGACCGACAGGACGATCGCGTACCACTTGCGCGAGCGCGGCACCGTGAACGGCAGCGCCGCCACCAGCGCGACCCCCGCGAACAGCATCGACAGCCGGGTGATGTTGGAGCCGATCTGCGAGCTGATCAGCCACACCAGGACCACCGACAGCGCGTAGACCGCCGAGGTCAGCCGGACCGTCGTCCACTCCTTGGGGACGAGCAGCAGGGCCAGAACCGCGGAGACGAACGGCAGCAGCACCGAGAACACGTTCATCGGCTGCGTCCCGGAGAACGGGAACAGCCACGCCGACACCGCCACCACCGCGGCCGGCGCGAGCCCCAGGGCCCAGGCCCCCGGCCGCCGCTTCTGCAGGAACAGGGCCACCGCGACCAGCCCCACGAAGAGACCGGCCACCGGCGAGGCCATCGTCGCGAGGGCGGCCAGCGGGGCCGCGCACAGCGCCTTCGCCCAGCGCTTGTAGCGCCAGCGGTACGGCCAGCAGAACACCACCGCCACCGCGCCGAGCGCGAACATCATGCCGAGCCCGAAGGTGACCCGCCCCGAGGCCGCGTTGCACAGCAGCGCGAACACCCCGGCCAGCGCCGCCCACAGCGGATTGCGCACGGACCGGCTGCGGATGAGGACGAGCGTGAGCAGCCCGGCGGACACGGTCCCGGCGATCATCATCGTCGTACGGACGCCGAGCACCGACATCAGATACGGCGAGACCACGCTGTAGGACACCGGGTGCATGCCGCCGTACCAGGCGAGGTTGTACGCGGAGTCAGGGTGGCGGCCGACGAACTCGGCCCAGGCGTCCTGGGCCGCGAGGTCGCCGCCGCTGTTGGCGAAGGTGAAGAACCAGACGATGTGCAGGACGCCGGCCAGGGCGGTGACGGACAGGACCGGGTGCCGCAGCAGGCGCTCACGCACGGTGAGGAAGGCGGCCATTATCGAGGAGGGAGGGTCCTCCTGGCGGTCCTGCGGGGAAGCTGCGGGTACGCGTATTCGCGGGCCGGCTTCCGGGCCCGGATCGGCGTCGTCGGCGTGTTTCGGCTCGGCGGTGGCCACCGTCAAGGCACTCCCGTGGTGTCCTGGCTGCTGTTCTGGCCGCTTCCCGTTTCCCGCGTGTTGTCGGCCCTGTCCCTGAGGGTTCCCCGGTCGCGCCGTGTGAACGACGACCTGACCCGATTCGTGACGCTAGCACGCAGCCCGCCGGGCGTCCCCCGGGGTGGGGGGCGGCCCGACGGGCTGCGCTGACCGGCGGATCAGCCGATGCGGGTCAGCCGGTCCGTGAAGGCCGGCTCCGCGAGGTCCGTCTTGAGTGCCACCGGCACCTGGACCGCGCCCGCGGTTCCGCCGTCGCCCACGGTCAGCATGCCGACCTTGGTGCCCGCCTTCGCCTCGTGCGGTACGGCGTCGGCCTTGAAGTCCAGCTCCACCTTCAGGCCCGCCCAACCGGCCGCCTTCACGTCTTTGGTCGCCACGACGGGAGTACGGCCGCCTAGGCCGTCGTCGACGTAACCGACGACGTCGCCCTTCTTCAGCAGCGTCGCCGACTCCAGCGCGCCCTGGGCGGCCCGGATCAGCCGGTCGCCGGAGTCGAGCGCGGCGGCGAGGATGCCGCCGCCCGTGTCCGGCTGGCGCACCACGGCGCCGACGATGGTCCGCATCTCGCCGCCGACGTCCTGCTTCGCGGCGAACACCAGGTTGCCGAGGGCGGAGGTGGTGGTGCCGGTCTTGATGCCGACGACGTTGCTCTTGCCGACGAGCTGGTTCCAGTTGCCGTGGTTCTGGCCCTTGTAGTCGTCGTAGGACATCATCGCGGAGACCTCGCGGAAGGCGGGGAACTCCATCGCGGCCTTGGCGAGCTTGACCTGGTCCACGGCCGTGGAGACCGTCGTGTTGTTCAGGCCCGAGGGGTCCGTGTACGTCGTGTTGGTCATGCCGAGGTCCTCGGCGGCGGCGTTCATCTTCTCGACGAACCCCTTCTCCGACCCGGCGTCCCAGCGGGCCAGCAGACGCGCCACGTTGTTCGCGGACGCGATGAGGATGCTCTCCAGGGCCTCGCGCTGGGTGATGGAGTCACCGGCGAAGACGTCGACGGTGGACTCCTGGCCGGCGTCCGACTGCTCCTCGGCGGCCTGGTCGATCTCGATCTTCGGGCCTTCCGCGCCGCTCTTGAGCGGGTGGTCGCGGAGGATGACGTACGCCGTCATGACCTTGGCGACACTGGCGATCGGGACGGGCTTTTGGTCACCGGAGGAGCCGAACGAGCCGATGCCCTGCACGTCGAGCGCGGCCTGTCCGTCGGCGGGCCAGGGGATCTCGACCCGGGAGCCGTCGAAGGTGTACGTCGACTCCGCGGTGAGGTCCAGGGTGGGGGTCGGGAGCGGACGTACGGCCTGCACGATCGCGAACACGACGATCAGCAGCAGGACGAGGGGGGTCCAGATCTTGACCCGCCTGACCAGAGTGCGGACAGGGGTCTCCGGCGGCGGCGGAGTGTTCGTCAGCTCGGCGAGCAGGTCCAGCGGGGGCTTGGGCGGCAGCGGCTGCTGCGTGGTGCGCTCGGGCCCGACCTGCGGAACGGCGGTCGTCACCTCCGACTTCGCCGGGAGGTCCGGCTTGAGGGCGACGAACTTGCCGGTCGGCTGATCGACGGCGGGCCGGGGCCGGGGCTGGGGCTGCACGGCACGGAAGGCAGTGGTGGCCTGATCCACGCCGGCGGCGGCGCCGCCCTTCCCGGTGTCGGGTTGTGCGGGCTTGCCTGCGGCGGCGTCCTGTTTCCCACCCGCACCACCCGTGCGGCTCTCGTCGTCGCCTGCGGGTGGCCCTGGCGGGGCGACCTCGCCGTCGGCGGCTGCGGCTGCGGCGGTGTCCCGAGGGTCGGCCTTCCCGGCGACGGAAGCGTCCTCGGCTTCGGGGGCCGCGGGGGTGTCCTGAGGGTCGCTCTTCCCGGCGACGGGGGAGTCCTCGGCGCCGGGGGCCGCGGGGGTGTCCCGAGGGTCGGCCTTCCCGGCAACGGGAGCGTCCTCGGTGTCGGACTGGGCGTCGGCCGGCTGCTGCTCGGCGTCGGGGGTGGGCTTCGCGTCAGCGGGGGCGTCCTCGGGGCCATCAGGCTCGGCGTCCGGCTCCGCGCCGGGCTTGGCGTCGGTGGCCGTCTTCGCGTCCGTCCCCGGCTCGGGGGCAGGGGTGCTGCTCTCGGAGTCCGTGGACGCCTCCGGGGCGTCCTCCTCGGTGGCCGCAGGCGCGTCCCGTTCCGGGGTGTCGTCCTCCGGGGCCGCCTCGGCGCTGCCGCTCTTCGGCTGAGCCTCAGGCGTCTTGCTAGCGGCTTGCGCCGCCTCCTCGGCCTCGCCGTCGGCGTCCGTCGCGGCTTCGCCGCTCTCCTCGGCCGTACCGGCCGTCTCCTGTGCCGCGTCCGGCGCCTCGGCGCTTGCCCCGGCCGTACCAGGCGCCTCCGTCGGCTCCTCGGTCGTACCCGGCGCCTCCGCCGTACCCTTTGCCCCCGCCGGGCCCTCCGTGTCCGTGGCGACCCATGCCGCGACCGCGGCGCGCAGGCGGTCGTCGCCGGTCTTGGCGTCGGGGGTCTCCGGATCCGGCGCGGACTTCCTGGCGTTCGCCAGTTCGCGGGCCGACAGGACCCGGGTCGCCGTGTCCACGGCCGCGCGGGCCATGGCGAGACGGGGGTCGGTGGATTCGTTCCGCGCCTCCGGAACCGGACCCGCGCTCCCCGACGTCGGTTCTTCCGACGACTCGCGCTGCTTCGAACTGTCGGGGGACTCGCCCGCCACCGATGCCTCCTAAACCGTGCTCCGTCTGAACCGCCGCCGCCCGGGACACCGCTCCGCAGCGCTGTCCGAACCATGTACCAGTGTCCTGTGTGCGGGCTTGACCGACGCGTTAGACGAGAACGACATACCTACTGGTTCCCTTACAAACAGGTCACGCACCCTCGACAGACCAATGTGAGAGGGGTCACCCTGTCATTCATCCACGCGGGGAGGCATGGATGGGCAGGAGCCGCAGAACAATTCCGGAGGAGCTTCTGCTGCTGGCACTGGACCCGGCCACGGGTACCACTGCACAGCCGCAGTCGCTCGACCTCGGTCTGGCCGGAGCACAGCTAGTGGAGCTGGCGCTGGCCGGACGGATAGCCCCAGACGGGGATCGTATCGCCGTGGTGGTACCACGGCCGACTGGAGATCCGACTTTGGACTGCGCATTGGAGTTGCTGCGAAGGCGTGGCGCTCCCGTGCGTGCCGTCCACTGGATCGGCGGGCCCCGCCTGGGGCTGCGCCAGACCTACCTCTCGCATCTGGAACGGTGCGGCATGGTGCATGCCGTGGCGGGACAGATGTGCGGGGTACTGCCGACGACTCGCTACCAGGCGAGCGACAACGAGATCAGCCGGGAGATCAGATCCCGGCTGGACTCCGCGATCCGCACCGGCGTACCGCCGGACCCGCGGACCGCGGCGCTCGCCGCACTGGCGCACGCGGTCGGACTCGGCAAGCACCTGTATCCGGGCAACGAGGGCCGTTCCTCTCGCTCCCGGCTGCGGGACCTGATCAGACACGACCCCATGGGCGGTCTCGTCGCGCACGCCGTGATGGACGTCCAGAACGGCGTGGCGGCCCAGCCGCGCCGCAGCCCGGCACCGGTAGGCCGTCAGCCGGCCGCCGGAGGCAGGGCCGCACCGGAACCCGCCCGCGGTGTTCCGATGCAACCGCGCCGAGGCCCGATGGCGCGTGTCGTGGCGCACTGAGCCGCAGCTCCACGACGTACACCACCGCAGTCCGCACGACCGAGCGCCGCACCGCAGTCCGCCGAGACCCGGTACGGGAGCCGCTGGTCCGCGCGGGGTGGCGGGACCGTATGTGTCCGGACGACGACACGGTCCCGCCGCCCCGCGCGGCCGCATGTGCGGAAGGGAGGCCCCGCCACGCGCGGCCACGCCCGCCCGGTCCCGAACTGGCCTGTACGCAGCGCATATCCACCGTTTCCCAGCGGTAGAAAGCACCTTGGTGGCAATCTGCTCAACAGCAGATACGCAAAGTCGCAAGCAGTACTTGCAGCCGGAGGTGCGCGTCCCGTGGCGTCCAATGTCAATCCCACTGTCAGGCGCCGCCGTCTGGGTCAGGAGTTGCGCCGGCTCCGCGAGCTCAAGGGCATGACGGCCGAAGAGGTGGCCGAGCGGCTGCTGGTCTCCCAGTCGAAGATCAGCCGGCTGGAGAACGGCCGGCGCAGCATCAGCCAGCGCGACGTCCGCGACCTGTGCGGGGTCTACGAGGTCGAGGACGTCCGGATCGTGGACTCCCTGATGCAGATGGCCAAGGACTCCCGCCAGCAGGGCTGGTGGCACTCCTTCGGCGACATCCCGTACAGCGTCTACATCGGCCTGGAGACGGACGCCGCGAGCCTGCGGGTGTACGACCCCCAGGTCGTCCCGGGCCTGTTGCAGACCAAGAGCTACGCCGAGGCGCTGATCTCGGGCGCGCTGCCGGAGGTCGCGCCGACCGACGTCGACAAGCGCGTCCAGGTGCGCCTGCGCCGACAGGAACGTATCTCTGCCCCGGAGAACCCGCTCCGCCTGTGGGCCGTCCTGGACGAGGCGGCGCTGCGCCGCGAGGTGGGCAGCCGGCACGTGATGATCGAGCAGCTGGAGCACCTCATCGAGATGTCCCGGCTGCCCCATGTCACCGTGCAGCTGATCCCGTTCACCATGGGCGCCCACCCGGGCGTCAGCGGCCAGTACGCGATCCTGGAGTTCCCGGACGCCGCCGACTCCAGCGTGGTCTACATCGAGGGCGTGACCAGCGACCTCTATCTGGAGAAGGCGCAGGACGTGCAGAAGTACAGCGTGATGTACGAGCACTTGCGCGCCCAGGCGCTGAACGCCGACCAGAGCCGGGAGTTCATCGCGAACGCGGCCAAGGACTACGCCCGCTGATCTGCGGCGCCGGAAGATACACCTTCGGCCAGTCCCGGCGGAAGTCCCCACTGGAATATGCCATCCAGTCGAGTGAATAGTCGCTCCGCACATCGATGTTGGCGAGTAGCGTCGATCACGCCACCGAACAACACCGTTGGCGAAAACGTGCCGTGCGGACTTCGAGACGACCGTCCGGCACGCGGACAGCACTCAGCAACTGGTTACCGGAGCGAACATGGCAATCAAGCAGGGCGTCACCGACACGTGGGTCAAGTCCTCGTACTCGCAGGGCAACGGCGCCTGCGTCGAGATCAAGTCCCCGGTCCTGTCGGCAATGGCCGTCCGGGACTCGAAGGTCACCGAGGGTCCCGTCCTGGCGTTTCCCGCGACCGCGTGGAACGCCTTCGTGGCCTCGGTCAAGGCGTAGGGGAGGCTGCTTCCCTGAGCCTCGACCGACGACGAACGACAACTGCACAAGCATCACCCAAGAGCCCTCTCGACGAGCCCGCCGTCCTTGCCGAGGGGGCTCGGCTTGTGCCCGGCAGCCGCACACCGCACCTGCCGGGCACGGCCGTTCACCTCACCGGGAAGGCGACATCGCACACCGGGTCCCCGGCGCCCGCCGCGTCCCAGTCCGCGAAGTACACCTCGCGGCAGGGGCCCGCCTGCGACAGCTCCTGCTTCTGGATCCACTGCTCCACCGCCTCGAAGGCGGCCAGGATCTGCGGATGGGCCACCTGCGCCTTGCTGATCCGGGTGTACGCCAGCCGCCGGGCCGGTTCCACCCGCACCGTCGCTCCATGCGTACGGCCCTGCCGCTCGGCCCACGCCCGGGCAGCCGCCCCGTCCGCCACCGGCACGCACGACTCGGCCGGTCCGTCGCTCTCCATCGACACCTCGGCGTGGTACACGACGAACGGTGCCCCGGTGATGCCGCCGCACTCCGTCGCCGCCTCCATCAGCCGTCCCAGCGACGCCCCGATCCACGCGGGCAGCTCGCCCGCCAGCACGTGCCGGGTCTCGGTGAGCAGCACCTGCTCGGGCACGTCCACCGTCTCGACCACGAAGTTCTCGTACATCTCGGAGTTCCTTCCCGACAGCCGTCCACGGAGGTACTCGGCGAGCGTGCGCTGCCCCGCCACCCGGGCCTCGACGTCCGCCCAGTACGCGCCGAGCCGGTCGGCGGCCTCGGTCCCGTCCGGCGCCTCGACGATCTCCGCGACGCGGGCGAGCGGCATGTCGAGCTGGCGCAGGAGCGCGACCGTGCGGGCGCGTTCGATCTGGCCGACGCGGTAGTAGCGGTAGCCGCTGACCTCGTCGATGTGCGCGGGGGTCAGCAGTCCGAGGCGGTCGTACAGGCGCAGTGCCTTGGCCGAGAGCCGCGCGCGTGCGGCGAACGCGCCGATGGTGAGCAGGTCGTCGTCCACGGCCTCATCCTCCGTCACCGGGCGGCTCTTCCGCCCGGCACGAAGGACGCTCGACCCTGCCCCAGGGGCAAGGTCAACCGCTACTGCCCGAGGGCCCTCTCGACCGCCGCCACAACCTCCGCCGCGTCCGGCTCGGTCTGCGGGGAGAAACGGGCGACGACCTCGCCGTCCCGTCCGATCAGGAACTTCTCGAAGTTCCAGCGGATGTCCCCGCTGTGCCCCTCGGCGTCGGCGAACCCGACGAGCCGCTCGTACAGCGGATGCCGCCCTTCCCCGTTCACCTCGACCTTCTCGGTCATCGGGAAGCTCACGCCGTACGTCGCCGAACAGAACTCGGCGATCTCCGCGGCGCTGCCCGGCTCCTGCCCGAGGAACTGGTTGCAGGGCACCCCGAGCACGGTGAACCCACGCTCCGCGTACTGCTCCTGCAGCCGCTCGAGCCCGGCGTACTGCGGGGTGAGCCCACACTTCGAGGCCACATTCACCACCAGCACAACCTGCCCGCTGTACTGCTTGAGCTTCGCGTCCCCTCCCTGAAGCGCACCGATCTCCACATCGAGAGGAACACCATTACCGCTGTCGACAGTCATACCGCGATGCTAACCGCCCCCCTCCCGGCCCCCCGCACCACCAAAGACAACAGCCACCACCGCGGACGCCCAGCCGAGGACAGCGGCCCGCAGACCGGCGATGCCGTCGGCAGAGGCCGGCCCGCCCACGGCCGCGACCCCCCGCGCGTAGCCCCGTGGCCGCGCAGCCCTGCCCGGGCAGTCGGGGGAAGTGGGCCGAAGCCCGCCGGCCAACGGCCGCCGCCTCGCGCGCGTACCCGTAGCCGCCCGGCCGCGGACAGCGGACACCAGGGCAGCGGTGCCGCTGACGGAGGGCCCGCCCGGCAACGGCCGCCGGCCAGCCGCGCAGCCCCGACGCCGAGAAACCCCGTAGCCGCGTAGCTCGGTAGCCGCGTAGCTCGGTAGCCGCGCAGCCGCGCAGCCGCGCAGCCGCGCAGCCGCGCAGCCCTGCAGCCGGGCAATCGGGGGGAAGTGGGCCGGGTCCCGCCGGCCAACGGCCGCCGCCCCGCGCGCGTACCCCCTGGCCGTGCAGCCCCGTAGCCGCGGGCAGTCGTGCCGCAGGGCGGCACGGGTGGGCGCGGCGGCACCCTGCCAGCGCGGGCAAGCGGGCCCACCGTCCTGCCCAGCCCCGGTACCGGCCGGCCTCACCGCCCGCTTCACCCAGCGGCGGCACCCACAGCGCCGTCAGGGCCGGGGAGCCGGACCCGGCACAGCCCCCGCCCGGGGCCCCGCCTCCACCAACACCTCCCCCGCCGCCGTGCGCACGTACAGCACCGACCGTCCCGCTCGCCGTCGTTCCACCAGCCCCGCGTCCCGCAGCACCCGCAGGTGCCGTCCGACCGAGCCGAGCCCCTGCCCCGTCACCGCGACCAGCTGGCTCGTGCTCATCGGGGCCCCGAGCAGGACCAGGACCCCCGCCCGGGCCGTACCCAGCAGCGCCCCGAGCCCGGCCGGCACGGGACGACGGTCGTGGAGTTCGGCGAGGACACCGGTGCAGGGGTACACCACCGCGTACCGTTCGCGCCCCTCCCACGACACCCACCCCGTCTTCGGCGTCACCGGCACGAAGACCAGTTCCGCCCCCGAGATCTCCCGCGGCGGATACTCTTGCCGGTTCACCTGGAACCTGCTCTCCCCGAGCCACCGCGTCCCCGGCCGCAACGAGTCCAGCACCGCCGCCCAGCCGCTCCGGCTCACCTGCACCGTCCGGGCGACCACATCCGCCTCCAGCACCCGCCGGCGCCGGTCCCAGTCCGGCCGTACGGTCTCCTCCCACACGTAGCGGAGCAGCGCGGCCGCCCGCTCGGGCAGGTCGTCGCGGTCCAGCCCGGCGGGGAGCGGGCCGGCGAGGGAGAGGACGAGATGGTCGCGGGCCTGCTCGGGGCGGGCCGCACGCACCCGGGCGACGCCCTCCTCGAAGCTCTCCCCGTCCCGCGGCGTGGGGGTCAGGAAGTCGGCGATCCAGTCCCGCCCGAGCCCGGCCCGCACCAGCAGTCCGGTCACCGGGTCGGAGGCGAGCAGCGCCCGGTAGCCGGGCAGATGCGCGCGCAGCCAGTTCCGTTCACCGGGATGCGCGCCCACCCCCGCGTGCAGCAGCTTCAGGCACGCGAAGGTCTCCGCGAGCGGCGACAGCACGAACCGGCTGCGCGCGAGCGTGTCCGCGTTGACCTGCCACCAGCCCATGACCCCTCCCCTCCCGTCCCGGTCACCGTCCCCGTGCTTTCGCGCCCGCGCGAAACATTAACGGCCCCTCCGAGCACCGCCCGAGACTCCCGCCCATGCGCAGCAACAGCTACCAAGCCCTCTTCCGCACTCCCGAGTTCACTCCCCTCTTCCTGGCGTCCTCCGCCCAGATCGCGGCCCAGACGGTCGGCGGTCTGGCGCTCGGCACGCTCGTGTACCGCGCGACCGACTCCCCGCTGCTGTCCGCGGTGAGCATGTTCGGCCCGTCGCTCGCCCAGGTGCTGGGCGCCTCCCTCTTCCTCTCCGGCGCCGACCGCCTCCCCCCGAGGGCGACCCTGACCGGCCTCTCGACGGTCTTCGCCGCGGTCTCGGCACTCCTCGCGGTACCGGGCCTGCCGATCTGGGCCGTCTTCGTCATCCTCCTGGCGCAGGGCCTGATTGCGTCCCTCGGCGGGGGAGTCCGCTGGGGCCTGCTGAACGAGATCCTCACCAAGGACGGCTACCTGCCGGGGCGTTCGGTCTTCAACATGATGAACGGGATCATGCAGATCGCCGGATACGCGACGGGCGGAGTACTCGTCGCGGCCCTGTCCCCCCGCCCGGTCCTGTTGCTCTCGGCCGCCCTGTACGCCCTCGCGGCGGCCGGAGTCCGCCTCGGCCTCACCCCGCGGCCCCCGCGCGCCTCGGGCCGCCCGTCGGTCGCGGCGACCTGGCGCACCAACGCCCTGCTGTGGTCCTCCCGCCCCCGCCGCACGGTCCTCCTCGCCCTGTGGATCCCCAACGGCCTGGTGGTCGGCTGCGAATCGCTCTACGTCTCCTACGCCCCCGAATCCGCCGGCACCCTCTTCGCCTGCGCCGCCCTCGGCATGCTGGCCGGCGATGTGGCCGTGGGCCGCCTGATCCCGCCCGCCCGGCGCGCCCGGCTCGGGGTGCCGCTGCTGGTGCTGCTGGCCTCGCCGTACCTCCTGTTCGTGCTCGGCCCGCCCGTGCCGCTCGCGGCGGTCGCCGTGGCGCTGGCGTCGGTCGGGTTCGGGGCGAGCCTGGTCCAGCAGGAGCGGCTGATGGTCCTCACACCGGACGAACTGAGCGGCCACGCCCTGGGATTGCACTCGGCCGGGATGCTGACCTTGCAGGGAGTGAGCGCGACGCTGGCCGGTGCCGGGGCCCAGCTGACCTCGCCCGCGACGGCGATGACGGCGATGGCGGCGGCCTCGCTGGCGGTGACGGGGTGGCTCGCGCGAGGCCTGCGCGCACCGGTGACGGAGGAAAGCGAGGAGCGCGCGCTGTCTTGACGTGTCCCTGGCGGAGTGGATACATGTGTGGGAGCGCTCCCACATTTTCCTTCCGAAGCTTTCCGGTGCTCATTTCTCAGGAGTCGCAGTGAGAACACGCAAGAGCTCGGTGACGGCCAGGCTGCTGACGGCGCTGGCCACCCTGTTGGGTCTGCTGGTCCTGGGCGCGACCCCGTCCGGGGCCGCCGAACCTCAGGAGGTACAGCCGCAGGCCGTGGGCCTGCACATCAGCAACGGCCGCCTCCTGGAGGCGAACGGCAACGACTTCGTGATGCGCGGTGTGAACCACGCTCACACCTGGTACCCCGGCGAGACCCAGTCGCTGGCCGACATCAAGGCGCTGGGCGCCAACAGCGTCCGGGTGGTCCTGTCCAACGGCCACCGCTGGACCCGTAACACGCCCGAGGACGTGGCCGCGGTCATCGCGAGCTGCAAGGCCAACCGCCTGATCTGCGTACTGGAGGTGCATGACACGACCGGCTACGGCGAGGAGGCGGCGGCCGCCACGCTCGACTCGGCGGCGGACTACTGGATCGGCCTGAAGGACGTACTGGCCGGCCAGGAGGACTACGTCATCGTCAACATCGGCAACGAGCCCTGGG
Organism: Streptomyces sp. YS415; assembly: GCF_023544665.1. Classification (GTDB taxonomy): domain Bacteria; phylum Actinomycetota; class Actinomycetes; order Streptomycetales; family Streptomycetaceae; genus Streptomyces. Next base: position 293,588 of record NZ_JAMJFL010000005.1, read on the forward strand.
GCAACACCAACCCGGCGGGCTGGACGGACCCGACCATCGCCTCGGTGAAGAAGCTGCGGGCGGCCGGCCTGGACCACACGATCATGGTGGACGCGCCGAACTGGGGCCAGGACTGGCAGAACGTGATGCGGACCAACGCCCAGGCGGTGTACGCGGCGGACCCCACCGGCAACCTGATCTTCTCCATCCACATGTACAGCGTGTACGACACCCCGGCGGAGATCACCGACTACCTGAACGCCTTCGTGGCGGCGAAACTGCCCATCCTCATCGGCGAGTTCGGCGGCCCCGCGGACCAGTGGGGCGACCCGGACGAGGACACCATGATGGCCGCGGCGCAGCGGCTGGACCTCGGCTACCTGGCCTGGTCCTGGAGCGGCAACACCGATCCCATCCTGGACCTGGCCATCGGCTTCGACCCGAACCGGCTGAGCTCCTGGGGGCAGCGCATCTTCCACGGCGCGAACGGCATCGCCCAGACGTCCGAGGAGGCCACGATCTTCGGCGGCGGGGGCACCGACACCCAGGCGCCGACCGCCCCCGGCACCCCCACGGCGTCCGCGGTGACCTCGACGTCGGCGACGCTGAACTGGCCGGCGGCGTCTGACAACGTTGGCGTCACGGCGTACGAGATCGTCCGGGTCACGGGGACGACGGAGACGGCCCTCGCTGCCTCGACGACGACCTCGGCGGCCCTCACCGGCCTGTCCCCCAACACGGCGTACACGCTGGCGGTGTACGCGAAGGACGCGGCGGGCAACCGCTCGGCCCGCTCGGCGACGACCACGCTGACGACGACCAGCCCGCCCGCCGGAACCTGCGCGGTCGCCTACCGCGTGGTCAACGAATGGCCGGGCGGCTTCCAGGCGGACCTGACCGTCCGCAACACCGGCACCGCCCCGGTCAACGGCTGGACCCTCGGCTTCTCCTTCCCGGCGGGCCAGACGGTGACCAACATGTGGGGCGGCGTGCCGACCCAGACGGCGGCCGCGGTCCGGGTGGCCCCGGCGTCGTACACCACGACGATCCCGGCATCGGGTTCCGTCACGATCGGTTTCACCGGCACACGGGGCACGACGAACCCGTCCCCGACCGCCTTCACCCTGAACGGCGCGAACTGCACGACGAGTTGACCGGGTAATCCCTCCGGAGGGGCCCGCGGCCGGCGCCGCGGGCCCTGCCGCATGCCGTTGCGAGGCCCTGCCGCAGGCCGTCGTCGGGCCCTGCCGCACGTCAGGAGATGGCCCGCAGCCGACCGCCACCGGGCGGCCGCAGAAGCCCTGCGACAGCCCCGGCCGTGGCCTCGTCGGCCGGCAGGAAGACGATCAACTGCTGGCCGTCCTCCGACAGTTCGAGGATCTCGCGGCGCAGCCGCAGTTCGAGCCCGGACGGGTGGTTCAGGCGCAGCTCGCCACGGCGCGGAACGGTGTGCCGGTTCAGCCGGCGCGTGAAGTCGGGTCCCGCGACGGGGGCGAGCTCCGAGGTGAACCACTCGGAGTTCTCGACGGACGGCGCGAGCCACAGATCGAAGACCTGCTCGTCCGCGACGGCGTCCCAGTCGGCGAAGAACGCCCGGGCGCGGGGGTCGGTGAACAGGTACCGGGTGAGGTTCGGGGCGTCGGAGTCGAGCAGCCCGGTCCCCCTGGTGACCGCCTCGTAGCCGCTGGTACGGGCGAGCAGGTCCCCCAGCCTGTTGGTCACCACGGCGACGCCCGGTTCCAGGAGGCGCAGGGTCTCCAGGACCGTCGCACGGACCTCCCGGCGCGGGGGCGCGGGCCGGCTGTGCGCGGAGCACTCACCGCCGGTGATCTTGGCGAGGTAGCGCAGGTGGTTGCGTTCGGCGGGGTCGAGGCTGAGGGCGTCGGCGAGCGCGTTGACGACCGCGATGGAGGGATTGCGGTCGCGGCCCTGCTCGATACGGGTCAGATACTCGACGCTGATACCGGCCCGGGCAGCGAGATCGAGCCGCCGCAGCCCCGGTGACCGGCGGCGACCGCGCTCGGGCAGCCCCAGCGACGCGGGCTCGATGCTGTCGCGCTTGGCTCGGACGAAGTCCCCCAGTGGTGTGCCCATACCGGGAGCATAGGTCGCCGCCGCCCGCCCGCGGAGGGCTGAGCGTGGCCCTGCGGGGGCCAGCCTGAACACGGCCTGGTTGGGTTCGGCGCGCGCCCTGATGGTGGTGTCCATGGAGACGAACAAGCACAAGCTGGTGGTCATCGTGGGCAGCGTCCGGGACGGACGGTTCGGCCCGGTCGTAGGTTCATGGGTCGCCGAACAAGCCGCGACGCACGGGGGTTTCGATGTCGAGGTCGTCGATCTGGCCGACATCGAGCTCCCGCTGGCCCTGCCGGCGGCCCCGCCGAAGTTCGCGGGCGACGACTATCCCCGTCCGGCCGGGATGGCACCGCTGACGGCGGCGCTGGAGAGCGCGGACGCGTTCATCGTGATCACACCCGAGTACAACCACAGCTACCCGGCCTCGCTGAAGGCGGCCATCGACTGGCACTTCACCCAGTGGACGGCCAAGCCGGTCGCCTTCGTCAGCTACGGCGGAGCGGCGGGCGGCCGCCACGCGGTCCTCCACCTGGAGAACGTCCTGACGGAACTCCACGCGGTGACCGTCCGGGACGGCCTGGCCTTCCCCATGTACTTCACCACCTGGCAGGACGGCCGCCCCCTGGACCCGGAGACCCCCGGCTACGCCAAGACCCTCCTGGACCAGCTGTCCTGGTGGGCCGGGGCCCTGCGCACGGCACGGGAGGCAACCCCCTACCCGGGCTGACCCCTGCCCCCTGCTTCCGCTAGAGCTGGAGCAGCCGCTGGGTGATCTCCCGGTACTGCCGCAGCGCTTGCCGGAGATCGTCGGCCTGCGCCTCGGGGTCCTGCTCCTGCCACCCGGCGCGCAGGACATCTCGCCGTTCCGCGAGGGCGCTCACGAGCTTGGCGGTGGCCTCGTCGTAGGCGCTCTCGGCCTCTTCCAGCGCCTCGCGCGGATCGTCGGCGAAGGTGTTCATGGCGTGCCGGAGGCGCGTGAGGACCTCGTCCCGCTCGGCCGACGGCAGCAGCGGTTCGGGGCCGGTGGTACGCCGCTGGGCGGAGCCCTGGCCCTGGCCCTGCCCCGCGGGCTGCTGGGCGCGTGTCTGGTCGTACATCATCAAGGACTGCTTCCGTTCCGCCCGAAGGCGCCCTCGGTCTGCGCACCGGCCTGTACCCGGCACACGAAGACCCTGTCGACCCTGCCTCGGCACCGCGCTCGCCCGGTGGCGGAGCCCTGGCACCGTCCGGTCAGTCAACGTCCGACGGCACTGCATGTCAACGCGGCAACCCCGCGACCGGTCCGTCTCGTTCGACAGCGGACGAGGGTACGGTGGAGAAGCGAGGGCTCTTCGTGCGCCTCGGACGTCCCATTCGGCGACCACACGCCCTGTTGCCGTTGCACGGCAGTCGACAGGAGCTTTGATGACCACCCCGACGCAGCCCTCGCCGCCCTCCCCTCCCCCTCTCCGGCTGCGCCTGGTTCCCCACGGGGGAGTGCCCCGGCCCATCGACGGAGGGTGGTGGCCCCGTTCGTACGACCTGCTCACCGAACTGCCCCTGCTGCTGGCCGGGTTGCCGCGCGCGTGGGGCCACATCACCAACGTCACCGTCAACGGGTCGGTGTGGTCCCCGGCGCCCGGCCGCATGCTCGTCCACAACCAGGTCGTACGACTGCACCGGACCCAGGCGGCATCGGCCCCCCACACCATCGTCCTGCTCACCCCCGGCCGGGGCCGCTGGGACCTGCTGATCATCCCCCCGGATACGACCGAGGAGGCCGCGGAACCGCTCATGGCGGCGGCCGGCGCCCACACCTGATCCACGCCGCCCCTACTCCGGCCCGCGGTCGTCCTCCCCGGAGCGGCTGCTCTCCAGCCAGGACCGGGCCGGTTCCGCGGGGCGGGTGGTGTCCACGGTGAGCTGGAGGCGGGTCCCTCCCTTGCTGTCCGCGGGATAGCTGCGCTGCTCGGTGGCGGCGAAGCACTGCCGCAGCACCTCCGCGACCCGACGGGCGACCTCGGGGGAGGCCGCGACGATACCTACCTCGGCGTACCCGTCCGGGGGTGTTTCCGTGGACTGCATGGCAACCTCGACATGACGCACTGCTCAGCGGGAAGGATCTTTCACTCTACTCCCGCCCACCCCGCGGGCCCGCACACGTGACCAGCGCGCTTGGGGCCCCGGACCAAGATCGGTCCGGGGCAGGTGTTCAGTAGCCGGGTGAGCGCTCTGGTCGGCCGCTGGGAAGCGGTTCCGATCGGGGTCTCACTTCGACATGATGAAATCCAGGGCGTAACCGGGAGAAGTCGTCCAATAGGTGACCCGCTGACCGTCGTTGGCGTACAGCGTGTCGACGGGCATGGGGACATCGATCGGCTTGCCCGCGCTGCTGCCGGGCTTACGGCCCTGGAGGCTGAGGGTGATGCTCTTCGCCTCGTACTCATCCATGGGGCCGTTGACGAGCAGGGCGGCATAGGCCTCCTCGCCCGGAGCGAGGGTGACGGGCACCCCGGGGTTCGGGTCGCTCTCCTTGATCACAGGGGCTGTGGTGCGACCGGCACCAAGCCGCACGAGAGGGTAGCGGTAGAGGTTGCACTTCTTTCCGCCGGCGTTCTGGACGGTGAGGAGGAGGTGCCTGGCGTCCTTGCTGTCTGCGGGCTCCTTCACGGCGGACACCCCGAGGACCTCCTGGGAGCAGGCGGCGACGGTGCCCTTGTCGTCACTGCCGCCCGCCCGCGGCCCGGTGGCGGAGGCCTGTGCCGACACACCACACCCAAGAGCCAGGACGAGACCCACGGCCACGGCCACACGGTGGGTCGTAAGGGACTTCACGTTCATATGCGTGTTCCTCTTCTGATCGGTATGAGGTCGCGTGCTGGGCTGTCGCGGCCGCACGGTAGGGCGCCCCCTGGAGCGTCCGCCCCCTGCACCGGGGTGCCCGAAGAGAGTGGGTGTCCCAGAGGACGGGTGAGTCGGGGGGCGTGGTGCTGCCGTGCGGTCGGCCGCTTCAGCCGGTGCGACAGCCATAGCGTCGGGTGCCAAGTGGGCCGGGGACAACGGCTCCCCCCAACCTGCAACGGAGGGACGATCCCACCCCCGACCACCTGCACGGACAAGGAAGCCTGGGATGCCTGTCTGGGATGGGAAACCGCCCCAGGGCCGCGAGTGGGAGTGGTCTCGAGGAGAGGGGTGGCGCAACCCTGCAACCATCCCAGCCGTCTCGACGTGCAGGTATGGGGAGTGCCTGGGATGCCGTCCAGGATCAGGACATGACGGCACAGGCCAACGGACGGATGTGAGTACGGACCACATGGACGCAATCGACGATGACGTAGCGGAGTTCGCGCTACTGCTGACGCGTCTGAAGGAGCGCACAGACCGCAGTTACGCGGCGCTGGCCCGCCGTCTGGGCATGAATGCCTCCACGCTGCACCGCTACTGCGCCGGTGACGCGGTTCCCATGGACTTCGCCGGGATCGAGCGGTTCGCCGCACTGTGCGGAGCCTCCCCCGAGGAACGCGTGGAGTTGCACCGCTGGTGGATCCTGGCAGTCGCGGCACGGCAACGACCACGCCCATCCGATGGCCGGCGGACACGGACGCCCCACGACACCACGAGCACCGCGGCATCGGCCGCATCCGCGAGCCACAGCGGCCCGGCGGACAAGGCACCCGAGCCGACCGCACCGGTCGACCGGCGGCCCCCTGCTGGGCGCCCATGGCGACGGCCTGTGCGCTCGACAGCACTGGCGGCCTCGCTTGCCATTGCGCTCGCCGGCCTCACCGCATCCGCTGCCGGACCTCTCTCCAGTGGCGGTGAGTCGTCGGCCTCCGCCGGCAGGCCGCCCGCCGGCACGACACCGGTGCCCTCGGCGTCGGCCACGCACAGCCAAGGCAGCCCGCAGGAGAACCGGGCGAGCGCCGGCACGACACCGGTGCCCTCGGCGTCGGCCACGCACAGCCAAGGCAGCCCGCAGGAGAACCGGGCGAGCGTCGGCACGGCCCCGCCGCGGGCCCCGCTCACCTGGACGGCCAACTCCCAGCTCTGGCAGCTCGACTGCGACCATGACTACGTCATCGCCAAGCCACCGCAGCAGGTCCCACCGCCGCCGATCCCGGCGGACGCCGCGGTGTGGGCCGCGTCCCAGGGGGCGGTGCACGGACACACCACCAATGTGCGGATCTCGGTGCAGGGACGCGGCTCCGCCGCCGTCGTACTGGAGGCACTGCATGTGCGCGTCGTCAACCGCACCACCCCCGCCGCCCGCCGGGGCATTGCCTACTCCACGTATGAAGGCTGCGGTGCCGTCCTTGTCCCCCGCTACTTCTCCGTGAACCTCGACGCGCGCCGGCCCCTGGCCCGTTCGATGCCCGGCAACGAACCGGACAGACCGACCCCCGCGATCGACTTCCCCTACCAGGTGTCCCTGCGGGAGCCGGAGGTCCTGCTGCTCTCCGCGCGCACCGAGTCCTGCACCTGCGACTGGTACCTCGACCTCGAGTGGTCCTCACAGGGGCGAACCGGCATGGTGCGCATCGACGACCACGGCCGCCCGTTCCGCACCACCAGCATCAAGGGGCTACCGCACTACTGGTACCAAAACCCCCGTGGCTGGGTCCCCATGGCCGCCGCTCACGACGAGGCGGAAACCGGCGACTCCGGCGGCTGACGAAGCAACAGGCCGCACAGCCCCGACAGCAGGACCGGCCGGGGTAGGGAGAGGGGCGATGGAGCGCCTGCCTGGGGCAGAAGCCCCAGGCCACGGCTTGACGCGTTGTGCCCCCGGCAGGATTCGAACCTGCGACACCCGCTTTAGGAGTTCGATCTACGCCCGCCTCTGGCCTTGTCGACGGCTGGTCCGGCGGTCAGGCGAGGGCGCTGCTGTGTGCCGCTGTCCGGGCTCGTTGATGTCAGCCGTGGATGTCAGGGACCGGACGATCCACCAGCTCGCGCACCCCGCTTCCGGTCACCAGTCGCGCCAGGCGTCAGTGATCTCGGCCCGGTTGATACCTCTTCTTGCCGCCAGAGCTGCCACGTCCACACCGTGCTCGCCCAAGGTGAGGTCGATGTACTCGCACAGCTGCTCGCGCTCTTCCGTGCAGTAGCCGGCGCCCCCATGGCTGTCGTCCTCGTCGACGGCATTGAGCGCGAGAACAACCCGCTCGACTGTCCCGAAGACCTCCTCGTCGGAGGGCTCCACGAGTCTACGTACGTCCGCCTCGAACGCCTCCAGTGCCGCGTCCGTCGCCCTCAGCAAGGACTCGGGGTATACCTCAGCCGAACCGGCGCACTCCGGTTCCAGCTTTCCGGCTGCCACCGCGTCAGCCACAGTCGCCATCCATGCACGCCAGTTCTCAGGGGGTCTGTTTGCCACGGCGACAAGGTACGCCGGAGCACTGACATCCCTGCCTAGCGGCTGACGGGCACCTCGTACACGATCTCGCAGAGGGCAGCTGGCACGATGATGTCAGCAGTCTCCACCGGCCGCCCCTGATCGCTGTAGTACGTCCGTCGGATGTGCGTGACGAGTGCGGCCTTCTGGATGCCCAGGAGCGACGCCTCTTCGGCGGTCGCCTGCCTCGGCTCCGGCTGCTCCACGGCGTGGCTGACGGTGATGCCGATCTCCGCCATGCGGTTCACGACACCGGCTCCGGCGTGCGGCCCTCCCTCGGGGAGGACGACGAGAGTGCCGGCGGTGAGGTCGTACGGCTCCCAGCTCGTCGACAGCTGCACGGGCCGACCGTCGGCGAGGAACTCGTACTCGGTCCGGACGCACAGATCACCCTCGGCGATACCGAGACGCGCTGCGACGTCCGCCGGCGCCGGGACCTTGGCGTCGGTCCGGCTCTCCCAATCGCCCTGCCTGCCCAGGGCCTTCATGTCCGCGCGAAACGGGGAGCCACTGGGCTGCTCACGCGCCGACGAGCGGACAACCCGCACCCGCTGGCGGGGCTCGGCGACGTAGGTCCCAGACCCGGCCCGTCCCTCCAACAGCCCTTGGGAGATCAGCAGCTCCTGAGCGCGGCGCACCACGTTGTCGCCGACGCCATACTCCTGGCCGATCTGGGCGCGTGAGGGCAGTCGGTCCCCTGGCTCCCACACGTGGTCCGCGATCCGCCGCCGAAGTTCGTCAGCGATGCGGAGATAGGGCGGCTGCTCAGGCATATGGAAGATCTAGTCCACTAGCTCTAATCTAGTTAACTAGCTTTACTCAAAGTGATGACCGGTCCTTTGACTGAGTTCAGCTTTCTCATCCACGAGGACAAGAGACCGCACAGCCTGGCTCGGATCTGCGTCCCTTTCGACCTGGTGCCGGCCACCGGGCCCTGCGGGTCGCCCTCGTTCGATGGGATGGTGCGGCGGCTGCTGGAGCTCCGTCCGCCCCTGGCTGAGGTCCGAGAGAGGGTCAGTGTCCGCCTCCCGACCCCTGAGGAGGCATCCACCCTTCGGATCAGCTCGGCGCTCGCAGTCCTCGCCATACAGCCGATACCGCTGGACGTGTCGTCGAGGCCGCGATCGAGTAGCGCCGACCCAAAGTGGGGCAGCTCGGATGGAGATCCTTCCGAGTTGCCCCGCTCTCGGTGCCTTCGGACGTCACTGAGTGCCCTCGGATGCCCTTACGCAGGCCGGTGTTCGGCCCCCCCAAAGCCGATGGGGGTCACTGGCGCTTCACGCACTGCCTTGCGGGATGGCTAAGGCGCAGCGATGCCGAGACAGTATCTTTCCGGATCAGAGGGCGTCGATCTGCCAAGCGATCACGCCTGTTGATCCCTTAGCGCCGTCCACGTTGATCCGGACCGGCTTGTCCCCGGTGATCCGTTGCTGTACCACTGATTCGTCACAAGGCACCGATGCTTCCGTGCCTGCCTTAGCGGGCACGAACTCCAGTCGCGCGCTGCCGCTGCCGACGCAGACCAGGTTCAGCCGGTAGGCCTTGTCCTTGCTCAACCCGGGCTCGGTGTGGATGCCGTCGCTCACCCGCTCCACACCGGCTTCGACCAACGACCCGCTCTGGACTGCGGCAATGGCTGCTTGAGCCCGCTCGGTGAGGTCCTTTTCCGATGGCTCGTTCGCCGTTCGGGTCGGGTTCGACGAAGGCGACGTCGGTCGCGGATCAGCCGGGTCCTCACCACTGTCAGAGGTCGTGCACGACGTCAGCAGGAACGCCGACATCACCACAGCACACCCGGCGAGCCGGGACAACCTTGGGAGTGAATGGGTCATGAGGCGGTTTCCCAGAACTTCCAGCCGGTTTCCTTCGTGGGCAGCGTTGCCGTACCGCGGCCGATCTCGCGAGGGGTGCCACACCCGTTGCCGATGGACTTGTACCTCTTCCAGTGCACCTTGTAGCCCCAAGAACCGTACTGCATGTGGCCGTACTTGTTCCTGCCAATGTCGCGGGAGTAGGTGTGCCCGGTGGTTACAGTCACAGTGGCGGTGACCTTGGCGGAGATTGTGGCCTTGGCCTTGGCGATGAGCGCCCCGGCCGAAAACTCACCTTGGCCCGAGACTTCGAGGGCAATGGAGCCGCTCTTGGTCACGGACACCGTCATCGTGCCGCCAGGCCCGTCCTTGTATTTGGTGCCGTTCCACCCTGAGGGCACGTGATAGTTCTTCTTGGAAGTGAATTCGTACCAGGTGTCCGGACCGGTACATCGACGCGCCTCTCTCTCGTCGATCGGCTGATCGATCTCGTCTTCCCAGCCCTGTCTGTCGTTGATGTCCGTCGTCTGATCATCAGAAACGGCCGTGTCGTCGGCTGGCACTTCCTCTGCGGCAGCAGTGCCGAGAGTCCCAAGGCAGGCAAGGAGTGCGGCGGTGGCAGCGCTGGTCAGTGCGCGCCGTGTACCGATGCCCATGTGACACCTTTCCGGTGGACCGCCCCCGTGGCGATCTAGCGCTTCGACACTATGTGCAGGGCATGCACGCGACAAGAAGGTGATCACTTCTCTGAGGAGAACCTGAGAGTCCAGTTGCTGACGGTCGGCGCCCTCCATCTGGTGCGGCAACACGAGCCAAAGCCTTCGACTAGGGAGTCGCGTTGGGAGGCGGCACCAGATTGAAATTCGCACCCTCAGCTTGGGAAGCTGCGATCATTTAAGGCCTGTTCGGGTGCTGACCTGGGCGAAGGCCTGCGCTGTGGGGTCGTCGGGCTTGGCTGCTTTCACTGTGGCTCCCTCTGCTCCCTGCCATATCTGGTGCGCTTGTGGTGCGTTCGCCGACGCCTCGCGCTACTCGGCGCACCTCTACAGATCCACACGTGTCTCGCTGTCGCCACGTCTGAGAAGGACGTGCGCCGGCCGGAACGGCAGACTGCGCAGAGTCGGCTCCAGGACCTTGAATAGAGCATCGGCATCGGGGCCGTAGGCGTACACGACGGCTTCGCCTCCTCCGAACTCGTTCCCGTCGACCTCCCCGACGCCGGCCGTCTCGGTCGCTGCCTCCATCGCCTGCTCGGCTTCGTAGATTCGCTCGCGCTGGTCGACATCGCCGAAACCGTGACTGGCAAGCCGGAAGTGTGCGATGACGGCGTGCTCCTCATCCCTGCTGTCAGGGGCATTGGGTGTCTCCATGCCGGACACATTGTCATCGGGGTCTGACACTCTCACCGTTGTGTCCGAGTCGGATCCGCCTCGCCAACACGCTCTCCATTCACCGGCGTTCACTGGCGGATGGCCACCAGGCTGGGATCGGCTCTAGGTCTTGGCTGAACGGCGGTGAACCGGGCTGAATGAGACGGAAGCTGAGACGGCCCGTCCGGTGACCGTTGTCAGTGGCCTCCCTTAGTCTCCAGCCATGAGCATGATCGGTGAGTATCTGCGTGTCACGGCTGCGGAGCTTGACCGGGCGATCCGAGACCCAGACTGGGCTTTGGACTTCGTCGAAGAGGTCCAGGACGCCGAGGAGGAGACGGAGCCTGCGCCGGCCGAAGCGCGCCACTTCAGCACGTACAAGACCTGGGACATGCTCCGCTTCCTCCTGGCGCGCGCCGAGTTCCCCGTGAACGTGATCCACGGTGAGGAGCCATTCGCCGAGGATGAGGACTGGGGGTACGGGCCTCCGAGGTACCTGCGACCTGAGCGGGTCCAGCTCGCGGCGGAAGCTCTGCGGGCTACCAGCTATGCCGAGCTGATCAGTGATGTGGATCCTGCTGAGCTGAGCAGCGCCGAGGTGTATCCCCTCGGGTGGAGTGAGCCTGGTGCGCTGGAGTGGGGGCGCCCCTGGTACGACGGCCTCACACAGTTCTTCGAGGCTGCTGCCAGGGCGGACGACGCGATGCTCGTCTGGCTGGACTGACGGGCGAAGATAACGGTGAGATCTCAGGTTGGGAAGCTGCGGTCATTCGAAGTTCACTTGAGGGCTGACCTGGGCGAACGGCGGTCGGATGGCCTGATCGATCCCGGTCGCTTTCACCGTGGTTCCCCGCTGGTCCCTGCTCGATCTGGTGCGCTTGCTGTGCGCTCCGTCCGCTGACCCACTTGGCGCCTGACCGGAGACAAAGGTTCAGCTGCCGATTCTGCTGCTCCTTGAGGCCCGGTGGTCACTCGGCGAGTGCTACCGCTGCCAGGGGCGAGGCCCCCAACCGGGACGCTGGGCGTCAGTGCAATCTCAACTCAACGGAAGGCGGGCTAACTTCTGTTGGATTATTTCTCATCGGTGTGCGCTAGCATTGCGGACCAGGGACACACGGTGTCCCTTCACACCTGGGTGAAGCTGGCACATGGTGCCGGTACCAGGATGCCGCCCCGTTGGAGCTGGCAAGCCCCCTGGAAATGAGCATATGAGGGCTTGGACGCACCAGGCTGTGAAGACGGGGCCGATTTCCCGAAGGATGTACTACCTGCAAGATCTGGGTTGACGTTAAGTCAGCTCAACCGAGAACACTTCTGCGCCTAGTGCGTCCGTGCAGGTGTCTCGGTCCAAACCGTACGGGTTTGGATCGAGGCTGCCTGCGCCCCCGATCCGACCCATGACAGGGAAGGTAAGGATCGGTGGACGGCACAGCCATCCTCTTCATTCTCGCCGTCGCTGGCGTGGCTTCGATCTCGCTCTTCACTCTTAAGGGGCTGCTCGACCAGGTCCCGGACGTGATTGACTCCGCCGGGAACGTACGCGACGCGTGGGACCGCTTCAGGAACAAGGGTAACGGGGAGCTCGGGCCGGGCGAGGAGCCACCACTAGTGGATGACCAGGAGCCGCCGACCGCCGCGTAGGTCATCAGATTTCGTCGTTGCTGTTGACCCACAAGGACCACCCGCGTGATCCTTCTCGGGCTTGCTGTGACAGCCAGTTTGGCTGAGCTGGACGAACCTGGTCAGTTACGGAGAAGCACTGAGCTTGGGAAGCTTGGGTCCTTGACGGACGATTCGCGGGCTGACCAGCGGCGGAGCTGCTGACGGAGCCGGACGGTCGGAGGATGCTCTCCGCGATTCCCCGTGGTCCCCCGCACAACCTGGCATGAGTCTGGCACGGGGCTTGGGCCTCGGCTCTACAGGACCAAGCTCAGCACAGTCGCAGCACATAGCAGGCCTACTCCGGCCAGGATGAGGTTGACTCCAAGACGGAGCCGGCGGAACTTGATCTCGACGGTGCGAGAGAGGAAGGAAACCCGCTCAGCTCGCAGGTCCGCGCGCATGTGGTCGCGCACCGCGTCGGGCTCCAGGGTCACCCAACGGGACCAACCTTCAGCGGTCAGAGTGTCAATGTGGACTGGCCGGACAGTGATGAGCAGAACCACGATGGCAATCACGAGGCACGTCGCGCCGACCGAGCCGACGGCCAACACAGCGGCTCCCTGATGCCTGGAGCTCTGTGTCACCACGAAGCCGAGGCCCACGCCAGTCATCGCCAACACGATGCTTGCTTTGGCGTCAGCCCGTGTGAGTTTGCTGGTGAGTGTCCTAAGCGCCTCATTCAAGTTGTCGGACGAATGGTCCGCACCACTGTTTGATCCCTGTGCCATGAGGCCTCCGTCTCTTGGCACTGACACGTTGACGAGGGGCCCGTTGGTTCGTCCGCGCCGAACAGGGCCGATGGCCCTTAGCTCGCCGACCGCTTCGTCCCGAAGCAACTTGGGTGCGGGCGCTCCCTTGGGCTGTTGTACCTCTCACCTGCGCTGATGGTCCGCCGACGTCCGCACTCGTCCGCCGGTGTTCGTCTGCGTTGTCACGCAGATAGACACTCACTGCGGTTGGTCTTCTTGTGCGGGACACCTTGATGCGGACGTGCCGAGCTGTCAGTACGGTCGACTGGTGATCAACATGAACGTGCGTATAGGCCTGGGGCAACCCATAGCTCGTGCCCAGGTCGGACTGGAATGGACGGACCTCTTGCCCGCGCTGGACTCGGTGCACTTCCCGATGTTGTGGGCCTTGGATCCCTACGGGGATGCGGTCTTCAATGAGCGGCAGGTGCCGTTGCTGCTGGCAGAGCTTGATCGACTTCCTGAAGCCTACTGCGGTGAGTGGGTGGGCCAGGCTCGGGAGTTGTGCCAGGTCGTTCAAAGTGGAACACACCGGTTCCTTTGTTTCGTCGGTGACTAAATAGTCTTGAAAACCGTCGTGGCGCGAGTCACCGTGGGTTCAAATCCCACACCCACCGCCAGGCAGAGCGGCCTCCGACCAGCAAATACGGTCGGGGGTCGCTTTCGTATCTCCTCACCTTGAGTAGCCGGTGCTCCCCGTGGCTTCCCGCTCGATCGGGCACGTGAGGGGCACACGATCAAGCTGCTGGTGTACTCGGCTAGCCTGCGGGCGTGCGTGCTGAAGAGATCTCCCACTGGATCGCTGATCATGGTGCCTCGATAAGCACCGTTGAGCTTGCGGCAGCTTTCGATG
>NZ_JAMJFL010000050.1 GCF_023544665.1 Streptomyces sp. YS415
CCGAACCGGATGTCGTACGACGACTCCGGGTGCATGACGCCGAGCAGGTACGCGCCCTCCTCCAGGACCTCGGCGCGCTGGGCCTTGGTGAGGTCGTCGAAGGGCTCGATGACGAGGGCGTCGTCGATGATCCGCCAGACGCCCGCGAGGAAGCCGTCGACGAGGAACGGGCAGTAGACGGTGTTCACCTGCCAGGTGCGGCCCCGGTTGGCGGGCGGGATCACCCGGGTGCGGTCGGCGTGGGAGAGCAGGAGGTTGTCGAACTCGGGCAGGAAGCGGGGCGGGGCCGGGGTGTCGGGGTCGGGGCGCGGGGCGTCGGGGAGGTCGAAGAGTTCGACGCCGTGGTCGTCGCGGAAGGTGACCAGCTCCGGGCGGAGCCGCTCGAAGACGGGGCGCATCCGGGTCAGACCGCACCAGGTCTGCAGGTCCTTCACGGAGGCGGGCCCGAAGGCGGCCAGATAGCGCAGGACGGTGGCGTCCGGTGAGGCGGGCGGCTCGACGGGGCGGCCCAGCCAGTGCTCGACGGTGGTCAGACGGACCTGGGCGCTCTTCCCCCACACTCCCCGCGGGGTGATCTGGACCAGCGGCAGCTTGCAGCGGGCGGCGATGGCGAGCGCCTGGGGATCGGCGTCCGGCCACTCGGCGCCCAGCGCCTCGCGCAGCTGCTTCATGGTGCGCGGCGTCTCTTCGACGAGGCCGCGGGCGAGGGTGGCGAGCCGGTCCAGGTCGACGCCGACGAGGCCCTTGCGGAAGATGTTGATCTCCCGGTCCCGGGCGGGCTGCACCAGCGGGCGCAGCGCGAGGCTGTCGTCGGCGGTGTGCAGATGGATGGTCGAGCGCATGCTGACGATCCGTACCGCCTCCCGCCGCTCCAGCAGCCCGGCGAGTTCCTCGGGCTTGAAGCCGTCGAGGCGGGCGGCGAGCGCGTAGTACGGCGGCTTGACCTCCTGGGCCTGGAGGCCGACCAGGTGCTCCACCGCCGCCTGCGCGGACATCGGGGTGCGGCGCAGCAGCAACTGCCGTTCCAGGGTGGCGCGGTTGAGGGCGCGGGTGCCGAGAACGGGGCCCGGGGCGGTCGTCGTCTTCGTCATGACCCGCACGTTAGTGGGGCTTGCGGACAGTCCGGGTCCGCAACTCTGGATCTCCTGTGCGGTGCCACGTATAACGTGCTCGGAGATCACTGGCGTCGGCCGAGGGGCAGCCACGATGTCGAAGCGCAACCGGAAGTCCGTCTGGCGCCGCGCCCTGACACCGCAGTCCGGTCCCCCGGGGCCCCCGCGGCAGCGGGCCGAGCCGCCCGCCCGCGAACCGGAACCGGCGAGCGTCGTCCGGGCGGTCCTGTACCGGGACGGCGTGCGCGTCTCCTCCCCCGCCACGCTCGCCGACACCTACCGCGAGCTGCGCGAACAGTCCTGCGGCATGGCCTGGATCGGCCTGGCCCGCCCGACCGGGTCCGAACTGCTCTCCCTGGCCGCGGAGTTCGACCTGCACCCGCTGGCCGTCGAGGACGCGATGGAGGCCCATCAGCGGCCGAAGCTGGAGCGCTACGGCGAGACGCTCTTCGTCGTCCTGCGCGCGGCCCGCTATCTCGACGCGGTGGAGGAGGTCGACTTCGGCGAGCTGCACGTGTTCGTCGGCCCCGACTTCGTGATCACGGTCCGCCATGGCGCGGCCCCCGATCTGTCGGCGGTCCGGCGCCGGATGGAGGAGACGCCGGAGCTGCTGAAGCGGGGTCCGGAGGCGGTGCTGTACGCGATCCTCGACGCGGTGGTCGACGGGTACGCGCCGGTCGTCGAGGGCGTGCAGAACGACATCGACGAGATCGAGACGGAGGTCTTCCGCGGCGACCCGGAGGTCTCCCGCCGCATCTACGAACTCTCCCGCGAGATGGTCGAGTTCCAGCGCGCCACCCGCCCCCTGGTCGGCATGCTGCACGGTCTGATGGCGGGCTTCGCGAAGTACGGCACGGACGAGGACCTGCAGACGTATCTGCGGGACGTCGCCGACCACGTCACGCACACCAGCGAGCGCGTGGACGGCTTCCGCCAGGCCCTGACCGAGATCCTCACGGTGAACGCGACCCTGGTCACCCAGCAGCAGAACGCGGAGATGCGGGCGCTGGCGGAGGCGGGGTTCGAGCAGAACGAGGAGATCAAGAAGATCTCGTCGTGGGCGGCGATCCTGTTCGCGCCGACGCTGGTCGGGACGATCTACGGCATGAACTTCGACCACATGCCGGAGCTGCACTGGCTGTTCGGGTATCCCTTCGCCATCGCCCTGATGGGAGTGGTGTGCACCAGCCTGTACGTCGTCTTCAAGCGGCGGGACTGGCTCTGACCGCTCGGGCCGGGCGCGGGCGCGTTGCGGCATTCGGGGGATCGTCGCCCGGTGCCGCAACCGCAGGCCCCCGCCCCGCGACTTCACCGGGTGACGGACACCCCGAGCGAGGGAGATCAGCGGTGAGTTCCTACGGCGACACACTCGTCCCGGCCCACGAGGTCTGGCCCATGTGCGACCAGTACGCCTCCCCTTACGACTTCGGCACCGGGCAGCCCGGCGGCGACTACCCGCTGCCGCCCCCCGACCCGGCCCAGCGCCTGAGCTTCCCGCTCAGCGCGGCCGACCACCGGCGCCTGGACCTGTACGCCGCGCTCACCGTCCGCGGCATCGCACCGGCCCCCGGCGACCAGCACGCCGTCGACACCATCAGCACCCTCGGCGACGAGGTGACGACGGCCGTCCTGCGCTGGGTCGCCGGGGCCACCGGTTGACGGCTCCCGGGGACCTTCAGCCCTGGACGGTCGAGGTGAGGCGGCGCAGCGCGGCCCGGGCCGGCGGGCCCCAGGTGGGCTTGCCGCCCGGCCGGCCGTGGACGCCCGCCTCCGCGATGAAGAGGCAGGCGAACGCCTTCAGCACCGCCCAGCCGCGCGCACGGCGTCGTGTCGCGGGGTCCGCGGTGGGCCGGTAGGCGGCGTGGAAGCGGTCGACGGCGCCGTCCGGCAGCAGGGTCCACGCGGCGGCGAGGTCGCAGGCCGGGTCGCCCGCGAAGAGGTCGCCGAAGTCGATCACGCCGCAGAACGTGCCGTCCGCGGTGAGGACGTTGGCCGGGTGCAGGTCGCCGTGGAGCCACAGTGGCGGGCCCGTCCACCCGGGCGCGGTGACGGCGTCCTCCCAGACCGCGCGGACGGCGTCCGGGTCGGGCAGCAGCCCCAGGTCGGTCGCCGAGGCGAGGCCCCGGGCGAACGGTTCGGCGTAGTCGGCGAGCGGGCCCCCGCGGTCGCGGCCGGCGGGCGCCCCTTCGGGGGCGGGCCGGTGCAGGGCCGTCAGGAAGGCGGCCAGCGAGTCGGCCGCCTCCGCGCCGCGCACGGCGGGGGCCCGGTCGGCGGGCGCGCCCGGTACCCAGGTGGTGACGGTCCAGGGCCGCGGGAACCGCTCGGAGGGCTCGCCGAACCGCTGCGGCACGGGGACCGGCAGCGGCAGCTCCGGGGCGAGGACGGGCAGCCACGCGTGCTCCTTGCGCAACAGCGCGTCCGCTGACCGGGTCGCCCAGGGCAACCGGACGGCGAGGTCGTCGCCGAGCCGCCACAGTTGGTTGTCCCAGCCCCGTGCTCCGAGCTCCACAGGCAGGCCGGCCAGATCGGGGTGCTGCGCGCGCAGCAGGTCCCGGATCAGCTCCGCGGTGATCTCGATATCGGTGTGGGTCATGCGGATCCACGGTAGTCGACCGTGGTGCGCGCCCCCGAGGGCTACTTGACGGCCCTCGCCACCAGCTCCCCGATCCGCGCCTCGTCCGCCGCCGTGAGCCCGGTCAGGGCGAAGGCGGTCGGCCACATGGTGTCCTCGTCGAGGCGCGCGGTGTCGTTGAAACCGAAGGTGGCGTACCGGGCGTTGAACTTCTGCGCGCTCTGGAAGAAGCAGACGACCTTGCCGTCCCTGGCGTAGGCGGGCATGCCGTACCAGAGCTTCGGCGCCAGTTCCGGGGCGCTCGCCCTGACGACGGCGTGGATGCGCTCGGCCATGACCCGGTCCGAGTCCTGCATCTCGGCGATCTTCGCGAGGACGGCGGCCTCGTCCTGGGCGGCCTTGTCGGCCTTCGTTCCGCGGCGGGCGGACGCCTTGACCTCCTTGGCGCGCTCCTTCATCGCGGCGCGCTCCTCGTCCGTCCACTGCTCGGACGCGGTGTTCTCGGAGTTCTTCGTGGACTGCTGCGTCTTCGTCATGTCGGTTTCCTTCCGGGGGTTCGTCAGGGGGTGGAGCTCTGGCGGGTGGTGGCGCCGAGCCGGTTGAGCAGGTTGGTGACGCCGGTCAGCAGGACCAGCGCGGCGAGCTGTGTCTCGTCGTAGTGGGTGGCGGCCCGGTCCCACACCTCGTCGCTGACCGCGTCGGGGCGGTCGGCCAGCCGGGTGGCGGACTCGGCCAGTTCCAGGGCCGCCCGCTGCGCCGGGGTGAAGTGCGGGGTGTCCCGCCAGGCGGTGAGGGTGAGCAGCCGTTCGTCGCTCACTCCGGCCGCGCGGGCCGTCCGGGTGCCGTCGTCGACGCCGGCCGCGCACCCGTTGATCTGGCTGATCCTCAGGCCCACCAGCTCCAGCGTCCGGGGGTCCACCCCGGCGGAGCGCACGGCCGTCAGGAGCTCCTGGAGGGGGCCGGCCGCGCCGGACAGGACGACGGCCGGGTTCCGCATGCGGGACCGCATCTGGCTCTCCTTCGCTGCCGGTTCGGTGCCCCGTTCCTCGGGGCGTGACTCCATGACAGCCCGGCTCGCGCCGCCGGGCCATGGCGGTGGGACACCGTGGGACAGTGAAACGGGGCTTGACCTGCGGCGAACGGGCTGGGAAGACTTCGCGCAGGGTGGGACGGACAGACGGGGGAACAGCGATGGACGTGTCCAAGGCGGATCCGCAGGAGGAGCTGGCGGCCCGGCTGCGCCTGCTCCAGGAGCTCTCCGGGCTCGGCGTCCGGGCGCTCGCGCGCGACACCGGACTGAGCTCGTCGTCGCTGTCGCGGTACCTCAACGGCCGTACACCGCCGCCCTGGCCCGCGGTCGTCGCCCTGTGCCGGCTCGTCAAACGCGACCCGCGGCCGCTGCGCGCGCTGTGGGAGCGGGCCTCCCAGCCGCTGCCGGCACCGCCCATGAGCAGCCGTCAGGTCCGGCCCGAGCCGCGCAACACACTGCCGCGCGACGTCCCCGACTTCACCGGGCGCGAGGAGGCGCTGGCCGCCGTGCTCGCGGGGGTGGACAGCCACCGGGCGGTCTCCGTCGACGGCATGGCGGGCGTCGGCAAGTCCTCGCTCGCGGTGCACGCGGCGCACCGGCTGGCCGCCCGCTTCCCGGACGCCCAGCTCTATGTCGACCTGCACGGGTTCACCGAGGGCCGGCCCCCGCTCGACCCGGACTCGGCGCTGCGGATGCTGCTCGGCGCGCTGGACGTCCCCTCCGAGCGGGTCCCGCAGCAGGGGCTGGAGCAACTGGCCGCCTGCTGGCGGGCGGAGCTGGCCGGGCGGCGCGCCGTCGTGGTCCTCGACAACGCCGCCGACGCCGAGCAGGTCCGTCCGCTGCTGCCGGGCGCCGGGGAGTCCGTCGCCCTGATCACCAGCCGCAACCGGCTGCTCGGCCTGGACGAGGTTCCCCCGGTCTCGCTCGATGTGCTCAGTGCCGAGGAGAGCCTGGAACTGCTGGCCCGGGCGGGCGGCGACCCGGGCGGCCCCGACAGCAGGCTGGGCCGTGACCCGGAGTCCGCCGCCGAGGTGCTGCGGCTGTGCGGCCGGCTGCCGCTGGCCCTGCGGCTGGCCGGGGCCCGGCTGCGGCACCGGCCGGGCTGGACCGTGGGCATCCTGGTCGAGCGGCTGGCCGAGGGCACGGACGAGTTCGACACCGCGCTCGCCATGTCCGTACGGCAGTTGGAGCGGCCGCACGCCCGGCTGTTCCGGATGCTGGGGCTGCTGCCCGGGGCGTCCTTCGACGAGTACCTGGTGGCCGCGCTGGCGGACGTCCCGGTGCGCACCGCGCGGGCGATGCTGGAGGACCTGGTCGACGCGCATCTGGTCCAGCAGCCGGTGCCGGGCGGCTACCGCCTGCACGACCTGGTGCACCAGCACGCGCGCCGCGCCTCGGCGCAGCAGGACCCGGCGGCCGAGCGGGAACGCGCCCTGGTGCGGGTGCTGGACTACTACGTCCACGCGGCGGCCGCCGCCGATGCCGCGATGCCGTTCGTGTCCCCCGCCCGCCCGGTCGCGGCGGGCCCGGCCCCGGCGGAACTGCCCCGGTTCGCGGACAAGAACGCGGCCATGGGCTGGCTCGTCGCGGAGTACGGCAACCTGATCGCCGCGTTCGAGACGGCGGCGGCCGTCGGGCTGGACGTCCATGTGTGCGAGCTGCCGCGCTTCTTGCGGGCGTACTTCGCTCGGCGCTGCGGCACGACCCACCTCAACGTCCTCTTCGAGCGGTCGCTGGCCGCCGCCGAGCGGCTGGGCGATCCGCTGCGGCTGGCGGAGGCGTACAGCGATCTGGGCTTCGCGCGCCACAACGCGGGCCGGACGGCGGAGGCGTGCGAGGCGTACGAGGCGGCCGCGCTGCGGGTGGCCGAGGCGGGGGACGCCCGGGCGGAGGCGGAACTGACGCTGCGCCGCGGCTATCTCGCCTGGGACGCCGGGCAGGTCGAGGAGCCGCTGGAGCTGTTCCGGCGGGCGGCGACGTCGTACGCCGACGCCGGCTGCCCCGAGGGTGCCGCGCACGCCGCCGCCGCGGAGGCCTGGGCCCTGCTGCAGCTGGGGCATCGCGAACAGGCGGCGCGGCTGGCCCGGGAGGTGCTCGGCGTCCCGCACACCGACCCGGCGTGGCCGCCCGCGCTGACCGCCCGGATCACCCTGGGGGTGGCCCTGGCCCGGGAGGCCCCGCAGGAGGCGGCGGGGCAGCTGCAACGGGCGCTGGAGTCGGCGCGCGAGGACGGCCATCTGCACAACCAGGCCTGGTGTCTGAACTGCCTGGGTGTGGCCCTGCGCCAGATGGGCCGGTACGACGAGGCGCTGGCCGGCCACCGGGCGGCGTTCGCGCTCCTCGACGAGCTGTTCGAGGAGCACTGGAAGATCCATTTCCTCAACGGGTACGCCGAGACGTGCCGTCTGGCCGGGCTGGACGAAGAGGCCCTGAGCCTGCACCGGCAGGCCCTGGAGCTGGGCCCGAGGCTGGGCAACCGCCATCAGGAGGCCCTGGCCCACGAGGGCATCGCAGCCGTTCTCGACGCGACCGATCCGGCCGCCGCGGCCGAGCACCGGGAGGCGAGCCGGACACTCCTGGCACAGCAGGCCGTCGGGACCCGCTGAGGCCCCCTCCGCCCGTGCGCGGGCATCGCGGAACGACTATACATCACGTGTATACACGCGACGTATAGTCTCGGCATGCCTTCTCCGACCAAGAAGATGAAGAAAACGGGGGCCGCGTTCCTCGCCGCCACGATGATGTCCGCCGTCGTCACGCTGACCGGCTGCACACGTCTCGAGACCGTCTCACCGGCCGACGTCCGGGCCGGCGCCACCGCCGCCCGGGCCGGCACCGTCGACTGCGAGAAGGTCAAGTGCATCGCGCTGACCTTCGACGCCGGGCCCAGCGAGAACTCGCCCCGGCTGCTGGACATCCTGGAGGAGGAGCAGGTCCCCGCGACCTTCTTCCTGCTCGGCAAGCGGCACATCGAGAAGTACCCGCAGCTGGTGCGGCGGATGGCCGCGGAGGGGCACGAGGTGGCCAGCCACACCTGGACCCACCGGATCCTCACCGACCTTGAACCGGACGAGATACGCGAGGAGTTGGAGCGCCCGAACGAGGAGATAGAGCGCCTGACCGGGCACCGCCCGGCCCTGATGCGCCCGCCCCAGGGCCGCACGGACGACACCGTGCACGAGATCTGCCGGGAGCTGGGGCTCGCGGAAGTGCTGTGGAGCGTGACCGCGAAGGACTACAAGACCAACGACTCGGCCCTGATCCGTGAGCGGGTCCTCGATCAGTCGGACCGGGACGGGATCATCCTGCTGCACGACATCTACGCCGGCACGGTGCCCGCGGTGCCCGGAATCATCAAGGACCTCAAGAAGCAGGGGTACGTGTTTGTGACCGTGCCGCAGCTGCTGGCGCCGGGCAAGGCCGAGCCCGGCAAGGTCTACCGCTGACCCACCGGCCCCCGGAGCGCGGGCGCGCCGTATACGAGCACGCCGTTGATCAGGCCCGTTGTCTAACATCAGGCGGTGGTCAACTTCGAGCTCGAACGCACGGCGCCGCTGTCCCTCGACGAGGCCTGGCGCCGCCTCACCGAGTGGCCCCGCCACGGGGAGGTGGTCCCGCTGACCCGCGTCACCGTGGTCACGCCCGGCCCGAACCGGCAGGGCACGGTGTTCGTGGCGCGTTCAGGCCTCGGCCCGCTCGCCGTCGACGACCGGATGGAGGTCACCGTGTGGCGGCCGCCGGCCGAGGACGTGCCCGGGCTGTGCCGACTGGAGAAGCGGGGCCGGGTGGTGCTGGGCTGGGCGGAGATCGAGGTGCGCCCGGGCCCCGGCGGGCGGGCGCGGGTGGTGTGGCGCGAGGAGTTGCGGGTCCGGCTGCTTCCCGGGCTCTTCGACCGGCCGCTGCGGGCGGCGGGGCGGTGGATGTTCGGGCGGGCCGCGAACCGCCTGCTGCGCGGCGCCTGAGACCTGCCTGACAGACTGGGGCCATGATCTCAAACAGAGCCGCGGGACCGGCAGTTGACGAGGTGGAGGAGCTCGTGGCGGACGCGCTGCGCGGGCTCCTCGCCCAGGCGCGGGAGGTGGGCGACGGCGGCCTCGGCTGGCCGGTGCGTCCCTCCGACGAGGCACCGGACCCGATGTTCTACAACGGCACCGCCGGCATCGTCCCCGTCCTGCTGGAAGCCTGGCGGCACTTCGGCGACGACGCCTGTGCCGACGCCGCCCTGCGCGCCGCCCGGGGACTGGCCGCGGCCGTCGAGGAGACCGAGGACTGCTCCCTGTACTTCGGGCTCACCGGGATGGCGCTCGCGCTGCGGGCCGTCGCCGACGAGCTGGGCGACCGTGCCGCCGCCGACGCCGCGGACCGGGCCATGGCGCAGGTCCGGGCCCGCTTCGACGGGACGCGCTGGGGCGAGCTGTTCGAGCTGATGGGCGGCAACGCCGGGATCGCCCTCGGCGCGCTGGCGCTCGGGGACCCGGAGTTCGCCGTGCGGGCCGTGGAGCCGTACCTCGGCACGGCGGAGCGGACCGCGGCCGGTGTGCGGTGGGCGTTCCGGCCCGGCGTGCCGGGGCGGATGCACCACATCTCGCACGGCACGCTCGGCATCGCCCTCGCACCGGCCGTGATCGGCGTCGCAGCCGGCCGCGCGGACCTCGTCGACCTGGCGCTGGCGGGGGTCGCGGACGTCGTCTCCCGGGACGAGGCGGGCCCCGACGGCTTCCTGGTCCCGCACTCCGACCCGCCGCACGGCGGGGACCGGGCGGCCCGGTACGCCTACGGCTGGTGCCACGGTCCGGCCGGGGACGCCCAGGCGTTCCGGCTGCTGCGGGACGCCTTCGACGACTCCGCCTGGTCGGCGCTGGCCGACCGCTGCTGGCACTCCGTCACCGGCTCGGGGCTGCCCGCGCGGACGAGTCCCGGTTTCTGGGACAACAACGGCCGCTGCTGCGGCACCGCCGGGGTCCTGGCGCTGGCCTGCGACCGGATCGCCGAGCGGGGCGACGCCCCGGAGTTCGCCGGGATCCTGGTCGCGGATCTCGCCGCCCGCGCGACCCGGGACGCGGACGGCGCCCACTGGTCGAACACCGAGCACCGGGCCACCCCGAGCGCGCTGGAGCCGGAGACCGGCTGGGCGATGGGCACCGCGGGCATCGCGCGTGAACTGCTGCGCTGGGTACGGCTGAGCCGGGGCGGTGCCCCGGACTACGCGTTCGCCTGGCCGGACCAGTCGGCCGTCCTCCGGGACCGGGCTCAGGCCACCGAGCCGATGCGTCCGGCGGGGGCCGGGGCCGTGTCGTGATGGATGGGCGTGTGGGCGCCGGTCAGTGAGGCCCCGCTGCCGCCGCGCCGGTTCGCGACGATCTCGGCGGCGATCGACAGTGCGGTCTCCTCGGGCGTACGGGCGCCGAGGTCGAGGCCGATCGGGGACCGCAGCCGGGCCAGTTCCAGTTCGGTGACGCCGACGTCGCGCAGCCGCTCGTTGCGTTCCAGGTGGGTGCGGCGCGAGCCCATCGCGCCGACGTAGGCGACCGGCAGGCGCAGGGCGAGCCGGAGCAGGGGTACGTCGAACTTGGCGTCGTGGGTGAGCACGCACAGGACCGTGCGCGCGTCGACGCGGGTGCGTTCCAGGTACTGGTGCGGCCACTCGACGACGATCTCGTCGGCCTCGGGGAAGCGGGCGCGGGTCGCGAAGACGGGCCGGGCGTCGCACACCGTGACGTGGTAGCCGAGGAACTTGCCGATCCGCACCAGCGCGGAGGCGAAGTCGATCGCCCCGAAGACGATCATCCGGGGCGGCGGGACCGAGGACTCCACCAGCACCGTGAGCGGTGCTCCGCAACGGGAGCCCTGCTCCCCGATCTCCAGGGTGCCGGTGCGGCCGGCGTCCAGGTGGGCGGCCGCCTCGGCGGCGACGGTGCGGTCCAGCTCGGGATGGGCGCCGAAGCCGCCCCGCGGCGAGTCGCCGCCGGGCCGGACGAGCAGGGCCCGGCCCATCAGTTCGGCGGGGCCCGACACGATCCGTGCCACGGCCGCCGCCTCACCGCGGGCGGCGGCGGCCAGCGCCGCGCCGAGCACCGGGCGGGCCGGATCGGCGGCCCGCACCGGGGTGACCAGGATGTCGATGACGCCGCCGCAGGTCAGGCCCACGGCGAAGGCGTCCTCGTCGCTGTAGCCGAAGCGCTCCAGGACGGTGTCGCCGTCCTGGAGGGCCTGCCGGCACAGTTCGTAGACGGCGCCCTCCACGCAGCCGCCGGAGACCGAGCCGATCGCCGTGCCGTCGGTGTCCACCGCGAGCGCGGCGCCGGGCTGGCGGGGGGCGCTGCCTCCGACCGCGACCACGGTGGCCACGGCGAAGTCACGTCCCTGCTCGACCCACCGGTGCAGTTCTTCGGCGATGTCCAGCATCTCTCGGTCTCCTTGGGGCGGTGGTGTGCAGGGCTGCCGGCTAGTGGACGCCGAGCCAGCTCTCGATCGGGTTGAGGGCGAAGAACACCAGGAAGATCACCGTCAGGGCCCACATGAACACCCCGATCTCGCGGACCTTGCCCTGGGCGGTCTTGATCGCGACGTACGAGATGACGCCGGCGGCGACACCCGCGGTGATGGAGTAGGTGAACGGCATGATCACGACGGTCAGGAAGACCGGGATGGCGGTGGCGCGGTCGCTCCAGTCCACGTGCCGGGCGTTCATCATCATCATGGCGCCGATGACGACCAGGGCGGCGGCGGCGACCTCCCCGGGCACGATCGCCGTGAGCGGGGTGAAGAAGAGACACGCCGCGAAGAACAGGCCGGTGACGACCGAGGACAGGCCCGTGCGGGCGCCCTCGCCGACGCCGGTCGCCGACTCCACGAAGACGGTCTGGCCGGAGGCGCCGGAGACGCCGCCGATCGCGCCGCCCGCGCCGTCGATGAACAGCGCCTTGGACAGGCCCGGCATCCGGCCCTTGTCGTCGGCGAGCTTGGCCTCGGTGCCGACGCCGATGATGGTGGCCATCGCGTCGAAGAACCCGGCGAGCACCAGCGTGAAGACGATCATGCCGACCGTCATCGCGCCGACCTCGCCCCAGCCGCCGAACTCGACGTCACCGAAGATGGAGAAGTCCGGCATGGAGACCGCGCTGCCGTGCAGTTCGGGAGCGCCGCTCGCCCACTGCTTGGGGTCGATGACGTCGAACGCGTTGAGGACGACGGCGAGGAGCGTGCCGCCGACGATGCCGATCAGGATCGCGCCGGGGATGCCCCGGGCCTGGAGCATGAAGATGCCGAGCAGGGTGACGGCGAACAGCAGGACGGGCCAGCCGGCCAGTTCGCCGGTCGGGCCGAGGGCGACCGGGGTCGCCTCGCCCTGGTGCACGAAGCCGGCCTTGTAGAAGCCGATCAGGGCGACGAACAGGCCGATGCCCATGGTGATCGCGTGCTTGAGCGCCAGCGGGATCGCGTTCATGATCATCTCGCGCAGGCCGGTGACGACCAGCAGCATGATGATCACGCCGTACATCACGCACATTCCCATGGCCTGCGGCCAGGTCATCTGCGGGGCGACCTGCGAGGCGAGGACGCCGGAGACGGAGAGGCCGGCGGCCAGGGCCAGCGGCACCTTGCCGAAGAAGCCCATCAGCAGCGTGGTGAGGGCCGCCGCGAACGCGGTGGCGGTGATCAGGGCCTGCTGCCCGAGGGTGTTCCCCGCCGCGTCCTTGCCGGACAGGATCAGGGGGTTGAGCAGCAGGATGTACGCCATCGCCATGAAGGTCGTGACGCCGCCGCGCACTTCACGCGCGACCGAGGAGCCTCTCCTGGATATGTGAAAGTACCGGTCGAGCCAAGACCGTCCGGCCGGGACGAGGGTGCCTTCACCCGCGTCGTCGGCAACGGTCTTCGGCTCCAGTGACTGCTGGGTCATGTGGGCCTACTCCCAAGGTTCAAAGGGGCACCCGCATCGACAACCGCTCCTGCGGCTGCGGGATTTGGGAAGGTGCTTCGGCCGCACGACCCGGGGGACGGCCCGAGACGAACGATCTGGGTACTCCGGGCGGCGCGGCGAAGTGTGACGTTCCCGGCGCCGCCCGGAGAGACTTGCGGCGTGTGCCTACGCCGTACCGGTGAGGTGCTCCGGACGGACCGGCGTGCGGTTGAGCTCCAGCCCGGTCGCCGCGCGGATGGCCGCGAGCACGGCCGGCGTGGACGACAGGGTGGGGGCCTCGCCGATGCCGCGCAGCCCGTACGGGGCGTGGTCGTCGGCGAGTTCGAGCACGTCGACCGGGATGATCGGCGTGTCGAGAATCGTGGGGAGCAGGTAGTCCGTGAAGGAGGGGTTGCGGACCTTCGCGGTCACGGGATCGACGACGATCTCCTCCATCACCGCGACGCCCATGCCCTGCAGCGTGCCGCCCTGGATCTGACCGAGGACGGACAGCGGGTTGAGGGCCTTGCCGACGTCCTGGGCGCAGGCCAGCTCGATCACCTTGACCAGGCCGAGCTCGGTGTCCACCTCGACCACCGCGCGGTGCGCGGCGAAGGAGTACTGGACATGGCCGTTGCCCTGGCCGGTGCGCAGGTCGAAGGGCTCGGTCGGGCGGTGCCGCCACTCGGCCTCCACCTCGACGGACTCCCCTTCGAGGACGTCCACCAGATCGGCGAGGACCTCGCCGCCGTCGGTGACGACCTTGCCGCCCTCCAGCAGCAGCTCCGCGGTGGCCCAGGCGGGGTGGTAGGAGCCGAACTTGCGGCGCCCGATCTCCAGGACCTTCTCGCGGACGAGCTCGCAGGAGTTCTTCACGGCGCCGCCGGTGACGTACGTCTGGCGCGACGCGGAGGTCGAACCGGCGCTGCCCACCTGGGTGTCGGCGGGGTGGATGGTGACCTGGGCGACGCCCAGCTCGGTGCGGGCGATCTGCGCGTGGACGGTGACGCCGCCCTGGCCGACCTCCGCCATCGCGGTGTGCACGGTGGCGACCGGCTCGCTGCCGACGACCTCCATGCGCACCTTGGCGGTGGAGTAGTCGTCGAAGCCCTCGGAGAAGCCGACGTTCTTGATGCCGACCGCGTAGCCGACCCCGCGGACGACGCCCTCGCCGTGCGTGGTGTTGGACAGACCGCCCGGCAGCTGCCGTACGTCCGCGCCCTCGCTGGACTCCCACTGGCGCTCCGGCGGCATGGGCATCGCCTTGACGCGGCGCAGCAGTTCGGCAACCGGGGCCGGCGAGTCGACCGGCTGTCCGGTGGGCATGAGCGTGCCCTGCTCCATGGCGTTGAGCTGCCGGAACTCCACCGGGTCCATACCCAGCTCCGCGGCCAGCTTGTCCATCTGCGCCTCGTAGGCGAAGCACGCCTGGACCGCGCCGAAGCCGCGCATGGCGCCGCAGGGCGGGTTGTTGGTGTAGAGGGCGACGGCCTCGATGTCCACGTCGTCGATCACGTACGGGCCGACGGACAGGGAGGAGGCGTTGCCGACGACCGCCGGGGAGGCCGACGCGTAGGCGCCGCCGTCCAGGACGATCCGGCACTTCATGTGCGTCAGCTTGCCGTCCCTGGTGGCGCCGTGCTCGTAGGTGAGCTTCGCCGGGTGGCGGTGGACGTGCCCGAAGAAGGACTCGAAGCGGTTGTAGACGATCTTGACGGGCTTGCCGGTGCGCAGCGCCAGCAGACAGGCGTGGATCTGCATCGACAGGTCCTCGCGCCCGCCGAACGCGCCGCCCACGCCCGCCAGCGTCATCCGCACCTTCTCCTCGGGCAGGCCGAGCACGGGCGCGATCTGGCGCAGGTCGGAGTGGAGCCACTGGGTGGCGATGTAGAGGTGGACGCCGCCGTCCTCCTCCGGCACCGCGAGCCCGGACTCCGGGCCGAGGAAGGCCTGGTCCTGCATGCCGAAGGTGTACTCGCCCCGGACGATGACGTCGGCCCGCTTCGCGGCCTCGTCGGCGTTGCCGCGGACGATCGGCTGGCGGTGCACGATGTTCGGGTGCGGGACATGGCCGCTGTGGTGGTCGTCGCGGCCCTCGTGGACCAGGATCGCGTCCGGCGCGGTCGCGGAGGCCTCGTCGGTGATGACCGGCAGGTCGCGGTACTCGACGTGGATCTTCGCGGCGGCGCGGCGCGCGGTCTCCGGGTGGTCGGCGGCGACGATCGCCACCGGCTCGCCGTGGTGGCGCACCTTGCCGTGGGCGAGAACCGGGGTGTCCTGGATCTCCAGGCCGTAGTTCTTCACGTCGGTCGGCAGGTCGTCGTAGGTCAGGACGGCGTAGACGCCGGGCGTGGCGAGGGCCTGGCTGGTGTCGATGGACACGATCTCGGCGTGGGCGACCGGGGAGCGCAGGATCTGGCCCCAGAGCATGTCCTCGTGCCACATGTCGGAGGAGTACGCGAACTCTCCGGTGACCTTGAGGGTGCCGTCCGGGCGGAGCGTGGACTCGCCGATGCCGCCCTTGGTCGGGGAGCCCTGGGTGACCTTGGTGGGAGCACCAAGGGGAGCGCCGTTGCTGGGCATCGTCAGACCGCCTCTCCCTGCCGGGCGGCCGCGAGGCGGACCGCGTCCATGATCTTCTCGTAGCCCGTGCAGCGGCACAGGTTGCCCGAGAGCGCCTCACGGATGTCCGCGTCGCTCGGGCTGGGGTTGCGCTCCAGCATCTCGTCGGCCGCGACCAGCAGGCCCGGCGTGCAGAAGCCGCACTGGACGGCGCCGGCGTCGATGAACGCCTGCTGGATCGGGGAGAGTTCGGTGCCCTCGCCGGTGTGCGAGTCCTGGCCCTTGGCCCGCCAGCCCTTGGCCTCGTCGGCCGAGGTGCCGCAGGCGCCGGTGGCGCAACCGCCGTGCTCGGCGCGCTGCTTGGCGAAGTCCGCGAGCCCTTCGACGGTCACCACCTCCCGGCCCTCGACCTGACCGGCGGCGACCAGACAGGCACACACCGGGGCGCCGTCCAGGCGGACCGTGCAGGAGCCGCACTCGCCCTGCTCGCAGGCGTTCTTGGAACCGGGCAGGCCCAGCCGCTCGCGCAGGACGTAGAGCAGGGACTCGCCCTCCCACACGTCGTCGGCTTCCTGCGGACGTCCGTTGACAGTGAAGTTGACACGCATCAGGCGACTCCCTCCGTGCGGGCGGCGGTGCCGCGGTAGGACTCCCAGGTCCAGGTCAGCGTGCGGCGGGCCATGATGCCGACCGCGTGGCGGCGGTAGCTCGCCGTGCCCCGGACGTCGTCGATGGGGTTGCAGGCGGCGGCGCACAGGTCCGCGAACTGCTTGGCGACCGACGGGGTGATGATCTTGCCGTTGTCCCAGAAGCCGCCCTCGTCCAGCGCGGCGTTCAGGAATTCCTCGGCGGCCTTGGCCCGCACGGGTGTGGGGGCGGCCGAGCCGATGCCGGTCCGGACGGTCCGCGTCGCCGGGTGCAGCGCGAGCCCGAAGGCGCACACCGCGATGACCATGGCGTTGCGGGTGCCCACCTTGGAGTACTGCTGGGGCCCGTCGGCCTTCCGGATGTGCACCGCGCGGATCAGCTCGTCGGGCGCGAGCGCGTTGCGCTTCACGCCGGTGTAGAACGCGTCGATGGGGATGCGGCGGCTTCCGCGCACCGACTCCACCTCGACCTCGGCGCCCGCCGCGAGGAGCGCGGGGTGGGCGTCGCCGGCCGGGGAGGCGGTGCCGAGGTTGCCGCCGACGCCGCCGCGGTTGCGGATCTGCGGGGAGGCGACCGTGTGCGAGGCGAGGGCGAGACCCGGCAGCTCGGCGCGGAGGTTCTCCATGATCCTCGTGTAGGGGACGGAGGCGCCGAGCCGTACGCTCTCCTCGCCGACCTCCCACTCGTAGAGGTCGCCGACGCGATTGAGGTCGAGGAGGTACTCGGGCCGGCGGTGGTCGAAGTTGATCTCGACCATCACATCGGTGCCACCCGCAATCGGCACAGCGGTGGGGTGCTCTGCCTTCGCGGCGAGCGCCTCCTCCCAGCTGGCGGGGCGAAGGAAGTCCATGACCGGCTCTCTTCTTCGTCTCAGTGCTCTTGGAAGTCGTACAGATTGAGCCAATCCGTGTGCGGCGGGCGCGGCTCGTTCACGTGCTGTTAACGCGGAGTGGTGTCAGTACACCGCCCCGTCCTCCACCGGGGTCAGTCACGGAAACCATGAAGGAGTTGGCTGGCCAGGTAGGTCATCTTGTAGATTCGTATGAACGGAGGTCATCAGCAACCTCCTGGTTTTCCTCTGGAAACGTGCGGCGCACACCACGTGACCTGGGACACAGCCGAATCGTGACCCCCGACCCGGTGCGTGTCACCCACCGGCCCGCCGGACGGGCCCGAACCTCACCCCTCCACCCAGATCCATCGTAGATTTCGAGACAAGGAACGGCGGCGACGAGAATGCGGCTGCGCGCACTGCTGGACACGGACGCGCTGGGCCTCAAGCTGCTCGGCGGCGAAGAGGAGCTCGACCGCACCGTCCGTGGCGTGATGACCACGGACCTGCGGGACCCCAGCCGCTATCTGTCGGGCGGCGAGCTGGTCCTCACCGGCCTGGCCTGGCGCCGGGACGCCGACGACTC
Organism: Streptomyces sp. YS415; assembly: GCF_023544665.1. GTDB lineage: Bacteria > Actinomycetota > Actinomycetes > Streptomycetales > Streptomycetaceae > Streptomyces. Next base: position 17,246 of record NZ_JAMJFL010000050.1, read on the forward strand.
GGAGCCGTTCGTCCGGATCCTCGCGCAGGCCGGGGTGGCCGCCCTCGCGGCCGGCGAGGCCGAGCTGGGCGATGTCCCCGAGGACCTGGTGACCGCCTGCGCCCGGCACCGCCTGCCGCTGTTCGGCGTGCACGAGTCGGTGGCCTTCGCGACGATCACCGAGCACGTCGTACGGCAGGTGTCCGGGGAGCGGGCGGGCGATCTCGCGGCCGTCGTGGACCGGCACCGGCGCATGATGACCGCGGGGCCCGCGGGCGGCGGCCCGGACGTCGTCCTCGACCTGCTGGGCTCGGACCTGGATCTGCGGGCCTGGGTGCTGTCCCCCACCGGACGGCTGATCGCCGGGTCCAAGGTGGGCGGCCCGGCCCTCCCCGCCGGCCTGTGTGCCCAGCTCGCCGCCGAGCACCTGGCCGCCGCCCGCACCGGCCGGCGCGGCCCGTACCGGATCACGCTGGACTCGACGCCGTACTCCCTGTTCCCGGTCCGCAGCACCGGCCGCTCCCCGGGGGCCTCGCGGGACGTGCGCGAGACGGTGCTGTCGGACTGGCTGCTGGCCGTGGAGGCGGACGCCGGGGACTGGCCCGAGGAGCGGCTGGACCTGCTCCAGGGCGTCACCCAGCTGATCGCCGTCGAGCGGGACCGCCGGGACGCGGCCCGCACGGTGCGCCGCCGGCTGGCCCAGGAGGTCCTGGAGCTGGTCCAGACGGGTGCCGCGCCCGCCGAGATCGCGGCCCGGCTGAGGGTGGCCGCACCGGTGCTGCTGCCCGGCCTGGGCGCGGCCCCGCACTGGCAGGTCGTGGTGGCCCGGGTGGAGTGGGAGGGCGGCGCGGTGGAGGGCGGCCCGGTGGCGCAGTCGCTGCTGGAGGAGATCCTGGTCGACCCGCTGACCACCGGCCCGGAGCCCTCCGACCGCATCGCGGTGGCGCACACGGGCGACGAGGCGATCGCGCTGGTCCCGCTGCCCGCCGTCTCCGCCGAGCACGACGGCTCCGAGACGGGACTCCTCGCCGACCAGCTCCTGGAGTCGGTCCGCGACCCGCTCTCGGCGGGCCTCGACGACGACGGCCGGGTCACGCTCGGCGTCAGCGCGGCGGTGCACTCCGCCGAGGGGCTGCGCGGGGCGCTGGAGGAGGCGCGGCACGCCCGCCGGGTCGCGGCCGCGCGGCCGGGACGGGTGTGCGCGGCGGGGCACCAGGAGCTGGCCTCGCACGTGCTGCTGCTGCCGTTCGTCCCGGACGACGTCCGGCGCGCCTTCACCGCGCGGCTGCTGGACCCGCTGCGGGACTACGACCGCCGCCACCGCGCCGAGCTGATCCCGACGCTGGAGGCGTTCCTGGACTGCGACGGCTCCTGGACGCGGTGCGCGACCCGGCTGCACCTCCATGTCAACACACTGCGCTACCGGGTCGGGCGAATCGAGCAGTTGACGAGCCGGGACCTGTCCCGGCTGGAGGACAAGCTCGATTTCTTCCTGGCGCTGCGGATGAGCTGAGGTCACGCGGGCATACCCCTGGTGGGGTCGCGGTCCCACGACTTTGTGAAATCCTTCACCTACCCTCTTGGCCTGCGTGGGCCGCAGATGCTGAAATGCGGCCACCACTCAAAGCTCAAGGGCGTGCTCGGGGAGGGCAACGTGGCGCATATCGCCATGTCTGGTAACGGAACGACCGCCGGTGACGATCCACTCCAGACCGCGATATGGCGCTTGCGCTCGCGGGCCTGCTGGGCCGACGCGGCGGCCCTGCTGCGGCCGGAGACCCCGGCGGCCGCGCTGCAACGGGCGTCGCTGCTGGTGGAGCGGTGCCTGTACACCGAGCAGGGCTGGGAGGACGCCGAGGATGCGCTGCGTACGGCGGAGGCCGCGGCGCACAGCGACGAGGAGCGGGGCGCGGCCGCTTGTGAACGGGGGCAACTTGCCTACGCGGCCACGCTGCACACGGTCCGGGACCGCGCCGACGAGGCACGGGCGGCGCTCGGGCGGGCGGCGGCGCTGATCCCGCCGGGGGCGCCGGGCCGGGCCCTGCTGGACTTCCGCCGGGGTCTGCTGGCGGAGAACCTGGCGCACTCGCCGCAGGCGGCGCGGGCGGCCTACCGCCGGGCGCACGCGGCGGCGACGGCCCACCCCGATCCGCTGCTGCTGTCCTTCACCTGGCGCCATCTGGCCGGACTCGCCCTGCGGGACGGCGAGTTGGCGGAGGCCCGGCACGGCTTCACCGAATCCCTGCGGATCCGCGAGGAGTTGGGCTACCTGGTGGGCACGGCCCCCGCGCTGGCCTCGCTGGCGGACACCGAGCCCGAACCGGAGGCCTCCCGCCTGCGCGAGGAGGCACGCCGCCTGTTCCGCCTCCTGGGCGGCGTACCGACCTGGCTCGCCCGGCACTTGGCCCAGACACCCCCGGCAACGGACGCGGCAACGGCGTGAATCCGGGGCCCACGAGGGGGCGTCGGGTTTACGGGGCCGAGGCGAAGTGGTCGTCCAGCAGTGTCCGCACCGCTTCCATGTCGCGGGCGATCAGCGCGTCCAGCAGGGCCGTGTGCTCGGCCGCGTCGGCGATCAGGTCGACGCGGCCGCGGGCGGGCTGGGGGCCGACCAGGGGCCACTGGGCTCGGCGGTGCAACTCCCCCGCCACCTGGACGAGTTGCTGGTTGCCGGACAGGGACAGCACCGCCGCGTGGAAGGCGCGGTCCGCTTCGGCGTACGTCGCCCGGCAGCCGCTGGAGGCGGCCCGTACCGTCGACTCCGCGAGCGGGCGCAGGCCGGCCCAGCGCTCGGGCGGGACCGTGCGGGACAGCCGGATCAGCACCGGGACCTCGATCAGGGCGCGCACCTCGGCCAGTTCCGCCAGTTCCCGGGCGCCGCGCTCGACCACCCGGAAGCCCCGGTTGGGCACGACCTCCACGGCCCCTTCGAGGGCGAGTTGCTGCATCGCCTCACGGACCGGGGTGGCGGAGACACCGAAGCGCTCGCCCAGTACGGGCGCCGAGTACACCTCGCCCGGCGCCAACTCCCCCGCCACCAGCGCCCTGCGCAGCGCGTCGAGGATCTGCCCGCGCACCGAGGAGCGCTGGACGACCACGCGCGGACGCGGCATCGACGGTTCGCTGTGGGTGTGTTCGCCGCGGACCCGCGCCGTCTCCGCCGCGCCGGGCTGGGCGGGCACGGCCCCGCCCCGGACCCGCTCGGCTGCCCGCGCCTCGGCGGAGCCCTGCGCACCCTGGTTCACGGGCTCCTCCTGCGGACGTGTCGGTCTTGGGGTCATTACGGCGGGTTGTCACTCATCCGTCAAGCACCATAAGCGCCCGGGCCCCCAGTTCAAATCCGCCCGATCTTCGGTAAGGTAAGGCTTACCTGAAAACCGCACTGAATCGGGAGTCCCGGATGCCTGTGCCCCGTTCGGCCACCACGGACGCGTACACGCGGCTCACCGAGGTCCTCCCGTCACTCCTGGTGACCGAACTGGATCCCGCGGACCCGGCCCCGACCGGCTCCGGCTGGGTCAACGCCGCCGAGCTCGCCGCCGGGGGCGCCCCGCTCGACGCCTTCCTGGCCTGGGACGACGAGCAGGTCCTGCGCGACTACGAGCAGCGGGCCCGCCCGGACGTCACCGCCAGCTTCGGACTGCACCGCTACGCCTGGCCCGCCTGCCTGCTGATCACCGTCCCCTGGTTCCTGCACCGCCGCGTCCCCCGCCTGCCCGTGACGCATGTCTCCTACGACCGCACCACCCCCGACCACCCCATCGGCCGGATGGCGGTCCGCCCGACCGCCGGCTTCGCCTGTCTGCCCGGCGACCCCGCGGCCGGCCTCCCGGGCGCCCGGGTGGTCCCGGACGAGGAGGCGCTGCGCGCCGAGGTCCGGGCCGCCGTGGCCGAGCACCTCGAACCCGTCCTCGCCGGGTTCGGTCCCCGCATGCGCCGCCGGGGCCGTGCTCTGTGGGGCATGGCGACCGACGAGATCGTCGAAAGCCTGTGGTACGTCGGGCAACTCCTCGGCGAGGAGGAGCGCGCCATGCGCGAGCTGGAGCTGCTGCTGCCCGGCTCGACCAAGCCGTACGCCGGTTCCGCCGCCTTCCGCGTGCTGACCGGGCCGGACGGGAAGCCGCTGTCGACCCGGGACCGGGTGAGCTGCTGCATGTTCTACACCCTGCGCCCCGAGGACACCTGCGCCACCTGCCCGCGCACCTGCGACACCCAGCGCGTCAGCAAGCTGCTGGCGACGGCGAGTTGAGCCGGCGCGGGGCACGTACACCCCGCCGGGTCCCGTAAGATCGACTCCGCCGACCGCCCGCGGGGTTTCAGGCGTTTCACAACTTCCTCACTCGTCGCAGGAACTTTCCGTGGAACCACCCGTACGGGTAGTCTTATTCGAACTCAACTCCCGCCCCTCACGCGGCAGTTCGAGCAGAACGTCGCCCTGGGCATTCCCTTGCACTTCCTTGGCGGCCTCTTGCCCCGAAACCCCCTGAGGGCCGGTGGGATTGGGCCACTATGGCGGGCGTTACGCCCTATCCCAATGCAAGGGACCCCAGATGAGACTGACCGACATATCGCTGAACTGGTTGCTTCCGGGCGCCGTACTGCTCCTGGGCACGCTGGTCGCGATGGCGGTGCTCACGCGCGGAAAGCGCTCCTCGGGGAAGGACACGAGTTCCGACGACTCGTGGGAGCGCAGCGAAGAGCGCCGCAGGCGCAAGGAGGCCATATACGGCACCGTCTCCTATGTGCTCCTGTTCTGCTGTGCCGCGGTGGCCGCGGCGCTCTCCTTCCACGGCCTGGTCGGCTTCGGCGAGGAGAACCTCGGCCTCACCGACGGCTGGCAGTACCTGGTCCCGTTCGGCCTGGACGGCGCCGCGATGTTCTGCTCCGTGCTCGCGGTGCGCGAGGCGAGCCACGGTGACGCGGCACTCGGCTCCCGGATACTCGTATGGACGTTCGCGTTCGCCGCGGCCTGGTTCAACTGGGTGCACGCGCCCCGGGGGATCGGCCACGACGGCGCCCCGCACTTCTTCGCCGGCATGTCCCTGTCCGCGGCGGTGCTCTTCGACCGGGCACTGAAGCAGACCCGCCGGGCCGCCCTGCGCGAGCAGGGCCTGGTGCCGAGGCCGCTGCCGCAGATCCGCATGGTCCGCTGGCTGCGGGCGCCCCGGGAGACCTACAAGGCGTGGTCCCTGATGCTCCTGGAGGGTGTGCGCAGCCTGGACGAGGCGGTCGAGGAAGTGCGCGAGGACAAGCTGAAGAAGGACGAGCAGCGCATGCGGCGCCGCGAGGCGCAGCGCGTGGAGCGTGCCCAGCTCAAGGCCATCAGCCGCGGCCACCGCGGGTTCGTCGGCCGGGGCGGCGGGCGCCAGGTGGAGGTGGAGGTCCAGGCCGTGGAGCGCGGCGGCTCCGACCGGGTCACCGCGGAGCCTGCCATATCGTCGCCGGAGCAGCTGCCCGTACGCTCGCGTCCCTCACTTCAGCCCGCCCGCACCGGTTCTGAGCCGGTGACCGTCGACCTCACCGCTGAGGACGACACCATGGCCCTGCCGCGGCTGGACTCCCTGGAGCGCAAGCTCAAGGATCTGGAGCAGCAGTTCGGCTGAAAACCGCTCTCCCAGGACGAGCCACGGGAGGGGGTACGACGTCAGGTCGTACCCCCTCCCGTCGTTGTGCGGGCCCTCGTTCAGGCGGCCCCGGCGCCGAGTTCGAACCACACCGCCTTGCCCACCGCGTGCGGCCGTACGCCCCACGCGTCCGCGAGGGACTCCACCAGCGCCAGCCCCCGGCCGTGCGTACCGTCGTCGGCGTCCGGTACGCACACCCTGGGCCGGTGGGCCACGAAGTCCCGTACCTCCACCCGCAGTCCACCCGGTCCCAGGGTGGCGGTCAGTACCGCGTCATGGTCGGTGTGGACGAGTGCGTTGGTGACGAGTTCGCTGGTCAGCAGCTCCGCTGTCTCCGATCGTCCCGGCCTGCCCCAGTGCCGCAGCAGCTCCCGCAGTTCCCTGCGCGCCTCGGGCACCGCCCTGAGGTCGGCGCGCCCGAGCCTGCGGCTGAGCCGGCACATCGGCGCCGGTTCCGTGCCGCCGTCCGCCTTGTCCTGAGCCGTGTTCGCCGGGAAGGTCCCCATCGCTACGGGACCGCCCCCTCTTACCTGCCTCTTCATGACCCCCGCCCGCGTGCCGATGTCGTTCCCTCCTGCTCGAACACGTTCACGGGATCCATGCCCCGTCGGGCACGGGGCAGTCATGTCGAATCGTCAACGACCAGGCGTTCGGCCACAAAGGGGGCAGTGGCCCACCGGCGGGGTCGGCAGCGGGGTGCGTGGGGCCGCCCTCCCGACCCCCGTGGCGAGAGGGCGGCCCCGATCCCCCCGGCGCCACCGCGGTCAGTACAGCTTGTTGACCGCCTTGGTGGTGGTCTTCTTGAACGCGGACACCGGAGCGTCCGAGAAGTCGCCCAGCTGCGACCAGTCCACGACGGTGACGGTCCTGCCGTCCCGGCCGACGGAGAGCAGCCGGATGTCGGTGGCGCCCCACGTGGTCTCGGTGTGCAGACCGTGCACGCGGGCGCCCTCCTCGACGGGGAGCGAGCCGTAGGACTTGTACGTCGCCTCGATCTCCGGGTCGGCCTCGATCCGCCCGGCGCAGCCCTTGAACTCCTTGTTCAGGCTGCTCGCCAGGGCCTTGGCCTTGGCGGTGGTGCCGACGACGATCGTCAGCTGCCGGGCGCTGGTGTCCAGGTCGGTGTGGAACGGCCGGTACCGGGAGTCGTAGGCGAGCAGCGCCTCCTCCAGGCAGAACCGCATCTCGTCCGGGACTCCGTCGGTGACCTGGCCGGCGGTCCAGGCCGAGGAGGGGTGCGGCGGGAGCTGGGAGGCGGACAGGAAGCGGGGCGTGCTCGCCGTCGTCGGCGCGGCTCCGGCCGGTACGGTGAGGGCCGCGCCGACGGTGAGGCCGGCGACGGCGAGTACGGTGGCGGCGCCTGCTCGGGTGCGCTTGGGCATGAGTGTTCCCCCGTGGGTGAGTGTGGATGCGGGTCGTCGTCATCGCGCAGCCGGCTGGTCGGGCCGGCCGTCGTCGGTGCGACACCTTGAGCATCAGCGGTCACAGGACCCGGACGCAACAGGGGACGCGGCTTTCCCCGGGGTGGAACCATCCCAGGCCGTCTGACGTGCAATTACATGGGTGCCTGGGATGCCGTCCCGGGCGGGAGAACACGGGGGACGGATGTCGGCACAGGACGACGTCGGGGAGTTCGCCGCACTGCTGCGGCAGTTCAAGGAGCGGACCGACCGCAGTTACGGCTCGCTGGCCCGCCGGCTGGGCATGAACACCTCCACGCTGCACCGCTACTGCGCCGGTGACGCGGTCCCCCAGGACTTCGCCCCGGTGGAGCGCTTCGCCGCGCTGTGCGGGGCGTCGGCGGAGGAGCGGATGGAGCTGCACCGGCGCTGGCTGCTCGCGGTGGCGGCCCGGCAGCGGCCCCGGGGCACGGCGGCACCCGACGCGCCCGCGCAGACGGAGCCCGAGGGCACCCCCGCGCAGGAGGAGCCCGAGGGCACCGCGCCCGAACCGGTGCGGGAGAGCGCCGCGCCCGCACCAGCGCCCGACGAAATCCCACCGGAACCGGCGCCCGAGGACGCGACACCGGCACCCGCGCCGGTCCGCCCCTGGTACCGCCGACGGCGGAGCACCGTCGCCGCGGCCGTGGCCTCGGTCCTCCTCGCCACCGTGGGCACCCTCTCGGCGCTGGACACCGGCCCCGACTCACGCGCGAGCGACCGGCCCCAGGGCGCGCCCAAACCCCGTACGACCGCACCCGCCACCACGAAGAGCCCGTCCCCCGGATCGCCGAGCCCCACGGCCACCGGCCCCTCCCCCGCCACGTCCGCATCCGCCACGGCGAAGCCCTCGCGGCCCGCCGTCGACGGGAGCAGCGGCGCGCCGTCCGCGCAGGGCGAGCCGAAGGAGGGCGTGCCGCTCACCTGGACCGCGGACTCACACGTCTGGTCGGAGGGGTGCGGGCACGACTACGTCATCGGCGAGCCGCCCGCGCAGGTGCCGCCGCCGCCCGCCCCGCAGGACGCCAGGGCCTGGGCCGGGGCGCAGGGCGCGGTGCACGGGCGGGAGACCATGGTGCGGATCTCGGTGCAGGGACGGACGTCCACGGCGGTGATCCTGGAGGCGCTGCGGGTCCGGGTGGTCGGCCGTGCGGCACCCGTCGAAGGCAACGCCTACGCCATGGACCACGGCTGCGGCGGGGCGGTGACCCCGCGCTCCTTCGACGTCGACCTGGACAAGGACCGGCCGATCGCCCGCCCGGTCGACGGCAACGACGCGGGCACCACGATCCCGGCGATGCGCCTGCCCTACCGGGTCTCCGCCGAGGACCCCGAGGTGCTGCTCGTCACCGCCCGCACCGAGGGCTGCGACTGCCGCTGGTACCTGGAACTCGACTGGTCCTCCCAGGGCCGCACCGGCACGCTCCGCATCGACGACCGCGGCAGCCCGCTGCGCACGACGGGCATCAAGGGCCTGCCCCGGTACGGGTACGACACCTCGGCACGCGAATGGGGACCGTACAACCCCTAGGGCCGGGGCACGTTGCGGAGGTTGGAGCGGGCCATCTGGAGCATGCGGCCCACTCCGCCGTCCAGGACGATCTTGGAGGCGGACAGGGCGAAGCCGGTGACCATGTCGGCTTTGATCTTCGGCGGGATGGACAGGGCGTTGGGGTCGGTGACGATGTCGACGAGGGCGGGGCCCTTGTGCCTGAAGGCGTCCTTGAGGGCGCCCGCGAGCTGCTTGGGCTTCTCCACGCGTACGCCGTAGGCGCCGCACGCCTGCGCGACGGCCGCGAAGTCGGGGTTCTTGTTCGTCGTGCCGTACGACGGGAGCCCGGCGACCAGCATCTCCAGCTCGACCATGCCGAGCGAGGAGTTGTTGAACAGGACCACCTTCACCGGCAGGTCGTACTGGACCAGCGTGAGGAAGTCGCCCATGAGCATGGAGAATCCGCCGTCGCCGGACATCGACACCACCTGGCGGCGGCGGTCGGTGAACTGGGCGCCGATCGCCATGGGCAGCGCGTTCGCCATCGAGCCGTGGGAGAAGGAGCCGATGACCCGGCGGCGGCCGTTCGGGGTGAGGTAACGGGCGGCCCAGACGTTGCACATGCCGGTGTCGACCGTGAACACCGCGTCGTCGGCGGCGATCTCGTCCAGCACCGAGGCCACGTACTCCGGATGGATGGGGACGTGCTTGTCCACCTTCCGGGTGTACGCCTTGACGACTCCCTCCAGCGCGTCGGCGTGCTTCTTGAGCATCTTGTCGAGGAAGCGCCGGTTCTCCTTGGTGCGCACGCGCGGGATCAGGCAGCGCAGGGTCTCGCGCACGTCGCCCCACACGGCGAGGTCCAGCTTGGTGCGGCGGCCGAGGTGTTCGGGCCGGATGTCGACCTGGGCGATCTGGACGTCGTCGGGCAGGAAGGCGTTGTACGGGAAGTCGGTGCCGAGCAGGATCAGCAGATCGCACTCGTGGGTGGCCTCGTACGCGGCGCCGTAGCCGAGGAGGCCGCTCATCCCGACGTCGAAGGGGTTGTCGTACTGGATCCACTCCTTGCCCCGCAGGGCGTGCCCCACCGGGGACTTGATCTTCTCGGCGAACTCCATGACCTCCGCGTGCGCACCCGCCGTACCGCTGCCGCAGAACAGGGTGACCTTGTCGGCCGCGTCGATCAGCCGGACCAGCCTGTCGATCTCCTCGTCGCCGGGGCGGACCGTGGGCCGGGTGGTCACCAGGGCCGTCTCGACGGTCTTGTCGGGGGCGGGCCGGTCGGCGATGTCGCCGGGCAGGGAGACCACGCTGACGCCGGAGCGGCCGACCGCGTGCTGGATGGCGGTCTGGAGCAGCCGGGGCATCTGCTGCGGGCTGGAGATCATCTCGCTGTAGTGGCTGCACTCGCGGAACAGCCGGTCCGGGTGGGTCTCCTGGAAGTAGCCGAGGCCGATCTCGCTGGAGGGGATGTGCGAGGCGAGGGCGAGGACGGGGGCCATGGAGCGGTGGGCGTCGTAGAGGCCGTTGATCAGGTGCAGGTTGCCGGGGCCGCAGGAGCCCGCGCAGGCGGTCAGCTTCCCGGTGATCTGGGCCTCCGCGCCGGCGGCGAAGGCGGCGGTCTCCTCGTGCCGCACATGCACCCAGTCGATGCCGGGGTTGCGGCGTACGGCGTCCACGACGGGGTTGAGGCTGTCGCCGACCACGCCGTACAGGCGCTCGACTCCGGCGCGGACGAGGATGTCGACGAACTGCTCCGCGACGTTCTGCTTGGCCATGGCTGCGGATACCCCTTCGGATCGCCTGCTCGGGGTTCCATTGGAGGCACAGGGGCGCGCGGTTCGCTCGGTCAGTTCTCCCAGACGGCGGCGGCCGTACGGTCGTCGGCGTAGCCCTTGACGCGGACCTGGGTGTCGGCGAGGAAGGCGGCGAGCCCCGGTGCGGTGGGGGCGGACCACCGGCCGGTCAGATGGCGGGCGAGGTCCGCCTCGCCGCGCAGGGGTTCGGCGAGGCCGCCGGTGCACATCAGGAGCGTGTCGCCCGGACGGGCGACCGAGGCCCGGAAACGGAACGGCTCCCGGGGCGGTTCCGGGGCGGGCTCGTACGGGCTCGGCGGCTTGGGGATGCCCAGGTCCATGGTGAGCCGGTCGCCCTCGGGTGTCTCGGACGGCGGCGAGCCGAAGCCCACGACGGGCTCGCCCACGACGTCCGTGACCCGCGGCTCGATGTCCTGCCACTCGCCGTCCCGCAGCCGGAACAGGCCCCCTGCGCCGACGCCGAAGAAGACGCGGGTACGGCACTCGGGGTCGGCGGGGAGCAGGAGGCAGCGCAGGGTGGCGGCGTACTCCTCCGGGTCCACGCCCAGTTCGGCCGCGCTGGCGCGGAGCTTGCCGAGGCTGCGGTCGGTCAGGCGGTGCAGTCCGGACTTCAGGTCGCCGCGGCGGCCGGCGCGGATGTCCTCGGCGAGGCGGGCGTGGCTGCGGCCGACGGCCCTGCCGATCCAGTGGCAGGCCTCGGCGGCGGCGCGGTGGGCGCCGGGGGTGGCCCGGGCGCCGGTGGCCATGGCGACCAGGACGAGCGCGGTGTCGCCGGTGCCGAAGCGGGCGGTGAGGAGGGAGTCGCGGCGGGGCTCGCCCCGGTAGCGGGCGGAGTCGCCGCGGACGGAGGCGGCGCGCAGGGTGCAGACGCCGTACTGGGCGCCGTCTAGGACGGTGTCGGCGACCAGGTCGTCCAGGTCGTCGGGGTCCGCGGGCGGGAGGGCGGTGGGTTCGGGCTCGTAGGTGGGCGGGCCGGAGCCCACGTACTCGACAGCCGGAAGGGCCGGGTCGGCCATGACCGCGGCG
>NZ_JAMJFL010000051.1 GCF_023544665.1 Streptomyces sp. YS415
GGCCCACCACCACGCCCTCCGCGACCCCCGCAGCGCCGGCCCCCGCCGCGGCCACGCCCCCGCCGACCGCGCCCTCGGCCCCGAGCGCCCCCGCACAGGCCCCCGCGCCCCAGCGCGCCCCCGCCGCTCCCGGCGGCGGCGGCCTGGACCCCCGCACGCTCTGGCCGAACATCCTGGAGGCCGTCAAGAACCGCCGCCGCTTCACCTGGATCCTGCTCAGCCAGAACGCCCAGGTGACCGGCTTCGACGGCACCACCCTCCAGCTCGGCTTCGTCAACGCCGGCGCCCGCGACAACTTCACGACCAGCGGCAGCGAGGACGTCCTGCGCCAGGCGCTCATGGAGCAGTTCGGCGTCCAGTGGAAGGTCGAGGCCATCGTCGACCCGTCGGGCGGCGGCTCCGCCCCTCCGCAGGGCGGCGGCTCCTCGGGCTACGGCGGAGGCGGCTACGGCGGCGGTGGCGCCACGGCGTCCCCCGCGCGCCCGGCGCCCTCCCAGCCCAGCCCCGCGCCTGCCTCCACGGCGTCGGCGCAGTCGGCTCCGTCGCGCAGCACGGCACCCGCCTCCGCTCCGGTGCCCCAGCCCTCCGCCCCGGAGCCCTCGCCCCGGCCTCCCGTGTCCATCGAGGACGACATCCCCGAGGACGACGACCCGGACCTCAATGAATCGGCCCTCTCCGGCTACGACCTGCTCGTCCGTGAGCTGGGGGCGACGGTGGTCGAGGAGTTCACGAACGAGTAGGCGGAGCACTCACCGGCGATCATCCTCATAGGGGCTTTTGTAGGAACCCACAACCTCCGCCCCCGCCTTCCTTCAGCAGCCCGCACAATCCGGCCACCCCGGCTGCGGTTAGGCTGAGCCCGTGAAGGTCCTCGTCATCGGCAGCGGCGCCCGCGAACACGCCCTGTGCCGCTCACTGTCCCTCGACCCCGACGTCACCGCGCTGCACTGCGCCCCCGGCAACGCCGGCATCGCCGGGGTCGCCGAGCTGCACCAGGTCGACGCCCTCGACGGTGCCGCCGTCAGCGCACTGGCCACCCGGCTCGAAGCCGACCTGGTCGTGGTCGGCCCGGAGGCACCCCTGGTCGCGGGCGTCGCCGACGCCGTGCGCGAGGCGGGCATCCCGGTCTTCGGCCCCTCCGGGGAGGCCGCCCGGATCGAGGGTTCCAAGGCCTTCGCCAAGGAGGTGATGGCGGCGGCCGGCGTCCCGACGGCTCGGTCGTACGTCTGCACGACGCCCGAGGAGGTCGACGAGGCCCTCGACGCCTTCGGCGCCCCCTACGTCGTCAAGGACGACGGTCTCGCCGCCGGCAAGGGCGTCGTCGTGACCGCCGACCTGGAGACCGCGCGGGCGCATGCCAACGCCTGCGAGCAAGTCGTCATCGAGGAGTTCCTCGACGGCCCCGAGGTCTCCCTCTTCGCCATCACCGACGGCGAGACGGTCCTCCCCCTGCAGCCCGCCCAGGACTTCAAGCGGGCCCTGGACGGCGACGAGGGCCCGAACACCGGCGGCATGGGCGCGTACTCCCCGCTGCCGTGGGCCGACCCGCAGCTGGTCGAGGAGGTGCTGGAGACCGTTCTCCAGCCCACCGTCGACGAGATGCGGCGCCGCGGCACGCCGTTCTCCGGGCTGCTCTACGCCGGTCTCGCCATCACCTCGCGCGGAGTGCGGGTGATCGAGTTCAACGCCCGCTTCGGCGACCCCGAGACCCAGGTCGTGCTGGCCCGCCTCAGGACGCCGCTCGCCGGGGTCCTGCTGGCCGCCGCCAAGGGTGACCTCGCCGACCTGCTGCCGCTGCGCTGGAGCGCCGACGCCGCGGTCACCGTGGTCATCGCCTCGCACAACTACCCCGGCACCCCGCGCACCGGCGACCCGATCACCGGCCTCGACGAGGTCGCCGCCGAGGACGCCCCGCACGCCTACGTCCTGCACGCCGGTACCCGCACCGACGGCGACGCCGTGGTCAGCGCGGGCGGTCGCGTCCTGTCGGTCACGGCGACCGGCGAGGACCTGACCGAGGCCCGGGAGCGTGCGTACCGGGCGGTCGCCCGCATCGGTCTGGACGGCTCCCAGCACCGCACGGACATCGCGGCGAAGGCGGCCGCCGAGTGAACGAAGGGCCGTAGGCCCTTCCGATGAACCCCGCAGGCCCCGGATCCGTCTCAGGAACCGGGGCCTGATCCTTGCTGTCCGTCATCCAGCTTTCCCCAGAGCCATTCCATCGAGTGACCGATGCCCCATCCGGCTGACGGAGGCCGGGCCCCCAACTATGGTGCGGCGCAAGCGTTCCGGCACTTGGCCCACCGGCATTGCGATGTCGGTGACGGGTGCCACAGTGGGGGAGTGACCAAAGCCAGGACAGGTGGGACAGGCAGCGCAGCCTTGACGGCCCGCGCGTGGGGGAGGGGGTGAGGTCCGGTCGTGACCGGTATGGGTGTGGAGGCAGGCGCGCAGGCCGCGCGTTCCCGGGCGCTGGCCGTGCTGCGGATCCGCAGCCGGGCACTGGCGGTGGCCCTGCTGCCCGCGGCGGTCGCCGTGGTGCTGCTGGCGGGTGGCTCCACGGGCCACCTCGTGGGCTCCGGCTGGCATACCGCCCGCTGGGCGGTGACCTGTGTCGCGGTGCTCGTGCTGCTGGCGGCGGGCGGAATCGCCCTGGTCGTGGCCCGCTCCCGGCCGGCCGTCAGTCCGACGGTCGCGATCGCGGAGGAGTCGGCCCCCGATCTGTACCGGATGGTGCGTGACCTGGCCGACCGCCTGGACGTGCCCGCGCCCTCCGCGATAGCGCTGACCCCGGACTGCGACAGCTGGCTGGAGGACCGCACGCACCCGGCGCACGGCCCGCCCCCGCGCGAGCACCGCGACGAGCTCACGAGCGGCCTGCGCGGCCCGCACCGCCGCGCCTCGGCGGCCCCGGTGCTGGTCATCGGATCGCCGTTCCTGTGGTGGATGCGGGTGGGCGAGCTCCGAGCCGTCCTCGCCCCGGTGGTGGCCGGTACGGGACCCTCGGCGCACCCCGACATAGCGGCGGCCCGCCGTTTCATACGGGGCCTGGACGCGGCGGTGGCGGTGGCGTCCGCCCCGAACCGCGGCCCGCTCTCGCGTGCAGTGCTGTCCGGTGTCGGCAAGGTCGCCCGCATGCTGCTGAGCAGTTGCCGTGAGCACGCGTCGGAGATGGAGCGAGGGGTGGCTGCTGCGGCGGCGGAGCGTGCACAGGCTGTGGATTACGGCCTGCGCATCGTCGCCCAGGAACAGGTGGGCCTGGCCTACGCGGGCTGGGACCGTCTCCTGACCCGGGTGGCGCTCCCGGCCTGGCGGATGGGCCGCTGGCCGTCCCGCCTGGACGCGGGCGTGGTGGCCGCCCTCACGGAACTGTCCCGCCGGGACCGGCTGGCCGAGGGCTTCACCTCCCGCCTCGGCGAGCGCCCGGCCTGCGACCTCCTGGAGGAACCGGGCTCGGTGGACGAGGCGGCATCCTTGCTGGCCGCACGGCTGTTCCACGGCGGTCCGGCGGAAGCGGGCCCGGACTGGGCCCCGGTCGGCTGGCAGGAGTACCCGGAGGAGGTGGTGGACCGCAAGTGGCGTACGGACGCGGCCCGGCTCCACCGAGTCCTCGACACCCTCGGCGTCCGCCGCCCGAACACCCGGACGGACGGCCCGACCCTGTCCCGCGTACTGGACCACCTGTCGACACGGGACGACTCCGCGTCGGCGGCGGATGAGCGGACGACATCGGCGGATTCTGCGTCCGCGGCGGTTGAACGGACCGCGCCGGAGGCCCCTGCGTCCGCGGTGGATGAGCGAACGTCGCCGGGGGACTCCGCGTCCGCGGCAAATAAGCGGACGACGCCTGGAAACCCTCCCCCCGCAGCGGACGAGCAGACCGCGCCGGAGACCCCTGCCCCCGTGGCGGGCGAGCGGACGACCCCGGAGCAACCGACACCCGCTCCGGACCCCACCCGCGCCCACACCCCGCAGGCGCCACCCGCGCCCGCACTCCACGACGAGGCCGCACCCGCCCACGAAGACGCGGCCGCACCCGAAGACGAGACCGAAGCCGGGCTCGACGCCGACACCGAAGCCGGATTCGACACCGACGCCGACACCGAAGACCCCGCCGACACCGAACGCTCCGCCGCCCTCGCCGCAGGCCTCACCGCCGAACTCGCCCGCGAGGAATCCGCGGCCCCGCCGAGCCCCGCCGCCCCGGCACCCGACACCGCTCTCTGGGACGACGGCGCGCTCCCCCTCTTCCCGCTCCAGCCCCCGCGCTCCCCGCGCGAGCTGCTCGCGGACCATGTCACCGCGATGGTCTGCTGTGCCGCCATGGACACCGCGGGCGCCACCCCCGGCCTGGACTGGCTCGACGGCCCCACCCTCCTCGTCAACGGAGAACGCGCCGCCGACCTCACCCCCCGTGTCCTCAGCCTCATCGAGGAGGGCGACCCGGCCCCCCTGAAGGCCTGGCTGATCGAATCCGGCATACGCCCGGAAAAGCCGGTACGCCTCGTCTGAGGGGGCCCCGGAGCCACCGAGCCACGCACACGACCCACCCCGCACCCCCGTACACCTGTTCCCGCAGACCGGAACCCCAGATTCCACTTTCGGCCAATTCGCAACGAATAGTGACAGCATGCGTGCGCAATGTGATGTGCTGGGACCGATCGCGCCCATGGCAAGGGCTTGCGACATACGACCGTCACGAAGGCGCCACAGACCACGGGGGCAAGAGGGAGGGGAGCGACCATGGGGTCGGAGCAGATCCGCCGCTGGGAGTCGGGAGCACTCGCGCACGCCGTCACGGACCCCTTCGGCCAGGGCCCCGTCCCCTGGCTCCGTGGCACGGAGACGTACTTCGACGACACGGGCCAGATGGTCCCCTGGTACGTCGACACCCCCCAGGACGCACCGGCGCCCCCGGGCGCCCACCGCATCCCCGCCCCCCGCGCCGGCCGCCCCACCGAGGGCCCCCGCTCGGCGGACGACGTCCACCGCCAGATCAAGGGCTTCACCTCCACCGGCGCGGTCGCCCCGGGCGAGGCCGTCGACTTCCACATCACCGTCGACCCGCCCCAGCAGTTCAGCGTCGACGTCTACCGCATCGGCCACTACGGCGGGGACGGCGCCGCCAAGATCACCACCAGCCCCCGGCTCTCCGGCATCGTCCAGCCCCCGCCGCTGGCCGCCGACCGCACGGTCTCCTGCCACCACTGGTGGCTGTCCTGGCGGCTGCAGATCCCGTCGTACTGGAGCATCGGCGCCTACGTCGCGGTCCTCACCACCGCCGACGGCTACCGCTCCCACATCCCGTTCACCGTCCGCGACGACCACCCGGCCGATCTGCTCCTGCTGCTGCCGGACATCACCTGGCAGGCGTACAACCTCTACCCGGAGGACGGCCGCACCGGCGCCAGCCTCTACCACGCCTGGGACGAGCACGGCCGGCTGCTCGGCGAATCGGACGCCGCGACGACCGTCTCCTTCGACCGCCCCTACGCCGGCGCCGGCCTCCCCCTGCACGTGGGCCACGCCTACGACTTCATCCGCTTCGCCGAGCGCTACGGCTACGACCTCGCCTACGCCGAAGCCCGCGATCTGCATGCCGGCCACATCGACCCCACCCGCTACCGCGGCCTGGTCTTCCCCGGCCACGACGAGTACTGGTCGGCGCCCATGCGCCGCACGGTCGAGCTGGCCCGCGACCACGGCACCTCGCTGGTCTTCCTCTCCGCCAACACCATGTACTGGCAGGTGGAGCTGGGCCCGTCCCCGTCCGGCGTCCCCGACCGCCTGCTGACCTGCCGCAAACGGAGGGGCCCGGGCAAGCCGGTCCTGTGGCGCGAGATCGACCGCCCCGAGCAGCAGCTGGTCGGCATCCAGTACGCGGGCCGGGTCCCCGACCCCCACCCCCTGATCGTCCGCAACGCCGACCACTGGCTGTGGGACGCCACCGGTGCCCAGGAGGGCGACGCGCTGGCCGGCCTGGTCGCGGGCGAGGCCGACCGCTACTTCCCGCGCATCGCGCTGCCCGAGCACGAGGAGCGCATCCTGCTGGCGCACTCCCCGTACCCCGACGGCGAGGGAGCCCTCCGCCACCAGGAGACGTCCCTCTACCGCGCCCCCTCCGGCGCCCTGGTCTTCGCCTCCGGCACCTTCGCCTGGTCGCCCGCCCTGGACCGCCCGGGCCATGTGGACCCCCGCGTCCAGCGCGCCACGGCCAACCTCCTCGACCGCATCTGCAAGCACGACTGACCCGGCCCGCAGTCCCCCGCCGACCCCCGGTCCAAGGTCAGACCCCTCATACGGGACAATCGAGCCATTGGCCAGAACCACGGGGAGGAACCGTGTCCGGATTCGTAGAAAAGCCCGAACCGATCGAGGTTCCGGGCCTGGTGCATCTGCACACCGGCAAGGTGCGCGACCTGTACCAGAACGAGGCGGGCGACCTCGTGATGGTCGCCAGCGACCGCATGTCGGCGTACGACTGGGTGCTGCCGACCGAGATCCCCGACAAGGGCCGCGTCCTCACCCAGCTCTCGCTGTGGTGGTTCGACCAGTTCGCCGACGTGGTCCCCAACCATGTGCTGAGCACCGAGCTCCCGCCCGGCGCCCCCGCCGACTGGGCGGGCCGCACCCTGATCTGCAGGTCGCTGACGATGGTCCCCGTGGAGTGCGTGGCCCGCGGCTATCTGACCGGCTCCGGCCTGCTCGAGTACAACGACACCCGCACGGTCTGCGGCCTCGCCCTCCCCGAGGGCCTGGTCGACGGCAGTGAGCTCCCCGCCCCGATCTTCACCCCGGCCACCAAGGCCGAGGTCGGCGAGCACGACGAGAACGTCTCGTACGAGGAGGTGGCCCGCCAGGTCGGCGCCGACACCGCGGCCCGGCTGCGCCAGGCGACCCTCGCCGTCTACTCCCGCGGCCGGGACATCGCCCGCGAGCGCGGCATCATCCTCGCGGACACCAAGTTCGAGTTCGGCTTCGACGGGGACACCCTGGTCATCGCCGACGAGGTCCTCACCCCGGACTCCTCCCGCTTCTGGCCGGCGGACCGGTGGGAGCCGGGCCGCGCGCAGCCCTCGTACGACAAGCAGTACGTCCGCGACTGGCTGACCTCGGCGGAGTCCGGCTGGGACCGCAAGAGCGAGCAGCCGCCTCCGCCGCTGCCGCAGCAGGTGGTGGACGCCACCCGCGCCAAGTACGTGGAGGCGTACGAGCGCCTGACGGGCACGCGCTGGGCGTAGGCGAGGCAAAAGAAGAAGCCCCCCGGCGGACCGGGGGGCTTCTTCCGAAGAGATTCGAAGAGAGCGGACGACGAGGCTCGAACTCGCGACCTCAACCTTGGCAAGGTTGCGCTCTACCAACTGAGCTACGTCCGCAGTGCGCCGTGGCGCGAGAGCAACTATACCCAACCCCGCTCGCGGGCGAGACGCACCGCCGTATGACGGTTCTCCGCCCCGAGCTTGGAGACGGCCGAGGAGAGATAGTTCCGCACGGTCCCCTGGGACAGCGCGGCCCGCTCCGCGATCTCCGCGACGGGCGCGCCGTCGGCGGCCAGTTCCAGCACCTCGGCCTCCCGCGCGGTCAGCGGCGAGTCCCCGGCGGAGATCGCGTCGGCGGCCAACTCGGGGTCCACATAGCGGTTTCCGGCCCGGACCGTGCGGATGATCTCGGCGAGCCGCTGGGCGCTGACGGTCTTGGGGACGAACCCGCGCACACCCGCCGCAAGTGCGCGCTTGAGGTGCCCGGGGCGGCCATGACTGGTCACGATCATGACCTGGCAGGACGGCAGTTCCGTCCGCAGGGATGTGGCGACCTTCACACCGTCCGCGCCGGGCATCTGCAGGTCCAGCACGGCGACGTCGGGCGCGTGGGCGCGGGCCATCGCGAGCGCCTCGGGCCCGGTCGCCGCCTCGGCCACGACCACCAGGTCGTCCTCCAGGGAGAGCAGCGCGGCCAGCGCGCCCCGGATCAGATGCTCGTCGTCGGCGAGCAGCACCCGCACCTTCCCGCTCATACCGCGACCGCCTTCAGCGGCACCTCGGCCACCACCCGGAACACGCCTCCCTCGGCCCCCGCCTCCAGGGTCCCCGACACGGCGGCGAGCCGCTCCCGCAGCCCGGCCAGCCCCGACCCGTCGCCCTTCGGGACGGCCCCGGCGGCCCCGTCGTTCTCCACCGTCAGCACCACCCGTCCCTCGCGCATCCGCACGGACACCCCGCAGCGCTCCGCGTTGCCGTGCCGCAGCACATTCGTGGTGGCCTCCCGGACCACCCACCCGAGCGCCGACTGCACCTCGGCCGGCAGCCCGGCCACCGGCCCGCTCACCTCGCAGGAGATCCCGGCCGCCGTCAACACCCCGTGCGCACCGGCGAGTTCGGCGCCCAGGTCGGCCTCGCGATAGCCCCGTACGACATCGCGCACCTCGCGCTGGGACTCCCGGGCGATGCGCTGCACCTCGATCATCTGGTCCACGGCTTCCGGGCGTTCGCGCCGGGCGAGCTGGACGGCCAGTTCGCTCTTGAGGGCGATGACGGCCAGGTTGCGGCCCATGACGTCGTGCAGATCGCGCCCGAACCGCAGCCGTTCCTCGGCGACGGCCAGCCTGGCGCGGGTCTCGCGGGCCTCGTCGAGTTCGTAGACGGCGTCGAGCAGCCAGACGGAGAAGGCGGAGGTGAAGGCGACGAACCCGCCGCCGAGCAGCACCACCAGCGCGGTGACCAGCCCTTCCGCGGTGGGCAGTCCCAGCGGCCAGGTGACGGCCCAGGACCCCGCCGCGAAGCCGCCGACCACGGCGAGCACCCGGCGGCGTTCCCGGACGCCGAGCGCGATGGTCCCCGCCCCGAAGGCGGTGACGCCGCCGAAGACGGCGCCCGCCGCGGTCTCGACGTCCTTGCCGCCGGGCCCGTGCTGGACGAGCGCGAGCGCGCCCACGGCGATCACCGCGGTGGCGGCGGCGAGCGCCCACAGCAGCCGCACCGGCTGGTCCCGCCGCCCGCGCGTCC
Organism: Streptomyces sp. YS415; assembly: GCF_023544665.1. GTDB lineage: Bacteria > Actinomycetota > Actinomycetes > Streptomycetales > Streptomycetaceae > Streptomyces. The sequence continues at coordinate 9,003 of NZ_JAMJFL010000051.1, forward strand.
AGTCCAGGGCCCGCGAGGCGGTCAGCATGGTGAGCGCCGCGTGTCCGCACACCACGAGCAGCAGCCAGCCCCCGACCGCCGGTCCGGCCTGGCCGAGGGCGGCGAGACCGACGGAGAAGATCTCGGCCAGCCCGAAGAAGTGGAACGACCAGCGGGTGTACGTCTCGACCTTCGCGGGCGTGCTCTTGCCCCGCCACCATCCCCCCGACACGCGCCACTCCCCGCTCTTCCCGTACGTCAGCGCCGCGGCTCCCAGCGGAACCACCGCCCTACAGCAAACACCGCGAGCGCGGTCCAGGCCAGCGCGGTGAGCAGGGCGCCCAGCGTCTCGTACGCCGACAGGGAGCCGGTCCAGCCGCCGCGCACCAGCGTGACCACCGGGCTGAGCGGCAGCAGGGCGCACACCGAGGCCATCGGTTCGGGCAGCAGCTCCAGCGGGACGGCGATCCCGGAGGCCACCATGGAGACCATCACCAGGGGCAGCGAGGTGACCTGCGCGCTCTCCACGGTCCGGGTGAAGGCGGCCGTCACGGCGGCCAGCGCCGCACACATCACCAGCCCGAACAGCAATCCCAGGACGGCGAGTTGAGGCGCCCTCGGGGAGGTGACATCGAGCAGGGCGGTGCAGCCGGCCACCAGGACCAGGGCCTGCACCAGGCCGACGGCCAGCAGCGGCAGCGCGGCCCCGGTGAGGATCTCGTGGTCGCGCGGCTCGCCGGTGCGCAGCCGCTTCAGGACGAGTTCCTCGCGCCGGCCGACGAAGACGCCGATGAGCGGCGAGTACACCGCGAACAGCAGCGAGAAGCCGATCGCCCCCGGCAGCAGCACCTTCCCCACGTCGAGCCCGTGCTCGGCGAGGTCCATGTCCTCCACCGCCGCCCGCACGGTGAACGGCAGCACCAGCGGCACGAACACGGCCGCCATGATCATGCCCTTGCTGCGCCCGAACAGGGTCAGCTCCGCCCGCGCCAGGGCGGCCACCCGCCGCGCCGGGGTCGACATCGTCATCGGCGCGCTCATGCCGCGTACTCCTTCGACTCGGACGCCTCCCGGGCGATGCCCAGGAACGCCTCCTCCAGCGACGCCGACCGCACATCCAGCCGCCGCAGCTCCACCCCGGCCTGGTCGGCCCAGGTCAGCAGCCCGGTGGCGGCCCGCTGGAGCTGGTGGGTGCGCAGCCGTACGACCCGGCCGTCCACCTCGTGCCCGGTCACGCCCAGCTCGTCCAGGGGCGGGAGGTCGCCCAGGAACCAGGTGTCGGGCAGCTCGAAGGAGATCCGGGCGGGCCGGCTCGCGGTCACCTCGGCGGGGGTGCCGGCGGCCGCGATGCGCCCCTCGTGCAGGATCGCCAGCCGGTCGGCGAGGCCCTCCGCCTCCTCCAGGTAGTGCGTGGTCAGCAGGACGGTGGTGCCCCGCTCGCGCAGGGTGCGCACCAGTTCCCAGGTGTCCCGGCGGCCCTCGGCGTCGAGGCCGGTCGTCGGCTCGTCGAGGAACAGGACCTCGGGGTCCCCGATCAGCGCGAGCGCCAGGTCGAGGCGCCGCCGCTCACCCCCGGAGAGCTGCTTGACCCGCACCCCGGCCCGCCGCCCGAGCCCGACCAGCGCCAGCACCTCGTCCTCAGGCCGGGCTCCGCTGACGCATCCGGCCCACATCCGGGCGGTCTCGGCGACGGTCAGCTCGGACGGGAAGCCGCCCTCCTGGAGCATGACGCCGGTCCGCGGCCGGACGACGGCCCGCTCGGCGAAGGGATCGTGGCCGAGCACCCGGACGTGTCCCGCGGCGGGCTTGGCGAGCCCTTCCAGCAGTTCGACGGTGGAGGTCTTGCCCGCGCCGTTCGTGCCGAGCAGCGCGAAGATCTCACCGCGGGCCACCGAGAAGGTGATGCCGCGCACCGCCTCGAACCCGCCCCCGTACACACGCCGCAGGTCGGTGACCTCAATCACGTGTTCGTGTTCGTTCCTGTCCATGACCTCAGCGTCGCGCCGCCGGGGGCGGCCCGGCAGTGCGCGCTGTCATCACCCCTCATGACAAATGTCAGAAGCGGGAGAAACACGAAAAGACCCCGGTCCGATGGACCGGGGTCTCATTCCCGAGCGGACGACGAGGCTCGAACTCGCGACCTCAACCTTGGCAAGGTTGCGCTCTACCAACTGAGCTACGTCCGCATTGCCTCCGACCGGCTCTCACCGATCGGCGCGGGCACCAGCCTACCTGATCCCGAAGGATGTCCGGTACGGCGGTGCAGAGCGGGTGACAGGAATTGCACACTGCGCCTTCCCCCTGGAAGGGGGATGTTCTACTACTGAACTACACCCGCATGTACTCCGTGAGCTGGGGCTTTTCCGGCCCCGCCCGTCGGCGTGCTCCAGACTCTAGCTGATCCGGAGGGGTGCCGCGCAAGTCGGTTGTCCTCAGGGCCCGCTGACGCACCCTGAGGACGGCGCCCGGGAGCGGTCACTGCGCGGCGGCGAACGCCTCGTAGACCTTCTTGGGGATCCGGCCGCGCGCCGGTACGTCCATCTTGTTGGCCTGCGCCCAGGCCCGGACGGCCGCCGGGTCGGGGGCGACCTCCGTCTGCCGGTAGGCCTTGCCGGAGCGCGACCGCTTGCGGCCGGCCTCCACGTACGGCTCGAGCGCCTTACGCAGTTTCTCGGCATTCGCTTGGTTCAGGTCGATCTCGTACGACTTGCCGTCGAGTCCGAAGGCGATCGTTTCCGCCGCTTCCGAGCCGTCGATGTCGTCAAAGAGGGTGACCACGACCTTCTGCGCCACGAAATTGGTCCCTTCGTACGGCACGGCTGACAATTCATTTGTACAGTGCCCGACAATGCATTGTGAAGCCCGACTAAATCCTCCCGCGTGTCCGAGCGCAATAGGTATCGGGTGACGATCTCGGATCTTTCGGGGAACTTTTCCCGGTGCCACGCTCTCCCACCGGCCCGTGATGGCCATCACGTAGTTTCCTACAAGTCGACGCGCGTAGAAATTTTGTGCGGGTAGTCTGAAACCACTGCAGGAACCTGCTCAGCACCACACCACCGGGAGTGCACGTGGCACGCGTCGTAGTCGACGTCATGCTCAAGCCGGAGATCCTCGACCCCCAGGGCCAGGCGGTGCAGCGCGCACTGCCGCGGCTGGGATTCGACGGCATCTCGGACGTCCGTCAGGGAAAGCGATTCGAACTCGAAGTTGACGGGCCGGTCGACGAGGCCGCGCTCGCCCGCATCCATGATCTCGCGGAATCCTTCCTCGCCAACACCGTGATCGAGGACTTCACCGTGCGGGTCGAGGAAGTCGCGGAGGCCGTGAAGTGACCGCTCGTATTGGCGTCGTCACTTTCCCGGGAAGTCTCGACGACCGGGACACCCAGCGCGCGATCCGCCTCGCGGGCGCCGAGCCGGTCGCCCTGTGGCACAAGGACAAGGACCTCAAGCAGGTCGACGCCGTGGTGCTGTGCGGTGGTTTCTCCTACGGCGACTATCTGCGCGCCGGTGCCATCGCCCGTTTCTCGCCGGTGATGGACACGATCATCGACCAGGCGAAGGCCGGCCTGCCGGTCCTCGGGATCTGCAACGGCTTCCAGATCCTCACCGAGGCCCACCTGCTCCCCGGCGGGATGCTCGGCAACGACCACCTGCACTTCATCTGCCGCGACCAGAAGCTGCGGGTGGAGAACGCGGACACCGCCTGGACGACCGACTACACGGCCGGCCAGGAGATCCACGTCCCGCTGAAGAACATGGACGGGCGCTACGTCGCCGACGCGTACACGCTCGACAAGCTGGAGGCCGAGGGGCGGGTCGCCTTCCGCTACCTGGACTTCAACCCCAACGGCTCCCTCCGCGACATCGCCGGCATCACCAACGAGGCCGGGAACGTCGTAGGCCTCATGCCGCACCCGGAGCACGCCGTGGAGCCGCTGATCGGCACCGGCCGCACCGACGGCCTCCCCTTCTTCACCTCGATCCTCAAGAAGCTGGTCAACGCATGAGCCGGACGCCTCTGGACACGGTCGAGCACGCGACCGCGACCCCCGACGTCGAGCTGCCCTGGGCCGAACTGGGCCTGAAGAAGGACGAGTACGAGCGCGTGGTCGAGATCCTCGGCCGCCGGCCCACCGGTGCCGAGCTCGCCATGTACTCGGTCATGTGGTCCGAGCACTGCTCGTACAAGTCCTCCAAGGTCCACCTCCGCCAGTTCGGCGAGAAGGCCCCCCAGTCCGACGCGCTGCTCGTCGGCATCGGCGAGAACGCCGGTGTCGTCGACGTCGGCCAGGGCTACGCGGTCACCTTCAAGGTGGAGTCGCACAACCACCCCTCCTACGTGGAGCCCTACCAGGGCGCGGCCACCGGCGTCGGCGGCATCGTGCGCGACATCATCGCGATGGGCGCGCGGCCGGTGGCGGTCGTGGACCCGCTGCGCTTCGGCGCGGCCGACCACCCCGACACCAAGCGCGTCCTGCCGGGCGTCGTCGCCGGCATCGGCGGCTACGGCAACTGCCTGGGCCTGCCCAACATCGGCGGCGAGGTCGTCTTCGACTCCTGCTACCAGGGCAACCCGCTGGTCAACGCCGGTGCCATCGGCGTGATGCGGCACGAGGACATCCACCTCGCCAAGGCGTCCGGCGCGGGCAACAAGGTCATCCTGTACGGGGCCCGCACGGGCGGCGACGGCATCGGCGGCGCGTCGATCCTCGCCTCGGAGACCTTCGACGACGCCAAGCCGTCGAAGCGCCCCGCGGTCCAGGTCGGCGACCCCTTCCAGGAGAAGCTCCTCATCGAGTGCACCCTGGAGGCGTTCCGGGAGAAGCTGGTCGTCGGCATCCAGGACCTCGGCGCGGCCGGTCTGTCGTGCGCCACCTCCGAGCTGGCCTCCAACGGCTCCGGCGGCATGCGCGTGACCCTGGACGACGTACCGCTGCGCGACTCCACGCTCTCGCCCGAGGAGATCCTCATGAGCGAGTCGCAGGAACGCATGTGCGCGGTCGTCGAGCCGGAGAAGGTCGACCGCTTCCTGGAGATCTGCGAGAAGTGGGACGTCATCGCCACGGTCATCGGTGAGGTCACCGACGGCGACCGGCTGGAGATCTTCTGGCACGGCGGCAAGATCGTCGACGTCGACCCGCGCACGGTCGCGCACGACGGCCCGGTCTACGAGCGCCCCTACGCCCGCCCCTCCTGGCAGGACGAGCTCCAGGCCGACGACGCCAACAAGCTGCCCCGCCCCGGGACTTCGCAGGAACTGCGCGCGCAGGTCCTGAAGCTGGTCGGGTCCCCGAACCAGGCGTCGAAGAAGTGGATCACCTCGCAGTACGACCACTTCGTGCAGGGCAACACCGTCCTCGCCCAGCCCGAGGACTCCGGCATGATCCGCATCGACGAGGAGACCGGCCTCGGCGTCGCCATCGCCACGGACGGCAACGGCCGCTACGCCAAGCTGGACCCGTACGCGGGCGCGCAGCTGGCGCTGGCGGAGGCCTACCGCAACGTGGCCACCACGGGCGCCAAGCCGCTCGCGGTGTCGGACTGCCTGAACTTCGGCTCGCCCGAGGACCCGGCGGTGATGTGGCAGTTCGCGGAGGCCATCCGCGGGCTCGCGGACGCCTGCCAGCAGCTCGGCACCCCGGTGACCGGCGGCAACGTCTCCCTCTACAACCAGACGGGCGAGGTGGCCATCCACCCGACCCCGGTCGTGGCGGTGCTCGGCGTCATCGACGACGTGGCCCGCCGTACGCCGGTCGCCTTCCAGGAGGAGGGGCAGCTGCTCTACCTCCTCGGCGACACGCGTGAGGAGTTCGGCGGTTCGGCCTGGTCGCAGGTGATCCACGACCACCTCGGCGGACTCCCGCCGCAGGTGGACCTGGAGCGCGAGCGGCTGCTCGCCGACATCCTGATCTCCGCCTCCCGCGACGGCATGATCGACTCCGCGCACGACCTGTCCGACGGCGGTCTGGTCCAGGCGGTCGTCGAGTCGGCGCTGCTCGGCGACAAGGGCGCCCGGCTGATCGTCCCGGACGGTCTGGACGCCTTCACCTTCCTCTTCTCGGAGTCGGCGGGCCGCGCGGTCGTCGCCGTGCCCCGCTCGGAGGAGCTGCGCTTCACCGACATGTGCGGCGCCCGGGGCCTGCCGGCCACCCGCATCGGTGTCGTCGACGGCGACGCGGTCGACGTCCAGGGCGAGTTCACCCTCCCCCTGACGGAACTCCGCGAGATCCACGAGGCGACCATCCCGGCCCTGCTGGCGTAGCCGCCCCTGCGACCCTGAAGGTCCCGTCCGTTCGCCGGACGGGACCTTCACGGCTCACCGCGCCCTGCCTACGCTTGATCACATGCCTCCGGCCAAGAAGCGCGCCCGCACCTACGACCACGCCAGGATCCGCACCGCGGTCCTCGCCCAGCTCACCCACGTCCAGGACGCCGTGCGCGGGCTCACGCCCGACCAGCTCGCGCTGCCGACCCGGCTCGGCGCGTGGACCGTACGGGAGCTCGTCGCGCACATCGGGATGGCGCTCACCGGCATCGGGCGCTCCCTCGCACTGCCCGAGCCGCCGAAGCAGGACGCCGTCCTGCTGGACTGGGCGTTCGCGACCTCCGCCAGCTCCTCGGACATCGACGCGTTCACGCGGAGGCTGGTCCAGGAGCACCCGGACCTCGGCGCCTACCTCGCCGACAGCGCCCGCGCCCTCGCCGAGCAGCTCGACACCCACCCCGGCACCCGGCTGCTCGACACCAACGCCGGCGCCCTGCCGCTCGCCGACTACCTCGTCACCCGCGCCGTCGAACTCGTCGTCCACACCGACGACCTGAACGCCGCGGTGCCGGGCCTCGACGTGCCGTACGACCGCCAGGCGCTCGCCGCCTGCACCCGGCTGCTCGCCGACGCGCTCGCCGCCAAGGCGCCCGGCGGCTCCACCGAGGTGCGGATCCCGCCGTACGCCGTCGTGCAGTGCGTCGAAGGGCTCCGGCACACCCGGGGCACCCCGCCGAACGTCGTGGAGACCGACCCGCTGACCTGGATCCGGCTCGCGACCGGGCGGCTGCGGTGGCCGGACGCCCTGCGCGAGGCGAAGGTCAGCGCCAGCGGTGAGCGCGCCGATCTCGGCCCTCTGCTGCCTTTGATGAGCTGACGACACAACGGACCGGTAACGACAGCGAACCCAACACGCGCCTCGTGCGTCGAAGAGACATGAAGCGGACGACACAGATGAAGTACGCCGCCGCGGCCCTCGCCGGCACCGCCGTGCTGGCCGCCTGCGGCACGGAGTCCGGCAGCGACAGCGGCGCGGTCGGCGACGGCGGGAAGACCACCACGACCTCCGACGTCCTCGCGGACACCCGCTGGGTCCCGCGGACGGTGACCGTCGACGGCAAGGAGTACGAGCTGCCGACGGGGGAGAAGAACTTCCGGGTCGACGAGGCGCACATCACCTTCCGGCCGGGCGCCGCCGAGCCCGACGTCGGCGGCGGGGAGTCCGGCGGCACGGTGGGCTGCAACGACTTCGGCGCCGATGTCACGGTCGACGGGGACACCGTGCGGATCACCGACCTCGCCACCACCCAGATCGGCTGCCCCGGCCCCGTGCAGGAGTTCGAGGAGAAGTTCCAGAGCGTCTTCACCGGCACCCTGAAGGCCGAGGTCGAGGAGCGGGACGGCGTCAAGGTCCTCACCCTGACCCGCGCCGACGGCGACAGCATCACCCTGCGCGAGGGAGCCGAGAAGGAGACGCCCGCGCCGCCCCTCAAGGGCACCAGGTGGACCGTCGACACCCTGGTCTCCGGCACGGGCGACGACGCCACGGCCCAGTCCCTGCCCAAGGGCACCAAGGCCCACCTCACCCTCGGCAAGGACGGCAGCGCGAGCGGCAGCCTCGGCTGCAACACCTTCCGCGGCACGGCGACCGTCAAGGACGGCACCATCGCCTTCGGGCCGCTGTCCACCACCCGCAAACTGTGCGCGGGCCCCGTGATGAAGGCGGAGCGGGAGATGATCGACATCCTGGCCGGCAAGGTGTCCTACCAGCAGAAAGACAGGGAACTGACCCTGACGGCGCGCTCCGGGGCCGGACTCGTCGCCCGTGCGAAGTAAGAAAGCCCACTCCCAGCGAATTCGGACCAGTGGTCGATCTCGCCTACACTCGGAGGCGTGCCACGTGGTGACGGTCGACTCAATCATGATCTGCTCCCCGGTGAGAAAGGCCCCCAGGACGCTTGCGGCGTCTTCGGCGTCTGGGCTCCGGGCGAAGAGGTCGCCAAGCTCACTTACTTCGGGCTCTACGCCCTCCAGCATCGAGGCCAGGAATCCGCGGGAATCGCGGTCAGCAACGGCTCCCAGATCCTCGTCTTCAAGGACATGGGCCTGGTCTCCCAGGTCTTCGACGAGACCTCTCTCGGATCGCTCCAGGGTCATATCGCGGTCGGACACGCCCGCTACTCGACCACCGGCGCCTCCGTGTGGGAGAACGCCCAGCCGACGTTCCGCGCCACCGCGCACGGATCCATCGCGCTCGGCCACAACGGCAACCTGGTCAACACGGCGCAGCTCGCCGAGATGGTCGCCGACCTGCCCAAGCAGGAGGGCCGCAGCCACCGGGTGGCGGCCACCAACGACACCGACCTGCTCACCGCGCTGCTCGCGGCCCAGGTGGACGAGGACGGCAAGCCGCTGACCATCGAGGCGGCCGCCCACCAGATCCTCCCGCAGGTCCAGGGCGCCTTCTCGCTGGTCTTCATGGACGAGCACACCCTCTACGCCGCCCGGGACCCGCAGGGCATCCGCCCGCTGGTCCTCGGCCGGCTGGAGCGCGGCTGGGTCGTCGCCTCCGAGTCCGCCGCCCTCGACATCTGCGGCGCCTCCTACGTCCGCGAGATAGAGCCCGGCGAGTTCGTGGCCATCGACGAGAACGGCCTGCGCACCTCCCGATTCGCGGAAGCGAAGCCCAAGGGCTGTGTCTTCGAGTACGTGTACCTGGCCCGCCCGGACACCGACATCGCCGGCCGGAACGTCTACCTCTCCCGCGTGGAGATGGGCCGCAAGCTGGCGAAGGAAGCCCCGGCCGACGCCGACCTGGTCATAGCGACGCCGGAATCCGGCACCCCGGCCGCCATCGGCTACGCGGAGGCCTCCGGCATCCCCTTCGGCGCGGGCCTGGTCAAGAACGCCTACGTCGGCCGGACCTTCATCCAGCCCTCGCAGACCATCCGCCAGCTCGGCATCCGCCTGAAGCTGAACCCCCTGAAGGAAGTCATCAAGGGCAAGCGGCTGGTCGTCGTCGACGACTCCATCGTGCGCGGCAACACCCAGCGCGCCCTGGTCCGCATGCTCCGCGAGGCCGGCGCCGCCGAGGTCCACATCCGGATCTCCTCGCCGCCCGTGAAGTGGCCCTGCTTCTTCGGCATCGACTTCGCCACCCGCGCCGAACTCATCGCCAACGGCATGACCATCGACGAGATCGGCACCTCGCTCGGCGCCGACTCCCTGGCGTACATCTCCCTCGACGGCATGATCGAGGCGACCACCATCGCCAAGCCGAACCTCTGCCGCGCCTGCTTCGACGGCGAGTACCCGATGGATCTCCCGGACCCCGAGCTGCTCGGCAAGCAGCTGCTGGAGACCGAGCTGGCCGCAGGGCCCGCCGCCACGGCCGCCGCGGACGCGATCCGCCGCCCCTAAGTTCTGCCGTACGACACGAAAGTTCTCACCACATGTCTGCTGTGTCTCATTTGGGAACTCCGTCCCCCGGCACCGGCGCCAGCTACGCGGCCGCGGGCGTCGACATCGAAGCGGGCGACCGCGCCGTCGAGCTCATGAAGGAGTGGGTGAAGAAGACGCAGCGCCCCGAGGTCCTCGGCGGCCTCGGCGGTTTCGCCGGCCTCTTCGACGCCTCCGCCCTCAAGCGCTACGAGCGTCCGCTCCTCGCCTCCGCCACGGACGGCGTCGGCACCAAGGTCGACATCGCGCGGCAGCTGGGCGTCTACGACACCATCGGCCACGACCTGGTCGCCATGGTCATGGACGACATCGTGGTGTGCGGGGCCGAGCCGCTGTTCATGACCGACTACATCTGCGTCGGCAAGGTCCACCCCGAGCGGGTCGCCGCCATCGTGAAGGGCATCGCCGAGGGCTGCGTCCTCGCCGGCTGCGCCCTGGTCGGCGGCGAGACCGCCGAGCACCCCGGACTGCTCGGCCCGGACGACTTCGACGTCGCCGGCGCCGGTACGGGCGTCGTGGAGGCCGACCGGCTGCTCGGCCCGGATCGCATCCGTACGGGTGACGCCGTGATCGCCATGGCCGCCTCCGGTCTTCACTCGAACGGGTACTCGCTGGTCCGGCACGTCCTGCTGAACCAAGCGGGGCTCGCCCTGGACGCGCACATCGAGGAGTTCGGCCGCACCCTCGGCGAGGAGCTGCTGGAGCCCACCAAGATCTACTCGCTGGACTGCCTGGCGCTGACCCGGACCACCGATGTGCACGCCTTCTCGCACGTCACCGGCGGCGGCCTCGCCGCCAACCTCGCCCGGGTGATCCCGGACGAGCTGCACGCGATCGTGGACCGCTCCACCTGGACCCCCGCCCCGGTGTTCGACCTCGTCGGCAGGACCGGCGACGTCGAGCGCCTGGAGCTGGAGAAGACCCTGAACATGGGCGTCGGCATGATCGCCATCGTGCCGGAGGAGTCCACGGACGCGGCTCTGGCGACCCTGGCCGACCGCGGGGTCGAAGCCTGGGTCGCGGGTGAGATCACGGACCGCGGCGAGCACACCACCGGCGCCGAGCTGGTGGGGGACTACGCCTGATCGGCAGCACGAAACCCGGTCCGGCGCCAAAGCCCCGGACCGGGTGAAGTGCAATTGTGACGGAGACTGCGAAGCGTGCTACGTCAAGCGCCGCGACGCTGGGACGTGGGACCGGACTCGCCGTCCTCGTCCTCGTCGTCGTCGTTGTAGAGATCCGCGTACTGGGCGTACGGGTCGTCTTCGTCCTCGTCGTCCTCGAACGGCTCGCCGTTCGGCGGCTGGCTCGAAGTCGAAGCGCCCAGCTCACTGGCCAGACGCGACAGGTCAGTCCCGCCGCTGTTGTACTTCAGCTGGCGGGCGACCTTAGTCTGCTTGGCCTTGGCCCGGCCGCGCCCCATGGCTCGACCCCCTCGGTGACGGGGCTCGACGGCCCCAGGTCTCGACACGCGTTCATGATCTGGAACGGCCCCTCCGCAGAGAGACCGGTCCGTAGGGCTTCCACGGTACCTGAGCCCGCGCCCATACGGTACGTCGCCCGCAGGACGCGCGTGTGCACAGGACCCTCGAGGTGCCCTGTCCTCGCTGGTCAACGGCGATTTTAACCACTTATCGCCGGTCGACCCGCCGGTAGAAGTGAGAGTTCTCTCTAAGTGCCCACCGGCGGGTACCGGCCGAACGGGCGCGCCCCGCAGTGGATCAGCGGGCCCGGCGCGCCGCGGCGGCCTCGTGCATCCGCTGCTCGGCGATCCGGTCGGCCGCGGCGGCCGGCGGGATCCCGTCCGCCTTCGCACGTGCGAATATGGCCAGCGTGGTGTCGTAGATCCCGGCCGCCTTGGCCTTGCACCGCTCGAAGTCGAAGCCGTGCAGCTCGTCGGCGACCTGGATGACACCGCCCGCGTTCACCACGTAGTCCGGCGCGTAGAGGATCCCGCGGTCGGCGAGGTCCTTCTCCACGCCCGGGTGGGCGAGCTGGTTGTTGGCGGCGCCGCAGACGACCCGGGCGGTGAGCACCGGCACGGAGTCGTCGTTGAGCGCCCCGCCGAGCGCACAGGGCGCGTACACGTCGAGACCCTCGACGCGGATCAGCGCCTCGGTGTCGGCCACGGCCGTCACGGTCGCGTGCCGCTCGGTGATCCGGCGCACCGCGTCCGCGCGGACGTCGGTCACGAAGATCTCGGCGCCCTCCGCGACCAGGTGCTCCACCAGGTGGTGGCCGACCTTCCCGACGCCCGCGATCCCGATGCGCCTGCCGCGCAGCGAGGGGTCGCCCCACAGGTGCTGGGCCGAGGCCCGCATGCCCTGGTAGACGCCGAACGCGGTGAGCACGGAGGAGTCGCCGGCGCCGCCGTTCTCGGGGGAGCGGCCGGTGGTCCACCGGCACTCGCGGGCGACGACGTCCATGTCGGCGACGTAGGTGCCGACGTCGCAGGCGGTGACGTACCGCCCGCCGAGGGAGGCCACGAACCGGCCGTAGGCCAGCAGCAGCTCCTCGGTCTTGTCCCGGTCGGGGTCCCCGATGATCACGGCCTTGCCGCCGCCGTGGTCCAGACCGGCCATGGCGTTCTTGTACGACATCCCGCGCGCGAGGTTCAGGGCGTCGGCGACGGCCTCCTGCTCGGTCGCGTACGGGTAGAAGCGCGTACCGCCGAGGGCGGGGCCCAGCGCGGTGTTGTGGAGGGCGATGACGGCCTTCAGGCCGCTGGCACGGTCCTGGCAGAGCACGACTTGCTCATGACCCCCCTGCTCCGAGTGGAACAGGGTGTGCAGTACATCAGCAGGTGCGCCGGTTACGTCGGTCACTGTGGTGACTCCTGGGTAAGTAGCGGCGGTTCGGAGCAGCTCCCGTACGGGTGGCGGGAGCTGTGAGCACGAGATTAGAGCCTGGGGCGCCCCGCCACCTCGACGTGCTCAGGATCACCTACTCCCGGAGTACCCCCGTGCGACGATTTGCATAGTTTTCCCGCCTCTTTCTGAGCGGGTTTCGCAGTTTTTCCCGACAGACGGCGGGGGAGGGAGCAGGCGTGCCCAAGGTGTCCGCGGTGACCGTCCCGTACGCGACCTATCTGCGCGTCTACGAGCCGCTGGCCGCCTTCCCCGAACCCGAGCGCGAGCACTGGGCGCGCTACGCCCGCCGCGCCGACCGTCCGTCGTACCAGGACGAACTGCGCCGCGCCCTGGCGGACTTGCTGCCCACCCCGCCGGTCCCGGTGCCGGTGCACGAGAGCACGGACGCCTTCGTGCTGGAGGCGGACGGGGTGGTGTGCGTGTGCCCGTGGCGCACCCGGCTGCGCGGCTGGCAGGCGCTCGGCGAGCTGGCCGAGGAGTTGCCCGCACCCGTCCTGGAGGCGGTGCTGCCGGAGGTCGTACGGCGCCAGGCCGCCCAGGACTACGAGCGCTGGCTGGCCCGCAACCCCGATGCCCGGCCCTGGATCCGCACCTCGACCTGGCAGGTGCCGCTGCACTGGTTCGTGCTCGTCGCGGACGAGGAGCGGCGCTACGACAAGGGCACCGGCGAGATCCCGCCGATGCTGCGCTACCGCACCCCGATGGTGCAGGCGCGGCGCCGGGTGGCCCGGTCCCTGCGGACGCTGAGGGACACCATCGACGAGGGGCCGCTCGTGGACGGCCTGGTGGACGTGGGGCGCTGGCTGGAGGAGTTCCACCCGCGGTCCCTGGTCGAGCTCGACTACGGCGGCCTGGTGCACGTGCTGCCGGCCGGCGAGCTGGAGGGCGACCACTCCGCCGCGGACGTGGCCGAGGGCATCGCGGCCCTCCGGGAGGGCGACGGGGCGGCGGCCGGGGTGGCGTACGGGCGGCTGGTGGAGCGGTGGCGGTCGGTGCGGGACCGGCGGTCGGCCAACTGACTGTGGGCCAGGTCACTGTGGCGCCCGCCCCTGTGGGCCAGGTCACGAACTGACGTTTGACCTGACGCCCGTTTTGGGGTTTCCTCCTGCCACTGATGCGCCTGGCGCTTCTGAAGTTTCGTCAACATCGGACGTAGGTCCCGATCCGGGCGTTCTCCTCAAGATGTGTCAAGCGTGATGGACCGCACTTACGCGGCCCTTGCGTCTCTTGCCCTCCCTCATGCCAAAATAGGACAAGGAGTCCGGGGAGGACTCCGCTCGCATTGCACGCTTTGGGGGGTCTGTTGACTCCTGATCGCCCTGTGACTGATCGTCACAGCGGCGTGACTGTCCGCTATGGCATGGTCCATCGGCTTCCGTCGCTGATGAACACCTGGAGGGGCAATTCCATCGGTTTGGCCGACGCGGCTGGACAGATGGTGTAGTTGTAGTGCCGAGGACAAGCCGTTCGTCCTATAACCGACTCGACTCGCGTCCGCCATTTCGGGCAACGCGGGTCAAGGTGCAGAATTTAGAGGAAAGAACCGAGAAGGTTCGGTTCTCCCGAGGAGGCCGCTCATGACCGCTCGCACCCCTGATGCCGAGCCGCTGCTGACCCCGGCTGAGGTCGCCACGATGTTCCGCGTCGACCCGAAGACGGTCACGCGGTGGGCGAAGGCCGGCAAGCTTACGTCCATCCGTACGCTCGGCGGACACCGCCGTTACCGCGAGGCTGAGGTCCGCGCTCTGCTCGCGGGCATCCCGCAGCAGCGCAGCGAGGCCTGAACAACTTCATAACCGGGTAAATCGGCACGTCCCCCAACATGCCGAGGCGCCCACCACCCACAGCTCCAAGCGACGCGGGTACTGCCCCAACAGGGCCCACGCCCAAGGCTTCAGGCAACTGACAGGGTGCGTCGTCGATCGCGCTGGACTCCGCCGGGTCCAGCGCGATCTTTTTTGTGCGCCCGGCGGCGGGTGCGAGGGCCCCGGTGTGTGGCCTTGTCGGAGCCTGGGGAGGGGTGTCGGATCTCCCGTGGGCACGCCCTCCCGGCTGGTGCAATTGCACATATTAAATTGACCAGTTGTAGGTGGGGGGTAAGTACCGCGGTTTCGGAAACCCATGCGGTGACACCCGTCACATGCCAGGGAGCTTGTTGCCCGTGGCGTATGTGCGCTAGAGGAGCCGGACGCTCCAGCACCCCACGAGCGCGCGGGTGTTGAGGCCGGCGAGGGTCACTCGACCGGCTCGGGCTCCTGCTCCTCCGGCACGCGGTCGGACTCCGTCGGCGGGGACGCCATCGCCAGCCGCAGCAGCTGATGGCAGATCGGACAGTGCCGGGTCAGATGCCGGTAGGAGGAAGCGGCCGCCAGATGTGCACGGAGCAACGCCCGCGTCTCGTGCCTAGCCGAAGCCGCCATACGCCACCTCCAGGGCCGTACGGGGAAGGAACCCTGGTTTCCTGGGTACCGAGCGAATGTGACGCCGTCAAGACGGCGTGGAGCGCGTCCCCGCCCGAACGAGCCAGCACACGCGGAAAAGCCCGGGCGCAGGCGACCCGGGCTTGGCGTGACATGAGTAGAGCCCGGATCATGATGATCCGGGCTCTACAAACAATGCGGTCCTGACGGGATTTGCTGTACCCGATGGCGGCTGCGCCGCGGGCGCGGCCTCCACCTCGACAAGATGGCGAGGGTGTGGACATGAGTAGAGCCCGGATCATGACGACCCGGGCTCTACAAACAATGCGGTCCTGACGGGATTTGAACCCGCGGCCTCCACCTTGACAGGGTGGCGAGCACTCCAAACTGCTCCACAGGACCAGGTTTCGCGGCGCTTTTTCCTGCGTTGCGCTGCGAGAAGAGACTCTACAGGAGGGTGGGTGTCCTGGTCGAACTCACCCTGCGTGCGGCAGCCGTTACGGCGCCAGCGAGTCGATCGTCTTCACGATCCGCTTGTCCGACACGGGATACGCCGTGCCCAGCGCATGGGCGAAATAGCTGACCCGGAGCTCCTCGATCATCCAGCGGACGTCGAGCACCTGCTGCGGCACCGGACGGCCCTGCGGCATCTGCTCCAGCAGCCAGGCGTACTCGTCCTGCATCTCATGGACCTTCTCCATACGGGTCGTGTCCCGCTGCACGCTCGTCGGCATCTGCTGCAGACGCCGGTCCGCGGCCACCAGATACCGCATCAGGTCCGGCAGCCGCCGAATCCCCGCCGCCGTGACGAACCCCGGCCTCACCAGCGCGTCCAGCTGCTTGCGGACGTCCGTGAGGTTCGCCAGCAGCGCCGGGCTCCGCACGGCCTTCAGACGGCGCTCACAGGCCTGCCAGGCGGCCAGCACCTGCTCCACCTGCCCGACCGCACGCACGGTCGTGTCCACGATCTCGGCGCGCACCTTGTCGTACAGCTTCCGGAACGACTCCTCGTCCCACGCCGGCCCCCCGAAGTCCCCGATCAGCTTGTCCGCCGCCGCCATCGCGCAGTCGTCGAACAGAGCCTGGACCGAACCGTGCGGATTCGCCGACAACGCCAGCTTCTGCGCGTTCGACAGCCGGTCGCTCGCGAACTTCCCCGGATTGACCGGGATGTTGCGCAGGATCAGCCGCCGCGTCCCCTGCCACATCTCCTGCGCCTGCTCCGCCTCCGTGTCGAAGAGGCGCACCGAGACCGTGTCGCCGTCGTCCACCAGCGCCGGATACGCCTTCACCGGCTGACCCGCCCGACGGGTCTCGAAGAGCCGGGGCAACGCGCCGATCGTCCAGTCCGTCAGCCCCGTGCGCTCCAGCGACTCCCCGCCCTCCCGCGACGCCGTCGCCGCGGCCGCCTGCGACAGCGCCTGCCGCGCCTTCGGCTTCAGCCGGAGCTTCAGCGCCTCCAGGTCCTTGTCCTCCGCCAGCTTGCGCCGGCGCTCGTCCACGATCCGGAACGTGATGCGCAGATGGTCCGGCACCTTCCCCCAGTCGAAGTCCTCCGCCTCGAAGGGCACCCCGACCATCCGCTTCAGCTCACGGGCCATCGTCGTCGTCAACGGCTCCTGCAACGGCACCGCCGTGTCCAGGAAACGCCTCGCGAAGTTCGGCGCCGGCACGTAATTGCGGCGGATCGGCTTGGGCAGCGAGCGGATCAGCTCCGTGACGACCTCCTCCCGCAACCCCGGGATCTGCCAGTCGAAGCCCTCGCCCGTGACCTGGTTGAGCACCTGCAACGGAACGTGCACCGTCACACCGTCCGCGTCCGCACCCGGCTCGAACTGGTACGTCACCCGGAACTTCAGCTGCCCCTGCCGCCAGGAGTCCGGATAGTCGGCCTTCGTGACCGCCTCCGCCGACTCCCGGATGAGCATCTCCCGCTCGAAGTCCAGGAACTCCGACTGCTCCTGCCGTTTCCGCTTCCACCACGAGTCGAAATGCGCCCCGGACACCACGTGTTCGGGCACCCGCTGGTCGTAGAAGTCGAACAGCGTGTCGTCGTCGACCACGATGTCCCGCCGCCGGGCCCGGTGCTCGAGCTCCTCGACCTCGCTCAGCAGCTTGCGGTTGTCGGCGAAGAACTTGTGATGCGTACGCCAGTCACCCTCGACGAGCGCGTTGCGGATGAACAGCTCACGACTCGTCTCCGGATCGATCCGGCCGTAGTTCACCTTCCGCTGGGCGACGATCGGCACGCCGTACAGCGTCACCTTCTCGTACGCCATCACCGCCGCCTGGTCCTTCTCCCAGTGCGGCTCGCTGTACGTCCGCTTCAGCAGATGCCCCGCGAGCGGCTCGACCCACTCCGGCTCGATCTTCGCGTTCACCCGGGCCCACAGCCGGGACGTCTCGACGAGCTCGGCGGACATCACGAAACGCGGCTGCTTCTTGAAGAGCGCCGAACCCGGGAAGATCGCGAACTTGGCGTTGCGCGCGCCCAGGTACTCGTTCTTGTTGCCGTCCTTCACGTCCTTCATGCCGACGTGCGAGAGCAGACCCGCCAGCAGGGAGACGTGGACGCTCTGGTCGGCCGCGTCCTCCTCGCTCAGATGGATGCCCATCTGCTTCGCGACCGTGCGCAGCTGGCTGTAGATGTCCTGCCACTCCCGGATGCGCAGGAAGTTCAGATACTCCTGCTTGCACATCCGCCGGAACGAACTCGAACCGCGCTCCTTCTGCTGCTCGCGCACATACCGCCACAGGTTCAGATAGGCGAGGAAGTCGCTGGTCTCGTCCTTGAAACGAGCGTGCAGCTGGTCGGCCTGCGCCTGCTTGTCCGCAGGGCGCTCGCGCGGATCCTGGATGGACAGCGCGGCGGCTATCACCATGACCTCACGGACACAGCCATTGCGGTCCGCCTCCAGCACCATCCGGGCCAAACGGGGGTCCACGGGCAACTGCGCCAGCTTGCGGCCGGTGTCCGTGAGCCGCTGGCGCACGTCCTTCTGCGCCGGATCCAGCGCGCCCAGCTCCTGCAGCAGCTGCACACCGTCCCGGATGTTGCGGTGGTCCGGCGGATCGATGAAGGGGAACTTCTCGATGTCACCCAGACCGGCGGCGGTCATCTGCAGGATGACGGAGGCCAGATTCGTACGCAGGATCTCGGCATCCGTGAACTCCGGACGGGCCTCGAAGTCCTCCTCGGCGTACAGCCGGATGCAGATGCCGTCGCTGGTCCGCCCACAGCGGCCCTTGCGCTGATTGGCGCTGGCCTGCGAGATCGGCTCGATGGGAAGCCGCTGCACCTTGGTGCGATGGCTGTAGCGGGAGATCCGGGCGAAACCCGGGTCGATCACGTACTTGATCCCCGGGACCGTCAGCGAGGTCTCCGCGACGTTGGTCGCCAGAACGATCCTGCGGCCGGTGTGCTGCTGGAACACGCGGTGCTGCTCCGCGTGCGAGAGCCGGGCGTACAGCGGCAGCACCTCGGTGAACCGGTACTTCTTCTTCTCCAGCGCGTCGGCCGTGTCCCGGATCTCCCGCTCACCGGAGAGAAAGACGAGGATGTCGCCCTTTCCCTCGCCCATGAGCTCCTCGACGGCATCGGTGATGGCCGTGATCTGGTCCCGGTCCGCGTCGTCGGAATCCTCTTCCAGAAGCGGCCGGTAACGCACCTCCACCGGATACGTCCGCCCGCTCACCTCGACGATCGGGGCGTCACCGAAATGCCGGGAGAACCGCTCCGGATCGATGGTGGCCGAGGTGATGACGACCTTCAGATCGGGCCGCTTGGGCAGCAACTGCGCGAGATAGCCGAGCAGGAAGTCGATGTTCAGGGACCGCTCGTGCGCCTCGTCGATGATGATCGTGTCGTAGGCGCGCAGCTCGCGGTCGGTCTGGATCTCGGCGAGCAGGATGCCGTCGGTCATCAGCTTGATGAAGGTGGCGTCCGGGTTCACCTGATCGGTGAACCGCACCTTCCAGCCCACCGCCTCACCGAGCGGAGTATCCATCTCGTCGGCCACCCGCTCGGCGACCGTCCGTGCGGCGATACGGCGGGGCTGGGTGTGCCCGATCATGCCGCGCACCCCCCGCCCGAGCTCCAGGCAGATCTTCGGGATCTGGGTCGTCTTTCCCGAACCCGTCTCACCGGCGACGATGACCACCTGATGATCACGGATGGCGGCCGCGATCTCGTCCTTCTTCTGGCTGACGGGCAGCTGCTCGGGATACGTGACGGCCGGCACCCGGGCCCGCCGCGCGCTCATCCGCTCCTCGGCCTTCACCACCTCGGCCTCGATCTCGGCGACCACGGCGGCCCGGGCCTCCGGCTTACGGATCTTGCGCGCACCTTCGAGCCGCCGACCGATCCGGTGCGCATCACGCAGGGACAGCTCGGTCAGACGGGGGGCGAGGGCGCCGAGGGCGGGGGCAGGGTGCGTAGACATACGCGATCCAG
>NZ_JAMJFL010000052.1 GCF_023544665.1 Streptomyces sp. YS415
AGTGGAACAGCGTGGTGTCGCCCTCCTGCTCCCCGGCTTCACCGGCAGCAAGGAGGACTTCACCCTCCTGCACGCGCCGCTCGCCGCGCGCGGATACCGCAGCGTGGCCGTCGACGGCCGGGGGCAGTACGAGTCGGACGGCCCCGCGGATGACGAATCCGCCTACGCGCAGGAGGAGTTGGCCCGCGACGTCTTCGCGCAGGCGGAAGCCGTCGGCGCCCCCGTCCATCTCGTCGGCCACTCCCTCGGCGGCCAGATCGCCCGTGCCGCCGTCCTCCTGGACGCCTCCCCCTTCCGGTCGCTGACGCTCGTCGCGTCGGGCCCCGCCCAGATCTCCGGCTCCCAGCAGCAGCGCGTCAAGCTGCTCCGGGACGCGCTCGCCGTGCTGACGATGCCGGAGGTGTGGGAGGCGATCCTGGCCATGGGACCGCCCGAGGAGGTCGGCGGACCGGCCCGCGGGATCGGCGGGCCCGAGCATCTGCGCCGCCGCTGGCTCGGCACCAAGCCCGCCCAACTCGCCGCCACCGGCGACCAGTTGTGCACCGAGCCGGACCGGGTCGCCGAACTCGCCGCCGTACCCCTGCCGTATCACGTGCTGTCGGGCGAGAAGGACGACACCTGGCCGGTCCCGCTCCTCGACGACATGGCGCTGCGCCTGCGGGCCCGCCGTACCGTCGTCCCCGGCGCCGAGCACTCCCCCAACGCCGAGCAGCCCCTGGCCACCGCACAGGCCCTCGCCGACTTCTGGGACGGCGTGGGCTAGTTCTGCGCGTGGAGATACCCAGGCATGGGCCAGTGCCGACGACTGGAGACGCCCCAGGCGTCGGCTAGTACTGCGCCTGGAGATGCCCCCAGAACCCGTCCCG
The DNA here is from genome assembly GCF_023544665.1 of Streptomyces sp. YS415. Lineage (GTDB taxonomy): Bacteria > Actinomycetota > Actinomycetes > Streptomycetales > Streptomycetaceae > Streptomyces. The sequence continues at coordinate 867 of NZ_JAMJFL010000052.1, forward strand.
CAGCGCCCGCCGCAGGTCCGCCTGGCCGCGCAGCGAGTACTGGAGCAGCCCTTCCGCCTCCACCAGCAGGTCCTGGTCGACGGAGCCCGGCAGGTAGGGGTGCCCGGGCAGCAGTTCCACCAGGGACTCCCTGCCCCGTGCCGCCAGCCACTTCGCCGCGATCTGGGCGCCCACGAAACGGACGTCCTCGCGGGTGGGCCGGGCCGTCGTCCCCTCCGCGGCGGCCGTGCGCCGGGAGACGTACGGCTTGAAGAAGTCGAGGTCGAGGGTGCGCTGGCTGTCGACCTCCCACAGCAGCGGCTCGGCCTGATTGCGTCCCTCCGGCGCCTCGATGCCCCACAGATGGACCCGGGCGCCGTACCCCTGCGCCGCCTCCACCGCGGAGACCAGGTCCTCGTCGCCGCCGAGGAGCGCGGCGTCGCTGATGGCGCGGTGCCGGGCGAGGGACTCCAGGTCGGTACGGATCAGGGAGTCGACGCCCTTCTGCTGGTTGCTGGAGTTGAGGTTGCCGAGCCGCACCTTGACGTCCGGCAGCTCGGCGATCGACTGCTGCTCGGCGGTGTGGATGCGGCGCCGGGCGCCGTCGTACCAGTAGACGCGGAGCAGTCTGCTGTCCGCGAAGATCGTCCGGGCCCGGTCGATGAGCGCCTCGATCAGCCCCTCGGCGTCCAGGTCGAAGGCGCGCCGGTCCTCGGTTCCGGCGACGAGCCGGCCCGCGGCCGCGTACAGATAGCCCGCGTCGACGAAAATGGCATGGGTCGAAGGTGTCTTCGCCACCTCGGCGAGCATGCGCAGAAGCAACTCGTTGGTGCGGTCGATACGGGCGCCGAGCGCCGCGAGGTCGTCGTTCATCACCTCCATTGTCCCGGCGGTCACGCAGCGAACACAACCGGTCCCGCTCGGTCCCGGCCGTGCCGCTTACCGGTCAGTAGTTAGCCGTTCGAAAAATTTCTTTAGCGTAGGGAATGTTTGTAACAAGCAAGCCGTTGACTATCTGTGTACGCAGCAATTCTCCTCAGGAGGATGACCAGACGAAGGGAGAAGCCATGCGCTTCGAAATCATGCGACTCGACGAGGTCGACGGCACGACCGTGGACAGCACCGTCGTGGACGCCGCCTCCGTCAACCGGATCGTGCAGCAGGCAGCAGCCATCGGGCAGCGCCTGTGGATCCGACCGGCCGACACCACGGCCTCGTAACAGACGCGGATCACCGCTGAAGCTTCAGAGCCCCCGTACGGCACCGATGCCGTACGGGGGCTCTGCGCTTGCCCGGGGGCTCAGGAGCCCTGGATCACCTGGGTGACGCCGTTGATGATCTGCTGCACGGCGATCGCGGAGAGCATCATGCCCGCGAGCCTGGTCACCAGCACCACACCGCCGTCCTTGATGACCCGGATGATCAGCAGCGAGTACCGCATGACCAGCCACAGCACGACATGGATGGCGAGGATCGCCGTCCACACCGAGAGCTGCATGGTCACGCTGTCGGCCTTCTGCACGGCCAGGATGACGGACACGATCGCACCGGGGCCCGCCAGCAGCGGCATGCCGAGCGGCACGAGGGCGACGTTCACGTCCTTGGTCTGCTTCGGCTCGTCCGTCTTGCCGGTGAGCAGGTCCAGGGCGATGAGCAGGAGCAGCAGCCCGCCCGCGATCATCAGCGCGGGCACGGACACGTGCAGATAGGCGAGGATCTGGTGGCCGAGCACCCCGAAGACGGTGATCACACCGCCGGCCACGCAGACGGCCTGGAATGCCATCCGCCGCTGCACCTTGGCCGGACGGCCCGAGGTCAGCGCGAGGAAGATCGGGGTGATCCCGGGGGGATCCATGATGACAAAGAGGGTCAGAAAGAGGGAGCCGAAGACGGCAACGTCGAACATCAGTGAGGAGGCCTTGCGAAGAAGCGAACGTGATGGGCGGGCGGGAGGTGTCTCAGACTCCGCCGGTCCCCGGAACCGGGAACGCCCCGGTCGCGCGCCGCGTGATCTCGCCGTAGACCTCGGGGTCGGTCGTGTACTCGCCGAGCAGACAGGTCTTGCGGCTGCCGTGGTAGTCGCTGGAGCCGGTCATCAGCAGACCGAGTTCCGCGCCGAGGCCGCGCAGCCGCGCCCGGGTGTCCGGGTCGTGGTCCATGTGGTCGACCTCGATGCCGTCGAGTCCGGCCGCGGCGAGCTGTGCGATGGCCGACTCGGGGACCGTGCGGCCCCGCTTGGCGGCCGCCGGGTGCGCGAACACGGCGACTCCGCCCGCGCCCTTGATCAGCCGGATCGCCTCGAAGGGATCCGTCTCGTGCTTGGCCACGAAGGCCCGCCCACCGTCGGCCAGCCAGTCCTGGGTGAAGGCGTCTCCCACGGTCGGCACGACCCCGAGCTCGACGAGCGCGGAGGCGACGTGCGGGCGCCCGACGGAGCCGTCCCCGGCGATCCGCAGGACCTGCTCCCAGGTCACCGGCACACCCAGCTCGTTCAGCTTGGCGACCATTCCCTGGGCGCGCGGCACCCGGTCGTCCCGGACCAGCTCCCGCTCGGCGAGCAGCGCGGGCTCCTCGGGATCGAAGAGGTAGGCCAGCATGTGCATGCTGATCCCGTCGAGCCGGCAGGACAGTTCGGCACCGGTGACCAGCGTCAGCCCCTCGGGCAGCGCCTCGACGGCCTCGGCATGCCCCCGGGTGGTGTCGTGATCGGTGAGCGCCACGACGTCGAGCCCGGCGGCGGCGGCATGGCGCACCAGCTCGGCAGGCGTGTCCGTGCCGTCGGAAGCGGTGGAGTGAGTGTGCAGATCGATGCGCACGCGCGAGCTCCAACGGGCCGGGACGGACAGGGGACACGCCAAGGATAACGGCTGATTCAACCGCTCATGTCACACCCGCCACCCGGGTTCACTTCTTACGTACGGACTGCGCGACGCCCCTGGAAGGGGCGCGGGGAACTGCGCGACCAGCCAGAACGCCCCGCAGCCGACCCGACGACACGCTCTCCCGCCCCCTTGGGCGTCCTACGGCTCCAGCAAGCGCGGCGACAACGCCCCGCACGGCACCAGGTCGATCTCGGCCCCCGCGTCCCGCAGATCCGTCAGCACCAGCTCGTCGTACATCAGCAGACCCGTCTGCTCGGGCCAGACCACGGCCCACAGCCACAGGCCCCGGGCCTCACCGGCGAACACGGCCCGGTCGTCCGGCGTCTTGGTGACATGCCACAGCGGAGTCGGCCGCCCCGCGGCCAGCACCTTGGCCTGGGCCGGCTTGTCGACGTTCATGTACGGCCCTGGATCCGGCCCGTCGATCCCCGCGTACCGCGCCCCGAGCCCGACCCCCAGCTCCTCGGCGACCAGGATCAGCTCACCGAGGCCGCCCAGTGGTCCGGGACCGCTGCAGGCGACGGCCGTCGCACGGCCGCCGCTGCGGTCGTCGCCCGCGCAGGCCACACCGGTGAACAGCCATCCGACCGGCAAGGGCCACGGCATCCACACCGGCACCTGGGTGCGATGCACGACGACGCTGAGTGCCTCGACGCTGGGCGGGATCACGGGCTGCAGCGGATGTACGGTGCCGTGGACATCGCACTGCCAGGAATCGGCGAAGAGTCCGGGAGCCCTGACCCGGCCACCACACTTCGGGCAACTGGGTTCGCCCCTCATAGGGCTCCACGGTCCTACCCCTTTCCCGCCACGTCAAGGACGATCACCCGTCCGGGGGGAACCGCCTGCCCGGCCCCATTTCGATGCATCTCGCATTAATTAGGACCGCTAATTCCTTCGGTTCGCTGTACGCGGGAAGGCGCTGACGGCCGAGGCCGAGGCGCCCGGGACCCGGCACGCCATCGAGGACAACGTCACCCTCGTCGCCAACTGACCGCTGCCGGTGGCCGGTTGGTGAGCTTGCTCACGCCAGCGGGACCGAGGCACGGGCCGGGTCCCTGAGGTCCGTCCCGTTCGCCAGCCAGCGCTCCTGGAGGGCGCCGGCACCGTGCACGCGCTTCCAGGCGGCTTCGTTGGGGGTCATCGGGAGCAGGGGCAGGAAGTGGACGGGGTCCAGGGGCTCGTCCAGTTCCAGGTCCTCGACCAGACCGCCCGGCTCGGCGACCAGGACGGAGCTGAACGGGGCGCCGGGCCACAGCGGTTCACCGACGTCCAGGGAGGCGCCGGGCGCCACGACCACGCCCTCGACCTGCGGGGACGCGGCCAGCACGGCGAGCGGGCGGAGGACCTTGTCGGTGTCGGCGAAACCCGCCCGGACCGAGAGGACCAGCTCCGCGCGGGGGCCCTTGACGGGGTCGGCCACCATGGCGGTGGGGTCGGTCATGGGGTGCGCGGACATACCCAGGCTGGCGTAACGGACGATGTCGTCCTCGTGGAAACGCAGCACCTCGATGCGGTCCGTACCGAGGAAGGTGACCGCGGCGCGGGCGTCCGGTTCGCCCAGCGCGGAGCGCAAGCGGGCCTCGACCAGAGGAAGAACATCAGCCATGCCGCGAGCATAGAACTCGTCAGTACCGGGCAAAGCAGCGCCTTGACACTTCGGTCGGCTGCTACTCTGGCCCGGTGGTTCGGGGCAGCACGCAGAAGCGTCGCGGTCAGTCCCCGGACGCCGACGACACTCCCTTACGAGGGACCGGCCGGAGGAGGTGGGGCTGCAATGGATCGAAGTCGACCGTGCAGTAGCACCCGCTCTTCCCGCCGCTGACGTAGCTGCTCTGCTTTCTAGCCGGCTGCCACCTCTCGCCTGCCTCTCACCGCGGAAGAGCCTTCGTTTCGTTTTGCCTGATCTGTCAGTCAGCAGCAGTAGCTGAATCAGCAGCGAAGTACGCCACCGCGACGGTGCGGTGCTCCCCGCTTTGTGGACGTGCCAAACATCCGCAGTCAGGACGTCCCCATTCCGGGCAGTTCCACCCGTCGAAGCGGCGTTTCGCTGCCTGCTCGCGAAGGAGCCTGCCATGTCGATGATCCGTGACCTGCGTGCCGCGGTCCGCCCGTCCCGTCCCTCCCTGAGCAAGGCCATGCGCATGGACAGCGGCGCGTACGACACCACCCGCGACCCCGGCACGCCCTCCGCCGTCGTCGACTGCGCCGTCTACCGTGACGGCGCGCGCGTCGAGAGCGGACGGCAGCTGAGCCCGCACGAGGCGATGCGGAACGTGCGGCGCGACGGCGGTTTCGTGTGGATCGGGCTGCACGAGCCGACCGAGGAGGAATTCGCCGGGATCGCCTCGGAGTTCGGACTGCACCCGCTGGCCGTGGAGGACGCCGTCCAGGCCCATCAGCGGCCCAAGCTGGAGCGCTACGACGACTCCCTGTTCACCGTCTTCAAGACGGTCCACTACGTCGAGCACGACGAACTGACCGCCACCAGCGAGGTGGTGGAGACCGGCGAGGTCATGTGCTTCACCGGACGGGACTTCTTCATCACCGTCCGGCACGGCGGACAGGGCTCCCTGCGGGCGCTGCGGCACCGGCTCCAGGACGACCCGGAGCTGCTCGCCAAGGGCCCGTCGGCGGTGCTGCACGCCATCGCCGACCATGTCGTCGACGGGTACATCGCCGTGGCCGACTCGCTCCAGGACGACATCGACGACGTGGAGACGGACGTCTTCTCGCCGGGCCGCAAGGGCACCCCGCGCGGCACGGACGCCGGCCGGATCTACCAACTCAAGCGGGAGATCCTGGAGTTCAAGCGGGCGGTGTCACCGCTGCTGCGGCCGATGCAGCTGCTCAGCGAGCGGCCGATGCGGCTGATCGACCCGGACATCCAGAAGTACTTCCGGGACGTCGCCGACCACCTCGCCCGGGTCCAGGAGCAGGTCGTCGGCTTCGACGAACTCCTCAACTCCATCCTCCAGGCCAACCTCGCGCAGGCGTCCGTGGCGCAGAACGAGGACATGCGGAAGATCACCTCGTGGGCCGCGATCATCGCCGTACCGACGATGGTCTGCGGGGTGTACGGCATGAACTTCGACTACATGCCCGAGCTGCGCTGGAAGTTCGGCTACCCGCTGGTGCTCGGCATCACGGTGATGATCTGCTTCGGCATCCACCGCACGCTGAAGCGCAACGGCTGGCTCTAGGGAGCGTCCGGCGGGGCTGACTAGGCTGGGCTCATGACAAGCGAGCTGCTCGATCAGGCCCTCGTCGAGGAGGCCACGAAGAAGTCCGGGCTGATCTGGGTCGAGGCACCCGGTGTCCCGGCCCGGACGCTGTGGCACGTGTGGCACGAGGGCGCGGCGTGTGTGGTCGGCGACGGGCCGGGCGAGCAGCCGCTGCCGGGGCTCGCCGACGGGGGCGAGGCCGAGGTGACGGTCCGCAGCAAGGACAAGGGCGGCCGGCTGGTCTCCTGGACGGCGAAGGTCGTGGAGCTGGCCTCGGGGTCCGAGCAGTGGGAGGCGACGGTCGCCGAGCTCAAGGGCAAGCGGCTGAACGCCCCGGACGGCGAGGCGATGCCGGAGCGCTGGAAGCGGGAGTGCCGCGTGCTGCGGCTGGTGCCGACGGGCTCGACCGCGCCGCTGCCGGACGCCGACCTGTCCTCGGCCCCGCTGCCGACCCCGGCGACCACACGTGAGCCGATCCCCGCCGGGCTGCCGAAGCTGCTCATGAGGCGGCGCAAGCGCACGTAACGCCGCCCCTAGGACGTCGGCAGCTGCTTGCCGTAGTCCACCGTCTCGGTCTTCTTCGGCTCCTCCAGGGCGAAGTTCTCGCCCCAGGAGGAGAAGGTCAGCGTGCCCGCGCCGCCGCCGCGGACCAGGCGCAGCGGGTACGGCGTGCCCTCCAGCGAGACGTCCAGGGTGCCGCCGGAGCCGCCGTCGCCGGTGATGCGGATCGTGCGGGTGCCGGACTGCTCGTGCCGGCCGTCGGTCTCGACCTTGCCGTGCAGGGTCAGCAGGCCCTCCAGCAGCACGTCCAGGTCGGTGAAACCGCTGAACTTCTTGTACGAGGGATCGCCCTGCGGCACCTTCACGTACTTTCCGTTGAGCTTGGCGCTCGCGGCCGCGTCCGCGTCGCCGTTGCTCCAGAAGTCGGCGTCGGCCATCAGGAACAGCTGCTCGTCGATCCTGAGCAGCCGGAAGGTCGCCCCCTCGGCGGTGACCGAGCCCACGCCCCCGTCGGCCTTCAGCCGCATGTCGAGGGTGTACGTGCGCCCGCTGGTGACCACGCTCCCGGCGAGACGCACCGCGTCGGCGGACTCGGCGGCGTTGAGGGTCTTGCGCTGGATCTGGTCGGCGGACAGCTTGCCGAGGCCGTTCGTCCCCGCGTCGGGATCCTCACTGCCGCACCCCGTCAGCCCCGTCACGGCCAGGGCACTCAACGCGCTCAGCAGCGCGGCCCGGCGGATGCGGCCCTGGGGAATCGCAGTCACAGGTGGGCTGCCTTTCTGACGGGGTCCTGATCGGCGTACGGCAGCGTACCGGGGTCCCGGAAGCCGCACGGAGCCAGTCCGGTCGGACCGCTCACCAGGGCGTATCCGAACGGGACGGGCTAGCCTGAAGCCCATCCGAGCGGGCAAAACCGGCAGAATCGGCCGAGGAGGTGCGGAAATGGCAGCGGGCACTCCCCGGGTCTTCGTGTCGCACCTCTCCGGCATCGCCGTCTTCGACCCGAACGGCGACCAGGTGGGCCGGGTCCGCGACCTGGTCGTCATGCTGCGCGTCGGCCGGCGCCCGCCCCGGCTCCTCGGCCTCGTCGTCGAACTGTCCACCCGGCGCCGCATCTTCCTGCCCATGACCCGGGTGACCAGCATCGAGTCCGGCCAGGTCATCACCACCGGGGTGCTCAACGTCCGCCGCTTCGAGCAGCGGCCGACCGAGCGGCTGGTCTTCGGGGAGCTGCTGGACCGCCGGGTCACCCTCGTCGAGACCGGCGAGGAGGTCGCCGTGCTGGATCTGTCGGTGCAGCAGCTGCCGGCCCGGCGGGACTGGGAGATCGACCGGGTGTTCGTGCGCAAGGGCGGCAAGAGCGGGCCGCTGCGGAGGGCCAGGGGCGAGTCGCTGACCGTCGAGTGGTCCGCCGTCACCGGGTTCTCGGCGGAGGAGAAGGGCCAGGGCGCCGAGAGCCTGCTCGCCACCTTCGAGCAGCTGCGCCCCGCCGACCTCGCGAACGTGCTGCACCACCTCTCCCCCAAGCGCCGTGCCGAGGTCGCCGCCGCCCTCGACGACGACCGGCTGGCCGACGTGCTCGAAGAGCTGCCGGAGGACGACCAGATCGAGATCCTCGGCAAGCTGAAGGAGGAACGGGCCGCCGACGTCCTGGAGGCCATGGACCCCGACGACGCGGCCGACCTGCTCTCCGAGCTCCCGGAGGAGGACAAGGAGCGGCTGCTGAGCCTGATGGAGCCCGCGGACGCGGCCGACATGCGGCGGCTGATGGCGTACGAGGAGCACACGGCCGGCGGCCTGATGACGACCGAGCCGATCGTGCTGCGGCCCGACGCCACCGTCGCCGACGCGCTGGCCCGGGTCCGCAACGCCGACCTCTCCCCCGCGCTGGCCGCCCAGGTCTACGTCTGCCGCCCGCCCGACGAGACCCCGACCGGCAAGTACCTCGGCACGGTCCACTTCCAGCGCCTGCTGCGCGATCCGCCGTACACCCTCGTCAGCGCGCTGCTCGACGACGATCTGCAACCCCTGGACCCCGACGCCGCACTGCCCGTCGTCGCCGGGTTCTTCGCCACGTACGACATGGTCGCGGCGCCGGTCGTCGACGAGTCGGGCTCTCTGCTGGGCGCGATCACCGTGGACGACGTCCTGGACCACATGCTGCCCGAGGACTGGCGGGAGACCGAGTTCCACCTCGACGAGGAGGACGAGAGGGCGGCGACCGATGGCTCCTGAGCGCGAGAGCGGCCGTGAGCGCACGCTGTCCGGGGCGACCGCGACCACCCGGCCCCGGGCCCGCCTGGACCAGCCGCGGACGCCACGCCGCCGGTTCCTGCCCGAGTACGACCCGGATGCCTTCGGGCGGTTCTCCGAGCGCATCGCCCGCTTCATCGGCACCGGTCGGTTCCTCGTCTGGATGACGGTCGTCATCATCATGTGGGTGCTGTGGAACATCTTCGCGCCCAGCGATCTGAAGTTCGACGAGTACCCGTTCATCTTCCTGACGCTGATGCTCTCGCTCCAGGCCTCCTACGCGGCCCCGCTGATCCTGCTCGCGCAGAACCGGCAGGACGACCGTGACCGGGTCAACCTCGAACAGGACCGCAAGCAGAACGAGCGGTCGATCGCGGACACCGAGTACCTGACCCGGGAGATCGCCGCACTGCGGATCGGGCTCGGCGAGGTCGCCACCCGGGACTGGATCCGCTCCGAGCTCCAGGACGTCCTCAGGGAGCTGGACGGGTATCGCGCGGCCGGTCCGGTCGTATTCCCGGCGGAACGGCCGCACGGACGTGACGTAGACGACCGGTGACAGGCATCCCGGGCCCCCCGCGCGGCGCCGTACCATCAACCTTATGGCTACGGAAGACGCGGTGCGCGAAGCACTGTCGACGGTGAACGACCCCGAGATCAACCGCCCCATCACCGAACTCGGGATGGTCAAGTCGGTGGAGATCGGTGCGGACGGAGCGGTCGCGGTCACCGTGTACCTGACGGTTTCCGGCTGCCCGATGCGGGACACGATCACGCAGCGCGTCACGGAGGCGGTGTCCCGGGTCGACGGGGTCACCCGCGTCGACGTGACGCTCGACGTGATGAGCGACGAGCAGCGCAAGGAACTGGCGACCGCGCTGCGCGGCGGCCAGACCGAGCGCGAGGTCCCCTTCGCCAAGCCGGGCTCGCTGACCCGGGTGTACGCGGTCGCCTCCGGCAAGGGCGGCGTCGGCAAGTCGTCGGTGACGGTGAACCTGGCGGCGGCGATGGCGGCGGACGGGCTGAAGGTCGGTGTTGTGGACGCCGACATCTACGGCCACAGCGTGCCGCGCATGCTGGGCGCCGACGGCCGTCCCACCCAGGTCGAGAACATGATCATGCCGCCGTCCGCGCACGGCGTGAAGGTGATCTCCATCGGCATGTTCACGCCGGGCAACGCGCCCGTGGTGTGGCGCGGCCCGATGCTGCACCGGGCGCTCCAGCAGTTCCTGGCGGACGTGTACTGGGGCGACCTGGACGTGCTGCTGCTGGACCTGCCGCCCGGCACCGGTGACATCGCGATCTCGGTCGCCCAGCTGGTCCCGAACGCCGAGATCCTGGTCGTGACGACCCCGCAGCAGGCCGCCGCCGAGGTCGCCGAGCGGGCCGGTTCCATCGCCGTCCAGACCCACCAGAAGATCGTCGGCGTGGTCGAGAACATGTCGGGGCTGCCCTGCCCGCACTGCGACGAGATGGTCGACGTCTTCGGCACCGGCGGCGGCCAGACCGTCGCCGAGGGCCTGACCCGCACCACCGGCGCCACGGTCCCGGTGCTCGGCGCCATCCCGATCGACGTCCGCCTGCGCGAGGGCGGCGACTCGGGCAAGCCGGTGGTCCTGACGGACCCGGACAGCCCGGCGGGCAGCGCGCTGCGCGCGATCGCCGGAAAGCTGGGAGGGCGGCAGCGAGGCCTTTCCGGACTGTCCCTGGGAATCACGCCCAAGAACAAGTTCTAGAGAGCCGGCCGAGTGGGGGGCGCCGTGGGTTTCGGCGCCCCCTTCGTCATGCGTACTCGCCGATGTCCTTGATCATGGCGAAGCCGAGCCCGTACGCACTCATCCCTCTGCCGTACGCGCCCACGTGCACGCCCTGCTGCGTGGAGCCCGCGAGGACCCACCCGAACTCGGACTCGCGGTAGTGGAAGGGCGTGGGGACCCCGTCGACGGGCAGGGAGAGGGTCGACCACTCCTCCCCCTCCAGATCGTCGGCGAGGGCCCATGCGGTCTCCGTCTGCTGGTCCAGCCAGTCGTCCCGCAGCGAGTGGTCCATCTGCCCGGGCCAGGTGAACGACAGCAGCCCCACACCCGCCAGCCAGGCCGCCGAGGAGACCGTGGTGGCCTCCAGCAGCCCGGTCCCGTCGGCGCTCGGCCGGGACGGGTTCGCGGCCACCGTGACGACCACCGCGAACTTCTCCCGGTCCTCCGTCGCCTCATTGCGCACCGAGGGCTCGTCGCCGTGTCCGATCGACCCGTGCTCCACGGCCCCGTCGGCCGCCGTACCCACCTGCATCAGCCAGCGCGGTCCCGTGAAGGCCTCGTCGAGGCCGTACCACGGGAAGGGCGCCTCCAGGTAGCCGTCGACCGTGCGCCGCGTGGAGGGGGCCTGTTGTCCGCCCTCCGCGGCCGACGCCTGCGCGACTGCCCGACTCGTCGTCTCCATGTGCCCGGACGCCTCCTAGCTCTCGGCGGACCGGGGCGGCCCGCCCCCCTTCGGGCGGCCTCGCTTTTTGGCGTACGGCCCGCACAACAACTCGGCAGCATAGCCACACTGCTGTGAGCAGCCGGGAAAGCGCTCGGCGCGCGGGGCGCCGGGACGGCATGTTCAGGCCGTACGGACCCCTGGCAAAGGTATGAAACGCATCACGTGCGCGGCGCGCACGGCTCAGGTGGCGTCCGCGTCGTAGGGCGCGCGCTCCTCGGGCTTCTTCGTCATGTCGATGCGGTCGCCGGACGAGGAAGAGGCACCCGAGGGGGAGGCCTCCGCGTCGCGGCTGTGGACCGCGTCCGTGACCTCGGCCATCTCCTTCTTCAGGTCGAAGCCGTTGCGGATCTCCTTGAGCCCCAGTTCGTCGTTGTCCATCTGCTTGCGGATGAACGTCTTGGGGTTGAGGTCCTCGAACTCGAAGTCCTTGAACTCCGGGCCGAGTTCCTGCCGGATGTCCTGCTTGGCGCTCTCCGAGAACTCGCGGATCTTGCGCACCGTCCGCATGACGTCCTGGATGACCTTCGGGAGCTTGTCCGGACCGAAGACGAGCACGGCAAGGACGATGAGCGTCACCAGCTCGAGCGGTCCTATGTCATTGAACACCTGAAGCTCCTTGCGTTCCGGGCCGGGTCCACGGTACCTGCCGATCCCGTACGGCCGGTACTGTCCCGTCGGCTCCGAGTGTGCGCGGACGGAGGGTTTTCCGGTTGTTTGCCTTGTGGGGGGCGGTACGCCCCCATACCCGTGAGATTCCTGTCAGTCGCCGCCGGAGGAACCGAGCACCAGCGAGATGGTCCGCTCCTCCCCGTCGCGCTCCAGGGTGAGTTCGAGGCGGTCGCCCGGGCGGTGCGCGCGGGTCTTGACGATCAGTTCCTCGCCGGAGTGCACCCGCTGGCCGTCGACCTCGGTGATGACGTCGCCGGGTTCGATCCCGGCCTCATCGCCGGGGCCCCCGGCGATGACCGCGGGGCCGCCGTCCCTGCCCGTGGTGCCGACGCGGGCGCCGTCGCCGGAGTAGTCCATGTCGAGGGTGACGCCGATGACCGGGTGGGTGGCCCGCCCGGTGTTGATCAGCTCCTCGGCCACGCGTTTGCCCTGGTTGATCGGGATGGCGAAGCCGAGCCCTATCGAACCGGCCTGGCCGCCGTCCGGCTCGGCGCCGCTGCCGGCGGAGCGGATGGCGGAGTTGATGCCGACGACCCGGGCCCTGGCGTCGAGCAGCGGCCCGCCGGAGTTGCCGGGGTTGATGGGCGCGTCGGTCTGCAGCGCGTCGACGTAGGACACGTCGCTGGCGTCACCGCCCTCGCCGCCGGCCGTGATGGGCCGCTCCTTGGCGCTGATGATGCCGGAGGTGACGGTGCCCGCCAGGTCGAAGGGGGCGCCGATGGCGACGACCGGGTCGCCGACCTGGACGTTCTCGGAGTTGCCGAGGGTCATCGGGGTCAGCCCGCTGACGCCGGTCACCTTCACCACGGCCAGGTCGTACCCGCTGTCCCGGCCTACGACGGTGGCCTTGGCGGTGTCGCCGCTGTGGAACGTCACGGAGATCTCGCCGCCGGATCCGGCGGGCTCCACGACATGGTTGTTGGTGAGGATGTGGCCCCGGTCGTCGAGCACGAACCCGGTCCCGGTGCCCTGCTCCTCGGCGCCGGACACATGCAGGGTCACCACGCTCGGCAGTGCCCGGGCGGCGATCCCGGCCACGCTGTCCGGAGCCCGTCCGCTGGGCTCGGCGGCGGCCTGCGGCAGCTCCACGTCCGCCAGACCGCCGTTCCGCTCCAGATAGGCCCCTACGGCCCCGCCGACGCCCCCGGAGACGAGGGCGAGCAGCAGGGCGCCGGTGAGCAGCCTCCGCTTGCCCTTCTTGCGCCGCTGGTCCTTGGCGGGAACGGCGGCGCCGTTGTGCTGGGGAGAGTTGGGGAAGGGTGTCGCGGCCCAGGGGTCGTAGTTCTGCCAGGGGGCGGGAGCCGGAGCGGGGGCGGCGGCGGTGGTGTGCGGCGGGGCGGGAGCCGGTGCCGGGGCCGCAAGGGGGGCCGTGTGCGCCGGTACGGCCGTGCCGTGCGCCGGAGTCGTCGCCGGGTGCTGCACGGGAGGAGCGGGCGCCCAGGGGCCCGGCTCGCCGTAGGGCGGGGTGCTGTAGGGGTCGGGATCATGCAGGGGGCGAGGACGCTCACCAGGGGAAGCGGGGGAAGCCTCTGCCGCACCACCCGCTGCGGCCGTGCCACCCGGCGCTACGGCAGCAACGCCCCGCCCCGTGGCCGAGTCGGCGCGCGTCGCCGCGTCCACCGCTCCGGAGTCGGCCGGCGCCGCGGTCTCGGCCGCCGGGACCGGCTCCGCGGTGGGCCGGCTCAGCTCGTAGTCACCGTCCGCGTTCGGCACCGGGGCCGGTCCGGACGGCGACGGCTCGGCCGCGCCGTCCGTCTGGTCCGAAGGCCCCTGGAGCCGAGGACGACTCCACCATTTCGCCTTCGCGGGCTTCCCCTCGTTCATGCTCTCCCCACCGCCGGCCACGGCACGCTCGTCGGCGGTCGCCGCGGCTCCTCGAACTCCGCCCCCGCACCCGGCTGCCTGCCGTGAGCGCGGCCCACCTGGATTCAATCAGGTTCGCGGGCCGCCGCGCAGAGCCAGGTCAGCGGTCGGAGGCGGCGGAGACGGACGGGGAGGAGGTCGCGTCGGGGACGAGTGCGGCGAGGAGTCCTGGGGTGGCGACATCCGGGGCGGGGTGCCAGGTGGTCAGGGTGAGCGGGGCGGGGGTGCCGAGCGGGCGTATGAGCGGGGACAGGACGGCCGCGCCCGCGGCCGGGGTGGTCAGCGGGTCCTCGGCGCCCTGGACCTGACCGGCTCCCGGCGCGGTCATTCCGGGCAGCAGCGGCGCCGACACCTCGGTCGGGGCGGCGGGGGTGTCGCCGAGCTGGCCCTGGCCCTGGACGAGCAGGGGCCCGACACCACGGCGGCGCTGGCTGTCGGGTGCCGTCGTCGCCCCGGTGCCCTGGCTGCGGGCCGGGGTCACATTGCTGCCGGAGCCGGAACCGCGGGCGTCCGTCTCGGCCGGGACGCCGGTGGTGACCCCGCCGAGCGCGATGGCGGCCAGCGACACCGCTCCGGCGGCGACGAAGGCGAACCGGAGCCCGCGCGAGGACGGCCGGTCGGCGTCGGACCGGCCCACGGGATGCACCCGGAAGCCGCCCGCCGAGGAACCGGTGAGCGCGGGGCCGTGCGGCCGGGCGGGGACGTAGCCGAACTCGAAGCGCTCGCCGCGCCGGACGCCGAAGGCACCGGTGGCGGGCGGCTCGGCGAAGTTGCCGAACGCTCCCCCGCCCAGCGGTGAGCCACCGCTGCCCGGGTCGCCCCCCGGCAGGCCCTGAAGACGGGCCAGGAAGCTCTCGGAGGGGGGCGGCGGGGCCGCCTCCGCGAAGACGTTCTTCAGCCGGCGCTGGGCGTCGGCCTCCGCCTTGCACTTGGCGCAGGTGGCCAGGTGGGCGAGGACCCGCTCGCGCGAGTCATGACCGAGCTCTCCGTCCACCAGGGCGGAGAGTCGGTCTCCAAGGTGCTGCTCGGCGAGACGCCGCTCGCCGGGACCGGACCGGGTTCCACTCACGCGGTCGCGCCCCCTCCCCCGAGGGCGGGCACCCGCGGCACGAAGGACCGGCGCTCCGCCCGGGCCTCCGGGGAGCGGTGCGCGAGGGCCTTGCGGAGCTGCGAGCGCCCCCGGTGGATACGGGAGCGGACGGTGCCGAGCTTGACGCCGAGGGTCGCGGCGATCTCCTCGTAGGAGAGCCCCTCGATGTCGCACAGGACGACCGCGGCGCGGAACTCGGGCGCCAGGGTGTCGAGGGCCTGCTGGACGTCGGCGTCGAAGTGCGCGTCGTTGAAGACCTGCTGCGGGGACGGCTCGCGGCTGGGCAGGCGCTCGGCCGCGTCCTCGCCGAGGGCGTCGAAGCGGATGCGCTGCTTTCGGCGGACCATGTCCAGGAAGAGGTTGGTCGTGATGCGGTGCAGCCAGCCCTCGAAGGTGCCCGGGGTGTAGGTCGACAGCGAGCGGAAGACGCGGACGAAGACCTCCTGGGTGAGGTCCTCGGCGTCGTGCTGGTTGCCGGTGAGCCGGTACGCGAGGCGGTAGACGCGGCCGCTGTGCGTGCTGACGATCTCCTCCCACGTGGGCGGAGTCCACGCCTGCCCGTCCGCGTCGGTGGTGAAGGTCGCGGTCTGGGCGTATTCGCCGGCGTGGTCAGCAGCGTTGTCGTTCACGGATTTCGGCCTGCCCGCCGATCCGAGGATGCGCCGCAGCACTCCTGCACGATCCACAGGTGCGGCCGCACCTCCCCTGTCGGCTCTGGTGGTGTCCAGTGGAGCCCCTACCATAGCCACCTCGCCCGTTAGCTCCGGATAAGCGGTTTTACGAGAAATTGATCTGGGCTGGCACGGCTCATGCGACTGCGTCAGCATGTGCTCGATCCCCCGCCCGCCGTCGTGATCCAACCGTGTCCCCCCTGTCGTCTCCCACCCTCCTAAACGCCTGGTCCCATCTGCGGGTTCCCGGGCGCAGCGGATACAGTCACGCCCAGGCAACCACGGGGACAGGAGAGGGTCATTACCGGCAACCGGCAGACGAGCTGGGCGTTCGCCGACGCCTATGTCGCCGAGGACGACGCGCTGCGCTGGGCCCGTGAGCGGGCCCGCGAGGCCGGCCTGCGCACGGTGTCGCCCGGCACGGGCTCGGCGCTGCGGTTGCTCGCCGCCACCGTGGACGCGAAAGCGGTCGCGGAGATCGGCACCGGGACCGGCGTCTCCGGCATCCATCTGCTGCACGGCATGCGCCCCGACGGCGTCCTGACCACCGTGGACCCCGAGCCGGAGCACCAGCAGTTCGCCCGGCAGGCCTTCCGGGCCTCCGGCTTCGCCAGCAACCGGGCGCGGTTCATCCCCGGCCGCGCGCTGGAGGTGCTGCCCCGGCTCGCGGACGCCGGCTACGACCTGGTCTTCTGCGACGGTGACCGGCTCGAGTTCCTCGACTACCTCGCTGAATCGTTGCGCCTGCTGCGTCCGGGTGGCCTGGTGGTCTTCGAGGGCGTCTTCGCCAACGGCCGTACGGTCGACTCGGGCCCGCAGCCGACGGAGGTGCTGCGGCTGCGCGAGCTGCTGCGCGCGGTGCGCGAGAGCCAGGATCTGGTGCCGTCGCTGCTGCCGGTGGGCGACGGCCTGCTGTGCGCGGTCAAGCGCTGAGCGTCGCCGCGCAGGCCGGGCAAGCAACAGCCCCGGCACCTCGAAGGATGCCGGGGCAGCTGAAAGGGTATGGTCGCTTGCGCGTCAGCCGACGACCTTCTTGAGGGCGTCGCCGAGCGCGTCGGCCTCGTCCGGGGTCAGCTCGACGACGAGCCGACCGCCGCCTTCGAGCGGAACGCGCATGACGATGCCCCGCCCCTCCTTGGTCACCTCGAGCGGGCCATCACCCGTTCGCGGCTTCATGGCCGCCATGCTCGTTCCCCTTCCTGAAACCAGCTCATCGTCAAAGCCGACGGCCCCATGAGGGCATGCGCGGTCCTGGCGGGACTCGCGACACCGGCATCGAACACATTGCTTCCCAGCCATTATCCCGCATCGCAGGACCCGATGACCAACATCGGTCGGCATCGCTTGGGCAACGCGCGCGAGCAAAACCACTCAATTCGGCGATGTGACTGCGATACTGCGCCGCCGCAAGCCTGTCCGCCGAACGAAAACCGGTCCGATTTCTTTGACACAGGTCACACGTGCGGTCCCGGTGATCTCCGCCATGCTGTCCTCAGACATGAGCCGCGAACACCGGAGGGGACCCGACATGGCCGACACCGTGCTCTACGAGGTGAGCGACGGACTCGCGACGATCACGCTGAACCGCCCCGAGGCGATGAACGCGCTGAACATCGAGTCGAAGGTCGCCCTGCGGGAGGCGGTGACCGAGGCCGGGGCGGACTCCTCCGTACGGGCCGTGCTGCTGACCGCCGCCGGTGACCGGGCGTTCTGCGTGGGCCAGGACCTCAAGGAGCACATCGGGCTGCTGGCCGAAGGGTCCGGTCAGGTGATGAGCACGGTGCGTGAGCACTACAACCCGATCGCCCTGGCCCTGACGTCGATGACCAAGCCCGTGGTGGCCGGGGTGAACGGCGTCGCGGCGGGAGCCGGGTTCGGCTTCGCTCTCGCCGCGGACTACCGGGTCGTGGCCGACTCGGCCGCCTTCAACACGTCGTTCGCGGGGGTGGCGCTGACCGCGGATTCCGGGATCTCGTGGACGCTGCCTCGGGTGGTGGGGCCGGGGCGCGCCGCTGACCTGCTGCTCTTCCCCCGCAGCGTGAAGGCTCAGGAGGCGTACGAGCTGGGGATCGCGAACCGGGTGGTGCCCGCGGAGTCGCTCCGCGAGGAGGCGGAGAAGGTGGCTCGGGCGTTGGCCTCGGGGCCGACGGTGGCGTATGCGGCGATCAAGGAGGCCGTGGCCTTCGGGTTCTCGCACTCTCTGGCGGAGACGCTGGAGAAGGAGGACGAGCTGCAGGCCCGGGCGGGGGCGTCCGAGGACCATGCGATCGCCGTGCGGGCCTTCGTGAACAAGGAGCAGCCGAAGTACTTGGGCCGGTAGGGGGCCTGAGCGCCGTTCGGGTGTGCGGGGCGGGCTGGTCGCGCAGTTCCCCGCGGTCCCCTAACGCACGTTCCTCGCCACGCAGGTTTCCAAGTGGTCGTTGACCAGGCCGCACGCCTGCATCAGGGCGTAGGCCGTCGTCGGTCCCACGAACCTCAGCCCCCGCTTCTTCAGGGCCTTGGACAGGGCCGTCGATTCCGGAGTCACCGCCGGGACGTCGGCCAGGGTCTTGGGGGCCGGGGCCGGGTCCGGGGCGTGGGACCAGATCAGGGCGTCCAGGTCGCCCGGGGCCCAGTCGGCCAGGGCGCGGGCATTGGCCAGGGTGGCGTCGATCTTGGCTCTGTTGCGGATGATGCCCGCGTCGGCCAGCAGCCGGTCGCGGTCCTCCTCCGTGAAGAGCGCCACCTTCTCGATCCTGAAGCCGGCGAAGGCGGCGCGGAAGCCGGGGCGGCGGCGCAGGATCGTGATCCAGGAGAGGCCGGACTGGAAGGCCTCCAGGGAGAGCCGCTCGAAGAGGGCGTCGTCGCCGTGGACCGGGCGGCCCCATTCCTCGTCGTGGTACGTCACGTACTCCGGGGCGGACAGGCCCCAGGGGCAGCGCAGGGCGCCGTCGGGACCGGCGAGGGCGAAGGTCACCGGTCCTCCTCGGTCGGCTTCTCCATGGAGAGGCGGGCGCCGGACCGGGCGCCGGCCAGGGCGGACTCCAGATCGGCGATACGGGCGTCCCGCTCGGCCAGCTCCGCGCCGAGCCGGCTGAGGGCGTCGTCGACGTCCGCCATGCGGTAGCCGCGGGCCGCCAGGGGGAAGCGGAGGCTGTCGACGTCGGCGCGACGGACCGGGCGGTCGAGCGGCAGCGGGTCCTGGAGGCGCTCCGGGGCGGCCTCCGGCAGCGGGCCGCCTCCCTCGCCGCCGCCCACCACCGCGAGGGTCACGGCGGCGACCACGACAGCGAGCGCGACGACCAGGAACAAGAACATAACCATCGCTGAGGCCCCCACGGACGGTGCAAGTGTGCGGTCGAGTGTGTCAGGGTCCGATCGTGCCATGCGACTCTGACAGTTAGGGTCACAGACGGCCGATGATCAGGACGTACGGAGAGGTTCACAGCGGATGCTCAGGCTGGGCAGGCGTGAGTTCGGCACGCATGAGCCGGTGATCATGGCGATCGTGAACCGGACCCCGGACTCCTTCTACGACCAGGGGGCCACGTTCCGCGACGAGCCGGCCCTCGCGCGCGTGGAGCAGGCCGTGGCGGAGGGTGCGGCCATCATCGACATCGGCGGGGTGAAGGCCGGGCCGGGCGAAGAGGTGTCCGCTGCGGAAGAGGCGCGGCGGACGGTGGGGTTCGTGGCGGAGGTGCGGCGGCGGTTCCCCGATGTGGTGATCTCGGTGGACACCTGGCGGGCCGAGGTCGGCGAAGCGGTGTGCGAGGCCGGGGCGGACGTGCTGAACGACGCCTGGGGCGGGGTGGATCCCCGGCTGGCGGAGGTGGCCGCCCGGTACCGGGTGGGGCTGGTGTGCACGCACGCCGGGGGCGCGGAGCCCCGTACCCGTCCTCACCGGGTGACGTACGACGACGTCATGGCCGACATCCTCCGGGTCACCGTGGGGCTGGCCGAGCGGGCGGTGGCGCTGGGGGTGCCCCGGGAGTCGGTGATGATCGATCCCGGGCACGACTTCGGGAAGAACACCCGGCACAGCCTGGAGGCGACGCGGCGGCTGGCGGAGATGGTGGACACCGGGTGGCCGGTGCTGGTGTCCCTGTCCAACAAGGACTTCGTCGGGGAGACGCTGGACAAGCCGGTGAAGGAGCGGGTCGTGGGGACCCTGGCGACGACGGCGGTGTCGGCCTGGCTGGGCGCACAGGTCTACCGGGTGCACGAGGTCGCGGAGACGCGCCAGGTGGTGGACATGGTGGCGTCGATCGCGGGCCACCGCGCACCGGCGGTGGCCCGGCGGGGGCTGGCGTAGGACTCCCCTGCCCCCGCCTCGCGTGCCGCGCTAGCGGCCCGCCTCCTTCGACACCAGGGCGACCGCCTCGTCCACGTCGTCCGTGACGTGGAAGAGCAGCAGATCCTTCTCGGACGCCTTGCCCTGGGCCACCAGGGTGTTGCGCAGCCAGTCCACGAGGCCGCCCCAGTACTCCGTACCGAAGAGGACGATCGGGAACTGGGTGACCTTCTGCGTCTGGACGAGGGTCAGGGCCTCGAAGAGTTCGTCCAGCGTGCCGAGGCCGCCGGGAAGCACGACGAACCCTTGCGCGTACTTGACGAACATCATTTTTCTGACGAAGAAGTACCGGAAGTTCAGGCCGATGTCGACGTAGGGGTTCAGCCCCTGCTCGAAGGGCAGCTCGATGCCGAGGCCGACCGAGACGCCGTCCGCCTCGCAGGCGCCCCTGTTGGCCGCCTCCATGGCGCCGGGCCCGCCGCCGGTGATGACCGCCCAGCCGGCCTCGACCAGGGCGCGCCCCAGCCGGACCCCCGCCTCGTAGTCGGGCGAGCCCTGAGGGGTCCGGGCGGAACCGAAGACGCTGATGGCGGGCGGCAGTTCGGCGAGGGTGCCGAAGCCCTCGATGAACTCCGACTGGATGCGCAGGACGCGCCACGGGTCGGTGTGGACCCAGTCCGAGGGTGCGCGCTCGTCCAGCAGCCTCTGGTCCGTCGTGCTCTGCTGCACCTGACCGCGCCTCCGGAGGACGGGTCCCAGGCGCTGCTCCTCCGGCGGCTGCTTCTTGCCCTCGGGGTTCCCGGTAGCCATGTGCGCTCCCTCCACTTGCCGTCGTTCCACCTCAGCGTAGATCTACGCGGGTTACGGAGGGGGGACATCGGCATGTCCGGCGCCCCCCGATCCCCGTGTTCCCCCGCGTCCCCCGCGCTCCCCCGCCTCCTTTCCCTCAGGACGTCAGCCAGGTCCGCAGGCGTTCCTCGCCCGCGAGGATCTTGGCCGTCTCCACCCGCTCGTCCCGCTTGTGCGCCAGGTGCGGGTTGCCGGGGCCGTAGTTGACCGCCGGGATGCCGAGGGCGGAGAAGCGGGAGACGTCCGTCCAGCCGTACTTGGGCAGCGGGGTCCCGCCGACCGCCGTGATGAAGGCGGCCGCCGCCGGATGGGACAGTCCCGGCAGCGCCCCGGGGCTGTGGTCGTCCACCACGAACTCCTCGACCCCGCAGTCCGCGAACACCTCGTGGACGTGGGCCAGCGCCTCCTCCTCGGTCCGGTCGGGGGCGTAGCGGAAGTTGACCGTCACCACGCACTCGTCGGGGATGACGTTGCCCGCCACCCCGCCCGAGATGCCGACCGCGTTCAGGCCCTCCCGGTACTCCAGGCCGTCGATCACCGGCCGGCGGGGCTCGTAGGAGGCGAGGCGGGCCAGGATCGGGGCGGCGGCGTGGATGGCGTTGGCGCCCATCCAGCCGCGCGCCGAGTGCGCCCGCTCGCCCTTGGTGCGCAGCAGCACCCGCAGGGTGCCCTGGCAGCCGCCCTCCACCTGGCCGTCGGACGGCTCCAGCAGCACCGCGAAGTCGCCGGCCAGCCACTCGGGGTGTGCCTCGGCCACATGGCGCAGGCCGTTGAGGTGTGCGGCGACCTCTTCGTTGTCGTAGAAGACGAAGGTCAGGTCGCGGTTGGGGGCGGGGACCGTCGCCGCGATGCGCAGCTGTACCGCCACCCCGGACTTCATGTCGCAGGTTCCGCAGCCCCAGAGGATGCCGTCGTCGTCCAGCCGGGAGGGGACGTTGTCCGCGATCGGGACGGTGTCGATGTGGCCGGCCAGGATCACGCGTTCCGTGCGGCCGAGGTCCGTGCGCGCCACGACGTTGTTCCCGTACCGGTCGACCGTCAGGTGCGGCAGGGCCCGCAACGCGGTCTCGATCGCGTCCGCGAGGGGCTTCTCGGTGCCGCTCTCGGAGGGGAAGTCGACGAGCCGCGCGGTGAGCCGGGCGGCGTCCAGCGTGAGGTCAAGCGGGGTCTCGGGCATGCCCTCGACCCTAGCGCCCCCGCCTCGCGGCCACTTTTCCCACCGGACTCCGGCCTCGGTCTACTCTCCAGTACCTTGTACGCGTGCCAGAGCCGTCCCCCACTCCTCGACGCCGCCGCGGCCGCCTCTTCCGTTTCGGGGCGGCCTTCGTGGTCCTGCTCGCCGTCGCGGGTTATCTCGTCGTCCAGTACGTCACCGGCGGCGCCGGAGCGCCGGGCTGCAAGGTCGTCTCGGCCGACGGCGACGGGGCGACGTACGAGTTCACGCCCGAGCAGGCGGTGAACGCGGCGACGATCGCCGCCGTGGGCACCGGGCGCAACCTCCCCGAGCGGGCGGTGACCATAGCGCTCGCCACCGCGCTCCAGGAGTCGACGCTGCGCAACATCGACCACGGCGACCGGGACTCGCTCGGCCTGTTCCAGCAGCGGCCCTCGCAGGGCTGGGGCACCGAGCAGGAGGTCATGGACCCGACCTACTCGGCCGGGATCTTCTACGACCACCTGGTCAAGGTGGACGGCTACACCGAGCTGCCGCTCACCGTCGCCGCGCAGCGCGTCCAGCGCAGCGGCTTCCCGGACGCGTACGCCAAGCACGAGCCGGACGCCACCCTGCTCGCCGCCGCCCTGACCGGCCACTCCGCCGCCACGCTGACCTGCGACGGGCGCCCGGACGACACACGGGTGACGGGAACCGACGCGGTACGGACCGCGCTCGCCCGGGACTTCGGGCGGGACGTGCTGCAGCCTGCCGGTGCCGTGGTCGGCGGCGGGGACCCCACTCCCGCGGCCTCCCCCGGCGCCGGGAGCGACGGGCGGACGCTCACCCTGCCCGTCGCCGAGGGCGGTGGGCGCGCGGTGACGCAGCGCGGCTGGCAGCTCGCCCACTGGGCCGTGGCCAACGCCTCCGCCCTGCGCATCGAGCGTGTGCAGTACGCCGGGCGGGAGTGGACCGCCGGGAACACGGACAGCCAGTGGCGCGCGGTCGAGACCGACGGGGCCGCGGGCGCCGAGCGGAACACGGGGTCGGTCCGGGTCGTGACCGCTCAGTAGTGCGGTAAGCCATCCGTACGGGTTACCGCGCGGGCCGGGGATTTCCGCGGTGCGCGGGTTTTGGCGGGGGTATCGGCGAATCCCGGAAAATCCTTGGGATCAAAGGGCTGTAAGGATTCGGCAGGCTTTCCGCGCGCGGACTATTTGCCCGTTTTTATCCACAGCCGATAATGCGACGCATTACCAATTCTTTACGTTACTTCGCCGCAACCTTCGCGGACTTCGAGCGGTAGTCACTGCGTCCGGGCCGGAGATCACCTCCGGCCGAGGACATCACCGTTCTCACCAGACAGACCCGTCGAAGGAGCATCATGACCCTCCCCCTGACCCGCCGCATCGCCCGTGCCGCGCTGCTCGTCGCTGCGGGAGCGGCCGCCGGGGTCGGTACGGCCGGCTCCGCCAGCGCGGCCCCCGAACTGCCCGCCGCCAAGAACCTCGGCGGCCTGACCGCCCTGGACGCGGCGAGCGTCGGCAACACGGCCGACGCTGCGGCGCAGAGCGCCACCGGGCTCGCGGGCGAAGCCGGCGCCCAGGCGGTCGAGAAGGCGGTGCCGGCCGCGGGCAAGACCGGCGGCAAGGCGGTCAAGAAGGCGACGCCCGTCGCGCAGAAGACCGCCGGTGACGCGGCCGGGTCGGCCGGGGACGTCCTCGGCGACACGGCGTCCACGGCGACCAAGGGCGGTCTGCCGACGGACTCCCTGACCAAGGGCGGGGGCCTGCCGCCGGCCGGCTCCCTGCCGGTCGGCAGCCTGCCGCTCGGAGGCTGATCCTTCCGGCCGTACGCCGAAGGGGCCCAGGAGTCTTCTCCTGGGCCCCTTCGGCGTACGTCCTCAGGACAGCCGCCGCACAGCTTCCCGGACCCTCTCGTCCGTCGCCGTGAACGCCACGCGTACGTAGCTCTCGCCGGCCTCGCCGTAGAAGTCGCCCGGCGCCACCAGGATGCCCAGCTCGGCCAGGTGCGCCACCGTGTCCCAGCAGGACTCCCCGCGGGTGGCCCACAGGTAGAGGCTGGCCTCGCTGTGCTCGATGCGGAAGCCGTGGTGCAGGAGGGCCGTCCGGAGCGCCTCGCGGCGGGCGGCGTAGCGGTCGCGCTGGACGCGGACGTGGTCGTCGTCGCCCAGGGCCGCGATCACGGCCGCCTGGGTCGGCGCCGACGTCATCATGCCGCCGTGCTTGCGGATCTCCAGCAGCGGGGCGAGGACCTCCGAGTCACCGGCCAGGAAGGCGGCGCGGTAACCCGCCAGGTTCGAGCGCTTGGAAAGGGAGTGGACGGCCACGATGCCCTCGTACGAACCGCCGTTCACGTCCGGGTGCAGCACCGAGACCGGGTCGGCCTCCCAGCCCAGCTCCAGGTAGCACTCGTCGGAGAAGAGCAGGATGCCGTGCGACCGGGCCCAGGCGACGATCCGGGTCAGCTCCTGCTGGGACAGGACCTTGCCCGTCGGGTTGGAGGGGGAGTTGAGCCACAGCAGCTTCAGGCCCTCGGGGTCCAGCGCGGTCGGGTCGTCGTAGACCTCGTACCCGGCGCGGGCCAGGCGGGCGCCGACCTCGTAGGTCGGGTAGGCCAGGCGGGGGTAGGCCACGCGGTCGCCGGGGCCGAGGCCCAGCTGGGTGGGGAGCCAGGCGACGAGTTCCTTGGAGCCGACGACCGGCAGGACGTGCCGGTGGGTCACCTCGCGCGCGCCGAGCCGGCGTTCCACCCAGCCGGTGAGCGCGTCGCGCAGCTCCGGCGTGCCCCAGACCGTCGGATAGCCCGGCGAGTCGGCCGCCTCGATCAGCGCTTTCTGCACCAGCTCGGGCACCGGGTCGACCGGGGTGCCGACGGACAGGTCGACGATGCCGCCCGGATGCGCTGCGGCCGTCGCCTTGTACGGCGCCAGCTTGTCCCAGGGAAAGGCGGGAAGACGGTCGGAGACTGCGGACACGGGGATCTGGCTCACTTTCTCGTCCGTACGGCAAACGCCCCGGCCCCGCAGGCGATCGAGGGTGATCAGGCCGTGCGGGACCGAGGCGGCGCGGCGATGCGGGCCGCTCTCAGCCGTTCTGCGGCGGCAGCGCGGCGATGAAGGGGTGGTCCCGCTCGATCAGACCGAGCTTGCTGGCGCCGCCGGGGGAGCCGAGCTCGTCGAAGAACTCGACGTTCGCCTTGTAGTAGTCCTTCCACTCCTCCGGAGTGTCGTCCTCGTAGAAGATCGCCTCGACCGGGCAGACCGGCTCACAGGCTCCGCAGTCGACGCATTCGTCCGGGTGGATGTACAAGGACCGGGAGCCCTCGTAGATGCAGTCGACCGGGCACTCCTCGATGCACGCCTTGTCCTTGACGTCGACACAAGGCTGCGCGATGACGTAGGTCACGCTGTCGTTCCTCCTCGATAGGGCGCTGGCGGGCCTCCACAGGCTCCGCCGCCTGGCGCGCGGGAGCGCGGCGTCGTCGATGCCCGCCCCTAGTATCTCCGTTCCGGGGCACGATCCGAACAGGAGGGGTGAACAGACCTGTGGAAATCTCTGCGACGGGGCGCCTTGAGGTCCGTATCACCGCTGCTGACGTGGGCAAACGGGTCTCCGTACGGCGCCTGAACGATCCTGCGCGGGCGGGTGAGAAGTTCACCGACACGGTGGGTGTTCTCGCATCATGGGACGACGGTGTGCTGCTGATCACACGGAAGAGCGGCGAGACCGTCCGCATCGCGGAATCGTCGCTGGTCGCGGGGAAGGTCGTGCCGAGCGCTCCGGCCCGTCGCCGGGGCCCCGCCGCCTCGTACGAGGAACTCGCGCACGTCTCCGCGCGCGCGTGGCGCCCGGTGGAGAGCGAACGGCTCGGCGCGTGGGAGCTGCGGGCCGCCGCCGGCTTCACCCGCCGCGCCAACTCCGTGCTCCCGCTGGGCGATCCGGGCCTGCCCCTGGACGAGGCGCTGTCCGTCGTACGGCGGTGGTACGGCGAGCGCGGGCTGCCCGCCTACGTCCAGACCGCGACCGGCGCCGAGGGCACCCAGGAGCTGCTGTGCGCGGAGCTGGAGGGGCGGGGCTGGACGCGTGAGGTGACCGCCGAGCTGTGGACCGGGGCGCTGGCCCCGCTGGCGGACCGCGAGGAGCCCGCCGGGGTCGTGCTGTCCCGGACGGCGGACGAGGCGTGGCTGGCGCGTTACCAGCGACGGGGCCTGAGCGAGGTCGCCCTGAAGGTGCTGGGCAGCGGTCCCTCGGTGTGGTTCGCGACCGTTCCCGGTGCGGACGGCGTCCCTGCCGCCATCGGGCGGTGCGTCGTCGACGGGCGGTGGGCGGGCTTCGCCGCCGTCGAGGTCGATCCCGCCCTGCGGCGCCGGGGGCTCGCCTCCGCCGTCATGGCCGCGCTGGCCGGACGCGCCCTGGACGAGGGGGCGTCGGCGGCCTGGCTGCAGGTCGAGACGGACAACACCGCGGCACGGGCGCTGTACGCCGGGACGGGCTTCTCGGCGCACCACGCGTACCACCACTACCGCGAGCCGGGGAACTCCGGCTCGCGCCGGTAAGCGATCGCCGTGGAAGGGCACGAGCCTGCTATGTCTCACCCCCACCCCCCGCCTCCCGAACGATCGATCGAACTGCGTCGGCGCTTCGCCGAGGAGGCCCGCTGCGAGCGGCCCGATCTGTCGACGCTGTGTCTGCTGGTGGGCGCCGAGGCGGACGGCGCGCTGGACGACGACGGACTGGACGCGGCCCAGATGGAGCTGGACCGGCTGGCCGGGCAGCTGCCGTTCCGGCCGGGCGGCCCGCGCTCCTGGGCCGTGTCCCTGCGCGAGCTGCTCGGCGACCGGCTCGGCTTCCGGGGCACCCCCGGGGACTACCAGCGGCTGGAGTCCTCGCTGCTGCACGAGGTGCTGCGCCGCAGGCGCGGGCTGCCGATCCTGCTGTCCGTGGTGTGGATGGAGGTGGCGCGCAGGGCCGGGGCGCCGGTGTACGGGCTGGCTCTGCCGGGGCACTTCGTCGTGGGCTTCGGGGAGCCGGAGGAACAGGTGCTGGCCGATCCGTTCGACGGCGGCAGGGCCATGACCGGGGCGGACGCCGAGCTGCTGGTGGCCGGGGCCACGGGGGCGTCGCTGCATCCGTCGATGCTGGTGCCCGCGGCGCCGCTCGAGGTGGTCGCGCGGATCCTGAACAACGTCCGGGCCTGGGCCGCGGCCCGGCCCGAGCGGTCGGACGTGGCGCTGTGGGCCGTGGAGCTGGCGCTGCTGCTGCCGTCGCATCCGGCGCGGCTGCGGTACGAGCGGGCTCAGCTGCTGGTGCAGCGCGGGGACTTCGTCGAGGGGGCGGTGGAGCTGGAGGCGTACGCGGAGGTGGTGGCGGCGGTGGATCCGGGTGCCTCGGCCCGCGTCAAGCAGCAGGCGCACGCCGCGCGGGCCATGCTCAACTGACGG
>NZ_JAMJFL010000053.1 GCF_023544665.1 Streptomyces sp. YS415
TGTCTCTCTGGGTTACGAGAGAAATCGTAGCCAGAAGGCAGACCAATGTCTACTCCCACCGCTGCAGATTTTCTGCGTGTCCGACAGGGAGGTAATCCGCCGCGAAGGGTGAGGAAGTGAGGTGGGACCGCCACCTCTCGGGAGAAGAAGGGCCTGCCATTCCCCGCCAGGCATCAAAGCCCCACCGGCCTTGCACCACCGCCCAGCACCCCGAACAGTCACCGGGCATTCCGCTCTCGCCGCGCAACGGTTGAGGAGCTACAGAACGGTTCACTCGTTGTCAGCGAGGTGGGCGGAGGCCGTCGAGGGTGACGGTGACAAGGCGGGCCACTGCAGTCCGGGAAGTGAAGGCGGCGGCCGCGGTCAGGGCGTGAAGGCAGTACTGGGCGAGTTCGGCCGGTGGGACGTCGCCACGCAGATCACCGATTGCGGCTGCTTCGACACCAGCACCTCCACACCGCGATCGAACACATCCCGCCCCACGAGCACGAGACCAACCACTACGCTCAACCCCAGCCCCAACCGGCAACTGGAGACAACGCATAGAGCCTCCACCAATCCCGGAGCGGTTCACTATGCCCTTTCAGTGAAGATTTGTCCGCGGTCGGCGTCACAACGTCCGCCGGGAGTTCAGTGGGCGAGGCGGGTGCTGGAAGGTGAGGCTCCGCACCGCCAGCCCGAGGGCTTCAGCCTCGGGTGCATCGCCGACTTCTCTGCACAGGCGCGTGGTTGGGTGGCCGCATCCTTGAGGAGGACCACGTGACTGATCTCAAAGCGGAGCTGCACCGCACGCTGCAGGCAGGCCGGGCCGGTCTGCTCTCCAAGCTGGAGGGACTCACCGAATACGACATGCGCCGGCCCATGACGCCCACCGCCACAAATCTGCTGGGCTTGGTCAAGCATCTGGCAGGCCTTGAGTACCTATATCTCGGAGAATCGTTCGACCGGCCAGCACCAGAGCCGCTGGCCTGGGTCGAGGACGGTTCGATCTGGGAAGGTGCAGACATGTGGGCCAGGCCCGAGGAGTCCAGCGCGTACATCATCGGGCTTTATCAACGTGCCTGCGCGCATGCTGACCGGACCATCACGGATCTCGCACTCGAAAGCCCGGGCCAGGTGCCGCACTGGCCCGAAGAACGCCGGGCCACCACCCTGGGCGTGCTGCTCGTTCGCATGGTCTCCGAGACTGCTCAGCATGCTGGCCACGCCGATGTCCTGCGCGAGCTCATCGACGGCAAAGCCGGACCAGATCACGACGGCTTCGGCGACGATGCCAAGTGGCAGCAGTATCACGCCCGCATCCGGGCGGCGGCCGACACCCACCGTGCGTAAGACTCATAGAGACCGCCCAGCCTTCGGTGAGACGGGACAGACGCGGCCCTACTTCGCGCTCGCGAGGCGTGAGGCCCGTGGCTGGTCGTGGTGGGCGCGCGTCCTGTTGGACACCCTGTACGCAGTCAACGTGGCAGGTACGCATCCCTTACATCGTCCTTTTCCTCGACTTTGCTCGTGATTGCCCAAGGTGCATAAGGGTCCCCATCCAGGTGAGTATGTCGTCGGGGCGAGTGCGAAGCCGCTTCAGTGCTTCGCGCGCCAACTCGCGGTCGTACCAGTCGAAGGTCCCACGTGCGTGAGTGAGCCCGCGCAGGAGATTGAGTGCACGGGGGTCGCCGAGTCCGGCCAGAGCCTCGGCCGCACTGACGCGCGGGGTGGGAGGCCGGCCATAACCGGTCATGTCCCGTTTCCAGGGCTGGACGGAGGGGTCCAGGGCGATGGCGTACAGGGCGTCTGCGCCGCGGGGATCGTCGAGTCCGGTCAGGGCCTCCGCCGCCCTCAGGCGGTTCTCTCCGGAGCTGCTGGAGTCCAGGGCCGCGGCGTGCAGGAGTTCCGATGCGCGCGGGTCACCGAGTCTGGCCAACGCGCTCGCCGCCTCCAGGTGGCTCCAGTGGCCGAGTGCCATGTCTTCGGCCAGGTCGTGCAGCAATGCGATGCCGCGGGGGTCGCCCAACTCGGCCAGTGCCTTGGCCGCCCCTGCACGGGGGTCGGGATTGAGTCCGCCCCAAGTGGGGCTGGCCCTGATCGAAGGGTCCAGGGCGATGGCGTACAGGACGCCGCCTCCGCGAGGGTCGCCGAGTCCGGCCAGGGTCTCGGCCGCCGTCAGACGCCCCTCTCCGGAGCAACCGGGGTCGAGAGCCGCGGCGTGCAGGAGGTCTGGTACGCGGGGGTCGCCGAGGCCGGCCAACGCCCTGGCCGCATCCAGCCGCCCCCGGCTTCGGAGCTCGCCGTCCATTGCCAGGTCGTAAAGCATGGCAGTGCCACGGGGGTCGCCGAGTCCGGCCAGTGCCTTGGCTCCCCTGAGCCGCAGATCCTGATCGGTGGTGCGCTCGGCCAGAGCGGCATACAGGTCCGCGGCGCGGACGTCCCCGAGTCGGGCCAGCGCATCAGCTGCCTCGACGCTGGTGCGGTTGAACCAGGACACGTCTGCGTTGTCCTGAGCGAGGCCATGGAGGATGTCGACCCCGCGTGGGTCACCCAATTTGCTCAGCGCCTGGCCCACTTGGAGTCGAACTTGTCGACCGATGCCGACGTCGGCATCGACATCGGCGTCCGTCAGAAGGGCGTGGAGGCCGTCACCGGCGCGGCGGTCGCCGAGAGCGGCCAGCGCTGCGCCTGTACGCGCACGTGTGCCAGTACTGACAGTGGGGTCGAGAAGGAGCGTGAGGAGCGTGTCGCGGTCGCCGAGCCTGGCCAGTGCATCGACCGCCCTCCCCCAGGAGTAGGCGTCAGTAGCGGGGTCGCTGGCCATACCGCGCAGCGCGGCCGACGCTTGTCGGAGCACGTCTGCGGGAAGGGCCGTGCCGAGCTGCACGAGCGCGCCGAGGTATTCGCATCCCCGGAGTCCGCCCGCAACCAGGCGGCCAAGGTGAACTGTTCCGGCTGTCAGCCGGTCTTGTTCTTGTGCGGCGTCGAGGAGGAAGCCGACGTCGGACGGGTCTGCCTGCGGAGGCATCCAGTACCGGCGGAGCCACAGCCGCGCCTGGGCTCCAGATTCCTTGCGGAACGGGAGACGGCGACGGGGACGGTCGAATACGACACGGAGTGCATCGACTCCGGTCATCGACGTGACATGGCACGCGGACAGGTATTCCAGAAAGGTCGGGTGAAGGAATTCCAAGTCGGCGCCGCGGGGGACGAGGAGGCCGCTACGGCACAGGGCCGTGTCCAGGAACCGCTGCCAGACGTCGGAAGGGATCCCTTTCGGGCAGGCGGCTTCGGTCTGTGACTGCACGATGGTGACTGCGGGGAGCGTGCAGCCGGCGTGGCGCTGGGCTGCGAGGTAACCGATCAGGTCGGGCAGGTGCTTGAGGGTGTTCTCCGCGTGCCTGACGCCTTCGGGATAGCTCTCCACACCGGCGTGACGATGCGTTCCGGGAACGCTGGTGCGGTACTGGTGCTGACGCAGCATGGTGGTGAAGCGTCGGTAGATCTCGCCTCGGCTCGACGGCAGGGAGTCGTCGGAGGACGTGGCGTGCAACTGACAGAGCATCGCTGTCATCAGAGGGACACGGGCCAGCTCGAGCAGGTTGCTGCGGTCCAGCTGTTGGCGGAAGAGTCGGGCGCGCTGCTCGGGATCGACCAGGTTGTGCGCGCGGAACCACCTGGTGAAGACCTCCGGCAGGTCTGTGCGGTCGAAGGCCAGGAGGTCGTAGCGGGGCACCGTGTCGCCCAGGAGGGCGAGTTCTTCCTCAGCCAGCGGGCGGGTGGCGATGATGAAGACGTACGGGCTGTCGTGCGTGTCGCTTCTGCTTGCGACCAGTCTCAGGACGGAGCGCCGCTTCGCGGGGTCGGTGACTTCGTCCAGGCCGTCGACCAGGACGAGCCAGCGTGCCCCTGGTTTCGGTGCCGTGAGGAAGAAGTCCTGGGAGAGGTCCTCCACGAGGCCGTGCGCCCTTAGATGCGTACTGGCGGCTGTCGCGAGTCCCTTGGTCAGGCCACTGTCGGCAAGTGCCGAGGCGTGGACGAGGACCGGCAGTGGTGTCACGTCGTGTCCGGCGTCCCAGCGCTCGATGCCGGCGGCGAGCAGGGTACGCAGCAGGCTGGACTTGCCACCCCCGGGTCCGGCCAGGATCACGGATGTCTGCGGCGCGGTCATGAGGGCGTCGACCGCCGTCCAGGTCTTGGAGCCTCGTCGAGCCTCCTGGCGCCCCTCGGACGGCTCGGCTTCGAGGCTGTAGGTCCTCTTGTGCGTGCCAATGCCTATGAGAGTGGTACGGGCGGGCCTGGGGCCCACATGGCGTCCCTGGGCCGGTTCGCCTTCACGGCGATGGACATGCTGGCGCAGGTACACGGCGTTTAGCAGCGGGGCGGAGCCCGGCAGGACGCCGTCGTAGGGGTGTTCCACGGCCGCGTTGCGGGCGGCTGCCAGGTACGACGTCAGCCGCTGGTGGGTTTTCGTGGCCGGCTCCAGCCGCAGCTCGACGCCATGGGCGGCAAGCGTTTCGCGAAAGCCCGGCAGCGCTTCGAGAACGGTGAGGGGAGCTGCGCCCAGGACGCTAGCGTCATCCGCGATGGCACGGTCGGTGGCCAGCACCCCGACGAGCAGGGGTCCGCAGAACAGGGCGGTGCCGGAGCTGCCTGCCCAGCCCGATCCCTGCGCCCGACGACGCGGCACGATCCCTTCATCGACGTGCACGGTCAGCAGCCCGGACTTACGCGCCTGCAGGGCATCCAGGTGTCCCCGCACCGGCATGGTGTCGCGCCGGCCGTCCGGACGCGCCTCCGCGTCAGGAAACCCCAGTCCTACACATGGCGTCCGATCCTGCCCGGTGACCAGCCCGAAGCGCACCCTGCCCCGCGCGGTGCCGGCCCCACGGTGCCGCTCGTCGATCACGAGCAGGGCCGCATCCCGTTCCGGATGGGCGTCCAGGTCCACCGGCTGCTCGGGCCAACACAGCAGTGCCGGCAGCCAGCGAGCTTCCTCCCGGTCCGACAGCGGGCGAACGTCCACCGTCGCACCATGCTCCAGGCCCGGCACGACGTGATAAGACGTCAGCACGAGACCCTCGCTGAGCAGGTAGCCGCTGCCCACCCGGCCCACGGCCGGGCTCCATACTTCAACGACCCGAGCGGCGTCCATCTACCTCGTCCCTGCACTCCGTGAACGTGGTGGTCACATCGGCCGCTGCTGCGTCTCTTTGGCGACGCGTGCGTCGGCACCGGTGGCATCGATGGGCTGCAGTGTCAGCTTGATCCGGTTGGCCGCACTGGTGCTGATCGCGCCGCGCGCCTCGGCAGCCCAGGGCAGAACGAAGACCCTCGCCTTGGCCTCGCCCTCCTTGCGGACCTCGATGGAGAACTCCAGTTCCACCGGTCCGGTGCGGAACTTCAGCGCGTGATCGGCTCCCTCGTCCATGGCCTGCTGCAATTGGGCCCGGATCGCACTGACTGTTTCCCCCAATTCCGCCCACGGTTCCTGCGACACGTCGTCCTCCCCTGGTCCTGCGGCGCTTGCAGTTCACGGTAGGACAACCACGAGTCGGCGATACCCCCAACTGCGAAGTCACCCGCAGATCGGTCGTGCCCTTGGGCCAGCTCTCTCGCCTCGGGGTCGGCATGATGATCACCGACGCCCACCGGAGCGGGGCCGGGGGCGGCCGTGTGCAGCGCCCTGGCGGGCGGTCAGCGGGCGGGGCGGGTGAGGTAGTCGGCGGCGGCCGCCGAATCGGTGGCGCAGTCCACCGGGCCGAACGTCACCTGCGACGATTCGGCTGTGAGCTATGACCTTGCTGTGTGGGACGGTGAACGTCCATTCAACAACCAGCAAGCGGGCTCGGTTTACGACGAGCTCTATGCGCGCTACCTGGAGTCGGATGATGTCGTCGTGCCGCCGACCCCGCGCATCGTGACCTATGTCGAGGCGCTCGTCAGGCGGTACCCGGACGACGCCGACGGCAGTGTCGTATGGGCGTCGCCACCAGTGATCGATGAGGCTTCCGGGCCGATGGTGTACCTGCTCATGTCCTACAGCAAGGCTGAGGAGGTCTGCGAGTACGCTGCTTCGTTGGCGCGCGAGCACGGACTCGTCTGCTTCGATCCGCAGGGAGAGTGCCTGCTGCCATAACCTGCCGATGCCTTAGCGAACGGACCGGAGGCTGACAGGGCGCCCTACTTGGGTCGCATGTCATCGGTTCCAACCGCAGAGCGGGCAGGCCGAGGTTCACCAGTCGGCCGGGGGACGCGGTATCGACCTGGCTGATCTTGGACTCGGCGCCGGCCAGGCTGACGCGGCGCCCTGCGAGCGTGACCGCGAAGTGGTCACCGATTCGCAACAGACGCCGCGGAGCGCAGCCTAAGGAGGCATGCGTGGCTGAAAATGATCCCTCACGCTCACGCCTCTGCGCAGCAGTCGCTACCACCGCCACGGGGGACTCTCCAAGATGATCAAACCCAGCTGCAGACCGATCGCATTCCGGACGCTCACCCTGGGTGCCTGCGTGGCCGGCGTCGTGGCGCTCACCGGCTGCTCCCCGGACTCCCCACGCTCGCACGGCACGGCAGCGCCGGCCGTCACTTCTTCGCCGACTCGGGATGAGCAGGGCACCGAGGGGCCCTCGTCCCCCCAGGCCCCGCCCACCGGGAAGATCTCCCCGCCGGCAGCCGGCAAAGCATCCGCTCCCCCGGCACCGGCGGGAACACCTGCGGCGTCGGCCCCTGGCTCGACCGCTTCCAAGGGCGCCGGTGCTGAGGACGACGGCTGCGACCACAAGATGCCGATCTCGCCGGATGAGATCGCCGTGTACCGCTACACGCCCGAAGGCGGGTCTCTGAGTCTGATCATCCGGCACGGCAACTGGGGCTGCGGCACCCCGGACTCCGACGGCGCGCCGTTCGAAGCGGTCGGCAAGGAGACCTACCTGCCGATGGACCAGGCCGCGTACGTCACCGTCACAGACCCCATCGTGGCAAGCACCGAGAACCAGCCCATCGGCGTGCAGGACTTCCTCGACTGGCTGGAAGCGCACCCCGACAGCGGACTCGTCTTCCGCTACCACCTCGGCACGGACGGAGCCATCGACCGGCTGGAGCAGGTCTTCACCCCTTGATTGACCAACCTCAGAAGCAACCGACCGAAGCCAGCGTGGCCCGAGGGCCCCTCAGGTCGCCGTGAGCGCCGCCAGGGCGCGGTCCATCGCGGCGTTGAACTCTTCCGGCTTCAGCGGCAGCCGGGACTTGACGTCCCGGCTCCACTGGTCGGCGAGGACTTCGGCGGAGCCCGCCTCGACACCGTCGAGCGCCGCGTCGGCCAGGTCCGACGGAGCGATCTTGTCCACGGGCCAGCCCGCGGACATGTCGGTGTCGGCCAGGCCGAGGTGTACCGCTGTGACGAGCGTGCCCTGCTCGGCGAGCTCCAGGCGGACGCCGTTGGTCATGGCCCAGGCGGCGGCCTTGGTCAGGTGGTAGGCATTGGCGCCCTTAACACCGAACCACGACATGGCGGAGAGGACGTTGACGATCGCGCCCCCGCCGTTCCTGGCGAGCGCCGGCGCGAACTCCCGGATCATTCCCAGGTGGCCGAACATGTTGGTCTCCAGCTCGTGCCGCACCGCGTTCAGCGAGCCGGTCACCAGGTCGGTCCCCGTACTGATTCCCGCGTTGTTGATGAGGAGCGAGGCGTCCGGGGCGGCCTCGGCGGCGGCCCTCACGGATGCAGGATCGGCGATGTCGAGGCGCAGTACCTCGACCCCGGGCAGGTCCACGGTCTCCGGTCGGCGGGCCGTCGCGTAGACCTTGCGGGCGCCCCGTTCGAGCAGGCGCTGGGCGAAGGCGCGGCCCAGGCCGCGGTTGGCTCCGGTGACAAGGGCAACTGAGTTGTTGATCTCCATGTCCGGTACGCTAAAACCTGACGTTGACGTCAGGGGCAAGTGCTGGTCGTCAGGACCGGGGCGAGAGGAATCATCATGACCGTCCCGCAGGCCTCGGCCGAGCGGCTGATCCGTATCGGCGAGGTGGCGCGGGGCGCCGGTGTCTCGGTACGCGCCGTGCGCTACTACGAGCAGCAGGGACTGCTCATCGCGGAGCGCAGCCCCTCCGGCCAGCGCCTCTACCGGCAGGACGCCGTCACCCTGGTGCGCTTCTTCCAGCAGATGTTCGCCGCCGGCCTCACCAGCCGAAGGATCACCGAACTCCTTCCGTGCTGGGACTCCGGGCACACCGACGCCGAGCAACGAGCCATGCTGCGCGCCGAGCGCGACCGTATCCAGGCCAAGGTCGACGACCTGCAGGCCGCCCTGGACCGCCTCGATGAGGTCATCGCGATCACGGACACGCACCCGTAGGCGCGGGTCGGTCGGCGCACCAGCGATCTACGGCTGGAGTATTTAGCCGAAGGCGGCCTCTGCGTCGGTGACCGTGTCATAGACCCGCAGAACCTGAACCACCCCGGTCGGCCTGAAGAATCCCTCGCAAGAAATCCGGCACACACGCCAGCACCAGCACAGCCCCGGCCGCCTCCGCCTGTCTCCACGCTCCGAGCAGCACGTTCAGCCCGGCCGAATCGCGGAACGCAACGCCCGACAGATCCAGCACGATGAATCGGTCGCCTCGCGCGATCAGTTCCCCGAACTGCAGGCGGAACACCGGTTCGGTCACGTAATTCATCTCGCCGCTGACCCTCGCCACCAGACAGTGGCCGGAGGTGATCACCTGAACCGACGGACCAGCCACGACGCTCTCCCAACCGGCAGACCGCGCGGAGTCGCGGCAAGAGCCTACGGGCCCCAAAAATTTAACCCTTGTCTTTACTTGTGTTGCATCTGAGCCGCGGTCGGGCAGGGCTGTAAGGCTCCAAAGCGTCTCGCGCGTTACCCGGCCCGCGAGGTGAAGGCGCCCCCAGCGCCAGCCCCTCCCGCGGGCGGTGGCGGGTTGCTTCCTTGGTGGGTCCGACCGTTGCTTGGAGGGTGTTCCCACAGTTACCCCGAGGGGCGGACCGAGGGTTGCAGCGCCCTTGCGGCCGTCTCCGGTTTTGTCCCAGCGCAGGCGCCGGGGGTAAACCGGGCGCACACGGCTACACCTCCTTCTCCGCGACATCCGGAGCGGAGCACTGCTCCTCAGGAGCCGGGGGCGGCCAGGGAAGTTGCCTAAGCACGCCAGGTGTCACCATCGGCGTCCGTGGACCTGTGATTTCGACCGGCCGAAGCAGGGTGGTTGTCACCGAATCGGCACGCGGCCTGTCACCAGCAGCACGCGAAGCAGGGTTGGTGTCACCGGCTCCGGCACTCCGCCGGGCTGCCCAGCAGCTCCGGGAAGACCTGATGTGCCCTGTTCGTGAGGCGGCCGGGTCTCGGCTCTTGCCGGCTTTCACGGTCCCGCCGGGGCGGCTTGGGCTGAGATTCGGCAGGCTGTGTCCCGCCCATCGGCCCACCTCCCGGGCCGGGAAATAGGTCAGGTACTGACCTGGATGCCTCGTAGCGTTGCGTCCTCGCAGGAATGTCTGCGCAACTCGACGAGGGGAACTCCGCATGACGATTCTGGTGGCCGGCGGGACGGGAAACCTGGGCCGTCACATCGTGGAACGGCTGCTGTTCACGGGCCGGCCGGTCCGCGTGCTGACCCGCGATGCGGGCGTCGCCCGGCCGCCGAGGGGTGTCGAGATGGTGGAAGGCGACCTGGAGCAGCCGTCGTCCCTGGCCGCGGCGCTGGACGGCGTCGACGCCCTTCACCTGCTCGGCACCACCGGAGCGGACCACGCACCGCTGCGGACCGGAGGCGAGATCCTGACGATGGCCGCCGAGGCGGGCGTGCGCCGGATCACGGTCCTGTCGCCCGGCGACGGGCAGGGGTTGGACGAGGCGGTGCGTGGCAGCGGTCTGGAGTGGACATTCCTCTGGCCGGTCGACCTGATGGCCAACGCTTTGGGGTGGGCCGACGCCATCCGCGCCGAGGGGCGGGTCCGTGAACCGTACGGCGACCGGCGAACCGCCTCGGTGCATGAGAGGGACGTCGCGGACGTCGTCAGCATCATCCTGACCGAGGGCGGGCACGCCGGTCGCAGTTACGTCTTGACCGGCCCCCAGGCACTCAGCCCGGCGGACAAGACCGCCGCCCTCGCGGCGGCAGCCGGCCGCGAGATTCACTTCACGCACCTGACAGACAGGCAGGCACGCGAGCTGTGGCGGGCTCAAGGCTGGCCGGAGGAAGGCATTGACTTCATGCTGCGCATGTGGGCAACGGTGCCCACCACAGTGGCCGATGTGACGTCGTCGGTAGAACGTGTCACCGGCCGCCCTCCCCGGAGTTTCGCTCAGTGGGCCACTGCGCACGCCGCGACATTCCGGAGTCTCGGCTCCGCGTAGGACACCGGACCGGTTGTCGAGCGTTCGCCAGGACCCGCCCGGACGTTGTCCTGGCGGACCGCGCCTGTTCATCCCGCGCGATCCGGAATCACCTCCGCCGACGCGGGACCCGCGCTGTCATCCCCCAGCCGTCCGACCAGGTCGGCCACCGTCTGCGGCGAGGCAGTGCCGGCGGTCGCCCACCGACTTTCGAGGCCGAGTCGCACAAGCAGCGCAACGCGGTCGAGCGATGCATGAACCGGCTCGAGCAGTGGCGCGGCCTGGCCATGTGAACGGACAAGCTCGCGATCGCCTGCCAGGCCGCACTCCACCTCGCTGCAATCCTGATCTGGGCGCGGTGACAGCCCGCTCATCGATCGAGCGCCCAGCGCGCGTCCGTCGGCCAGAATCCCGTGCCTACGATGTGCTTCACACGCCTGAACGCCTCACGGATGGGGACGGTGTCCTCATCTGGGTACTCGTCGTCCTGCCCGTTGGACAGGACGAACCCGTCGCTCGACCTCTGAGCCCCGGGGTCTACGGCATGCTCGCCGGGATCGCTCTCTTCTTCGAGCAGCATCACCATCACGCGCTCGGTGTTCGTCACGAAGGCCAGCGATCGTCCGGGCCACAGCTGTCGTCATTGACCACCCAGGACTCGATCACGAGCACGACGATCTCACGGACGGTTCGAAGAGACAGGCCCTAGTTGGCCCACGGCGGCGCGAGGCGGGTGCCGTCGGCCAGGTCCGCCGTCAGGCCGATGGAGGTGGTGACCCACGTCAGGGCGGTCTGGTCGGTCGGGTTCTCGACGGCCAGGGTCGCGCCCGGATTGATGATCAGGGTGTCGCCCGCCGCGATGTCGGTCGTGGTGCCGTCCAGTGTGATCCGCAGGTTGCCGATCAGGACGTGCAGGATCTCCTCCCTGTTCACGGTGTGCGCCGGTGCCTTCGTGCCCGGCGGGATCTCGCCGCGCCATGCGCACAGCTCCTTGCTGCCGGTGCGGGGCGTGGCGTACGAGACGAAACGGGCGCCGTGGATCTCGTGGGTGACGGCGTCGGTCGAGCGGATGACGGGCATGGATCTCCCCCTGGTCGAATGGTCAAGCTGCTTGACTGGTTGTGCAGTCCCAATAGTCAAGCGGCTTGACCTTTTCGTCAAGGGTGTTTGAATGCTCCCGTGCAGAACCCCGATGCTCCGCTGCAGAACTCCGAGGCCCTCTCCCTGTCCTTCGCGCTGCTCGCCGCCGCGAGTGAGCTGGTGCGACGTATCAACGACGGTGTGGTCGCGCGCGGTTTCGAGGGCAGGTCCGCCTACGGATTCGCGTTCACCCGGATCGCGGCGGGCGGGGCCACCGTCACCGACCTTGCCGGGCACCTCGGGGTCACCAAGCAGGCCGCGAGCCAGCTCGTGGACGAGCTCGTGCGCAAGGGGTACGTCGAGCGACGGCCCCATCCGCGGGACGCGCGCGCCCGGCTGCTGGCCCTGACCGAGCGCGGCTGGGCCAACACCCGGGCCGCGGAGGAAGCGGCGGCGGACGTCGTGCGGGAGTGGGGCGCGGTGCTGGGTGAGGCGGAAGTGCGCGCGCTGGGGCAGCACTTGCTGCGCATCGCGCCCAAGGGGCCCGTACGCCCCTCCTGGTGACGACCCATCAACTACCGCTGGCATGCTCCGGGCTCATAGAGCCTTTCGCGAGAAGTTCGTCGACGGTTGGCCTCCAGCGAGTGTTGAGAGCCTCTGGGCGGTGGACCTGGGTGACGGGACAGTGAGACTGGACAACAACCCCGTGGTTCGTACGCGGGGTCGCCAGCGGCAACATCGTCCAGGTGGAGATCGACGACGACGGACTGCGTTGGGCTGGGACGTTGAACGCGAGCTCCTCGACGCGGCCATGACCGCCCTCGCAGCCATCGCCCACCTGAACCGCTACGCAGGAGGGATACGGGCACGCCTGAGTGCCGCAGCCCCAGCCCCACACAGCGACAGATATGACCGTCAGCAGTGTCTCCCCCGGCGGCCTCAGAGGAGGATGGACCTCACACTCAGGTCCGCTCCGTCCACTCCTTGAGCGCGGCGGCCAGTGCGCGGACATCCACCTGGCCGGCGGCTACCTGCTCAGCGAGGTCTGCAGCTTCCTTGGCCGTGAACTGGGCAGGAAGGCCGCTGGCGTTCAGATAACCGACAGCGACCGCCGCGGCAAAGAACTGGTTGCTATACTCCAGAGCCGGGACGCGCACCAGCGACTGGAAAAGGGCCGCGGCGCGGTGATGAGGGCGGGGATACACGGGCTCGTCCAGAACGCGGAATGCATGCCGCGCTCGCGCCGCTTCCAGAGCTCCCCAGTCCGTCACATCAGGATCGCCCAGTTGCGTACGGGCAATCTCCAGGAGCCAAGCAAGATCCACTGACAGGTCCACTACGAGCAGCCCGCCTCACGCAGCGGACGCGCTTGACCCGGGCCCCGGACCGAAGCGGCGGGCAAACTCCTCACGCATCCCGGGAGCGCTGATGAAGCGGGCGCTGCCCTCCAGGAACCGGGAGCGAGCGAGGTCTGCAGTGAGCCGCCGACTCGCGTACTGATCAGGTTCCTGATGATCGTCAGCGGCGAGACGCTGCAGTTCCTCGTACGTCTCGTCATCGACCTCGATACGGATCTCCTTCGCCATAACCACACGGTAGCCGGACCGGAAGGCGGACGGGGAGAGATGGGCTGAAGCCGCAAAATTACCTGGCACGGTGCGACGGGCCGAATTCCCGTCCGGGTGAGTTCGGCCCCTGGTTGCACCGTGTGCCCGTCTGGGGCACGCGCGCGGTGGGCGGCCGCACGTGCCCCGCTTGGGGGACGGCTACGGGCGTTCCTTCACCCACGACGTTTGGCCTGGGCGACCGGCGCGGCAGCAGTTCCGCGTACTGAGTGATCTCTGCTGCCTGGGTCAGGTCGTCGCCGTGTCGCCGTGACCTGGTATCGGGTGGTGTCGTCGGACCAGGGCGGCCCCGTGAACGCCCGGCCGCCCCGAGTTCGCGTGCTGATTTAGCCTTGCCGACCTACAAAGTCCCGTCACTGACGTGGAGCGCGACCTTCGGCGACATCCATCCGGGGACCTTCGGTCACGGCAGGACTGCGTCTCGACTCAGCCTCGCTCCTTCGACGCGTTGCCCGCGATGACCTCGACGACCTTCTTCGCTGTGGCCTTGGCTGAGCCCGGGTTCTGGCCGGTGACCAGGTTGCCGTCGGTCACGACGTAGGAGACGAACGGCAGTGCCGCCTTCTCGTA
The DNA here is from genome assembly GCF_023544665.1 of Streptomyces sp. YS415. Taxonomy (GTDB): domain Bacteria; phylum Actinomycetota; class Actinomycetes; order Streptomycetales; family Streptomycetaceae; genus Streptomyces. The sequence goes on from NZ_JAMJFL010000053.1 coordinate 13,607, forward strand.
GAGCGCGCCGCGCTGCTTGGCCTTCTCCTCGGCGTTGTAGGGGACCAGCTTGTCGACGCGGGCGAGGACCTCCTCAGTCCAGGCGAATCCCGTCATCTTGCGGCCGGCGATAAGGTAGGAGCCGTCGGAGAGCCGGGTGTTGAGCACGCCGCAGTAGCCATGGCAGACCGAGGAGACGATGCCGCCGCGCTCGAAGATCTCGCGGGTGATGCGCTGCAGGCCCTCGCTGTCGGGGAAGTCGTACATCACCGCGTGACCGCCGGTGAAGTAGATCGCGTCGTAGTCCGATGGGTCGATCTGGTCCGGGCTCGCCGTGTTCTCGAGCATCGCCATCTTCCCGGGGTCGGTGCGCCAGGCCTTGGCGGTTTTGTCGTAGTTCGGGAACTTCAGCGCTCGCGGCTCGAGAGGCACCGCGCCGCCGGCCGGGCTGACGAGCGTCTGCTCGTAGCCGTGTTCCTAGAAGACGTGCCAGGCGTGCGTGAGCTCGGAGAGCCACAGGCCAGTGGTGTGGGACGGGTCGTCGTAGTGGCCGACGTTCGTGACGACGTTGAGGACGCGCTTGGTCATGGCTGATCTTCCTTCATGCGGACCGGGAGGGCGAGGTGGCGGGCCGTCGTAGCCGGAGCCAGTGGTCGGTCAGCGGATGCCCAGGGCACGCAGCGTCTTGAATGCCCGGGTCAGGATCCGCGCCCACTGCTCGTGCTGGACCCCGCGGGGCGGGGTGAAGCCCTGGAGGCGCTGGTGGGCGACGGTCTGGGCTTCGGTGTACTTGAGCAGCCCGTCGGCGCCGTGACGGCGGCCGAGGCCCGAGTCGCCCATGCCGCCCATGGGGGCGTCGATGCTGCCCCAGGCGGCGGCGAACGCCTCGTTGACGTTGACGGTGCCCGCGTGCAGCCGTCCCGCGACCTTGCGGGCCTCGGTGCCGTTGCGGCCCCAGACGCACGCGTTGAGGCCGTACGGCGTGGCGTTGGCCATCGCCACCGCCTCGTCGACCGACCGGTAGCGGTAGATCGACACCACGGGGCCGAACGTCTCGTGGTCGAACAGTGTCATCGCAGGGGTCACATCGGTCAGGATCGTCGGCTCGTAGAACAGTGGCCCGAGGTCGGGCCGGGCCTTGCCTCCGGCCAGTACGGTCGCGCCTTTCGATACCGCGTCGTGGACGTGCGAGCTGACGGTCTCGAGCTGCGAGGGGGTGGTCAGCGAGCCCATGTCCATCGAGAAGTCGTAGGCCGCACCCAGGCGCATGGCCCGGGCGCGTTCGACGAACGCGGTGACGAACGCGTCGTGGATCTCATCGGCGACGTAGAGGCGTTCGATGGACACGCACAGCTGGCCGGCCGAGGGAAAGCAGGCGGCGACCGCGCCGGCGGCGGCCTTCTCGATGTCGGCGTCGGCGAGGACGACCATGGCGTTCTTGCCGCCGAGCTCCAGGGACGCGCCGATCAGCCGCTCACCCGCGTTGCGCGCGATCTGGCGCCCGCTGGCGGTGGAGCCGGTGAACATCATGTAGTCCCCGCCGGCCATGAGCGCGTCTCCGATGGAGCTGCCACGGCCGATCACCATCTGCCAGACGTCGGTCGGCAGGCCGGCCTCGCGCATCAGGGCCAGCGCCCACAGCGCGGTCAGGGCGGTCTGGGTGTCGGGCTTCTGTACGACGGCGTTGCCGGCCATCAGGGCCGGGATGGCGTCGCCGGCGGCCATGCTGAGCGGGTAGTTCCAGGGCGATATGACGGTGACGACGCCCTTGGGGTGGTGCAGCTCGGTGGTGTGGGTCAGCACCGGGATCGCGCCCTTGCGGCGCTTGGGTGAGAGCAGCCGCCGGGCGCTGCGCGCGTAGTAGCGGGCGGTGATCGCGATGTCGCTGACCTCGAGGAACGCGTCGCGACGAGTCTTGCCGCTCTCGGCCTGCATCAGGTCGAGGGCTTCCTCCTGCCGCTGGAGGACGAGGTCGTGGAAGCGCAGCATGATGCGTTTGCGGTCGGCCACCGGGGTGGCTGCCCAGCCGGCCTGGGCAGCGCGTGCCTGGGCGAAGGCGTTCTCGACGTCGTCGGGGGTGGAGAGCGGCAGGTCTGCGAGCGGTGCGCCGGTGTACGGCGAGGTCGTGGCGACCCGTTGGGCGCGAGCACCGGCGGCCACCAGGGTGGCCAGGTGGGCGATACGGGCCGGCGTCAGCGATGTCGGGAGGGCGGCCTCGACGTGGCCGGTGTTCGTGGTGGTCATCTCGTCCTCAGCTCCGGTCCTGGATGGAGGTGGGCACGGGCATGTGCAGCGCCAGCTGGCCGTCGGTGGTGACGTCGAGCTGGATCGTCCGGATCGGCTTCAGCGAGCGCAGGTCGTCGCTCATCCGGCCCTCACCGAGCTGCAGGTCCAGGCCGCGGGGGAACCGCGTGGTTCCCGAGGAGAGCATGTTGATCTGGCTGGTCGTGGAGTGCCAGGCGCCGTCGATCGTGGTGTAGGAGGTCAGGGTCGAGACGTGTTCGCCGGTGGGCCGGGCGGTCTGCTTCGGGGTGGGCGCCGACAGGGCGAGGTCAAGGCGGCCCTGGTCGTTGGTGACCCTGGTGGAGGTGCGCTCGGTGTCGATGTCGACGTCGAGTTCGGTGACCCACTTGGGGAACCCGTAGCCGTCGTGGCCGCGCACCTGCGCGATCTCGGTGTTGACCGGGAGCGAGAGTACGTAGGAGTGCAGGGAGTCGTTCTTGAGCCCGGTGACCAGGTCGAGCAGGCCCAGCCCACCGTGCCGGGCCGGCTTCACGGCGATGCCGACCGCGGCCTCGGTGTAGAAGTCGATGTCGCACACGTCGTACCGAAAGGCCATCACGGAGACGATCCCGAGCCCCGGGGCGATCTCGAGCGGGTCCAGCTCCCGGGGCAGGCGGGCCCGGATCGCCTTGGTCGGGGCGAGCATCGTGAGCCGGGTCGTGGAGATGCGGTAGTAGAAGTTCGGCGTCAGCGTGGGCCCGATGCGGGAGTCCACGCGGCTCTTCGGCATCCGGCGGAAGAAGTCGACGCTGCTGACCCGCGGGTCCCGCTCGACCTCGTCGAGGTCGGTGTCCATGCGGAACCGGTCATAGAGGCCGCCTTCAGGGACGGTGACGAGACGCCCTCCGAGATCGACCTCTACGGTCCGGTCGGTCAGCTTGCCGGTCGATGCCATGGACTGTCCTCCAATGTGAGCAGTGCTAACACCGAGGATTACACGCGATGTGAGCACCGTCAACAACGGAGGATGCGAGGCGCGCGGCGGGCGGGCGGTACGCCTCAGGAGCCGACCGAGGTGATGGCGAGGAAGGCGTTGCGCACCCGGTCGGCGACCTCCTCGCCCGACGCGGCCTGCAGCTTGCCGTCGAGATACAGGCAGGCCAGCCCGTGGGCGAGCCCCCAGCCGGCCGTGGCCAGGGCCGAGGCGTCGGCGTCGGGGAAGACGCGGTCGAGCGCGTCGGCCAGCAGCTCGTGCAGGGCGTCGGCGGCCTTGACCCGCTCGTCGTCGGCGTCGTCGCACGGCTTGCCGAACATCACGCGGAACAGAGCCGGGCGCCGCAGCGCGAAGGCGACGTAGGCGACGGCGAACTCGGCCAGGTCCGGGAGTGAGGCGGGCAGGTCGCGCCCGCCGCCCAGGTCGGCCAGCAGGTTCCGGAAACCCTCGACGGCGAGCGCGGACTCCAGAGCGTCGCGATCCTTGAAGTGGCGATACGGCGCGGTCGGCGAGACGCCGGCCTGGCGCGCGACGGCGCGCAGCGAGAAGGGCTCGCCGCTCTCCAGCATCTCCATCGCGGTCGACAGCAGTGCCGCCCGCAGATCGCCGTGATGGTAGCCACTCTTCTCTGATGTTGACATTGCTTACTTCGCCCTCCTACGCTTTGTTAGCACCGTAAACATAGCGCACGTCCGGAGGAACCGAGACCCGATGTCCCCACGCACGCATGCGCGCCCCTTCGACGTCGTGCTCCTCGGCGCCACCGGCTTCACCGGCGCTCTGGCCGCCGAGTACCTCGCTGCCCATCTCCCTCCCGAAGCCAGGCTCGCCCTGGCCGGACGCAACCAGGCCAAGCTGGAGGCCGTTCGCGACGGTCTCCTCCGGATCAACCAGCAGCCGGAGGACATCGCGCTGCTCCACGCCGACTGCTCGGACCCGCAGTCCCTGGCCCGCGTCGCCGAGTCTGCGCGGGTCGTGATCACCACGGTCGGCCCCTACCTGGAGTACGGCGAACCACTGGTCGCGGCCTGCGCTGCGGCCGGCACGGACTACGTCGACCTCACCGGCGAGCCCGAGTTCGTCGACCGGATGTACATCGAGCACCACGCGACGGCCGAGCGGACCGGTGCTCGCATCGTCCACGCCTGCGGCTTCGACTCGATCCCGCACGACCTCGGTGCGCTCTTCACCGTCCAGCAGCTGCCGCCCGGAGTGCCGGTGACCCTTCGGGGAGTGGTCCGCACGAACGCCACCATCTCCGGCGGCACGCTGCACTCCGGCCTCGGCCAGCTGTCGCGACCACGCGCAATGCTGCAGGCCGCGGCCGGACGCCGTCGTCTCGAGCCGCGACCGCGGGGACGACAGATCCGCACCCGCATCGGCCGCCCCCGTCGCGACCGCACGCTCGGGACCTGGCTGATCCCGCTGCCCACGATCGACCCCGACGTCGTACGACGCTCCGCGCTCGCTCGCCCGGACTACGGGCCCGACTTCACCTACTCCCACTACGCTGGCGCCCGACGCGTCGCGACCGTCGCCGGCGCACTTGCCGGCTTCGCCGCAGCCCTGGCAGCCGTGCAGGTCCCGCCCCTGCGCCGCGCCATCGGCCGACACATCCCCCAAGGAGAAGGGCCGTCGGCCGAACGACGTGATCGCACCTGGTTCACCGTCGACATCATCGGCGAGGGCGGCGGTCAGACCGTGCACACCCAGGTCAGCGGCGCAGACCCCGGCTACACCGAGACAGCCAAGATGCTGGCCGAGTCGGCGTTGTGCCTCGCCTTCGACGACAACCCACCCACCGCCGGCCAGGTCACCACCGCCACCGCGATGGGAGAGAACCTGCTGCGCCGGCTCGGCGACGCCGGCATTTCCTTCACCGTGATCACCTCGCAGACGGCGACCCATGTCGGGCGTTGAGAAGGGTGGCGCCAGCACGCCGATCGTTCTCATCGCGCCGGCGATGGCCATCGGCTCCGGCTACTACCGGCCACTGGTCGCCGAGTTCGAGCGACGCGGGTGGCAAGCCCGAGCGCTGCGCCGGCGAGGGTTCGAGCGCGGTGAGCCACGAGCGAGCCGACGCGAGGACTGGGCCTACCGCGACGAGATCGACGACATCGCACAAGCCGTCGCCGCGGTGCGGGCGCAGTCACCCGCGCGGCCAGTGCTCCTCCTCGGTCACAGCCTCGGGGGACAGCTCGTAGCCGGACACGAGCTCACCCGTCCGCCGGCCAACGGGGTGATCACGGTCGCCGGCGCATCCCGCACTATCGCCACTTCGCCTACGGGGGCCTCCACGTCGCTGCCATGGCGGCACTGGTGATCCCGGTGATGACGGCGGTATGCGGTTACCTCCCGAAGCCGGCGTTCGGTGGCCCAGGGACGCGCACCTTGATGCGGGAATGGGCCCGCATGGTGCTCACCGGCCAACCGCCGTACGCGCTCGACCAGCCGATCACCACACGGCCCTCGTCATCAGCCTGGGCGACGACACGTTGTCGCCGGTCAGGGCCGTCGCCGACCTCCCTCATCGCCTCTTCTCGTCCACCTCGGTGACACGCTGGCACTACAACACCGACCAGGTGCCCGAAGCCTCGACCAACGACCACATCGGCTGGGTCCGCACCCCGGCCACGGTGGTCGACCGCATCGTCACGCGGTAGTGCGACGCTGCTCGCAGTTGAGCTGCCGTCGCCACCCGCGCCATCCACCTCAAGGAGACACAATGCAGACCGTTCTCGGCGCCGGCGGACCGATCGCCGACGAGCTCGTGAACGAGCTCCACCGCAACCACACCAAGGACATCCGCCTCGTCAGCCGCAAGCCGTCGAGGGTGAACGACACCGATGACTCATGGCCGCAGACCTCACCGACGCCGACGCCACCAGCCGTGCCGTCGCGGGCAGCGATATCGCCTACCTCACCGTCGGCCTCCCCCTGGACTCGGAGCTGTGGGAACGGCAGTTCCCCGTCATCATGCGGAACGTCATCGACGCCTGCGCCGAACACGGCACGAAGCTCGTCTTCTTCGACAACACCTACATGTATCCCGGAACGTCGACGCCCCAGACCGAGTCGACAGCATTCGCACCGGGCGGACGCAAGGGACGGGTCCGCGCAGAGCTCGCCACCATGCTGCTCGATGCCATGCGGGCCGGACGGGTCGAAGCCCTGATCGGCCGCGCGCCCGAGTTCTACGGTCCCGGCCGGACGAAGAGCTACACGAACTCGTTGGTGTTCGACCGGATCAAGGCGGGCAAGCGGCCGTTCGTCCCGGTCGACGCCCGCGCCAAGCGTTCCCTGATCTGGACCCCCGACGCGAGCCGCGCTCTCGCTCTGCTCGGCAACACGCCGGATGCCTACGGCCAGACGTGGCACCTGCCGGTCGACTCGGACCGGCAGTCCTACGCCCAGCTCATCGAGATCGCCGGCGAGGTCACCGGCCGCAAGATCGGCTACACGGTGCTGCCGATGCTCGCGTTCCGCCTCGGGCGCCGCTTCGTCAAGCCGCTCGACGAGATGTACGAGCTGCTCGTCCGCTACCGGGACGACAACATCTTCGACAGCTCGAAGTTCGCGGCCCGCTTTCCCGAGTTCCAGCTCACGAACTATCGGGAGGGAGTGGAGCGGATCCTCGCCGGCTGACCCGCCGGCGAGTCCTCCTGCCGGTCGACTCGTGCCGCGGCTCCGAAGCGGCTCCGGTACTCCGAGGGCGTGACGCCCGTGGCGGGCTGGTACGAGTGCGCCACGGTACCTGCGCACCGGAGCGGGTAGCTGCGGGCCGTCTGGGCACACGAGAGGGCATGCACGGACAACATGCGCGTCCCACCAGCAGCAGTCTGTTCGGCCCGGCCCTCGCAGCCCAGACACCGCCGCCCGGCCACACCGGCGCCAAGCACGCACGCCGCAGCCGGGTGACCGGCCGCCTGCGTCGACGCATCCTCGCCTACCGGGCCATCGACTTCCTGTCCACGCACATTCCAGACACGTCCGGGACCGGCGAGGAATGCCTCCTCCTCGTCCACATCCGCCAGGTCGTCGGCCAGGTCCAGTACCGGATCTGCACTGACTGCGCCCAAGGCGTCATCACTGCCGTCGTCATTGACGAGCGCTTCCAAAGCACCGGTCTGGGCACCCGCGCGCTCTCACACCTGCGCTCCCGCCACCCGGGACTCGCCTGGCGTAGCACGCTACGCAAGCGCACCACCCAGGATCTCCTGCGCAGGATGCGGATTCCCGCGACCACCTCTGCCACGCCCTGTCCCCACGCCCACCCGACATTGTCCGCACGGACCAGCCCGATGCTCGCCAGCAGCTGAGCCCATGACCCGCTCAGCAGCCACAGCGCCCGATGAAAAGGCCCCCTTTGCGCCGACGCTGCCTCACAAGCGACCTTCGGCCCATGAACGGCGGACCTCCGACAGTGACTGACGTGCGCGATAGCCAACGGCTCCTACACGAGATCCGCCGTGTGCTGACCAGGCCGGATTCAACGAACCAGAAGCCGCCGTAGGGGGCCTGACCGTGCACGCGCAGGAAGACGACGGGGTGTTGCTGGGGTGGCGGCCGCAGGGCATTGCGCAAGCCTTCACGCCCGTCGGACACGAGGAAGGTCTGGAACGGCGTACGGCACTGCCCTGTCTGCACCAGACACCGGACAGCGCACTGGCCACGAGCCTGGCAGCGGCCGGCTTTCGTACGAAAGTCGTCGAACCCGATTGGCTGCTGGTGTCTTAAGCCTGATCGGACTGCTGTGGAGCCCGAGGCCGAAATGGCGCCCTGCTTGCCGCGCCCCACCTCTCACAGCTGAGCCAAGGCGAATGCCGACAAGAACCCGACCACGGTGACCAGTCCCGTCAACAGGTGCACCCTGCTGTACGCCTCGGGGATCATCGTGTCGGCGATCATCGCCAGGATCGCCCCGCCCGCCACCGCGGTGATCGTCGCCATCACCGTCTCGGAGGCCCCGCCCAGCAGCGCGTAGCCGGCCAGCGCAGCCAGACCGCTGATCACGGCGATGCTTCCCCACAGCGCGAACACGTACCTGCGGCTGCGCCCGGCACTGCGCATCCCGGCCGCACTGGCAAGTCCTTCGGGGAGGTTGCTGATAAAGACCGCGCCCACAGTCGCCACCCCGAGCTGCCCGCCTCCCAGCAGGCTGGTGCCGATGACGACGGACTCCGGGATCCCGTCCAGGAGCGCCCCCAACGCGATGGCGTTGCCCGACCCCGGGGCCTCGGCCTCGGACGGCTGCTGCTCGCCGGAGCGCTTGCGGTGCTGGGCACCTCGCCGCGCCAGCAGGGCGTTGGCTCCCGAGTACACGGCCGCACCGCCGACCGCCCCGGTCACCACCGGTGCCATGCCGGAGCGTTCGTACGCCTCAGCAATCAGTTCGAACGACACCGCGGCCATCAGCACACCGCTGCCGAAGGCCATGACCAGCGCGATCAGTCGGGGCGGGACCTGCACCAGCGAGCCGAGCCCCGCCCCCACCAGCAGCGCCGCACCCGCGAACAGCCCCCACCCGCCGGCGATCAACGCTCCACTCACAACCGCCCCTTCCCTTGCTGCTCACAGATGCACCCCCTCCTACCCGCCAATACAAAGAACAACGAGTGACCGTCGCCCTGCGGCCTCCTCGCGGGTGGTTGCCCGTAGTGCGGACCTTCGCCCAGCCTGTGTCGGATACCTGCACAGAGCCGGTGACAATGCGGCACCCTGCAGCGGCAGGCTGCCCCGCGCCCCGGAGTAGGCAATGGGCGCCAGCAGGCATGGGTGAGGCGTGGCAGGGCATCCGGGGGTCAAGGGGCCGGGCCGACTGCGCCCCTTGGTGTCGTCCGTTGACGTCAAGGGCCTGTAAGGGGTGAGAAGGTGAAGGGCTTCCGCAGCTTCATCCTGCGCGGCAACGTAGTCGACCTGGCCGTCGGCATCGTCATCGGAGCAGCATTCACCGCCGTCGTCAACGGCTTCGTCGGCGCCTTCCTGACCCCGCTCGTGGGGCTGGCCACCGGCGCCACCGGCAACATGAGCCGCAAAACCTTCACCCTGGGCGACACCGAATTCCCCTACGGCGCCTTCATCAACGCCGCGATCAGTTTCGTCCTCCTCGCCTGCGCCCTGTACTTCCTCGTGGTACTCCCGATCAACAAGCTGCACGAGCGCCTCGCCCCCCACCACGACGTCCAGGCCCCCAAGCGGGACTGCCCCGAGTGCCTCAGCCCTGTCCCCGCCCAGGCCCGACGCTGCGCCTCCTGCACCGTGCCCCTGCCCGCGGTGCCCGCCCAGGCCGGGGAGACCACCCAGCGCGCCGGATGACCGGTCGCAACAGATCGATCCGGGACAACCGGACAGCCCCACGGCGCCGCCATCGGCGACGAGTGCGCTCAACCGCTTGCTGTTCAACCTGCTCGGAACACCCGCGGCCATCACATAGACGACCGGATAGACCGGGTCAAGGAAGCGGCTCTGCCACTCGGCCATGCCCTCAAGGACTGCGATGCTCCTATCGTCGGTCAAGCGGCGGTGAGCCATTGGCGGTAGGCATCAGCGAAGGCGTCGTCGCGGCGGAGGGCCGCGTTCGATGTTGGAGATGACGGCGGGCCACACGCCGAAGTGGTTGGCGGCGGCGGTGAGAGTGATGTTTTTCGTCTGCCGGGCTGGACGGAGGTCCGCGATCTCGGGGACTTGGACCGGGGTGGTCAAGAGCCGGAAGACCTCGCGGGCTATCGCGCGTTTGAGCAGCCGGATGACCTCCTTCTTCGTGCGTCCGGCGGCGGTCTGTCCGGCGACGCACTCGCGGGTGCGTCGGCATCGGGCCATTCTCACGAGCGCGATGCGGTAGAGAGCGGCGTTGGCCGCTCGGTCGCCGCCCCGGGGAAGCCGGTGCCTGTTCGTCTTCCCGCTCGACGCGGGGACGGGTGCCGCGCCGCACGGGGGCGGCGAAGGAAGCCTCCGTGCGAAGGCGGGCCGGGTTCGCGCCGGCGGTGATCAGCAGCTGGGCGGCGGTGTCCGGGCCCACCCCATAGGCGGCACGCAGGTCGGGGTTGAGCATGGTGACCAGCTGGTCAAGCTCTCCGGTCAGGGCGGTGTGTTCCTCGCTGAGGCTCTGGACCCGCTTGGCCAGCGTCCGCAGGGCCGTCAGGAGCGGGGTGTGCGCGAGACCACATGGCAACCTCCACCGCGCGGGTTGATCCTCGAAGACGCCAGCTCCGGGCGCCCCGCCCCGAAGGGGCGAGGCACCCCAGGCAGGCGTGCACCTGCCAGGCCAACGTGTTCTCGCAGAACCGGTTCCGCGAAGTGTGGACCGCCGCAGGGAGGGCGCGTTGTCCTGCCTGCTGGGCTACCTCTGGGCCGGTGTCTTGCCGGACACCTTGATGCCTGCCTGGCGGAAATCGTCCAGAGTGGAGGCAATCGTGTCGGGGGCGACACCGACCGTGTAGTCCAGGCGTACCCGGGTTCGGAATCCGGCCGCAGCAGCATCCAGGGCAGTGGCGCGCACGCAGTGGTCGGTTGCGATGCCCACCACGTCGACATGCCGCACCCCGCGGGCGCGCAGCCAGTCAGCGAGGAGGGTGCCTTCGGTGTCCGCGCCTTCGAAGCCGCTCTTGGACGCGCTGTGGGCGCCCTTGAAGAAGACGGCGTCCACCTTGCCGCCGGCGGCGGCCGGGGCGAAGTTCGGATGGAATTCTCCGCCTTCGTCTCCGGCGACGCAGTGGACGGGGAAGCTGTCCTTGAAGTTCGGGTTCGAGGAGAAGTGGCTGCCAGGGTCGATGTGGTGGTCGCGGGTGGCCACGACGTACTGATAGTCACCGTCCGCCCGCTCCACCAGCTCGGCGATCGCGGTGGCGAGCTGCGCGCCTCCCGCGACCGGAACACTGCCTCCTTCACAGAAGTCCTTCTGCACATCCACGACGATCAAGCCTCGGCTCATCACGAACACCCCTCAGGAGGACGGCAACGACCCCCGTCTTCTACCGGCCTTCACACCTCCCCCGGAGGCATGGCGGACTGCGCTCACCCATACAGCCGTAGACATTCACCGCAGGAACGATTCGCACCTCGAAGCAGGCAAAGGCCAGGTGCGGTCCGCAGTCGGGTCAAGGTCTGCCGTCCAGTGCTGGTAGCGGCAGCCTCGCTTTGCGAAGAAGCCCTCGGCTGCCTCTACCTCTCAAAGCGGACGGAGCGAGACGCGCGGATACCGCGGCAGTGGATCAGACCGTGCGGCGGTAGCTGCTCGGCGGTTGCGACCGGGTCGGAGAATCGGTTGTGGAGCAGCAAGCCGCGCCGCGTCTACGGAGCAGCCCGCCGCCCGGGCTGGATGTCCTTCTCGGGCCACACGGGAGGCGGGCTGATGGGGTACACCGCCGTGCATGCGGGCTGGGGTCGGCTGGATGCGTCGCTGGACGATCTCGGTTGTGGCCGTTCCTGGGCGGACGTGCACCGCGTGAAGTTGGCGTGCCCGCCATGCCGGGGAAGAGTGTTCGCACGCATCTCCCCCTACCGTGCCAGGCACTTCCACCACCAGTCGCGGCCGCACGACTGCGCGCTGGCGAACGAGTCGCCGGAGCATCACCGGCCGGACCGCCGGCACTGGCGCGTCCGGCCAACCGCTCGCCACCGCGGCAGGGTTGAGTCCGTACGCGGCCTGCACAGCTGCGGTCGCCTGCTCACCCGTGTCGCCTGCGGATTTACGGACGGATCCCGCGGGCGAACGAGCGGCTGTCGGTGGGGTTGTCGGCCTGGCCGTGCGCTTCACCAGCACCCGGGAGCAGACGGGATAGCCGGCAGACGGTCAGGCGCCGCGGCCGACTCGGGATCAGCCGCGGCACCCACCCACACGCCCGGAACACCACCGGAGGATGGATCGCGCCCAGGACGCGCGTATGCCCGTCTGCCCGGGCAGGCCCACCACAGGCGCGGCCAACCGGGTGATCATCAGGCATGAGCGGGCAGGCGCTGGGCTGGCTGCGTCGCAACGTGCTGACCTGCCGTGGTCGGGGTGCCCGGGCTCATGGTCGGGCCTGTGGTCGGGCTCGGATCCACGTCACAAGATCATGGGCGTTGCCGGAAACGAGCGCCTCG
>NZ_JAMJFL010000054.1 GCF_023544665.1 Streptomyces sp. YS415
TCCTTTTCCGATCCGATTTCCTCGGTGCTTTCCAGGTTTTCGCTTTCGCGTTTCCCTTTCCGGCGGTTCCGACTCTATCAGATCCTTTCGGGCCTGATTCCCAGTCAGCGGGAGTTGTCTGCACGGCCGTTGCGGGCCGTTCCGACGAGTGAGACTTTAGCGGATTCCCGGCTCCCGAGCTAATCGGGGCCGCGTCCTTTCGAACGTGGATTCCTCATTTCGCAAATTCGCATGCCAATGACACGACGGCAGACAGATCGACTGTGTCGAGTGTTGGTTGGAACTTGCGGAATGGTTGTCCGGGGACCGACCGGAGTCGGCGCTCACGTCGGACAACTCGGAGAACAGTACGGACCGCGTCCAGGAGTGTCAACTCTGGCCCGGACGGCCTCCTGGAGGCGTAGCCTGGCCTGCATGACAACGCGTACGTGCACCCAGCTCTGGTGGGCCGCCTGACGGCGGCCGTAGTCACGTATGCACTCAACGGCCGCCGCTTCGGCGGCCGTTTCTGTGTCTCCCTCCAGGGAGTCGGCCGGCCCCGGGGCGGCGGTCTCGACCAGGAGGTGGAGAGATGACGCGGGTCTTCAGCGGGATCAAGCCGACCGGGCACCTGACGCTGGGGAACTACCTCGGAGCCATGCGGCGGTGGGCGGAGGTCGACCAGCACCGGGCCGACGCCCTGTTCTGCATCGTCGACTTGCATGCGCTCACCGTGGAGCACGATCCGGCGCGGGTGCGCCGGCTGAGTCGGCAGGCGGCGACTCTGCTGCTCGCGACCGGGCTGGATCCGGCAGCGTGCACCGTGTTCGTGCAGAGTCATGTGGACGAGCACACGCGGCTGTCCTATGTGCTGGAGTGCGTGGCCACGGACGGCGAGATGCGGCGGATGATCCAGTACAAGGAGAAGGCCGGGCGGGAGCGGGAGCGCGGGGGGAGTGTGCGGCTGTCGCTGCTCACCTACCCGGTGCTGATGGCGGCGGACATCCTGGCGTACGGCAGTGACGAGGTGCCGGTCGGGGACGATCAGGCGCAGCATGTGGAGCTGACGCGGGACCTGGCGGTGCGGTTCAACCAGCGGTACGGGAACACCTTCGTGGTGCCGCGGGCCACCCATCCCGCGGTGGCGGCTCGGGTGATGAACCTCCAGGAGCCGACGTCGAAGATGGGGAAGAGCGATGACGCCGGGCCGGGCATCGTCTATCTGCTCGATGAGCCGGACGTGGTGCGGAAGAAGGTCATGCGGGCCGTCTCCGACAGCGGGCGGGAGGTCGTGTACGACCGGGAGGGGCGGCCCGGCCTGGCCAATCTGCTGGAGATCCTCGCGGCGTGCACGGGTGGGAACCCCGAGGAGCTGAGCGGTGTATATGAGTCGTATGGCGCTTTGAAGAAGGACACCGCGGAGGCCGTGGTGGAGGTTCTCAGGCCCGTGCAGGAGAGGCACAGGGGGCTGTGCGCTGATCCTGGCTATGTGGAGGGGGTGCTGCGGGATGGTGCGGAGAGGGCTCGGGCGATGGCGCGGCCGACTGTGGACGCCGCGTATCGGGCGATCGGACTGCTGCCTGCGGCGGTCGATATCGGGGTGACCGCTTAGGTCGGCGTGCTGGGCCGCCCCTGGGTCAGGGGCGGCCGGGCGTCAGCTGTTGCCGGAGGCCAGTTCGCGGCTGCGGTCGCGGGCGGCTTCGAGGGCGGCGATGAGGGCGGCCCGTACGCCGTGGTTCTCCAGCTCGCGGATGGCGCTGATGGTGGTGCCGGCCGGCGAGGTGACGTTCTCGCGCAGCTTCACGGGGTGCTCGCCGCTGTCGCGGAGCATCGTCGCGGCGCCGATCGCGGACTGGACGATCAGGTCGTGGGCCTTGTCGCGGGGCAGGCCGAGAAGGATGCCGGCGTCGGTCATGGCTTCGACCAGATAGAAGAAGTACGCCGGGCCCGAGCCGGAGAGGGCGGTGCAGGCGTCCTGCTGGGACTCGGGGACGCGGAGCGTCTTGCCGACGGCGTCGAAGATCTCCTCGGCGTGGGCGAGGTGCTCCTCGGTGGCGTGGCTGCCGGCGGAGATGACGGACATGGCCTCGTCGACCAGGGCGGGGGTGTTCGTCATGACACGGACGACGGGGGTGCCCGCGGTGAGGCGGTCCTCGAAGAAGGAGGTGGGGATGCCTGCGGCTCCGCTGATGACCAGGCGGTCGGCGGGGACGTGGGGGGCGAGTTCGTCGAGGAGGGTGCCCATGTCCTGCGGCTTCACCGTGAGGATCAGGGTGTCGGCGGTCTTGGCGGCTTCCGGGTTGCTGACCGGGGTGACTCCGTAGCGGCTGCGGAGCTCCTCGGCCCGCTCCTGGCGGCGGGCGGTGACCAGAAGGTCGGTCGGGCCCCAGCCTGCTCGGATCATTCCGCTGAGCAGGGCTTCGCCGATCTTGCCGGTGCCGAGGACTGCGACTTTCTGCGTCATGGCTGGGGTGCCCTCCGGGTTGCGTCGTCCGGTGTTCATCCTCCCATCGGGGGCTTGAGCGCGGGTGGGGTGTCCGGTGGGCGGGACGTCTCCGGGCGGTGCGGCCCGGCTAGGCCGTGCGGCGTCGCAGGGTGGCGGCTCCGAGGGCGAGGACGAGGAGGGCGCAGCCCGCGACGACCAGGGAGTCGCGTACGAAGGCGGCCGTCATGTCGGTGTGCTTGAGGACTTCGTTCATGCCGTCGACGGCGTAGGACATGGGGAGGGCGTTGGAGATGGCCTCCAGGACGGGGTGCATGTTGTCGCGGGGGGTGAACAGACCGCAGAGGAGGATCTGGGGAAAGATCACGGCCGGCATGAACTGGACGGCCTGGAACTCGGAGGCGGCGAAGGCCGAGACGAAGAGTCCGAGCGCGGTGCCCAGGAGGGCGTCCAGGAGCGCGACCAGCAGGAGCAGCCAGGGGCTGCCGGTGACGTCCAGACCGAGGCCCCACAGGGCGAGGGCCGTGGCGAGGATGGACTGGACGATCGCGACGGTGCCGAAGGCGAGGGCGTAGCCGGCGATCAGGTCGCCCTTGCCGAGGGGCATGGCGAGGAGGCGTTCGAGGGTGCCGGAGGTGCGTTCGCGCAGGGTGGCGATGGAGGTGACCAGGAACATCGTGATCAGCGGGAAGATCCCGAGGAGGGAGGCGCCGATGTTGTCGAAGGTGCGGGGGTCGCCGTCGAAGACGTAGCGCAGCAGGAAGAGCATCACGCACGGGACGAGGATCATCAGCGCGATGCTGCGCGGGTCGTGGCGGAGCTGGCGCAGGACCCGGCCCGCGGTGGCGGTGGTGCGGGACAGGCTCAGAGCGCTGGTCGGGGCCGGGGTGACGGTGCCGGTGCCGGATGTGGGGGTGGTGGTGCTCATCGGGTGGTCTCTTTCTCGCGGGCGGCGGCCGCGACGGCCTCGTCCACCAGGTGCAGGAAGGCGGCTTCGACGGTTTCGGAGCCGGTGCGCGTGCGCAGGGCGTCGGGGGTGTCGTCGGCGAGGATCTGGCCCTCGCGCATGAGGAGGAGGCGGTGGCAGCGCTCGGCCTCGTCCATGACGTGGGAGGAGATGAGCAGGGTCGCGCCGCGCTGGTCGGCGATGGTGTGGAAGAGGCTCCACAGGTCGCGGCGCAGGACCGGGTCCAGGCCGACGGTGGGCTCGTCGAGGACCAGGAGCTGCGGGGTGCCGAGGAGTGCGACCGCGAGGGAGACGCGGCTGCGCTGGCCGCCGGAGAGGTTGCCGGCGAGGGAGTCGGCGTGGCTGGTGAGGTCGACGTCGTCGATGGCCCGGCTGACGTTTTCGTGGCGCTGGTCGGCGGCGGCGTGGCCGGGGGCGAGGATCGCCGCGAAGTATTCGAGGTTCTGGCGGACCGTCAGGTCGTCGTAGACGGAGGGGGCTTGGGTGACGTAGCCGATGAGGGTGCGCAACTTGGGGTGGCCCGCGGGGTGGCCGAGGACGTCGAGGGTGCCGGTGACCTTGGCCTGGGTGCCGACGATCGAGCGCATGAGGGTGGATTTGCCGCAGCCGGAGGGGCCCAGGAGGCCGGTGATCTGGCCGCGCGGGACGGTGAAGTCGATGCCGCGCAGGACGGTGCGGGGGCCGCGGGTGACGGTGAGGCCCTCGGCGCGGACGGCGGATGACTGGTCCATGAGTGGGGGTGCTCCTGTGGGTGGTGTGCCGGGTCAAATATTCATCATGTGCGGATTAACTCTCTCACCGAGGGGTGTCGTCAAGGGGGGGAGGCCCGTTGCCGTGGGCACGTGCAGGGGTGAGCGGAGGTGGGCGGTCCGGTTTGTGCGCCTTCACGAGGGCCGGAGCATGACTGCGCCGCGGCCCCGGAGGGGTGGGCCGCGGCGCGGGGAAGTCAGGCGGAAGGGGGCAGGTGGTCAGGGCGAGGGATCAGGTGGTGAGGGCGACCAGGAGGTGCACGTCGTAGCTCTCCTCGACGATGCCGTCGGGGAAGACCTCCAGCAGGCGGGTCCGTTCCGCGGTGAGGAAGGTGATGCTGGCCTTCTCACCGTGGACCAGGAACATCGAGTGGCTGCCGAGGTTGGCCAGGTGGGTGTCGACCGGGACGCGGCGGCTCCAGCGGACCACGCGCCGGGAGAAGGCGACTCGGCCTTCGGGGTCGGCGGTGCGGGCGCTGGTGCTGGCTTCCTCCTCGGCGGGGTCGATGCCGAAGTGGTTCTGGATGCGGCGGGCCTGGGCGGCTATCCAGGGGATGTCGAGGACGTAGGTGTTCCACCACAGGGCGAGCGCGCCGCCCGGGCGCAGGACGCGCATGGCCTCCGGGATCGAGTGCGCCGGGTCGGTCCAGTGCCAGGCCTGGGCGTAGGTGAGCAGGTCGGCGGAGGAGTCGGCCAGGGGTAGGGCGTCGCCGGTGCCGCGGACGAGCGGGATGGCGGGGTGCGCTCGGCGTAACTGGGCCGCCATGCCCTCGCCGGGTTCCACGGCGATCACCTCGGCGCCACGGGCGTGCAGGAGGGCCGTGGCGATTCCCGTGCCGGCCCCGACGTCCACGACGCGCGCGCCGGCGAGGGGGCGGCCGGCCAGTTCCTCGACGGCGTCGAGGAGGGCGGGCGGGTAGGAGGGGCGGTTGGCGGCGTACTGGGCCGCGGCGGCGTTGAAGGAGTGGGCGCGGGTGGAGTGGGAAGAGGCTGCCGTCATACGGCCATGGTGGCGGGGGTGCGGTGTGGCGCGGGGGCGGTTTCGGAGAGAGGCGTTCCCCCGGCGGCTCCCAGGGCCTCCGGCGCGGAGGCGGTTTCGGAGAGAGGGGTCCCCCGCCGGGCGGCACTCAGGGCATGCGGTGCGGGGTTGGTTCGGGTGAGAGTGGCCGACGCCGGGCGGGGCAGGAGGTGCGGCGCGGAGGCAGTTTCGGAGAGAAGGGCTCCCGCCCGGCGGCACTCAGGGCGCGCGGCGCGGAGGCGGTACCGGTGGGAGACGTTCCCCGTCCGGCGGGTCCCCGGGCAGGCGGCGGAAGGCGGCTTCGGAGAGAAGGGCTCCCGCCCGGCGGCACTCAGGGCGCGCGGCGCGGAGGCGGTACCGGTGGGAGGCATTCCCCGCCCGGCGGGTCCCCGGGCATGCGGCGCGGGGACGGTACCGGTGAGAGGCGTTCCCCGTCCGGCGGGTCCCAGGGCCTCCGGCCGGAGGCGGCTTCGGTGAGAGGGGCCCCCGGCCGGGCAGCCCTCAGGGCGTGCGGCGCTTTTTGGAGGGGTTGCCTGAGCGGCGCTTGGTGCGCTTTGCGTACTGCTCGCGGGCTGTCTCGTACTCCTCGCGGTGGAGTTTCTCGCCGGGGGCCTCGGTGAGGGAGCGGAAGAAGTAGGCGAGGAGGGAGCCGACGAAGCCGATGGCCAGCAGGCCGCGCAGGGACGCCTGACGGTCGGGGTCCGGGCGCTTGCCGAAGCTCTCCCAGGTGTTGCGGAAGGCGAGGGCACTGCAGATCGCGAACATCACGGTCATGAGCATGCTGACCAGGCCCTCGACGGCGGCGATCTGGAGGCCCTCGTAGGCGAAGCGGAGGACCAGGCAGGCGACGGCCGCGGCGGCGAGGGAGCCGACGGCGACGCCCATCCGGCGGGCCCGGTAGCCGTCGCTGTGCTCGACCCAGGTCGTGCCGAAGAAGCGGATGGGTTCGGGGCGGGGGCCCGCGGCCGGGTCGGGGGTGCCGTTGTCGTCGCTCACGCGTCGATTATGGCTCCGGTCGGACGCGGGCCCCGCACGGGTCGACCCGCAGCGCGCGGTCAGCCGGCCGGCGCTGCCGGTTTCACGGGCCGATCACCGCATGGCCTGATCAGCGGCGGTGTCAGAGGGCGCAGCGCGGCCGGATGTAGCCGTCACTGCCCGTGTCCACGTAGGAATCCGAGACGAACTCGCTGTCGGCGATGTTGTCCCAGATGTTGGTGGTGCCGTACGGGCCGGTCACGGTCGTGCCCGGCGTCTGGCAGAAGATCGGCACCTTGGCGCCCTCGGAGAGGACGCGGGTGATGGGGTAGTTGGTGCCGGGCCCTCTGCGGACGTTCAGGCGGACACCCGGAGCGACCGCGTAGTAGCGCAGCGATGTCGCCACCACGGCCGCGGCTTCCTCTGTGTCCGCGCTCTCTGTCTCAGGCGCCTCGTCGATACGGTCAACAGACATGACAGTCCTCCCCCGTTGCTCCCCATGCTTGTCATGGGCCCCGTTGATTCCCCCGAATCACGCCAAGAAACACTCGTACGCAATTCGCACAGAAAGGCTAGCAAGCCGCCTCTGTCTCGTACGCCTCATCGACTAGGCTCCCTGCGTCGCGCGCGCGGACGAACAGCACGGGGGGTCCCATGGCGCCACAGCGGAACGCCGGAGCGGGCGCGGAAGCGGAACTTCCCGATTACGCCGGTCACTACCGTCTTGAGTCATGTCTCGGCTCCGGCGGCATGGGCGTCGTCCATCTGGCGCGCAGCACCTCGGGGATGAAGCTCGCGGTGAAGGTGATCCATGCCGAGTTCGCGAGGGACCGGGAGTTCAGGGGGCGGTTCCGGCAGGAGATAGCCGCGGCCCGACGGGTGAGCGGTGCCTTCACGGCGTCGGTCGTCGACGCGGATCCGGAGGCCGAACGGCCGTGGATGGCCACGCTGTTCATACCGGGCCCGACGCTTTCCGATCATGTGAAGCGGAACGGCCCGATGGCTCCGGAGCAGTTGCGGCGGCTGATGGCCGGGCTCGCGGAGGCGTTGCGTGACATCCACCGGGTCGGTGTCGTGCACCGGGATCTGAAGCCGAGCAACGTGCTCCTCGCCGAGGACGGTCCGAAGGTCATCGACTTCGGCATTTCTCGGCCAAAGGACAGTGAACTGCGGACCGAGACCGGCAAGTTGATCGGAACGCCGCCGTTCATGGCGCCCGAGCAGTTCCGGCGGCCGCGGGAGGTCGGGCCCGCCGCGGACGTCTTCGCGCTGGGGTCGGTCATGGTGCACGCGGCGACGGGACAGGGGCCGTTCGACTCGGACAGCCCGTATGTCGTCGCCTACCAAGTCGTGCACGACGAACCCGACTTGACCGGCGTACCGGAGAGTCTCGGCCCGCTGATCCAGCGGTGTCTCGCCAAGGAGCCCGAGGACCGTCCCACCCCCGACGAGCTGATGCGGGAACTGCGGTCGGTGGCCGCCTCGTACGACACACAGGCGTTCATCCCCACCCAGCGCACCGGCGAGCAGTCCGTGCTGCCGCGTCCCCTGCCGGCCGGCGAGCCGGAGGCGCCGGGCGACCGCGGATCGCGGAGGCGGCGGGGCCGGGCGGCTTGGGCGGCCGCCGCCCTGGCACTGGTGCTGGGCGGGGCGTTGACGACCCTGCAGCTGCTGGGCGACGGCGACGCGGCGCCGACGGGAAGCGCCACCCGCGAGGCCCCGGCCGCCTTCAGCCCGTGGGAGGCGGAGTCGGTGTCCGCGACAGGCTCGGCGCCCCAGTGCTCGTACGGCGCGGGCAGGGTGTTCTGCGCGCAGTCCGGCGTGGTGTTCGCCCGCGACGCCTCGAACGGACGGCTGCTGTGGCGGCACACCGTCCGCGGCACCTGGGCCGGTCCGCCTGTCGTCGCCGGCGGCCTCGTACAGCCCGGACTCGACCTGAGCCGCGACCTGAAGGCCCTCGACCCCGCCACGGGCGAGCCCCGATGGCAGCGGGACATGCCCCCGTACACCGGGCTGGCCCACGCGGGCGACAGTCTCCTGCTCACCGGCGCCGACGGCACGGTCACCGGGGTGGACGCCGCGTCGGGCGAACAGCGGTGGAGCCACAGGGTGCCCGGCCACCGGACGCCCTACTTCGTCGCCTATCCCGGGGATCCGCTGGCCTACGCCGTGAGCCGGTCCGAGGACGGCGAGAGCACCCAGGTCACGGCGGTGGACCCGGAAACGGGCGACGTGCGGTGGGAGGACCGGCTCGACGGCGCGTTGAACCCGGTCGGCACGGCCGACGGGTCCGTCTTCCTCACCTCGGTCGGCAACGTCTACGAGGACACCAGGGAAGTGGTCCGCTACACCCCCGGCACCAGGACCGCCCGGCGCGTGCCCCTGCCCGTGCCCGTCCAGCAGGCGCACGGCACCGTGCGGGGGCAGGTCGTCTACCTCCTGGGCAACGGCGGCTCGCTCGTGGCCGTCGACATGGCCGCGGGCAAGCAGCGGTGGAGCCTGGAGACCGGGGTGAGCCGGGGCTCGACCCCGGTGGCCGACGATCGGCACGTGTACTTCACGGCCCCCGACGGGCGGCTGGTCGCCGTGCACGTCGACGGGGAGGGGCTCGCCGGGCAGACGCCCCCTCGGCTCGGCAGGAGCGCGGATCAGGTCGCCGCCGGGCTGCCCGAGCCGGTGGTCGTCGGCGACCGCGTCTACTCCGCCGCCCCCGACGGCACCGTCTTCGCCGTGGACGCCGGCCGCCCCGCCGACTGGTAGAGAAGGGGCCGACCGAAAGGCCGGCCGGCCCCGCTCAATCGGGCTCCGTCAGCCCAGCTTGGACACGTCGCGCACCGCGCCCTTGTCCGCGCTCGTCGCCATCGCGGCGTACGCGCGAAGCGCCGCCGAGACCTTGCGCTCGCGGTTCTTGGGGGCGTACACCCCGTTCAACGCCTGCTCGCGGCGGGCGAGTTCCGCGTCGTCGACGAGCAACTCGATCGTGCGGTTCGGGATGTCGATGCGGATGCGGTCGCCGTCCTCGACGAGCGCGATGGTGCCGCCGGCCGCCGCCTCGGGGGAGGCGTGGCCGATGGACAGGCCCGAGGTGCCGCCGGAGAAGCGGCCGTCGGTGACGAGGGCGCAGGCCTTTCCGAGGCCGCGGCCCTTGAGGTACGAGGTCGGGTAGAGCATCTCCTGCATGCCGGGCCCGCCCTTGGGACCCTCGTAGCGGATGACGACGACGTCACCCTCCTTGACCTGCTGGGTCAGGATCTTCTGGACGGCTTCCTCCTGCGACTCGCAGACGACCGCCGGGCCCTCGAAGGTCCAGATCGACTCGTCGACGCCGGCCGTCTTCACCACGCACCCGTCGACCGCGAGGTTGCCGCGCAGCACCGCCAGGCCGCCGTCCTTGGAGTAGGCGTGCTCGGCGCTGCGGATGCAGCCGCCCTCGGCGTCCTCGTCCAGCGCCTCCCAGCGCTCGGACTGGGAGAAGGCCTCGGCGGAGCGGACACAGCCGGGGGCCGCGTGCCACAGTTCCACCGCCTCCGCCGACGGAGAGCCGCCACGGACGTCCCAGGTCTTCATCCAGTCCGCGAGGGACGGGCTGTGGACCGCGTGCACGTCCTCGTTCAGCAGGCCCGCGCGGTGCAGCTCGCCGAGCAGGGCGGGGATGCCGCCGGCGCGGTGCACGTCCTCCATGTAGTACGTGCGGTCCTTGGCGACGTTCGGGGCGACCTTCGCGAGGCAGGGCACGCGGCGCGAGACCTCGTTGATCTCCTCCAGGCCGAAGGGAACGCCCGCCTCCTGGGCCGCCGCCAGCAGGTGCAGGATCGTGTTGGTCGAGCCGCCCATGGCGATGTCCAGGGCCATCGCGTTCTCGAAGGCGGCGATGGTGGCGACGTTGCGGGGCAGGACCGTCTCGTCGTCCTGCTCGTAGTAGCGCCGGGTGATGTCCATGACCGTGCGCGCGGCGTCGACGTACAGCTGCTTGCGGGCCGTATGGGTGGCGAGGACCGAGCCGTTGCCGGGCAGGGAGAGGCCGATGGCCTCCGTCAGGCAGTTCATCGAGTTGGCGGTGAACATGCCGGAGCAGGAGCCGCAGGTCGGACAGGCGTTCTCCTCGATGCGGAGGATGTCCTCGTCCGAGATCTTGTCGTTCACCGCGTCGGAGATCGCGTCGACCAGGTCGAGCGTACGGACCGTGCCGTCGACCAGGGTGGCGCGGCCGGACTCCATCGGGCCGCCGGAGACGAAGACCGTGGGGATGTTCAGGCGCAGGGCCGCGTTGAGCATGCCCGGGGTGATCTTGTCGCAGTTGGAGATGCAGACCATGGCGTCGGCGCAGTGGGCCTCGACCATGTACTCGACCGAGTCCGCGATCAGGTCGCGGGACGGGAGGCTGTACAGCATGCCGCCGTGGCCCATCGCGATGCCGTCGTCCACGGCGATCGTGTTGAACTCGCGCGGGATGCCGCCCGCCTCGCGGATCGCCTCGCTGACGATCCGGCCGACCGGCTGCAGGTGGGTGTGGCCCGGCACGAACTCGGTGAAGCTGTTGGCGACCGCGATGATCGGCTTACGGCCGATGTCCGCACCGGGTACACCGGAGGCGCGCATAAGGGCGCGGGCGCCCGCCATGTTGCGTCCGTGGGTGACTGTGCGGGACCTCAGCTCGGGCATCGTCGCTCGCTCCTTCAGACAGATAGGGCTGCTATTGAGCGTACGCCGGTCATCCACGGTCCGGACACGGTGTCCGGAATGCGGGATGTACGTCTCGGTCGGCGACCTGGGCGTGCCTCAGGGGCTGGTCAGGTGCCCCTGCACGACCGGGGCCAGCCTGGCGATGAGCCACTCCGGGTCCGCGGAGGCGATCGGCTCGATCTTGATGACGTACCGCATCATGGCGACGCCGACGAGCTGGGCCGCGGCCAGTTCGGCGCGCAGTTCGGCGTCGGGGAGGTCGAGCTGTTCGGCGATGCGGCGCAGCACCTGGGCCGCGATCAGCTTGCGGAAGACGGCGGCAGCGCTCTCGTTGTTGACGGCCGAGCGGACGATCGCGAGCAGCGGGGCCCTGGTCACCGGGTTCTCCCAGAGCCCGAAGATCATCCGGGTCAGTCGCTCGCCGGCGCCTTCGAGGGAGCCGTCGAGGACGGTGTCGGGGGCCCGGAACGCGGGGGCGAAGGCGACCTCGACGGCCGCCTCGAAGATCTGTTCCTTGGTGCCGAAGTAGTGGTGGACCAGCGCGGAGTCCACGCCGGCCGCCTTGGCGATGCCGCGGACGGACGTCTTCTCGTACCCCCGCTCGGAGAACTCCTCGCGGGCCACGGCCAGGATCCGGGCGCGGGTGTCGGCGGCTTCGCTGCGGGTGCGGCGGCCCCGGCCCCTGCGCGGTGCTGCGGTGTCGGTCACGGCCGGGGCACCCTCATCGCCGAGGCCAGATGGAGACGCGTGAAGGCCAGCGCCTCGGCGAGGTCGGCCTCCCGCTCGGCGCTGGACATCGCCCGGCGGGTGTTGACCTCGATGACCACATGGCCGTCGAAGCCGGTCAGGGCGAGGCGCTCCAGCACCTCGGCGCAGGGCTGGTCGCCGCGGCCGGGGACGAGGTGCTCGTCCTTCGCCGAACCCCGGCCGTCCGCGAGATGGACATGGCCGAGCCGGTCGCCCATGCGGTCGATCATGTGGATCGCGTCGGTGCGGGCGGTCGAGGTGTGGCTGAGGTCGATCGTGAAGTGACGGTAGTCGTCCTTGGTGACGTCCCAGTCCGGGGCGTACGCCAGCATCTCGCGGTCGCGGTAGCGCCAGGGGTACATGTTCTCCACGGCGAACCGCACGTCCGTCTCGTTCGCCATGCGCCAGATTCCGGCCACGAAGTCCCGTGCGTACTGGCGCTGCCAGCGGAACGGCGGGTGCACGACGACCGTGCTCGCGCCCAGTTTCTCGGCCGCCGCCCGGGCGCGCTGGAGCTTGGTCCAGGGGTCCGTGGACCACACGCGCTGGGTGATGAGCAGACAGGGGGCGTGCACGGCGAGGATCGGGATGCGGTGGTAGTCGCTGAGCCGGCGCAGGGCCTCGATGTCCTGGCTGACCGGGTCGGTCCACACCATGACCTCGACCCCGTCGTACCCGAGGCGCCCCGCGATCTCGAAGGCCGTCGCCGTCGACTCCGGATAGACCGAGGCCGTGGACAGCGCGACCTTCGCATCCGGGATGCGCACCACTGGTTCTGCCACGAGGAACAGGGTACGGGGACTCGCTCGGCACCGGGGAGCCGATGGCTGCGGGTGCGCGGTGGAGGAGCGGCAATCGGCCAGGTGGGGTGGTGTGGGCCGGGCCGGGGGCCGGTGGGTGGCGGTGGTGCGGGGTGGCGCACTTCACTGCGCGTGCGCGGGGCGCGCGGGCCGGATCCCCGCGCCGGGAGCGCCCGGCCGGGGCGCGAGCGCCGTGCCCCACGGCCGAGCAGCGCGAGCGCCCGCCGCGTCACGCGGCCGAGGAACGCGAGCACCCCGTCACACGGCCGAGCAGCGCGAGCGCCTACCGCGTCACGCGGCTGAGCAGCGCGAGCGCCCACCCCGTCACACGGCCGAGCAACGCGAGTACCGCCCGCGTCACACCGCCGGACAGCACGAGCACCACGTCCCACGGTCGAACAGCGCGAGTACCCGCCGTGTCACACGGCCGGAAGGTGGTCCATCCTGCGAAGGATCACGCCCTCCCGCAGGGCCCAGGGGCAGATCTCCAGGGTCTCCACGCCGAACAGGTCCATCGCGCCCTCGGCGACCAGCGCGCCCGCGAGGATCTGACCCGCGCGGCCCTCGGAGACGCCGGGGAGCTCGGCGCGCTGTGCCGTCGTCATGCCGGCGAGCCGGGGGACCCAGGCCTCCAGGGACTCGCGCTTCAGATCGCGCTGGGCGTACGGGCCGTCGGCGGAGCGGGCGGCGCCGGCGATGCGGGCGAGCTGCTTGAAGGTCTTGGAGGTGGCGACGACATGGTCGGGCCGTCCGAAGCGGCTGAACTCGCCGACCGTCCGCGCTATCTCGGTGCGGACATGCCGGCGCAGGGCGCGGATGTCCTCCGGGTCGGGCGGATCGCCGGGCAGCCAGCCGGCGGTGAGCCGCCCCGCGCCGAGCGGCAGCGACACCGCGGTGTCCGGCTCCTCGTCGATGCCGTAGGCGATCTCCAGGGAGCCGCCGCCGATGTCCAGGACCAGCAGTTTCCCGGCCGACCAGCCGAACCAGCGGCGGACGGCGAGGAAGGTGAGCCGGGCCTCCTCGGCGCCGCTGAGGACCTGGAGCTCCACCCCGGTCTCGGCCTTCACGCGCGCGAGGACGTCATCGGCGTTGCTGGCCTCGCGCACCGCGGAGGTGGCGAACGGCAGCACGTTCTCCACGCCCTTGTCCTCGGCGGCCTGCAGCGCTTCCTTGACGACCGATATGAGTTTGTCGACCCCCTCGGACCCGATGGCACCGCTCTCGTCGAGCAATTGGGCAAGGCGCAGCTCCGCCTTGTGCGAGTGCGCGGGCAACGGGCGCGCGCCCGGGTGCGCGTCCACCACCAGCAGATGCACCGTGTTCGATCCCACGTCGAGGACACCGAGTCTCATGGACGGAACGCTACTGCCCGCCGGAGCCTGCACCGCCCCCGGTGCGGTCCCGGCCGGGGTCGCGGGCGACTTACCCTGGACGCGTGCCAAAGACGAAAAAGGCGAAGGACCAGAAGACGGCCAAATCATCCGGCGGTTCTTCGCAGGTGATGCCGTCGAAGAAGGCGAAGAACAAGGCCCTGGTCGCAGACGAGAAGGGGCTCGACTTCGCACGCGCGTGGGTGGAGTTCCCGGATCCGGGCGACGACGAGCAGGTCTTCCGGTGCGATCTGACCTGGCTGACCTCGCGCTGGAACTGCATCTTCGGCAGCGGCTGCCAGGGCATCCAGCCGGGCCGCGCGGCCGACGGGTGCTGCACCCTGGGCGCCCACTTCTCCGACGAGGACGACGAGAAGCGGGTGGCCGAGCACGTGGCGAGGCTCACGCCGGAGATCTGGCAGCACCATGACGTGGGCACCGAGAGCGGATGGATCTCGGAGGACGACGAGGGCTCCCGGCAGACCCGGCCGTACGAGGGCTCGTGCATCTTCCAGAACCGGCCGGGCTTCGCGGGCGGCGCGGGCTGCTCGCTGCACATCCTGGCCCTCAAGGAGGGCCGCGAGCCGCTGGAGACCAAGCCGGACGTCTGCTGGCAGCTTCCGGTCCGGCGGACCTACGACTGGATCGACCGGCCCGACGACACCCGGGTGCTCCAGGTGTCCATCGGCGAGTACGACCGCCGCGGCTGGGGCCCCGGCGGCCATGATCTGCACTGGTGGTGCACCTCGGCGACGTCGGCACACGGCGCCGGTGACCCGGTGTACGTCTCCTACCGGGCGGAGCTGACCGAGCTGATGGGCAAGGCCGGCTACGACCGCCTGGTCGAGCTGTGCGAGGAGCGGCTGGCCTCGCAGCTGCCGTTGCTGGCACCGCATCCGGCGGATCCGGTGGGCTGACGGCCCGCGGGCTACGACGTGGACGGGCTCGGGTCGCCGCTGCTTCCGGGCGACGTGGAGCCCGAGGGGTCGGCCGAGCCGGAGGGGTTGGCCGAGCCGGAGGGGTTGGCCGAGCCGGAGGGATCGGCCGAGCCGGACGGCGGCGGATCCGGATCGGCGGACGAGGGCGGCGGGTCGCTCGGCGTGGGGTCCGTGGGCGGCGGGTCCGTCGGCGTGGGCCCGGGGTCGGTGGGCGTCGGGTCCGGGGACGTGGGGGGCGGGTCGCTCGGCGTGGGGTCCGGCGGCTGCGGGTCGGGGCCGCCGGGTCCGGGATCGGAGGGTCCGGGGTCGGAAGGGCTGGGCGCGGTGCCGTAGCCCTCGATGCGGACGACGGCTCCGGCGGGTGCGACGGCGACCCGTGCGGTCCAGTACCCGGACGGCTCGCGCAGCGGGTCGACGTACACCTTGATCGTCAACGCTTCGCCGGGGGCGAGGGTTCCCGACGACCGGCTCAGGTAGAGCCAGGGGGCGCCGGTGGCGGCGGACCAGCGGACGGGGGCGTCGCCGGTCGCGGTCAGGGTGATCAGCGTGGTGTCGCCGCGGTGGCCCGCCGTGACCTCCAGCTGTCCCGCGCCCTTCTTCCCGGCGCCCGTGACGCTGATCACCTCGACGGTGACATCGGGCTTGCCGCCCCTGGTGGAGCCGCCGCCGGGGCGGGTGCCCGCATTGCCGGCATTCTCGTAGCCGCCGCCCGCCGCTGCGCTGTTCAGCGCGTCCGGGCCGTGCGCCTCGCTCGCGCCGGCCGCCCGGCCCTCGGTGGCCTCGCCGGTGGGCGTGCCCCGGTAGGCGGCCCACAGGGCGAGCACCGGGGCGGCGACGACGGTGGCGACGACGGTCGTGGTGACGGCCCGCGCGCGGAGGCGGTCCCGGCGGGCGGCCCGGTCCTTGGGGTCCATCGGGAAGCCGCGGCGGTCGAAGCGGGGAGCGGTGCCCCGCGCGCGGGGGACGTGCGCCATGGCGGCGCACAGGGCCGCGCGGGGCGCCTCCAGGACGGGGAGTTCGGCGGGGGTGACGGCGGCGCCGGGCCAGCGGCCGGGGACCGCGCGTTCGGCGGTGCGGCGGCAGCGGGGGCAGTCGTCGACGTGGCGCACCAGCTCGCGGCGCAGGGCGGTGCTGAGGACCAGCTGGCGGTCGCCGGTGAGGCGGGCGACGCTCGGGCAGTTGCCGGTCTCCACCACGGCGAGGGCCGCGCGCGTGCGCTCCACTTCGCAGGCGGCGGAGGCGAGCAGTTCGCGGGCGGCGACGGGGTCGGTGCCGAGGACGGCGGCGACCTCGTGGGCGGCGAGATGGTGGCGCACCGCGAGTTCGAGCGCCTCACGCTGCTCCGGCGTGGTCCCGGCGGCCTCCGGCCAGGCCAGCAGGGCGAGTTGGCGCCTGCGCTCCTCCTGGGCCTGCTCCGGGACGGGCGGGGTGGCGGGCTGCCGGGGAGTGCCGGAGCGGCCCGCCGCGTGACCGGCCTGACGTTTCTGCTTGGCCTCGGCCAGCTTGCGCAGACAGGACCAGCGGGCGAGGGCGTACAGCCAGGCGCGCCGGTCGGCGGCGGACTCGGGGACGCGCTGGCCCCGGCGCTCGGCCAGGGCGAGGACGTCGCCGAGGGCGGCGGTCGCGGTGTCGTGGTCGCACAGCACGGAGAGGCAGTAGGTGAACAGGCCGTCCAGGTACGGCTCGTAACGCGCGGGCGGGCGCTGCGCGAGGGTGCGCGCCGCGCCTCGGTCACGCGCCTCCCGGTGCGCTCGGTGTGCGCCGGTGGTGCGGGTCGTGGTCTCCGGTCGGCTGCTCATCACCCGTGGACCGTAGGCGGGTCGGGGAGGCGGCTTCTTCCACCTTGAGCACATTTAATCCGTACGGGTGAAACGATCCCTCATAAGGGGACACCAGCCGCGGATTCCCTGGCCGGTTCCGATGGGTGATGGCTGGTTCGTGCGGCTGGGCGGGGTGGTGCGGGGCGCGTCCCGCTCCCGGGCGGCCGCTCGGCACCGGCGGCGCCGGGGGGTGTTGTCAGTGCGGCCCTATACCGTTCCGTGCATGGCCACCCGTACGAAGTCCGCCAAAGAGCGCCCGTCCTACCGCTGCACCGAGTGCGGGTGGCAGACGGCCAAGTGGCTCGGGCGGTGCCCGGAGTGCCAGGCCTGGGGCACCGTCGAGGAGTACGGCGCGCCCGCGGTCCGGACGACCGCGCCGGGGCGCGTCACCAGCTCCGCGCTGCCCATCGGGCAGGTCGACGGGCGGCAGGCGACCGCCCGGTCCACCGGCGTGCCCGAGCTGGACCGGGTGCTCGGCGGCGGACTGGTGCCCGGGGCCGTCGTGCTGCTCGCGGGCGAGCCCGGCGTCGGCAAGTCCACCCTGCTGCTGGACGTCGCGGCCAAGGCGGCCAGTGACGAACACCGCACGCTCTACATCACCGGCGAGGAGTCGGCGAGCCAGGTGCGACTGCGCGCCGACCGCATCAAGGCCGTCGACGATCATCTGTACCTCGCCGCCGAGACCGACCTGTCGGCCGTGCTCGGCCACTTGGACGCGGTCAAGCCGTCCCTGCTGATCCTCGACTCCGTGCAGACGGTGGCCTCCCCCGAGATCGACGGCGCCCCCGGCGGCATGGCCCAGGTGCGGGAGGTGGCGGGGGCGCTGATCCGGGCCTCCAAGGAGCGCGGGATGTCCACGCTCCTCGTGGGCCATGTCACCAAGGACGGCGCCATCGCCGGACCCCGGCTGCTGGAACACCTCGTCGACGTCGTCCTGCACTTCGAGGGCGACCGGCACGCGCGCCTGCGCCTGGTGCGCGGCGTCAAGAACCGGTACGGCGCGACCGACGAGGTCGGTTGCTTCGAACTGCACGACGAGGGCATCATCGGCCTTACCGACCCAAGCGGACTTTTCCTGACCCGTCGTGACGAACCGGTCCCCGGCACCTGTCTGACGGTCACCCTGGAAGGCCGCCGCCCGCTGGTCGCCGAAGTGCAGGCCCTCACCGTCGACTCGCAGATCCCCTCCCCGCGCCGCACCACCTCCGGCCTGGAGACCTCCCGGGTCTCGATGATGCTCGCCGTACTGGAACAGCGCGGCCGGATCAGCGCCCTCGGCAAGCGGGACATCTATTCCGCGACGGTCGGCGGAGTGAAGCTTTCGGAACCCGCCGCGGACCTCGCCATCGCCCTCGCGCTGGCCAGTGCCGCCAGCGACACCCCGCTGCCGAAGAACCTGGTCGCGATCGGCGAGGTGGGCCTCGCGGGCGAGGTCAGACGGGTCACGGGCGTCCAGCGCCGGCTCTCCGAGGCGCACCGCCTGGGCTTCACCCACGCCCTCGTGCCGGGCGATCCGGGGAAGATCCCCGCGGGCATGAAGGTGCTGGAGGTAGCGGACATAGGGGACGCCCTCCGCGTGCTTCCGCGCTCCCGTCGGCGAGAGGCCCCACGGGACGCCGAGGACCGCCGGTAGACTTTGCCCTGGTCTCGCCCGTCCGTACCAACCGAGTATGCGAAACGGGAGCGCCCCAGAACCTGCGACCGGAGGAGTGCAGTGGCAGCCAACGACCGGGCAGCAGCTCCCGGAAAGTCCGGTGGGAGCTCCGGTGCCGATGGCCTGATGCGCGCCTCACTGAGCGCAGTGGCACCCGGCACGGCCCTGCGCGACGGCCTTGAACGGATCCTCCGCGGCAACACCGGAGGGCTCATCGTGCTGGGCTCGGACAAGACCGTCGAGGCCATGTGCACCGGCGGATTCGTGCTGGACGTCGAGTTCACGGCCACCCGCCTGCGGGAGCTGTGCAAGCTCGACGGCGGCATCGTGCTCTCCTCCGACCTGTCCAAGATCCTGCGCGCGGGCGTGCAGCTGGTGCCGGATCCGACCATCCCCACCGAGGAGACCGGCACCCGGCACCGCACGGCGGACCGGGTCAGCAAGCAGGTCGGCTTCCCCGTCGTCTCCGTCTCCCAGTCGATGCGGCTGGTCGCGCTCTACGTCGACGGCCAGCGGCGGGTGCTGGAGGACTCGGCCGCGATCCTGTCCCGGGCCAACCAGGCGCTGGCGACGCTCGAGCGGTACAAGCTGCGGCTCGACGAGGTCGCGGGCACGCTGTCGGCGCTGGAGATCGAGGACCTGGTGACGGTCCGGGACGTCTCGGCCGTCGCACAGCGGCTGGAGATGGTGCGGCGGATCGCCACCGAAATCGCCGAGTACGTGGTGGAGCTGGGGACCGACGGGCGGCTGCTGGCGCTGCAGCTGGACGAGTTGATCGCGGGCGTCGAGCCCGAGCGGGAGCTGGTGGTCCGGGACTACGTGCCCGAGCCGACGGCGAAGCGGTCCCGCACGGTCGAGGAGGCGCTGTACGAGCTGGACGCGCTGAGCCACGCGGAGCTGCTGGAAATGTCCACGGTGGCCCGGGCGTTGGGGTACACCGGGTCGCCCGAGGCGCTGGACTCGGCGGTGTCGCCGCGCGGGTTCCGGCTGCTGGCGAAGGTGCCGCGGCTGCCCAGGGCGATCATCGACCGCCTGGTGGAGCACTTCGGGGGGCTGCAGAAACTGCTCGCCGCGAGCGTGGACGACCTCCAGACCGTGGACGGCGTCGGCGAGGCCCGGGCCCGCAGCGTGCGCGAGGGGCTGTCGCGGCTGGCGGAGTCCTCCATCCTGGAGCGGTACGTCTGATCCCGGAGCGGTACGTCTGAGCCCGGAGCAGCCTGCCGGTGCTGCCGGTGCTGCCGACTCGCTCCCGGCGGGGGCCTAGTCCTTCGCCAGCACGAACGACGTCTGCGCCTTGGTGAAGCCCGGCGCCGTGGCTTCCACCAGGTAGGTGCCGGCCGCCGCCGAACCCGCCGGAGGCGTGGCGCACCGGGGGGCGCTCGGCTTGCGGTCCCACTTGACGGGGAAGGTGACGCTGCTGTCGGCGGCGACCCGGAACATCAGGTGGCCGGCGGTCTCGGGGCAGTCCGCCGAGGACCAGTACTCCTCGTCACCGCCCGCCTGAGTGATCGTCAGAACCGCGTTCTTCGGGCCCAGATCGACCTTGCAGTCGCTTCCCGACGAGTTCCTGGCCGTGAGCTCCAGCGTCGGCGTCTCACCGGGCCGGTAGGTGTTGCGCACACTGCGCACCGTCAACTTCACCGCGCTCGCGGTGCAGTTGGGCAGGGAGGAGCCCGCCGGAAGCGCGTCGCCCGCCGCCACGCCCGTACCGCCGCCCGTCGAACCGCCGCCCGCGCTGCCGTCGGAGGAACCCGAACCGGACCCGTCACCGGAACCCGCCGTGTCGCCGGAGCCGGAGCCGGAGCCGTCACCTGACCCGGAGTCGGACCCCGACCCGGATCCGCCGCCGGTGTCCTCGTCGCCCGACTCGTCCCGCCCGCCCGGGGCTTGGCTGATCGCCGGCCCGGACTGGGTCGGTCCCGGACCGATCGTGGAGGGTGCGGGATTCTTGCCGTTGCTTCCGTCGGCCCCGTTGTTGCCGCCCCCGCCGCCCGAGGTGAGCATCCAGGCGATCAGCAACGTCAACAGGGCGAGCACGGACAGCAGTACGGCCCTCCGACGCCAGTAGATGGAGGAGGGAAGCGGCCCGACCGGATTGCGCAGAGATCCCACGGCGCAAACTGTACGAGAGATCGGCGCGTTCGCTGGCCCCACCCGCCGCCCCGGCCCACAACTTTTCCGGATCATCATCCCGGACCGTCACCCCAACCGCCGCTCCCGCTCCGGCCTTTCACCGGGCCGGGCGCGCGACGGTCGCAGCATGTGACGGTACCGGCCCGCCGATCACCGTCCGTGACCACAGATCGCGTGGGTGCTCCCGCGGGTCCAGCACACCGCCGTACCCCCAAGGGGTGGCGGTCACCCCGTGCCCCCGTCCCCGCATGGCAGGATCGGTAGGGCCATGACTGCGCCCACGAAGCCCGATGCCCTGCCGGCCGCCCCCACCGACTCCCCCGGCGGCGAGCCGCTGCACACGCCCGTCATCGACTGGTTCGACGATCACGCCCGCGATCTGCCCTGGCGGCGGCCCGAAGCCGGGCCGTGGGGGGTGATGGTCAGCGAGTTCATGCTCCAGCAGACACCGGTGAACCGGGTCCTGCCCGTCTACGAGCAGTGGCTGGCCCGCTGGCCGCGCCCCGCCGACCTGGCCGCCGACGCCCCCGGCGAGGCCGTGCGCGCCTGGGGCCGCCTCGGCTATCCGCGCCGCGCGCTGCGCCTGCACGGCGCCGCGGTGGCGATAACGGAACGGCACGGCGGCGACGTACCGACCGACCACGCGCAGCTCCTGGCGCTGCCCGGGATCGGCGAGTACACCGCCGCGGCGGTCGCCTCCTTCGCGTACGGGCAGCGGCATCCGGTGCTCGACACCAACGTCCGTCGCGTCTTCGCGCGGGCGGTGACCGGCGTGCGGTACCCGCCGAACGCCACCACCGCCGCCGAGCGCAGGCTCGCCCGCGCGCTGCTGCCCGAGGACGAGCCGACCGCCGCGCGCTGGGCCGCCGCCTCCATGGAGCTGGGCGCGCTGGTGTGCACGGCGAAGAACGAGTCGTGCCACCGCTGCCCGATCGCCGCGCAGTGCGCCTGGCGGCTCGCGGGCAAGCCGGAGCACGAAGGACCGCCGCGCCGCGGCCAGACCTACGCCGGCACCGACCGTCAGGTCCGCGGCAAGCTGCTCGCCGTGCTCCGCGAGGCGCACGCGCCCGTGCCGCAGGCGGTCCTGGACCGCGTATGGCACGAGCCGGTGCAGCGCGCCCGGGCGCTGGACGGACTGGTCGCGGACGGTCTGGTGGAACCGCTGCCCGGTGGTTCGTACCGGCTGCCGTTGACCTGACGCCGACCCGACCCGCCCGACAAATCACCCCGTACCGCACCAACCCAGTGCGCTCCTTTACCCCGGGCCTACTTCCGTTACACAACCGACGGACAGCCGATTGCCAGCCGCAGGCTGCTTCGGACAGGCCCGTGACAACGCCTCCGTAGCTTCAGTGCCGTGCCCGACGGGGTGGCACAGCAGCGAAGTACACGGGGAAGCGGAGGCGGTCAACATGGCGCAGGGCGAGGTGCTCGAATTCGAGGAGTACGTGCGCACCCGGCAGGACGCGTTGCTGCGCAGCGCGCGCCGGCTGGTCCCGGACCCGGTGGACGCCCAGGACCTCCTCCAGACGGCACTGGCCCGGACGTACGGCCGCTGGGAGACCATCGAGGACAAGCGGCTCGCCGACGCCTACCTGCGCCGGGTGATGATCAACACGCGCACCGAGTGGTGGCGGGCGCGCAAGCTGGAGGAGGTGCCGACCGAGCAGCTCCCGGACGCCTCGGTCGACGACTCCACCGAGCAGCACGCGGACCGCGCCCTGCTGATGGACGTCCTGAAGGTGCTCGCCCCCAAGCAGCGCAGTGTGGTCGTGCTGCGACACTGGGAGCAGATGTCCACGGAGGAGACGGCCGCCGCCCTCGGCATGTCGGCCGGAACGGTCAAGAGCACGCTGCACCGGGCGCTCGCCCGGCTCCGTGAGGAGCTGGAGAGCCGCGATCTGGGCGCACGCGCGCTGGAGCGTGAGGAGCGGGAGCGTTGCGCGGCCTAGCCAGTGCGGCCAGCAGGACGACCGGGCCCCGGAGGACTCCTCGGGCGGTGACCACGGCGGGGACCGTGTTCGCCGCCCTCGCCCTTTGCACCTCCGCCTGCGGCACCGGCGGCACCGGCGCCCGGGACGAGGGCCCGGCGCACGACGAGGCCGTGTCGGGCGCGGCCGTGGCCCCGCAGGGATCCCCGTCGCCGTCGTCGGCCGGACGCCCTGGGGCGACCGAGCTCGTCCGGCTGATCAAGGCGGACCCGAGGGTCTCGACCGAGGTCAAGCGCGGCCTCAAGCCCTGCGCCGCCGACGACTACCCCCTCGACACGTCCTACGGCGACCTGACCGGCGGCACCGTGGACGATGTCGTCGTCAACGTCCTGACCTGCGGGGACGGCGTCGGCGTCGGCTCGTACGTGTATCGCGAGCAGAACGGCGCGTACGAGAATGTGTTCAAGGCCGAGGAACCGCCGGTGTACGCGCAGATCGACCGCGGTGATCTGGTGGTGAGCAAGCAGGTGTACGAGAAGGGCGACCCGGTGTCGAGTCCGTCCGGCGAGAACGTGATCACGTACCGCTGGAGCCAGGGCCGCTTCGCCCAGGAGTACTTCTGGCACAACGACTACGGCACGGTCGTCGGCGACGAGCCCTCGCCGGTGCCTGAGGCGTAAGCGCGGCGATCGGGCGCTCCGATGAACCGATCGGGCGCTCGGACCGATCTCCTAGTAGGACCCCCCACCACCACGAGGACTGAGAGCACCGGGATGGCAGACCAGACACACGTTCTGTTCGTCGAGGACGACGACGTCATCCGCGAGGCCACCCAGCTCGCCCTGGAGCGGGACGGCTTCGCGGTCACCGCCATGCCCGACGGCCTGTCGGGCCTGGAGGCGTTCCGGGCGGACCGGCCCGACATCGCCCTGCTGGACGTGATGGTGCCCGGACTGGACGGCGTCAGCCTGTGCCGGCGGATCCGGGACGAGTCGACCGTGCCGGTGATCATGCTGTCGGCGCGGGCCGACTCCATCGATGTCGTGCTGGGTCTGGAGGCGGGCGCGGACGACTACGTCACCAAGCCGTTCGACGGTGCCGTGCTGGTCGCTCGCATCCGCGCGGTGCTGCGGCGCTTCGGGCACGCGAGCGGCGGCGACCGGGCCGAGGAGCCGGGGGCGGCGGCGGCCGGCGGGGTGCTGACCTTCGGTGAGCTGGAGATCGACACCGAGGGCATGGAGGTGCGCCGGGCGGGCCGGCCGGTCGCGCTCACGCCGACGGAGATGCGGCTGCTGCTGGAGTTCTCCTCCGCGCCGGGCACGGTGCTCTCCCGGGACAAGCTCCTGGAGCGGGTGTGGGACTACGGCTGGGGCGGGGACACCCGGGTCGTCGACGTCCATGTGCAGCGGCTGCGCACGAAGATCGGCCAGGACCGGATCGAGACGGTCCGCGGCTTCGGCTACAAGCTCAAGGCCTGAGCGGGGCGGGATATGCGGGGGATCACCTGGCGCCGTGCGGATCTGCGCGCGGCCGACATCCGTACCGGGCTGAAGTGGAAGCTGAGTGCGGCCATCGCGCTGGTCGGCGCGCTGGTGGCGGTCGCGCTGAGCCTGGTCGTGCACAACGCGGCGCGGGTGTCGATGCTGGACAACGCGCGCGATCTCGCCGACGAGCGGATCCGGATCGCGCAGCGCAACTACGAGCTGTCCGGGCGCCCGAACTTCCCCAACGTCAAGGTCGACGACCCGCGGCTGCCCGAGCCGCTGCGGGAGAAGGTGCACCAGGGGCGGCGGGCGACGTACGTCACCGACGCGGACGGCGGGCCGGACATATGGGCGGCCGTACCGGTGCAGGACGGGCGGGTGCTGTCGCTGCACACCGGGTTCACCGACCGCAGCACCGACATCCTCAACGACCTCGACCAGGCCCTGGTGATCGGCTCCATCGCGGTCGTCCTCGGCGGCAGCGCGATCGGTGTGCTGATCGGCGGGCAGATGTCGCGCCGGCTGCGCAAGGCGGCGGTCGCGGCGGGGCAGGTCGCCCAGGGCGAGCCGGACGTGCGGGTGCGGGACGCGATCGGGGGCGTGGTCCGGGACGAGACCGACGATCTCGCGCGGGCGGTGGACGCGATGGCGGACGCGCTGCAGCAGCGCCTGGAGGCGGAGCGGCGGGTCACCGCCGACATCGCGCACGAACTGCGCACCCCGGTGACCGGGCTGCTCACCGCGGCGGAACTGCTGCCGCCGGGCCGGCCGACCGAGCTGGTGCTGGACCGGGCGAAGGCCATGCGCACGCTGGTGGAGGACGTCCTGGAGGTGGCCCGGCTCGACGGCGCCTCGGAGCGGGCGGAGCTGCAGGACATCCTGCTGGGCGAGTTCATCGCCCGGCGGGTCGCGGCGAAGGATCCGGACGCCGAGGTCCGGATCGTGCACGAGTCGGAGGTCACCACCGATCCCCGGCGCCTGGAGCGCGTGCTGTTCAACCTCCTAGCCAACGCCTCCCGGCACGGCAAGCCTCCGGTCGAGGTCACCGTCGAGGGGCGGGTCATCCGGGTCCGCGATCACGGTCCCGGGTTCCCGGAGGCGCTGCTCGCGGAGGGGCCGAGCCGGTTCCGCACCGGGAGCAGCGACCGGGCCGGCCGCGGGCACGGGCTGGGCCTGACCATCGCGGCCGGCCAGGCCCGGGTGCTCGGCGCCCGCCTGACCTTCCGCAACATCCGCCCGGCCGGCGCCCCGGAGTACGTACCGGCGGAGGGGGCGGTGGCAGTCCTGTGGCTACCGGAACACGCGCCTACGAACACCGGGAGCTATCCGATGCTGCCGTAGAACCCCGGCAGGCCGATCCGGTACGGATGGGAAGACGTGGCCGGTGCTGCCGGGCGACATGTCCGGTACCGCCGGGGAAGCTTGGCCGGTACCGCGGGAAGCTTGGCCGGTACCGCCGAGGAAGCTTGGCCGGTACGGCGGGAAGCTTGGCCGGTACCGCCGAGGAAGCTTGACCGGTACGGCGGGGAAGCTTGGCCGGTACGGCGGGGAAGCTTGGCCGGTACGGCGGGGAAGCTTGGCCGGTACCGCCGGGGAAACCTCTCCGGTACCGCCGGGGAAACCGTCCGGCGCGGCCGTAGAACCCGAACCGATCCCGGCGAGCAACCTGGCCGAGGCTGCCGTAGAACCTGCCCGCGATGCCCCGGGCAGACCTTGCTGGTGCCCCGCGCCCCGAGCCGGCCCGGCAGACCCCGCCGAGCAACCCAGGTCGGCCCGCCGCAGAACCTGGCCCCGATACCGGGAGCAGACCTTGCTGCTGCCGCCGCGCTCCCCCAAGCCGACCTGGCCAGTCCCGCCACGGAAGCCGAACCGACCCCGCACAGCAAACCTGACCGAAGCCGCCGC
>NZ_JAMJFL010000055.1 GCF_023544665.1 Streptomyces sp. YS415
CGATCAGGTACGCGTGGAACAGGGCCGCGGCCGGGACCACCGCGCCGTACAGCGCCATCGCGGCCGCTCCCTCGCCCAGCGGGAGGAAGAGCACCGGCAGGCTGGTGGGCGCGGTCAGGAGCAGGGGCCACACGGCCGCGAAGGAGCCGTCGGCGTGCTGCCGCAGTACGCCGTCGAGGACCGCCCATGCCATCGTCGCGGCGACGAGCACCAGGTAGCCCTGGCTGATCCTGTTGCCCGCGATCCGTGCGGTGATGGTCTGCTTGCTGCGCCGTGTCTCGGTCATGTCGTCCTGTCCTCCTGCTGGGGCGCCTCCCGGCGCGGTGTCGGTGCCGTCGTGCTCGGCATGACTCAAGCGTCTCCTTCGCCACGGGTCGCGGCGTCGCCCGTCGGCAGGAACCCGGGCTCTATCCGAGGGTGGAGAGGACTCGCCGGCCGGTGGGAGGTGGGAGCGGACGACGCGGCCGGGAGGCCGGGCCGCCGCAGCGGGCGGAACAGCCGAACCGCCGGCCGTCCGCGGCCGTAGTTCCCTGTGCCGCGAAGAAGCCGGTGACCACGCGCCGCACCGTCGTGCGGTAGGCGGTACGGCCACCGGCAGTGCCACAGGAGTGAGACCCACCACATGAAGACCCTGCAGTCGGTGCCCATGCCGTTCACGACCGGTGCCGAGGCGTGTGCCACCGCCTCCGACGCCTTCTTCCTCGAGCAGTACCAGGCGGGCAGCCCCGAGGTCCTCGCCGCCACCGCGCTGTGCGGGCGCTGTCCGCTCGTGCGTCCCTGCCTGATCTGGGCCCTGGACAACCCGACACTCGCGTACGACGGCATCTGGGGCGCGACGACGCCCCCGCAGCGCAGGGAACTGCGCCTTGGACTGCTGCGACGGCTGGGCCGGGAGGGCACGGCGCGTGCCCTGCGTGCCGAGTACGAGAAGACCAGGGCTGGCATGGCGCGACTGCCTAGGGCCGCTTGAGCGCCCGGTCGGCCAACAGCGGTGACGCTCAGGAGGATTGACGGGAATTCACAGGGGTATCACTGGGCCGACGGCACTCGCGCGGCCCCCGGGACTTCGGTCCGGCGGTGAGCGGCAAGGTTGCGACAAGGTTCGTCCAAGTCCGGCCCATCAGTGTGGTTCTGCCACGGAACACACTGATCACGGATGAGGACGCCACACCATGAGGCGGACCACGGAGCTCCTGCCGGGCTCAGCCACCACCACTGCCACACCTCCCG
Source organism: Streptomyces sp. YS415 (assembly GCF_023544665.1). GTDB lineage: Bacteria > Actinomycetota > Actinomycetes > Streptomycetales > Streptomycetaceae > Streptomyces. The sequence continues at coordinate 1,231 of NZ_JAMJFL010000055.1, forward strand.
CACCCAGCGGCCCTGACGACCTTCTGTGCGTCAGCGGCGAGGACTTCATCCGCCGCCTTTACGCCGAGCACGGTGCACTGCTCCTGCGCTACGCCGCACGCCTGCTGGGCGGCGACTGGCACCGCGCGGAGGACATCCTCCAGGAGGCTTCCCTGCGGGCCTGGAAGCACGCCTCCACCCTGGGCCTCAACGTCGCCGAGGCGCGCCCTTGGATGTTCACGGTCGTCAAGAACCTGGTCATCGACCACCGGCGCGCCCGCAACATCCGGCCCCCCGAGAACCTCTCCCTGGACACCTTGGAGAACGCCACCGCCGCCGACGACTCCGTCGAGCGCCTGCTCACTTCGCACGTCGTCACCCAGGCCCTCGGCGACCTCAGCGAGCAGCACCGGGAGATCATCCGGCTCATGTACTACCTGGAGTGCAGCGTCGCCCAGGTCTCCCACCACCTCGGCATCCCCCCGGGCACCGTCAAGTCGCGCTCGTACTACGCCCTGCGGGCCCTCAAGAAGGCTCTGGCCGCACGCGGCCACGAGCCGGGCTGACCCCGGTCCGCGGGCGGTCCCGCGCCGCTCCGTCTCACTCTCGGCTACATCCGCGCTCCATAGCGTGCGGGACATCAGTGAACTGCCGCGTGGGTCCGCACGTTGTAGGAGACGGAGCGCGGGACCCACAGGTGCAGGAAGTGAACGATGAACTGCGAGCAGGTGAAGATCGATCTGGCGGCCGAGATGCTGACGGGGAGGGCCGAACCGGAGAAGGCGGCGCGTACCGCCCATTTGGACGGGTGCCCGCCATGCGGCCGGGAGCGCGAGGAACTGCGCGGGCTGAGGGACCTGCTGGCCACGACGGTCCCCCTTGAACCGGACGGCGGACCGCCGCGGCCCGACCCGGAGCGCGCGCTGCGCGCTGTCCGCCGGCACGCCGCCCACCCCTTGGCCACCCCGGAGGACGGGCCAGCGCCGGCCGGGAAGCCGGTACGTAGGGCACCGGTGCCTCTCCCGTCGCTGGCCATGGCCGTCGCGTTCGCGGCCGGAGCGCTCTCGGCGGGAGGCCTTCGCGCCGGTCCGGGCGGCCGCCGTGACCGGCACGCCGCCCCTGTCTACGCGGACGGAGGCCACTGCGCGGACGGACACGTGAAGGACCCATCCGCCCCCGTGGGGGTCCGGGCCGTCCCGTGGGGGTCGGAAATCAGCCTGTCGCCGTTCTCGCTGGGCCCCTCACTCCTCGGGGCGTCGCGCCGTCCGCTCCGGTGCCGTCTCGTCGCCGTGGCGGTGTCCGGGGCGAGCGAGACCGTCGCGCACTGGTCGGTGCCCGACGGGGTGCCGGGCGCCGCGGACGGCGCGGTGCGGGGCAGCAGTTCACTGGCACCGCAGGACATCGCCCGACTCATGGTGGAGTCGCAGGACGGCACGCAGCTGCTGGCGTTCGACCTCGGCCGCTGACCCGTCCGGCTGTCCGGGCCCGGCATGCTTCGGCGTGCCGGGCCCTTGCCGTCGCGGCTCCGCTCCCTGGGCACAGCCGGGACGGCGGCCAGGGTCACCGGTCCCAGATGACGCGGGGCTCGCGGGTGTGCGTGACCTCAGTAATGTTCATCTCCCGGAGGGTCCTGGCGTAGGTGGTCGCGCCGGGCATCTTCACCGAGTCCAGCGTGAGGCCGCGGATGTCGGAGGTGGCGCTGAAGCCCTTCAGGGTGCCGGGGGTCGAGCCCTTGGCGCGGACCTTGATGTGGCTGACCAGGGGGGAGTCGATCGGACCGGCGCCGTCGTTGTACTGGTCGCCGATGTCGAAACTGATCCACGTCTGGCGCTTGTCGAGCTTGTAGGTGAGCCGCTCGATGTCGATGTTGGAGAAGGTGACGTTCCTCGCCACGCCCTTGCCGGCCTGGTGGTGGATTCCGATGCCGATCGAGGCGTCGTAGACGACGCTGTTCTTGAAGGTGACCCTGTCCTGGTCGGCGACGACGCCCTGGCCGACCTTGAACCCGTAGCAGTAGGTCCACGACAGCAGTCCGTCGAAGGTGACGTCGGAGACCTTCTCCGGCTCGCCGGGCCAGTTCTTGGTGATGCCCAGGTTCTTGGGCCAGGTCTTGGTCGAGTACGGGTCGTCGAGGCTGATACCGATGCCGCGGCGGACGGTGACGCGTTGGGACTCCACCGCGTCGAAGGCGTCGTTCTCGCCCATGTCGAAGCGGTTGTAGACCTTCATGTTGGTGAAGGTGAGGCGGTCCGAGCGCACTGGCATGACCGACCAGGAGGCGCCCTCGCGGATGGTGAGGCCGTCCAGGGTGAAGTCGCTGGTGGCCATCGGCACCAGGACGTTCATGCCGAAGCCCGCCTTGGTCGCGGCCATGCCGTTGCCGTCGAGGGTGCCGCGGCCGTACATCTTGATGTTGTTCGAGCCGGTGGCGGTTCGGATCCACCAGGTCAGGTCGCGCCGCTGCGAGGTTTTGTGGGCGTCGACGCGGTACAGGGACTTGTCGGCGACGACGCGCAGGACGGCGCCGGGCTCGAGGTAGACGGCCGTGTTGCTCCTGATGGTCAGGTTGCCGACCGGGTACAGGCCGCGCGGGACGTAGACGACGCCGCGCGGGTTGCCGACCTTCGAGCCGTATGCCGACGCCGCGTCGAGTGCCTTCTGGAGGGCCGCGGTGCTGGGTGTCGCGCCGGTGGCGTCCGCGCCGTAGGGGGCCTTCGTGACATTGAAGACGCCGGTGCCCGTGGACGCGGGCTTGTCCGTCTCGGCGGGGTCGGCGGCGATCACCAGCTTGCGCAGACCGTCCAGCTTGACGATGAGGTACTCGGCGCCGCGCAGGGTGAAGGTGGCCGTGGCGCCGCTGTGTCTGGCCTTGTAGCCCTGCTTCTGCGGGCTGATGTACGACTTGGCGACCTTCGTGCCGTCCTTGCGCGTCACCACGACGGTGGCGGGGCCGGAGGACATGGAGAACTGGGCGTAGTCGTAGACGTCGTAACCGTTGACCGGGACCTTCTGGCCGTTGACCGTAACGGTGTAGACCGTGGAGACGCGGTGCGCCGAGGAGACCGGGACGACGCTGCTGATCTTCGCGGGCGCGGCGGCAGCGGCGGTGTGCGAAGGCGTCGTGACGGCAAGGAGGCCCGCACCCACGGCGAAGGCGAGGGCCGCGCCCAGTGCCGTCTCCGCTCCGGTGCTCCTGCGGGATCTACGTGCGCTCATGAGGTTCGGGCCCTTCCGACTGCGTGGTTACCGGTTGGTTCACCGCTTACACGCGCGGACCGGGGAAGGGGTTCGGTCCTCGGCCGGTGCTTCTCGGACCCGGCGTCACCCGTGCGGGGCGGCCGGGTCCGCCGCGGCCGGTCAGAAGGTCAGGCGCAGCCAGCGGTCGGGCGCCCCGGTGAAGGCACGCGCGTCGGCGGGACGCAAGCCCGCCATGGCGCAGGCGTAGGCCGCCGAGTGGTCGAAGACGTAGTGGTTGAAAAGGTCCAGGTCGACTTGTGCCAGGGCCTCGTGGTCCTCGTACCCCTCGTCGTCGTCCTCGTCGGGGAGTTCAAGGCTGAAACACCAGTCGCCCACCTCCTCCTGGCGTACGAAGACCCCGTCCCGCATCACCATTCCGTGCTCGCCCCCCTTGGGATTGAGGTAGTAGCCGTAGCCGAAGGTGCCCTTGGTCAGGGGGACAAGGACCGCGTCATCGGCGGGGAGATGCCCCCACTGCTGGATGACCACGCAGCCGCCGGGTACGTCGGTGACGGCGACGGTGAGTTCCAGTTCCTCGTCCGGCCGGTCGTAGTCGGACTCGAGGAACGCGGCGAGCCGGGACCCGGGGCCGGTGTCCGTCAGCGACTCGGCACGAAGGCGCCGGGCGGCCTCGGCGGCGTCGATGCCGGCGACGCAGGCCAGTGCGGTGCCGTCGTCCGGCCGGTAGGACGCCAGCGCGACGTTGATGCGCCGGGCCTCGGCGGCCGCCGTGCGCTCCAGCCAGGTGAGTCCCTGTTCCCAGCCCGGCACCTCGAACAGGTCGGGGGCGGGGCCGGCCAGGCTCAGCCGGCCCGGTGACCAGGAGCCGAGCACCTTCCGCCAGGGGTCCGCGCCGGCCTCGGCGAGGACGCGCGCCGCGGCCGCGTGCTTCTCGAACACCGCGGCGAGCAACGGCGTGAACGGCCACTCCTCGCCCCTGGCGTCCACGTCGTCGACGAGGCGGACGAGCTCCGCCACCACCTCGGGGTTACCGGCCGCCGCCGCCCGCACCAGGGGTGGTTCGCCGTCGGGGAGGGTGTTCGGGTCCTCGCCCCGGGCCAGCCGGTGGCGCACCTGTTCCAGGTCGCCCCAGTCGTCGTAGCTCATCGACTGCCAGTCGTCACCGGAAAAGGTCATGAGTCCTGCCTTCGTAGCAGTGGATCACCCTGTCCCGGCTGACTACGCCGCGCACGCCCCTGCGGTTCGGCGAATCCGGGGACGAGGACCGGCGGTTCGGCCTGGTGTAGGAGGCCGATGGGGGGCGAGGCGGCTCAGTGTCCTCCGCGCGGATTTCCGCCGCCTCCTGCCTGAGCCTCAGGTGGCCGCCAGTGCCTCCGTAGGGGTCAGCCGGGCGGCGCGGACCGACGGGTAGACACCGGCCGCCATGCCCACGACGACGGCCCCGGCCAGCCCTCCGCCGACCGCGGCAGGCGGCACGACCAGCGGCCAGCCCTGCAGGGCGGCGTAGCCGACGACCCCGAGCAGTCCCAGGACCGTCCCGGCCGCTCCCCCGAGGAGGGAGAGCGCGACGGACTCGGTCAGGAACTGGGTTCTGATCTGGCCCCGCGTGGCGCCCAGTGCCCGGCGCAGACCTATCTCGCGCCGGCGTTCCAGGATGGAGATGAACATGGTGTTGGCGACTCCGATGCCGCCCACGAGCAGGGCGACCCCCGCAAGCCCGAGGAAGAGCGCCGAGAAGGTGCCCTCGGTGGCTCGCTTCGCGGCCAGGGCGTCGGAGGGCCGGCTGATCTGGACCATGCCGGGCAACTGCGGGTTGATGGTGGCGGGCAGGACCGCGCGGACGTCCTCGACGGCGTCGTCCCGGGCCGTCACGTAGATCACGGTGGGGTGGCCGTCGAAGTCGAGCTGGTCGGCCGCCGCCCGCCAGCCGACCAGGACCGAGCGGTCGAGGTCGTCGGCGAGGGGGACCGGGTCAAGGATGCCGATGACCGTGAACCAGCGTTCGCCGACGTAGATCTGCGGAGCGGGGGCGCCGGGCCGCAGGGCGTCGAAGCCGAGCCGTTCCGCGGCGGTGGAGCCCAGGACGGCCGTGGGCAGCGCATCGGTGGCCGGATCGAGGAACTTCCCCGAGCGGACGGAGCCGTTGACCGTCTTCAGCAGGTCGCGCTGGGCGGCGAGCACGGTGAGGCCGCTGAACTCGTTGCGGTCGACGCGGTCGGAGCGGTGGACGGTGGCATGGGTGTTGGCGACCGCGCTGCTGCCCGTGACCGGACCGACGCGGTCGATCATGGCGAGCGCCTCCTTGGGCAGCGGGGCCGCGTCCCGGGTGTCGGCCGGCGCCACCGCCTCCAGGACATTGGTGCCGAGGGCGTCCAGTTCCTCCATCAGCGCCTTCTGGCTGGAGGCGGGGATGCCGGTGACGACGATCAGGGTGGCGATGCCGATGGAGATGCCGAGGGCGGACAGGGCCGCCCGCATCTTGCGGGTGCGGATGCCGAGCAGCCCGAGGCCCAGCAGGTCGAGCGGCGCCAGCCGGGCCGGGCGGGTGCGTGCGCGGGATGCCCTCCTCGTGTTCCGGCCGGGGGGCTGCGGCCGGGTCGGCGTCTCGGTCATGCCGTCACCAGCCCTTTGGTGTCCGCGACGATCCGGCCGTCCAGGATCTCGACCCGGCGGGGCAGGCGGGCGGCGATGTCCCGGTCGTGGGTGATGATCGCGATGGTGGTGCCTTCTCGGTTCAGCTCCGTCAGCAGTTCCAGGATCGCCTGGCCGTTGGCGGTGTCCAGGGCGCCGGTGGGCTCGTCGGCGAGGACCAGTGACGGGGCGTTGACGAGGGCGCGGGCGATGGCGACCCTCTGCCGTTCACCGCCGGAGAGCTGGTGGGGCAGGTGGTCGACCCGGTGTCCCAGACCGACGCGATCCAGGGCCTGAAGGGCCAGCGGGCGGCGTCTGCGGCGGCTCACTCCCGCGTAGAGCAGGCCGGTCGCCACGTTCTCCGCCGCGCTGAGCCCGTCGTTGAGATGGAACTGCTGGAAGACGAACCCGAGCCATCCGGCGCGCAGCGCCGACAGCCTGCGGTCGGACAGGGCGGCGATGTCCTGGCCGCCGATCTCGACCGTGCCGTGCGTCGGACGGTCCAGGGTGCCCATGATGTTGAGCAGCGTCGACTTGCCGGACCCGGAGGGGCCAACAATTGCCGTCAGTTCGCCTTCGTCGATGACCAGGGAGACGGCGTCCAGCGCTCGGACACCGCCGGGGTAGACGACGCTTGCTTCGCGGACGGCCAGCACGGGCGCGGCGGTGGGCGGCGCGCTCATGAGGTGGTCACCACCTTGACGCCTTCCTTCACGCCCTTCCCGGTGACCTCGACCATGCCCTTGGTGAACAGGCCCGTCTCGACGGCCAGCAGCGGTCCGCCGTTCGCCACCTGGACCGCGTAGCCGCCCTCGGACAGTGCGAGCAGGGAGCCGACCGGTACGGCCAGGACGTCCTTCGCCGAGGCGCCGGTGAAGCGGACCTGGACCGTCGCCGCGTCGACGCTCGCCGCCATGCCTGTGTCGGCGTCGTCGAGCGAGACGGTGACGACCACCTGGGGAGGACCGCTCGGACCTTCCGCGCCGGAGCCCGCCGGGTCCAGCACAACGCTGGAGACAACGGACACCGTGCCAGGAGCGGTCGTCTGGTCCGGCATGACGACCTGGACCTTGTCGCCCCGCTTCACCGTGCCGACCTCGTCGGCATCCACCGGCACGGACACGGACTTGCCGGTGGAGGTCACCTGCATCACCTCACTCGCGGCGTCGGCCCCCGACTGGACCTTCAGGGCACCGACCCGTACGGCGTCCTCGGCCACGTAGGCGTCGCCCGCGTCCAGCACACCGGTCGCGTCCGCACCCCGGTCCCGCTGCCAGCGCCTGATCGCGGCGACCAGCTCGGAGGTGAGGACACCGTCGCCCTGCTGCACCCTGGTGCGCGAGGGCGCCGCCTCCTGACCGGCGGCGGGTGGCTCGCCGTCGCCGTTGGGGGCGCCGGCGTCCGCGTCGCCGCCGGCGGGAGGTTCACCGCTCGGCTCCGGCTCCGGCGAGGCACTGCCGGACGGCGCCGTTTCGGTGAAGGGGGTGGGGTTCCTGGTGACGGTCGTCCCCACGGCCGGCTGGGTGCCGATGTCGTAGCCGAGGGCGCGCAGGTTGTCCGCGACGACCTTGATGTCGGTGCCCACCAGGCCCACCGTGTCCAGGCGGCGGAACAGCGGTGTGTCGCCGTACAGGACGACCACCGGCGCGTCGTCGACCCGGTAGAGCTGTTCGTTGCGTTCGACCGTGGCGCCCTGGTCCGGCAGCCAGGTGATCCTGCCGCTCTTCACGCCCTGGACGGTGCGCGGGGTGCCGTACCCGAGGGTTCCGCTCCGCTCGGTGTCGGTGGACAGGTCGGTCCTGACGACCGCCACCGTGCTGACCTTCGCCTGCTTCTCCGCCCGGGTGGCGGCAGCGTCGCCGCGCACCGCCCATCCGGCCAGGCCCGCCGTGGCGCAGGCGAGCGTCAGGGCGCCGGCGACGAGCAGCAGCCGCCGGCGCCCGGCGGGTGCGCGTTCGCCGTCCACGGCCGCGGCGCGCCGCCTACTCATCGCCGAATGCCTCCAGTTCGCAGTCGGCCTGGATCTTCTCGTGGTCGGGAGGCGGCTCGCCCACGTAGTTCCAGCCGCTGCCGTCCGGCATGCCCTTGACCTTGAGGCCCCGTTCGTTCATGCACCGGATGGACTCGCGGAAGTCGTCAAGGTAGTTCGGGTTCTTGTCGGGGTCCTTCTCCGGGGGGTTGATGGGCTTCAGCTCCGCACAGGCCTTCGTCGCCTTCGGCATCGCCGGGTCCTCCCACTGGGGGAAGACCCAGCCGCCCTTCTCGTAGGTGGGCACACCCTCCTTCTTCAGACAGGCGGCCCAGGCGTTGCTGATGCGCTGGTGCTCCTCCTCCGAGGTGTCCAACCGGAGCTGGACGCCGGGTTCGTCATTCGTCTTCCCGCCTGCCGGTGACTTCTCGGGCCGGGCGGACTCGCCGATCGAGGCGACGTCGGATTCCTTGCCGTCCTCGTCCGACGAGCCGGAGCCGCCGCAGCCCGTCACGAGGACGAGCGCGGCAGCCCCGAGGAGGAGTGCGGTGAAGGGCGGGCGCACCGGCTGGGACGAGCGCGCGGCGGTGAGGTGTTTCGGCATGCCAGGGAGCCTGGAACACGGTTGTGAAGAACTGAACAAGCAGGTGACAAGGTCCTGTCTCGCCCATCGGCGGGCCGTTTAGGGTCGGGACATGTGCTCCCACGTCCTGATCGCCGAAGACGACAGGAAACAGTCCGCGGTGATCCGTCAGTACCTCGAGCACGCCGGCCACACGGCGACGGAGGTGCACAGTGGGTACGCGGCACTCGAAGAGGTCCGCCGCCTCCGGCCCGACCTGCTGGTCCTCGATGTCATGCTGCCGGGCCTCGACGGCCTCCAGGTGTGCCGGATCCTGAGGCACGAGACGGACCTGCCGGTGCTGATGCTGACCGCCCGTTCCACCGAGGAGGACCTCCTGCGAGGACTCGACCTCGGTGCCGACGACTACATGACCAAGCCGTACAGCCCTCGGGAGCTGATGGCCCGCATCCGCACCCTGCTGCGCCGGCCCCGCGGCCCCGCGGCCCCGGACACGCATGTCCTGCGTGTCGGGCCCCTGGTCGTCGACCCCGTACGTCACGAAGTCCTCCTTGAGGGCCGGCCGGTCTCCTGCACGCCGGGGGAGTTCGGTCTCCTGGCCGTACTGGCGGGTCAGCCCGGCCGCGTCTTCACCCGTCGGCAACTGCTCGACCTCACGAAGGGCACGGACCGGTACATCAGCGCCCGCGTCATCGACGTCCACATGGGAAACCTGCGCAAGAAGATCGAGGCCGACCCCGGGCGCCCGAAGCTCCTGATGACCGTGTACGGGGTGGGGTACAAACTCGCGGACATCCCCTTCCGGGCGGCACGGGAAGACGACCGTGCGACGCCGTGACAGACCGGGAGACCACAGGCCCGCGGACCGCGGCCTCGGTCACCGAGTATCCGGCCGCCCCCCGCGCGGCGTCCCCCTCCGCAAGAGCCTGCTGGCCCGCCTCATGCTCACCTCCGTCCTCATCGCCGCGTGTTCCACCGGCGCCACCGCCTGGCTGGCGGTGCAGACGACCACCCGGGCCATCGAGAAGGAGCACGGCCAGGTCCTCGCCGACGACGCCACCGTCTACGACCGGCTGCTGGAGTACGCGGCCACGCACCCGGACTGGACGTCGGTGGAACCCGTCGTCCGTGACCTGTCGCGGCGTACCGGCCGCCGGATCGCGCTGGGCTTCGAGGGCGCCCGGCCGTTCGCGGACTCGGCCGCGCCCCCGGCCGCGGCGCTTCCCCGGCCCGCCGCCGTCATCGACCCGCTGCACGTCGGCACCGGGCTACGGCCGGCCGACACCGCCCTCACGGGCTCGGACACCATCGACGCGCGCGCGACGGGGCCCTACCGGCTGACCCCCGCCGAACGCGCGGAACTGCGCCGGCACACCGACAAGCGCGTCGCCTGCCTGCGCGGCTACGGCCTGCGCGCCGAGCGCGTCGACCATCCGAGCGGCCGGCCGTCCGTCTTCCTGGGCAGCGCGAACGTGAACATGCCCGCCTTCGACCCCTGCTTCCTCGCCCTGGAGCCCACGGCCACCGAACGCCGGCCGCTCGCGCAACTCAACGCCCTGGTCGCCGCCTGCCTGGAGCAACGGATCCCCGACCTGTCCATCGAGAGCGAGTACGCGGTCGAGATCCGGCCGGGCTTCTCCTGGAGCACCAAGCTGCCCGAGGCGCGGGTTCCGGTGATCGAGCAGTGCATCGCCGAACAGCGCCGGGCGCAACTGCGCCCCTACGTGGCTCCCGCCGCGCACCTGTATCTCGGCACGTCCGGGCGGACCGAGGCCGCCCGGTTCCACCTCACCACGCAGAACGCCGTCCGCGTCGCGGCGGTGACCGGACTGGTCCTCCTCCTCACCGTCGGCGTCACCGCCGTGCTGGCCCACCGGCTGATCCGTCCTCTGCGCGCGCTGACCGACGCCGCCCACGACCCGAGCGGTGATCAGCCGCGGGTGCGGGTGCGGACGCAGGACGAGATCGGTCACCTCACGCAGGCGTTCAACGACCTCTCCGAACGCCGTGCGCGCATGGAGGAGCAGCGCAAGGTCATGGTGAGCGACGTCGCCCATGAACTGCGCACGCCGCTGACGAACATCCGCAGCTGGCTGGAGGCGACCGAGGACGGCATCACCACGGCGAGCCCGGCCCTGGTGTCGTCGCTGCTGGAGGAGGCGCTGCTGCTCCAGCACATCATCGACGACCTCCAGGACCTGGCGGCGGCCGACGCGGAGAAGCTGACCCTGCACCCCGAGGCCGTGCGCCTGGGCGACGTGCTCCAGCACGTCACCGCCGCCCACCGGGCCGCCGCCGACGCCGCGGGCGTGGCGCTGTCGGCCGGCGGGGAGCGGGACATCCTCCTGCTCGCCGATCCGGTCAGGCTGCGGCAGGCCGTCGGCAACCTCGTGTCCAACGCCGTACGGCACACCGGACCCGGCGGAAGCGTCCGGCTGACAGCCCGCACCTACGGCGCCGAGGTGTTCGTGGAGGTGGCCGACACCGGCAGCGGCATCGAACCCGACGACATTCCCCGGCTGTTCGAACGCTTCTGGCGGGCCGAGAAGTCACGTACGCGGCACGCCGGGGGCAGCGGACTGGGTCTCGCCATCGCCCTTCAACTGGCGCGGGCACACGGGGGCACCATCACCGTCACCAGCACCCTGGGAGTGGGTTCGGTCTTCACGCTGCGCCTGCCGGCGTCGGCGGTCCTGCCACGCGCGGCGCAATGACACGGCACGTACGGCCCAGGGGCTCGGGCAGCTCGCTCCTACTCCGCCGTACGTGCGGGGGGACCCGCGGCGATCCGAGACCGCTGCGGCCTGGTGCGCCCGGCGCAGCTCGCCCTCCGGCGCGCCGTCTCCAGCATGCGGCGTTCTTCGGGGGTCAGCGCCTGCAGCAGGTTCGGGTTCTTCGCCCACCCGTTCAGGAGGGCGTGTGACCCGCCCAGCCGCAGGGCGTAGGACCACATGCTTTCGCCCCGCTCACCGCCGCTCCACCCGGACGCCCAGCGCAGCAGGTGGTACTTCTTCTCTTCCGGACTGAATCGCGTCCCGTACATGCTCTCGTCCCGGTCTCCTGGCGTTTCCTTTCCGGAACGCGCGTAGTGGGCCAACGGGGGCCGGAGGGGTCGCCATCCATGGCGGCACGGGTGCCGCCATGGATGGTCAGGCGGGGGTCACACCAGCTCGTAGTCCCACTTCTGCGCTTCGTGCTTCAGGCACTCACGGGTGTACAACTCGCCGAAGAGGTCGTCGTCGATGTCCAGGCACTGCTTGGTCGCCCAGTTCTTGATGAACCCTTCCGAGTAGCGGGTCCACTTCTGGTAGTTGCCACCGTTGCAGGGCTCGACGTAGACCCGTTGGCTCCCGTCGGAGTCCAGGCAGAAGTGCGTCCCGTTGCCCACCTGTCGCTCAGTGGCGGGGTGCCGGATGCTGTTGCCGCTCCCCTGCAGCCAGACGGTGGAATCGCCCGGGCACACGGACTTCGCGAGCGAGGGGACGAAGTTGCCGAGGATGGCCCGCTCGTGGCTGGCGCACCTGTCCTCGGCTTGGTTCACAATCCTGAACCTAATGCCCGCGGGGACCGCCGCTGCCGAGACGGTGTCGGCCCCCGCCACCGGTGCCGCGCTCGCCGACGAAGTGAACAGTCCCGCCGTCAGGGCAACAGCGGTCACCGCGCCCAGCAGTGCGCGTACGCTCCTCGAGCGGGCGGCCGTCCTCACCGTGTGCTTGGACATGTGTGAAGTGTTCTCCTTGCTCGCACCTCGACCGACCGGCCGGACACCCGAACGGACGCGTGTCATGAGGGACTACGGCCGAGATGCCCCTGCCGGTTCGATGGCCGGGGGCGGATCTCCGCGTTCAGTCGAAGAGCACCAGCGGCTTCGCCGGGAGGGCGAGGAGGGCCTGGGGCAGGTCCTCGTAGGCCAGGGTGTCGCTGTAGACGCGCGTGGGGTCGACCTGTCCGGAGGCCAGCAGGGAGAGTACGGCCGGCAGGTGCGGGGTGATGTCCGGCCGGCCGGTGGTGAAGGTGACGGCGTCCATGTACATGGACATCAGGGGCACCTTCGCCGGTTCGAAGTAGATGCCGACGCTGTGGCAGTGACCGCCGGGAGCGGTCGCGCGCAGTGCGGCCGTGAGCCCGCGGGGGTTTGCCGAGGCGTCGACGGTCACCGGGAACGCCCCGGCGTCCAGGTCCCCGGCGTCCTCGACGGTCCGCGCGCCGTACGACTCGGCGATCGCCCGCCGACGGGCGTCGGAGTCGGCGTACACGACGTCGGAGCTGCCCAGCGCCACCGCGAACGCGCACGCGTAGAGCCCGTGCGTCAGGCCTCCGGCCACCAGCACCGGCTGTCCGGGGCGGTCCCGCAGTCCCGCCCGGACCGCGCCGTACGCGTCGGTGAGGCTGTCCGAAGCCGCCGCGGCGGCGGCCGCGGTGACGCCTTCGGGCAGCCGGGTCAGGGTGGTGCGCGCCCAGGGGACGACCAGCAGCTCGGAGAACATCCCGCCCCACTCGCCGCCGAGCGGTATCCCGAACATGGCGTAGGCGGGGGTGCGGGAGCACAGGGAGGGGCGGCCCGCCTCGCACAGAGCGCAGCTGCCGCACGCGATGTGCCACGGGACGACGACGTGGTCGCCGACGGATAGGCCCTCGTCGTTCGAGCCGAGTTCGACGACCCGGGCCACACACTCGTGCCCGAGCGCGAACGGCCCCTGAAATGGCGTGTGTCCGGCGATGATGGCCCGGTCCAGGTCGCAGGTGGTGGCCGCGACCGGCGCGACGATCGCCTCGTGGGGTTGCTGGATGCGGGGCTGCGGCCCGTCGCTCCAGCTCAGCCGTCCCTTGCCGGTGAAGGTCAGTGACTTCATGCCGCTCCTGTCCGTCGGCCCGTCTGAGGGCTCGGGTGTGCCGCGCAGTGATCCACGGATTATGTACCGGCCCGGACCGCCGGGTGACGGGTCGCGGTGATCGGGCGGACCGAACCGGCGGGTGCTCGGCCACGTAGTCGCGGGAAACGGGAGGAGGCGGTGGCGGCGGTGGCGGTGGCCGTGCGCACCCCGGCCCTGGTGGTTGAACCCGGTACGGCCTTTCCGCGTCGTAGGGAGCGGAAGCGGCCGACGCCCTCGGCGGCGCCGCCCCGGGCCCGCGTAGTAGGCCTTGCGGGGTGCGCGTCGCACGCCGTGCGTCCCGGGCCGTGCAGAGGTCAGGTCTCCGCCACGAACGGGATCCTCGCGGTGATGCGCCAGTACCTCCCGGCGGCCTCTTCGACCGGCATCCCCTGAAAGGAGACGGCGATGGCGAGCGCGTCGAGTTCGGCCGCGCAGGCTTCGGCCGCCGACACCTTGCCTGCCACGTCGTCCGCCCGCTGCAGCCCGGCGGCGACCACGCCGAGGACGGAGGCGACGAGCGCCACCACGCACAGCACCTGCCAGACGACCGAGCCACCGCCGCCGGCGAGCGTGTCACCTACGGTCGTCGCGAAGTCCTGTCCGCCCACCGCGGGTCCCGCGGTGGCCAGGGCCACCACCGCTCCGGTCACCACACCCGTCAGCGACAACCGGTCGCGCCGGCGCCGGGCGCGCAGGAGATAGGCGCCGATGTCCGCCTCCCGGCTCTCTATGCGGGCCAACAGGGCCCGTCGCTGTCCGGCGTGGCTCTCCGGCACCACGTTCTCCGCCATCGCTTTCTCCTCAAGCCATCGCGACGCTCCACTCGTCGGAGTGACCACCGACGTGCGGGCACCGAGTCGTCATCCCCACAACGGCATGTCGATCGAGGCGGTTCAGGGGATGTGAGCGGCCCGGCGGCCTGTGTCCTACGCCACGTCAGGGAGGTGAACCGGCGATGGCGCGGCGCCGTTGCTCCGGGTGGACCGGGTGAGCCCCGGGTTGGACAGTCACGCGGCGAGCCCGGTCCGCCCATGCCCCACAACCCCGATATCCGTCGGGCCGTGCGCCGGGGCGCAGCGAGGCGCGCCGTTCCGGTGCCGGAACGGATTCCACGATCGTCCGGGGCAGCCCAAGCGCCGCCCCCGCGCCGCGCGTCCCGGCCTCGACCGCCACGGTGTCCGCCCGCCCCGACACCAAGCCCTTCACCCGACCGCCATCCCCCCGAGCGAGTCCGGAGTCGCCCATGGCCGCGAGGCCGACCCTCCCAGCCCTTCGCCGCGTCGTCGTTACCGGTGCCGGGGCAACCACGCCCCTGGCCGGCGACGCGCAGTCGACCTGGAAGCAACTGCTCGCCGGACGGTCGGGAGTGGTCGCCCTGGAGCACGAATGGGCCGCCGATCTGCCGGTGCGGATCGCGGCGCCCGCCGCGGTGGACCCCTCGGACGTGCTGACCCGGCACGTGGCACGCCGACTGGACCGGGCCAGCCAGTTCGCGTTGATCGCCGCACGCGAGGCCTGGGCGGACGCCGGCTTCGCGGGCCCGGCCGGCGGGGCGGACCCGAGCGCGGTGCGGGCCGACCGGCTGGCGGTGGTGATGGGCACCGGCGTCGGCGGCGTGTCCACCCTGCTGGACCAGCATGACGTGCTGCGCGAGCGGGGGGCGCGCGGGGTGTCGCCGATGACCGTGCCGATGCTGATGCCGAACAGCCCGGCGGCACAGATCGGTCTGGACCTCGGTGCGCAGGCGGGTGTCCACACCGTGGTGAGCGCCTGCGCGTCGGGCGCGGAGGCAGTCGGCCACGCCATCGACATGGTGCGTACGGGCCGCGCGGACGTCGTCGTCGCCGGCGGCACGGAAGCGTGCGTCGTGCCGCTGAACCTCGCCGCGTTCGGGAACATGCGGGCGATGTCACGGCGCAACGACGACCCGGCGACCGCCTCGCGCCCGTACGACAAGGGCCGGGACGGCTTCGTCCTCGGCGAGGGCGCCGGCGTGGTCGTGGTGGAGAGCGCGGAGCACGCCGAGCGGCGCGGCGCGCGGGCGTACTGCGAGGCGCTCGGTCAGGGCCTGTCCTCCGACAGCCACCACATCGCCCAGCCGGAGCCGACCGGGCGGGGGGTTGCCGCCGCCCTGCGGCAACTGCTGGTGAGCGGCGGCATATCGCCGTCCGAGGTGGTCCACGTCAATGCCCACGCGACGTCGACACCGCAGGGCGACGTGGCAGAGATCAGGGCGCTGGAGCAGGTGCTGGACCGGCACCTGCACCAGGTCGCCGTGTCCGCGACGAAGTCCATGACGGGACACCTGCTGGGCGGGGCGGGCGGTGTGGAGACGGTGGCCACCGTGCTCGCGCTGCACCACCGCACCGCGCCGCCGACCATCAACGTCACCGACCTGGAGGACGGGATCGACCCCGCCCTTCTGTCCTCGTCGCCGCGCCCCCTGCCCGACGGCCCGGTCGTCGCGCTGAACAACTCCTTCGGTTTCGGCGGCCACAACGTGGTCCTGGGCTTCCGCGCCCTCGACGAGCCGGCGCCGGGCCCGTACCCCGCGCGCGGCGTCGAGGACTTCCTGCGCGACATCATGACCACCGCGCCCGACACCCCGCCGCCCGCCTCCCCCGCGCCCCCGGGCCGGCGGTTCTCGCGGCGGTCCGAAGACGGACCGGATCACACCGCCCCACGCTGAACCCGAGTGGAGAAGCGGCCGTAGAGAAGCAACGGCGGCCTGGGCCCGACCATCCGACTCCCAGGCGAAGGGGCAGGCATGCGGGCTTCTCCGAGCTGGAGACCCCGCCTCGGGCGGCACAGGGGTGCCACCCGGGGCGAGCAGGCGAGTACGGCACCGTCTTCCACCGACCGTTCGGCGAAATGGGCCATGAACAGCTTCGACGTCCTCTCCCCCGGGCCCGCGGGCGGCCGGCGCCCCGGGCGGTGCCTGATCGTCCTGTCGCTCGTCGCTCTCCTCGTACTGCCGTCCGCACTCCTGGCGTCGCGGCTGTGGGAACACTCCGGTACGCGGCGGGACATCACGACCAGGCAGGACCGCGGCATCGGGCAACTCGGCGCTCTGCAGGAACTGTTGTCCGTCCTGACGTCCGCCCAGTCCGCGGCCGTCGCCGGGGACCGGCCCGACCGGGCCCCGATACGCCGTGCCACGGCAGCGGTCGACGGCAGTACCCTGGCCGGCTCCTCGTTGTCCGCCGCGCGGTCGTGGGACGAGCTGGGCAAGCGCGTCGAACGGCTCGCCGGGTCGTCCGCGACCGGCCCCCAGGCCTACGCCGCCTGGTCCGAGGCCGTCGATCTGACGGTCCTGCTCATGAGCGAGGTGGGCGAGGACAGCGGGCTGATGCTCTCCGCACGGCTCGACCAGTACTACCTGGCGGACGCCCTGACCCGGCGCCTGCCGCTGCTGACGGTCGCGTCCGGGCGCATGGTCGACCTCAGTCGGCTGGCGAAGGCGGCACCGGAGTCCCGGCCGGCCTCGATCGCGGCGGGTACGGCCCGTTCCGTGCTCGGCCGGATCAGCGCGGACACCGCGCACGTACTGCACCAGGCGCTGTCGCTGACCGGTGACCGGCGCTTGGGCCCCGCCCTGATGGCCAGCATGGACCGGCTGGCGGGCACGACCCTCGCGATGGCGCCGATCCAGAGTCTGGACCCCGATCCCGCCGCCGTCCGGGACATCGGCGCGCTCGCGGCCGCCCAGGAACACGGCCGGGCCGCGGCGCTGGACCTGGCCCGCACCGGTCTCACGCACCTGTCGGGTATGGCCGACGACGGCTGGCGGGCGGCCGAGCGGGACCGGTGGACCGCCACCGGGCTCGGCGCCGGGGCGGGGGCCGTCGCCGTGGTCCTGCTGGTGCTCCTGTCACGGTGGGCGCGGCGCGCGCCCGCCCCGCACGGCACCGGCGCGCCGGACCGCGGCGAGGCGCCGCGCGCTCCGGATGGACCGCACGTACCGCACGCACCGCCGCGGTCCGGAACGTCCGGGAGCGCGGACACCGTGACCGCGGACGGCGGGCTACCGCGAAAGGGGAGGATGAGCCGTGTCGCGCCCTAGGCTGCTGGTCCGGCACAAACTGCACCTGCTCGTCCTGGTGCCCCTCGCCGCGCTCCTGCTGCTCAGCGTGCCCATGGCCGGGCAGCGCCTCACCGTGGTCGAACAGTCCGACCGTACGGCCGAGGTCATGCGCCGCGCCGGGGCCGTCAGCCAGGTGCTCGAACAGCTCCAGCGGGAGCAACTGCTCGCCGTGGCCCACCTCGCCGCGCGGTCGGCCTCCACCGGCCACTTCCTCGCCCAGACCGGCGCCGTCGACGCGCAACTCGACGACGCCCGTTCCCAGGGGCCCCATCCGGCCGAGGTGGACGCGGCACTGGACGCCGTCGCCGGGCTGAGCGGCCTGCGGGCGGAGGTCATGGCGCGCTCCGTCGACGCCGGCGAGGCGGCCCGGCGCTACGACGAGTCCGCCGGCGCGCTGCTGGACTCCTTGCGCCTGTGGTCGCACCGCGAGGGCAGCGCCGCCGACATGAACCGGCAGAGCGCCCTGGACGCACTGCTGCGCAGCGACGCCGCGGGCAACAGCGCCGACACCGCGCTGCTGGCCTCGCTCGCCACCGGGGAGGGCACCGCGGGCGCGCGGTCGGACGCTGCCGCGCAGCAGAACCTGCAAGCCGTCTGGGCGGCGCGCTTCCAGCGGATCGCCGGTCCCGAGCACATACGGCTGTCGCGCATCCTCTCCTCCGGGTCGGTCGCCGTGCGGGCCCGCGCCTTCGCCGACCGGATCCGCGCGGGCACGCGGGAGGGCAGGCTGCCGGAGGCCGAGCGCGCCCGGCTGCTGGAGGGAGCGGCCAACGCCTTCCGGCTCCAGGCGGAACTGCGCCTGCTGGTCCAGCACACCATCGCCCGCGACACCGAAGCCGTCGCCACCGCCAACGCCCGGTCGGCCGTGACCGCGGCGACGCTGCTGGGCGGGCTCCTGCTGCTGGTGCTGGTCTCGGTCGTCCTCCTCAGCCATCGCGTGGGCCGGTCGATCGCGGTACCGCTGCGGCTGCTGACAGAGGCCACCGGTCGGGCCGCCGACACCGCGGAGCGCGAACTGCTGCGGATCGCCGACGACGACGCGGCCGAACCCCTGGACGACCTGCCCTCCGTCACGCTGAACCGGTCCGACGAGATCGGCGCGCTGTCCACCACCGTCGACCGGGTGCAGAACGGCGCCTACGAGCTGGTCCGCCGGCAGCAGGCCGGCCAGCAGAACGTGGCGGCGATGTTCGCCGGCGTGGGCCGCCGCACGCTCAACCTCGTGAGCCGGCAGCTGGCGATGATCGACGACCTCGAACGGGACGGGACCGACAAGGACCTGCTGGAGAGGCTGTACGCCCTGGACCACCTGACCACCCGGCTGCGCCGCAGCGCCGCCAACCTGGTGGTGCTCTCCGGCGAGAGGGAGGACTACGACCTCGACCAGCCGGTGTCGGTCTTGCACGCCGTGCGCTCGGCGCTCGGCGAGGTCGAGGACTTCCACCGCGTCCGGCTGCACGCCCTGACGGACGTGATGCTGGCACCCGGTACGGCCACACCGCTGATGTCGATCGTCGCGGAGCTGCTGGAGAACGCCCTGTCGTTCTCGCCGCCGCACACCTCGGTGGAGGTGTCCGTCACCCGCGTATCGGCGGGTTGCCTCGTCACCGTGAAGGACCGGGGCGTCGGCATGACGCCCGGGCTCCTGGCGGAGAGCAACGCCCGCATCCGCAGCCGCGAGCGGCTCGACCTGGTGCCCACGGACACCCTCGGGCTGTTCGTCGTGGGGCGGCTGGCCCGTCGTACGGGCATCGCGGTGCACCTGGAGGCGGGCGTCGAGGGCGGACTGGTGGCCTGGGTGACCGTGCCGCACACCCAGTTCGTACGCGGCGCGCGGCTCGGCACTCCCGACACCGCGCCGAGGGCGGTGACCTCGGGTGTGCCGGCCTCGCCGCCCGTCCCGTCCGGTGCGGCGGTGAGCCTGCCGCCCGTGCCCGCGCCCATGCCCATGCCCATGCCCATGCAGGATCTCGTGCCGCTGCCGCCTTCGTCCCCCTCCTCGCCGCCGCTGACCGGCCGCGTTCCCCAGGCGCACGGGGGCGGGCCGGCGGTGGCACGGCCCGCCGCGGGACCGTCCGATCCCTGGAATTCCGGCCCCGACCCGGAGGCCATCCGACGGCTGGCCGAGCAGTTCGAGGCCGGGGTGCGCCGGGCCAGGACGCGCAGGGCCGAGGAGGCCGCCGGCACGACGAGCGGACCCGCCGGCCCTCCCGCGCCGGCCGCGGGCGGCGCCGACGGCCCGCCCCGGACCGGCCCGCTGGAACACTTCCTCGACGACCTGCGCAGGGAGATCGCCCAGTTGCAGCGTTTCCAGCCCTGGTCCGCGTTCGGTGACGAACCGTCCGACGGCGCGGTGTCGCCCACGACGCCTCCGGCCAAAACCACGCCCGCGCTCGTTCGCCGGGTCCCGGGCGCGAGCCTCGCGGTCTCCCCCGCCGCCCCCGCGGCCTCCTCCGTCGCGCGGACGCCGGGTGCGAGCGCCGAGGCCGTCCGCTCGCTCCTGGAGAGCTTCGAGTCCGGTGTCGCGCGAGCCCGCACCGAGGCCTCGGCCCGCCCGCACCCGCCCGCTGCCTTTGAACCCGTCCAGACCGTTCAGACCGTCCGGGAGACGCCATGAGCACGCACTACGACCATCAGCCGCTGCGGAGTTCCGCGGTCGACGACTTCAACTGGCTCCTGGAGCACTTCGCCACGCAGACGGCCGGTGTCCGCGAGGTCGTCGCCGTCTCCTCCGACGGCCTGCTGCTCGCCGGTTCGCGGCTGACCGACCGGGCGGAGGCGGACCGTCTGGCCGCGGTGATCTCGGGTATCACCAGTCTCTCCTTCGGCGCCGCCGCCAACCGCGACCTCGGCACCCTGGACAAGGTCATCATCGACTTCTCCGGCGGCTACCTGCTGGTGACGGTGATCGGCGCGGGATGCGTGCTCGGCGTCGTCGCCCACAAGTCCGCCGGCCTGGGCACCCTGGCCTACGAGATGACCCTGTTCGCCGAGCGGGCGGCCACGACGCTGACCCCGCTCCTCATCGACGAACTGAAGAGTTCCGTGCAGTCGTGACCACGTACGAACGGCACGACGGTGTACGCCAGGGCGACATGCCGCTCGTGCGTCCCTGCCTGGCCGCACCGGAACCCGTCCGTCGGCCGCCGCGCGGACGGGTGCAAGGTCTTCTCCTCGGTCGGTGACAGGGGCGACTCGGGTGGCTAGCGGGGACGTCAGAGGGTGATGACGGATCGCGGCGCGGTGGTGGCCGGGGCGCGGGTACGCCGTGGCGTCCTACCGGGGCACGGGCTCCGCGCGGCCGCCGACGGGAGGCAGTCCGGCGTCGAGGACGCCGGCGATCCGCCGCACATGGAGCGCCCGGACGATGCCGTAGTGCGTGGTGTCCATCAGGTGACACAGGCTGGTCGGTCCAGCCAGCCGGTCCCACCATGCCTTCGCGCGGACATCCGCCGGTTCGGGCGCGGGCAGCCCCGGGCTCGCCCGGCGGGCCAGCCACAGCACGCTCGGCGTCGCGGTCAGCCGCGGCGGCTCGTAGTCCGCCATCGCGGCGAGGTTGGCGCGGCAGCAGTGGGCCAGGCGACGGGCGTAGGCGCGGGCTTCCGGCGATGCGTCGTCCGGCCCCGCGGTGTCCGGGCGGCCGGCCCGCAACTCCACCGCGACCACTTCCTCGACGCGTTTCTCGTCGTACGCCCCGGACAGGGCGGCGGCGTGGGGCGGTGTCGGGTCGAGCAGGTACAGCCCGTCCACCGGGTCGCCCGCGCGCTCCGCCTCGGCCGCCATGCCGAGCGCCACCAGGCCCCCGAAGGACCAGCCGGCCAGCCGGTGCCGCCAGGTGGAACGCGGGAAGCGCGCCTCCAGCGCGGCACGGTAGCTGGCCGCGCGCCGCGGCAGCGTCCAGGAGGGCGCCGAGGGGTCACACAGCGCCGGGTCGGCGATCAGACAGACCGTCAGGCGGGGGCCGAGGGCCGATACCAGGGCGCGGTAGGGCTGGATGTCGCCGCCCACCGGGTGGACGAGGCACAGCACGTCGGAGCCGGTGCCGCGCTGCCACACCTCCAGCCCGACCTGCCCGGCCTGCCCGGCCTGGTCCGCGTCTTCCGCGGGTTCGGATACCGCTGCGGGCGCGGCAGCGGGGGATGCGGACGCGGGGACGGGTGCGGGTTGCGCGGCGCGGGCGCGCAGACGCGTCTCGAGGTCACGCAGGCTGACCCGGTGGCCGAGTTCGGACAGCTCCAGTTCCACGCCGTACAGGTCGCGCGCCGCCGCGGTCAGGTCCAGCAGGGCCAGCGAGTCCATGCCCAGGTCGTACAGGGAGGCGTCCGGGTC
>NZ_JAMJFL010000056.1 GCF_023544665.1 Streptomyces sp. YS415
CTGGATCCGGGCGGCATGCCGGAGAAGACCGTCCTCGAACAGCTCGACCTGTTCGGCGAGATCCTCCCCGTGCTCCGCAAGGAGTTCGCCGCCGGCCGCCCCGCCGGGATACCGGACGGCCCCCTCCACCCCGCCCAGCGCACGGCCCGCCTGCAGGGGGCGACCTCATGAGGCCGCTGCGCCTGAGCGTCGTCTCGGCGGGCCTCAGCGACCCCTCCTCCACCCGGCTGCTGGCCGACCGGCTGACCGAGGCCACACGGCAGGAGCTGGCCGGCTCCGGATACGCCGTGGAGGTCAGCGTCGTCGAGGTACGCGAACTCGCCGCGGAGATCGCCCGCAATCTGACGCTCGGCTCCCCCGGTCCCGAACTCGAAGCTGCCCTGGACGCAGTGACCCGGGCGGATGGCGTCATCGCCGTCACCCCCGTTTTCAGCGCCTCGTACAGCGGGTTGTTCAAGTCGTTCTTCGACCTGCTCGATCCCACCGCGCTGACCGGAACCCCCGTGCTGATCGCGGCCACCGGAGGGACCGCCCGGCACTCCCTGGTCCTGGAGCACGCCCTGCGCCCGCTCTTCACCTACCTGCACGCCCTCACCGTCCCGACCGGGGTGTTCGCCGCCACCGAGGACTGGGGCACGGCCGGCGACGCCCATACCGCCGACCTGCCGGCCAGGATCGGACGAGCCGCCCACGAACTGGCACGCCTCGTCCCCTCCCGTGCGGCCGACGAACCCGGCGGACGCGAAGTGCCCGGGCAGGCACCCGAGATCGTCCCGTTCGCGGAGCAGCTCGCCGCGCTCGGCCACGCGCCGTAGGACCGGAAAGGCGGCGGCATCACCACCGCCCTCGCCGAGCCCGGCCCATCCACCGTGCAAAAGACCCCGAAGGCGCTACGAGATGTCTGAGAACAGGAGCGTGAGCGGCACCGGCCCCGTACCCACCGGCCGCCTCAGCTGGGCCGTCTTCGCGATGGCGCGCGCCCACCGCGCCTACGCGTGCACGTTCCTGCGCACCCTGGACCTGCACCCCGGTCAGGAGCTGCTGCTGATGCGGCTGCTCGAACGGGACGGGCAGACCCAGACAGCGCTGCTGGCCTCTGTAGAGCTCAACCATTCAACCGTCTCCAAGTCCCTGAAGCGCATGGAGGAACGCGGACTGGTGAGACGGGAAGCCGCCGAACACGACCGGCGGGTGATGCGCGTCTGGCTCACCGACAAGGGCGAGGCGTTGCGTGGCCCCCTCCAGCGCCTGTGGTCGGCCCTGGAAGACGTCACCACACACGGCATGGACACCCCGGCCATCGAGCAGTACATCGCGTCGTGCGAGGTCATCCGGCAGGCCATCGCCGACCGGCATGCCAAGGGCTGACCCTTCTTGTTGTCCGAACAACCACTTACCACCCTTGAGTCCCGTTTTCCCAGAAGGAGCACCATGTCTGACGACACGAACAACGACCTGCCCAAGGGGTTCACCAGTCACCACATCACCGTCAACGGGACCGACCTGCACACCGTTGTCGGAGGGGTGGGAGAGCCGGTGTTGCTGCTGCACGGGTGGCCCCAGACATGGCGGGCCTGGCGGCACCTCATGCGGCCCCTGGCCGACCAGGGCTACACCGTCATCGTTCCCGACCTCCGGGGCACCGGGCACTCCGCGCACCCCGACGGCGGGTACTCCAAGGACAACCAGGCCGAGGACATGCGGCAGCTGCTCACCGCGCTCGGCGTGACCGGCCCGGTACGCCTCGTCGGGCACGACATCGGCGGCATGGTCGCCTTCTCCTTCGCCCGGCTCTTCCCCCACCAGGTGCAGCGGCTCGCGCTGATCGAGCTGGCCGTCCCCGGGTTCGGGCTGGAGAAGGCGATGAACCCGGCCGGGGGCGGCTCCTTCCACTTCGGCCTGTTCATGACGCCCGAGGTACCCGAGCTGCTCTTCGAGGGCAGTGAACGCGCCTTCTTCCAGTGGTGGTTCCCGCGTCTGTCGGCCACTCCCGGCGTCTTCACCCCCGAGGAGATCGACGCCGTCACCGCCACCTACCGGGGACGACAGGCCCTGCGCGCCGGATTCGCGCACTACCGCACCCTCCTCGAGGACGGGCGCACCAACCGGCAATGGGCGGACGCCGACGGTCACCTTGACATGCCGCTCCTGGCGGTCGGCGGTGAGCACAACGTCGGCACCCGACTGGCGGACGCCCTACGCCCCGTCGCATCCCACGTCCGTACTTCGGTGATCGACGGCAGCGGCCACTTCCCGCCCGAGGAACGTCCCCAGGCACTGCTGGAGGAGCTGACCGATTTCCTCGCGTAGCGCCGTGGCTCCCCGCCCGCCCTCTCTCCCGGCGGGCGGGGATTGCGCTCTCGCTGATAGCGTGGCCAACCACACAAGCGCGCCGGGCGGGCTGTGATCATGCGCTGTCACCGCACAGCGACCCGGCGCCGGGCGTTTGATCGCCCTGTCGCGGCAGTTCGCATCCGGTACGCGCACACGTACTCCGCACGGCCCTACGGAACACTCGGGAAGTGAACACCATGAGCGAAGCGACCGGCACGGTCCCCAAGACCGGCACCAACCCCGTAAGCACCGGACGCCTCAGTTTCGCGATCTTCTCGCTGGCCCGTGCCCACCGCGCCTACGCCGCTGAACTGCTGCGCGAGCTGGACCTGCATCCCGGGCAGGAACTCCTGCTCATGCAGCTGATGGAGCGCGACGGACAGACCCAGGCCGAACTGCTCGCGTCCGTCGGACTGGACCACTCGACCGTTTCCAAGTCCTTGAAGCGCATGCAGGAACGCGGACTGGTGGAGCGCGAGCCGACCGAGCACGACCGGCGAGCCATGCGCGTCCGGCTCACCCCGAAGGGTGAGGGGATGCGGCGCCCGCTCGAGCGTATGTGGGCCACGTTGGAGCACACCTCGGTCCGCGACCTCGACGAGCACAGCATCGAGCAGTTCATTGCCACCAGCGAGGCCATCAAGCACGCGATTCTCGACCGGCACGAATCCGGATCCTAGTGTCGTCGGCGGACGCTGACAGCACCGTCCCGCACGCCCGCCGATGGAATGTTCCGGCCCGGTGCGCGGTGCGTGCGCTCGAGATGTGAACCGGGCCGTCGGGGACGCCGTAGCAGTCTCCGTGGCAGAAATTCTCGTGGGTACGCTCCCGGCAGCCGGTCATGTCCTGTCCCTCCAGCCCGTCGTGCGTGAGCTGGTGGCCAGAGGGCATTCGGTGCGCTGGTACACATCCGACCGGTACGCCGCCGACGTCGAGAAGACCGGCGCCCGTCTGGAGCCGATGAGCTCAGGGCTGGACATGTTCGCCGGCCCTCTCAACGAGCTCTATCCGGAGCGGGCACAGCTCAAGGCGCTGAACCGGATGAAGTGGGACCTCAAGCACCTGTTCATGGGGCCGTCCGCGGCCCAGGCCGGCGAACTGGGCCGGCTGCACGGGCACACTCACGCGGACGTGCTGCTGTGCGACCCGGGGTTCGGGGCCATCCGGATGCTCAGCGAACGTGTGGGCGTCCCGTGGGTGAGCGTCGGCTCGGCTCCGCTGATGCTGCCGAGCCGGGACACCGCACCGTTCGGCTCGGGTCTGCCTCCAAGCAGCACCAGCATGGGGCGCGTGCGCAACATGGTGCTGCGATTCGTCTTCAGCAACATCGTCATGCGCGACGTGGTGGCCCACCGCGACCGCCTGCGCCGGGAGGCGGGCCTGCCTGCGACGCGGGAAGACCTCATGGGCTCTGGTGTTTCGCCTTACCTGCACCTGCAGAGCGGGGTGGCCGGCCTGGAGTATCCCCGCAGTGATCTGCCCTCCCAGGTGCACTTCATCGGCTCCCTGTCCGATGAGGCCGCTCCCGCACAGGCCATGCCGTCCTGGTGGGACGACGTCCGCTCATCGGGGCGGCCGATCGTCCATGTCACCCAGGGCACAGTCGCCAACACGGAGCTCGACAACCTCCTGCTGCCGGCTTTCCGCGCCCTCGCCAGGGAACCCGTGACCGTGGTGGCGACGCTGGGGGACGCCGCGACAACACGCCAGTTCCCCGGGCTGCCGCCCAACGCTTACATCGCCCCCTATCTCCCCTATCCGGAGTTTCTGCCCCACGTGAGCGCCATGGTGACGAACGGCGGTTTCGGCGGCGTGAATGAAGCACTGAAGCACGGGGTGCCGCTGGTGGTGGCCGGGCGTACCGAGGAGAAGCCAGAGGTGGCGGCGAGGGTCGCCTACGCCGGAGCTGGCATCGATCTGCGTACAGACACGCCGGACGAGGCGGTACTGCGCACCGCGGTGCGCCGAGTCCTGGACGTCCACTCCTACCGCGACCGGGCCAGGGGCCTCGCCGCCGAGTACAGCAAGGTGCAGGCCGGGCCGAGGTCCGCCGACCTCGTGGAACAGCTGGTCTCTATGCGGTCGAGCCGCTGAAGGTCAAGGCATGCGTGGAAAACTTCCCAGCGACCGAAGCGACTGAAGTTCCGAATACATGAAGACCATCCTTTCCCCCTCCCGGGGGGCGCCATAGATGCAGATATTCAGTCGCTTCAGTCGCTACGTACGGCTGCGCGCTCGCCTGACCTGCGGCTTTAGAGAGACGGGGGCCAGTGACCGAGGTTGCCTCAGTCACTGGCCCCCTGGCTCGGTCGCTGGGCTCCCGGAGCGCCGGCGGGTCAGGCGAGTTCCGCCGTCAGGAGTCGCGCCGCTTCCGCGATCACCCTGTGATCTGGCACGGCATCAGGCTGGGCCTTCGCCGTCAACACGGACAGCAGGAGCAGCTGCTTGCCTGGTTGAGTCAGGGTCACCCCCACGTTGTGGTCAGTGCCGTACGCGCTCTCCCCGGTCTTGCTCATGAGCAGCCAGGTCTCGGGGAGACCGGCACGCAGCCGCTCACCGTCGGTCTCGTTGTCCACCATCCAGCCTCCCAACCAGCTCTGGGCGGACGGGTGGAGAGCGTCACCCACGAGCAGCCGGGCATAGGTCACGCCGATGGCCCGAGCGGTGGTGGTGTCCTCGATCCGTCCGGGCTCCGCCGAGTTCAGGTCCGGCTCGTAATGGTCGAGCCGAGTGGCGGAGTCACCGACCGAACGGCAGAAGGCTGTCACTGCGCTCGGACCACCGACCTTCCTCAGCACCAGGTTCCCCGCGGTTCGGTCCCCGAGGCGCAGGGCCCCGTCGCAGAGGTCCATGACGAGCATGCCGCTGGCCAGGTTGCCGGCCTCACTGGTGATCGGGGACCCGGGCACGAGGTCGGCGGTGCTGTATCGGATGCGCTGAACGAGGAAGTCGTTGATCGGACCGGAGTCGCGCAAGCCTGTCGCAGCCGCGAGCGGCTGGTACAACGAACTGACCGGGAAACGTTCGTCCGCACGGTAGGCGGCAGAGCGCCCGCTGGCGAGGTTCTCGGCATACACACCCAGCCGGACACCGTACCGGTCCTCCAGAGCGGTCAGACGGGTGTCGAGGTCGCTGGGCGCCGCGTGCGAGGTCCCTGCCAGCGGGATGGTCGCCGCTGCTGCTGCGGCAGCGCCGGCCGCCAGGACGGCGCGTCGGGTAGGCAGGCCTTTCGAAGAAGTCATCGGCTCTCCTTCTGTCGTCCTTCTGTCGCCGTACCGCCGAAAGCCGCTTCCGGCGGCGCCCCTGTCACGTCGATACAGCGGTGTGCCCGAAGGGCCTGGATGACAGGGCTGGCCAACCACTGTGGCGGACAAAGCTTGCTCCGAACTTACGGAAGGAGTCCCCCCGCCAGGGCGCGATGCGCGGGTGAACGCCCCAGGGGCCTCGCCCGGCTTGATCCCGTGAGTCCCGTGTCTGTGTTCTCCGCACGTCAGAACACCGTTCAAGGTCCGATGGGACTGACGGGACCCGAGGTGCGGAGTTATGCGACAGTCACTGCAGTTCGCAGCCGGCGTCTTGCGTCCGCCGCCAGGGGGGATGCTGCGACCAAATGCGGCGGCCGCACCAGCGCGTGGTGACCACGGCCCGGTGCGGCCGAAGCCCTCCGCGCGGGCTGGGATGAGTCGCTGGGAGAAAAGCGCAGCTCATAGGCATGAGCATCCCCGATTAGCGACTGAAGCGACCGAACGACAGACACAACCCAACGACCGGAGCCGTTGGGTTGTGGAGCACATGCAAAAGAACCGGACACCGTGTCGGTCAAGGGAGCGTCAGGGCGGGATGAGCGACCAGACGATCCCCCCAAGTGACTGAGCCGGCTTCAGTCGCCCGGATCAACGTACGAAAAAACAGCAGGTCACAGGGGTACTAGTGAGGAATCAGCGACTCAAGCGACTGAAGCTCTCCATATATGACGCACAAGCACTCCCGGGATAGTGGCTCCGTCACATACCCGAACTCCGGTCGCTTGAGTCGCTGTCGCCCTGCCCTCACCTTCCTGACCTGCAGGCTTTCGCGGCGTGCGGGTGAGCGACTGAAGAGTCGCCCGGTCGCTGACTGCTCGGTCGCTGGCCCGCTGCCAAGGTGACGGGTATGACCAGGGCGCGGAGCCCGCTGTAGGTGATCTCCCATGTGGAGTACAGACCTTTGCCGCGCATGAGTTCTGGCAGCCGGTCTTGGAGAAGCCGGAGCGGCTGACCAGTCCGTCCAGGGTCAGGCCGCTGGCGGCGAAGCGACTGCGGACGGACTTCAGCCATGTCCGGTGCGCTACGCCTGCCTTTTGGCAGATCGGCTCCGGCGGGCGCCCGAGGCGGCGGGAAGGCTCAGCTGGCCGCCCGTACGTGGGGTGTTTTCATCCAGCAGACCGTCTCCGCGCTTCCCGGGCTACCACGGCGGCGCCTGAAGAGTCCCAGCGTGGGCAACAGGGCAATTAGCGCGGTGACTTACCCCAACACGGTCATCAGTGCTCCATGTGAGGACCCCGTCAGGATGATGACGGTCATCACCTGCTGGCTTGTCATTGTCTTCCCGAAAGGACGTACCAGTGTCTGGAAAAGCCCTCCGAGGCGGTGCTCAGGCTCCCCGGAGGAGTTGCACGACAGCATGGTGTGTGAGCGGCCGCTCTCTCAACGTGATCATGAGATAGCGGAACTATGCCTCCCCCTTCACCGACCGTCGCCTGACGATCGCCTCAGGTTAATGTCTCCCGTCATAGGGCTGCGGAGCAGCCGCGCAGCGGATGCCATCGAGATCCTCTTGTGCGAGGGGCTGCCTTGACGCAACCAGCGGCGGCGGTCTCTGGAGACGGTCGAGAAGCTGTTTCAGGCGGTCGCGGACACCGGCTGTGCGGCGTGTCCCCTCAATGCCTCACTGAAGATCCTTCCCCGCCCGGCGCCCACCACTGCTGTGCCCGGTCACGCTCCGCCGACCCCTGCGGCAGGAGTGAGCTGCTGGCGCACTCAAACCATCAGGAGCGTGAGCCGGTTATGGCAGCCGGGCCGCTCTGCGAACGTGGTGTCTTCTCGCCCACCTTTTTCACCTCGATGGTGCGCGGGTCGACGGCTTCACCGGGGGCACCTTCGCGGTACAGGCCGCCCGGGAGGCTGTCGCGGTCGTGCGGGAGCAGGAAGAAGACACGCCGCTTGTACAGGCCGCTGTCGGGGTCGGGTTCGGCCTGGTCGTCGAGGAGGGCGTAGCCGACCATGCGGCCGTCGCGCGCATAAGGGGGTTTGGTGTTCCGGCGGCGGGTCTTGTCGAGGGCCTGGCGGACGTAGTCAAAGTTTTCGGGGTCTTCCAGCCACACGACGTGTTCCTCGTGGGTGAGATCGCCCTCGGTCAGTAGCGAGCTCATGGCTGTTGCCCCTCCTCCGTCTGCGGGGCCGGCCGGCGGCCCGCCTCGTGGTTTGGTGTTCCGCCCGCTTCTGGACGTGCCCCTGCAGTTCCATGGTAGGCGGGGCGGATGCGGGTGGGTAGAGACTGCTGAGGGCCGGGGCTGGTGTGTGGCAGTTCGCGGAAAGAGGGCGGGAGTTGGTTCATGAGGGACTGTCCAGCAGGGCGAGGCCGGGGTAGTACTTGCGGCCGTTGGATTTGATCATGTCGGTGGGTGAGGCGAGGCCGACTTCCTGTCGGACGCGAGTGGCGAAGGCGCGGGTGCCGGCGGGGCGGATGCCTTCGCCGGTACTGCACCAGGAGGCGTAGGCGGCGTACAGGAGACCCTGTTCGACGCGCAGGTCGGGCTGGGCCTCGAGGTCGCGGGTGCAGCATTCGGTGAGGAAGCGGCCGATGTGGTCCTCGGTGTTGGCGTACGCGCTGGTGGCAATGCGGACGCGGTCGGGTCCTTCGAGGTTGTCACGGGTGGTGAGGTAGCGGCGGGCGCCCTCGATGAGCCACTGCAGGATGCCGGGGCCTTCGTCGCGGACGAGTTCGAGCGCCAGATTGTCGATCTTGCGGTGGTCGGGGACGGTGCGCTCGAAGGGAAGCAGGCGGATACGGCGCCAGAACGCGAAACCGCCGGTGGAGACCTCGGGGCGGTGATTGCCGAGCAGCCACAGGTGGTGGGTGGGGCTGAAGGAGAAGTAGTCCTGCCGCATCCTGCGGGCTTTGATCTTGTCTCCGCCGGTCAGGAGGCGAACGCGGGCTTCGTCGAACTTGTCGTTGGGCTTGAGCTCGCTGCAGACGATCAGGCGGCGGCCGTGGAGCTCGGTGAGCTCGGTGGAATGCTCGGAAAACGCGCCGCGGTCCATGAGGAATCCGGGCGGGGCGGCATCCGCGTAGTCCCCCAGGATCTGGATCATGACGTCCAGGAGGACGCTCTTGCCGTTCTTGCCGTGGCCGTGGAGGAAGGGCAGAACCTGGGCGCCGACATCACCGGTGATGGAGTAACCGAGCAACAGGTGCAGGAAATCGATCATCTCCTGGCCTTCGGCGTCGTCACCGAAGGTGTCGTACAGGAAGCGGTGCCAGCGTGGTGTCCCTGTCCGCTGGGGGGCGACGCTGGTGGCTCGGGAGTGGAAGTCGCGGGTGGGGTCGGGTTTGCGCAGCTGGCCGGTGTTCAGATCGACGACACCGGCAGGGGTGCACAAGGCGTAGGGGTCGCCGTCGAGGGTGTCGGGGTCGACGGACAGGTCGGGGGAGGCCTTGGCTTGGGTGAGGAGGGCTTTCATGCCGGTGGTCGAGAGGGTGCGCTTTTTGTGGTGGCGGAGCTCGCGGTCGCTGAAGAGTCCGCGGGGGTCGGTGTCGGGCATGTCTTCGGCCATCTCGCCCGCGGCCCACAGGGCGGCTTTCTCGCCGCCGGTGCGCTTCCAGCGGTAGCCGTCCCAGCAGAACCAGCCGAGGCCTTCGACGTGTCGGAACTGATCGCGGTAGAGCTTGACGAACAGCTTGGCGTTGCCGCGGTCGGTGAGGGTTGCGGGCAGGGGTGCCGACAACGCCCAGGCCGGTGCCGGCGGGGCGAGGGGGGAGGTGTGGGCCTGGGCGGGCAGGGCGGCCGGCTGCTGGTGTGTCTGTTCAAGGTCCAGCATCTGCTGGGCAGCGGCGGTGGCGTCGAAGCGCGGCGTCTCGGCGCTGCTCATGAGCGTCCTTCGAGGTGGAGCGGGCGGGCGGACCCGGCGGCGAGGGCGTCGTCGATGATGCGTTCGTTGCGCGCTCTTTGCCAGGGGCGCGCGGTGTCGGCGGCCTCGCGCAGCAGGGCGCGCGCGGTGTGTTCGTCGAGGTGCCCGGCGGCCGCCAGTCCTCCGGCCGTGTAGGTGGCCTTGTTGAGCTTTTCGGTGAAGGCGGTTCCCTCGGGCGGTGCGGCGCAGTCGGTGACCTCCAGCAGGAGCGGGTCCAGGACGCGGTGCGCACGTACGGGTTTTCTCGGCCGGCGGCTGCGGGGGATGGTGGGCCGGGACGAGGCTGGCGGGCGCTGAATCGTGTGTCTGGTCCGAATGAGTTCCTCGCGCAGCCACTCGGGCAGTGGCGCGGACAGAAGTCCGGAGGCCAGGCCATCCCGGTTCGCGGAGTCCTGGATGGCGGTGCCGGGCAGGAGTCGGCTGCGGTCCGGGACCGGCACGGCGTGCGCGCCGATGTCGATGACGATCAGGTCGGCCTCTCCGCAGGCCGCGCCGACGCCCCAGGAAGGGTGATCGGACCACCAGCCGTCGAGGCGCGTCGTGCTGGTCGTCGCGGCGTGGAATCCGTGGCAGGGGCGGCCGGCGGGGATACAGGGGCATCCCGAGGGAGCGTGGTGTTTGTCCTTGCAGGCCGGGCAGTTGGCGGCGGGCGTCTTGCGTCCGGTTGCCAAGGGGTGGACCGGCCAGCCCTGTTCGGCACACCAGCGGGCCACGGCGTGGGGTGCGGCCGCCCGCGCAGCAGAGGCGGGCACTCTCGTCACGTCGGGGCCGGGCACGCGTCTGTCCTTCGGTGAGGGTCTTGCCCTGCGGTTCCTGACTGGCCCGGCCGGGGCGGGCGCGTGCTGGAGTGAGGGACCAAAGGGACTATAGGGACTGGCTTTTGGAAGAGAGTGTAGGACCCCGGAGCGGGGACAGAACGCAGCTCCCCCGCGTGGCGCCGTATCGGTTTTCGGGTCCCTACGGTCCCTTGAGTTTCTGAAAAAGTGACCAGACTGTGCGGGGTATGCCCGTAATGCCCTTGATGAGAGTGTCTGAAGGGACCGTGATTCATCTATCGGGCAACCCTGGAGAGACAGGGACGGCACAGGCACCCAATCAGCCCCGTCGGACGGACACATCCCACCTAGGGTTCATAGCTCCGATCCCCCACCAACCTGTTCTGCTGCTGCCCTCCGGACAGGGCCTGAGCGCAGCAGCCCCGAGGACTCAGCCCTTCTTGAGTCCCTGGGCATTTCCGCAGCTCAGGAGAGGGATAGGGCATCCGAGAGGGACTGTAGGGACTGAGAACTCCAATTATGAGCCACTTACGTATGCATACCTCGACAGATACGCCCGCGCATACACACACGCATGACTCGCCCATAATTGCCAACTAGAGTCCCTTGGGTCCCTTGTGGACGTCGTTCACCGCCGTGACCTGCACGTTTACAAGGGACTGAGCGGAAGGGACTGAACGCGTTGAGGCCCTCCTCACTACGTGGTGGCCGAATCGGGCGTAGCGGTGGGACAGCTGGGCCGCCGCGGGGCGGCACTCGCCACATCAATCGTGCCGTCGAGAACTGCCAGACCCTCGCCGACCTGTGGCCTGACGTATTTGGCGGACATTTACAAGATGCCGTACAGCTAGGAGAGCTGGTGAGGCAGCCGCCGGCCTGGCCTCGGGCTGGGTGGTGTGGTGCTTGCGCCACACCACCGAGGCCGTGATCTCGGAGTGACCGGCAGGACACCGGCGACCCGGGCCCTCGTGCTGGGCCTTCCAACGGGCGTCCGTATGCGGTGGTTGGCGTCAGTCTGCCGCCCGCTCACAGGTCCGCCTGGCCGTGCCGCCGCTCTTACGCGCGGCCGCTTCCCGGTACAGGTATTCGCGAAGGTACCCATGGGTGCATACTCGAGGTATGGCTGATACCACCGTAAAGGTCGACTCCGAGACCAGGGACCGGTTCGCTGCGGTCGCCGCGGCCCGCGGACAGAGCGTGCGCGCCTACCTGGCCGAGCTGGCCATAGTGGAAGAGAACCAGATCAAGCTGAGCAAGGCGACGGCCGTGTTCCGCGAGATCATCGCCCGCCCCGGCCTGGCCGAGGCGTTCGACGAGGCTTTCCCCGACGACGCTCCAGCCCGGCGAAACACCGCAGGGCGGGCGGCCTGACCCTTGGAACTGCATATCGACATCCGGTGGCTCCTCGACCGGCAAGAAGAACTGCTCGGCAAGGAACTCGGGGTCCGGGACTACTCGGCCCTGGTGGCAGCCGTCGCCCGGCACCGGGTGAACACACCCCAGCTGGACATGGGCGAGCCCGACGCCTACTGGCGGGCTGCCGCCCTGCTCGAGCAGCTGGTCCTGCTGCGCCCGCTGCCGGCCCGCAACGCGTACTTCGGATACGGCGTGGCCGTCGCGTACATCCGTGCTTCCGGGGAGGAGATCGACGATTCCTTCGAGCCGTGGCGGGACCTGATCTCCGACATCCGCGCTCTGCGGCTCACCGTCTACGACATTGCTGACCGCTTGCGCGCCTTGGGCCAGGCCGGCTGATCCAAAGTGCGGCGTCGTTTACGGCCAGGCATGCCGGGCCAGGCCCTGACTCGCATGCAGTTGTTCAGTCGACCCATGTCACGACTGCCATCTGTCGCTCGCGGGCGGTGCTGTAGAAGTCCTGGAGAGGACAGGGAGGTACACGCGATGTGCGCTGTGCACCTTCATGTCGCCTCGGCGTATTCGGCGCGCTACGGCGCAGCTCTTCCAAACGTGCTGGTGTCGAGGACCCCGCCTCCCGCGCGTACGTGGCCGTTTCGTACGGGTGGGACGCCAAGGCCCGGCTCGTCTGACTGATCGCCGGACTCACCCGGCGGCCGGGAATGATGCCATACCGGCAGGCGGTGCCGGACGGTCCGTACGAGGCGCTCGCTGCCCGCCTGGACGACGGGCGGGTCATCGTCGTCACCCACCCACCGGCAGGCCGGTGCCCGGCCTCGCCGCCTCGGGAGCGTCCGAGGCCGTGGTCGGCCAGCTCGACGGCAATGCCGCCGGGCGGTTCCTTTGGCAGATCCCCCTCTTCGCTGCCCCGGCCGCGTGCTGGTGGGCCCTGCAGACGGTGGAGCCGATGTTTACGTCCAGGTGATCAAGCCCTTCGCATCCCCCTCGACCTGGAGGTGGGTGACGATCCTGGCCCATGTGCCATCCCGCTGCCAGCGGCGGAACAGGTCATAGACCCGGTCCCAGGGCATGTAGCGTTCCGGCACAGTGCGCCAGGGGGCACCTGCCCGGGTCCGCCACCGTATGCCGTCCATCAGCTGCCGCCGCGTCCACACCCGCGGACGGCCGGCTTGATGCCCTGTGGCAACAACGGCTCCAGCCGGGCCCACTGCCAGCAGGCACTTTTTCCCCCTGGACGACCCACCCACCAACATCAGTAGCTGACTCTGTCCGCCGCTGCATCCTGCACCGCCCGCTGCAGGTCTCGGTCATGACGACGCTGCACATAAAGCGCCAGCCCCCGTCGTTCAGCGGTCCCCGGCGGCAAACACCCACGGCCCGATCCCGGACTGTGCGGGCGGGCCGGCCCTCGGCGTGCGGATCGGGTACCCCCAACGGGCCTCTGTCACCGGCCGGTTCACGGCCCTGTCGTTCGCAGGACTCGCACATGTCACGCACAACTCCATTGCCGCCATAGTTGAAAATGATTACCATGTGACTTGTCAGCGCATCGTCAATGATGCGGTGCTCGATCGGGGGGCTTCGCCATGCGTGCCGTGAACGACGTTCCGTAGCGGAACGATCCGAGCCGCTTTCCCCCTCCGGTCCGTCTCCGCACCACTCTCATCATCTGAAGGAATCACCTTGCGTACCCTTGCCCGCACTTTGACCATCTCCGGCTCCGTTGCCGCGGCTGTCGCGCTCGGCGGCCTCGTAGCGACCCCGGCGGCGGCCGCCACCACGCTCAGCAGCGGCCACGTCGATGTCCTCGACGCCGAGTGGGACGGCAGCAACCTGCACCTGCACATCCACGACGAGGAGAGCGGCGCCGAGTACGACCCGGCCGACGTCACGCTGTCGGTGCCTGCTGCTGCGAAGGTTCGCAACCCGGGTTACGGCTTCCTGGGCAGTGGCAGCCAGGTCTGGCTCCTGCCGGAGGACGAGCTGAAGGCCGACGCCGCCGGCGTGCTCTTCCCGGGCATCTCCACCGAGCACCTGAACAGCGGTGTCTTCGCGAACAACGCGGTGACCTACCGCCTCACCGGCGCCACCAGGAACGGCTCCTCCACCGAGGACTTCAGCGTCTACGCAGGCGCCGGTGCCCGCTGGTACGACAGCAACACGGCCACCACCAGCTACAAGTCCAAGACGTTCGGTGTCGGCACGCACAACCACGCGAACTGGGCCTTCGAGGAGCCCGGCACCTACAAGCTGACCTTCCGGGTGTCCGGCACGGTCGGCGGCGTCACCAAGGCCGCCACCGAGACGTTCACCGTCGTCGTCAGCTCGTGATGGGGGCCCTGACGCGCGGCGAACGCGCATACACGACCGCGGTGGTGACCGCGGCGGTCGCGGTACTCGTGGGCGCGGCAGGGCTGGTCGCCGGCGGCAGCGGGGACGCCCGCGCCGCCGGCGGTGCCGTCGTACTGGGCGAGGGCGAGCTGGACCTCACGCCCCGACTGGTCGACGGTGAACTGCAGTTGCAGATCGACGACCGCAGCGGTGACACGCCGGTCGTGCGCGAGCCCTCCGCCGTGGTCCTGCACGTGCCCCAGCTTTCCCTGCAGTACACCCCGAACCCGGCCGCCAACGCGCTCGGCACCACGGATCAGGACACCTGGCAGCTCAACGGCTGGGCGTCCGAGGACCTCTTCGCGCCCGAACCCGGCTGGCAGGGCGCCGAGGCAGGCGGTGACACTGAGGTGGCGCTTGCCGGGTACGAAGGACCGGGCGACTTCGGCATGTTCACGTACACCCAGGAGATGGACTGGTCGGACGAGGCTCCGGACATCCACCTGGGGAGCACCGGCGACGCCCCCCGTTCCTTCACCCTGTCCGGCGACGAGGAACGGCAGCTGCCCATCTGGATGTTCACCGCCGAGGGCGTCCACCGCCTCACCTTCACCGTGACCCGCGGCACCGCCACGGACACCGAAACCCTCGCCGTGGTCGTCGGGGACGACGTCGACCCCGCCGACGTCCTGCCGGGCGACGGCTCCACGCCGACAACGACCCCCACCCCGACCGGCACCGCGCCCCCGAGCCCGACGGCCACCTCCCCGAAGGGCCATGTCATCGCCAAGGGCCACGTCGACCTGGCGGCCCGCAAGGTGGACGGTGCTCTCGAGTTCCAACTCAAGGAGGGCAGCGCCGAGGACTACGACTGGTACCAGCCGGGAGAGGTCGTCTTCCACGTGACCCCGGTCGCAAGGCGGAAGATCCCCCAGGGGTACGACTTCCTCGGCACCCCCGGCGACCCGGTGTGGTGGCTGCCCTTGAGCCAGCACCCGGACATCGTGTGGCCGGGATGGTCCACCGCGGACTGGGCCAAGCAGGAGATCGACGGCCGCTTCACCTACCGGCTCGACTCCGTGCGGGGTCCCGGAAGCGTGGCCCTGTTCAGCGACGGCGCGCTGGGCGGGACGGACGTCCAGTTCAACAGCGGTGACGGCTTGCCGGACGCCACGACCATCAACGCGGACACCCACCGGCACACCTACTGGGCCTTCACCGCCGAGGGTGTCTACCGCACCACCTGGACGTGGAGCGCCACCCTTGCCGACGGCCGGAAGGTCAGCGACACCGAGACGATCGCCTGGGTCGTCGGAGACGACGTGGACCCGTCGACGGTGACACCGGGAGCGGGTGACGAGCCGACGGCCACCCCGACGGCTACGGCATCACCTTCCTCGTCCGCCCCGGCCTCGCCGTCACCGTCGGTTTCCTCCTCCGGTCCGCCGTCCGGGTCGCCGACGGCCGGCCCGCCGTCGTCCGTCTCGGGCGGCGGATCGACGGGCGGGGGGACCGGTTCTGGCGGCACGGGCACGGACGGCGGTGCGGCACTGGGCAGCACCCCGGCCGGCGGGCTCGCCTCCACCGGTACGGGTGCCGCGGTGCTCGTCGGTATCGCCGGAGCCGCGCTGCTCATGGGCAGCACGGCCGTAATAGCGGTCCGCCGTCGGCGTACCGCTCGATAGGAACTCCGCGTACGGCGGACCGGCCCGGCAGCGTGCCGGCCTGCCGTACGCGGCTCAGTTATGTCCCCGCCACCGGGGGCGCAAGAGAAGGAGGAGCCTCATGCGGGGTAACCCCAGAGGCACCACGAGGACAAGGGCCGCGCTCGCGTCAGGCTGCGTGCTGCTCGCCACGGCGGCCGTCGGGTGCAGCGGCGAGCAGCCCGGCTCGTCCGGCGCCGCGTTGACGGTCTCGACGACCACGGCGATCGTCGCGGATCTCGTGAAGCAGGTGGGCGGGGAGCGCGTCGACGTCACCTCGATCGTGCCGCAGAACGGCGATCCGCACTCCTACGAGCCGAGCCCGAAAGACGCGGCCCGGGTCGCCGTGGCCGATCTGGTCTTCAGTAACGGGCTGCTGCTGGAGGAGCCCGGCATCACGAAGATGGTCCACAACAACGCCCCCAAGGCCGCCCCGAAGATCGCGCTCGCCGAGAAGCTGGAGCAGTACGGCGGCACGGTCATGAAGCTGGAGGAGGACCTCGGGCTCGACGTGCTCTGGCTGGGCTGGGCCGTCGAGGGCGAGGTCGCCGGTGACGGGTCCCAGGTCCGTACGACCGCCACCGGGCTGGAGGGACCCGGCGAGCTGCGCGTCTACCTCACCGACACGCTCGGCAAGCCGAACGTGTACATCGACTCGGCCGACGGCTTCGACGCCAAGGACTCCTTCACCTTGCCGCCCGAGGCGCACACGCACGTCAACTGGGCGTTCAGCAAGGCCGGCACCTACAAGCTGACCGTGGAAGGCCGCACGGAGACCCTCGACGGCAAGACCGAGGAGTTCGGCAGCGGCACCTTCACCTTCACCGTCGGCGATGAGACCGACGCCCCCACGGGGGCGACCGTGCTCGACGGCGGACATGCCGACGTCACACTCAACGCTCAGAGCGGCAAGGTCGACGTCCGCGCGGAGGACGGCGAGAGCGGGGCACGCACCCGGCATCCGGCCGGCGAGGTCGTCCTGAACGTGCCCGACCGGGCGAAGGAGGCCGTTCCGAAGGAGAAGCCGTACGCCTTCCTCGGCCGGCCCGGTGACAAGGTCTGGGTGCTGCCGCAGGCGGTGATCGGCAAGCACGTCCACGGTGATATGGACCCGCACGCCTGGGAGGACGTCGCCAACGCCCAGGCGTACGTCCGCCGCATCGAGGCCGAGTTGATCAAGGCCGACCCGGAGGGGAAGGCGACGTATGAGAAGAACGCCGCCGCCTATCTGAAGACGCTCGGCGCCCTCGACCAGGAAGTCGGGCGCACGCTGGCGGCCATTCCGGAGAACAACCGCGAGCTGATCACCACGCACGACGCCTTCGGCTACCTGGCCAAGGCGTATGGCATGGAGGTCGCTGGCTTTGTCGTACCGGTGCCCAACCGCGAGCCCAGCGCGGCCGAGGTGGAGGAACTCGGCACCACCATCCGCGAGAAGGAGGTCCCGTCGGTGTTCCTGGAGCCGAACCTGGCAGCCCGCGCCGACGTCCTCAAGCGCGTTGCCCAGGACCAGGGTGTCCGGGTCTGCACGATCTACGGCGACTCCTTCGACGACCGGGTCCACGACTACGTATCGATGATGCGGCACAACGCGACCGAGCTCGCCAAGTGCCTGGGGAGGAAAGCGTGATGAGGGTCATGAGGAACACACGCAGGGAGCGCGTGGCCGTGGCGGTGGCGCTTGTGGCCACGCTCGCGGGCAGCGGCGTGGCTGCGGCGCAGGACGGCGGCACCTCCCCTGGCTCAGGTCCGGGCCGGATCGCTTACGTGGAAGGGGAGTTGAGCCTGGACGGGGCGGCGGGCCAGGAAGGGACCGCGGCACCCGTCATCGTGTTCCCCGACGCGAGGCCGGCCGATGACGTGCCGGCGCCCGGGTGGGACACCACCGGGGTGCCGGAGGGCGTCGTGGACCAGGACACCGTGCGGTGGTCGCTGACCGGGCTCGACGGGCCGGGCGACCTCAAGGTGTACGCGCGCGGCGGGGACGGCGAGGGGGATGCGCTGCTGTTCGACAGCGCGGACGGGCTGCCCGACGGCTACGAGCTGCCCGTGGGACAGGAGGGAGCCACCCGGTGGGAGTTCACCGCCGAAGGCACCTATCAGGCCATCTTCACCGCCGACGCCAGGACGGTCGACGGACGGGAGCTGTCCGTCGGAGCCGTCCGCACGGTGTTGGTCGGGGCAGAAGCGGCCGACCAGGCCGACGCACTGCCGGACAGCGCTGCCCCGCCTGCGGTCGCCCCCGGTGGGACGCCTTCGGCTGAGCCGCCGAACCTCATCGCCCCGGTCACTGGGCCGACGGTCCCGTCCCTGCCGTCCGCCCCCGCCGCCGGGAAGCTGTCCGCCCCCGGCGCCGTGCGGGCCGAGACGGTCGTCTCGACACCGAAGGTCATCGACGAAGGCCACATCGACATCGCCGCCCGCGTCATGGCCCGCAGGATGCAGATCCACATCAAGGACGGCACGGTCTCCGGGAAGACCACCTGGCGCGAGCCCTCGTCGGTGGTCCTGCACGTGAAGCCCGCCGCGAGGAACAGTCTTCCGGACAGTGACGACTTCGCCTTCCTCGGCAAGCCCGGGGATCCCGTGTGGCTGCTCGACCAGGTGCAGCAGGACGGGCTGCTGTGGCCCGGCTGGTCCACCGACAACATCCAGGCGGGGGCCACCAAGGGCGCAGTCACCTTCTCCCTCACCGCAGTCAAGGGTCCCGGCACCGCCGCCCTCTACACCTACGACGCCATGTCGGGCGCGACCGTCCTGTTCAACAGCAAGGACGGGGTCCCGGACGCCTTCGACATCCCGGCGAACACGCACGCGCACGGGGGCTGGGCCTTCACCAAGGAGGGCACGTACCGGCTCACCTTCAAGATGAGCGGCAAGCTCGCCGACGGCACGGCGGTCAGCGACACCGAGACCGTCGCGTTCGTGGTCGGCGACAAGGACCCGAACGCCGTGCGACCGGGCAGCGGATCGGGGAGCGGCTCCTCCTCCGGAACGGATGGCGCCGACGCGGCGAACGAGGGCTCGTCCGGCACCGGAGGATCCGGCGACGACTCGACTGCGGACGCCGGCGGTTCCTCCGACAGCGGCAGCGGCGGCTCCATGGCCTCGACCGGTGCCGGGAACGCGATCGCGATGGGCGGTACGGCCGCCGCACTCGCCGCGCTCGGCACGGCCTTCGTCGCCGTCAACCGCAGGCGCCGTACCGCCGAGGGGGCCCGCGCGTGAATGCCGCGGAACCCCTGCTCCAGGCGCGGGACGTGCACGTGGTCCTCGGCGGCAGGCCCGCCGTGCAGGACACGCGGCTGACCGTGCACCGGGGCGAGCTGCTGGGCCTGCTCGGGCCGAACGGTGCGGGCAAGACGACCCTGCTGCGGGCCGTGCTGGGGCTGGTGCCGCTGGCGGGCGGCGAAGTGCTGATCGACGGCCTGCCCCCCGGCCGCGCTCGCCATCTCGTCGGATATGTTCCGCAACGCCACGAGTTCGCCTGGGACTTCCCCATCGACATCGCCGGCGCGGTGCTGTCCGGCCGTACCCGCTCCATCGGCTGGCTGCGCCGGGCACGGCCCGCCGACCGCAAAGCCGTGGAGGAGGCTCTGGAACGGGTCGGCCTCGCCGATCTGCGCAGGCGGCCGATCGGGGAGCTGTCGGGCGGTCAGCGGCAGCGGGTGCTCGTGGCCCGCGCGCTCGCGAGCGATCCCCGACTCCTGCTCCTGGACGAGCCGTTCACCGGCGTGGACGTGCCCACCCAGGAACTGCTCAACGACCTCTTCGGCCGCCTGGCCGCCGACGGCAAGGCTCTGCTGATGACCACCCACGACCTGGCGGCAGCCGCCCGCACCTGCTCCCGCGTGGCACTGCTCAACCGTACGGTCGTCGCCGAGGGCGGCCCCGAGCTGCTGGCCGATCCCGAGCAGATGCTGCGGGCCTTCGGCCTGGACACCGCTATCGGAGCCGCCGCGTGATGTTCCTCGACTTTCTGACCGACCCCT
Source organism: Streptomyces sp. YS415 (assembly GCF_023544665.1). GTDB lineage: Bacteria > Actinomycetota > Actinomycetes > Streptomycetales > Streptomycetaceae > Streptomyces. The sequence goes on from NZ_JAMJFL010000056.1 coordinate 19,683, forward strand.
GGCAACTCCCCTTCATGCAAAGAGCATTCGCTGTCGCCGTGATCACCGGGCTGGTGTGCGGGGTCGTCGGCGTGTACGTCGTGCTGCGCGGGATGGCATTCATCGGCGAGGCCGTGTCCCACTCGGCGTTCCCGGGCGTGGCCCTCGCCTACGCCTTCCAGGGCAACCTGCTCCTCGGCGGTGCCCTCGCAGGCCTCACCACCTCCCTCCTCATCGCGCTCGTTTCGCAGAACCGGCGCCTGAAGGAGGACACCGTCATCGGCGTGTTCTTCTCCTGCGCGTTCGGGCTCGGCATCGTCCTGGTGTCCACCCAGGACAGCTGGTCGACCGACCTGTCGTCGTTCCTGTTCGGGCAGGTGCTCGCGGTCGGCCCGGAGGACGTGTGGACCGCGGCGGTACTGGGCGCTGTCCTGGTGGTGGTCGTCCTGCTGTTCAGCAAGGAGCTGGTGGCTGTCAGCCTCGACCGGGAGACGGCCCGGGCGGCGGGGCTTCCGGTGATGCGGCTCGACCTGATCCTTTACGCCGTGGTCACCGCCACGATCGTGATGTCCCTGGAGGCGGTCGGCAACATCCTCGTGCTGTCCCTGCTCATCACCCCGGCCGCGGCCGCCCGCATGCTCACCGAACGGCTGTGGGCGATGACCCTGCTGGCCTCGGCACTCGGCGGCACCGGCGCACTGGCCGGGCTGTACGTGTCCTACGCCTATGACCTGGCCGCCGGCGGTTCCATCGTCTGCGTCCTGACCCTGCTGTTCGCCCTGACCTGGTGCCTGGCCCCCCGGCACGGGCTGCTCGCCCGGGCGCGGCGGCGGGGGAGGGCCCTCGACCCGCACGCCACCCTGGAAGCCGCTCACTGAAACGAGATGCAGTTGTGACAGAACAGCACGCGGTACGTCTGGGCACGGTCCAGGAGACCCTCCTCATCCCGCTCTATGGCCGGGCGGTGGAGAACCGCAAGGAGGAACCGGTCCTCCGCGATCCACGAGCCGAGGAGATCGTCGACGCCATCGACTACGACTTCACCCGCTTCGACAACCTGCCCAGCCTCCTGGGCACGGTCCTGCGCACGACCTTGTTCGACCACTGGGTCGCGGACTTCCTCACCCGGCACCCCACCGGCACGGTCGTGGAGATCGGCACGGGCCTCAACACCCGCTACGAGCGCGTGGACAACGGACAGGCACGCTGGTTCGAGTCCGATCTGCCCGACGTGATCGAACTGCGCCGGGCCTTCTTCGACGACACCCCGCGCCGGACAGCGATCGCCGCCTCGGTGACGGACCGGACCTGGGCCGAGACGGTGGCCGCCCGGTCGGACGGGCCCTACCTCTTCGCCGCCGAAGCCGTCCTGCCGTTCCTCCCGGCGGACGAGGTCCGTCGCGTGGTCGACCTGATCGCCGAGACCTTCCCCGGCTCACTGCTGGCCCTGGACACGGCGGGCACCGCCATCATCGGTGGCCAGGAACAGCACGACGCCCTGAGCAAGGTCGAGGCCCGCATGCAGTGGGCGTGTGACGACCCGGCCGAGATCACCGCCTGGCGCCCCGGCGCCCGACTGCTCACCACGTGCACGCTCACCACGTTGCCGACGCCGCTGCACGATCGGCTGCCGGCGGCCGATCGGGAGATGCTGGCCAATCTGGCCGGACAGCGGCTGTCGCAGGTGGAGGAATACCGGCTCAACCTCCTGCAGTTGCCGTAGACCACGCTGCGCGCCGACGCACTTCGGCCCGCCGCCCGGGCCACCCGGCAGCGGAACCAAGGCGGTGGTGCAGAGGACGCGCACGGCCGTGATGCGACATAAGCGCGACAGCGATAGGCGATGGCGGGCACCCCTGGCTGAGGAGCGCCGATGAGTCAGGACGGATATCGGGACCTGCGCGTCCCCGACGACAGCGGACGGCCGGCACGCGAGGAAGTCGCTCGGCCGATCTACGTTTCGACGCGATCGCCGACGAGCGCCGCACCCGCGCGGACTGCCTCCAGGTCGCCGACCACGTGCTCGAAGTCCTCACCCGGCGCGGTCTCCTCAGGGCAGAGGCAACTGACCGAGCGGCCGACCGTGGTCGGCCTGTGCCTCCAGCAGAGCGGCCACGTCCGGTCCCCTCGTGAAGACGGGGCCTTCCCAGCCCTCTGGAACGGACGCTGGTTCAAGACGCACCCGGGTGCCATGGGCGCTGGCGGCGTCGAGGAGAACCTGCAGCACGCTCAGTCCCCTCAGATCGAGGGCGCCAAGGCGGGCC
>NZ_JAMJFL010000057.1 GCF_023544665.1 Streptomyces sp. YS415
GGTGCCCCTATGTCTTTGGTCAAGGTGGTCGGGTCGGTGTCTGGTGGGTCTGGCAGTGTGGCTGTCGTGAGTGATGACGTGTCTGTTCGGGGGGCGGCTGGTGAGGCCATGCGTCCGTGCGACTTCTGTGGTCACCCGGTCGTGATCGACTCGATCGACGAGCGTGACTGCCCGGTGTGTGGCGAGGGTGCTGAGGTTCAGCCCGAAGTAGTCGGCTGGGGTTCGTAGAAGGTTCCGTCGCGGAGCATCGCGAAGAGGACGTCGGCCCGGCGCCTGGCGAGGCAGAGCAGGGCTTGGGTGTGGTGTTTGCCTTGGGCGATCTTCTTGTCGTAGTAGGTGCGGGAGGCCGGGTCGGCCAGGGCGGCGAACGCGGAAAGGAAGAAGGCCCGTTTGAGCTGCTTGTTTCCTCTCCTGGACGGTTGTTCGCCGCGGATCGACGAGCCCGAGCTGCGGGTCGCCGGGGCCAGGCCGGCATAGGCGGCGAGGTGGGCGGCGGACGGGAAACTGGATCCGTCGCCGACGTCGATGAGGATCCGGGCTCCGGTCCTGACGCCGATCCCCGGCATGAACGTCAGGACCTTGGAAAGAGGGTGTGCCTCCAGCAGTTCCTCGATCCTCGCGGCCAGCAGTTTCCGCTGGTCAAGCACTGCCTGGAGCGAGCCGGCAAGACTGGGAACGATCAGGGCGGCTGCGTCCGTGCCCGGGACGACGACGGTCTGCTCGTCCAGCGTGGTGAAGATGTCCTCGACCAGCCGCTCGGCCATCCGCGGGGCCTTCGGACGTATCAGCGTCACCAGCCTGCGGCGTCCGGCCTTGCGGATCTGGGCCGGAGAGCCGAATTGGTCGAGGAGTTTGAGCACGGCCGGGTGCTGCGCTCTCGGGCCCAAGACCCGCTCCAGCGACGGGTGGATCTGCGTGAGCAGGCCCCGAAGCCGGTTGCTGATCCTCGTTGCCTCGCCGGCCAGGTCGTCATCGAAGCCGACGATCATCTCCAGCTCGGCGATGGTCTCGTCTTCGAGGTCGATCGAGCGGAGCGTGTGCGGCATGACGCGGGCCGCGTCCGCGATGACGAACGCGTCGCGGGCGTCGGTCTTGGCTTCACCTGGGTAGAGGTCCGCGATCCGCCGCATCGTCAGTCCAGGCAGATAGGCGACCGGGCAACCCATATCCCAGGCCACCGCCAGCGGCAGGGCCCCGATCGAGGCCGGCTGGTCGACCACCACGAGCACCGTTCCGTGCTTGGCCTGCAGCTTGCCGAAGGCCTCGCGGAGCTTCGGTTCGCTGTTGGGCAGCCGCTTGTCGAACGCCTTCTTCCCGGCCGGGGTGACGGCGGTGGCGTGGTGTTCGCCCTTCCCGACGTCCAGGCCGAGGAAAGCTCCGATCTCACTGATGTCGATCACGCGCGTCCTCCGGTCGTACTCCAGCCCGGCCGTCCCATGGCACCGATCGCCACATCCACACTACGAAGAGCCTCCCGAACTGCGGAAATGCACATCATGGCGCCCGAACCTCTGGGCGCCATTGCCGATCAGACCTTTCTCAGACTCCGACACCTGCGGGACCGCTTCGATGAACCTGATGTGAGCATCGATTCAGAGTGGTCAGCGGCCCAGAAAGCATTAGGCGAGGCCCTAGAGGCTCTCCAGCGCGCGATGCGTTCAGACCTCAGATCTCTGTAGACACGGGCAGCATCCCGGGCTTCGGCCACCGGCTGTGTCCATCTGGCAGACCCAGTCGTCGTGCTGGCAGAATCACGCTGGACAGCGAAAAGAGCGTGAGCTGTGACCCGATCTCGACCACGTACTCCTATCGCACGGTGACCCTCGGGACGATCGTCCATGAAGGCACCGACAGTGGCACCTCCACCAGCACGGTGCTCAATGAAGTGCCTCTGACAGCAGCTCGGTTCGTGCGGACAGTGCCCGCTCCTGGCCGCTTCTCTGTACGAGGAGCTGCTGCCGACGAGGACCGCCGCACAGACCGGCGCCCGGTCGACCTTCCCATCCGTTGCTGACCGGCCCGACGGCCGCGCCCCTGGCCCGGCGACGCGGGGGACGTCGTGCAACCGGTCGAAGGCGACCACCCGCCCGCGAGGAACGAACTGCCTCGAGGACCGCCGAAGGCGGAGGGCGGGACTGCCAGCGGACGCGGCAAGAGGGCCCGGAAGTTCAGAGGCAACGGGATACCCGGCTTGGAACGACGGCCATGCGAATGGGACCAAGCCATCCGTGCGCTCCTTGCCCTGGGTGCCGCCAGCTTCCAGTACGTCTTACCGTTCGGCGTGGTCGCGGATGGTGGCGGTGCCGGACCGGACGATCCAGGTACCGCTGCCGGGCGGAGATTCGTCCGAGTGGGTTTTGAGATCCTCGACGTCGATGGACGGCGGCCACAGCGTGGTGTGTTCGGACCAGTAGATGCCGCGGAGGTCAGTGCCGGTCAGGTCAGCGCTGCTCAGGTCGGTGGCGGTGAAATCGTCCAGGAGGGCGTGCAGCGAATCCTTGTTGAGCATGAAGGGCTCCCGGTGGAGGGCCAGGCCGATGGCCCGCCCAACCTCGGCGGCACGTACTTCGACGATGACATCGCGGGCGCGGGTGAGGGCGAGGGCGTCGCCGTCGGCGAGGTCCAGGGCGAGGACGCGAGCGAGGCCGAGGACGCGGGCGTTGGCGAGGTCGAGGATGTCGGCGATGTCGCCGGTAAGACTATCGGCGGGTAGGGCGGCGATCTCGTAGGCGAGGGCCTCGGCGCGGCTGCGGGCAAGGTCGAGGATGTCGGCGAGGTCGCCGGGGAGGTCGTGGCCGAGGACGCCGATGCGGGCGCGAGCGCCGGCGAGAGTGCGGGCGAGGTCGAGGGCGCCGAAGACGGCGAGGCCGCCGGTATCGGCGAAGCCGCGGATGTCGGCGAGGTCGCCGGCGAGGTCGTCTGCGAGGTCGTCTGCGAGAGCGAGGACGCGGGCGAGGCTGAGGTCGCGGTCGCGGCCGCGGGCGCGGGTGAAGGCGAGGGCCTGGCTGGCTGCTTTGACGTCGGGGTTGTTCCGCAGGGTCATTCGGTCTGCGGGGCTGAGCCTGCGGAGGAGTGCCGCTGTATCGGTGTGGTGGGGTGGTGTGTCGTGTGTGTCAGCCGGTGGGGTTGGGGGAGTGGGGAGGATGGCGGCAAGGCCTGCTTCGGTGTCGAGGACCGTGTCGAGGTTGTCTGTTGCAGTGTCGTGGTGGGAGTGGAGGAGGATTTCGCGTAGGCCTGCTTCGGTATCGAGGAGGTCGTCGAGGGCGTGGGTCAGGGCGTGCTGATGCTGGGTGAGCCAGCGATGTGCGGCATGGTCGTTGGGGCCGAAGTGGCGGGTCACTCTTCCTCCTCCCGTGCCCTGAGGTAGGCGGCTGCGGCGCGGCGGGCCTTTTTCAGATTGGCGCGTACGTTCTCTGCCGGCAGACCGAGGTGGTCTGCGATGTCGGTGGGGGTGAAGCCTGCCAGTGTCCAGGCCAGGACCTGGCTCTGTTTCATCGGCAGACTGCGCAGGAGGGGTAGCGCGTCGTGCTGAGCCTCCCATTCCGCGATGGCGTCGGGGCGGGGCAACAGGGAGGTGGGTTCGGCTACCTCGCCGACGGGTTCTTCGACGGAGGCGATTTTGCGCACGAGCGCGCGTGAAGCGGCTTTGTGGACCCAGGCTTTCGGATGGGTGATGCGGTCCCAGTTCCGGTAGGCATCGGTCATGATCTCCTGAGCGATGTCGGCGGCCACTTGCACGGCGGCGCCGTGGTTGATCAGGAAGCCGGTCAGGGGGCGGATGTTCTCGCGATAGAAGGCGGAGAACTCGTCATCCGTCTGCTGCCGGGCGTGGTGGCGTTGGCCCGGCGGGCCGGGGGGAGCGGGCGCGGCCGCATGGCGGTCGGCGCTGTCCGCCGGGTCATGGCTGCTCACGCTGCCTCGTCCTCCCCTGGAACCGGAGTGCGGGTGATGTTCACGTGCAGGCGGTGGCCATCGCCGTCCAAGTCATCGAGCTCCACCTGGCCGTCCGAGATCACCGTCTCGGTGACCTGGAGAAGGTATCGCTGCCGTTGCTGTTCACGGCGTGCCCGCCAGCAAAGGTGGATCCAGAGTGCCAGCAGCGTGCAGACCTTGGCGATGACGCTCGAGACGATGACGGCCGTGGTCGGGTCCATCAGGGATCCCCCCTTGCTCGTGTTGCGGACCCGTCCTCAAGGCCGGGCAGGAGTTAAGGGGGCGAGAAGCTCATGATCGTGAACTCGTGGGCCGGACAAATTGATGTCGCGGGTCTTCGCGGTATCGGGTGGGTCCCGTGTGCGGCTTGAAGACAAGACTGTTTCCACTTCCGCCCCGGCCCCGGTCACCAGCCCCGGGTGCTGAGCAATCGCCGCTCCCGGCCCCGGTGTGCCGTGCTCCGCGGCCGGGAGCTCGCCGTGCTTCGGGTTCAAGGCCTGCTCCACCGGCGTCTGCTCCCGGTGTGTGGGTCGACGGCGAAGGGGATGATGCCGCCATGGCAGATGAATCAAGACGACCACTCAGCGAGCTCCGTGAAGGCGACACAGTCCAAGCCACCATCACGAGCCATGAGCCATGGGGGCTCATGGCAGAGCTCAGTGGGTACGAACCTGTGGGCGCCTCACTGGACATGATCCGTCGCGGCAGCGAACTCGGAGTGCAGCGCCTTGCCCAGGAGCTGCCGCATGTTGGAGCGGCCGTTGACCTCGTCATAGGCCGCGTTCGTACGTGGCACCACAAGCCGTGGATCTGGGTGGATCTCACGGCGGGCGGCCAGAGCGAAGGCTGACCCTGCCCCACGCCCTGACCGCCCGCCACAACCTTGTCTGCTCGCGGGGGAGGCGGGGGATGCGGCCGGTGCCGCGGCCGCGTACGCCGAGCGGCTGGGGGCAGGACGAGGGTGCTGGGCCCCGACCACCCCAACACCTTGGCCGCCCGCCACCAGCTGGCCTACTGGCAAGGGCAGGTGGGGGACGGGGCTATTGAGTAGCCGACCCATTGAGGTGGTCCCGTGTCCCGCCCCTGAGCGAAGTCGTGCGGTTCGTCAGCCTGCAACCGGAATGCCATGATCGTTTTCGGCATTTTCTGCACCGGAACTACTTACGCCCGTTGAGGCCCGTGGGTTCAGAGAAACCGAAGTCTCTTCAGCGGGAACTCGCGGGTCGGTCCGTGTGCATCAGCTGGGCGAATCCGTGGGTTCGGCGGGAACCGTGGGGTGGGCTGCGAGGCGGCGGGCTTCGGCGGTGACCTCGGCATCGACCTGGTCCACGGTTCTGTCGCCGTATTCGAGGATGTCGTACTCGTCGTCGAGTTCAGCGAGGCGCTCGGTTAGAGGCAGCTCATGTCCATAGCGCTGGTGAATCCGGAAGGTGAACTCCCGAGGCGTGAGCTCTCCTGCGAGCATGCGGCGTGCGAGGGCTCGGGCGGCGGCTTCCTGACCGGCCTCGCTGCCGACCGGATAGAAGGCGAGGCCGAGTTCGTCGAGTGCTGCGGGAAGCAGGTCGTGGACGTCGTAGTCCGCCTCGCCACGCGTGCAGGCGGCGAGCATTCGAAGGCCGGGGGTGTCGAGTCCGGCGACGAGCGCATCACAGGCGGCATTCACGACATCGCTCGCGCGGATTTCCCTCATGCTCCAGAGAGCGGCATGGTCTTGGAGAGCGATTGCTGCTGCTTCAGTCGACGTCACTCGTCCATGATTCCCTTCATGCTGCGTCCTGGTCGAGCAGATTTCATCGAAGGTGCTGTTCAGCGGCCTGTTCCAGCAGAGATCGTGCGGAGTCCGCGTAGCGCATCGCGGTCTTCTCGTCGAGCCCGAAGACCTCCGCGAGATGCAGTGGGTCAGCCCCGTGGGTCAGGGCCTCTTCGAGCTGCCGGTCAACGCGAAGCCGCTCCAAGGTGGTGTCCTGCCCTCGAAGCGGAGCACTGAGCCAGTGGTTGCTGGCCCGGCCGGTCGTGTTGGCGGTCTGGTGGTTGATCAGCAGGTGGAGGTTCGCGGTGCTCGGCCACCGGCGCCGCCGGTGGTCCAGCCAGTCCGTCAGAAGCTTCAGGGTGAGGTCGTCGAGAGGCCGGGCGCGTCCGGCGATGGTCAGCCTGCGGTTGCCGAGATCGACCGTTCCTTCGCGGCCGCGTACGGGGCAAGTCGCTGAACTGCGATTTTCGCCCTGAACAGAAGGCATGGACGACGCCGTCACGCAGGCTCGCGACGCCGATGGGCGCTGGCACGTGCAGTCGCTCCGCGAACAGCACCTCCGGCTCGACGATGCCATCCGGGCCCTGCACCGGCCCGTCTCCTGGCCGATCGAGCAGGAACGCGTTCGACGGTGGGCCCGTGGCATCCTCTCCGACCCCGAGCTGGTCGTACTCGACGTGCAGACCACGGCGCCACACAACCCCTGGGCCGTGCAGATCGCCATGACGGACCGCTTCGGCGACGTGCTCTTCAACGAACACCTCAACCCGTTCGCTGCCATCGCTCCCACAGCGACCGCACTGCATGGGATCACCCCAGGACAAGCGGCGGCCGCGCCAGCCTTCAGCGCATTCGTTCCTCGTCTTTCCCGGCTCCTGAACGGCCGCCGGTGCCTCGCCTACAACGCGTCCTTCGACCGCGGAGTCCTGGAGCGAGAGCTGCGCCGGCACTTCCGCAATACAACCCGAGCCCAGACATGGCTGGGCAATTGCACATGGGTAGACGCCATGCGGCCGTACGCTGCCTGGAAGGGCCTGTGGTCAGCTCACCGTTGCTCCTACCGCTACCAGGCCCTGGGCAGCAGTTACGAGGCAGTCAAGAACTGCCGACTGCTGCTGACCACGGTAAGACAGATCAAGCAGTAGACCGTCACAGGCCCCACCTGTTGGAGACGATGCGTGCAGGGGCCCGGCTGGAACGAGGAGGCGCGGCACTGCGATGGACACCGGCGACCAGGCTGAGTCGAACTCGTCGAATTCCCCAGGGACTGGGCGGCACGGGCGGAAGTGGAAGACGATTGAGCGGCTACTAGGGGCGCTGGCAGCATTGATCGCTGTGATCGGCGGCGGTGTGTGGGCGGTCAAAACCATCACCAAGGACTCCGCAGTGGAGGAAGAGCAGAAGCTGGTGCAGCAGCTGAGACCGGGGCACACCTTGGACCGCGCGATCGAGATCATGGACGACAAGCCTCACTTCACAAAGAGGCTGGCATCCGGTAACCGGGTCTACCAATACAACCGGACATGGGAGCGCATCCAGCTCTTGGTGGACCCAGAGAACATCACCGTACTATCCGTGGGGATCTACGCGGACAAAACAGAATTCCGCCCCTCGTTTTCGTTCGGACCGCTACGGCTGACCATCAACCGCACTCCGTACCAGGAGGCATTCGGCGACCCCATGTTCGGCTACTGCGGGGCCCACTCCGGCAGCTACTTCGAGTACCGCGAGAGCCTGCCTGATTTTGCAGGGGGAGGCAGCGTAGCTGTGGGCATCCACGACTCCCGCCGGGGCAACACCAGCATGAGGCCGGTGTGCGCAGGCCTCGGGAAAGCCCCGGACGACTGTGTCCTCCCCAGCGAGTTCCAGGAAGCCGACGCCTCTACCCCCGACCACACGGCGTGCCTGACCTCCCCTCCCGCAGGCGACTTCCGGAAGAGCACTCCCATCGCCGCATTGGTTATCACCAAGCAGCTTGGAATGACGGAAGACATGTTCCAGTCCCCATACGAGGTGAGTTTCGGGAACGACTGACCGGACCCCTCCCTTCTCGTGGACTGGCCATCGGTGCCGGGAGGGGTCGGCAGGGAGAGCCCGCCCACAGATGTCAGCCCGGCCGTCGTGACTGCCGAAGCGGGCCTGCGGAAACGCAACCTGTCCTGAGACAGCTGGGCGCCCGGCTCCTGATGCTCAAAACGACCACCTCCGCCAGGTGCGGACGGTTAGCCTGCACCCCTCACCACTCCTGGGGGCATCGTGAAGTACTTCTGGCTGCTACTCGCCCTGCTTCTCACTGCGCTCACCATCGGCGGCATCGTGAGCATCTCGCGACGCGGCGGACCCCTCGAGACGGTGCTCGTCGAGGCCGCCTTTGTCGCCGCCCTCGCCGCCGGAGCGTGGCTGAGCTGGAAGCGCACTGGGACCGGCCGGCGCACCATCACCGATGCCCAGCCGTCCGAGAGGCCCTGGCGGCAGCAATAGCGCCGCCAGAACGGGGAGCCTGGCAGGGCAGACACGTTCGGGTGGCACGACGCGGCGGACGGTCAGAGGGGAACACGTAGGAGAAAGCGCCATACCGTCCGAGTATGAGCACTGCGAAGACGGTCTACTCCCAGTCCGAGGCCAGCCGCCTCCGTGACCAGCCGTGCCCCCACTGCGGCCACATGGGTCGCATCAGCTGCCGACCCGTGCCAAGCCTGACCGACAGCGTCGACCCGGACGTGTCCGTCCTCTGGCACTGCCTCGATCCTCTCTGCGTGGGACGCGACGGCTTCTCAATCGAGAGCCAGTAGGGGAAACGTCAGAGCCCGATCTCCCGCAGGCGCCGGTCCAGTTATCAGCGTCGCGGGTAGCCATAGAAGACGGGACCACCGACGCGAGGTCCCGCGCTCCGAGCAGGACGGGGTTCACGGTCAGGGTGCGGGTGTGACCACAACGACTGTCTCTTCGCACGGTTCGTCGGCGAACACCTTCAGTGCCTCCAGTTCGGCAGAGTAGTTGTCGGCCCCAAACGAGGCCTGCCTGGTCCTATCGACTGCTCGCAAGTCTCAGTGGCGGCCAGCCGCTTCAGGGTCGGCGGGATGCCGCCCAACTCGGCGACGAACGTGGCGACGTCCTAGGCGGCGGCGTCCAGGATGCTTAGCCCGCTGGGGTCGTAGTCGCCGATGTTTCTCCGGGGCTTCACGAGTGTGCGAGGGTAATCATCGCAGCTCAGAGGCGGTCCTGAAGATCATAGCGGGTGCAACACATGTGGTGCACGGTTTCGGTGAACCGTCACTCCTGCATCCGGATCGCACGGATCTGGAGGCGAAGAAGGTGCAGGGTGAGCAGGGCCTGAGCGAGGGAACCTTCGGCGCCGTCCAGAGCAACAAGCGCGTGGTCGGCCTCGGGGGGACATCGGTACAGCCATTGGCTCTGAGAACGATCACGGTCGGCTAGCACACCGGTTGGAGTCTCGGCCGCGGTTCGTAGAACGATCGCAGGGCCGGTACCGGCGCTGGCTACCGGCCGGACTGTGATGGCTCTTCGTCTGCCCGCTGTATTGATGTCCCTGCGCCCGCAGTCCGGGTGATGCCCTCAGGGCGTTAACCGCGTCATCACCTGAGCCTTCGCTACACATAGCGACTGAGGGGGTACTTTCTGTGTTGCGGGAGGCATTTGCGTCCGCTTGCCGGCTGACCAGGCAGGCGTCTCACGTGGAGGGAAGCCCGCACCCCACACACATCCAGGAGGCATGACATGGCGAAGACGATCACCGGAGAACTGCAACTAGAGGGCGACCGGCTCACCTTCCAGGGCATCTGGCCGGGCGAGGGGGGCGATTACCAGTACAACCTGAGGCTCCAGCTGCGGGACTACCGGGGGGACCTCAGGGAGGTTCGAGACGTCACCGTGACAACACACGACCACCTGCACGGCTTTCAGGAACTTTCCGGCACCATCGGCCGGAACGCCGTGGAGCTTGTCTCGGATGACGGGACGACCAAAATCACCGCTGCCCTTGCGTACCCTCTCGAGGGAGAGCACAAGGTGAGCGGGAAGGGCGAGTGGATGATGCGCCAGGCGTTCTGAACGAGAAGCTCCCGCCGGCCGGCGGGCTCGGCCCGGGGAAGTCATGGCGTGGCACAGCTCGGTGCGCCCGGACCCGCGAAAGCGGCTCTCCTCGGGGCGCACGTACCGCGGCGGCGTCGGGAACCGGGTTCAGCACGCTCCCGCCGACGGAACCATGATTGTTCCCAGCGTCAACGGCTGTACCGACGTTCCCCGAGACCGGAGGGGCCCCGCCAGGCTGCGCGGCAGTCATCGAACCGGAATCAAGATCGGCCAGTTGTCGCTACTGGTCGTTCCGATCCTCCCCGAGGGCCTGGTCCAACCGGTCCTGGTCGACGTGGTCCTGGGCGTCGATGAATTCCGCGGCGGCCATGGTGCTCGCTGCGGCTGCGGCGATGCCGAGAGGTTCGGCAGCGTCCTCGTCGTCAGGGTCGACGTCGGCGAGGATCATGGGGATGTCGAACGTCGTGCGGCGAAGGCGGTTGGTGAGCACGGCGCGGTGGATAACACGGTCAGCGCTCGTGTGCTGCCAGCCTTGCTGAAGTCCGTGAAGGGAGAGGGGCGGATCCTCCATCGGGTCGACCACGGTGGCGGTCTCGGTCTCGACAAGCCCGAGCAGGGCGCCGAGGAGTTCGGGGACATCCTGTTTGATCAGGCCGTTGGGCCGTACTTCGGGGTCGACGACGTGTTCTTGTCCCAGCGCGGCGAGCGCCCTGAGCATCTGGTCGATTGAGATCGGGGTGACGTTGTCCAGGCCCATGGTGTGCTCCCCTGTCCGTAGTGGTCCCAGGGTCCCATCGGAGCCCGCCCGCAGGGGCGGGCTCCGGTACAAACCGTGGATTTCGGTGGAGGGTTAGCTGGGTTCGGCGGCTGCCGCGCGATTGAGCTGGGCCATGAGTTCGCGGTTGGCCCCGCGGGCGGCAGCGAGGTCGTCGTCTCGCTCTTGCAGCTTCAACTCCAGGTCGATCAGATGCTGTTCGAGCGTGGTGATACGAGCCTTGAGCTGCTCGGAGTCGTCAGGCCCTCCGATGCCGGACTCGCGCCAGACCTGGTCGCCCAGCACTTCGCTGAGGCGCTGCTCAAGTCGGCGGACCTGGGCGCCGAGACGGGCCGTGCGAGCATCGGCGGCCGCGAGGTCGGCCTTGAGCGATGCCCTGCTGACGGCCGGGCCGTGGCCACCGGGCGTGGCGGCCGGTTCGGCGGCCTGAGCGTGGATCTGGGCGAGGAGGTCGCGGTGGCGGCGAGAGCCGCCAGCACGCGTTGGCGGCGACGTCCGGTGTCAGCACGCCGGCCTTCGAGCATGGCCTGGACGGTGGGCTGGGGGGCTGTCATGCGGGTCGCTCCACTCGGAGGTCGGGCAGGGGCTGGCGGATGCGGGGCATGCCGAGGAAGTTCTGCCGCATCTGGCGAACGGTCACGGCAGCCTTCTGGATCTCGGTGCGTTCGGCCTCGGTGAGCGTCTCGACGTCGTCAGTGACGCGCTGGATCAGGGCGCGGATGCGGGTGATCTCCTCATCGGAAGGGGTGGCCTCGGCGCGGGCCCAGTCGTCGGCCTCGGCCATCGACTTCAGCTTCTCCCGTTGCCTCAGCAGGTCATCGAGGTAGGTCCGCAGGTCGGGGAGGTAGGAGACGTCGGTGGAGAAGTGGTCGCAGCCCACGCAGCGGAAGCGCAGTGGGCAGGCTCCGCCGCCGGCGGCAACGTTGGTGGGTTCGGAGCAGGTGCCGAAGGGGACGACGACCGCGCCGATGGCCCGGCGTGTGCGCTCGGCGTCGAGGACTGTGGTGACCGTGCCCCAGATGCGCTTTCCCTGGCGGTCGAACTGCATCTTCCTGACGCGTTCGACCGCCTCGCGCAGGCGAACTTCCTTGACCCGGTAGTACGACCTGGTGGTCTCGTAGCTGTCGTGGTCCATGAGCTCGGCCAGGACGTCGATGGCGACACCGGCGTCCGCGTGGCGCTGGGCGAAGGAGTGCCGGTAGGTGTAGGGGAAGATCTTCTCCTTGTCGAAGACGGTGCCGTCGTCGAGGACAAAGTCGGGCAGGGACTCGACCCACTCGCGGTGCATGGCGCTGAGGTGGTTGGAGTCGATCGACCGCTCCCCGCGCAGGTTCAGGTTGGGTGGGCAGCAGGACCAGCTTCGAGGGGGTGCGGTCGGGGAAGCGGGCGCGTACGCGTTTCTGCTGGGCGATGATCAGCTTCGCGGTCGGCTCGTGGATGGGCAGCTGGCGCCCGATCCGTTGTTCCTTCCAGTTGTTGTAGAGCAGCACCGGCTTGCCCTGGCCATCCCGGGTGAGGCAGTTCAGCTCCAGGCGGCAGATCTCTTCGGGCCGGCGGCCCGTGTCCATCAGCAGCTCGACGCTGAGGCGCATCTCGTAGCAGGTCATCGCCTCGAAGGCGTTCAGGTGGGTGCCGAGCTGGCGCAGCACCTCGGCGGGGAGGTCCTGGCCCTCTTCCGAGGGCTCCGGTGGCTTGGGAACGTCCTCGCGGGTGATGACGAAGTCGTCCGGCAGGCCCGCCAGCGGTTCCCCGGGGCGGGTCAGGCCCATGGCCCGCCCTTGCTTGAGCACGTTGCGGGCCTTGCTGATGTAAGCGATGCGCGTGAGCGTGCTCATCTCGTCGTTCGTCTCCAGGGACGACATCCTGTTCAGGAAGTTCTCGATGTCGGCGCGGGCCAGCGCGGCTTTGTCCAGGCCGCGGTCGGGCCGTGCGCGCAGGGTGTCCGAGAGCTTGACCAGGCCGTGAAGGTGCTGCTGCGCGTGCGAGGCCGAGCTCTTGGAGCGGACCTTGGAGAGGTAGTCGCGGGCCCAGCGTTTGCCGCTCTCCCTCAGCCAGGGCTGGTGGATGTCGGTGAAGACGAGGTAGCCGCGGTGCCCGAAGGCCACCAGGTCCCACTCGTCCTTGGCGTACTCGCCCTCGGGAGTCTTCGCCGCCCGGATCGCGTAGATGCGGGTCCGGTTCAGCAGGCGCAGGGCGTCGCTGTTCGCGGCCGGGTCGGGGACGTCTTCGAGGCGCTGGGCGAGCGAGGGGCGGACCGTCTTGTCGATCAGGGCGCGGAAGTTGCCGGCCTCGGTGCGGGCGCCGCGGTGGCAGCGGTGCTGGAGCCCGAACAGCAGCTGAGCAACGACGAGTTCAGGCAGGCTTCGAAAGCTGATCTCGATGCCGTAGCTGCCCGACGGCGCCGTCCGCAGCCACATTTCCTCGTCGAATCCGGGCTTCCGGCGCAGGGCGGGCAGAGATTTCCCGTGCGGATGGCACAAGCGCGTGCCGAACTCGCTGACGGCCTGGCGGTTGCATGCGAGCACCGAGCAGTCGCCGAGGCCGGGCAGGCCCTTGATGGCTGGGTCGGCGAGGAACTCCTCAAGGGTGCCGCCGTGCTTGATCTTCTGCCAGCGGTGGGCGCGGCATACCGGCTCCGCCCCCGAGTTGTTCCACGGACGCTCGCAGCCGGAGACGCGGCAGGTCCCGGTGCCCAGGTGCAGGTGACGCGAGATGCGGGGGATCTTGATGAACTCCTCCGCCGGTATCCCGGACTTGCGGTGGCGTGAGTAGCACGTACTGCACAGCTTCTTCCCCCGCACCGGGGACTGGCAGTTGGGCACGGGGCAGTGCCTGCCGCCCATGGTGGGATGGCCTTCGGGCGTCATGACGCGGCGTTCGGCGTCCCAGCCGGCCTCGGTCAGGAAGTCCTCTCGGATCATCGACCACAGGAACGTCGTCAGCTCGGCGTCGGAGGCATCGGGGCCCGGACCCGGTTCGTCGAGGACCGGCGCAAGGAAGGTCGTCACCGGGCACCGCCCGTGAGCTCGCGCGGCGAGGGAACCGCGTTCACCGCGTCCCGCAGCCGATCCGGGGCCGGCGTCAGATAGGGCTCCGCGCTGGACAGCCGAGAGTGGTCCAGCAGCGCGGCGATCTCGTCCTGGCCGCCGCCGGCGTCCGCAAGGTTGCTGCCCGCCGCGCGCCGCAGCATGCGCGGCGTGACGTTCCTGCTCAACCCGGCCCGCCTGGACAGCCGCCCGAACAACTCGGTGATGCTGTCCGCAGTCATCGGCGCACCGAGCGGCTCGGCGAACAGGTTCACCAGCACGAAGTCGCTGTCCGGGCCGTGCGGCAACTCCATCCGCTCCATCACGTACTGGTCGTAGGCGAGCACCACCAGGTGGTCGACAGGCTTCCACCGGCCCGGCGCCGCCGTCGGCTGCCGCTTCGCCCAGGCCCCGTTGACGTTGTCCCGCCGCAGCGTGTGCAGATGAGAGCCCTTCTTCGGGCAGCCGAGCGCCGAAGAGTCCAGCATGAAGTGCATGTCCTCGCGCCGCAACCCGGCCGCGCCTCCCGGACGCAGTCCGGCCCGGCCGAGCAGCAGCACGATAAACCGGTCCCGCGCGTTGCGGCACGCCAGGAACAACTCCACGATCTCGCGGTCCTCGGCCCGCTCACCCTTCTTGCGCGGGACCTGCACCCGGTGCCGGGGCCGCATCCGGTAGCCCGTCACATCCTCCCCGCGAGCCTGCTCCGGCAGATCCCAGTTCTCCGCGACCTCGTACATCTGGGCCATCACGTGCAAGGGGACCGTCTTCGCGGTGATGCCGTGCAGCAGGAACTGGCGCACTCCCGTGAGGATGTTCTGGACCCGGGCCGGCTCGCGCACGGCCTCGGCCCCGGGCCCGGGGTGCACCAGGCCGCTGCCCGAGGGGCGGTCGATGCCCGTGACCTGCTTCGTGCCGTACTTCAGCCAGACGATGAACATCCCCAGCTCCGCGGCCGCCACCCGCCAGTCGCGGCCCGTCCGCATGCACCAGCGCAGGTACAGCGCGATGTGCCCGGCGTACGTACGGGTCGTCAGCTCCGCCTGGTCCCGGCCGAACCGTACGTGCCGCAAGAACGCGTCCGCCTCCGGTACGACGGCCAGGTCCTCGTCCATCACGGTCCAGTAGCGGATGCCGGATGGGAGTTGAACAGGAAAGGCCCTCAAGGGTCTCCTCCGAATCTCTTGTGCAACGTGTCGCAACGATCACGACAGCCCCAGAGATGTTAGAGAAAACCCCAGGTCACGCAGCTAGCGCAGCGTCATGCCACACCCTCGGAAGCCCGGGAGAACCATGCTGAGCACGGTGGTGGGCACCTCGCGGTAGGCGATGCGGGCGACGGCATCGTGCTTGGCACAGACCGGCTCGAACCCGCCGGAAGCAGTAGACGACCACGCCGTACTGCTGGGTGACCTCGGCGACCGTCGGCATCATGCCCTGGGCCTCGATCCACACCTCGACCGCCCGCGGCTGACCCTCGTCCAGCGGCCGGGAGTAGTAGAACGCGGACGCCCGGACAGAGTCCCAGAACTCCGCCGGGCCGTTGTACCCGAAGAAGTGACCGGCAGAGGCGGCCCGGTCGTCGCGGATGGCATCCGTCGGGATCAGCCTCGCGCGGCGGGCCCGGTTGAGGGCCTCCTGCAGCCGGTCGTAGGCGCGTTCCTCCTCGGGATACCGGACGGCGCGGACCAGTCGGTAAAAGACCTGACGGGCGGTCACCGGCAGGTCGGTACTCATCGAGGACTGTACGGACCTGCTCGACCAGGCGCAGGGTGTCGGGCTTCGGGGAGTCGGCGAACCCGCGCGGGCGGGTGCGGCGGTAAGTGCGTCCCGAGACGGTGTTACGGCCTGCCGTGCTCATGGGCCCATCGTTGTACTGGCCGCACTGCTCTCGGTCCCGTACAGCGAGGGGGACGTACCTGGGGTATCGCCGAGATATTCGAAGGTGCTTCGGTACGGAGACAACCTCGGAGCGGAGTTTTGCGCAGGCTGCTGCGGGTGCTCGCGATGTCCGACACGATTGCCCGTTATGGACTCCGCCGTCATCGCCGCCTTAGTAGCAACACCCACGGCTGTCATCGCTGCTACGGCAGCATACGCGGCCGGGCGTGCGCAGGCCCGGGGAGCCCACCGAGGGCCCGTCGATGCTGTGCGACGGCAACACCAACGTGATGTCTATGCGCTTTTCGCGAAGGCTGCAACGGCGTACCGCGTTTCCATGGACCCGCAGTACGTGGCACCTCCCCCTGCAGTGGGGCGCGACCCCTCCCAGGTTGGCCGTGAGTTGCAGCAGGCGGCAGGGAGGATGCTTCGCCTCAACGCTGACGTTAAGCCTCTGCAGGACGCGTACGTCGTCGTGGAGCTAGAGGGACCGACGCAGGTCGCGGAACGCGCCCGGCGCGTCATCTCCACGGCTGAGGGCATCCGCATGCTGACCAGCCGGCCTTATCACCAAATCAGTCTGAGCTTGATCGCCAGACTAGGTGGGGTAGTCGACGCCCGTCTTGTTGCCGCCCTGACGGATGCTCACGCCAGGCTCATCCGCGATCATGCGGCTCTAACAGATGCTCACGCCGAACTCACTGCAGCTGTAACAGCCTTCTTGACGGCCGCCCGTAACCATCTCAACGGCGACCTGTCCGCCGAGCAGGGTTCCTGAACTTTGGATTGGCGGCCTTGCTGCCGGGGAGTGCCCCCGGCCCCGGCGCGACCAACTACCAGGCGGTCAATGCGATAGGCACTACGCGAGGGCAGCCGCGTGGCCTCCCGTGGGGAGCCGGGAGGCGCGGCGGGCCCTGTCGCAGGGGTGCAACGACAGGGCCCGAAAGAGGGTCCGCCGCCAGGGAGCAAGCGATCCCACAGCCACCACCATGCACCACAAACCAGCCACAGCGATAGAGATCAGCCACGACTTCCCGCAGGCGCAATGCAGCCCCGCCAAGGCCTCGACACTCCAACCAGGGGGCGCACTTCCTGCTCTCGTATCTACCTGCTCGATGCGTTGCTCGGGCATGCGGGGATCATCTGGCTTCGTTCACCCCAAGGGACAGCGCTTCTCGACGAGTTTCGACGGCGTGTTGATCAGCCCTGCTTGAGATGTCGACGAGAAGTGACGGCCGTGCGGTGATCGGGCTCGGCCCGATGTCTGTGACGCCGGCGTGGGCGGGAGTTGCCAAGGCCACGCGCACGGCTCCGTACGTGGTCACGGGCGGAAGGGTTGCCGTCCGCAAGCCGCGGGCGAATGAGGGTGCGGTGGCCAAGCCGAACTCTCCGGTCGTGCGGTACCTCCATCGCGGAGATCGGGGGACATCGTGTGTCAAAGCTCTGGCCCGTACGGCAAGCGGTCCGGCTTACAGTAAGTGCGGCCGAGGGGGCGTGTGGCGGATCGTCCGCGGTGGCCGGGTACCTGCCACGTGCCTAAACGTGCTTAATTGGATCGAATGCCACATAGTGCTGGGCCAGAACACCAGACGTGCTTAATTCTCGCTCGTCACTGGTCCAATTGATGTGGCGACGTTTGCTGGCAATTTGGTGTTTTCGCTGGTGTAAGCCGATGCCACCTGCATTGGGGTCAGCCCGATGGCCCTCGACAGGTCAGCCGCATGCAGGTTGGCCTTCGTGAGCGTCGCCCGGCCCAGGTCGGCATCCGTGAGCGTCGCCCCGGTCAGGTCGGCCTTCGTGAGCGTCGCCCTGTGCAGGTGGGCCTTCGTGAGCGTCGCCCCGGTCAAGTTGGCCTTCGTGAGCGTCGCCCCGGTCAGGAAGGCATCCGTGAGCGTCGCCCCGGTCAGGAAGGCATCCGTGAGCGTCGCCCCGCCCAGGAAGGCCTTCGTGAGCATCGCCCCGCCCAGGAAGGCCTTCGTGAGCGTCGCCCCGCGCAGGTCGGCATCCGTGAGCGTCGCCCCAGTCAGGTCGGCCCTCGTGAGCGTCGTCCCGTGCAGGTCGGCATCCGTGAGCGTCGCCCCGCGCAGGTCGGCCCTCGTGAGCGTTGCCCCGGTCAGGTGGGCCTTCGTTAGCGTCGCCCCGGTCAGGTCGGCCCTCGTGAGCGTCGCCCTGTTCAGATTGGCCTTCGTTAGCGTCGCCCTGTGCAGGTCTGCGCGGGTGAGGTCGGCTTCGGTGAGTTGGGCGCCGGTGAGGTGGAGTCCGTGGAGGTCGAGGGGTTCGCGGGGGTCGACGTGGGTGCGGGATTCGGCGCGGGTGAGGGCGGTGAGGGCTGCCTGGATGTCGGCTGCCGGTTCGTCGGGCAGGGGTTCGCTCTGCGGGTGGTTCTCAGGGTCGTCGGGGTTGGGCGGGGATGCTGCTTTGGGGGCACGCTCACGAATGAAGTGGCCGAGGACGCGGGCGGCGTCGGTGGCAGCTTGCTCGGGGGCGTCCTGAACGATCTGCTCAAGGGCAAGGATGCCGCCGATGCGTACGTAGACCTCGTCTGAGCCGAGGCGTTCGAGGGCTTTGGTGAAACGGTCGGTGATCTGGCCGCGCCGGGTCAGGCGGTAGGTGCGCGCGGTGTAGAGCAGCGCGATGCCAGCACCTAACGCGGCCGCGAACGCAACAACGGCCGTGCGCAGGCCGGTCACGAGCGCTGCCGAGCCCTTCTTCAGTTCGGCCTCATCGAGGTGGGCGGCGTCGATTCTGTAGGGGCCTTGCCAGATCAGCCAGGGCAGTACGCCGAGCAGAATGCATGCGCCGGCCAGGATCAGTGCCCACAGGCCCCAGCGTCGAGCGTGCTGCTTCAGCTGGGCTCGGGCTCGGCGCTTTTCAAGGGGCAGCGGCTGCTTTCTCATGCTTCGTAGATGCCGTTCTGGCGGTATTCAGTTGCAGCCGCTCGCCCTGGACGTGCTCGGCCTCGCCCACCAGGACAGTGCCGACCACCGAGACGACATCGTCGCCGCGCTCTTGGACGACGAGACCACCGTGAAGGTCTTGAAGCAAAGCGACAGGACGGACAGGTGTGGCTGATGCCGCGCAATCCGTCCTTCGAGCCAATCCCCGGCGACGACGCACGCATCCTCGGCAAGGTCGTCGGCGTCCTGCGGCTTCTCTGAGCAGAAATCCCGTAGATAAGAGCCGGTCGGTCATGCCACGCTGACTCCTACCGAAGGGGCGTAGCTCAGCTGGCCAGAGCGCCGGTCTCCAAAACCGGATGCCGCAGGTTCGAGTCCTGCCGCCCCTGCCAGACGAAGTCGGCGAGAGACCAGCGGCTCACCTCGCCAACGTCACACCGACGCCGACAGAAGTGCAAGAGTGGCGGTATGTGTGGTCGATACGCATCCACTCGCAGCCCGCTGGAACTGGCTCCGCTCTTCCAGGTGCCCGACGTCCCCGCGAAGGAGACGCTCGCGCCGAACTGGAACGTCGCCCCGACCGACGACGTGTGGGCCGTCCTTGAGCGCTCACCGCGCGGCGAAGAGGACAGCGACACGGTGCAGCGGGAGTTGCGGCCGCTGCTCTGGGGCCTGGTGCCGTCGTGGGCGAAGGATGTGAAGGTGGGCGCACGGATGATTAACGCGAGGGTGGAGACGGTGCACGAGAAGCCCGCCTATCGCCGCGCCTTTGCTCGGCGCCGCTGCCTTTTGCCCGCCGACGGCTTCTACGAGTGGGAACAGATCAAGGATCCGGCCACCGGCAAGGCCCGCAAACAGCCGTACTTCATCCACCCCCAGGACGAGCAAGTGATGGCCCTGGCCGGTCTGTACGAGTACTGGCGCGACCCGGCCGTCCAGCAGGACGACGACCCGGCCGCCTGGCTGATGACCTGCACCATCATCACCACCGAAGCCACCGACGCGGCCGGCCGTGTCCACCCCCGCATGCCGCTCGCCCTCACCCCCGACCACTACGACGCCTGGCTCGACCCCGGCCACCAGGACCCTGACGAGCTGCGGGCGCTGCTCGACCAGCCGGCCCAAGGCCGCCTGCAGGCCCGGCCCGTCTCCACCGCCGTCAACAACGTCCGCAACAACGGCCCCCAGCTCCTCGACGAACACCCCACGTGACACCTGCCAGCCTGTCTGTCAGTACATTCTCGGCACGGCGGAGGTTCTGGGCCAAGCGCGGCTTCACCCGACCGGGGCTCTGTCAGTGGCAGCATCTACCGTCAGGGCATGACCAGTTCGCCGAACTCCCCTGACCAAGCATGGGTGTTGCAGGTCACCATCTGGGCGGCGCCAGCCGCCGATCCGCAATGGAAAGCGCAGCTGAACCGGCTTCGCACGATCGCATCGTTCGACGACACCACGAAGACGTGGTGGGTGAACCGCTCCGGGTTCGGTAGGGACTCGATCGTTTGAGAGGATCGAGTTATGGCACGTCCTTCCCAATACCCTCTTGAGCTGCGCCGTCGTGCGGTGCGCATGGTCGCCGAGGTGCGGCCGGAGTACGACACCGAGTGGGCCGCGATGAAAGCGGTCGCCCAGAAGCTGGGCATCGGCACGACCGAGACGCTGCGCAAGTGGGTGCGGCAGGACCAGATCGACACCGGCTCCCGGCCAGGAACGACGAGCGAGGAGTCGGCCGAGCTGAAGCGGTTGAAGAAGGAGAACGCCGAGCTGAAACGGGCCAACGACATCCTCAAGGCCGCGGCGTCTTTCTTCGCGGCCGAGCTCGACCGGCCACACACACGCTCGTAGCGTTTATCGACGAGCACAAGGACCGCTTCGGCGGCGTCGAGCCGATCTGCCGGGTCCTCACCGAACACGACTGCAAGATCGCCCCCTCCACCTACTACGCCCACCACAAACGCCAGGCCACACCCGCGGCCCGCACCGTCCGCGACGCCGAACTCAAGACCCTGATCACTCAGGCGTACGAGGCCAACTACCGTGTCTACGGCGCCCGCAAGATCTGGCGGCACCTGAACCGGCAGGGCGTTTCGGTGGCCCGCTGCACCGTCGAGCGCCTCATGCGCGACATGGGCATCACCGGCGCGGTCCGTGGCAAG
The DNA here is from genome assembly GCF_023544665.1 of Streptomyces sp. YS415. Taxonomy (GTDB): domain Bacteria; phylum Actinomycetota; class Actinomycetes; order Streptomycetales; family Streptomycetaceae; genus Streptomyces. The sequence continues at coordinate 20,472 of NZ_JAMJFL010000057.1, forward strand.
AAGGTGATCACCACCATTCCCGACGAGAGCGCTCAGCGGGCCCCGGACCTGGTGGACCGTGACTTCGTCGCCCCCGCCCCCAACCGCTGCTGGGTCGCCGACTTCACCCACGTCGCCACGTTCGCCGGCGTCGTCTACGTCGCCTTCGTCGTGGACACCTTCTCCCGCCGAATCGTCGGGTGGTCCGCGGCCACGTCGAAGGAAACACGCCTCGTCCTGGACGCTCTCGAGATGGCTCTATGGCAACGAGACCGGGACCAACGGCCGCACCAGAAAGGCAAGTTGATACATCACAGCGATGCCGGGTCGCAGTACACGTCGTTCGCGCTCGCCGAGCACCTCGACCGGGCAGGCATCGCCGCGTCCATCGGATCGGTCGGCGACGCCTACGACAACTCCCTGATGGAGTCCACGATCGGCCTGTTCAAAACCGAGCTGATCAAGCCCCGCCGCCCCTGGAAGACGCTCTCCGAGGTCGAGCTGGCCACCGCCGAGTGGGTCGACTGGTACTGCCACCGCCGACTCCACGGTGAAATAGGGCACATCCCACCCGCCGAATACGAGACCGACTACTACAACGAGACCGCAAAACACCAGGTCACAGTCAAGATCTAGAGTCTCGATCAAACCCGGAACGGTTCAG
>NZ_JAMJFL010000058.1 GCF_023544665.1 Streptomyces sp. YS415
AAAGGGTTGGACCCCGAACTTCGGTTCGGGGTCCAACCCTTTTTTGCTGTGCGTCACTTGAAGTTCACGTTGCGCAGCCACCATCCCGAGCATGGGTACTGCTGCAATGCTCAGGGCCGCCGGCGTCGGAGTCGGTGACGAGGTCGTCGTACCGGCCTTCGGGAACGCCGAGGTCGCCGAGGCCGTGGTCCTGGCCGGGGCGCTTCCGGTGTTCGCCGACATAGACCCGGTCACGTACTGCCTGGACGCCGCTGCCGTCGAGGCGGTCGTGACCGCACGGACCGCGGCCGTGGTGGTCGTGCACCGCTTCGGGCGGTTCGCCGACATCGCCCGGCTGCACGGTGTCGGACAGCGGCACGGACTGCTCGTCCTGGAGCAGGGCGAGTCCGAGGTGCCGTACGACGAAATCGCTCAGCGCCGGCAGCGGGCCGCTTATCTGGACTCCAAGTTGAAGGGTGTGACGACGCCCGACGGGGGTGACGGCCACACCTATCAGCAGTACGTCGTGCGCGTGCCCGGGAACGGACGGCCCGACCGGGATGCCTTCGCACGCGCCGTGCGCGCCCGCGGGGTGGACTGCAAGGTCCCGGTGAAGACGCCCGTGCACCGGCTGCCCGAGTTCCGGCGGTGCGTGTCGCTGCCGGAGACCGAGCGTGCCGCCGACGAGACGCTCGCGCTGCCCGTGGACGCGGCGCTGACCAAGCGGGACATGCAGCGGATCGTCTCCGCGTGCAACGCGCTGGGCGGGTTGCTCCAGCCCGCAGTGTGAGAATTCGAGTCCCTGGACGGGCGGTTCGAAGCATGCGCGAATTCAGGGTATGATTTAGCTCGTTGCCGCGAGGGAGACCTCGAAGGCAACTGGCCCCTATAGCTCAGTCGGTAGAGCGTCTCCATGGTAAGGAGAAGGTCAACGGTTCGATTCCGTTTGGGGGCTCCGAAAGAAAAGGCCTCCGCCCTTACGGGCGGGGGCCTTTCTCGTATCCCCGGGAGGCTCAGTCCGTGTGGAGGCCCGGGACGCGCATCGCGAGGATCGCCATGTCGTCGGACGGGGCGTCAGAGGCGAAGCGTTCCACGGCGCGCATGATGCGGGCGGCGACCGCGCCTGCCGTCAGGCCGGTGCAGGTCGTCAGGACGTCGGTGAGACCGTCGTCGCCGAGCATGCGGCTTCCCTCACGGCGCTCGGTGACGCCGTCCGTGACGCACAGCAGGACGTCGCCGGGGTCGAGGGTGACGGTCTGCTCGTAGAGCTCCAGGTCCTCCATCACGCCCAGCAGCGGCTGGGGTTCGGCGGCCGGCTCGACCGTGCCGTCCTGGCGCAGGCGGAGTGGGAGTGGGTGACCGGCGCAGACCACCTTCAACTCCGCGCTGCCGTCCTCCTGCGGCCGCAGTTCGCCGTAGAGGAGGGTCAGGAAGCGGCTGCGGGCGCCCTCGTCGAGGATCGCGGAGTTGAGGCGCTCCAGGACCGCCGGGCCGCTGAGGCCCTCCCGGGCCAGCAGGCGCAGGGCGTGGCGGGCGAGGCCGGTGACCGCCGCCGCGTTCGGGCCCGTGCCGCAGACGTCGCCGATGGCGAAGCCGTAGGCGCCGTCGCTGATCGGGAAGAGGTCGTAGAAGTCGCCGCCGACTTCGTTGCCCTCGCCGGCCGCGCGGTAGATGACCTCGACCTCCACGCCCTCGATCTCGGGGAGTTCGGGCGGCAGGAGGCTGCGCTGGAGGGCCTGGCTGATGGCCGTGCGCTCCGAGTACAGGCGGGCGTTGTCCAGGGCCAGGGCCGCTCGGCGGGAGAGGTCCTCGGCCAGTTCCAGGATCTCCTGGCGGAAGTGTTCGTCGGTCGGCTTGCCGAGGGTCAGCATGCCGATCACCCGGTTGCGGGCCACCAACGGGAGTACGACGGTCTCGCCGCCGACCGCGGAGGCCGTGGCGAGCGTCGGGCCGACGCCGGAGCTGGCGCGGGGGAGCGGCTCGCGCAGGCCCAGGCTGCGCATGGAGGTGCGCAGCGCGGCCTGGTGGGCGGCCTGCGCGGGGGCGGACCAGATGCGGGCGCCGGGGGTGGGCACCGGGTCGGGCGGGGCGATCTTCGAGAGCAACGACTTGATGCCGTCGATGAGTTCCTCGTCCTCGTGCAGGACGTACGAGAGGTACGGCTCCGAGGCCTGGTCGGCGATCGTGTAGACCGCGCACCAGGTGGCCAGCGTCGGGACCGTCATCTGGGCCATCAGGGCGAGGGTCTGGTCGCGGTCCAGGGTGCCGGCGAGCAGGTCGGAGGCCTCGACCAGGAAGCTCAGCGAGCCTCGGCGCAGGCGTTCCAGTTCGCCGAGGCGGGCCGATTCGACGGCCAACGCGATGCGGTCGGCGGCGAACTGGAGCCGTAGGGCCTCCTCGTTGGAGTATCTGCCGGGGGCCTCCGCCGCAACGCCGAGGGAGCCGGTGAGGCGGCCCTCGACCTTCAGGGGGACCGTCACGACCGAGCGCATGCCGGTGCCGCTGAGCAGCGGGACGGCGCCGGGGACGGCCGACAGGTCGTCGTGGACCGCGGGCATGCGCGCGGAGCCGTAGCGGCCGGGGCCCGCCTCGACGGGGACGCGGGCGAAGCGCTGGCGGGCGGAGGGCAGGCCGGTGGAGGCGCGGACCTCCAACTCGGTCTCGTCGTCGGTCGCGAGGAGCAGGAAGGCGGAGTCGCCGTCGAGCATGTCGCGGGCGCGCTCCACCGTGCGCTGCAGGAGGCCGTCGAGGTCGTCCGGGGCCGGGGAGCCGATGAACACCTCGAAGGGGTCGGTGCTCTGGCCCTCGCCGGAGCCGCCGACGTCGGAGGACGGCATCCGCAACGGCGTCTGCAGGACCGCGCGTTCGTGGTCCCGGACGAGGAGGCAGACCGTGGAGGGCTCGCCGCCGGTGTCGCGGACCCGGAGATGGGAGGCGTAGACCGGGATGACCCGGCCGTTGGCGCCGCGGATGCCGTAACTGCCCTCCCAGCGGGAGAGTTGGAGGGCCTCCGCGATGCCGGTGCCGGTGCCCGGGGTGTGCGGCCAGGCGGCGAGGTCGGTGAGGGGCTTGCCGGTGACCTGCTCGGCGGGGTAGCCGAAGAGTTCCTCGGCGTCCTCGTTCCACGCCGAGATGGCGCCGGTGCGGTCGATCTGGACGACGGCGACGCGGACGCGGGCGTCGGCGATCGGGAGGAGGTCGGCGGGGAGCGCGGGGCCCGCGGCCCGGGTGCCCACCGGGCGCTCGGGAAGATCGAGCTGGAACCAGACCTGCTTGTGGGTGGGCGTGTACTCCACGCCCCAGCGGCCGGCCAGTGCCGCGCACAGCTGCAGGCCGCGGCCGCCTTCGCGGTCGGGGTTGCCCATGCTGAGGGTGGTGCCCTGGAGCGGGATCTCGCGCTCGGGGTAGCGGTCGGCGACCTCGATCCGGACGCCGTCGTCGGCGCGCAGGCACAACACGTCGGCGGAGGTGCCGGCGTGCACCACGGCGTTGGTCACCAGCTCGCTGGTGAGGACCACGGCGTCGTCGACGATGTCGGCGAAGCCCCAGCCCTGGAGGGTGTCGCGGACGAAGGAGCGGGCGCTCGCGACCGACCGCCCGACGGGCTCGAAGCTGGCGGCCGCGCGCGCGGTGATCACTGAACTCCTCGAGCGGTTGTCGACATGCAGGGCTCCGTGGCCGGCCGGCTCCTGCCGCTGATGCGGCAGGCCGCCCTTCGGCCGGGGTTCCGAGGGCTGCTCCCCCGGGATCAGTCCGGTGGTCATGTGTGCGGCCGCCCCTCCGATGCCCGCTCGTTTCCGTGCCACCGCCCGAGCCGGACGGACCGGTGCGGCTGGACAGCCGCATGCAAGGTTACTTACCTTCGCCGTCCACGCGGATGCCGGTCCGCCGTGTTTCCGCCCGGAGGGTGTGCGGACCGTGTGCGAAGCTGCCGAACTGTTATGGCCGGGTTCGGCCGGGGTGAAACACTGGGCAAGCTTGAGGTGAAGGTCCGGTCGGGCGGAATGGCTGTCGCTCACGGCGGGCAGCAGCCCGTGGTGCGGCCCGTGCGTCCGGCGGACATACCCAGCAGTAACCGGTGCTCCGGGCAGGAGCATCGGGAGCACGGCAGTGAAGGTCGACCCCTGCGGGAGGGACACAGTGGAGTCTGGCGCAGCGACGCGGGGCACGAAGACGCGCGCGAAAGGCGGACAGTCCCTGATGAAGGAGCGCAAACCGCGGGGTGGGACCACCACGGTGGACACGGCCTCCTTGAACCGACTGCTGGCGGCCCTCGTCTCGATGCGGGACGGGAACTTCCGCAAGCGGCTCACGGTCTCCGGCGACGGCGTGATGTCCGAGATCGCGGCCGTGTTCAACGAGGTGGCCGACCGCAATCTGCACCTGACCGGCGAGCTGGCCCGGGTGCGGCGCATGGTGGGGCGCGAGGGCAAGCTCACGGAGCGGCTGGAGACAGGCTCCTGCGAGGGCTCCTGGGCAGCGGCCGTCGACAACTCCAATGCCCTGGTCGACGACCTCGTACGGCCCGTCTCCGAGGTCGGCCGGGTGCTGTCCGCGGTGGCCGAGGGTGATCTGTCGCCGCGTATGGAGCTGCGCACGCAGGCCCCGGACGGGACCGGGCATCCGCTGCGCGGGGAGTTCCTGAAGGTCGGCCGTACCGTCAACAATCTGGTCGACCAGCTGTCCACGTTCACCGACGAGGTGACGCGGGTGGCCAGTGAGGTGGGCACCGAGGGCAAGCTGGGCGGACAGGCACGCGTGCGGGGCATGTCGGGTTCGTGGAAGGACCTCACGGACTCCGTCAACACGATGGCGTACCGGCTGACCGCGCAGGTGCGGGACATCGCGCTGGTGACCACGGCGGTCGCCAAGGGTGATCTGTCCCGGAAGGTCACGGTTCATGTGGCCGGCGAGATGCTGGAGCTGAAGAACACCGTCAACACGATGGTGGACCAGCTGTCGTCGTTCTCCTCCGAGGTGACCCGGGTCGCGCGCGAGGTGGGCACCGAGGGCGAGCTCGGCGGACAGGCGCAGGTGCCGGGTGTGGCCGGTGTGTGGAAGGACCTCACCGATTCGGTGAACCTGATGGCCGGCAACCTCACGGCCCAGGTGCGAGGCATCTCACAGGTGACCACGGCGGTCGCCAACGGCGATCTGTCGCAGAAGGTGACCGTGTCGGCGCGCGGCGAGGTCGCGCAGCTCGCGGACACCATCAACCAGATGACCGAGACCCTGCGGATCTTCGCGGACGAGGTCACGCGCGTGGCCAACGAGGTCGGTGCCGAGGGACGGCTGGGCGGCCAGGCCAACGTGCCGGGCGCGGCCGGGACGTGGAAGGACCTGACGGACTCCGTCAACACGGTTTTCCGGAACCTCACGATCCAGGTGCGGGACATCGCCGCGGTGACGACGGCCGTGGCCAATGGTGATCTCTCGCAGAAGGTCACCGTCGACGTGGCCGGCGAGATGCTGGAGCTGAAGAACACCGTCAACGGCATGGTGGACCAGCTCTCCTCCTTCGGTTCCGAGGTCACGCGCGTGGCCCGCGAAGTCGGCGTCGAGGGTGAGCTGGGCGGGCAGGCGCAGGTGCCGGGCGCGGCCGGGACGTGGAAGGACCTGACGGACTCCGTCAACACCGCGTTCCGCAACCTCACCGGTCAGGTCCGCAACATCGCCCAGGTGACGACGGCCGTGGCCAACGGCGATCTGTCGCAGAAGGTCACCGTGGACGTCTCCGGCGAGATGCTCCAGCTGAAGAACACCGTGAACACGATGGTGGACCAGCTGTCGGCCTTCGCCGACCAGGTGACGCGGATGGCCCGGGACGTGGGCACGGAGGGCCGCCTGGGCGGCCAGGCGGTCGTACCGGGGGTGTCCGGGACCTGGAAGGAGCTCACCGACTCCGTCAACTTCATGGGCGGCAACCTCACCTCGCAGGTGCGGCAGATCGCCCAGGTGACGACGGCGGTGGCCCGGGGCGACCTGTCCCAGAAGATCGACGTGGACGCGCGCGGGGAGATCCTGGAGCTGAAGAACACCATCAACACGATGGTCGACCAGCTCTCCGGCTTCGCCGAGCAGGTGACCCGGGTGGCCCGTGAGGTGGGCACCGAGGGCCGACTCGGCGGTCAGGCGCAGGTGCCCGGCGTGGCCGGTGTGTGGCGCGATCTGACCGACTCGGTGAACGGCATGGCCGGCAACCTCACCGCCCAGGTGCGCAACATCGCGCAGGTCGCCACCGCGGTGGCCCGGGGTGACCTGTCCCAGAAGATCACCGTGGACGCGCGCGGGGAGATCCTGGAGCTGAAGAACACCCTGAACACGATGGTCGACCAGCTGTCGTCGTTCGCGGAGGAGGTCACCAGGGTCGCCCGTGAGGTGGGCACGGAGGGCGAGCTCGGCGGGCAGGCCGAGGTGCAGGGGGTCTCCGGCACCTGGAAGGACCTCACCCAGTCGGTGAACTTCATGGCGAACAACCTGACCATCCAGGTGCGCAACATCGCCGAGGTCACGACCGCGGTGGCCAAGGGCGACCTGTCCAAGAAGATCACCGTGGACGCCAAGGGCGAGATCCTGGAGCTCGTCACCACCGTCAACACGATGGTGGACCAGCTCTCCTCCTTCGCCGAGCAGGTGACCCGGGTGGCCCGTGAGGTGGGCACCGAGGGCATCCTGGGCGGCCAGGCGCACGTGCCGGGCGTCACCGGCATCTGGAAGGACCTCAGCGACAACGTCAACCTGATGGCCAAGAACCTGACCATGCAGGTGCGGAACATCTCCCAGGTGGCGGCGGCGGTCGCCAACGGCGACCTGACCCGGACGGTGACCATCGAGGCGCGCGGCGAGGTCGCGCAGCTCGCGGACACCTTCAACACCATGGTGAAGACGCTGAGTTCGTTCGCCGACCAGGTCACCAAGGTGGCCCGTGAGGTGGGCACGGACGGCATCCTGGGCGGTCAGGCGCGGGTGCCGGGTGTGGCCGGTACCTGGAAGGACCTCACCGAGTCGGTGAACCAGATGGCGTCCAACCTGACCGGTCAGGTGCGGAACATCGCCATGGTGACCACCGCCATCGCCAAGGGCGATCTGACCAAGAAGATCGACATCGACGCGCGAGGCGAGATCCTCGAGCTCAAGACGACGATCAACACCATGGTCGACCAGCTCTCCTCCTTCGCCGAGGAGGTCACCCGCGTCGCCCGCGAGGTGGGTACCGAGGGGCAGCTCGGCGGCCAGGCACGCGTGCGTGACGTCGACGGAACCTGGCGGGACCTCACCGAGTCGGTGAACGAGATGGCCGGGAACCTGACCCGGCAGGTGCGTGCCATCGCGCGCGTGGCGACCGCGGTGACCCGCGGTGACCTGAACCTGAAGATCGACGTCGACGCCTCCGGCGAGATCCAGGAACTCCAGGACTACATCAACAAGATGATCGCCAACCTGCGTGACACCACGATCGCCAACAAGGAGCAGGACTGGCTCAAGGGCAACCTCGCCCGGATCTCCGCGCTGATGCAGGGCCGCCGGGACCTCCAGGACGTGGCCTCGCTGATCATGAGCGAGCTGACGCCGGTGGTCTCCGCGCAGCACGGCGCGTTCTTCCTGGCCATGCCGGACGCGCACCAGAGCGGCGAGGACCAGTACGAGCTGCGGATGCTCGGCTCGTACGGCTACTCGATGGGCTCCATGCCCACCTCGTTCCGGCCCGGTGAGGCGCTGGTGGGGACGGCGGCCCAGGAGAAGCGCACGATCCTGGTGGAGAACGCGCCCAGCGGCTATCTGAAGATCTCCTCCGGGCTCGGCGAGGCACCGCCCGCCCAGGTGATCGTGTTGCCGGTGCTGTTCGAGGGCCAGGTGCTCGGCGTGATCGAGCTGGCCTCCTTCACGCCGTTCACGCAGATCCAGAAGGACTTCCTGAACCAGATCGCGGAGATGATCGCGACCAGCGTCAACACCATCTCCGTCAACACCAAGACCGAGCAGCTGCTGAAGCAGTCCCAGGAGCTGACCGAGCAACTCCAGGAACGGTCGGCCGAGTTGGAGAACCGGCAGAAGGCCCTTCAGGCGTCCAACGCCGAACTGGAGGAGAAGGCCGAGCTGCTGGCCCGGCAGAACCGTGACATCGAGGTGAAGAACACCGAGATCGAGGAGGCGCGGCAGGTTCTGGAGGAGCGTGCCGAGCAGCTCGCGGTGTCCATGCGCTACAAGAGCGAGTTCCTCGCCAACATGTCGCACGAGCTGCGCACCCCGCTCAACTCGCTGCTGATCCTGGCCAAGCTGCTCGCCGACAACGCCGAGGGCAATCTGTCCCCGAAGCAGGTCGAGTTCGCCGAGACCATCCACGGCGCCGGTTCCGACCTGCTCCAGCTGATCAACGACATCCTCGACCTGTCCAAGGTCGAGGCGGGCAAGATGGACGTCTCCCCGACGCGCATCGCGCTCGTCCAGCTCGTCGACTACGTCGAGGCCACCTTCCGCCCGCTGACCGCGGAGAAGGGCCTGGACCTGTCGGTGCGGGTGTCGCCGGAGCTGCCCGCCACCCTGCACACCGACGAGCAGCGGCTGCTCCAGGTGCTGCGCAATCTGCTGTCCAACGCGGTGAAGTTCACCGACTCCGGGTCGGTCGAACTGGTCATCCGGCCGGCCGGGGCGGATGTGCCGGTGGCCATCCGGGAGCAGCTGCTGGAGACCGGTTCGCTGCGGGACGCGGACGCCGATCTGATCGCGTTCTCGGTGACCGACACCGGAATCGGCATCGCGGCCAGCAAGATGCGGGTGATCTTCGAGGCGTTCAAGCAGGCCGACGGCACGACCAGCCGCAAGTACGGCGGTACGGGTCTGGGGCTGTCGATCTCCCGGGAGATCGCGCAGCTCCTCGGCGGCGAGATCCACGCGCAGAGCGAACCGGGACGCGGCTCCACGTTCACGCTGTACCTGCCGCTGCACCCGAGCGAGCTGCCGCCGCAGGGCTACCACCAGCAGTCCATGCCCGTCCTGGAGGCCGGCGACCTGGTGGCGTCGGCCGCGGACCAGTCCGAGCTGTCGGACGTGGAGATCGAGACGCCGGCCGAGGTGAAGTCGTACCAGGAGACGCAGAACGGCGCCGCCGCGCTCTTCCGGCGCCGGCGCCGCAGGTCCGTGCACGAGCTGGAGCAGCGGCCGTTCCAGCAGGAGCCGTGGCCGACGGTGGAGCAGCAGGCGACGCCGCAGGTGCGCCGGGGCATCCGGTTCGGCGGGGAGAAGGTGCTGATCGTCGACGACGACATCCGCAACGTCTTCGCGCTGACCAGCGTCCTGGAGCAGCACGGCCTGTCGGTGCTGTACGCCGAGAACGGCCGGGAGGGCATCGAGGTGCTGGAGCAGCACGACGACGTGGCGGTCGTGCTGATGGACATCATGATGCCCGAGATGGACGGGTACGCGACGACCACGGCGATCCGCCGGATGCCGCAGTTCGCCGGGCTGCCGATCATCGCGCTGACCGCGAAGGCGATGAAGGGCGACCGGGAGAAGGCGATCGAGTCGGGCGCCTCCGACTACGTCACCAAGCCGGTCGACCCCGATCACCTGCTGTCGGTGATGGAGCAGTGGATGCGGGAGGCGTGACGGTATCGGTCGGGCTTCGTACGGGCCCGGTGTGCGGGCCCGGGAAGGGCAGGTCGGGAACCTACGGTGGGCACACGGAGTTGCTGACTCAGTGTGCTCGACGCCGTGTAGAAGTACGGGATTCGGGGAACCTTCTGGTCTCCCGCTACGTTTCTGCTACGTGCACAGTGACATCGCGGTGACAGGGTGTGGCGACGGGCGGGGTGCGGCTACCATGACCGGCACGAGGACGGGCGGCGCAAGGGAGCCGTCCCCTGGGGCGGCACCCGCCGGTGCTGCGCCAAGTCCTGCGGACAGGGGAGGCCCCATGCCGGGGCGAGGAGGGCGGGCCATGGTGCAGAAGGCCAAGATCCTCCTGGTCGATGACCGGCCGGAGAATCTGCTCGCGCTGGAGGCGATCCTCTCTGCGCTCGATCAGACCCTGGTGCGGGCATCGTCCGGGGAGGAAGCGCTCAAAGCACTGCTCACGGACGACTTCGCGGTCATTCTGCTGGACGTCCAGATGCCGGGAATGGACGGTTTCGAAACCGCGGCGCACATCAAGCGCCGGGAGCGGACCCGGGACATCCCGATCATCTTCCTCACGGCGATCAATCACGGTCCCCACCACACCTTCCGCGGCTATGCCGCCGGTGCGGTGGACTACATCTCCAAGCCGTTCGACCCGTGGGTGCTGCGGGCGAAGGTCTCGGTCTTCGTCGAGCTGTACATGAAGAACTGCCAGCTCAGGGAGCAGGCGGCGCTGCTGCGGCTCCAGTTGGAGGGCGGCGGCAAGGCTCCGGGTGCCGAGACGAAGGAATCGGCGGGGCTGCTCGCCGAACTGTCGGCGCGGCTCGCGGCGGTCGAGGAGCAGGCCGAGGCGCTGTCCAAGCAGCTCGACGACGAGTCGGCGGACGCGGCGGCCGTCGCCACGGCGGCTCATCTGGAGCGCAAGCTCACCGGACTGCGGCGCGCGCTGGACGCGTTGGAGCCGGGCGCCGGGAACACCTCCTCGGTGACCTCGCAGAACTGACGCCCGGTCGGGGCGCGTTGGAGATGACCTCTTGGTGAACCTGCGTCAGTTCAGCGCCGTCGCTACGGCGACACGAACGGGTGAAGCGGTGGGCACACGTGTCCGCTGTGGTCTCCACCGGTAACCTCACACCTATGGCCTCACGTCCCTCCGCAGCCAAGAAGCAGCCGGCGAAGAAGGCTGCCGCTCCCGCGAAGGGCCCGGCGAAGAAGACCGCCGCGAAAAAGGCTCCCGCGAAGAAGGCACCCGCCAAGAAGGTCGCCGCGAGGAAGCCCGCGCCCAGGCCGGCTCCCAGCCCCACCGGGGGCATCTACCGGCTGGTGCGCGCCGTCTGGCTCGGGCTCGCGCACGCCGTCGGCGCGGTGTTCCGCGGCATAGGGCAGGGCGCCAGGAACCTCGACCCCGCCCACCGCAAGGACGGCGTCGCGCTGCTGCTGCTCGGTCTCGGGCTGATCGTCGCCGCGGGTACCTGGTCCAACCTGCGCGGTCCCGTCGGTGAGCTGGTCGAGATGCTGGTGGCCGGCGCCTTCGGCCGGCTCGACCTGCTGGTGCCCATCCTGCTCGCGGTGATCGCCGTACGGTTCATCCGGCATCCGGAGCAGCCCGAGGCCAACGGCCGGATCGTGATCGGCCTGTCCGCCCTGGTCATCGGCGTCCTCGGCCAGGTGCACATCGCCTGCGGCTCGCCCGCCCGCAGCGACGGCATGCAGGCGATAAGGGACGCCGGCGGCCTCATCGGCTGGAGCGCGGCGACTCCGCTGACGTTCACGATGGGCGAGGTCCTCGCCGTACCCCTGCTGGTGCTGGTCACGGTCTTCGGGCTGCTGGTCGTCACCGCCACCCCCGTCAACGCCATCCCGCAGCGGCTGCGGCTGCTCGGGGTCAGGCTCGGCATCGTCGCCGATCCGGGGGCCGAGGAGTACTTCGAGGACGACGAGCGCTACGACGACCAGTGGCGCGAGGCGCTGCCCGCGCGCCCCCGGCGGCGCGGACCGGCGCCCGAGGCCTACGACCCCGAAGGCGCCGAGCACGAGGCGCTCTCGCGGCGCCGGGGCCGGCCCCGGCGGTCCGCGGTGCCCCAGCCCGACATGGGCCGCCCCATGGACGCCGTGGACGTCGCCGCCGCGGCCGCCGCCGCGCTGGACGGGGCCGTACTGCACGGGATGCCGCCCTCGCCGGTCGTCGCCGACCTCACCCAGGGCGTGAGCGCGGGAGACCGCGAGGAGACCACACCGGCGCCGACTCCGACGCCCGTGCCGGCCGCGCGGCCCAAGCAGGAGAAGCTGAGGACCGAGGTCGCCGACCTCACCAAGCCCGCGCCCGAGGCCCCCAGCGACCTGCCGCCGCGCGCGGAGCAGCTCCAGCTCTCCGGCGACATCACGTACGCGCTGCCCTCGCTCGACCTCCTCACGCGCGGGGGGCCCGGCAAGTCGCGCAGCGCCGCCAACGACGCGGTCGTCGCCTCGCTCACCAACGTCTTCACCGAGTTCAAGGTCGACGCCGCCGTCACGGGCTTCACGCGCGGGCCGACGGTCACGCGCTACGAGGTCGAACTGGGCCCGGCGGTGAAGGTCGAGCGGATCACCGCGCTGACCAAGAACATCGCGTACGCCGTGGCCAGCCCGGACGTGCGGATCATCTCGCCGATCCCCGGCAAGTCGGCCGTGGGCATCGAGATCCCCAACACCGACCGGGAGATGGTCAACCTCGGTGACGTGCTGCGGCTCGCGGCCGCCGCGGAGGACGACCACCCGATGCTGGTGGCGCTCGGCAAGGACGTCGAGGGCGGCTACGTCATGGCCAACCTCGCGAAGATGCCGCACGTCCTGGTCGCCGGAGCCACCGGTTCCGGAAAGTCCTCGTGCATCAACTGCCTGATCACCTCGATCATGGTCAGGGCGACCCCCGAGGACGTCCGGATGGTCCTCGTCGACCCCAAGCGTGTCGAGCTGACGGCCTACGAGGGCATCCCGCACCTGATCACGCCGATCATCACCAATCCCAAGCGGGCCGCCGAGGCGCTCCAGTGGGTCGTACGGGAGATGGATCTTCGCTACGACGATCTGGCGGCGTACGGATTCCGGCACATCGACGACTTCAACCAGGCCATAAGGGACGGCAAGGTCAAGCCGCCGGAGGGCAGCGAGCGCGAGCTCCAGCCGTATCCGTATCTGCTGGTGATCGTCGACGAGCTCGCCGACCTGATGATGGTCGCGCCGCGGGACGTCGAGGACGCGATCGTGCGGATCACCCAGCTGGCCCGTGCGGCCGGCATCCATCTGGTGCTCGCCACGCAGCGGCCCTCCGTCGACGTGGTCACCGGTCTGATCAAGGCGAACGTGCCCTCGCGGCTCGCCTTCGCCACCTCCTCGCTCGCCGACTCCCGGGTCATCCTCGACCAGCCCGGTGCCGAGAAGCTGATCGGCAAGGGCGACGGGCTCTTCCTGCCGATGGGCGCCAACAAGCCCACCCGTATGCAGGGCGCCTTCGTCACCGAGGACGAGGTCGCGGCGGTCGTCCAGCACTGCAAGGACCAGATGGCGCCGGTCTTCCGGGACGACGTCACCGTGGGGACCAAGCAGAAGAAGGAGATCGACGAGGACATCGGCGACGACCTCGACCTGCTCTGCCAGGCGGCGGAACTGGTGGTCTCCACCCAGTTCGGGTCGACGTCCATGCTCCAGCGCAAGCTGCGGGTGGGCTTCGCCAAGGCCGGGCGGCTGATGGACCTGATGGAGTCGCGGAACATCGTCGGGCCGAGCGAGGGCTCCAAGGCACGTGACGTTCTGGTGAAGCCCGACGAGCTGGATGGCGTGCTGGCGCAGATCCGCGGGGAGGCTTGAGGAGAGTCCCCCGCGGGCCGGGCCGTCGATGTCGGATCGTGACTCACCCGTAAGGGATCATTGAGCAACCGTTTCCCTACGACGTACGTCAAGTTGAGGGAAGCGAAAAGCTGCTGCCCCACCATCGGTGTGCCGGGCCATACCGATGGCGTACAAAGTCCTGCCGCCCGGTTGCCCCAGGCATTCGCACCCCCCCTAGACTGAACTTCCAGCACAGGTGGCTACACGCTCGAAAGGCGCCCCCGTGTCCATCGGCAACTCCCCTGAAGACGAGCGTCCGTTCGAAGACGTTTCCGACGAAGCCCGCCTCTCCGTCGGCCGAGCTCTCCAGCAGGCGCGTATCGCTGCCGGACTGACCGTCGACGACGTCAGCAACGCCACCCGGGTCCGCCTGCCCATCGTGCACGCCATCGAGGCGGACGACTTCACCCCGTGCGGCGGGGACGTGTACGCCCGCGGCCACATCAGGACCCTGGCCAAGGCCGTCGCCATCGACCCCGGCCCGCTGCTCGACCAGTACGACGCGGACCACGGCGGGCGGCCCGCGCCGACGCCCGCGGCGCCGCTGTTCGAGGCGGAACGCATCCGCCCGGAACGGCGGGGGCCGAACTGGACCGCGGCGATGGTCGCCGCGATCGTGGCCGTGGTCGGCTTCGTCGGCTTCACCGCGTTCAAGGGTGACGACGGCGGCTCGGCGGCGGTCGCCGAGGGCGCCACGCCCTCCACCAGCAAGTCCGCCACGACCAAGCCCAAGACCGAGAAGCCCGAGGATCCGAAGCCGGAGCCGTCCGACAGCGCCATCGCCGCCGCGCCTCAGGACAAGGTGACGGTCCAGGTCAGCACCCCCGACGGCCAGAGCTGGATCTCCGCCAAGGACCACAGCGGCGGACTCCTCTTCGACGGTCTGCTCAAGCAGGGCGAGACCAAGACCTTCCAGGACAGCGAGAAGATCAACCTCGTCCTCGGTGACGCGGGCTCGATCGAGCTCTACGTCAACGGCAAGAAGATCGACGAGAACTGGCGGCCGGGGGCCGTGGAGCGCCTCACGTACACCAAGGGCGACCCCCAGGCCGGCTGAGCACGGAGCACACAAGGACGGGGTCGGCCAAGATCGGCCAACCCCGTCGACGTGGGGTGTCAGTGAGACAAAGTAGTCTTGAGCCCATGCCTGAACGCCGTACCGTCGCACTCGTCACTCTTGGCTGCGCCCGTAACGAGGTGGACTCGGAGGAGCTCGCAGGCCGCTTGGAGGCGGACGGCTGGGATCTCGTGGAGGACGCCTCCGACGCGGATGTCGCCGTCGTCAACACCTGTGGCTTCGTCGACGCCGCCAAGAAGGACTCCGTCGACGCCCTCCTGGAGGCCAATGACCTCAAGGGCCACGGGAGAACCCAGGCGGTGGTGGCGGTCGGCTGCATGGCCGAGCGATACGGCAAGGAGCTCGCGGAGGCGCTGCCCGAGGCCGACGGGGTGCTCGGCTTCGACGACTACGCGGTCATCTCCGACCGGCTGCAGACCATCCTGAACGGCGGCATCCACGCCGCGCACACCCCCCGCGACCGGCGCAAGCTGCTGCCGATCAGCCCTGCCGAGCGCCAGGAATCGGCCGCCGACGTGGCGCTGCCCGGGCACGCGCCCGTGGACCTCCCGGAAGGGCTCGCGCCCGCCTCCGGCCCGCGCGCCCCCCTGCGCCGCCGGCTCGACGGCGCCCCCGTCGCCTCGGTGAAGCTCGCCTCCGGCTGCGACCGGCGCTGCACCTTCTGCGCCATCCCGTCCTTCCGCGGCTCCTTCATCTCGCGCCGCCCCAGCGACGTGCTCAACGAGACGCGCTGGCTCGCGGAGCAGGGCGTCAAGGAGATCATGCTGGTCTCCGAGAACAACACCTCCTACGGCAAGGACCTCGGCGACATCCGCCTGCTGGAGTCCCTGCTGCCCGAGCTGGCCGCGGTCGACGGCCTGGAGCGGGTGCGGGTCAGCTACCTCCAGCCGGCCGAGATGCGCCCAGGGCTGATCGACGTCCTCACCGCCACGCCCAAGGTCGCGCCCTACTTCGACCTGTCCTTCCAGCACTCCGCGCCCGACGTGCTGCGCGCGATGCGCCGCTTCGGCGACACCGACCGCTTCCTGGAGCTGCTCGACACCATCCGGAGCAAGGCTCCCGAGGCGGGCGTGCGCTCCAACTTCATCGTGGGCTTCCCCGGCGAGTCCGAGGCCGATCTGGCCGAGCTGGAGCGTTTCCTCACCCACGCGCGGCTGGACGCCATCGGCGTCTTCGGCTACTCCGACGAGGAGGGCACCGAAGCGGCGACGTACGACGGCAAGCTGGACGTCGACGTCGTGGCCGAGCGCCTGGCACGCGTCTCCCGGCTGGCCGAGCAGCTCGTCTCGCAGCGGGCCGAGGAACGCCTGGGGGAGACCGTGCGGGTCCTCGTGGAGTCCGTGGACGAGGAGGGCGTGTACGGCCGCGGCGCGCACCAGGCGCCGGAGACGGACGGCCAGGTGCTGCTCACGAGCGGCGAGGGCCTGAGTGTCGGTCGTATGGTCGAGGCGAAGGTGGTCGGCACCGAGGGCGTCGACCTGGTGGCCGAGCCGCTGCAGGGCTCGTTCGTACCCGATGAGGAGGCGGCCAGATGACCGGAGTCCCGGCATCCGCCGCGGGCGGCGCCGCCAAGGCGGCGGCCGCTGTCTCCGGCGAACCCGCCGGGGGCGGTCAGCCGGTGCGGGGCGGGAAGATCGCGGCGGCGGCCGTCAACCAGGCCAGCGTCTGGAATGTCGCCAACCTCCTGACCATGCTGCGGCTGCTGCTCGTCCCCGCGTTCGTCGCGCTGATGCTGGCCGACGGCGGCTACGACCCGGCGTGGCGCTCGTTCGCCTGGGCTGCCTTCGCCGTCGCCATGATCACCGACCTGTTCGACGGGCATCTGGCGCGGACGTACAACCTGGTCACCGACTTCGGGAAGATCGCCGACCCCATAGCCGACAAGGCGATCATGGGGGCGGCGCTGATCTGTCTGTCCGGGCTCGGCGATCTGCCGTGGTGGGTGACCGCGGTGATCCTCGGCCGGGAACTCGGCGTCACCCTGCTGCGTTTTCTGGTCATCCGCTACGGCGTCATCCCGGCGAGCCGGGGCGGCAAGCTCAAGACGCTCACGCAGGGCGTGGCCGTCGGGATGTACATCCTGGCGCTGACGGGATGGCTGGCCACTCTCCGGTTCTGGGTGATGGGTGCGGCGGTCGTGCTGACCGTGGTGACCGGGCTCGACTATGTAAGACAAGCCATTGTGCTGCGCAGGCAGGGAATCGCGGAGCGCAAGGCCGCGCTGGAGGAGACGGACGCGTGAATTCCCCCGCCGCTGAAGTGGTGCGACTACTGACCGTGAGGGGCGAGACGCTCGCCGTCGCGGAATCGCTCACCGGTGGTCTTGTTGCGGCGGAAATCACAGCGGCTCCTGGTGCGTCGCAGGCCTTCCGGGGCTCGGTGACCGCCTACGCCACCGACCTCAAGCAGCGGGTGCTCGGGGTCGACGCGGCCCTGCTGGAGCGGCGTGGAGCGGTGGACCCGCAGGTCGCGGCCGAGATGGCGGCGGGCGTGCGCAAGGCTCTGGGCGCCGACTGGGGCATCGCGACGACCGGTGTCGCGGGTCCCGACGAGCAGGACGGGCAGCCGGTGGGAACCGTTTTCGTGGCCGTGGACGGGCCCCGCGCGGCGGATTCCGGGTCCGCCGGTGGCGGGAAAGTGGCCTCGCTGCGGTTGAACGGCGACCGGGCGGAAATTCGTATGGAGAGTGTACGGAGCGTGCTCGCCCTGCTCCTGCAGCAGCTGGCGAGCGAACAGCCAGAGAATGAGCGGGCACAGGATACGGAACAGAACGGGGGGTTTTGATGTTTGCAGCCCTGAGTGAACACGACATCGCTCCCCGCACGGCCGCAGCGCGAGGCGGTACGGTGGGGCGTGAAGGATGCGGCTACGCGGTCCGAGGAGGGAGCCACCGATGATTCTGCTCCGTCGCCTGCTGGGTGACGTGCTGCGTCGGCAGCGCCAGCGCCAGGGCCGTACTCTGCGCGAAGTCTCCTCGTCCGCCCGAGTTTCGCTCGGCTATCTCTCCGAGGTGGAGCGGGGGCAGAAGGAGGCTTCCTCCGAGCTGCTCTCCGCCATCTGCGACGCGCTGGACGTACGGATGTCCGAGCTCATGCGGGAAGTGAGCGACGAGCTCGCTCTCGCCGAGCTGGCCCAGTCTGCTGCGGCCACCCCCAGCGAACCCGTGCCCACGTCGGTCCGACCGATGCTGGGTTCCGTTTCGGTGACCGGTGTGCCACCGGAACGGGTGACGATCAAGGCGCCCGCGGAAGCTGTGGACGTGGTCGCCGCGTGAATCCCACGCCCGTGGGCGCATGATCCGATCCATGCGCTGAGGAAGTGTGCGAAGCCCCGGCCGGGGCTCTCCAAGTGAACTGGAGAGGCGACGGCCGGGGCTTTCGTGCATCGTGGAGGGCGTGACTCGGGGCCGGCACACCGATCGGAGCACATGCATGTACGTCGTGAAGAGCCCGCTGTCCGACACGGACCTGAAGACCGTGTCCGAGGCGCTGC
The DNA here is from genome assembly GCF_023544665.1 of Streptomyces sp. YS415. Classification (GTDB taxonomy): domain Bacteria; phylum Actinomycetota; class Actinomycetes; order Streptomycetales; family Streptomycetaceae; genus Streptomyces. Next base: position 18,032 of record NZ_JAMJFL010000058.1, read on the forward strand.
AAGGCGCTCTCGTCGACCTCGTGGACCTCGCCCTGGTGGCGAAGCAGATCCACTGGAACGTGATCGGGCCTCGGTTCCGTTCCGTGCATCTGCAGCTGGACGAGGTCGTGACCACCGCGCGCACGCACTCCGACACCGTCGCCGAGCGGGCGTCGGCGCTGGGTGTCTCGCCCGACGGGCGCGCCGCGACGGTGGCCGCGGGCACCGGCATCGAGACCGCGCCCGAGGGCTGGATCAAGGACGCGGACGCGGTGGGCACGATGGTGAACGCGCTGGGTGCGGTGATCACCCGGATGCGGGAGCGGGTCGGGGCGACCGGTGAGGCGGACCCCGTCAGCCAGGACATGTTCATCACCATCACGGCCGAGCTGGAGAAGCACCACTGGATGTTCCAGGCCGAGAACGGCTGACGCGGGTGCTCCCGTGTGCCGTCGGTGCGCCCTCGTAGCGGCCGGGGCGGTGATCTAGCGTCGGGCTGGAGGTGGCGGTCATGGCGGGGATAGCGCGCTGGGGGGCTGCGCTCGGGCTCGGGGCGCTGTGGTGGTGGGCCGTGCTGCGGCTCGCCGTCGCGCCGGACGCCGGAGCGGTGGAGGGCGCGATCGCCGCCGGGGGGTGGGGCCTGAGCCTACTGCCGGTGCACTGTGTGCCGAAGACGCGGGCCGCGGGCGCGCTGGCCACGGGACGATGGAGACGGGCGTGGCGGGCGGCCGGGGTCACCACGGCATCGCCACGCCCCCGTTCGGACGCAGGATCTGACCCGTCGTGAAAGCCGAGGCGTCGGACGCCAGATACAGCACCGCGTGCGCCACGTCCTCCGGTTCACCGACCCGGCCCAGGGGCGCCATCCGCGTCATGAGCGCCTCGGTGTGCGCCTGCGCCTCGTCATCGTGGCGGTCCGTCATGGGCGTACGGATCCAGCCCGGCGCTACGGCGTTCACCCGGATGCCGTGACGGCCGACCTCGGTCGCGAGCGTCTTGGTCAGCTGGACGACGGCCGCCTTGGCCGCGCCGTAGCAGAGCAGCCCGGGGCCGCCGGTGTCGACGGCGCCCGAGGCCATGGTGACGATGCTGCCCCGCACGCGCCGGGCGAGCATCAGGCGGGCGGCCTCCTGGCAGGCGTACAGGACGCCCTTGAAGTTGATGGCCAGGACGCGGTCCAGGTCCTCCTCGGTGGTCTCCAGGACCGGGCTGCTGTGCATGATCCCGGCGACCGCGGCCATGATGTCCAGGCGCTCGCAGGACCCGACGGCCTGCCGGAGCCGGCCGCGGTCGGTGACGTCCAGGGGGTGGAGGTGGGCGGTGCCGCCCTCCTCCTCGACCAGGGCGGCCGTCTCGTCCAGGCCGTGCGGGTCGCGGTCGGCGCAGTGCACGGTGGCCCCGGCCTGCGCGAGCAGCACGGCCGAGGCGCGGCCGATGCCGCTGGCGGCTCCGGTGACGAAGGCGGTGCGTCCGGTGAGGTCGTACGCGCTGACGGCCATGAGGGGACGGTACGAGGGTTTCTGACGGTCCGTCAATTGGCGGTACGGCGGCGATGTCCCGGTGTGGGGGCCGGGCCGCGCTGGCAGCTCGGGCACCAGTAGGTGGGCCGTTCACGGGCGCCGTCGCCCTGGTTCGCGGAGCGGATGGGGGTGCCGCAGCGCAGGCAGGCGCGCGGTGCACGGCCGTAGACGAAGAGGTCCGGACCGCGGCGGCCCGTCGTGCTGCGGACCGGGCGGTCGCGGTTGGCCTCCAGGAGCTTCTTGGCGAGGACGGGGAGGTGCGCCGCGCGGTCGGACGGGAGGGCGCCGACCGGGAGCCAGGGTGTGACGCCGAGGAGGAAGCAGAGCTCGCTCTTGTAGATGTTGCCGATGCCGGCGAGGTTGCGCTGGTCGAGGAGGGCCTCGCCGAGCGCGCGGGCGGGGTCCGCCAGGAGGTTGGCCAGTGCCTGGTCGGGGTCCCAGTCCGGCCCGAGGAGGTCGGGGCCGAGGTGGCCCACGGCCCGGGACTCTTCGGTGGTGCGGATGAGGTCGAGGAGCGGGAGGCGGTAGCCGACGGCCGTGCGGTCGGCGGTGGCGAGGACCGCGCGGATCTGGTGGGCGGGGCCGCCGGTCCAGCGCTGCCGGTCGGCGTAGATCCTCCAGGAGCCCTCCATGCCGAGGTGCGAGTGCAGGGTCAGGCCGCCCTCGACGCGGGTGAGGAGGTGCTTGCCGCGCGGGGTGACGTCCAGGACGGTGCGGTCGGCGAGGTCGACCGTGGCGAACTTGGGCACTCTGAAGTCGCTGCGGGTCAGCACCTGGCCCGCGAGGGCTGCGTGCAGGCGCCGGGCGGCCTGCCAGACCGTGTCTCCTTCGGGCATGGGT
>NZ_JAMJFL010000059.1 GCF_023544665.1 Streptomyces sp. YS415
GGCCGTGCTCTTGAGCGAATGCCACCGCCTGGGCGATGGCGTGCCGGAAGCCATCGAGGTGGCCGTCGGTGATGCGCATGGTGTTGCGGAGGAGAATGCTGCTGCTGTTTGTGGTCTTCATGCACCGAGTGTTGTACCTGAACCAAGGGTGAGGTCAAAGGTGCAGCTCAGCCGGGGATGTCGGCGACGATGCCGAGTTTGGTGATGAACCCTGGCGGGCCCCTTCGCGCTCTTCTCCGGCGTGGAGGTCCGAACAGCACCTCTCACTCAAGCCCAATGATGAACCGGACATCAACTCGCAAACCGCACTCAGAGGTGGCTTGCTGCGTCGATGTAGGTCTTGGTGGCGTCGGTGATGAAGTCGCGGCTGTTGTCGGGGCTGAGCGCCTGGGCCTGAAGGTGGTCGTACAGCACGCTGTAGTGCTGTACGTCGGATGGCTTCTCCAGGTAGAGGTCGCTGGTGAACCGCTCCAGATGCACCACCGGTCGCGCGGAGCTGTCGGCGAACCGCAGGATGGTGAACTGTCCTGACAGACCTGGATGTGCGCCCGCGGTATAGGGGAGTACCTGCACGGTGATGTGCGGCTCGGCGCCGAGGGCGTTCAGGTGCTCGAGCTGTTCGCGCATGACTTCCGGGTTGCCGATGACGCGGCGTAGGGCCGCTTCGTCCAGGACGACCCATAGCCGCAGCGGTCGGGCCAGGTCGTAGATCCGGTGCTGGCGGCGCATCCCCACCTTCAGACGGGTGTCGGCCTCTTCGACGGTGAGCAGGGGGATCGTTTCCCCGATGACTGCGTGGGCGTATGCGGGGGTCTGCAGCAGAGCGGGGATCATCGCCGGCGCGTGGAGGTGGAGGGAGGCGGCGTCGGTTTCCAGGGCGATGTAGACGCTGTGGGGGATGTCGCCGTAGGCGTGCCACCAGCCCTGCTGTCCGGATTCCTTGGCCATGTCGATCAGTGCGTCGATGACGTGCTGGTCGGTGACTTCATAGATCGCGCACAGGTCGCGTACGTCGCGGGGGCTGATGGCGCGGTTGCCGTTCTCCATGTGGCTGATCTTGGGCTGGGAAACCATGAGCCGCTCGGCCACTTCTGTGCTCTTCAGCCCACTGGCCAGGCGGAGCCGGCGAAGCTCGGCTCCCAGACGGCGTCTCCTGACGGTGGGGTTGCTGTTCACCGCCACGAGCGGTCTACCTCCGGCTCCAAGTCGTCCTGCTGGTAGGCAGATTGCCATGCAGTCCAGGTTGTTGATCATGCGCCATGCCGTCTTGTTCGCCGGGTGGCTGAAACGGATGGTGACGGTGTCATGTGCCTCGCGGCAGGGACCTCAGTCGGTCTATGCGGAGGGATTGTGAATGGGTGCGGCGGTGGCACGGGGTGGGCGTCAGCCAGGGCGGGATGGGTGTCACCAGCTCATGTCAGGCAGCCGTAGTGATCATGGCTGTCGCGAGGTGACGACGCTTTTGCCGTCAGGTGCCCATGGGGAGGGTGATCGGCTGCCGGCTGCGTACTTGTCCACGGGAGTGGTCGCGGCACTGGGACCAGCGTGTGAAAGGCCGCACGACTGGTTCAGGTGCTGAGGGCTTGTCGTAGGGCGGGGTAGCAGGGGATGACCGCGTCGACGCCGAGGAACTGCAGCTGACGCAGCACGGCCTGTTGAGGGTTGGCCAGACGTAGCCAGCCGTGGGCGCTGGTGGCGGCGCGGTGTGCGGCGATGAGGGCATTGATGCCGGTGGAGTCGATGAACGTGACGCCGCTGAGGTCGACAACGGTCCGCGGCGGGCGGGCACCGTCGGGTGGCAGCAGCGCATACCGCAGATGGTCGCGGATGCTGTAGTCGATCTCCCCGCTCAAGGTCACGACCTCGATGCCGTCGACCGTCGGCTGGCCGGGCTGTGCCGGGACGCGGTCGCCTGTCACAGAGTCCTCGCCTGCACCCGCTGCTCCTTCGCTTGGGGACGAGTTGGTGCCCACAAGCAGGCTGCCCACAGTGCGGTCGGGGACATGCAGGGCGCGGTGAGCGCGTCTGCGACGCTGGCCGGCGGCGTCCCATACGACCAGCTCACCGTCCAGCGCGGTCGCGTCCGGCAGCTGCGTGTTCTCTGGGGTTCTGGGCTGTGGCGTAAGCAAGTGGTTCACGTTGGTGGAGCTCAGCGCCATTGATCGGGAGTCTAGCCACTACGACAGGTGTGGTGCTGTCGCCTGAAGGGGCTGCTGGGCTGCCATCCCGTTGACGTGGCGGCCATGGAGCTTGGGGTATCAGTACGAGCCGACGACGATCCAGCACAGAGACGCGGTGCTCCGAGCGCTCCACGAGTCCTGGATTGAGATCGGCGAACAGGGATCACCCTCATGACGTGCCGCCCGACCCGGTCCGGCAAGAACACTCCAGCCTTGGACCTCGCGACCTTAAGGGTCAGGTGGCCGGCGGCGTCCCCGCCGGGGTCGTCGGCGAGTACGACGGCTGCGGTGATCCGCTTGCCCACCGGCTCCCGGTGGACGCAGAAGGTCTGGCACACCGCCATGACGATTTCCAGGCCGTGCTGTCCCAGCCGCGTCGGGTCGGTGGCCTGCACCGATGGCGGGTTGCTGCTGCTGTCCCACACGCTGATCTGGACGGCGCCCTCAACGATCTCCAAGTCCAGCAGGCAGGGGCCCGGCGCGTACTTGCGGGCATTGGTGACCAGCTCGCTCACGACCAGCTGCACCATGCCCATCGCCCGAGCCGACACCGGCAGCCCGTGCTCGGCCTGCACGGAGGTGAGGAAGTCACGGGCCATATCCCGGGCCTCGGCGATGTCCGCGCTGCCCTCGAACGCGGCGCAGGCCGCGATCCGACGCTCGAAAAGTGGCTCCTGGCCCTCGTTTTGGGCAGCAGCATCCATGGGCCCGCCTCACTTCCGAAGCGTCGTGCATTGTCCACCCCGCCTACCCCCGGAACCTCGCAGTAGCCCTCTCCTAGGAAGCTTGTTTCCGGAAAATAATTGCGGGTATTCACTGCCGTGGGCGAAGGGACGGCAGATCATGGACGAGCAGGCCGGGAAGTGGGGCTTCCTCTCCAAGCACGCACGCGTGCTGCTGGTGCTGGCGCAAAACCCTGACGCCCGTCTTCGCGACATCGCCGCAGCCTGCCACGTCACCGAGCGAACCGCCCAGAGCCTCATCGCCGCCCTGGAACAGGACGGCTACCTGAGCCGCGAGCGGGCGGGACGGCGCACGCGCTACATCCTGTGCAGGGACGCCATGCTTCGCCATCCGGCGGAGGCACACGTGCCCGTCAAGGGACTGCTGGAACTCTTCACCCCGCAGGACAGCCAACACTGAAAGTTCAACGGTTTCCGACTGCCGCGATCACAGTTGCGGAACGTGCTCGTCGCCAAGGCACTCACCGCTGGGCCATATTTGCTGCCGCTGGTGCTTATCGCGATCGGTCTGCTCATCCTGATCGAGGGCGGGGCCTTCGGGCTGTAGGCGGGCCAACTCCCTCCGCTTCCTCGAAGCCCCGCGCACTCCCGCCGACGGTGGCCTGCTGGAGTACGTCCCTAGGGCCGAATCGCTGGCCGACTTGGACACCGGCCGAGCACACCGGGCCCATCACCGTGCGGGCGACGCCTACCTTCTGCGCAGCGACACCACGGCCCACCGCGTCACCCCCCTCACCCGGCCCGGTGTCCGCCGCACCGTCCTCAACTTCGCCTAAACCACCCGCTCCGCCGCTCCGTGCATCACGCAGTCGGCACGTGAGCTGTACACCTGAGGGCCCGCCCAGCCCTCGAGCGTTGTACAAGGGTGAGGAGCACCGGATGGTGGCCGCTGGCTCGACCGCCCCTCACCAGAGGTACGCGCGGTGGAGAGACTTGTGCGCGGCAGGAGCGCCGCGCCCTTGGGGGTGGGGCGGGGGCGGGGTGCCTTTGCGGCGGGGTGAAGGATGTGCGTTACAGGCCGAGTTGTTCGGCGGCCATGTGGGTTCCCCTGACGCGTGCTTCGATCTTGGCGAAGGCGATCTCGCGGGAGGTGGAGGTGTCGTCGGCGTACGGCGAGAACCCGGCGTCGTCGCAGCTGCCGAGCCGCTGAACGGGGATGTGCGAGGCTGCTTGCAGTACCCGCTCCGATACCTCCTTGGCGGTCTCCACCCGGGGGTCGATCGGATCGGTCACACCGATGAACAGCCGCTGGTCATCGGTTGAGTAGTCGCGGGCGACCTTGAGTGCCCGCTCCGGCTCAGCCTCGCTCGCCATCTGGAGGTAGAAGCTGCCGGCCTTCAGCCGGAACAGCTCGGGCAGCAGTTCCGTGTAGTCGACGTCCAGGCTGTGTGTGGAGTCCTGGTCGGCACCCGGGTGGGTGTGCACTCCGATCCTGGTTCGGTCGGCCGCACTGAACCGGCTGAGGACCTCGTTGTCGAGCGCGATGAAGTCGCGCAGTGCTTCCCCGCTCGGGGACAGCTTGAGGGACAGCCGCCCATGGCCGTAGTCAAGCTGGACGGAGGCGGCGCCCGCGGCGAGGCAGCCGCGGATCTCCTTCTCGCTCTCGTTGGCGAGGTCGCTCAGGAAGGCTTCGCGGGTGTAGCCGGAGATGCCTTCGGCGGGGTAGAGAAGGCTGAGGAAGGAGGGTGCGACGACTGTCTGCTTGACCGGACGGCTGGCGACCTTGGATGCGGCGCGCAGGTAGGTCTGCGCGTAAGTCCCGTACCGGAACGGTCCGGAGATCAGTCGGGGGATCTGCCGGGTGTGGCCGTCGGTGTAGGGGATGACGAAACCGTCCGGAGCCAGGTTGGCGAGTCCGGTGAGGCCATAGGTGTAGGCGCTGGACTTGGACTGGTCGCCGTCCACGACGACGGGGCTTCCCGTGGCCTCCAGCCGGGTGATGGTCTCGCTCACGGCCCTTTCTTGAAGTTGCGTCAGGCCGGCGAGGTCGAGTCGGCCGGCCGTGTGTGCGGCCATGCCCTCGAGCAGGTACTGAGGCCGGGGGATGCTGCCCATCGGTTCCGTGGGGATGCTCATACCGGGAACCCTAGGAGTCCCACATGCCGCGACCCACCACATCGGCCTGCACCCGGGGGAGTGGGCGCTCTACGTCACCCGATCGGACGTGTCCGTGAGTAGCGGATCAGGCATCAAGATCACCCCGTTGCATTGAACGCGTCTTTGTCTCACCTTGCCTGCCGGCCGAGTGCGATCTCTCGGTCTTGTGACAGTGAAGTGAGAGACAGTGAGGGCTTGTGCGTTGGCGTAGGTCAGCGTCGGGTTCCCGCGTTGAGCGTACTGTCATGAGCGCGAGAGATCGCGGTGACTCCACTTGCCGCAGCAAAGGCGCGCGAGTTCGCAAAATCCTGGACGTGGATGGCCCGGAACCCGCACGCCCAGCCTTCCGCTCTGAGGTGACCGCCTGCGGGTTGCGGACTTCCATCCGCGGTGATGACTCCGACCGTCATGCGTCCGAGTGATCAACGCGATTGCGACTTGATCTTCGCGTTAACAGTGGGTGATTGTCAGGACACGCTGATCAACTGATTTCGAGGAAGGCGAGCAGATGACCTTGAGTGAGGCCCGTTTCAACGAGCTTGTGGACGCCACGCAGCAGAAGCTGGTGAACCTGTTCGACCAATCACGCTTGGACCTGACCAGCGAGCAGACAGCCGGTGTGCTGACCGTCAAGTTCGGCAACGGCGACACGTGGGTCTTCGATCGGATGACACCGTTGCGTCAGATGTGGCTGGCGGACCGAAGCGGCCCGTTCCACTTCCACTACAGCGAGGAACGGGACGAGTGGGTGTGCGAACAGACCAACGAACGTCTCGGTGAGGTGCTGCAGCGGATCGTGGTGGAGCGCGGTGGCGAGAAGCACGACTTCGACAAAGTCTGACCTGCCGCGCCGGCGTTCTCCGCCTCATGCTCACCGGGGCAGCTTGGCGGTGCGCTCGAGGCGGGCAGCGGACACATAGCGCATGGCGGTGCCGTCGCTGATCCCGAAGAGCCGCATGAGCCGAAGTGGGGCGGCGGATTCCCGGGCCTCATCGAGGATGCGGTCCTGCCGGACCTGCTGCTGCGTGAGACCAAGGGGACGGAAGGACAGTGGGAGACCCTCACGGATGCGCTCGCCAATCCCAAGGACTACGACGCCTATGCCGCCCGGGACGAGGCCTGCCGAGCCGAACGCGACGCAGCCCTGCAGCTGCAGTGGGGCGCATTGGGCGGTGGTTGGGGATCCGAGCCGCTCGCCCCTGCACCGGGTGCTGCCGGTACCGGTGCCGGCGTCGTGCAAGGCATGCGGACGAAGGGTCACGAGCGCCCAGGATCAGGACGACGACATCGCCCTGCCCAAGGGTAGCCAGTACTGCGCCGAGTGCCGCCCCGAACCCGAGCAGTCCTACCCGACGCTGCGCCAGGCGCTGTTCAGCCGCCGCCGTCAGCGTTGAGCACCGGACACGTTTTGGCGACCGTGCGGCTGCACTGAGGTGTGAGCGGCGCTCGCGCGGTCTGCCGAGCCGCAGCACGCGTGCGGGCTTCCCGGAAAACGGGTGGCCCCCGGCAGGCATGGCAGCCGGGGGCTCCGTCATCTTGTGGGTGTGGTCAGTCTTGTCGGTCGCCGGTGTAGCGGTAGATGTTGCCTGCTGCGTTGACGCCCCAGACGGTGCCGTCGGCGGCGGCTCCGATGTCGGTGAGGCTGCCGGTGATCTGGTTCCACGGGCTGGAGGTGCGGTCGTCGTAGCCGGAGAACCTGTAGATGCTGTTCCCGGAGTTGACGCCCCACACGTTAGTCCGTGACCCGGCCGCGATGCGGGTCAGGTTGCCGGAGATCTCGAACCAGTGGTTCTTGTTGTTCTGGTCGCCGGCGTAGCGGTAGATGTTGCCGTTGCGGTTGACGCCCCAGACGGTGCCATCAGCGCCGGCCCCGATGTCGGAGAGGCTCCCGGGGATCTTGATCCACGGGCTCGGGGTGAGGAAGTCGTAGCCGGAGAACTTGTAGATGTCCCCGGCTTCGTTGACTCCCCACACGTTCGTCCGCGACCCGACCGCGATGCGGGTCAGGCTGCCGGGGATCTGGACCCACTGGTCCGCGCTTTCCTCCTGGTCGCCGGCGTAGCGGTAGATGTTGCCGTTGCGGTTGACGCCCCAGACGGTGCCATCAGCGCCGGCCCCGATGTCGGAGAGGCTCCCGGGGATCTGGATCCACGGGCTGGAGGCGAGGTCGTCGTAGCCGGAGTACTTGTAGATGTTGCCGGCGCCGTTGACGCCCCAGACGTTCGTCCGCGACCCGGCTGAGATCGCTGTGAGGTTTCCGCGGATCTGCTTCCACTCGGGCATGCCTGGTTACCTTTCGTCGGGAATGACACTCACAGTGTTCCTTCAACTGCGGAGTGTCACGATGGGATTGGAATGACAAGCAGACCTGAAACCGATGTTTCACTGCGCGCCAGCCCATTGCCCCTTGTTCGGTAACGTGCTGACCGCCGCATTTATCGGCCTGATCAGGCGTCACTCACACGAGCAACGGCGAACTGCTCCCGTCGGTAGGGGCCCACGCATCCCCGGTGCCGACGCCACCACCAGGTCACCTACTACGTAACAGCACGCCAGTTTCGGCCACCAGGAAACCGGACTGACGCTGCGTGACAGCATGTCCTGCCGATGTCCCAGCGCTGCTTCCCGGCGTCGCGGTGCGTGGGTGACCCTTGGCGCCACTCCCTGCCCTGGCGAAAGACCGGTTCGGCCGGGATCAAAGTCACCGCGGAAGCCCTTCTCTCACGTGCGGGTGCGGTGCGACTTTTCGCGTGCCGGGGTGAACCGGTCGCCGAGGCGCCCCGGCAGGGTGCGCGGTCCCGTTACGACTGGACCAGTCCGGTTCTTTGAAAGGGGCCTCTCTCGTGCGTCTTGTCGCCACCCTCGTGGCCGCCACAGCCGCGCTCGCCGCCCTGGCCCTGCCCGCCCACGCCGAAGGCGGCCCGCTGGGTGAGCCGGGCGGCACCCTGGCCCTGCCGCTCAAAGAGGCGCTGAAAGTGCTACCCGCCGCGGATGAGACCCGAGCCGGCTACATGCGGACCTCCTTCAAGCACTGGACGGACGCCGACAGGGACGGGTGCAACACTCGCAAGGAAGTACTCCTGGCGGAGGCGTTCATCGCCCCCGAGCAGGGCGAACGCTGCGCTCTCTCGGGAGGGGAGTGGTACAGCCCCTACGACGACGTCTACGTGGACGCCGTGGGCGGCCTGGACGTCGACCACATGGTGCCCCTCGCCGAAGCCTGGGACTCGGGCGCAGGGACGTGATCGGCGAAGGAGCGCGAGGCGTACGCGAACGACCTCGGTGACGACCGCGCGCTGATCGCGGTCACCGCCCGCTCCACCCGGTCCAAGGCCGACCAGGACCCCGCGACATGGTTGCCGCCGGCCGAGGCGTACCGGTGCGCGTACTCAGCGGACTGGGTGGCGGTGAAGTTGCGCTGGCAGCTCACCGTGGACGACGCGGAGTGCCAGGCGCTCACCGAAGGGATGGCCGGTTGCCCGAACGCGCCGGTGAGGGTGACGTTTGCCTGGTAGCCGGGACGGCGGCAGGACGAAGGCCCTGAGGCGCTCACGCCCGGGGCCTTCAGTGGTCGTGCGGTGGGGCAGTCGTTGGTGGCGGGAGAGAATGAGCCGCACGCCGTAGCGCTTGCGCATCCAGAGCCGGTAGTGGTCCTCCGCGTTGCACAGGCGGTGGTCGCGGCGCTGCTGCTTGCCGTCGTTCGCGCGGACGGCGACCTTGTCTCGTTCGACGCACCAGGGCGGCTTGCTGCCGGCCACGGCTGGCGCACGCAGCCATCCACGAACGGGATCCGGCGACAAGCTCTGCCTCACCAGCGCGGCGAGTGAAGTCGGCATCGCCGTCTGCTGCTCGCGGGCGCCGAGCACGCCGTCAGTGCGCCGGGCGTGCACGGATGGCGCAGACCGGGAGCCGATGAGCTACCGAAACCCCCCTACCGGTGGTTTACACGTAATTCTCCGAACTCGCGTCAATGTGCAGGGTAGTTGTTGGTGCAAGCCGCTGGGGGTGGGATCCGACACTGCACGCCGACTCTGACGTGGTCCTGGCAGCGCCGACGGCGAGGGCTTGCGACAGATACCCGGATCCCCTCGCACGCCCCCCAACCGGATGATCGGCGATCCAGTCGGCCACTCGTCCGCGAGGTTTGGGCGACTTTGTCCTGACGGGTGGTCGGTGTCCCATTGGAAGCACGGGGCCGGGACGTCCGTCTGTCCCCGTAGATGCGATCCGCCTGGAGGCATTCTTGGCAGAACGATTAGCTGGCGGAGGAAAGCCGCCGGCGGGGTCCGATGCCTGGGACCTCGAGCGGGATGGCCTCTACCTCGCGTTGGCGGAGTTGCGGGGCCGCGGTCGGAATGTTCACTCCGCGCGGCTTCAGGCGTGGTGTGTGACGGGGTATGACGACATCGCGGCGATCCTCCGCAATGACGAGGACTTCTCCGCGCGCGATCACAAACCGCGGTCTTCCACGGAGCTGCCTGCGGATGTGCGGGACATGCTGAGCAGTTGGAGTGGCGCGTCGGCGTCGCTGGGGGAGATGGATCCGCCCGAACACACCAGGGTCCGGTCCGTGATCAACGCGGGATTCACCCCACGGGCCCTGCAAGCCGCAGAGGCAGACGTCAGAGCCACCGCCGTGCGGCTGCTGCGGCCTCTCACCGGGGCCCCGGAGTTCGATGTGGTCACCGACTTCGCGCTGCCGTATGCGTTGACGGTGATCCTGCGCTTTCTCGGCATCCCTGACGAGCATCACCAGGCGTGTCTGCGCTGGTCCGACTACAAGGTCCAGCTCATGGTCGGCCGCGACCACACCCCCGAGCAGCTGCGGGAGTATGCCAGGGGGCTGCGTGCGTTCGGCGAGTTCGCCAGGGAGCTGACAGCGCAGCGCCTGTCCGCTCCGCGGGGCGATCTGATCAGCACCATGCTGCACGAGAGCCCTCATGGCCACCGGCTCTCGCCGGACGAGGTGGCCTCGCTGATCCCGACCCTGATCATCACCGGTCACACCACGCTCGCGCAGGCGTTGGCGATCACCGTCAGGCACCAGCTCCGCTCCCCGGGAGGTTGGGCCGCGCTGGTGGACGGCACGGTCGCGGTTGCGGACCTCGTCGAGGAGGGCTTGCGGCTGGACTGCCCCGTGGTCGGCATGTACCGCACCACGGTGCGGGAGGCGACGGTCGCCGGCCGTGTCCTGCCGGCAGGCAGCAGAGTGCTGCTGCTGTACGGGGCCGGCAACCACGACCCCGGCCGCTACCCGGACCCGGGCAGATGTCTTCCCGGACGGTGGCCCACGGCCGCGCACCTGGCGTTCGGCAGGGGCACGCACTACTGCGTGGGTGCCGCTCTGGCCCGAGCGGAACTACGGATCGCGCTGGAGGAGATGGCCGCCTGCTTCCCGGCCCTGTCCGCAGCCCCGGAGGCCAGCCCGGCGTACCGGCCGACCTTCCCGTTACGGGCCCTGACGGCTCTGCGGGTAAGGCCATGACCGAACCGCTCGACTGCCACGCCACCGTCCCGGATCCGACGAGTTCGCCGCCCACCACACGCGAAGGACACCGGCGTCCGTTCGACGCGGTGATCGCTGACGTGGACGACACACTGACCCTGGACAACTCGGCAACCGAACTCCTCGCGGCGCTGGGAATCCCCCTCCAGCGGCTGACCGACCTGATCCGCGAATCCGAGTCCGGGCTGCTCGACCAGGCCGCCGCGGACCAGCGCCTGCTGGCCCTGCTGACCTCTCACGGCCGTCTCGACCGCCCAGCCGTCGAGACCGTCTTCTCCAAGATCAGGCTCCGGCCGTCGGTGACACCGATGATCCGCGGCTTCCAGCGGGCCGGGCTGCGGGTGGGCCTGATCTCCGCCTCGTTCGGCACCTACGTGGAGCCCATGGCGGCGCGCCTGGGCGTCACGGACCGGTACAGCAACGTGCAACTCGGCTTCGACGACACCGACGCACTGGCCTCCGTCCGCTTCACGATCGACGCCGCCGACCTCAAACACCGCCAGCTCCACGACTTCTGCGCCCGGCACCGCCTGCATCCCAGCCGAGTACTGGTGGTCGGCGACAGCAGGTACGACCTGCGGATGTTTGCCTGCACGGGGCGGGGCGTGCTCATGGCGTTCCCGTACAACACCCCGCTGCATTCGCACGCATGGCGGGTCATTGACCGTATCGACGAACTGGCCGCTCTGGCAGCCCCCGCGACACGGCCGGAGTGACGAGCCGTACGGACCCCTACCACGCCCCTGTCCGCCCGTTGTCTCCCACCTGCGACCCTCCGCGTCGCTTCTGAGAGGTGATCTCATGCGTGTTCGCAGCACACCGCCCCATCTCACTCCCTGGCCGGACAACGCCCTGCCTGCCGGCTGGCGCACCGCGATGGACCGGCTCAGGACGTACGTCATCGAGCGCGTCGACCCCGACGGGGGCGTACGCGACCCCTGCCGGAGCCGAGTGCTGGAGTCCGCGCTCGCGCTGTCGCTGCTGCGGGACTTTCCCGACCGTGCCGGCCGGGCCGAGCGGATCGCCGGATACCTGCAACGACGCCGAGCCACCGCCGACCCCCTCGACCAGGCCCTCATCGCGGCAGTGTGCGGCAGCCCGGCCGACAGCCGGTCGGTCGACCTCGACGCCTACATCGCCCAGGCCCCCGACTTCACCAGCCGGCGCAAGCGCGCCACCTTCGAGGCCCTGCTCATCGCCTGCGGCGCCGACATCGACGCCCAACCGGTACCGGACCGAACGGCCCTCTCCAACGCCGGACTTCATCCCTGGGCCGAGGCCCAGACGACGGCCGTGAAGGTCATCCTGGCCACCGCGTCGGGCATACGCCACCAGATCGAAGACCGTGACGTGCACCTGCTGCTGTCCACCCAAAACCGGGACGAGATCTGGGAGGGCAACCTCCTGGTCCACCTGTCCACCCTCCACGCCCTGCACCGACTGGGCGGACACGCCCCCCTCGTACGCAGCGGAGTGGACCGACTTCTGAAGGCCCAGCGCCCCGACGGCGGCATCCCCTTCTTCACCGACACCGACACCTGGTGCACTGCCACGGCGGGCGTGGCCCTCCTGGCTGCCGGCGCGCCGGACGACGTCATCCAGGCCATCACGGACAACCTCGTCCGCCGACAAAAGCCGAACGGCGGCTGGTCGGTCACGGACATCGCCGACGTCACCGACATCGACGACACCTCGGTCATTCTCGAACTGCTCCAGACCCACGACGACCCCGCCCATGAGAAGGCCATCGAAAGCGGCCGGCAGGCCTTGCTCGCCACCCGCGGCCCTGACGGAGGTTTCCCGACCTACGTCGCCGGCGCACCCTCCGAAGTCTGCATGACCGCCGCTGCGATCAACGCACTCTCCTGCCGACCGCCCCGCGACTCCGCCGTCCTCACCGGCGCCTTGGACTACCTCGCCGCCGGGCAGCGCAAGGACGGCACCTTCCCACCGGACTGGAGCGCCAGCAGGCTCCACTGCGTGTTCCGTGCCGTGCTGGCCGTCTCACAGCTCGACGCGCCCCACGCGCACGTCCTGCGGACGCGGGCGCTCGACCACATCATCCGGACCCAGAACCCCGACGGGGGATGGGGCCAGCAGCCCGATTCGGCCAGCGATCCGGTCAGCACGGCCTACGCCATCATCGCCCTGTGCTACCAGCCGTACCCCCAGCCGGTCGCCGCCGGCGTCAGCTATCTGATGGCCCGCCAGAACAGTGAAGGAAGCATCGACTCGATCTCCGACTCCATCGGTCCCCGCCCCTTCGTCTTCCGCATCCCCGTCCTCGGCGACATCTTCACGCTCATGGCCTTCGGCCACCTCTCCCACCGCGTAGCACCCGCGTCTACGCACTCGCTGTCCGTGTAGCCGTCCCGATCCCGGTCCGCGACCGCCCCTCTCCCGCCAGAACGAGACCGGGTCATTCCCCGCCCGCAGGGCCGGGCGGGACCCGGTCCGTCGGCCGCCCCTTCGTGGCCACCCGCCCCCACGTCCTCGCAGCTCTCAACCGTCAGCGACGGCAGCTGCGGGGGCCCATGTCGAGATTTGGATGGCATCCGTGATGAACGACAGCCGCCGCATGAGCACCGCCCCCGAGCTGATGGGAAAGGTGTGCCTGGTCACCGGAGGCGCCCAGGGCATCGGCCTCGCCACCACCAAGGCACTCGCCCGGCGAGGCGCGCGCGTGCACGCCGCCGAGATTTCCCCCGGGCACCTCAAGACCGGCGCGGAGCAAGTGCAGGCCGCCGGGCTCGGCGACCACGTCGTCTTCCACCGCGTCGACGTCACCGACCGGAACGCCTACGAGCAGTGCATCACCGACGTACATGCGGCAGAGGGCCGGCTGGACGTACTGGTGAACAACGCCGCGTTCACGCAGTGGCGCGACGTCGCCGACATGAGCGTCGAAGACGCACAGCGCACGATGCGTACCGGCTACGACGCCATGGTCTACAGCGTGAAGGCGGCCCTGCCGCTCATGCAGGCCGCCGGCGGTGGAACGATCGTGAACATGGGCTCGGCCGCCGGTGTTGTCTTGCCCAAGGGCCCCTCGGCCGCGTACGCGGCGGCGAAAGCGGCGATCAACGCCTACACCCAGGTCCTCGCCGCCGAACTCGCCACATCGCCGGTTCACGTGATGCTCGTACGGCCCGGGACGGTCGCGGGCACCGAGTTCTTCGGCCGTCACGTCCCCTCCCAGCGGATGCCGCGCATCACCGACTTTCTCCCCGTCTCCTCGCCCGAGCAGATCGCCGACGCGATCGTCCACGGCATCATCAAGCGCCGGGACATCGTCGACACCCCGGGCTACCTGCCGGCCATGTACCGGGCCTATGCCATGGCTCCCACCGCGTTCCGCAGCCTGGCCGCCCTCGGCGGAAATGCCCGACGCAACTACGCCACCCCCGTCGGCAGAGGGAAGGCCCAGGTTTCCCGCCGACCGGCAGCCGCTCGTCTCCCCGCCCGCGGTCTCGGCTTCCGGCTGATGAACAAGATCGCCCCCACCCCCTGGGCCGGAGCCGTCATGCGTACCGCCATGGTGCCCCTGGACACCCTCCTCCAAGACAGAACTCGCGGTCGCTTCAGCGTCGGAAGGACGCTGGGCGTCCCCTCCCTGCTCTTGACCACCACCGGCGCCCGCACGGGCCGGCCCCGCCCCACGCCCCTTTTCCATGTCGAACACGACGGCGGCTACGCCGTGGTGGGCTCCAACTTCGGCCTCCAACACCACCCCGCCTGGACGAACAACCTCCTCAAAACCCCGGCCGCCACCGTGTCCATCGCCGGTCGGCAGATCCCCGTCACCGGCCGCCTCCTCGACGGCCCGGAAGGCGAGCAGGTCTGGCACAAGATCCTCACGACCCTGTCCACCGGCTACCAGACCTACAGCGACCGCTCCGGCCGCAACCTGCGCATCTTCCACCTCCAGCCCGCCGGCCCAGCCCGGTGAAAACCGCCAAAGAACTCGCCACCCGAAGCGGCGACTCGGCCAGCCACCGTTGGTCCCACTGCTGGCCCGCGGACGCATGACGCAGCCCGACGGCTGCAACGCAGCCGCTCGGCCTGGTCGAGGACGATGAGTCTCGGCGTCCGCACCACCACAGGTTCGTGACCTGCCACGGACAGGGCTCCGGTTCCGCGTGGAGAGCCCCGGGTGGAGCTGTGATGTCGCGTTCGGGCGGGCTGCGATCGAGGGCGGCGCCGTCCTTCTCGGTCCTCAGGGGCCGCGCAGTGCATAACAGTGCGCAACAATGTAATTACTGAGCGCATGTAGCCGTGTCGTCCCTGAGGAGCTCCATGTTCACCACCGTGTTGCTGGTCTCGCAGCCGTTGACCGCCACCGATGTCGACTTCGTCACCAGCCTCCACGAGGACCAGGTGTCCTTCGTGGTCCTGACACTGCCCAATGGGGCTGAGAAGCAGCTACTGGGCGCCTTCGATGACACCCCCCTCGAAGAGGGCGCAGCGGGCAGCACGGGCGAGGGTGAGGCAGCCCTTCGGCCGGCAGCCCTCGCCCTGGAGCAGTCGATCCGTGCGCTGCGGGATACCGGTGCCGAAGCTACCGGCCGGGTGATCGACGGCCATCCGTTGGAGCTGCTGCGTGCCGTGGTCGAGGAGACTGGCGCAGATGAGTTGGTCGTGCTGATTGGCGACGATCTGGTCGAGGAGTTTTTCAAGCGGGACTGGGCGGCGCGTGCCCGTACCAAGGTTGGCGTGCCGGCGGTGAAGGTTCACGCCCACAACGGCGAAGAGTGACTGATCGGAAGGCCTCGATCTACTCAACTGAAGGGGCCTCCAGTTGCTGCCGGAGGCCCTTCGGGGGGCACTGCGACGGCTCCACTGCCGAGGGGCGGTTCGCGCCATGCGGGCAGAGCGGCCTGACGCTTGGTCGCGGACCCGTTTTCCGGTGATGCCGCCCGAAGTCGTGAGCATCGAACAAGCCGGTCCGAGGTGCCTCCCGCAGTGGTGACAATCTGCGTCCGTTTTCGCCCGCGAACACGTCATGGCCTGCTACGCGATCCCAAGCACGCGGCGGAATTCCTGTCCGCCTGTTGACCAGCCGCCGGCCGTCAAGAGGTTCTTCACAGGGACTCAGTCCGGTGGGCATCCCGGCTGGCGGCGGCCCGGCTTGATCCCCGTCGGGCGCCCGTGCGAGTCCGGTAGTCGGCGGCCCGTGCCGGTTTGGCGTGCGTGGGTGAGGCCCGGCGCGCAGATGCGCATGTGGGATGCACTACCGCCGGGCCGCCTCACCCTTTCTCGCCGTGGCGACAGGGATCGTCACCGCCTGGCGTTTGGCGCGTATCCCGCCGGCGCTCGGGCAGTCCTGGGTGTCCTGCGGGCGGTTCGGTGGCACAGGGCCCTGTCGCAGTCGTCATACCCGCATATAAAAGCCCAGCTCAGGGGCCTTTGCGGCACCTTGCGGGTGGTGTGCGGTCTCGTTCGGGTGATCGGGGATGGGATCTCCGTCTTGCGGGTGGGGTGTGTGGGACGTTGGCGAACAAGATCCCCGGTTAGAAAGGAACAGGTGAACCCTGTGGTGACTCAGACGGAACGCGACCGCTTCCAGGCGATGTTCAGGCAGTGCGATGTCGACGGTGACGGCGTGATCGAGCAGGTCGACATCGACCAGATGGTCCAGCAGACGCTGGCACGGGCCGGTGTCCTCCCCGGTTCGGCGGGCTGGCGGCGGGTGACCGACCTGAGCAACAGGCTGTGGCAGGCGCTGCACAGCAGCGCCGATGCGGACGGGGACGGGAAGGTCAGCGCCCGGGAGTTCGTCGCCGCTTACCGCCGCCCGGCCTTCCTCGACGAGGTCGCCATCCCCTTCGAGCTCGCCGTCCTGGAGACGGCCGACGCCGACGACGACGGCAGGATCTCCCTGGCGGAGTGGATGACCTGGCAGCAGGCCAAGGGCCTGTCCCAGCTCGCTTCTCTGGAGGAGTTTCAGCAGATCGACGCCGACGGCGACGGCTTCCTGACCCGCGAGGAGTGCGTCCAGCACGTCAAGCGGTCCTACGCCCCGCAGTAGGACGGCCCCCGGGCCACTCGGCCGTGCCGGCATACGGTGCCGGCACGGCCGGTGTGTGTCACCGGCCTGACCCGTCCCGCAGCCAAGATCGGCCGGACAGCGGAAGCCCGCCCCGTGACCTGCGGGCGGGTGGAGACGTTCACCGGCCATGCGAAAGATCATCACGTGCGGCCTGCTGGCCGCCGCGGCCCTCTCTGCCGCCACGCCCGCCTTCGCCGACAACGACAGCAACTTCGGCAGCGGGGCCAACGCGACGAACAACTGGAACTTCAGCGCCGCCGAGGTGTGCCTCCAGGAACTCGCCGTGGTACCCGCCCTGAGCGACTGGACCAGCAACCACAAGAACAACTGCTCCACCGGCAACGTCATCGACCAGGCCGCTGACGCCCTACCGCTCGGCCACTGACCAGCAGCACTCTCACCAAGCGCACCGCCAAAGACCCGAACCTCCAGCGTGTGTGAGCCTGTCCGGCGTGCCCGCCGCCTCGTGACGTTCACACCGGACAGGGCCTGCACCGTTGTCTGCGCCAGCGGACTCGGAGGTGTACCGGAGGTGCTGCCCGCAGGTGCACCCACCTTCCACGCACGCCTGGCCTGGTCAGGGGGCAAGCCTTCCTGCGGCGCTGGCCCTTTTATACGCGGCATCTGTGCGAAGGGCGGCCCCGGGGAGGCACGGGCGCCGGGGAGAGTGGGGCGGTGAGCAGAGCAAGCACGCCGGCCCTCGGTCCGGGCCGTACCGATCCGTCCGGGTCTGCTGTCCGCGATCCGCGGGCGATGACGGCCGCCGAGCGCGCCGCTGTCGGCGACTGGACCGCGGAACCCGTGCCGGCCGGGCGTCTGGAGCCCTGCCCGGCCGGTGCCGTCCGGCAGTTCCCGGCACCGTGCGCGTGGCCGGGGACGGATAGGCCTGCGCTCGTGCCGGGGCTGTCGCAGGGCCAGGCTCCCGGTTCGTCCGCGAGGGGTGTGCTTGGGCCCCGGTGAGCGACGGGCGGTGGTGCCCGGTCGGGGTGATGTGGAGCGGTGCCGGGTGGAGTGCCGGTGTGCGCCGGTGAATGACGGGTTGTCGGGTGTCCGTCGTGTCCACTCCTGGGGGTGACGCCCGCGGTGGGCAGAGGCCTCCGGCTCCGGTGTCGGCGGCACCCCGTGAGGGCCGCTGACGCAGGTGGCAGGCCTGTGGGTGGTGTCCGCAGGGACGCAAGAGGCCTTCTCACGCCAGGTGACATCACTTTCAGTTATTGAATGCTAGCGGAGTGTGATCGGGCGGGGTGGGGTGATGCTCTCATTCGAGAAGCACCGCCAGCCCGGCTGTCGCGGGTTGGCCGGGAGCGCCGTCCCGGCGTACGCAGGATGAAGGGCGACGACACGGCCGACGTCTTCAGCGGGCTGGCGGACGTGCCTGTCCCAGGACAGGCAGAAGACTCGATGAAGGGGAGAAAAAGATCATGAGCATGACGCAGACCGGCTCGCTGACCCTGCGCTCCGACCACCCCGTGGAGACCCGGGGCGGCAACACGTCCACCTTCACCCGCGTGGACTTCCCCACCCCTTTCCCCGATGGGGCGGAGGTGGTGGTCCTGGCACAGGTGCAGACCTTCAGCGGCCCTCACACGCCCGGTCTGCGGATCGCGGACGTGACCCCCCAGGGCTTCCTGATCCGGATGAACGAGGTCTACGCGACCAACGCCAAGAGCGACGGCACCCACGGCAACGAGAAGGTCGGCTGGATCGCCTCGACCGTCTGAGGCGCCCGCGACACCCGGCCCCCCGCTGCCCCGTGACGGAGGGCCGGGTGTCGCGTGGCGGCGCTCACCAGGGGGTCAACCCCTGGCCCCTTTGCGCCTGGCCTCGGCGGCGCCGGAACCTTGAGCGAGACCCGGGGGGAGCACGTTCACCGTCCGCATCGCCGAGATGAAGATGCTGAACGTCCGGTGACCTGCGTGGTGGGTCCGGGCCAAGGGGAACAGGCATGAGGCCTCCTGGACTCCCGGCCACCGTCGGCAGCGGCTGTGGGCGGGGGAACGGGGAGGGCAGTGAGCAGCTTCTGCGCCCTCAGGTGTACGGCCGTGGCGGTGGCGCCGCCTGGTGGAGTGCAGAGTCGTTTCGTCACCGCCCGTTCGGGTGAGACGCGGGTGCGGGGGTGCTGAGCGGGCAGTGATGGCCACGGCAACGTCCCACCAGCAGAAAGACCCATCGATGCGTTTCCGTTCCGCTTGCACCGCCGTTCTCGGCGCTGCCCTGCTCCTTGCCGCTGTGCCCGCTTCCGCCTCGGCCGCTTCGGGGCAGTTCCGCTACGACTACGTGACCGTCGAGGGCTACGAGGCGACCGGCTTCCTCAACAACCCGGCCAGCGGCCAGTGCATCGACCTCCCCGGCGTCGGCTGGGAGAACCCCGAGCCCGGCCATGCGCCGAAGAACCGCACGGACGACTGGGCGATGGTCTTCACCGAGCCCAACTGCCAGGGTGACTCGTTCCCCCTCCGTCCGCACACCGGTGGGGCTTCGGAACGTCTGAAGGTGCGGTCGGTCGTCTTCGGCTGACGTACCGGCAGGCCCGGGGCGCGGTCGCGTCCCTGGCCTGCTTTGTTCGATCGGCGCACGGCGCAGGCGTCGTCCTCTCACCGTCTCGTGTACCGGCTGCTAACTCGTCCAGGCTCGTCGAGCCACCTGGGAGCGCGAACCGTCGGCTGCACAGTCGTCCC
>NZ_JAMJFL010000006.1 GCF_023544665.1 Streptomyces sp. YS415
GTGTTCGGAGGCGGGGCGATTGGAGGCCGGGTCGGGCCTGACGTCGCCGATGCTGAAGATGCCGAATTGCATGGTGCTGCCTTCCGTAGCGGGCCGAATTACTTGGCCGACCACATAACTGTAACTCCAAATCTAGTGGCTGGCCACACATCTGCTCATCGGAAGTCCCTTCAGCCTCCACCGGGAGCCGATCACTTGTGCGAGCAGGCAAGGCTGACCGCGTATGCTGCACGGACTGCTTGAAGATCACCCACAACTACAGCGAGGTAGCCATGAGCCTGGAGCGAGAGGGCTCATTCGCCAGTCGGCTGACCGCCGCACGTGACCGGCTGTTCGTCGGCCGGGAAGCCGAACAGGAGCTGTTCCGGGCGGCGTTGAGCGAGCGGCCGGGTGCCGCTCCGGTGCACTACCTGCACGGCCCCGGCGGTATCGGCAAGTCCGCGCTGCTTCGGCGCTTCGCCCAGGAGGCCCGGCGGGCGGGCCGGTTGGTGGTCGAGGTCGACGGGCGTACAGTCCCTCCCACGCCGGAGGACTTCACCGCCGCCGCGAAGGACGCGGTGAGCGAGGCGGGAGCGGTGCTGCTGGTCGACACCTTCGAACGCTGTCAGGGTCTGGAGGGCTGGCTCTGGGAGCAGTTCCTGCCCGCGATGCCGGCCGGTGCCGTCGTCGTGGTCGCCGGACGGGTGCCGCCCGACGCGCGATGGGTGTCCGACCTGGGATGGGCGGACCTCCTCAACGTGGTGGCCCTGCGCAACCTCACGCCCGGGGACGCCCTGGCCTTCCTCGCGGCGCGCGGCGTACCCGCCCCCCGTCACGAGGTGCTCCTGCGGTTCACGGGCGGCAATCCGCTGGCCCTCGCGCTGGCCGCCTCCGTCGCCGTGAGCGCCGAACACCCCGCCGTCCCCACGGTGGGGCACACCCCCGACTGGACGCCCAGCCAGGATGTCATCGCCACGCTGCTGCCCCAGCTCATCGGCGAACCCTCGCCCAGCGCCACCCACCGCAAGGCGCTGGAGATCTGCGCGCACGCCTACGTCACCTCGGAAAGCCTGCTGCGGGCGCTGCTCGGCGAACAGGCGCCCGAACTCTTCGCCTGGCTGCGTGCCCAGCCGTACATCGAGAGCACCGCCCTGGGTCTCTTCCCCCACGACGTCGTGCGCGAGACGCTCGTCGCCGACCTGCGCTGGCGCGACCCGGAGGGCTTCGCTTCCCTGCACAAGCAGCTGCACCAGCACCTCTTCGAGCAGCTGCGTGCCGTGCCCAGCGCCCAACTCCTGCCCGCCACGGGCGCGTTGCTCTACCTCTACCGGACCGACGGCCACATGGACGACTTCCACGACTGGAACCAGGCGGGCCTGGTCTACGACGGCCCGTGCGTGCCGTCCGACGAGTCCCGCCTGGTGGCACTCGTCGAGGAGACCGAAGGCCCCGAGTCCGCGGCGATCGCCCGCTACTGGCTCGATCAGCAGCCCGAGGCGTTCCGCGTCTACCGCTCCGCCCGCACCGACGAGATCGTCGCCTGCTCGGCCTGGCTCCGGCTGACCGATGACCTCGGCTGCGACGTCGACCCCGTCGTGGCCGCCGCCTGGGAGCATGCTCGCGCCCATGAGCCCCTGCGCGCCGACGAGTTCCTTGCCGTGGCCCGCTTCACCGTCTATCCCAAGGCCTACCAGCGGCCCTCACCGGCCACCACTCTCGCCCAGTGGCGGGCCATGGGGGAGATCTTCCGCGCCGACCGCCTGGCCTGGCATTACATCGTCATGCGTGACGACGGTTTCTGGAACAAGCACCTCATCCACTTCGACATGCCTCCGACGTCGACCGCCCCGGTCGTGGGGGGCCACCCCTACCGCCTGTTCGCCCACGACTGGCGGGCCCAGCCCGTCATTCCGTGGCTGGCAGCCAGGACCGATGCCATCCTGGCGGGCGCCGAGGGCCCGGCGGAGGCGGCCGTCGACCCGGCCGTACGACAGCTGCCCGAACTGGCCGTACTGTCCCGGCCCGAGTTCGACGCCGCCGTACGCGACGCGCTGCGTGCCCTGCGCCGTCCCGACGCGCTTGCCGCGAACCCCCTCAACCGCAGCCGCCTCGTCCTGCAGAACGGCGGAGACCTCAAGGAGGTCCTCCAGCGTGTGGTGGAGGCGCTGCCCCGCGAGCGCGGGGGTGAGAAGAGGCACCGGGCGCTGGTCACGACGTACCTCAAGGGCGCTCCCACGCAGGAGGCGGCGGCCGAACGGCTCGACCTGCCCTTCAGCACCTACCGCCGTCACCTCACCTCCGGCGTCGAGCGCGTCGCCGAACTGCTCTGGCAGCATGAACTGAGCGGCACACCGCTGCCCGTTGCGGACGCGCCGCACGCGTGAGGAGCGCCGGTCTCAGGTCACCGGACGACGTCCGTGACCGCGCCACGAGCCTCCAAGGCCCGCCTCAGGGCGCGCAGCGCGCAGCGCGTAGTAGGACCGGGACTTGACGGTGCCCACAGGAATGCCCAGGTGTTCGGCGGCCTGCGCCGCGTTGAACCGGCCGTGGTAAAGGAGGCCGATCGCCTGGCGCTGCTGTTCGGTCAGCTCGGACACGGCGTCGAGCGCCAGTCGGCCCCGTAGCAGCCGGTCGGTCGGATCCGGCACCGACACCTCCAGGGTGGCGAGCACCGTGCTGGCGCGCAGGACCGCCTCCTGGAGGATGTCCTCGGCCAGATACCAGTCGCCGCCCAACGGGCGGGAGGCGTACCGCAGCGTGGCTCCTCCGTGCAGTGCGTACACGCCGCCGTGGCGCCGACATGAACCTTTCCTCCGCCGACGGCGTAGAACCCACGGGCCGACGCATCCGCGAGTACGGCCGTGATCTGTGAAGGGACATGTACGTGCGACCCACCACGACGAAGACCTGGACCCGTCGCTCACTGCTCGTCGCCGGCGCCGCTGCGGCCCTCGCCGGTGGCTCCGCCGTGCCCGTGGCTGCCCGCGCCGGCGAGCGGCGGGACGACGCCGTGCGCTCGCTGCGGGCCCTGGAGCGCCGGCACGGAGCCCGGCTCGGGGTGTTCGCCTGGAACACGGTGTCCGGCGAGACGGTGCGCCATCGCGCCGACGAGCGGTTCCCCATCTGCTCGGTGGCCAAGACGCCCGTCGTCGCCGCGGTGCTGCGGGACCTCGACCAGGACGGAACGTTCCTCGCGAAGGTCATCCGGTACGGATCGGACGACGTGACACGGTCCGGGTACGCCCCGGTCACCGGACTGGCCGAGAACCTGGCTCAGGGGATGACGGTGGCAGACCTGTGCGCCGCGACCATCACCCACAGCGACAACACCGCCATGAACCTGCTGGTGCGCGAGCTGGGCGGCCCGACCGCCGTGACGTGTTTCTGCCGCTCGCTCGGTGATGACGTGACCCGCCTGGACCGCTGGGAGCCGGAGCTGAACTCGGCCGAGCCCGGCCGCGTCACGGACACCACCTCCCCGCTCGCCATCGGCAAGACGTACGCGCGGCTCGTCCTCACCCGGGCGCTCGCCCCCGCGGACCGGGAACGCCTGACGGGGTGGCTGCTGGCCAACACCACGGGGGACAACCGGATCAGGGCGGGCCTGCCCGAGGGCTGGACGGTCGCGGAGAAGACGGGCACCGGGGAGTACGGCACCACCAACGACGTGGGAGTGGCCTGGACGCCCAAGGGTGAGCCGGTCGTGCTGGCGGTCCTGTCCACCCGGCCGGACCCCGAGGCGTCGGCGGACGAACTCCTGCTCGCGCGAGCGACGGCCGTAGCCGCCGCGGCTCTGGGCTGAGCGAGCGGCCCACCAACCCGCTTCTGGAATCTCAGTCCAAGTGTTAGATTCTAGGTCTAGTCGCTGGGCGTCGAAGGCGCCCGTCACCGGAGGCGTGGAATGCTGCACACAGAGCTGAGCGAAACCGACGATCACCCCTACCCCGTCGCCCGACGCAGCGGCGACCTGGTCGCGGTCTCCGGGCGGCTGGGGGTGAACGAGGCGGGAGAGCTCGTGCCGGGCGGCTTCGAGGCCGAATGCGTCCAGGCGTTCAGCAATCTGGACGCGGCACTGCGCTCGGTCGGCGCGACGCGCGAGGACGTGATCCAGGTCGTGGCGTACCTGACCGATGTCACCGACCGGGACCGGCTGAACATCGCCTACGGGCAGTTCTTCGCCCAGCCCCGGCCCGCCCGCTCCTGCGTCGGCGTGGCGGCGCTCCCGTACGGAGCCTGCGTGGAGATCGAGGCACTCGCCCACCTGCGGACGCACGCCGAGGCCACCGATGTCGCCTGAGGAACGGGCACGGGAGCAGGACGCGATCCTCGCGGCCTTGGCCCCGGTCGCCGACGGCCTCGCCGCGACACTGGGGTCCTTCTGCGAGGTGGTCGTGCACGACTTCCGCCGTCCGGAACGATCCGTCGTGGCCATCGCCGGATCGGTCACCGGACGCCAGGTCGGCGGGGCGATGAGTGAGATCGGCATGGGCCTCGTCGCCCGCGGCAACGACGCCGACGACGAGCTGAACTACCTCACCCGCACCCAGAGCGGAAAGCTCCTCAAGTCGTCCACCATGGTGCTGCGGGACTCGGCCGGCACGGTGTTCGGTGCACTGTGCGTCAATCTCGACGTCACCACCCTGCACCAGGCGGGTGCCCTGATCGCGGGCCTGGCTGGCGTGGCCGACGCCGCACCGGTGCCCACGACCACCTTCGGCAACGACATCGACTCGGTGGTGGACTCCCTCGTCGACACCCACCACCTGCACCAGGGCAAGACCTGGAGCGCCCTCGACCGCGACGAACGCCTGCGCCTGTTCGCCGCGCTGGACGCCGACGGCGTCTTCGCGGTCCGCGGCGCGGCCCAGCGGGTCGCCGAACGGCTCGGCATCTCCCGGGCGTCCGCCTACAACTACCTCGCCCAGGCCAGGGCCACCGCTCCCGCGCCGCCCCAGGACGGCACCGGGCGACAGCGCAACGATCGAAACGGAGAACCAGCATGACGGTCACCCTGAACGACGTACAGGACGCCGCCGCGCGCATCGAGGGAGTGGCGCACCGCACCCCCGTGCTGCGCTCCCGCACCCTGGACGCCCTCGTGGGTGCCGAGGTGCACGTCAAGTGCGAGAACCTGCAGCGCATAGGCGCCTTCAAGTTCCGCGGCGCCTACAACGCGGCCTCCCGGCTGTCCCCCGAGCAGGTGGCACGGGGCATCGCGGCGTACTCCTCGGGCAACCACGCCCAGGCTGTGGCACTGGCCGCCCGCGAACTCGGCACCACGGCGGTCATCCTCATGCCCGAGGACACCCCGCGCTCCAAGGTCGAGGCCACGCTCGGCTACGGCGCCGAAGTGGTCACCTACGACCGCTACACCGGCGACCGTGTCGCCATCGGCGAGGCGCTCGCCGCCGACCGCGGGCTGACCCTCATCCCGCCGTACGAGCACCCCCACGTCATCGCGGGCCAGGGCACCGCCGCCCTCGAACTGATCGAAGAGGTCGGGGACCTCGACGCCCTGGTGGTCCCGGTCGGCGGCGGCGGACTGATCGCCGGCAGCGCCACCGCCGCCAAGGGCCTGCTGCCCGGCATCAGCGTGATCGGCGTCGAGCCGGAGCAGGGCGACGACACCAAGCGCTCGCTGGAGGCCGGGCGGCGCGTCTCCGTCCCGGTGCCGCGCACCATCGCCGACGGACAGGCCGCGGACATCCCCGGCGAACTCACCTTCTCCCTCAACCAGAAGCTCGTGGATGACATCGTCCTGGTCAGCGACGACGAGATCCGTGACGCCATGCGCTTCGCCTTCGAGCGCATGAAGACGGTCATGGAACCCAGCGGCGCCACGCCACTGGCCGCGCTGCTGGCGGGCCGGATCGAGCCGCTGCCCCGCCGCGTCGGAGTCATCGTCTCCGGCGGCAACATCGACGCCCGCCGGTTCGCCGAGCTGATCGGCTGACGCCCAAGGGCTGCGCGGCTACCGGGAGTCGGCGTTGACCCGCCGCCGGGATCGGCCGCGTTGGCGGCGAGCCGGGGTGCCCGTGGCCATCCGGCTCTGCGCGTCGGCCCGGTGCCACCGGTAGCTGTGCAGGGACACCACCGCCGCGAGCGGGGCGCCGGCCGCCGCCCGCAGCGGGACCACCGTCCCGTGCCGTACGGCGTCGGCGCCCGCCGTTCCTGTCGCCTCCTCACCGCTTTCCGGAGAGGAGGCGGCGGCCGTGAGAAGGGCGTGCGCGAGAGCCGTCGGCGACCGCCGGCCCAGTACGTTCAGGAAGTGCGTGCCGTCACCGCCCATACCGGCCCTGGCGGCGACGGTGTCGAGAAGCCCGCGAAGGTCATCGGTGAGGTGTGTGCCGACGCCGGGGCTGGGGATCGCGGCGCGCACCGGCCGTCGCGCGTGTTCGTGAGGGTCGCTGTGGCCGGCGGGGTCATGTCCGCTGTCGCGGGCCGGTACGGCGGCAGGCCCGGGCGCCGTCCGCAGCCGTACGGGGGCCGACGCCGAGGCCATGGGAGCCGGTCCGGGCGCGCCGAAGACCTCGTGCCGCAGGATGCTCTCGTGAGCCCGGCGCAGTTCCGGCCCGGGGTCCATGCCAACCTCGTCGGCCAGCGTTCGGCGTACCGTCTCGAAGCGGCGCAGCGCTTCGGCGGCTCGCCCCGAGGCGTACAGCGCGTGCAGCAGCACCGCCCACGAGGACTCGCGCAGCGGGTCCCGGCCCACGACGTCCTCCGCCGCGGCAACGGCCCGCGCGTAATCCCCTTCCGCGTACAGCACGCGCGCCCGCAACTCCTCGGCGTGAGAGCGCAGTTCCCACATCCGGTACGACTCGCCCTGGGCGAAGCGGCGGCCCTGGGCGTCGTAGAACGGTTCCCCGCGCCACAGTGCCAGCGCGGCTTCCACCTCGCGCAGCGCTTGCCGGGTGCGGCCGGCGGTGAAGTATCCGCGGGCCCGGTCAGTGGTCGCCGCGAAGAGCGTGCTGTCCCGGCGCTCTGCCGGGAGCCGCAGGACGTACCCCGTCGCTTCGCGGGTGAGTACCGTGGCGCCCGGGCCGGGGCGGGACGAGTTGAGCGTCGAGCGCAGCCTGCTGATGTGGGCCTGGACCGAGGAGGCCGCGGCGGCCGGCGGCGCGCCCTCCCACAGGTCGTCGCACAGGCGCTCCACGCTCACCGGACAGGCGTCCGCGACCAGCAGCCGCAGCAGCAGCGCGCGGCGCTGCGGCGGTCCCAGGTCGATGACATCCGCTCTGCCTTCCCAGCGCAGCCGGAGCGGGCCGAGCACGTCCACGCGCAGAGCGGCACCGGTCCCGTGCGGGGCGGCCTGCCTCTCGTGTGCGTTCGGCCGGTATGTTCCGAGCATTTGCACGGTCTCGCTCACTTGCTTCCCCTTGCCGGCGGTCACCCTGACGAACGGCATCGTCGTCCGGCGCACTGCTCACACGGCAGACCGATTTCCTGCTCACTTCGCGCTACGCGCACGTCAGGCACTGCGGCTGCCGGCCGGCATGTCGCTCCAGGGCGGCCGTGAGTCAGCGGTGCAAGGAGCGGTTGAGTTCCACGGTCGCCTCCAGGGTGGGCGCGGAGGTGAGCGCGGCGAAGCGCTGCATCTGGCGGTCGCGGTCGCGGGGGGCCGCACTGCGGTCGGCGGCGGCAAGGGCCTTTTCGAGGTCCCGGAGGCTCAGTTCGGTGCAGTAGGCGGGCGTCATCGGCTGCTGGCGCCAGGAGTCGGCCAGTACACCGGCGTCGAAGGGCTCGAAGCCGCTCTCGTCCACCAGGCGCATGGCGACGCGGCGTTCCTCGTCGGAGTCGGCGGCGACCGGGAGCGCGATGCGGCCCGGGGTCCCCGCCGGTACGCCCCGGGTCTGCAACGTGCCTGCGAGGGCCGCGTTCCACGCCTTCGCCACGGGGCGCCCCAGCTGCTCGGCCACCCACAGGCTCTCCACCTGGCCGTCCTCCACCGCTTGGACGCGGCCGCTCAAGTGGGGGAAGTAGTTGGAGGTGTCGATGACCACCGCCTCGGCCGGCACCGACGCGAACAGCACGGCCACGTCCGGAATGCGCGTGAAGGGAACGGACAGGATGATGACGTCCTTGCCCTGAACGGCGTTCTCGGCCGTCACCGCCTGCGCCCCGAACTCCAGCACGGCGGCTTCCACGGTTTCCGGGCCGCGGGAGTTGGCCACCTCGACGTCGTGCCCGCCCGCACTGAACGTGCGCGCCAACGATGTCCCGACCGGGCCTGTTCCGATGATGCCGAGTTTCATGATGTGTCCGATCAAAAGGGTGCGAGTCAAAAGGGTGCGAGGCGCCGCCCGAAGAGGCGACGCGGGGGAGGGGTGCAGCGGCGAGGCGCGGGTGCCCGGGGTCTTGGGGGGCTACCCGGCGTCGCCGGGGCGGCGGTATCCGCTTTCGATGAGGTCGCGCAGGCGGCCGAGTGCTTCCTCGTCGGTGGCGCCGGTGCCCATCAGCCAGGCGACGGAGCAGGCGGCGAGGAACAGATCGAAGCCGGTCACCGAGGAGCGGGCACGCCCCGCCCGCTGAGCGGCTTCGACGTACTCGTCCGTGGTGGCGATGAGGGTGTCGCAGGGCAGGGTCAGGGGGTTGCCGGGTTCCTGCGCCTTGGCCGCGGCCATGAGCGGTTCCGGCAGCCCGCTGAAGGCGCTGAAGTACTCCTCCATGGCCCGCAGCCACCGGCGCAGCCGCTCGGCCGCATCCTCGACCCGGGCGATCTCGGCCCGGCGGGCCATCAGCTCGTCCGAGCGTGTCTGGAGCACCGCCGCGAGCAGCGCCTCCCGGGTCGGGAAGTGCCGGTACAGGGTCGCGGGACCGACCCCGGCCTCCTTGGCGACTGCCTCCAGTGACGTGCCCACCCCGTACCTGAGGAAGTGGCGCTGCGCCGCCTCCAGGAGAGCGGCCCGGTTGCGCAGGACGTCCGCGCGGGGCTTGCGTCCCTGTCGGCCGTCGCCACCCATGTCCACTCCGCCTCCGTCCACCCAGAAAAACGAATGCTGCCTCCGTATTTCGGTCCAGCGTAAAACGGAGGCAGCATCCGGTCAATTTTCGGCGCGCACCCGAATGCCGCGTTGCTCACACCGACGCCACCCGGGCGGACAGCGACGCCCGGGCTTCCTCCGACATGATCGGCTCGGCCAGGCGCAGGAGCTGGGCGGAGAGCGGGGCCGGGCGCAGCGTGGCCGGATCGAGGTTCACCTGGGTCCGCCGCCCCGTGGCGTGCACGGTCGAGCCGTCGGCCGACAGGAGCCGGAATCCGTAGCGGTAGCTCGTCCGTCCCACGTGCTCGATGCAGAAGTGCACGCGGATCTCCCCCATGCGCGTGATGGGCACCTCGTAGATCAGCTCAAGGCCCCGCACGACGTGCACGACCCGCTCACCGGCCGGGGAGCCCGTGCCGCCGAGGGGCACGTCCCGCGCGGCCCAGTAAGCAATCATCGCCCGCTCGAACAGCACCGCGTAGCGGCCGTGGTGCACCATGCCGTACGAGTCCAAGTCGTCGAAGTAGACCGGAACCGTCTCGCGCGCCCCCGGGCTGTTCCGGTGCTCGTTCGTGGCCGTCGTCATCATCGTGCCTCGTTCCTTTACATCGCTGTTCGAGGGGCACAACGGCCGCAGTCGGGGTCCGGTTCATCACCGGGCTTGTTGCCGCGGGGCGGGGCGGGGGTGGTGCTCGGCCGGCTTCCCCCGGCCGCCGTCGAACCGGTCCTCCGATCGGCACGTTACTGGGGACAGACAGGCGCACATCCGAGGCGTCGGCCCTGACACGGGCGGCCAAGTCGGTGACGGGGAGCGGCCGTTCTGGCCGGTCGCGGTACACACTGCCCGCAGACGGGCCGAAGAACAGGAGCGCGCGTATGAAGTCGCTGACCTACACCGGCAAGGGCGAGTTGAGCTGGAGTCATCTGCCGGCGCCCCGCATCCGGCAGCCGCACGAGGCGATCGTCGCGCCGGTGGCCGCGACCACCTGTGACCTCGACCGAGCCATGATTGCCGGACACACCCCGTTCCGGGGGCCCTTCGCGCTCGGACACGAATGTGTGGCCCGCGTCGTCGAACTCGGTTCGGACGTGGCGGGGCTCGCCGTGGGGGACCTCGTGGTCGTTCCCTGGCACGTCGCGTGCGGAAGCTGCGCTCCGTGCCAGGCGGGCCGCCCCTCCCAGTGCTCCCTCACCCCCGCCTACGCCATGTTCGGGATCCCGCTGGGTGGCGAATGGGGCGGAATGTTCTCCGAGTTGCTGCTCGTGCCCTGGGCGCGCACTGCCCTCACCCCGCTTCCGGAAGCCGTCAGCGCGGCTGCCGCAGCGGCCGCGTCGGACAGCCTCACCGATGCGTACAGCGCGGTCTGGACAGGCTTGCGGAATCGACCCGGGCAGCCGGTGCTGGTGGTCGGGGGCCTGACGCACGGCCTGTACGCGTGCGCCTTCGCGGTGGCGCTGGGCAGTTCGCAGGTCGTGTACGCCGACTCCGACGCGCGTCGGCGCCGCATAGCCGAGTCCTACGGCGCGCAAACCGTCGACAGCGCCGCCGAGCTGGACGCCGGAGCATTCCCCGTGACGGTGGACGCCTCGGCGGATCCGCGCGGGCTCGCCGCGGGGCTGCGCGCGACCGCACAGGGGGGCCACTGCCATAGCGTCGGCATTTACTTCGAACCGGTGAAGCTGCCCTTGATGTCGATGTACATGGACGCCGTCACCCTCACCACCGGGCGCCCCGACATCACACCGTACCTACCGGCCGTCCTGTCCCTGCTGGCCTCCGGACAGGTGGACCCTCTGCCCGTGTACAGCGACACGCTGGCCTACGACGACCTGCCCGAAGCCCTGCTCGACCTGCCGGCGAAGCCGCTGGTCCTCTTCGGCTGAGCAGGGAGTCAGTTCGCCCCGTGACCTCGTGCGGCGAGCGCCTTCTTCAGGGCGCGCAGGGCGTAGTACGAGCGCGACTTGGCGGTCCCCGGCGGAATGCTCAGGTGGTCGGCGACCTGGGCGACGCTGCACTCGAGGTAGTACATGAGGCGGATGATCTCCCGATGCTGCTCGGTGAGATCGTCGAGGGCGTCGGTGACGAGGTGGGAGGTGAGAAGACGCTCGACGTTGTCGTCGGTGGCGGTCGCGTTGTGCAGGGTGTCGAGGGCCACGTTCTCGGGCGGCCGGATGGTGCGGGCGCGCCGGTGGTCGATGACCAGGTTCTTGACGACCGTGAACATCCAGGGGCGCGCCTCGGCGACGTCCAGACCGAGGGCGAGGGCATGCTTCCAGGCACGCAGGGCGGCCTCTTGCAGGATGTCCTCGGCGCGGTGCCAGTCTCCGCCGAGCAGGCGGGCGGCGTAGCGCAGCAGGAGCGTGCCGTGCTCGGCGTAGAGGCGCCGGATGAACTCCTCCTCGCTGCCGCAGGGGAGGCCGCCGGGTACGGGAGACATGCGGGTGTTCAGGCTGTGCGGGAGCTCCGCGGTCCGCAACATGGGGTGGCGTCCTCATCCGTGATCAGTGTGTTTTCCGTCGCGGACTCACACTGCTGGGCGGGGCTTGGACGAACCTTGTCGCCACCTTGCCGATCCCCTTTGTCGGGCGGGTAGTTGCAGGGGACCTGCCGGGGCAGTGCTCAGGCCGCGCCAGGCATGCGGGGAAGGTCGGCCATGCTCTTCCGGTACTCGGCGCGCAGGGTGCGCGCGGTACCCTCCCGGCCCAGCCGACGCACCAGGCCCAGGCGCAACTCTCTGCGCTGCGCCGGTGTCGTCGCGCCCCAGATGCCGTCGTAGGTGAGCGCCGGGTTGTCCAGGGCCCAGATCAGGCAGAGGCGAACCAGTGGGCAGCGGCGGCACAGCGCCGTGGCGGCCAGCACCTCGGAGCTGCCCGACGGGTACTGGTCGAGGAAGAAGGCGTCGGAAGCGGTGCACGCCTCGGCGCCGGTCGTGAGCGGCATGGGAATGGGCCGTGCGGTGTTCATGAGGTGGTCACTCCTGGGGCACTGCCGGTGGCCGTGCCGCCGCCCGCGTGAGGGTGCGGCGCGCGGTCTCCGGCTTCTTCGTGGCACAGGGGACTACGACGGTGGGCGCGTGGTGGTTCGGAGGCGGTGGACGCCGTGGTGCGGGCGCGCTTCGCGCAGCGGCCGGAATCGGTCAGGAAAGTGACCTGTCGAATGAGCAGCGGTCCGCCGGATTCTCTGACGCGAAGACAGTCACTGTTCCAAGGAGTCCGCATGGCACACATCGTGGTGACAGGCGCCGGTATCGTCGGCAGTTTCGCGTCCATGGTCCTCGCGCAGGTGGGTCACCGTGTGACCCTGCTCGAGCGGGACCCGGTCGGCCGCGAGGCGCTGGAGGCCCGCCAAGGCGTCAAGCAGTACGAGCAGACGCACATCCTCATGCCGGGCGGCGCCCGCATCCTCGACCAGGAGACGCCCGACGCGGTCCGCCGCATCCTCGACGCGGGCGGCCGTAGCCACGACATGCTCGCGGGTGTGTGGGCAGCGGGCACCGTCGGCCCCCGGCGGCCCGGCGACGAGCAGTACGAGACGTACGCCGCCCGGCGGCCGGTGCTGGAAGCCGCCCTCCAGGGGGCTGCCACGGCCACCGACGGCGTGACCCTGCGCGCCGGTTCCCGGGTGCGGGCCCTGCTGACCGGCGAGCCGCGTGTCGTCGGCCGCCCGCACGTCACCGGCGTCGTCACCGACGACGGCACCCGCATCGAAGCCGACCTCGTCGTGGACGCCTCCGGGCGCCGCACCGAACTGCCCGCGATGCTGGAACGGCTCGGCGCGACGCCCCTGGTCCACCGTGAGGAGACCGGGTTCCGCTACTACTCGCGGTTCTTCCGCGCCGACGACCGCGGCCTGCCCGTGTCCCGCTACTGGCCGCTCACCCACCACGACAGCGTCTCCGTCATCACGGCCCCCGGCGACGGCGACCACTGGTCGGTCACCCTGGTCACCTCCGGCCGCGACCAGGCCCTGCGCCGGCTGAGCGACAGCGGCGTGTGGGACGCCGTCCTCGCCCTGTACCCGGAGGCCGCGCACTGGGCCGAAGGCGTCCCCGACGGCGACGTCCGCGTCATGGGCGGTACGGGGACCACGCATCGCCGTTGGGTGAGCGACGGCGAGCCGCTCGTGACGGGCCTGGTCGCCGTAGGGGACGCCCACATGACGCTCAACCCGCAGTTCGGCATGGGGATGACGGCCGGACTGGGCCAGGCCCAGGTGCTGCGCGACGTCGTACGCCGTACCGGGCTGGGTGACCCCGCCGACCTCGTGCTCACCCTCGACTCGGAACTGGAGGAGCGGTACTGGCCGATGTGGAACGACGGCGACACCTGGGACCGGCACCGGCTCGCGGAGGTCGACGCCGAGATCCGCGGCGAGTCGTACTCCACCGACGACCCCGCCTGGGCGCTGCGCACCGCGCTGGACACCGCGGCCACGCTCGACGCCGACGTGGTCCGCGGCTTCGGCCGGGTGGCCTCCCAGCTCGCGTCCGCGGAGGAGGCGCTCATCAAGCCCGGTCTGGTGCAGCGGATCGTCGAACTCGCCGCGGGACACCCGCGTTACGCGCCGGGGGCACCGGACCGGGCAGTGCTGCTGGAGACGGTCGGCCGCCTAGCCTGAGCGGCATGGTACGAGCAGGGCCGGGGGGCGGGTGGCCCCCCGCGCCCAGCCGCTCAGCCGCTCAGTCCAGCGAGTCCCAGAACGTGGTCAGCTCCCATGCGCTGTGCTCGGGATCCTCCAGCATCCACCAGTGCCCGAGATCCGGCAGTGCGACGGGGCGCGCGCCGAGGAGTTCGGCCGTCTGCTCGGACAACTCGGCGATCTCGACGTGGTCCTTCTCCGGGACGAGCACCAGGCCGGGACTCTGCGGCGCGGCGGTCGTCGTCCCCCAGTCGGCGAACACGTTCGGGGTGGCGGACCGGTAGAGCGAGAGGATCGCGTCACACATCGTCCGGTCCAGCCGGCCGTGCATGGCCAGGGCGTGCTCCTCGGGCACACCCCAGCCGCGCATCGCGGTCGCCGTGCTCTCGGGGTGGTCCGCAGGTGTGGTCAGCGCGTGCTCCATGAACGCCTCGCCCGCCGCGGGCGTCTGCCAGATCCGGGCCAACTCGTGCCAGTCGTAGGAGGGGTGGTAGACGCATGCCACGTCCATCGCCCAACTGCGCAGCGGCACCGCCCCGGTGGTGGCGACCCTGGCGGCCAGCAGCGCGCCCCAGTCGTGACCGACGAGGTCTATCGGGCCGTCCAGCTCCTTCAGGGCGCCGGCCAGCCAGTCGGCGTAGAACTCCTTCGTCGGGGTGGCCCCCTCCGGCAGCGTGGTGCCGAAGCCGGGCAGGGACAGTGCGACGCTGTCGCGGCCGAGCAGGGGACGCAGTTCGTCCCACACCTCAGGGGTCTCGGGCACGCCATGAACCAGGACGACGGGCATGGGTGGGCTCCGTTTCATCGGGCGACTGGATACACCACTGACTACGTGCGGGGAGCTGGGTCGGTTCGACCCGGTCTGTGGCGATGTGGCAAGCGGGCGCCCAGAGGCGGTGAACCGTGGCAATACCACCGACGTTGAAACGAAGACGAGAACAGGAGCAAGGGATGAACGACGTAAGCGCCCCACACCCGGCGGAGGGCCCGCGCACTGGTGACACCGTGCTGGTGACCCGGACCCTGCCGGACGGTACGACCCACCGCTTCCGCGGCACCCTGGAGCTGACGGCTCCCCCCGGCGGCTTCAGCGTCACCGGCGAGGACCTCGGCACCGGCCAGCGCACCCGCGCCTTCTTCCTGGCCGAGGACACCTCACCGGGCACGCGGCAGTCCGTCGAAAAGGTGCCTGTGCCCGGGAGTTCGACCAGCTGAGGTGCTACGCGCAGAGCCGCTTGAAGCTGCTCGCACCTGGCCGGGCGCGGAAGTGGACTTCATGTCCGGCGTCGTCGGTGAAGACGGCTTCCCTGGCGGACTTCAAGGTCATCGTCCCCCGTTGGGTGGGGTTGTCCCATCCCTCGGGCGGGTTTCCCGAACCGTCGGAGAGGGGGACTTCCGCCTCGAAGTACGCCGAGCCGATGCGGGCTTCGTCGATTCCGCAGTGCGTGTAGAGGTCGTAGGGGACCGCCCGGCCGGACGGCGGCGATTGGACAGCGCCCACGTCCGGGCCACCGGCCGTCGCACAGCCCGTGAGTATCCCGGCCGCCAGCGCGGCGGCGACGACGACTTGCCCAACTCTCTCAGCCATGACCGTCTGACGCGCAGGCCAAGTCGGCGGTTCCACGGTTTCGTCGCACGGGATGCGGAACACTTCGCCGGGTGATCGTGATGCAGCCCGTTCTGGAGGTATGCGCGCCGGACGGCTTCGACCTCTGGCCGGTAGCCGAGTTCAAGCCGCTCGAATTGCTGCCCCTGAGCTGTGGATTGTCACCGGCCGAGGTCGGGACGGCCTTGATGTGCATCGCCGGCTGTAATGACCTCGACCCCGACGGCGATCGGCCGCCTCGGCCGGCCGCCGCGCTCGACTCGTTCCTGCACGGACTGCTGACCTTCGACACCCTCTTCGCGGCCGGCGGCCTGAGGGTCACCGACCACTCCACGGGCGTCACCTTCCGGCCCGGGTGCTGCGATGGCCTGGAGGACTGGCGGGACTGGCACCGGTTCGTCGACGACGGCAGCATGCTCAGCTTCGGCCATGACCCCGTGTCGCCGATTGCGGAGCGCTTCGGCGACACCGTCCGGCTCACTGTCAACGCAGAGCGCAGCGACAGCCCGGTGATCGAGCTGGGTGTCGCCGAGCTCCGCCACCTGCTCAGCGGCGCTGAGCGAGACCTGACCGACTTCCTCACGCTGGCGACCGAATGGACCTCCAGGCACCTGCCTGGCCACAGCGTTGCCGTCACCGCCGCCGTGGCCCGACTTCTCGGCTTTCCCGCGGCGGCCATGCCGCCTCAGCCATAGGCCGCTCCCTCAGCCGCGCCGTCACCCCCGCAGCCGACCCACCCCCTCCACGAGCGGTGCCACGACCTGGTCGAGCAGATGCAGTGGCCCAGCAGCGACCCCGGCCCCCTCCACGGCCTGCCAGTACGCCAGCGCGGTAGGGGCGTCGACCAGGCCCCGTACCAGGGGGACGTCCACGCCGGAGGCGTGCAGCAAGGACTCCGCTCGGCAGGACGCCAGCGTGCCCGCGATCCCGTATGCGGCCGTGGCCTCGGCAGAGGCGACCGCTTCGGGAAGCCCGTCCGCCAAGGTGCGCCGAGTGTCACCGACCGTCAACAGGCCCCCGCCGACGACGAGTACGTCCCCCCGCTCCCGCATCCTGGCCAGCGCGCGATCGGAGGCGAAGCAGTGCGGGAAGCTGTCGTCAACGACGACGGCACCGGGCCGCAGCCGGTCCACGTCGATGAGGTCCCGGTGCCCGCTGACCGCCGCGACGACCAGCCCGGCCCGGTACACGGCGTCGGGCAGGTCCGGGTCGGAGACGTGGACCGCGATCTCGTCGGCCAGCCCGCGTTGCCGCAGTGTTCGGGCCAGCTCCGCGAGACGTGGGCCGCTGCCGGGCACATCGCACAACACCAGCCGGGCGGGCGGCCGTTCGGCCAGGGTGAGCAGCAGCTCCAGCGACGAGGCGCCGATAGAGCCGAGCCCCACTACG
Source organism: Streptomyces sp. YS415 (assembly GCF_023544665.1). Lineage (GTDB taxonomy): Bacteria > Actinomycetota > Actinomycetes > Streptomycetales > Streptomycetaceae > Streptomyces. Next base: position 16,595 of record NZ_JAMJFL010000006.1, read on the forward strand.
GCCACCTCCAGGTCGGCCAGGTCGCCGCCGGTCGCGGTCAGCGCGGCGTTCACCGTGCCGACCACGGAGACGACGGTGGTCGCGTGCCCGGTGGTGACGGAGGCTGCCGCGGCCCGGTCGGCGCGCAGTACGTCGAAGCCGTAGCCGGTGAGTGAGGGGATCATGCCGGCCAGCGAGACGCACCGGGCGCCGAGTTCGGTGGCCGTTCGCACGGCCCGCACGGTGTGCGTGACCAGGGCGCGCTCGCCTGCGAGTTCGTCGGCGAAGAGCGGCAGGGCGACGAAGCCGGAGCGGCCCAGCGGCGTAGTCGTCGTCTCCAGCAGGCGCGGTTCGCCGCCCGGGAACAGCAGGCGGCGGATGTCCTCGCGGGCCGCAGGGGTCTCCGGCAGGCCCGCGAGCCGGGCCAGATGGGCGGGAGCGGGGAGATAACCGACGAGTGCGGCGTCCAAGTCCCTCTCCGCGGTGCGCGGGGTCCGCCGTACGAGCCGGTGCTCGGCGGCCGGTACGGTCCGCACGAGCCGGTCGCGCAGCCCGTCGGCGAACGCGGCGAGCGCGGCCGGATCGAAGGCCGCCGCCGCGCCCCGCACGGTGATCCGCAGCCGGTCCCCGTCGGGCCGTACCGCGAGGAACACGTCCGTCCCGGCCGCGGGCGGAGTGAACCCGCTGTCCTCCTCGTCCCACGACACGGCCAGCACCTCCCCGCCTTGCGGGCCCAGCGCGCCGAAGTCCAGGAAGGTGAAGAAGAACTGCGAGGTCAGCGGCAGCCCGTTGGTGTCACGCGGTACGACGTCCTCATGGACTCGGGCGGCGACCGTCTCCGCCACCACCCGGTGCACCCGGGCCGCGAAATCGTCGCTACGAGGCGCTGTCACGCCCGGCCCGAAGGGGCGGACGGCGACGGCGGTGGCGTACGGCCCGAAGACACGATGGATGTCGGGCAGGGCGTGGTCCCGGCCGGACACGGCCACTCCGATGACCAGGTCCTCCTGACCGGTGCGGGCGGCGAGCGCCGCGTGGTAGGCGGTGAGCAGGGGCGCGTACAGGGTGGCGCCCGCGTCGGCGGCGATCTTTCGGAGTGTGCCCGAGACAGTGGCGTCCAGGATGAAGGCGTGAGAGTGGAAGCCCGGTTGCGCCGTCGGGGTGGGGCGCAGGACCGGCTTGGCGTACGGCGCGGACAGTGCCAGCCGCCGTTGCCGCGCGCCCTCCTCGTCCGCCTGCGGATCCCCGGCCCGCTCGGCGAGGCGCTGCGCGAAGGCGCGGAAGGTGCCGCGCAGTTCGGGCAGTGCGGGTGCCGTACCGCGGCTGAGGGCGTCGTAGGCCTCCGTCAGTTCACCGAGCAGCAGGGCGGCGCTGTAGCCGTCGCCGATCAAGTGGTGGGCGTGCACGACGAGTACGTGGTCGTGCGGAGTCAGGGTGAGGACCCGCAGCCTCAGCAGGGGCCAGGCCCACGGCTCGAAGCGGCGGCGCCGCTCGTGTGCCACCTGTGACTCCAGCTCGTCCGTCCCGGACACGGTCGCGAAGTCGACCGGCAGCCGCAGCGACGCAGGCAGTTGCTGCTGCACCGGCGGCCGTTCCCCCGCCGGGAAGACCGTGCGCAGCATCGGATGCCGGGCCACCAGGGTGTCCACGGCCCGCTGGAACGCCTCCCGGTCGAGCGGGCCGGTGAGGCGCAGCCGCGCCAGCCAGGACCCCCCGTCGCCCGGGGCGAGGGCCTCGGCGAGCAGGAAACCGCGCTGACTGGGCGTGGCGGGGAAGACCGCCGGGACGGCGAGGTCCTCGGGGAGGTGTGCTGCTCCCGGGCTGCCGTCGGCGTCGGCGTCGGCCGGTTCGGCCTGGGTCGCCGCCCTGTCCACGGCCGCGGCGAGGGCGGCCAGCGTGCGGTGCCGGTACACGGCCGTAGGCCTGGGCAGCGGACCGCCGCCGTGCCGGGCGAGCCGGTCGAACACCTGGAGCGCCAACAGCGAATCACCGCCCAGCTCGAAGAAGTCGTCGTCCGGTCCGACCTGGTCGACGCCGAGCACCTCGCACCAGATACGCCCCAGCCGGTCCTCGGTGTCACCGGCGCCGGACCGGGACTCATCCGCCTCCGGCGCCTCGACCGGGGCGGCCAGCAGCGCCCGCCGGTCGACCTTGCCGGTCCCGGTCAGCGGCAGGGCGTCCAGGAGGGTGATGCGGGCCGGCACCATGTACGGCGGCAGCGTCCGCGCCAGATGGCGCCGCAGCGACACCGCGTCCAGGTCCGTACCGCCCTCCGTGTCCCGGAGCACGACGAACGCGGACAGCCGCCCCTCACCGGCCATTACGACCGCCTGCGCGACGTCCGGCCGGCCGCGCAGCACAGCCTCCACCTCGCCCGGCTCGACCCGGTGGCCCCGTATCTTCACCTGGTCGTCGAGGCGGCCGACGAACCGCAGCGCCCCGTCGGGCAGCACCTCCACGCGGTCACCGCTGCGGTACCAGCGACGCCCGTCCCGTTCGATGAACGCGGCCTGTGTCAGGCCGGGTTCGCCGAGGTAGCCGGCGGACAGTCCGATGCCGCCGATCAGGAGTTCGCCGGTGCCGCCGGGACCGTGCGGCTCACCGTCGGGGTCGATGACGAGCAGTTCGGTCCCGGACAGGGCACGGCCGATGGGCAGGGCCTTCGCCTCCTCGTCCGGGCGTTCGGTGACGACGTGGTAGGTGGCGTTGATGGTGGTCTCGGTGGGCCCGTAGAGATTGACGATCGTCTGGCCCGGACCGAACAGGTCGTACCAGCGGCGCACCCAGTCCGCCCACAGCACCTCACCGCCGACGTGGACGAGGCGCAGCGCGGACAGGTCCGGCAGCGGCACACCGCGCCGGACGAGGTCCTCCGCGGCGGTCAGCAGCCGTTCCCACAGCGACGGCACCGAACTCCACACGGTGATCCGGGCCCGCGCCACGTGGTGCAGCAACAGTTCCGGGTCCCGTACGAGGTCGCGGTCGGCGGTCACCACGGTGGCACCGGTGAGCAGGGGCGCGAGCAACTGGCGCACGGAGGCGTCGAAGCAGGGCGAGGAGGTGTTGGCGAGCCGGTCGCCGGGGCCGTAGGCGAAGGTGGTCGTGGCCCAGTGGAGGTAGTTCTCCATGGCGCGGAAGGTGATGGGCACCGCCTTGGGGCGGCCGGTGGAGCCGGAGGTGAAGATGACGTACGCCGTCGCGTCGGCGTCGGCTGTCTCACCGGGGCCTTCGGCTGCCCGTCCGTCGTCGGGCCCGGTGACGGGCACGGCCGTCAGCGCGGTGAGCGCCCGCGCGGCGGTCTCGGTGCCCTCGTCGTGCACGACCACGCGCACAGCGCACCGGCCGGTCTGGTCGGCGAGGCGGGCCGCCGGGTGCTCGGCGTCCAGCGGCACCCATCCCGCGCCCGCGCGGAGGATGCCGACGACGGCGAGCACGGTGCAGGGGCCGGGGGTGGTGAGCATCCCCACCAGGTCGCCCCTGCCTACTCCGTTCTCCCGCAGCCGCCGGGCGAGGGCACCGGTGGCCGCGTCGAGATCGCGGTACGTCAGGACGCGCCGGCCGTCGTCGACGGCGACCGCGTCCGGAGTGGCCCGGAGCTGCTCCAGCAGCCGGGTGACCAGGGTCGACCGGCTGAGGCCCTCCGGTCCCGCCGCGCAAGCGCGCAGCTCGCCCTCGAAGGCGGTGGCGAGGCGGGCGATCGTCGCCTGGGTGAAGAGGCGTTCGGGGAAGTTCCAGGACAGGCGCAGCGTGGGCCCGTCCTCCCAGCAGAGCAGGTTCAGCCGGGTGGCGGCCGAGCCGGTGCCCGCCGCCGTGGGCCGGACCTGGACCGGGCAGTCCGGGTCCAGAGGAGCGGGGAAGCGGGCGAAGCTGAAGCTCGCGGGGCTCACGGTGCGCGGTCCCGAGGTGTCGCTGGGCAGCAGCCGGGCGAGGTCGAGGCTGCTGACGGTGGCGTGCCGCTCGCTGTCGAGCCAGGCCAGCCGCACACGCTCGGCGAGTTGGGGGAGCGGCTCGTCCGGGTCGGTTGTCAGCAGCAGGGGCAGGGTGTCGGCGAGGGGGCCGACCAGCCGGTCGAGGCCGGGCAGCCGGGCGTCGCGGCCCGCGCGGGCGACGTTGACGGCGATGTCGCGCTGTCCGCTCCAGTTGGCCAGGCAGCGGGTGTAGGCGGCGAGCAGGAGGTGGAACAGGGAGACGTTCCAGCGGGCGGCGCGTTCGCGCAGCCCGGCGACGAGGTCTTCGTCCAGGAAGCGGTGCGCGGAGAGCAGCGGGCCGTGGCCCTCCTCGGGGTCGGGGCGGCCGTCGTAGGGCAGGGGCATGGGGGAGTGGCCCGTGAGGCGGGCCGTCCAGTACGCGGTGTCCTCGGCGCGGGCGGAGGGTGTGCCGCCGGTGGCGAGGGCGGCGAAGTCCGCGGTGGGCGGCAGGGGGGCGGGGGCGCGGCCCAGGGCGAGGTCGGTGTGGAGCGTCCACAGTTCCGTGCCGAGGACGTTGAGGCTGTAGCCGTCGGCGGCGACGTGGTGCGCGGACAGCACCAGATGGGCCACTTGGGGGCGCTCGGTCAGCAGCAGGGCCCGAAGGGGCGGTTCGGCGGTGAGGTCCAGCGGCCGGTTGGCCAGCTCCGTCTCCAGCGCCTCGGGCCCGCCCTCGGGGCACGGCCGCGCCTCGAACCACACCGCGGGCTCGGCGCCCGGCGTCACCGTCTGGTGCGGTACGGGGGAGGGGTGGGCGTCGTCCTGGCCGATCCGTACGCGCAGCATGCCGTGCCGCTCGGCGAGCGCGGCGAGGGCGCGGCGCAGCAGACCGGCGTCAAGGGGGCCGTGAATGGTCTGGCGGACCCAGCCCCGTGCGGGAGTCTCGGGATACAGGACGCTGCTGGTGTGCAGGGCCAGTTGGACCGGGGTGAGGGGGAAGGGCATGCCGGGCGGGACGGCGCTCGCCGGGACGGTGCCTCCGCTCGCGTCGGAGGGCGTGGCGTCCAGGCGGGCAGCGAGTTCCCGCACCGTGCGGTACTCGAAGAACAGCGTCGTCGGCAGCTCCCTGCCCAGGGCGCGCTCCAGCCGCCGGACCAGGTCGACCGCGGCGAGCGAGTCCAGGCCGAGGGAGAGGAAGGGGGCGTCCTCGTCGACCTCCTCGGCGGGCAGGTGCAGGGCTTCGGCGAGCAGAGTGCGTACGAGGGCGCGGGTGCCGGAGGCGGCGGGAGCGGGTGCGGGGACGGGGACGGGGACGGGGACGGGGACCGGAGTCGGCACCGGGCTGGCCGCGGGCGCGGGGACCGCAGTGGGCGCCGGCTGCCGAGACGGCCGTACCGCCGGCGCGAGGTCGCTGAAGTCGGCGAGCACGAGCTGCGCGGTGTCGACGGTGCAGGCGGCGCGCAGCGCACGCAGTGCTTCGGCCGGTGCGAGGGGTGTGCCCCCGGCCTGCAGCGGCATCCGTGCCGCTGCAGCGGCGGCGAGCCCCGTGCGGGCCACGGCGCCGAGGTTCACCGCCAGCCAGTGGCGCCCGGCGGCACGCTCGGCCGCCGCGAAGGCGTCGAGGTAGGCGTTGGCGGCGGCGTAGTCGCCGAGCGCGCCCGCGGCACCGGGAACAACGGAGGCCACCGAGGAAAAGGCCACGCACAGGGCCGGGCGGTGCCCGTGGCGGTCGAGGGCACGGGCCAGCAGACGGGTGCCGACGGTCTTGGCGGCCAGTGAACGGCCGGTGTCCGCTTGGCCGGTGCCACGCAAGGAGCCCGGCATGGCAACTCCGGCCAGATGGAACACGGCGTCCAGCGGGGGGACTTCGGCGAGGAGCGCGTCGAGTTGCCGTGTGTCGGTGACGTCGGCCTGTCGGTAGCGGGCGTCGGCACCGAGTTCGACGAGTTCGGTGAGCAGCGCGGCCGGTGGCCGTGGGGAACGGCCGGTGAGGACGAGGGTGGGGCGGCCGCGCCCGGCGAGGTCCCGGGCGAGCGCGGCGCCGAGGCCGCCCGCGCCACCGGTGATCAGGTAGGTGCCGTCGGCGGGCAGCGGGTCCGTGCGGTCGTCGTCCGTCGCGGTGTCTCGGGGCAAGGGTTCGACTCCCCGCAGCAGTCGCGCACCACCGCGCCAAGCGGCTACGGCCACCTTGTCGCCCGGCGCGGCCAACTCTGCGATCAGACCGGCGAGTTGCCGGGCAGCGGTGTCCCGGGAGGACAGGTCGACGCAGACCAGCTCCGCGCCCTGGGTCTCCTCCGGGAAGGCGAGGGCGAGTCCGGTGAGCAGGGCCCGTCCGGGGCGCGGGGTCGCCTCGCCGTCCGCGCCGGTGCGGTGGGCGTCCTCGGTGAGCACGAGCAGGCGCTGGGCACCGGCCCGGTCGAAGAGCCGCAGGGTGTCGCGGAAGGCCGCCGCGGCTTCCGATCCGGTGTCGTCGTCGGCCCGCCCCGCGAGGTGGACGACGGTGTGCGCGGACTCCGTCCCCGGCGCGGCCAGCGGTACCCCGCACTCGGCCAGCCGCGCGGACAGCTCCCGTACCGCCTCGCCGTCGGGCCCGGTGACCAGCGTGACCGGAACCGGTGACAGCGGCTCGGGAAGAGCAGCGGGCGTCCAGACGACCCGGTGCAGCAGCCGGGCGGCGTCGGGGCCGGGCCAGTAGGACCGCCGCTGGAAGGGGTAGGTGGGCAGCGGCACTCGGCGTCCCGTCGGCGCGAGCGCGGCGTGGTCTACGGCGACACCGCGCGTCCACAGCCGGGCGACGGTACGCAGCAGCGCCGCCTTGCCCCGTCCGACCTCCTCGCTCGCGGCGGGCAGGGCGGAGAGCGTGAGGGGCGGCGGGCTGGACCGGTCGGCCGCCAGGCGCACGGCGCCCGGGAGATCGGTGCCGGGCCCCATCTCCACGAACGTGTCGAAGCCGTCCTCGACCAGCCGCCGTGCAGCAGAGGCGAAATCCACCGGTTGCAGGGCGTGTTCGCGCCAGTGGGAGGCGTCGGGGGAGGGTGCCCAGTCGCGTGTGAGGGTGCTCAGCAGCGGTATCGAGGCGGCCCCCGGCGACAGGGCGCGGGCGGCGTCGTACAGCGCCCGCGCGGCCGGTTCCATCAACGGTGAGTGGAACGCCCGGGTGACGCCGAGCCGTTGTGCGGCGACGCCTCGGCCGGTCAGCTCGGCCACCGCGGCCTCGACCGCGGGCACGGTCCCGGACAGCACCAGCCGACCGGGGGCGTTGCGGACGGCGACGGTCAGTGTCCCGTCCGACGCGGCGACCAGGGCGTGAACGACGTCGTCCGCCCCGCGTACGGCGGCCATCGCGCCCTGCTCGGTCAGTTCGGCGAGGATCCGGCCCCGCTCGGCGGCGAAGCGGACGGTGTCGGACAGCGGGAGCACGCCCGCCGCGCAGGCCGCGGCCAGCTCCCCGACGCTGTGGCCGGTGACGGCGTCCGCTACGACGCCCCAGGCACCCAACTGCCGGGCGAGCGCGACGGCGTGGGCGACCAGGACGGGCTGGGTGATCTCGGTGCGTGCCAGGTCGGCCGGGTCGACGCCGGGGTCGGTGCACCATTCGGTGAGGGTGCGGCCGTGGAGCGGGCCGAGGTGTGCGGAGGCCTCGTCGAGGGTGTCGCGGAACACGCGCGCGGTGGCGTACAGACCGGCCCCCATGCCGGGACGCTGGGTGCCCTGCCCGGGGAAGAGGAAGGCGAGGCGGGGGCGTGCCCGGACCGTGCCGGCGGACGGCAGTTGCGAGGTGCTGTCACTCGCCGAGGCCAGGGCGGCCAACTGTGCGCGTACGTCGCCGTCGCAGACGAGCGCGAGCCGGTGCGGGGCGTCGTCGCGGGCCGTGCCCGCGGTCAGGCACAGGTCGGCCTCGGTGATGTCCGGGCGGGCGGTCAGGTGGTCCGCCAGTTCCCGGACGAGGGCGCTCAGGGCAGGTGGGGTGGCCGCGGAGAGTGCGAGGAGGTGGGGCCCGTCCGCCTCCTCCGGCGCCGCGTCGCTTGTACGGCCGAGGGGTGCGGGCGCCTGTTCCAGTACGGCGTGGGCGTTGGTGCCGCCGAAGCCGAAGGCGTTGACCCCCGCCACGAGCGGGCCCCCCGAGGGTGGCGCGGGCCAGGGGACGAGCCCGCCGGGCACCTGGAACCCGGATCCGGCGAGTGCAGCGGCGGGCGGCTCGGAGTGCAGCGAGGGCGGCACCTGGCCGTGCTGCAGCGCCAGTACGACCTTCACCAGGCCGGGCAGCGCGGCGGCGTTGAGCAGGTGACCGATGTTGGTCTTGGCCGAGCCCAGCAGGCGCGGCCGTCCGTCCGGCAGCGGGGGGAAGGCGTGGGCGAGGGACTTCAGTTCGACCGGGTCGCCGAGGGCGGTGCCGGTGCCGTGCGCCTCGACGTACGTCACGTCGGCCGGGTCGAGGGCCGCTGCGGTGTGGGCGGCGGTGATGACCTCGCGCTGGCGGGCGGGGTTGGGGGCCAGCAGGCTCAGTGAGGTGCCGTCGTTGTTGACGGCGGTGGACAGGACCACGGCGAGCAGGTCGTCGCCCGCGCGCCGGGCGTCCTCCGTTCGTCGCAGGACGAGCACCGCGCCGCCCTCGCCGGGTACGAAGCCGTCCGCGCCGGCCGCGAAGGCCCGGCTGCGGCCGGTCGGGGACAGGGCCTGCGCGCCGTGCAGCATGCGGTGCCCGGTCGGCGTGAGATGCAGGTTGACGCCGCCGACGAGGGCGATGTCGCACTCGCCGTCCGCGAGGCTGCGGCGGGCCAGGTGCACGGCGACGAGCGCGGACGAACAGGCGGTGTCCACGGTCAGGGCGGGACCGTCCAGGTCGAAGCTCTGCGCGATGCGGGCCGCGAGGAGGTTGGGGAGGTTGCCGGTCAGTGCCGCGGGCGGCAGCTGGGTGCCGTGTGCCCGCTCCAGGAGTTCGCGGTAGCCGCTGTCGCCGGTCGTGGTGAACACGCCGATGCGGTGGGCGCGGCGGCGCGGCCCGGCGTAGCCGGCCCGTTCCAGGGCTTCGTGGGCCAGTTCCAGTAGCAGCCGGGCTTGCGGGTCGAGTGCCCGGGCCTCTTCGTCGCCGATCCCGAACCGGGCGGCGTCGAAGCCCGCCGGGTTCTTCAGGAACGCTCCCCACCGGGCCTCGGGTATCTCCTCGCCTTCCCACCGGTGCGGTGGCACGGGGGTGACGAGGTCGCGTCCATCGGCGAGCAGCTGCCAGTACTCGTCTGGGGTGGTGACGCCGGGGAAGCGGCAGGCGAGACCGACGACGGCGAGCGTGCCGTCCGGCAGCCGGCCCGTTTGGCGTGCCGTCGACGGCGCCGTCCCCTGCGACTTCGGCTCCGGCCTGTCGAGCAGGTGGCCGACGATGTCGGACACGGTGTCCGCCCCGGCGCGCAGCGCCGACACCTCCAGGTCGCTGCCGAAGACGTCCTCCAGCGCGGCCAGTACCTCCATCGCCTTCAGCGAGGTCCCGCCGAGCGCGCGGAAGGACGTACGGGCGTCGATCCGCTCGACAGGCAGGCCCAGCACGGCGGCCCACACCTCGCGCACCGTCCGCTCGGCCGCGGCCTGCGACCGGGGCACACCGCGCTCGCCCGGCTCGCGGGTCATGCCGCCGGGCGTGCGGAGCACGAGGTGGGAGAAACGGCCCGCCTCGAACCGCTCGCGCAGCGCATGGCGGCGTATCTTGCCGCTGGTGGTGCGGGGGAAGCGGCCGGGCGGCAGGGCCACGACCCGTACGTCGTCGTGGAAGAGCGCCTCGCCCACCCGGTCCGCGACCCGGCGCAGCACCTCGTCGGCCGAGCGGGGCGGGCGGGCCCAGGCGACGCAGACCAGCACGCGTTCATGGCCGGTGACGGGGTCGGTGGAGCCCACCACCGCGGCGGTTCCGGGCGGCAGGCCGGGCGTTGCGGCGGCGACCTCCTCCAGGTCGGCGGCGTGGTACTTCAGCCCGTTCAGGAAGAGCACGTCCTTGCGCCGGCCGCTGACGAAGAGCCGCCCGTCCCGCAGAAAGCCCAGGTCTCCCGTGCGCAGCCAGCCCTCCGTGCCGAAGGCGGCGGCGGTGGCGTCGGGCAGTCCCAGGTAGCCGCGGGCGAGTTGGGGCCCGCGTACCTCGATGTGCCCCACCCGCCGCTCACCGAGCACCCGTCCGCTGTCACCGACGATCCGCACGGAGCAGCCGGGCACGGGATGGCCCAGGTCCATGAGTTCGACGGCGCCGCCAGCCGCGCCGGAGGGAGCGTCGACCACGCGCCCGCGGCTGAGCGCGTCCCGCTGCACCGCCAGCGGCACGGCCACTTCGCCCGGCGGCGGGAACGTCACGGCCAAGGTCGCCTCGGCGAGCCCGTAGACGGGCTGAAGAGCGTGCGCCGCAAGTCCCGCGAGCCGCGTATGGCAGGCGAAGTTCCGCCAGACGGTGGGGGAGATCGGCTCGGCCCCGACCACCACCCGCCGGACGCTGCGCAGGTCGAACCGGGCCATGTCCGCCTCCGCCGTCCGCCGAACGGCCAGCGCGAGGGCGAAGTTGGCGGCCGACAGATGGGTGGCCCGGTGCGCGGTGGCCTTCTCGAACCAGAGTCCCGGCCGCCGGGCGAACGCCGACGGCCCGATCTTGACCTGCCGGGCCCGGGCGGCGAGCGGCGCGAGGTGCGTGCCTATCAGCCCCATGTCGTGGAAGTACGGCATCCAGCTCAGCACCACGTCGGCGGCGCCCAGGTCGGACACGGCCACGATCTGGCGCAGGTTGGCCGTCACCGCCGCATGGGTCAGCTCGACGCCCTTGGGCTGCCCGGTGCTGCCGGAGGAGAACTGCACGAACGCCAGATCGCCAGGCGCTCCCGGCCAGGCCGCGTCCCAGGGCTCGTCGTCCGGCAGCGCGTCCACCCGCAGTACGGCGGCCTCGGCGGGCAGGTGCCGTGCCAGGTCCTCTCCCGCCGCGTCCACGAACAGGGGCGGTCGGCCCAGGTGTTCCCACACCGGCGCCACCCGGCGGGCGTCGGCGGCGAGCGGCACCGGGACCAGACCGGCACCGACGAGGCCCCAGAACATCATCTGGAAGTCCTCGCTGCGGTCGGCGACCAGCGGCACACAGGTGCCGGGCGCGACACCGGCCGCCCGCAGCCCTCCGGCGATGCGCACGGCGTCGGCCAGCAGTTGGCGGTAGGTCACGGTCGACTCGCTGCCGTCGCCGCGCACATGCACGGTCACCTGCTCGGGGGCCTGGCGGGCGGCGTCCAGCAGGACGTTCCACAGGGTGTCGTTGCTCATGTCGTCTGCTCACACCAGGTCGAAGCCCTGCGGCAGGGCGGGACGGAGTCGGCCGGCTCGCACCGTCGCGAACCGGCCGTAGGGTGTCGTGGCGATCTTGTCCACTGCTTGTCGGGCGCTTGCTGCCGAGCACCGAGGACCGTGCATCGGGCCCCCGCCGGACCGGCAAACGGATGGGGACCCCCGCCACACACGTTCGAAACCGATATGGATCAAGATCTACCCGATGTGTATATCACCACGGCTCGTCGATCTGATGCGGCACCTGGAGTGCTGTGGGTGAGGTGCAGGTCAGCCGAGCGGGTTCGTCGTGTCGCGCAGGAGGGCCAGAGCCGGGGCGTACATGCGGGACTTGATGGTGCCGAGGGTGTCGCCGGCCTTGTTCACCTGGGCCTGGGCGAGCTCGATCGCGCTGGTGCGCACGGCGTCCTCGGCGACCGCCTGGTCGACTATGCCGACGGCCGCGGCGTCGGTGCCGCCGTAGCGGCGGGCGGTGAGCATGGCCTCGTGCGCGGTCCGCGGCGCCAGCCGGGACTGGATGAGGGCGGCCATGCCGGGCGTGAAGGGGATGTTGATGTCCGCTTCGGGCAGGCACCAGTAGCCGCGGTCGGCGCGCATCACGCGGAAGTCGTGAGCGAGGGAGAACATCGCTCCGGCGGCGAAGGTGTGTCCCTGCAGCGCGGCCACTGTGATGAGCGGCAGCGACAGCATCCGTGCGAGAAGCTCATGGACGGAGACGACGTAGTCCTGGTGCTGGTCGGCGTGGGCGAACAGCCACTCCAGATCGAGCCCGTTCGAGTAGAACTTGCCGGTGGCGGTGGTGACCAGGGCACGAGGGCCTTCCGCCTTCTCCACCTCGTCGAGCGCGGCGCTGACGGCGGTGAGCCAGTCGGGGTGGAAGCGGTTCTCGGTGTCTCCCAGGTCGAGGACGAATATGTTGTCCTGACGGTCCAGCGAGGGCATGGCGACTCCTTCGAGCTGTGTGGGTGAAGCGGCTGCGGGCTACGGCCGTGGACCGGATCCTGAACCGGGACGGTCGCGCAGGGCGTAGATGAGCAGGTCGTGGATCTCGGCGGCGGCCGCCTCGATCGGGGCGGTGTTCCGCTCGGCCCGGCACATGATCACCGCGCCTTCGACCGCGGCGATGACGAAGGCTCCGAGCCGGCGGCTGCGTTCCTCGGTCAGACCGTGCCGGACGAACAAGGCCGCAAGGGCCTCCTGCCAGCGGGCGAAGACCGCGGCGGCGGAACGGGCGAGCTGGGGCGCGTCGTCGTTGGTCTCCACGGCCACCGCCGCGATCGGGCAGCCGGCCCGGAAGTCGCTCTCGAGGAGCCGGTCGCGCCACAGTACGAAGAACGCGTCGACGGCCTCCAGCGGATCGTCCGTCTGCATGGCGGCGTGGATGAGGCCCGCGATGAAGTCCCCCGCCAGTTCCACCGCTTCGTCGATGAGCTGCGCGCGCCCGCCGGGGAAGTGGTGGTACACCGAGCCCCGGGGGGCGCCGCTGTGAGCGAGTACCCGGTCGATGCTGGTCGCGCTCGCCCCGTACTCACGCAGCAGAGCTGCAGCACTGAGGATCATACGGTCGCGGCTCTCACCCTTGCGCGGACTCATCCGCTCCCGACCTTCCGCACGGCGATACCGCCCCCCCCAGTTGGCTACCTGCTGGTAACTTATGGGGTATGCCATAGAACATGCAAGAGGGCTGCGGGGGAAACGGAATCGGCAGGTGGCCGACCGCAGATGCTGGAATAGAAGGTCCGGCCGGAGCCAACGCCGCGCTACAGCGGCGATGCTGGTGGCACATGTCTCGATCCGGCGGCGCATGGCCTTATTGGGGTACCACCCGCCGGAACAGCGGAATTTGTTCCGGTCCCGCCGCGGCCCTCGTCGGCGTAGGCCGTCAAACGCCACGCCGACAAGGGCTGCTCGCCGGCCGCCGCCGGCTCCACTGCCGCTACGAACGCGAAGCCGAGGACTCCCTCGCCTTCACCAGCTCCGCAGCCACCATCACTTAGGTGACGCGGACATCAGTTCACTACGACATTGTCCCCGGCCGAGGTCGAGGGTCCGGTGGTGGTGTTGCCGTGGTACGCCCAGCGCCACGTACCCGTCTTGGAGGCCTTCACGGTCGTCCTGAGGTCACCCGAGCTGTTCGCGTACACCTTCTTCACCGTGGTGTAGGAGGCGGCGCCGGAGGGCTTGAACTGCAGGCTCACCAGGCGGCCTCCGTAGGAGGCGTACTTCCTGGTCTCCCAGTTGGCCCGTGTGACCTTTCCGGTCACGGTGATGGTCTTGTCCTTGGCCACCGGTTCCGGCGAGGCGTTGACGGTCAGGCGGGAGTTGCGCTTGACGTAGACGGTCAGACCCTCGTCGTCGGTGTCACCACCGTCGCCCTTGAAGTACACCTGGGCCGCGACCTTCCAGGCCCCGGCCTCGCTGTTGTGCATGTCCCATACGCTCGGGTCGAAGTACATCGTCTCGTTGAAGTCGCAGACGCCCGAGCTCACCTTGATGCAGTCGCTCGTCTCGATGGCGTGCCACAGTTGATCACCACCGTTCGCAGTTCCGCGGTAGAGGAATACCGCTGGGTACTCCCACGCCTCAGTGGTCGCCATCCGGAAGGAGGCGGGCGCCGCGACCTCGTTCGACACCCCGATCACAATCGGCTTGCCGCCGTTCACCTGGACGCGGGTGAACGAGACCCCACCCTCGGCCGCCCCGGCCGGCACGGCGGCCACGGCCGTGAACACCACCGCCGCACCACCGGTCACGGCGGCTCTCCAGACCTGCTTCCCCACCTGATCCCCAATCTACGTACACATATGCTCCCGAGGGCATATCCCTCCAGCGCCTTGCAGACAGCCGGCGTCCCTACGTGGTTGTGCACCCGCGCATCACAATGCGGTCTCGGACAATCCCCGCCCGAGTTCGGCGTCTGGGCGCCGGTCGCAACGGCTCGGATCGTGTTGCGTTGGTGGCCCACCACCTGAGAGTGGTGCGAGCACCGCCCAGCGCTGCTGGCGCCGGGCAGTGCTCGCGCGGGTCTGGATGCCGTGACCCCTACGCTGACGGGCAATCAGTGGTTGCTAGCACGACTCGCTCATGCTGTTGAGCAGCTTGAAGGACGACAACTTGTCGTTGGCGAACGGGTTGACGTTGGGCGAGTAGTACCCCGGCGGGATCTTGGCGATGCCCTGCACTGCCATCGGGTGTTGGTAGTCGATGGCTTCGTACACGCACACATACTTGCTCGTCCGGTTCCAGTACGAGGTCATGTGGTCGTTGATGAAGGGGCCGACGTTGGGCGTGCTGTAGCCGCTCAGGAACCAGCGTCCCGTGTAGTTCGAATCGCCCCAGATGCAGAAGGCGTTGGCCACGCAGTCGCTGGTGGCCGATATGGAGGAAGAACCATCTGCGGGTGCGACCTGAGCGAGCGGGCTCGCTGCCGCGCTGGGTCCGGTGATGGTGACGAGCGAGATGACGGAAGCGGCCGCGACCGTTCCGGCCGTGCGGGAAAAGATGTTGACCACGTCATTCCTGGAGTTGAGGAACGGGATGCGCGACGGCGCATGCACCGTCCTTGACGGATACAGAGGCAGAGTCCGGACCGGATTTCCCTGGTCCTGCGCTGTGAGCACGGGCACGCCCTGCACAAAGTCGGAACGTGCCTGATCTCCCGCTACTACGAGCGTTGTGCCGTGCCGGTTCGAGCGGCAGTGAAGAACGCCGCGACGACGTGCGGTGGGAATGCCGTGTCACGTGAACCGTTCTCAGTCGGCCGTCGTTGTAGCGGGTGCCACCACACGCCGAGCTCTGATGCCAACAGCCGGGCGATGGCGCCTATGTGACGACTCATCGAAAGGCCCACGATCATGGCCAAACCCCTGTCCGCCGCCAAGATGCTCTCCGCCCTGAAGGCCGAGGGCCTCACCGTGCACGAGCACGCCGGATGGAAGACCCACAACCGCGAGGCGGCCACGGGAAAGACGTTCGGCCCGGTGATCGGGGTGCTCATCCATCACACCGGCGGGCACAACGACAAGGAACTCTGCTTCCGGGGCCGACCCGACCTTCCAGGCCCGCTGTGTCATGCCTGGCTGGGCAAGACCGCCGGGCTGTGGTTGCTCGGACACGGCCGGACCAACCACGCCGGTGCCGTCGATCTCGACGTACTCGAAGCGCTCCGCGACGAAGCTCCCCTCCCGCGCGACAACCAGGCCAACGCCGACGGCAACGACGCGTTGTACGGGCTGGAGATCGAGAACCGCGGCAGGGGCAACGATCCGTATCCAGACGCCCAGTATCAGCGGGCCGTGCTGTGGGCCGCCGCGATCTGCCGGGCCCACGGCTGGAGCGAGAAGTCGATAGCGGGGCACAAGGAGGTCCAGCCCGGAAAAATCGACCCGAGCTTCGACATGGACGACTTCCGGGCCGACGTGAAGAGGCAGCTGACCCGTAAGCCGGGTGGAGGCGGGGCGGCCAAGCCCGGCGGCGGCTCCGCGGCCAGGCCGCGAGTCGACCTGTCACGCCTGATCAAGGCGGCGAAGACCGACCCCGGTGCCAAGCAGGGCCACATCACCTACATGGCGGGGACGAATCTGACCGAGGCCGCCCTGGTCCAGTTGGGCTACCTCGCCAAGGCCTACGCGGGCGACGGGTCCTTCGGCTCCACCACGGTGGCCGCGTACGCCAAGTGGCAGCGCCGGCTCGGGTACTCCGGCGACGATGCCAACGGCATCCCGGGCAAGGTCTCGCTGGCCGAACTCGGGGACAAGACAGGCCTGTTCACGGTCACCGCCTGAGCGGCTGGTCGAGACGCCTCTCGGCGTCCGAGTGCCGTCGCGTGACCAGGTAGCCGAAGGCGGTCGCGAGGACGTACATGAGGATCGAGTACACGGCGCTGGGGATCGCGACCTCGGTGCTGTCGAGCACGCTGAGCGCGATGGTGAGTGCCACGGTCGTGTTGTGGATCCCGACCTCCATGGAGCTTGCTATCGCCTGGCGTTTGTCCAGGCGCAGCAGCCGGGCACCGGCGTAGCCGAGGGTGAGGCTTGCGAGGCAGAAGATGCCGGTCACGAGCCCGACCTGCTGGGTGTAGTCGGCCAGGTTCTCCCGCTCACCCAGCAGGGCACCGACCGAAACGATCACCAGTACGGCGATGGAGAAGATCCGGACCGGGCGGTCGCTGCGAGCGGCGAAGTCGGCCGAGCGCCGGCGGACCACCATGCCTATGCCGACCGGGATGAGCACGACCGCGATCACCTGTACCACTTTGCCGAGTTGCAGGCCGAGGTCGCCCTGGGCGTCGAAGTGGTCGATGGCGAGGTTGGTGATGACCGGGATGGTGATGGCGGCCAGCACCGAGTTGATGGCGGTCAGGGTGATGTTGAGGGCCACGTCTCCGCGGAAGAGGTGGCTGAACAGGTTGGCCGTGGTCCCGCCGGGGGAAGCGGCCAGCAGCATCACGCCGACGGCGAGCAAGGGGTCGAGGTCGAAGACCTTGACCAGCCCGAACGCCACGAGGGGGAGTACCAGCACCTGCAGCACCAGCGCGACGACCACCGCCTTCGGGGTGCGAGTGACCCTCCTGAAGTCGTCGGTGGTCAGGGACAGCCCGAGGCCGAACATGATGATCGCGAGCGCGATCGGCAGGCCGGTGGTGATGAGTGCCGAGTCGTTCATTGCTGTCCTTGAGGTCTGGACGGGGTGTGGGTGGCGCGTGTGTTCCGGCTCCTGCTGAGGGGCGTTGCGCGTCCGCTTCCCGGGCACGCCCGACGCCGAGATTGCGCCACCAGGTTTTGGCCACCGCTTCAGACGTGAGTGTGACTCACCGCTGGTCAGTTGGGGAGGGGGAGGCGCCGCCAATATCGTCCGCCCCCTCCCGCGTTTTCCGCTGGGCCGCCTCCTGTGCTCAGCCGGTGCGAGTGGTGGACAGGACCGCGGCGGCGAGGGCGTGCCCGATGGCTTTGGAGCCGTTGGCGTTGGGGTGGAGCGGTGTGGCGACGTGGGTGGGGACGAGTCCTTCGATGTGGCGGTCGGCGGGTGCCGCGCACGTGTCGTGGCCGATGCCGAGGGAGTAGGTGTCCACGTAGGTCGCACCGTTCTGCCCGGACGTCGTCCGGAGTGCGGCGCTGAGGTGGTCGACGGCGCCCTGGATGTAGGTGGCGTCGACGTCCCAGATGGGCTGGGTGGGGTAGCAGCCGCCGGGACGGATGTAGTTGCCGTATCCGATGACGAACACCTCGGCGTACGGTGCGCGTTGGCGGACCTGGTCGAGGGTGGTGGCGAACTTCGGGGCCCAGACGTCGATGCGTGCCTTCACGGTGTCGACGCCGTCCTTGGTGTTCCTGGCGGCGCAGCTGGTTCCGACGGGCTTGGGCAGCAGGTTGACGCATCCCAGGGCGGTTGCGACCAGTCCGGTGTCGTTGCCGCCGATGGTGATGCTGACGACGTCCGTCTCGGCGGAGAGGGCGTCGAACTGGGGCTTGGTGCCGAGGTGCTGGGAGGTGGTGAAGTGGTCGGCGGTGGCGCCGGAGCAGCTGACGTCGGTGAGTTCGGCGCCCAGCGCCTTGGCGGCGATGTGCGGGTAGTCGGCCAGGGAACGCGCGCACAGCAGGTTCGAGGGGTCGATCGGCGGCACCAGGGGTGCGGCGGCGTACGAGTCGCCCAGGGCCACGTACTCGAGGGGCTCGGTGGTCTCGGTGGCAACGGCCGGGGCGACCACTGTTGTTGACAGTGCTGTGGCTGCCACGGTGGCTGCCAGCGCCGTTCGCAGGCTGAGGTTCACGTGCGGCTCCTTTGGCTCTTGGGGGGGTGCGCGCGGATGCACCGGGGTGTCAGGGGATGGGGGCCGGCCGGCAGGCGGACAGTCCTGTTTACCGGCCGGTAAGTTTGTGGTGCGATACATCATGTCGGTTGCCGCTCCCCGTGCTTCCGGTCAGGAGAACAGCGTTCCGAGGGGTGGTTTGTGTCCGCGTACAACGTCGGCACGCTTGGCGACAGCGGTGAGAGCGTGCAGCAGTACCTCCTCAGATCCGTATACCGGCTGCAGGCAGCGGTCCTGGAGCGGCTGACCGCGGAGCTCCCCGTCTACCGGAAGTTGCCCACCGAACAGCTCAACGGCGATGTCGCGCGCATGGTGCGTCGCGGCATCACCGACTTCGCGGGGGTCCTGGCGAGCGGCTCGATGCCAGGCCCCGAGCAACTCGCTCAGCTGACCAGCTCGGCCACCCGCCGGGCGGAGGAAGGGTTGCCGGCCGAAGCCATCGTCTGCGCCTACTTCCTCGGGGCCCGCCTGTGCTTGGACGACGTCACCGCGGCGGCCCGCCCGGAAGACCTTCCTGCCGTCACCGCCACGTACAGCCTGCTGCTGGGGTACCTCCAGCACGTCACCACCGCCGTCACGGCCGGTTATCTGCAACAGCTGTCGACCACCGTCGGCGAACGGCACAGTGCCCGCCAACTACTGCTGACCGCGCTGCGCGAGGGCCGCGTCGACGAGGGGGCGGCCAGGGAAGCGGGGCTCACCCTCCCTCCCGGCTACCTCGTGCTCGCCCTGGCCATCGGGGCGCATGCCGATGAGCACGCGCCCGGCGTGGACACCAACGCGGCGGCCCAGCGCAAACTCAGGCGTCTGCGCACGGAACTCGCCCTGCACAGCCGCGGCGCAGCGCTCTCCTCACTGACCACTGCCGGGGGCCTGGTGCTCCTGCCCAGCGACACCAGCCCCTGCGAACTCGGCCCGGCCCACTGGGAGGACACCGCGCAGCTCCTGACCCGTCTGCAACGAGCGTGTGGTGCCACCGTTCTCGCCGCCGCAGTCCCGGCTGTGCCGGGCGATGTCGCCCGTGCGTGCCCCATCGCCACCGAGCTGGTCCACATCGCGACGACCTCCGCCCGCCCACCGGGCCTGTACCGGCTGGAGGACCTCGCCCTGGAGTACCAGCTTGCCCGGCCCGGCCCCGCCCGCGCCCACGTCGCCCGCCTCCTGGACCCGCTGGACGCTCACGCCGACCTGCTGCTCACCCTGACGGCTTTCCTGCGTCACGACCTGGACCGCCGCGCCACCGCCAGAGCCCTCAACGTGCACCCCAACACCGTGCTCTACCGGCTCCGCAAAATCGCCGGGCTCACGGGCCTCGACGCCTCCCGCCCCACCGACCTGCCCACCATTCATGCCGCTCTTACCTGCCGTACCGTCCAGGACTTGCCGGACGCGAGCAGCGGTTGAGGGCCGCTGTGGGCGCCGGCCCCCTGATGGCTCGCGGTCAGTGACCGACGTCGTGGTCGCCCGCTTCGATCAGTCCGCTCTCGTAGGCGAAGATCACGATCTGGATGCGGTCCCGCAGACCGAGCTTCGCGAGGATGCTCGACACATGGGACTTGACGGTCGCGGCACCGATGAAGAGCTGCTCGGCGATCTCCGAGTTGCTCGCGCCGCGGGCGGCGGCGATGACGACCTCGCGCTCGCGGTCGGTGAGCCGCGCCACCCGGCCCGACGCGGCTGAGCTGACGACACGGCGCCCGGCGAACTGGTCGATGAGACGCCGCGTGATCGAGGGAGCCAGCAGGGCTCCGCCCTCGGCCACGGTGCGTACGGCGACAGCGAGTTGCTCCGGCGGGATGTCCTTGAGGACAAAGGCGCTGGCTCCGACGCGCAGGGCCTCGTAGACGTATTCGTCCGGCTCGAAGGTGGTCAGGATCAGCACCCGCACCGGCCAGTCCGCCTCCTGCAGGATCCGGGAGGTCGCTTCGAGGCCGTCCATCTCGGGCATGCGGATGTCCATCAGGATCACGTCCGGACGCTGCAGGCGGGCTGCCTCGATCGCCTCCAGACCGGTCCCCGCCTCGGCCACGACCTCGATGTCGGCGTGGATCCGCAGGATCATGGCGAAGCCCCGGCGGACCAGCGCCTGGTCGTCGGCGACGACGACGCGGATGGTCACGCGGGCTCCTCATGGACGGGTTGGAGGGGCAGATGGGCGGTCAGGCGGAAACCGCCGCCGGGCCGCGGCCCCGCGTCGAGCGTGCCGCCGAGCAGCAGCGCCCGCTCCCGCATGCCGACGATGCCGTGGCCGCCCGTCCCCGTACCGCGGGCGGTACCGGATACGGACTGCAGGGCGGCGCCCTTGCCGTCGTCGACGACGTCGACGCTGATGCCGGGGCCGCACGGGTCGTGCTGGAGGCGGACTTCGGCGCGCGTGTGCGGTCCGCTGTGCTTGAGCACGTTGGTCAGTGCCTCCTGGACGATGCGGTAGACCGACAGCTCCACGCGGGCCGGGAGGGACGCGCGGATGTCGTCGGTGAGCGAGACGTCGAGCCCGGCCTCACGGACCTGCGCGACGAGCCGGGGCAGATCGGTCAGGCCGGGCTGGGGGCCGAGTCCGTCGCGCTCGGGCTTGGGGCGCAGTACTCCCAGCAGGTGCCGCAGCTCGTCCAGTGCCTGGCGTCCGGCTTCCTCGACCGCAGTCATCGCCTCCAGGGCGCCCTGGGGGTCCTCGGCGGCCACCATCCGGGCGGCGCCGGCCTGCACGGTCATCATGCTCACCCGGTGGGCCACCACGTCGTGCAGTTCCCGGGCGATGTGGGTGCGCTCCTCGGCGGCGATGCGCCGTGCCTCGGCGGCCTGAGCCAGAGCGCGCTGCGCAGCGCGCTCGGAGCGCAGCCGCAGGCGCCTGCCCATGTACCAGGCGCCCAGCATGATCAGGCAGCCGAAGCCGGTCTCCTCCGCGGGCAGGGAAAGGAGCAGGCCGTCGATGGTGAGCGCGCCGGCTGCCGCCGCGACGCCGAGGGGACCCCATCGTCGGTCGTCAGTATGCCGTCCCACGCTGTACAGGGCGACCATCACGATTCCGCTCACGGTGGCGTAACTGCTGCCCAGCGTCGGGGCCCACGCCGCGAGCGCCACGCCCAGTACCGCGATCGGCTTGTGCCGACGCCAGTAGAGCGCCACGCCCGCGGCCATGAAGAGCAGGAGGACCGGCAGGGGCAGGTCGACGACCGACCGGGCGACGATGGTGTCTCCCGGACCCTCCTCCAGAAGCGTCGTCGCCAGGAACATGGCGAGGGCGAGGAGGGCGTCCGCGGTCCGCGGCCAGCGCACGAAAGGGCCGCGGAACTTGGACGGCACACGTCGGACGGGCGTCCCGGCAGGCTCTGCCGTGCGGTTCATCCTCGCTCCATCACCGGGCTTCTGCCGCGCCGACCTCGATGGTCAAGGCGCTGAGCCGCCATCGTATTTCCCTGTCCGAGACGTCGTCACCCGTCGGCAGGCGGATCCGGCTGTCCGCCTGCAGGGGGAGGCGCCGCGCCGATGTACCCGTCCCGCGCCGGAGCTTCGAACCCCTCCGGCGGCCGGGGACAGCGGCGGCCGCCGGCGCCCACGATGGGAGCGCCGCACGCCGTACGCCGTCGCCGTGCCACAACGTCGCCGGCAGCCCTCTGACAGGAGCCCACGGATCCATGAACCGACTGACTCGACGCATCGGCAGGGCGAGCGCCCGCCGGCCGTGGGCCACCATCGCCGCATGGGGGATCGCCCTTCTCCTCGTACTGCCCGTGGCCGCTACGGCCGGCGGCTCCTTCGTCGATGACCTGGTCGCTCCCGGCAGCCAGAGCGAAGAGGCGATGGAACTGCTCGAGGAGCGCTTCCCGGAAGCGTCCGGAGGCAGTGCCCTGGCCGTCTTCGCCGCGCCGAAGGGGCAACGGCTCGCATCCCACCGGCCTGCCATCGACTCGGCGGTCGAGCGGATGGCCGAGGTGGCGCACGTCAACGCGGTGACCAGCCCCTTCCCTGCGGGCACGGTGTCGTCCGACGGGCGTATCGGTTACGCGCAGATCACCTTCGACGTGCCCACGATGAAGGTCGCTCCCGCGCAGATCGAGGCGCTGAGCGGCGCGATCGACTCCCTGCGCGAGGACGGTGTCGTGGCCGAGCTGGGCGGTGACGCCGTCTTCATCAACGCCGAGACACCGACGTCGGGTGCGGAGGCAGCCGGCCTGCTGGCCGCCCTGGTCATCCTGGTGGTCGCGTTCGGTACGGTCGTGGCCGCGCTGGTGCCCATAGCGCTCGCCCTGGTGGCCGTCGCCGCGGGCCTGGGCAGCATCACCCTGCTGGCCCGCGCCATGGACGTCTCCACCGCCGCCCCGACCATCGGCGCCATGATCGGTCTGGGTGTCGGCATCGACTACGCCCTGTTCATCGTGGCCCGCTACCGCGAGAACCACACCGCCGGCCAGGACAACCCCACCGCCCTGTCCAACGCCATGGCCTCCGCGGGCGCGGCCGTCCTCTTCGCCGGTGGCACCGTCGTCGTGGCGATGGGCGCCCTGGCCCTGACCGGCCTGGGCTTCCTGACCTCGATAGGCCTGAGCGCCTCGCTGGTCGTCCTCTTCGCCGTCGCGACCGCGCTCACCCTCCTTCCCGCCCTGCTGACGCTGCTGGGCGACCGCATCCACAAGCGGCGGCTCCTGGGCCGTGACCGTCCTGCGCGGAAGGTGGAGGAGAGCGCATGGTGGCGGTTCGCGCACCGGGTGTCGGGCCGGCCGTGGCCCTATCTGCTCGTCGCCTCGGCGGCGCTCTTGGCGCTGGCGGCCCCCGCGCTGCGGATGGAGACGGGCTTCCCCGACGCGGGCAACGACGCGACCAGCACCACCCATCGCCGCGCCTACGACCTGCTCACGGAAGGCTTCGGCCCCGGCGTCAACGCCCCGCTCCTGATCGTCGCCGACCTGCGCAGCTCCGGCGCCGACGCCGAGGACATCCCCGCGCTGTCCGAGCGCATCGCCGCCGACCCCGGCATCGCCACCGTCGGTGAGCCCCAGACGTCGACGGCCGGCGACACGGTGGTGCTGCCCGTGCAGCCCACCACCGCCCCCGCCGACGCCGAGACGTCGGCCACGCTCGACCGCATCCGCGACCTCGTCCCGGACAACGTCGCCGTGTCCGGCATGACCGCCATGACCGACGACCTCACCCGCCAACTCGCGGACACACTGCCGGTGTTCGTCGGCGCGATCCTGCTGAGCTCGTTCCTGCTGCTGATGCTGGTGTTCCGCTCCATCGCGATACCGGTGAAGGCCGCGATCGTGAACCTGCTGTCCATCGGCGGCGCATACGGCGTGGTGGTCGCCGTCTTCCAGTGGGGATGGCTCGGAGCGCTGTTCAACCTCGAGGGCACCTTCCCGATCGTGTCACCCCTGCCGACGATCTTCTTCGCGGTCCTGTTCGGGCTGTCGATGGACTACGAGGTGTTCCTGCTGTCGAGAGTGCGCGAGGAGTACGAGGCCACAGGGGACAACACCGAGTCGGTGGCGCGGGGTATCGCGGCCACGGGCCGGGTGATCACCTCTGCCGCGCTGATCATGACGGTGGTGTTCCTCAGCTTCGTCGCCAACCCCTCACCCCTGGTCAAGATGATGGGTCTGGGCCTGGCGACGGCGATCGTGCTCGACGCGACGATCGTACGGATGGTGCTGGTTCCGGCAGTCATGGCGGTGATGGCCAACGCGACCTGGTGGCTGCCCCGCTGGCTGGAC
This sequence comes from Streptomyces sp. YS415, assembly GCF_023544665.1. Lineage (GTDB taxonomy): Bacteria > Actinomycetota > Actinomycetes > Streptomycetales > Streptomycetaceae > Streptomyces. The sequence continues at coordinate 40,297 of NZ_JAMJFL010000006.1, forward strand.
CGCCTGCTGCCGCGCGTCAGCGTGGAGAAGGCCGACGTGCCGCGCGACCCCGAGCCGGTCTTCGCTGCCACCTCCGAACGGCTGTGACGCTCCGCCCACGCAACATCGATCCCATGTTCTAGCTGTCCCCCTCTCAGGTGAACTGGCGTTGCTGCGGGGGAGATTGAGGGGCCTGGGGACGTCTGGAGGGTGAGACGCGGACCGCGTTTCTGCCCGATGGATGGAGAGCCACTTATATGACGCCGTTCTTGGAGTGGACCGGGTATGTCCCGGCCGCCGTGAGCGCGGTGCACGCGCTGGGCGCACTGGTGCGCGTGTGGCGACAGAAGTCCGCCGGCCGTGAGGCCGCACGGTCCGACGCCGGGTTAGCGGCGGAAGGCCGACAGGAAGACCCGGCCGAGCGTGTTCCGGCCGCGCCCGCCGACGCTCCGTGCACCGACGTCGTGGTGCGTATCGACGTCACGGTCCGTGTCGTCGGCGGGGACGCGGCAGCCGATGCGGAGCGCGGAGCGTGGTAGGCGACCGGCTGTCGGGGAAAGCCGTCGCGGTCGGCTCGACGGTCGGCCAGCGCTTGGTGGAGGCATACCCGGCGTTCGTGCAGACACAGCCTGCCGTGCTGCAACGCTCGTACCGGACGCTGTCGTTGGCCACCTGTCAGGACATCGTGCAGGAAGCCGCCCTGGCCGTCGCGCGCAGGGCCGCCGCGGGAGAGCTCGCGCCGGAGACGAATGTGACCGCATACCTGCGGACGACGGCCCGCAACCTTGCCGTCGACATGCTGCGCGAGAGACAGCGGACCAACGGCGGCGAGGTGCTGCTCGGCGGGACCGAATCCCTGGACACCGTGGTGCCGCGGCAGCGGGAGGTGGGCGACGAGGACCAGCGGGTGCTGCACGAGCTGGTCATCCCGGCCATCTCCAGCATGCCCGCCGGCCCGCGCAAGCGGGTGGTCGATCTGCAGAGCCGCGGCATGAGCGACGCGGACATCGCCGCCACGCTCGGGATACCGGCGGCCCGCCTGCACAACCTGCGCAACAAGGCAGTCACGCAGCTGAGGCATGCCCTGGCTGGGCACATTCGGGACGGGCAGCGGAAAAAGCGGCAGCACGGAAAGCGGGGAAACAGGTGACGGATGTGGGCAGGTACGACGACCGCGGCGGCGGGGCGGGGCATCCGGAGCAGATGGTCCCGGCCGGGCTCGCGCACATGCTGGCCCAGCTCGCCGGACCCCACGACTACTGGGACCGGCCCGGCGGGGACTTCGGACCGTTGACGGACGTCTACGCGCTCGGCGCCCAGGCGTCGCAGCGTGCGAACTCCCTCTACCGCCTGGGTTCCAAGGCCCTGCGGCGAGGCGAACTCGGCCCGGCCGCCGACTGCCTGGGGGCGGCTGCCGAGTGCGGGCATCCGGGAGCGCTGTTCAAGCTGGCGGCCCTGGCCTGCCGTAGCGGCGGCTCTTGCGAGGACGTGCGGTTCCTGGTGGCGGAGGCGGCCCGGCACGGACACGGGGACGCACGCCTGCTGTTGAGCGCAGCCGACCACGCGGCGCCGGCCGCCACCGCGGAGGACCCGGAGTTCATCGAGGAGATCCGTTCGGCCCTGGGAGTCCCGCCGTCCCGATCCGGACCAGACCTCGCAGCACAGACATCCGGCGTCGGGGCATCGGGGCCAGGGAAGGAGACTCCAACCGCCGGTGGCTCGGGCCAAGAGCCGCAGAGATTACGGCACGACACCTGCGTCCCGGCGCGCCCGTATGTGACCACGGGCCAGACGGGGCCACCGCCTGCCGACTCCGCACCAGGGCTGTGGGCGCCACCGCGGACGTTATGGACCCCGCCTGCCGCCCGGCCGGCCCTCGAACACCAGCCGCGGGAATGGGAATCCGCGCTGCGCGTACTGGATGTGCTTCACCTCATCCACGGCTCGCAGACCTCCGTCACGGTCGCCGAGGCCGCCCGCACAGCAGGTGTGACAGTCACAGCAGCCGCCGAGCTGATGAGCTGGCTCAGTGAGAACAGCCTGACCAGCCTCCAGCCCGACGGCAGCTACACCTCCGGACCTCTGATGCAGGCGACCGCCCGTGGCGAGGACGTGCTCCAGCAGGTCCTGGACCGGCTGCGCGAGGACACCGGAGCCGCGATCTACGTCAGCGCCTACACCGACGGCAACCTCACCGTCACCCACGCCTCCTGTACGGCCGAGGCCCCGAAGGTCGAGGAGTACGTGCCCTTCCGGGAATGCGCCCATGCCAGCGCGGTCGGCAAGAGCATCCTGTCCCAGTTGTCGCCCGAGGCCCGGGAGGACCATCTCTCCCGCTGGCGCCCGGTCTCTCTCACCGCCAGGACCATCACCGACCCGGAGACCCTCTACCGCACACTCGACAAGCACGGCCCCGCAGGATCCCACTTCGATGTGATGGAGTACTGCGACACCGACGTATGCGCCGCCATCCCGCTGCCGCTGCCCGGTCAGGCCCGCTGCGTGGCGCTGTCGCTTCCCCTCGCCGAGCGCCACCGCCTCACCACCGCCGCCCGCATCCTCAGCAACCGCTCCACCGGACTTCTCCTGGCCGTCATCACAGCAGCCGTCCCGCTCGACTCGACCCCACCAAGCGACCGGACACCCCAGCCCGTCGCCCGCCCCGACGCCCCGCCTCGCACCTCCGGCCTGGGCGCGGGCCTCTTCCTGCCGCCCCGACTCCATGACCGGCTCGTCACCCCGGCCCGGTTGTTCATCGGGCGCCCTTGAAGCCCGCCTGCCGTAGATCCCGAACGGTCTCAGAAGCTCTGCGGCTGGGTGGGGTGCGGGAAGACACGTTGGCCTTGCGCGTCGAAGAGCATCAGCGCCCGCAGGTCGACGAGGAGGGGGATGCGGTCACCGGGTCGGCAGCCCGCTGCCTGGCGTGCGCGGAGGACGAGTTCTCCGACTCCGTAGTGGTCGGGCAGCGGGGGTGCCGGCGGGCTGGGTGGAAGGGGTCGGTGGGGGAGGGAGCCGCGGATGCGGTGGATGGTGCTGCGGACCGCTTTCAGGAGAGGGCTGCCGTGGCCCTGCTGTTCATCCTGGACGCTCGCCGTGCGGGGGACCTCCGCGGACCGGGCGCCGACGGTGACATGGAGCAGGGCTTCGTGGCCCTGGTATTCGACATGGGTCACCTCGGCTGTCAGCGGGCGCTCATAGGGCGTGGGTGTCCCGTTGATGCGCAGTGCTTCGGGGCGCAGGCCGATGAGGAGCGGCTGGCCTTGCACGACCCGCAGAAGCCGGTGGTCATCTGTCATCCGTTGGGGCAGTACGAGCTTCTGGGCGCCGAGACTGAGCGTCATGGCGCCGTCGATGGGCGCGTAGAGGGCGCCGTGCACGAGGTTGATGCGCGGTGTGCCCACGAAGGAGGCGACGAAGGCGTTGGCGGGCAGGTCGTACAGCTCGTCCGGGGCGCCGATCTGCTGCAGGATGCCCTCGCGCAGGACGGCGACGCGGTCGCCCAGTGCCATCGCCTCGGCCTGGTCGTGGGTGACGTAGACGGTGGTTGCGCCGGTGTGTCGCACCACGGAGAGAATCTCGGTGCGCAGCCGCACGCGCAGGCGTGCGTCGAGGCTGGAGAGCGGTTCGTCCATGAGGAAGACCGAGGGGCGGCGGATGACGGCGCGGCCCATGGCGACGCGCTGGCGTTCGCCGCCGGACAACTGGGCGGGTGTGCGGCTGAGCAGCGACCGGATCCCGAGGCGGTCGGCGACGGCGTTCACCGCTTGGGCGACGGTGTGCTCGTCGTGGGCGCGGGCGGCGAGGGGGAAGGCGATGTTCTCGGCGGCGGTCATGGTGGGGTAGAGGGCGAAGCTCTGGAAGACCATGGCCACGTCCCGTTCGCCGGCCGGCAGGTCGTTGGCGGGTTGCAGGTCGAGGAGAAGTTCGCCGCTGGTGATGGTCTCGAGCCCTGCGATCATGCGGAGCAGGGTCGATTTCCCGCAGCCGGACGGGCCGAGCAGGACGAGGAACTCGCCGGCTTCGAGGTGCAGTGAGATGTCGTGGACGGCCCGGTGGCCGCTGGGGTAGGTCTTGCTGAGTCGGTTCAGGGTGATGGTGCTTCCCACGGGTGACTCCTGGGAGGTGAACGAGGCCCGCAGGGCCGAGCGGCGTGTCCAGTGGCTGGACGGTGGGGCGGTGGCGGGCTTCAGCGAGTGAATTCGTCGGCCGTGACAGCCAGACAGGCGGTCACCAGGACCAGGTTCTTGAGGACGTACTGGCCTTCGAGGGTGGGCATGCCGTGGTGCCACATCTGTCCGGACAGCAGGGCCAGGGAGGTGAAGGCACCGGCCATGTGTGCGAAGAACAGGGCCAAGGCGATCCGTAGCAGCAGGCCGGTGACCAGGGTGAGTCCGATCAGCATCTCGGCGGTGCCCAGCAGCGGCAGGGACACTCGGGAGGGCAGCAGACCGCCGGTGAGCTCTGTCATGGCGGCGGCCGCTATCTCCTCGGCCGGGCTGGCGGCTGGGAAGAGTTTGAGCGCCCCGAACCAGCAGTAGACGATGCCGACGCTGATGCGCAGCACGGTGATGCTGTGCGCCCGGTAGTACTCGGCCGCGCGCTGTGCGGTGGTCCGGCGGGCTGAGGAGGTGCGCGTTGTGGGATGGACCGGTTCGGGCAGCAGGCGGCGGTGGTGCCGGGGCTGGGGGGAGGGGGTGTGGGGGTCGAGCATGGGGGCCTCCGTGCGGTGCCCGGCCCGGCGTCGGCGGCCGGCCGGTGACGGGAGTGGGTGAAGGCCCCGCGAGGTGTGCGCCTCGCGGGGCCGGTATGCCGAGGTGCTGGTTCAGTCGCGTCCGGCGGGCGTCAGGTGAAGTTGACGTCGCTGCACAGGAAGTACTTCTGGTCCATGTGCGACGCCTTCCAGACGGTCACCACGACGTGCCGTCCGCTGTAGCCGGAGGTGCTGACATCCGTGACGTAGTGCGCCTGGTAGGGGTAGCGGCCGGTCCTCTTCACCAGTTCGAGGTCGTTCCAGCCGATGAGCTGGTACTCGGGGTTGAAGCCCTGCTTGGTGACGTAGACCTCGAGCCAGTCGGCGCCGTGTCGTGCCTCGTCGTAGATGTCGACGGTGAAGTTGGAGCCGATGCCGGTCGTCTTCCAGGGGCCGGGGCGGTCGAGCGGTCGGTAGTTCGTCTCGCCCTGCCCGCCCGCGCTGCAGATCTGGCCGTCGGGGATGACCTGCTTGTAGTTGTCGCCGGTGTTGTTGGCGTAGACGGCCTTCCACGCGACGATGGCGTTCTGGTTCTCGTGGTAGGTGCGGTAGCACATGGGGTCCTGCGCCTCGTTCGGCTCGGCGTAGCCCCAGCGCTGCAGGCAGCCGTAGTTGCGGGTCTCGGGGGTGATGACCGTGCCGTGTGCGGAGGCCGACGGTGCGAGCGGCAGCAGGCACAGCAGGCTGGTGGCCAGCACGCCGGTACCGAGCGCGGCGCGGCGCGTGGATGTTGCGGGTGTGCGGTTCATGGTGCTCTTCCTCCGGTTGTCGGGGGATCGAGGACGGGATCTCCGCCCCCGCATTACGTGCACATGACAGCTTTCGATCAGGTGTCGAGCGTGCCTGCTACCTCCTTGTGCGGGACGGATTGCGCATGCCAGCGGCGGGCGAGCAGCGTTGTCACCGGCCAGCGGCCGGGACCGAGAGCGGCGATGAGGAGGAAGGCCCAGCAGAACAGGGCTGCCTTCTCGCCGCCGTTCTCCAGGGGCAGGAAGCCCTCTGGCTGGTGGTGGACGAAGTACGCGTAGGCCATGGACCCCGAGCACAGCGCCGCGGCTGTGCGGGTGAACAGCCCGGCAAGAACCAGGGCGCCGCCGGCGAGCTGGATGACCGCGGCCCACCATCCCGGCCATTGCCCTGGCTGTGGTGTCGAGTCGCCCTGGGGTCCGCCCAGCACATCGAACAGCGTCGCGGCCCCGTGGCAGGTGAACAGCAGCCCGGTGACCATGCGGAACAGGCCCAGGACGGTGGCTTCGTGGCGTGCGGGAAGTTCCACGAGGGGTGCTCCTTCCAGGGATACCGGAGTGAGGATGGCCGTCGGCGATGCGGGTGCGCCGACGGCCACCGGTCGGGTCAGCTGGTCAGCTTCCACTTCTGGCTGGCCCAGCCTCCGCAGTCCCACAGGTGCAGACGGGCGCCGTCGGCGGTGCTCTGGCCCTCGATGTCCAGGCAGCGGCCGGACTTGAGGTTCTTCAGGGTGCCGTCGGTCTGGAAGGCCCACTTCTGGCTGTCCCAGGTGCCGCAGTCCCACAGGTGCGCCTTGGTGCCGTTGGCGGTGGCTCCGCCCTCGACGTCCAGGCACTTGCCGCCGGACTTCAGCTGCTGACCGTCGAGCGCCCAGCTCATCGAGGCCACGTTGGCGCAGGACCACTGCTGGATGGCGGTGCCGTTGGCAGTGGAGCCGCCGGCGCGGTCGAGGCACTTGGACGTCGCCCCGTTGACGATCTTTCCGCCGGTGACCGGGTCGGGGTCAGGGTTGCCGCCACCGGGACCCCAGGCGTTCCAGTTGTCCCAGGTCTCGGCATCGAAGCCGAGCCGGCCGAGCTTGTCGGCGCCCCAGTTGGTGCCGGACTTTTGGATGACAGTGCCGCCGACGGTGTAGTTCTCCAGCTTCAACCCGCGGCTGTCACGCGTCTCGTTGCCGAGGGTGACCTTCTGTCCGGCGCTGTTGGTGTACCGCTTGAGGAGGCTGACCTGGGAGGACGGGTCCAGCTGGCTCCACGCGCCGATCTTGAGGTTCTTGACGTGGATGTTCTCGGTGCTGGAGAGGGCGAAGACGCGGATCGCGCAGTTGGTCATCCCTTCGACGGTGATGTTCTCGAAGGTCATGTTCTTCACCCACGCGTTCGGGTCGGCCTTGGTGGTCGAGCCCATGTCCTCCCAGTGGGAGGAGGAGTTGAGGATGCAGGTGTTGTACTTGACGTCCTTCCAGTACATGCGGTTGTGGATGACGTGGGTGTTGCTGACCCGGACGTTGTCGATGGTGCGTGGGGTCCAGCCCCACTGGATGACGGGTCCGTTCTCGTTCTTCCAGACGACGGTGTTATCGATGCTGACGTCGCTGTGGTACATCTTCAGCACGTCGTCGTTGGCGTTGAAGAACGTGTTCTTCATGGTGCTGCCGCGGTAGAGCTCGATGCCGTCGGTCTGCCAGTACCAGGAGCCGACCTGCTTGTAGTTGTCGACCCGCATGCTGAAGGTCTGCTCGTCGCCGTAGACCACGAAGGAGTGGTAGGGCGGCTCGTTGATGGTCACGCCCTGCAGGTCCAGGTGCTGCTGGCGGCCCTGCGCCGACTGGAATTGCAGCATCTTCACGCAGCTGCTGTGACAGTTCGAGGCGCCCGAGAGGTGGTCGTAGTTGTTGTTGGTGTCCGCCTCGTAGACGTACTGCTCACCGGAGAGCACGCCCTGGCCGGTCACCTTGTACAGCCCCTGGCTGTCGTCGGGGAACCGGATGGCGCCCTTCACGTACGCGCCGGGGGCCAGGTACACCCACTTGACCTGCTTGGGCAGCAGCGCGTGGTACTTGGAGGTCATGTAGTAGGTGCCGGGCCGGAAGTACACGATCTCCTCGCTGATCGTGTTCAGGTTGGTGACCTGGCCCTGCTGCGGGTAGTGGATGGTGCCGGATGCCGACGTCGGTACCAGCCGGTCCTTCTCCGCCCCGGTCGGGGCCGGCTCGGCGAAGATCATCATCGAGTTGCGGGGCTCGGTGTGGATGGCCCGGTTGCCGCCGCCGCCCTGCGTGGTCAGCTTGCCGGCGTCGCTGGCGGGGCCGGACATGTCGTTGTACGCCGTGTACAGCTGCGGGTCGAACTCCACGGAGAACCGGTAACCGGCCGAGCTGAAGGGCACCTTGACGCGCACGGTGTCGGAGTCGACCAGTTCCTTGGCGAAGTTCAGGCTGCTGGGCTTGATCTTCACCTGGTCGGCGGAGGAGATCGTCTGGCCGGTGCGCAGCGAGACGTCGACCCACGCATCGGCCGTGTACTGGAAGGACGACCAGCTCATGGTGAGGTTCGCGGACGAGGAGAACTCCGCCCCGTCCTCCTTCGTGTAACCGATCTTGCCCTTGCCGCTGCGCGGGATGCTCATGTAGGCGAAGGAGTCGTACTTCGTCGTCGGGGCCGCCGCGGTGGCGACCTGCACGTCGTAGAAAGACGACCGCCGGACCTTGTCGTTCGCCACCGGGCTGGTGGTGTTGAACTCGTGATTGCTGTGCCACCACGTCTTGAGCTGCGCGCTGTCGGCAGTGGTGACGGTCGCTGCCTCGGCGGCAGCTGCCGCCTGGTGGGGGAGCGGCCGCGGACTCGCCGTGCTGGCGGGCACGACGGCGCCGGCCAGGGCGAGAGCGAGGCCGGCGGCGAGTGCCGCCAGCCGGCTCAGTCTTGCTGCGGGCATGACGAGATCCTCATTCCGTTGCTGGGGAAGCAGCGCCTGCGGGCGCTGGAGCCTGCCGCGTCCCTGCGCCCGCCCGAGGGGCAGGAGCAGGGCTGACGGCAGGTGGACGAAGGCTGGGAGCACCGCCGTCCGGCGACCTGCGGTGCTGCAGCCGGATCGGCCACGGGTGTCCGGGCCGCGCGTCGAGGGAGGAGCTGCGCGGCTTGTCGCGCTCGGACCTCCCTTCGAACCGGTGCTTGATGCATGAGAGGCGTGCGGTCGTCCCGGGGACCGGGACGGGATATGTCTCGGTGATCACCCCGGACCTGGGGTGTCCCTTGGATGCGGGGCGGGCAGGCAGGCGGGGAAGCCGGGCAGCGCCGTGCCGGGGCCGTGCGTGCCCCGCCGTCGGTTGCCGTTCTGCGGTCGCCGGATAACGTCGCGTCATTTCTTCGCGCTGTCAATGAAATGAACAAGATCTCATCCCGAGTTTGCCCGGAGAGGGTCGGGAAGGTGACAAGAAGTGGGACAAAAGCCCAGCAGCGACCATTGAAGGCCCGGGATCACGGTTATGTAACGCGAAGTTTTCTTCCTTGACGCACGAAATAGCGGGGGTCAGACTCCTGTCATCCGCAGTCGGCCGCAGTCATCGCAGCGGTCGCCCCGATGAACCGGGAGGCCGTCATGACGGTCGACGCACTCGCCTTACCGACCTTGGTGTGACGGGTCGGCCTTACAGTCCGACCAGCGGTTCGTCACCGAGCCGACCGATTTCTTCCAGCCGATCACTGCTTCGGAGGCATGTGTGATGACCCCGTCCAAGATCCGTTTCTCGGAGCTTGTCGGTGAGCAGACCCGTGCGGAGATCTTCGCGACCGTCCTCACCGCGGGGCCCATTTCGCGCACCCAGCTCGCGCAGCGGCTCGGGCTGGTGCCGTCCAGCGTGACGCGTATGCTTCCGCCGCTGCTGGAGCACGATTACCTCCGCGAGCTCGACACCGCCCCCCAGGGGCGGGGCCGGCCGCAGAAGATGCTGCAGGTCAACCCGGACAAGCACATCGTGGTCGGCGTCAAGATAGGGCCGGCCCAGGTCTCCGGAGTGGTCACCGACATGGCCGCGGGCGTCCTGGCGCGTGCTGAGCAGCCGATCGGCGACTGCACCCCGGAAACCGCCCTGTCCGCCGTCGCCGACCTGACCCGGAGACTCCTGGCGGAGGCGCCCGAGGCCGCCGACAGGGTGCTGGGACTGGGGGTCGGGGTCAGTGGTCACGTCGACTCCAGTGCCGGAGTGTGCCGTTACTCCGCCCTGCTGGACTGGAACAAGGTCGATGTGGCCGGGCCGCTGCGTGCGGCGACAGGGCTTCCGGTCGTCGTGAACAATGACGTCAACACCCTTGTGGTGGCCGAGCGTTGGTTCGGTCAGGGCCGGGACGTCGACTCCTTCGCCGTCGTCACCGTCGGTCCGGGCATCGGCTGCGGACTGCTCCTCGACGGCGCCTTGTTCTCCGGCGCCACCGGACTGGCCGGCGAACTCGGCCACCTGCCCCTGGACCCGGCAGGCCCCATGTGCAGCTGCGGCCGCCGCGGCTGCCTGGAAGCCCTCGCCGGTGACCGCGCCGTCCTGCGCCACCTTCAGGACGCCGGAGTGTCCTGTGCGGGGATCACCGAGGCGATGGAGCTGGCCCGCTCGGGCAGCGGCTCGGCGCAGACCGTGGCCCGATCCGCCTTCACCGAGGCCGGAACCGCACTGGGCAGGGGACTGGCCGGCATGTGCAATCTGCTGAACCTCCAGAAAATCATCATCGCCGGTGAGGGTGCGGTGGCCCACGACCTGTTCGGGCCCGCCATGTCCCAGGCCCTCCAGGCCCACGCCTTCTCCACGGCCGCTCACGACTGCGACATCCGTGTCGACCCTGTGAACCACGACCTCTGGGCCCGGGGCGCCGCCTGCCTCGTGATCCAGGACGCGGTCGGCGCGGCGCTGTCGTGACCGGCTCAGCTCTGACGACATCAGGTAACGACTGACGACGTCACGTAACCGAAGCTCTGACGACACCCAGTACCCGAGACACACGACGAGGTTTTGACGTGCCCGAAAACGTGCCCGGTCCCGCCGACTCCTGGTGGAGCGACGCGGTGGTCTACCAGATCTATCCCCGCAGCTTCGCCGACTCCGACGCTGACGGCATCGGAGACCTCCCAGGCATCATCGAGCGACTCGACTACCTGTCGCAGCTCGGCGTCGACGTGCTGTGGCTCTCCCCGGTGTACCCCTCGCCCCATGACGACAACGGCTACGACATCAGCAACTACCAGGACATCGACCCGCTGTTCGGCACGCTCGCCGACTTCGAGCGGCTGCTGGCCGGCGTCCATGAGCGCGGCATGAAGCTGGTCATGGACCTGGTCGTCAACCACACCAGTGACGAACACCCCTGGTTCACCGCCTCCCGTGACGGCGGCCCGGGCGGTGACAAGCGCGACTGGTACATCTGGCGTCCGGCCCGCGAGGGCATGGAGCCCGGCACACCCGGCGCGGAGCCGAACAACTGGGGCTCGTTCTTCTCCGGCCCGGCCTGGACGTACGACAAGGCCAGCGGGGAGTACTACCTGCACCTGTTCTCCCGCAAGCAACCCGACCTCAACTGGGACAACCCCGAGGTCCGGCAGGCGGTGTACGCCATGATGCGGTGGTGGCTGGGGCGGGGCGTCGACGGTTTCCGTATGGACGTCATCAATCTCATCTCCAAGGCTCCCGGCCTGCCCGACGGGCCGGTGCACGAGGGCAGCCGCCACGGAGACGGCAGCGCCCACTACATCTGCGGGCCCCGCATCCACGAGTACATCGCCGAGATGCACCGCGAGGTCTTCGAGGGCCATGCACGTCCGCTGCTGACCGTCGGCGAGATGCCCGGTGTGACGGTCGAGGAAGCAAGGCTCTTCACCGACCCCGCGCGCCGCGAACTCGACATGGTCTTCCAGTTCGAGCACGTCGGGCTCGACCAGGGCCCCGGCGGAAAGTTCGACGTCCGGGCGCTGAAGCTCACCGACCTCAAGGCCAGTCTGGGCCGCTGGCAGGCCGGTCTCGGGGAGACCGGCTGGAACAGCCTGTACTTCAGCAACCACGACCAGGCGCGGGTGGTCTCCCGGTTCGGCGACGACAGCCCGGCCTACCGCGACCGGTCGGCCAAGCTGCTGGCCACCGTGCTGCACCTGCACCGCGGCACGCCGTTCGTCTACCAGGGCGAAGAGCTCGCGATGGCCAACGCCCCGTTCGCCTCCATCGACGACTTCCGCGACATCGAGTCCCTCAACCACTACCGCGACCAGCTCGCCCTCGGCGCCGAGGAGACACACATCCTCGAAGGGCTGCGACACCGCAGCCGCGACAACGCCCGCACCCCGATGCAGTGGGACGCCACCGCACACGGCGGCTTCACCGCCGGCACCCCGTGGATCGCCGTCAACCCCGACCACGTCGACGTCAACGCCGAGGCACAGCTCGCCGATCCCAACTCGGTCTTCCACTACTACCGGCGCCTGATCGCTCTGCGCCACACCGAACCCGCCATCACCCACGGCGACTTCCACCTGCTCCACCCCGAGCACGAGCAGCTCTACGCCTTCACCCGGCACGACGCCACCTCCGGCACCGAGCTGCTGGTGATCGCCAACTTCGGGGCTGCCGACCTCACCGTCGGCCTGCCCCACGGCTGGGAGGACAGCGAAACGCTCATCGCCAACCTTCCGGCCGGCCCACCTCTCACGAGCACCTACACCCTGCGCCCGTGGGAAGCCCGCGTCCACCGCCGCCGCACCGCCTGACCGCCCGCCCTTGCCGCAACGACGCACACCAAGGAACCAGCCATGAACAACCCGCGCACCCGCACCGCCCGCAGACGGACCCTCCTCCTGGCGGCCACCACCCTCACCCTGCTGGCCCCGCTGACCGCCTGCGGCGGCTCCGACACCGGCGCGGGCGACGGCAAGACCCTGCGGCTGTGGCACTACGAGCAGCAGGACGGCGCCCTGAGCAAGGCTTGGGACGCAGCCATCGCCGAGTTCAAGAAGACCCACCCGGACGTCAAGGTCGTCTTCGAGCGCAAGACGTTCGAGCAGATCCAGCAGAACGCCGGGATGATCCTCAACTCCGACAAGGCGCCCGACGTCATGGAGTACAACAAGGGCAACGCCACCACCGGACTGCTCGCCAAGCAGGGCCTGCTCAGCGACCTCACCCCCCTCGTGAAGGAACACGGCTGGGACACGGCGATCAGCGAGCGGGCCTCCGTCACCGCCCGCTACGACGCCAAGGGCGAGATGGGCGGCGACAAGTGGTACGGCGTGCCGAACTACGGCGAGTTCGTCCTCACCTACTACAACGAGGACCTGTTCAAGAAGCACGGCATAGCCAAGCCCACCGACTTCAAGAGCTTCGAGGCCGCGCTGGCCAAGTTCAAGGCCGCCGGCGTCACACCGCTCGCCAACGCCGGCAACGACCACCCCGCGGGCCACTGGCTCTACCTGCTGGCCGTGTCCAAGGCCACGGACACCTGGGTCGACGACTACCAGCTCTACAAGGGCAAGGTCGATTTCCACGGCCCCGAGATGAACTACGCGGTCAACAAGTACCAGGAATGGCTGGACAAGGGTTACTTCGAGAAGAAGGACGTTGGCCTCAAGGGCAGTGACATGACCGAGCAGTTCGTCTCGCAGAAGCGGCCCATCATGGTCGGCGGAAACTGGTGGTTCGGCGGTCTCAGCACCGACATCGAGGACTTCTCCTGGTCGACCGCCCCCTACCCGGGCAGCGAGAAGACGCTCGGCTCCGGCGGCAACCACTGGGTCATCCCCACCAAGGCGAAGAACAAGCAGCTCGCCGAGGACTTCATCGCCATCACCATGTCCGACAGGATCCAGAAGCTGATCGGTGAAGAGGGCAGCGTCCCCCTCACCGCCAAGGCCGACACCATCGCCAACGCCAAGGCGAAGGAACTGATCAACGCCTTCGACACCTACGAGACGAACAACGGTCTGGCCTTCTACCCGGACTGGCCCGTGACCGGCTACTACGACACCTGGCTCGCCTCCACCCAGAACCTCATGAACGGCGTCAAGCCCGACACCGTCCTCGATGAACTCGCCGCGCCCTACGACAAGTACGTCGCCGGCCGGTCCTAGCACCCCCTGGTGCTGCGTCGTTCAGGGGACGGCGCCCCGGTAATCCGGGACGCCGTCCCGCCCACCTAGGAGCAACCGTGAAAACCACACGTCACCGGCGGTCCACGGGCTACGCCGTCTTCCTCGCCCCCGGCCTGCTGCTCAGTCTGCTCTTCCTCGTCGTCCCGCTGGTGATGACCTTCTACTACAGCTTCACCACCTGGCAGGGCATCGGCACCCCCGCCTTCACCGGCCTGGACAACTACACCCGCCTCTTCCAGGACGCCGACTTCTGGGCATCGTTCCGCAACATCGCCTTCGTCATCGTCGGCATCGCGATCGTGCCCACCGTCCTGGGCCTGTTCCTGGCCGCGCTGCTCTTCGACTACATCGGCAAGAAGCACGGCGACGGAGTCGTCAGCGTCTTCCGCTCGGGCCTCTACCTGCCGCAGGTCATCCCCGTCGCCGTCACCGGCCTGATGTGGGGCTGGATCCTCGCCCCCGAAGGCGCCGTCAACAGCATCCTCGACACCATCGGGCTCTCCTCGCTCGCCCAGAACTGGCTCGGCGACCCCGACCTCGCCCTGTGGATCGTCCTCGGCGTCCTGGTCTGGATGCAGCTCGGCTATCCGCTCGTGCTGTTCATGTCCGGCCTGCAGCGCATCGACCCCGAACTCTACGAAGCCGCCTCACTCGACGGGGCGAGCTGGTGGCAGCGCTTCACCCGCATCACCGTCCCCATCCTGCGGCCCGAGGTCTACGTCGTCCTGGTCACCACCACCATCGCCGGCCTGAAGGTCTTCGCCCAGATCTTCGTCCTCACCGGCGGCGGTCCCGGCAACTCCACCCTCGTCCCCGCCTACTTCGCCTACCAGAACTTCTTCGAACGCGCCGACGTCGGATACGGATCCGCGATCTCCAGCACCATCACGCTCCTGGTGCTGGTCATCGCCGGAACGATGCTCTCCCGCCAGGCCCGCGAGGACGGATGACCATGAAGACCGACACGATTCCACCCGCCGCGCCGGATGCCGAGAAGGCCGCGCTTCCGCGCCCCGCCCGCCGGGCAGGGCATCGCCGGAAGCCAACGGCCACCGGACGGGGAGCAGGTTCCTACGCCGTCGTCGCCGCCGTCACCCTCTTCGTCCTCGCCTTCCTCGCCCCCTTCCTGATCATTCTGGTCAACTCCTTCAAGACCAGCGCCGACTACCGCGCCAACGGCTCCCTGTCCTGGCCCGAGCAGTGGAACTGGAGCATCATCGGCGACGTCTGGGAACGCGTCGACTTCACCCAGAAACTCGTCAACAGCATCCAGATCAGCCTCGGCGTCGTCGTCATCGCCGTCGTCCTGGCCCTCCTCAACGCCTACGCCATCGGGATCGGCCGCATCCGCTGGCGCACCGCCTTCCTGGTGTTCTTCCTCGGCGTCAACGTCCTGCCGCAAGAGGGCCTGGTCTACCCCATCTACTACCTGTTCAAAGAACTGGGCCTGTACGACGGCAAGCTCGGCTACACCATCCTGGTCGGCATCACCTACAGCGCGTTCGGCACCTACCTGCTCTCCTCCGTCTTCAGCACCTTCCCCCGCGAACTCATCGAGGCCGCCTCCCTCGACGGCGCGGGCCGCCTGACGATCCTGTGGCGCATCGTGCTGCCGATGAGCTGGCCCACCCTGTCGGTGATGTGCGTGTTCTTCTTCGTCTGGAGCTGGAACGAGTTCCTCTACCCACTCGTCCTGCTCATCTCCAACGACCAGCAGACGGTCCCGCTCGGCCTGTCCGTCATGCAGGGCCAGTACACCAGCGACCCCACCGCCATGAGCGCCGCCGCCCTCCTCGGCGTCATCCCGATGATCGTCTTCTTCCTCATCTTCCAGCGCTCCCTCACCCGCGGCCTCACCGCAGGCGCCGTGAAGTAGCCCTGCACGGCCACCCAGCCACCCCGGATCCGGAACCCCAACCGCCCCGCACCGGATCCGGGGTACCACCGACCCCTCGAAGCCGTCCCCGGCAGCACAGAAAGGAGCCGAGCTCCCCACCCGACAGATCCCCACCTCGATGAGGCCCCATGAAGACCACCACCCACCAGAGCATGCGCCCGCAGCGAAACTGTGTCCCGCACGCGACCAGCCTTCCGCTGGACCACACCCCTCAGGCACCGCACCGGGCCCGCCACCACACCTCGACGACCCTGCGCGGATGGGGACTCTCCCCGGCAGTGGTCGACGACGCAGTCCTGATCGTCTCCGAGCTGGTCACGAACGCCTACCTGCACGCCCGCACCGAGACCGTCGGCCTGGAACTGCTGCTTGACGCAGGGCAGTTGGTCATCTCCGCGCACGACGGATCCCCAACGCCCATCGACGTAACCACCCCCTGTCACACGCCTGGCTGCGAACACGGCCGAGGCTTGGGCATCATTCGCACGCTGGCCCACGCGGTGGGCTGCAGCCCTACGGCCACCGGCAAGACGGTATGGGCGCTGATGGCGGTATGACCGGCCAGGCCGCTCAGTGGTGACGGGCGACTTTGACCGCTGAGACGAGCAGGATCACGGCCAGCGCAGGGACGAGCACCAGGTCCGGGAAGACGCCGAGGAGCAGTCCGCCCAGTACGGCGCCGGTGACCGAGCCCACTGCCATGACTGCTGCGAAGCGGAGGTTGGCGCCGAGGACAGCGAAGCTGCCGTCCCGGCTGTAGCGAGCGAAGGCCACCAGCATGGTCGGCAGGGAGACCAGCAAGGACAGACTCCCGGCGGTCTTGATGTCCTCGCCGAACAGCAGCACGATCGTCGGGATCAGCAGCTCGCCACCCGCTACGCCCATGATCGCGGCGACGACGCCGATGCCGAACCCGGCCGAGACTCCCGCGGGTATCTGGACCCCTCGTGGCAGTGCGAGGGTGTCCAAGGTGGTGCTGTGGGTGACCACGAGCGCGACGGCCATGAGAACCATCAGGACGGCCAGCACTTTGTACAGGGTGGCGGAGCGCATCCGGACGGCCCACGACGCGCCGGCCCAGGCACCGAGGAGGCTGCCGGCCAGCAGGTTGACCGCGACGGGCCAGCGAGTCGCGATCTCGGCGGCCGGGACGGCGGCCAGCCGTGCAGGCAGGGCGACCAGGACCACGACCAGGCTCATCGCCTTGTTCAGGATGACCGCCGACAACGCGGCGAACCCGAACAGACCGATCAGCAGGGGCAGGCGGAACTCCGCGCCGCCCAGCCCGATCATCCCGCCCAGGATCCCGACGGCAGCCCCCGCCCCGAACACGACATGTGCCGAGTGCGTCGGCCGAAGGAGGGGAAGGGACTGGTCGGTGCTCATGACCGGCATCCTGCCCAAGGGCCCCTCGGGTTGCCACGGCCTGTCGCCACCTTTGGAACAAGGCACCGGGCGCCCACCGAGGATCCGTCCAGACCTCCCAAATGCGTGTGCCGCACCTTCGGCAGCAGGTGCTGTCTGCCGGGACAAGCGTCGGGGCTCAGCCGACGACGCTTGCGAGGTCGTGTTCCGAGTCTGCCTTGGCTGCGGAGACCTTCGTGCTGTCCGCGCGGGCGGCGAGGAAGCGCTCGGCGTCCAGGGCGGCCTGGCAGCCGCTGGCGGCAGCGGTGATCGCCTGACGGTAGGTGTGATCGACGACGTCGCCTGCGGCGAAGACGCCGGAGAGGTTCGTACGCGTCGAGGGCGCGTGGACCTTCAGATATCCCTGCTCGTCGAGGTCCAGCTGATCCTTGAACAGTTCGGTCCGCGGGTCGTGGCCGATCGCGATGAACAGGCCTGTCACGTCGAGGTCGCGGGTCGTGCCGCTGAAGACATCGCGCAGCACGACGCCGGCGAGCTTGCCGTCCTGCTCCTTGATCTCCGCTATCTCGCTGTCGAAGGCGAAGGCGATCTTGTCGTCGGAGAAGGCGCGATTCTGCATGAGCTGGGAGGCCCGCAGGGTGGAGCGGCGGTGCACGACGGTCACGGAGCGGGCGAAGCGGGTGAGGAAGGTGGCCTCCTCCATGGCCGTATCGCCGCCGCCGACCACGACGATGTCGCGATCGCGGAAGAAGAAGCCGTCGCAGGTGGCGCACCAGGACACCCCCCGGCCGGACAACTCGTCCTCCTTGGGCAGGCCGAGCTTGCGGTAGCCGGACCCGGTGGCGACGATGACGGCCTTCGCGCGGTGCACGGTGCCGGCGCTGTCGATCACGGTCTTGATGTCGCCGCTGAGGTCGACTTCGACGATGTCGTCGTCGACCATCTCGGCGCCGAAGCGCATGGCCTGGGCTCGCATGTTCTCCATGAGGACGGGGCCGTCGATGCCGTCGGGGAAGCCGGGGAAGTTCTCCACCTCGGTGGTCGTCGTCAGCGCGCCACCGACGAAGATGGCGCCGCCGAAGACGAGCGGCTTGAGTTCGGCGCGGGCGGTGTAGAGGGCGGCGGTGTATCCGGCGGGGCCGGAGCCGATGACTTCGCGTATGCCGTCTCTGTCGCCCGGTTCGGGGCTGTCGGTTCCGTCGCTCACCGGTGTCACGCCTCCTGCTTCGCGTCGATCTCGGCGATCAGGGCCTCGATGCGCGTCTTGATCTCGTCCCGGATGGGGCGGACGGACTCGACGCCCTTGCCCGCCGGGTCCTCCAGGGCCCAGTCGAGGTACTTCTTGCCGGGGAAGATCGGGCAGGCGTCGCCGCAGCCCATGGTGATGACGTAGTCGGACGCCTGGACGGCCTCGGTGGTCAGGATCTTCGGCTGGGCTGCGGAGATGTCGACGCCGACCTCCTTCATGGCCTCGACCGCGGCCGGGTTGACCTGGTCACCCGGGATGGAGCCGGCGGAGCGGACCTCGATCCGGTCGCCCGCGAGGTGGGTCAGGAACCCGGCGGCCATCTGGGAGCGCCCGGCATTGTGGACGCAGACGAACAAGACGGAGGCGAGCGGGGTGGAGGACATGGGTTCTTCCTTCGTAAGCGGGTCGAAAGAGTTGTTCGGGGTTCAGGTGTTCGGCAGCGAGTCGAGCAGTTCGGTGATGCGGGCGTCGATCTCGTCGCGGATACCGCGGACGACGGTGATCGGGGCGTCCTCGGGGTCGGTGACCGGCCAGTCCAGGTAGCGGCGGCCGGGCACGATCGGGCAGGCGTCCCCGCATCCCATGGTGATGACGATGTCGGCGGCCTTTACGACCTCGTCGGTCAGCGGCTTGGGGAACGCGTCCGTGACATCCACGCCGGCCTCGCTCAGCACCTGCGCCACGGCCGGCTCGACCTCCGCAGCAGGATGCGTGCCGGCGGAGGAGACGGTGACATGGCCTTGGGTGCGATGGGTGAGGAGGGCCGCGGCCATCTGCGAGCGGCCGGCGTTGTGGCTGCACACGAACAGCACTCGGGGCAGGCCGCTGCCCGGAGCGCCTTGGACGTGAGCGAGCGCGTCGAGGCGCTCGGCGGCCAGGTGCTCGGCCAGCACGACGAGGTGCGTGCGGACGCGGGCGTGGTCGGCGAGACACTCGTAGGAGTCGGTGACGAGGCGCTGGATGGTCTCGGGCGAGAAGCGACCGCGGTATCGCAGAGCAAGGCTCGCGATGCCGGAGGCCAGGCGTTCGTCGGGCAGGACGGGGGGCGGGGACGCGGTCATGGGAAACGCTTTCGGGGCGTGGGCTCCACGGGCGTGGGGATGCGGGTCCCAGGGTTCAGCTCGGGCTGGTATCAGCTCGGAGTGATGTGAGAGTATCAGCCCATGATGACGTCAGTCGACACTGATCTGATGCGGGTTCTCGCGGACCCGCTACGCCTCCAGATCGTCACCCTGCTCGCCAAGGAGACGCTCTGCAGCACCCACCTGATAGAGGAGACGGGGGCCAAGCAGACCAACCTCTCCAACCATCTCAAGGTGCTGCGCGAGGCCGGGGTCGTGGCGACCGAGCCCTGCGGCCGGTTCACCTACTACCGGCTCAAGCCCGACGTCATCGCCGCCCTCGCCGGTCAGTTCGCCGACCTGGCGGAGACCGCGCGCGCCACCGCAGAGAACAACGTCAAGCGGTCCTGCCCCTGATCACCGCCCTTACGGCGACTGCATGAAGGAGTCCTGTTGACCGCCACCGAGGCCGCCGAGCACGACAGAGCCGGGGAGGCTGCCATAGCCTCTGCCGCTCCCCGGCATGAGCCGAAGCCCGCGCCGGGTGCCATCCCGCCGCGGGTCCCACTGCCTTCCAAGGCGGCGGCCGAATTGCTCGGCACCGCTCTCCTGGTCGCCGTCGTGGTCGGCTCCGGCATTCA
Organism: Streptomyces sp. YS415; assembly: GCF_023544665.1. Lineage (GTDB taxonomy): Bacteria > Actinomycetota > Actinomycetes > Streptomycetales > Streptomycetaceae > Streptomyces. The sequence continues at coordinate 60,101 of NZ_JAMJFL010000006.1, forward strand.
GGCGACCGAGCTGACGCAGGACGTCGGGCTGCAGTTGCTGGCCAACTCGATCGCCACTGTCTTCGGTCTGGGCATCCTCATCCTGCTGCTCGGTCCGGTGTCGGGTGCGCACTTCAACCCCGTCGTCACGCTGGCGGAGTGGTGGACGGCCCGACGGGGCGGCGACGGTGTCACGGCTCGCGAGGTCGCGGTGTACGTCCCCGCACAGGTCGTCGGCGCGATCGCGGGCGCGATCCTGGCGGACGCGATGTTCGGCAAGCCCTTGGTGGAGTGGTCCACGCACGACCGCTCGGCCGGCCATCTGCTGCTGGGCGAGGTGGTGGCCACCGCCGGTCTGATCCTGCTGATCTTCGGCCTGGCCCGCACCGATCAGCTGCGGTTCGCGCCGGTCGCCGTGGCCTCGTACATCGGCGCCGCGTACTGGTTCACGTCCTCCACCTCCTTCGCCAATCCGGCGGTGACGATCGGCCGTACCTTCACTGACACGTTCGCGGGCATCGCGCCTGGCTCGCTGCTGGGCTTCATCGGAGCTCAACTCGTGGGCGGGGCCGTCGGTCTGGCGCTGGTGGCGGTCATCTTCGTGCACGGCCGGTCCGCTGAATGACCCTTGATGTGCAGGTGGTGGTGATCGGTGGCGGCCAGTCCGGTCTTGCCGCCGGTTACCACCTGCGGCGCCTCGGCATCGACTTCGTCATCCTCGACGCCCAGACGGCGTCGGGGGGCGCCTGGCAACACACGTGGGACTCGCTCCACCTCTTCTCGCCCGCCGCTTTCTCCTCTCTTCCGGGACGGCTCATGCCGCCGCAGGCAGGGGAGGAGTACCCGGACGCCGAGCACGTGGTGGCGTATCTGCAGGACTACGAGAAGCGTTACGAGCTGCCGATCGTGCGACCGGTGCGGGCGCTCGGCGTCCACCGTGACGGAGAACTCCTGCGCGTGCAGACCGACTCCGGCACCTGGCGCGCCCGCGCCGTGATCAGCGCGACCGGCACGTGGTGGCGCCCTTTCCTCCCCGCCGTTCCAGGGCGTGGAGTGTTCGAGGGGCGCCAGGTGCACACGGTGGAGTACCGCAGTCCGGGTGACTTCGCCGGGCAGCGCGTCGTGGTCGTCGGCGGCGGCAACTCCGGTGCTCAGATCGCCGCCGACCTGGCCGTGGACACCGAGCTGACCTGGGTCACCCAGCGACCGCCCCGCTATCTGGCCGACGACATCGACGGCCGCGCCCTGTTCGACGCGGCCACCGCCCGCCGCCGCGCCCTCGATGCGGGGCGTACGGACACGGGCGGTGTGGCGTCGCTGGGCGACATCGTCGCCGTACCTCCTGTGCGGGAGGCCCGGGATCGAGGGCTGCTCCAGGCGAGCCCGATGTTCGCCAGGCTGGTCCCCGATGGCGTGGACTGGGTTGACGGCACCCGTGCCGAGGTCGACGCGATCATCTGGTGCACGGGCTTCCGGCCCGCCCTTTCCCACCTCGCCCCCCTCCAACTGCGTGGCCAACGCGGTCGCATCGCCACGGAGGGCACCCGCGCAGTGGACGAGCCGCGCCTGCACCTGCTGGGCTACGGGGACTGGACCGGACCTGCCTCTGCGACTCTGATCGGCGTCGGCCGCACTGCCCGCGAGGCCGCTCAGCAGATCGCGTACCGACTGAACTCCTGAGCAGGCGATCGAACCCGTACGGCACGCGAAAGGGAGCTGCGGCCGGGTTCGCTGTCAGCCTCCTGCGCCGTGGCGGTCTGGTCGTGTCCTGCAAGGACGGCAAGGACGGCAAGGACGGCAGCGAAGCTTCTGCCGCGCAGACGGCGTGAGCACGGGCCGGGCGGCTCGGTGCGCTCAGGTGCGCAGGTCGAGCATGGCGGACATCGCGGCGACCACGGGCGGGGCGACCTGGTAGTAGACCCAGGTCCCGCTCCGCCGGCTCGTGAGGAGGCCGGCTTCGCGCAGCTTCTTCAGGTGGTGGGAGACGGTCGGCTGGGAGACGCCGACGTCGGAGATGTCGCAGACGCACGCCTCGCCGCCCGCGGACGAGGCGACCTTGGAGAACAGGCGCAGCCGCACGGGATCGGACAGTGCCTTGAACATCGCGGCCATCCTCTCCGCGTCTGCCTGCGACAGTTCCCCGGCGGTGATCGGCGGGCAGCACGGCACCGCCGCCCCGGTGTCCAGGACGGGAAGCTCGACAACCCGTGACTTTGACATGTGTCTATGTTGACACTCGTCGATACAGGTGGCAAGCTCCAGGCAAGGAAGACATCGACGGGCATCAAAACAAGGAGTTGTTGTGACCACTCGGATCCGTACCACTCTCACCACCGCCCGGGCCCGCCGCACGGCTCGCCTCCTGGCCGACGTCAGCTTCTGCGACGGCTGCGCACAGGTCTGCGACGCCTCTTGCCGGGCCGCGACCCACCAGCGGCGCATGCAGTCCGCTCACTCCTTCGCCCGCTGATTCCGCCCCCCACCACTCAGGGAGATCGACCACCATGAGCGAGCAGCGCCTCCCCGTCGTCGTCATCGGAGCCGGCCCGACCGGCCTGGCCGCGGCCGCCCACCTTGTCGAGCGCGGCATCGAGCCCCTGGTCCTGGAAGCCGGACCGGCCGCCGCGGCCGCGGTCCGCGAGTGGCGCCACGTGCGCCTGTTTTCCACCTGGGGCGAGCTCATCGACCCCGCCGCCGACAAGCTGCTCGCCCTCACGGGCTGGAGCAAGCCGGATGCCACCGACTACCCGACCGGAGGCGACTGGGCCGAGCGCTACCTGCAGCCCCTGGCCGACGTCCTCGGCCGGCGCGTCCGCTACGGCACGCGCGTCACCGGGGTCTCCCGCACCGGACGCGATCGCATCGTCGACGCCGACCGCGAGAGCCAGCCCTTCGTCGTGCATGCCACCACCTCCGACGGCGACGAGGAACGCTTCTTCGCGCGCGCCGTCATCGACGCCTCCGGCACCTGGAACACCCCCAGTCCGGCCGGGGCCAGCGGCCTGGCCGCCCTCGGCGAGAAGGCCGCCGCGGACCGCATCACCTACCGCGTGCCCGACCTCAAGGACCCAGCCGTTCGCGCCCGCTATGCGGGCAAGCGCACCGCCGTCATCGGCTCCGGGGCCTCCGCCTTCACCGCGCTCGCCACCCTCGCCGATGTCGCGCAGGACGAGCCCGGCACCCACGCGGTGTGGGTGCTGCGCCGAGGCATCGGAGGCGACACCTTCGGCGGTGGCGAGAGCGACCAGCTGCCCGCCCGCGGCGCTCTGGGCCAGGCCGCAAAGGCAGCCGTCGACAAGGGCTACGCCGACGCCGTCACCGGTTTCCGCACCGAGGCCTTCGACCGCGCGGAGGACGGACGGCTGGTCATGGTCGGGGAGGACGGCCGACGCCTCGACCCCGTCGACGAAGTCATCGTCCTCACCGGCCTGCGCCCCGACCTGTCCTTCCTCTCGGAGATCCGCCTCGGCCTGGACGAGCGCCTCCAGGCGCCCGTCGAGCTGGCCCCGCTGATCGATCCCAACCAGCACTCCTGCGGCACCGTCTACCCGCACGGTCACCAGGAGCTGTCCCACCCCGAGGCCGGCATCTACCTGGTCGGCATGAAGTCCTACGGCCGCGCGCCCACCTTCCTCGCCATGACCGGCTACGAGCAGGTTCGCTCCGTCACTGCCGCCATCGCGGGCGACCTGGAATCCGCCGACCGAGTCGAACTCACCCTTCCCGAAACGGGGGTGTGCGGCGGCGCAGGCCTCTTCGACGACCCGGCCGCTGAACAGAGCGACGGCGGCGGCTGCTGCGCCCCGGCACCGCAACTCGTACCGATCGGCATCGGCGCTCCCGTCACAGTTGCAGCCGGCGAGGCGCCCTCAACCGGCGGCTGCTGAGCCTGAACCACCAGTGCCCCAGCCGGCCTTGGCCGGGGCGCATCCACCCCAACGGCAGGAGGACCGTCATGTCCCGAGTGCAGCTGGCCCTTCACGTCCCTGATCTCGAGGCCGCGATCGCCTTCTACAGCAAGCTGTTCGGCACCCAACCGGCCAAGCTCCGCGACGGCTACGCCAACTTCGCCATCGCCCAGCCCCCGCTGAAGCTCGTCCTGATCCAGGGCAAGCCGGGGGAGGACACGCGCATGGATCACCTCGGCGTCGAAGTCGAATCCTCCGAAGCCGTCCACGCCGCGGCCACCCGCCTGGCGGAGCAAGGTCTGGCAACGGACGTGGAGAACGACACCGCCTGCTGCTACGCCGTGCAGGACAAGGTGTGGGTGCACGGGCCCGGCCGGGAACCGTGGGAGGTCTACGTCGTCAAGGCCGACGCCGACACCCTGGCCAAGCAGAAGGAAAGCACCTGCTGCGCCACCGCAGCCCAACCGGCCGCGGCCGGTGGCTGCTGCTGACCGCGCGCATGGCCAACGTGCACACCGACAAGGCCGCGACCGGTGCGGGGGACCGGTCGCGGCCTCGCGCCGCTCTGCCCGCCCTGTGCGCAACCCAGATAACCAGCTGGGGCATCGTCTACTACGCCTTCCCGGTGCTCAACCCGCAGATCAACGAGGCCACCGGCTGGCCGGTCGGGGCGACCACAGCAGCCTTCTCCACCGCCCTGCTCGTCTCCGCGTTCACCGGTATACGGGTCGGCCGGATCATCGACCGCAGCGGCCCGCGCGCCGTGATGACCGCCGGCTCGGTTCTCGGCGTCCTCAGCATCCTCATCGTGGCGGCCGCGCCGAACCTGGCCGTCTTCACCGTGGGCTGGCTGCTCGCCGGAATGTCGATGGCGGCCACCTTCTACCAGCCCGCCTTCGCCGCGCTGACCCGGTGGTGGGCCCCCGACCACATCCGCGCGCTCACCCTCGTCACCCTCGCCGGCGGCCTCGCCTCCACCGTCTTCGCGCCCGTCACCGCGGCGCTCGCCGACCACATGTCCTGGCGGGCGACGTACGCCGTCCTGGCCGCTGTCCTCGCCGCTGTGACCATCCCGGCCCACTTGCTCGCGCTGAACGCGCCCTGGCCTCCAGCGCCGCAAGGGCCCGCCCACGTCACCGGCGGCGCGGCCACGGTAGTCCGCAGCCGGCCGTTCTTGCTCCTGGCGACGGCACTGACCCTCTCCGCGTTCAGCATTTCCGCCGTCGTCGTCGCCCTTGTCCCGCTCCTGCTCGAACGCGGCTTCACCACCAGCGAGGCGGCCTGGGCCCTGGGCCTCGGCGGCGTCGGTCAGACCCTCGGCCGCACCCTGTACGCCGCCCTGGCGCGCCGTACCCGGCCCACAGCTCGCACGGTCACGCTCATCGGCCTGAGCGGTCTCACCACAGCGGCCCTGGCGCTCGTTCCGGGCCCCTACGCCCTGCTGGTGACGTTGTCGGTCGCGGCCGGCATGGTCCGCGGCAACATCACCCTCCTGCAGGCCACCGCGATCACCGACCGCTGGGGAACCACCCACTACGGCCGCCTGTCCGGGCTCCTCGCGGCGCCCGCGACCGCGGCTTCCGCCCTTGCCCCGTTCGCCGGGGCCGCCCTGTCCGCACCGTTGGGGGGATACCCGCACCTCTTCGGGCTGCTGGCCGGCCTTTCCCTGCTGGCCTCGCTCATCGGACTCGGCACGGCTGTGCGTCTTGAGCGTGAACCCAGCGTTCGCGGCGCCCCCGTGCGGGCGCTGTAGAACAACGACCGGACAGCGGCTTGGCCGATATCCTAATTGTTCTAATTATCTGAATTCATGGTAGATACGAGGTGTGTCGCACTGGGAGGACGTGAACGCGCCGGGCGCCTCCAAGGAGCCCGCCCCTGAGCGTTCGCTACTGGGCTCGATCGTCGTCGAGCCCGGTTACCTTCCCGAACTTCTCGCCGATTTCGCCGTCCGCCGGATGGGCCCGGCCGTGCCTGGATCGGTCGACCAGCTGCGGCAGGACCACCCTGACGCCACGGCCGAGGAACTTCGCCAGGTGGTGGTGACTCGGGGTCGCAGGGCCGTCGTCGCGGAGGGATCCTTCGTGGGTGGCCCCTTCGTGGTGCTCATTCCCGTCGCGTTCTGCGCGGCGCTGCTCCGCCAGGCGCGTACGGTCCTGGAGCTGGCCGCCCTGGACGGACGCGACCCGACGGCGAGGGCCCGCGCCGGTGAACTTCTCGTCCTGCAAGGCGTGTACGAGGACACGGGGCAGGCGCAGGACGCGCTTGCCCGGTTGCCCCGCGCCGGTGACACACCAGCCCGCCGGAGGCGATGGAAGACCCTGTGGGGGGTCACCCTGCGGATGGCTCGCCTCCTGGGAGTGCTCACTCCGGGCGACGGGGGGCCAGAATCGGGCGGACGCCTGCGCGGGCTCGCCGTTCAGGTGTGGCGCTGGTTGTTCCTCGGGGCCGTGTTCCTGGTGGGACTGGTCGCGCCCCTCGTCTGGCTCCCGTACATGGCGATGGTCTACCAACGTGGCGATGCCCGGCTCACAAAGAGGGTGCTCGCCTACTACTTCGGCGACACCGCACCCTCGCCCCGACGCCGGAGGACCCGCCTGCAACCGGAGGCCGTGGCGGCCGCTCTCCGCGCGCTCCTGTCGCTCCTCGTACCGATTGGCATGATCGCCGTGACGCTCCTGGCCGGACTGCGTATCGCCGACAGCCACTGGCCGGTCTTCGGCATCGCCCTGGCCACGGCGTCCGCGGTGGTCGGTGCGCTCTGGTACGAGCGCCGCCGCCGGCGTCGTAGGCAGGCGTCGCACGATTGACCGGCGATCTTCGATCGCTGCCGCTGCGACCACGGCGGTCGCCTCGTAGGCTCAGCCGACCCGCAGGATCAGTGGTATGGCGCCGCCGAATGCCCCGCCATACCGCGACGGCGCCCACCACGTCAGGCGGCGGCAGACCTCCCCGGGCCAGGGACGGTGCGGAAGCGGAAGGGTTCCGGTTCGCGGTCCGGCTGGACGAACCAGCACTCGCCCGTACCGTCCCCGGTGAGGATCCGCAGCACTGTGTCCGCCACGACCTCGGCCGGGATGACGGGCAGCCCCTGCGCGGTCAGCATGTCGCGCAGCGAGTCGATGATCCGCGATTCCGCGAACCCCGGGCAGACCGCGTTGAAGCGCACGTTGTCCGGCGCCAGAGCGGGACCCAGTGAGCGGGCGAGTCCGACGACTGCGTGCTTGTTCGCCGCATACAGAGGGTCCAGCGGTACGGCCGTCAGTCCCGCGAGGGAGGAGGTCGCCACGATCGAGCCTCCGCCGCGGGCCCGCAGCGCGGGGAGTACCGCATGGGTGCCGTAGACCACGCCGTCGAGGTTGGCGCCCATCGCCCGGCGGTAGCGCGCGGGGTCGAAGTCGTCGCCGACGCCGCATCCGGTCGCCACGCCCGCGTTGAGCAGCGCGATGTCGACGCCGCCGTACTGCTGCCGGGCGAAGTCCACGAGCGCACGGTTGGCGTCGAGGTCGGAGACGTCACAGGCGCGGAAGGCCCCGCCGACCAGGTCGGCCACTTCCCGTCCGGCCTGCGCGTCCAGGTCCGCGACGACCACCCGTGCCCCGGCCTTGCCCAGCGCGAGTGCCATGGCGCGGCCGAGCCCGCTGGCACCGCCGGTGACGATCGCCACCTTGTCCGCGAGCGCGGCGCTGTCCGTCTGCCCCTCCCGGGGGCTCTCGGGGGCGGTCACGCCAGCTCCAGCACGAGCTTGCCGACGTTCTCGCCGCGGAAGAGCATCTGCAGCGTCTGAGGGAAGTCGTCGACGGTGCCCTGCACCACGTGTTCCTTGACCTTGACCCGGCCGTCCGCGATCCAGGCGGAGATCTCCTGCGCGGCCTTGGCGTACTGCTTGGCGTAGTCGAAGACGACGAAGCCCTCCATGCGGGCCCGACGCACCAGCAGCGTCAGGTAGTTGGAGGGTCCCTTGACGGGGGTGGAGTTGTTGTACTGGCTGATCGCGCCGCAGACCACGACGCGCGCGTGCATCGCCAGCCGGGTCAGGGCGGCATCCAGGATGTCCCCTCCGACGTTGTCGAAGTAGACGTCGATGCCGTCGGGGGCTTCGCGACGCAGTGCCTTGCGCACATCCTCGGCGCGGTAGTCGATCGCTGCGTCGAAGCCCAGTTCGTCGGTGAGCAGGGCGCACTTCTCCGGTCCTCCTGCGATGCCCACGACCCGGCTGCCCTTGGCCTTGGCGATCTGGCCCACCATGGTGCCGACCGCGCCTGCCGCGCCGGAGACCACGACGGTTTCGCCGTCCTTGAGCGCTCCCACGTCGAGGAGTCCGAAGTAGGCGGTCATGCCGGGCATGCCGAGCGCACCGAGGTAGGTGGAGGGCGGGGCGAGGGATGTGTCGATCTTCAGGGCGCCCTTGCCGTCGGAGACCACGTACTCCTGGACGCCGAACGTGCCGACCACGTGATCGCCCGGCTGGTAGTCGGGGTGATTCGAAGCGGTGACCTCGACGACCGACCCGGCGCGCATCACTTCACCGATGCCGACCGGGGGGAGGTAGGAGGGGCGGTCGTCCAGCCAGCCGCGCATGGCCGGGTCGAGGGATATGACGCGCGTCCGCCCCGCGAACTGGCCCGGACCGGGTTCCTGGACGGGCTCGGAACGGTGCTCCCAGTCCTCGGGTTTCACGTCACCGAGGGGACGGGCTGCCAGGCGGATCTGGCGGTTGGTCGCAGACATTCACGGCTCCTGTCGATCGCGGTCTACGGTGAGGGTACCGACCGGTAGGTATGTCGGCAGTAGTGACATGCGTCACTCATGGTGGCGGCAGCGTCGACCATGACCGGATTTGATGCGGACCGTCCCCGCGGCCGATGCGTCGTCCACGGCCAGACCCCGCTCTGAGGCTCGACGTGTGGAGGGTCGAGCCTCGGCGCAGGTGATGTCGGACCCGTCCCGCCCTTGGCTTCCGGACCTTGGGTGGGACGGGCGTCCGTGTGGTGCGACCCTGTCCCGCTTCGGTCGCCGTAGGCCCCGTTTGCGCCAGGGAGGCGTGCCACTGGTCAGCGGATGCGGACGGTGTTGCCGCAGCGTTCGTGGATCCGGCCGGAGACGGCCGCGCCTCCGGACTGGCTGCCCTGGACGAACGGGTGGGTCGTCTCGCCCAGCTTGAGCGGCTGGTCGCAGGCCAGGCACGCGCGGACGCCGGTGAGCGTCTCGTAGTGGTCGCACAGCGCCAGGAGCGACCGGCCGAGTCTGCGCACGTGCGTGACGGAGTCGTAAGGCCTCAGTCCGGGGCGGGCGTCCAGCTTCATGCGGGCTTCGCGGAGCGCCACGAGCGCACAGTAGCGAGGTACGTCGTCGGCGGGCAGCCCCGCGGCGGCCTGCTGGATTTCGGGGATGAGCAGTTCCATGTGGCTGCACAGGAGGCCAGTCAGTGTCTCCAGCGTGGTGAGGTCGACGGGAGTCGCATCAGGTGGAAGTACTCGGGCAACAGTGGCGCGCATCGTGGCGATGTCCACCGGTAGAGCCCCCGTCGCGGCGTGAGGCTCGGTCACGACTTTGCCTCGCTGTCGTCCTTGCGGCTCAGGCCGCCGGCCACCATGGCGAACGTCAGCACATCGGCCGTCTTGCACAGCCAACCCGGCCTGGTGACGGGCACCGCCCAGTACGAGCCCTCAGCGTGCTCCTCCACCTCCGCCAGGTCAACGCGGGGCACGCCCAGGTAGGTGCCGTCACCGAGACAGGGAGCCGCGGGCGCTCCCCAACCGTGGGCGGAGCCGGGCGGCACGAGGGCGTAGTAGCGGCGGCCCGCGGGGTCGTGGATGACCGGACGACCGTTGAAGCGCCAGCCGAGCCAGACGTTCACGGTGGACGGTTCGCTGACCTCGGCCGCGCTGTGCACGAGGCTTTCGGAGATGCGGACGGCGTCGAAGAGCTTCCCGAGTGGGATCAGGGCGAGTCTGGTGTCGCTGTCCCATTCACGGCGCACTGCCCCGGGTGACGGGTGAGCGGAGGCGAGCCAGGCTTCAATCGCCCGGGTAGATGGCGGACTTCCTGGTGTAAAAGCCTCGTTTGCGGCCGTACTATTCGTCATGTCGACGCTCCCTCGCAGATTGAGCGTTGACCATTCCCGGGGCCGTTCGCGCGGTCGCCGGGTCTGATCTGTCGCGTATCGAGGTTCGCCGCTGGAGCCCAACTCAGGAATGCCCGGCGCGGGTTACCGAGGCGGCAATACACTCGTTCTCCGATTCGGAACGGCGCGACGAAGCGCATACGATCACACCGGAAGTGGGCCCTTATGGACGCCACCACCCCCGGCCCTCTGGTACCTGAAGTCCTCGCACGAGACGAACTACAGCGAGCCCTCGCGGAGCACGACTTCTCCGCGGCCTTCTCCCTTATCAAGAAGTGGGGCGGTCTGTCGCAGAACCGCATCGCGGCGGCCTGCCAGCTCTCACCAGGCAAGGTCTCCACGATTATCAACGGGCAGCAACAGGTGACCAGTTTTGAAGTGATCTGTCGTATCGCTGACGGGCTGCGTATCCCTGGACGCATGGTGGGGCTCGCTGACCGGCCCTGGGAACGACAGCATGATGTGCCCAACGCGCCAACTCAGCCAGCTCCACGGACATCCATCGACGGTCCCTGGGAACCCGTAACAACCGTGAGCCTGGCCGCCGACCTGACCAGGAGCGATCTCGTGATGGACCGCCGCGCAGCCACGCGCGCCCTCGCCAGCGCTGCCCTGTCCGGGGCTTCCCTGCTCGACTCCCTCGAAGGCTGGCTCCAGCCCACGCCAGCAGCAGCGCCCGCGTCTCGCCGGGGCCGTATCGGGCAACGAGAAGTCCGCGAACTCGAGACGACGGCGCGCGCCTTCAGGGCTTGGGACCACAAGTACGGTGGTGGACTGCGCCGCAAGGCCGTCGTCGGACAGCTCAATGAGGTCGCCGGTCACCTCGAGGAACACCAGACCCCCGAAGTCCAGCGCGGCCTTTTTCAGGTGATGGCCTACCTCAGCGGCACGGCAGCCACGATCGCCTGGGACTCGGGGCTGCAGAAGAAGGCGCAGAACTATTACATGCTTGCCCTGCGTTCTGCCCACGCCGGCAGCGACCCGGCTTTCGGGGCGAACGTGCTCGCTGGCATGGCTCGGCAGATGCTGTACAGCGATCGTCCGCAAGACGCTCTCGAACTCGTACACCTGGCCCAGAAGGGTGTGGGCAGGACTGCCGGTGCGAGGGTTAGGGCCATGCTCCACACCCGGGAGGCTTGGGCGTACGCAGCCATGGACCGTGCCGCAGCCTTCAAGCGGGCGACGAGCGAGGCGGCCGAAGCTCTCGCCGACGCGCCCGCGGACGAAGGGCCGCACTGGATTGCCTACTTCGGGGAAGCTGAGCTGGCCGGCGTCACCGGCGGCCGCCTTCTGGACATGGCCCGCTCGGATCCGCAACACCACGCCGAGCCCGCGGCACAGAGCATCCGCCGCGCACTCGCCGCCCGCGGAACCGAGGCCGGCCGCAGCTATGCCCTGGATTTGATCGGCCTGGCCGAATGCCACTTCCTGATGGGCGATGTGACGGGGGCCGTTGCGCAGACCCATCTTGCTGTAGGCGCTGCCGCACGCACTCAGTCCAGCCGGGTCCGCTCCCAATTGGGGCAGCTGTACCCGTACACGGTGGGACGCTCGGTATCGCGTACGGTCAGCGAAGCGCGGGCTAGCATCCGTGAACTGCTGTCGAGCTGAAGGAGCGACGTGACCACCATTGCCGTCACTGGTCACATGGACCTGACCGACTCCAGCGTCCCCCTGGTCCGTCACGCACTTCTGGAAGCGCTCAGGCCATACGCCGACGACTTGACCGGCGTCTCCTGCATTGCCAAGGGCTCGGACTCCTTGTTCGCAGAAGTCGTACTTGAGCTTGGTGGACGCCTGGTCGCGGTCATCCCCTCGCAGGACTATCACCAGAAGAAGGTCAAGGCTGATCACAAGGAGACCTTCGGTCGGCTCAGGGATGCCGCGTCCGAAGTCGTGGTCCTAGACCATGAGACGGCGAACCGCTCAGCCTATGAGGACGCCAACCGTCTGCTGCTGGAGCGTAGCGACCGCCTGGTTGCCGTCTGGAACGGAGAACCGCCGAGCGGGAAGGGCGGCGGTACAGCCGACACCGTGCTGGAAGCCCGTGAAGCGGGCTTGCCGGTCGACGTGATCTGGCCCGACGGAGCCGCGCGCCAAGGCTGACGTGACCAGCCGCGTGCAGAGTTCTGTCAACGGCACCACAGACAAGGCAACACCCGGCCTCCAGCGCTGTGGCCCCCGACACCGACGCCCCGGGACGGGGTTGCCCACATCCCTGCGGGCCGTTCAGATAAGGAAGCCAAGCTGATGGGCTGTTGCTTGGTGGAGTGCCGGACGAGGTGGGCGGGTCAACCGCGACGGTTGCCCTCGACGCAGAACCGGTTGCCTTCCGGATCGGCCAGCACCACATACGGTCGCTCTCCGAGGGACAGGCTTTCCGGGTAGTGCTGCCAGTCGACCCGCTGCGCCCCCAGGGCCACCAGTCGCGCTACTTCCTCGTCCAGGTCCCGGTCACCGGCGTCGAGATCGAAGTGGACCCGGGGAAACTCCTGGGCGGGACTTTCACTCGTGTCCATGGCGATAGCGACGCCGCGCTCACCGGACGGCGGTTCGAGAACGATCCAGTCATCGCCCTCGAAGCGTGGAGGACGTCGCACGTACCCCAGTGCCCGTTGCCAGAACTGGCCTGCCCGCTTGTCGTCGTGCACGCCCAACGAGACCTGTTTGATCGACGTCATGCCAGCACAGTAGATGGGCACGACCGTCGCAGGCATCGATTGGCGCAAGTCCGCTGGGAACCCCATCCGGCGCTGTCGATGACCGGTGCGGCGGCGGATCGGGCAGGCCCCTCGGACACCCGGCACGGATGCTCCTTGAACAGCGGGCCCGCGCCCTCCCGTAGCCGAGCGATGGCCGCAACCCGGGCCCAATGGCGCCCGCAGGAGCGCGCGCACAACCAGATGTGTCACAAGTGCAGGCTTTACGCGTTCGGATCCCAGTCTGCGAGCTGCTCCATCGGCTCCGTGTCGCCGATGATTTCCAGGCCGTCGAGCGGGATGCGCTCGTAGAAGTAGAGGACCAGTTCGCTCGCTGCGCCTCGCATCGCCATGTCGCCCGGCTCCGCGTCGGCGGCGAGGTCGTCGCAGCGGACGCCTTCGGCGTTGAGGGTCAGGCGCCAGGAGCGGCCCTCGGTCGTGTGCAGGTCGATGGTCGCCGGCTTGAACGGCCAGGGGACGGTCGTCGCCGCGACGGTCGTCAGGAACTCGTCGACGCCCTCGACCGCGACGTCCGTCGGCAGGGGCTGTGCGGCCCCCTGGGTGAGCTGGGCGTCGTAGGTGTGGACGGCGATCTCCTGGATCTGGTGCCGGGCCACGGCTCCGCTGGTCTCCGGGGCCTGCGAGCGGCCCCACCAGGTCCAGCAACCGCGGTCCGGGCCGGCCTCGCGCATCGCGTCGAGCATGAGCTCGGTCGACTCGGCGAGCCAGGCGTCCAGGGCTCCCCGGTCGCGGGGCGCGGTCGGGGCGCCCTTCGGGTCTGTCTTCGCCGGGGGCTCAGCACCCGGGCCCGCCGCGACGATGGCGGCCTGGCGGCGCCGGCCGTCGCCGAGGTGCTGCGCCAGTTCGCGCAGCGTCCAGTCCGGGCAAGTCGGGACCTGGTCCTCAAGGTCGGGGGCGGACGCGATCGCGGCGCGGAACGCGGCCGAGCGCTCTTCGATCAGCCGCAGGACCTGGGGGAACTCCAAGTTGTTTTGCACGTCGGTTGTGTATCACGGTGCTCCGGCCGCCGGGTAGCGAATTTGTGGGACGAACGCGTCGACGGGCGGGCGGAGAGCCGGCGCAGGGTGCCGTGGCCGACATCGGCAAGATCAGGGGTCAACTCCCGCCGAATCGCGCGCAGTACGCGCCAGGCGGACCGCCCACCCGATAGGGGTTGAGGCGCGGCACTCGGCTCGCAATGCCCTGCGGGTGTCGTTTCTGACGCCGGGAGCGTCCCGCAAGCCGACCCTCCCGATATGTGCAGACGGGGGAGGCGCGGCATCCGGTGCTCACGCCCCTCGGGCTTGCGTTGGCCGCCGGCGGGGCCGCCGGCACCGTCGTCCGACTGGCGCAACCCACCGAGCCCGCTCCGCCCGGGGCGCCAAGGATGGTGCGCACGACGGCGGCGCGGTCGCCGCGCCGCCCACGCGCGCAGGAGGCCCTGGTGAGCGTTTCCGACCGGCCCACTCCCCTCGACATGCCCGACTTCTCGGACCGGGCCGACTTCGAGGACGCCGACCGGGGGCTGGTCGCATCGCCGGCCGCCGCAGTCGTGACCGCTGATGACGGGCGGGTGGTCTGGGACTTCGGGGCCACCGCCTTCCTGGACGGTGACTGTCCCGGCACCGCGAACCCGAGTCTGTGGCGCCAGTCCCAGCTGTGCGCCCGCGCGGGGCTGTACGAGGTGGCCGACGGGGTCTACCAGGTGCGCGGCTTCGACCTGTCCAACATGTCGCTGATCGAGGGTGAGCGCGGCGTCGTCGTGGTCGACCCGCTGGTGTCGGCGGAGTGCGCGCGCGATGCGCTGGCGCTGTACCGGGCACACCGCGGGGAGCGGCCGGTCACGGCGGTGGTGTTCACCCACTCGCACATCGACCACTTCGGCGGCACCCTCGGTGTTGTCGACGAGGGCGCGGACGTGCCGATCGTCGCGCCCGAAGGGCTGATGGAGCACGCGGTCGCGGAGAACGTGTACGCGGGGACGGCCATGCTGCGGCGCGGTGTCTACCACACCGGGGGAGATCTGCCCCCGGGCCCGGAGGGTCTGATCGGGGTGGGGCTGGGCTTCGCCGCCTCGCACGGGCTGCCGAGTCTGCTGCCGCCGACGCTGGAGATCACCCGGACCGGGCAGGAGGAGCGGCTGGACGGAGTGCTCTTCCGCTTCCAGCTCACGCCGGACACCGAAGCGCCCTCGGAGATGAACTTCCACCTTCCCGAGCGGCGTGCGCTGTGCATGGCCGAGAACGCCACCCACAACCTGCACAACATCCTGACCCTGCGCGGAGCCGTGGTCCGCGATGCCCGGGTCTGGTCGCGCTACCTCACCGAGGCGATCCAGCTCTTCGGCGACGACTCCGACGTCCTGTTCGCCTCCCACCACTGGCCGACCTGGGGCACCGACCGGCTCAAGCGGTTCCTGTCCGAACAGCGCGACCTCTACGCCTACCTGCACGACCAGACCCTGCGGCTGACCAACCAGGGCCACACAGGCACCGAGATCGCCGAGATCCTCGAACTCCCGCCCGCGCTCGAGCGGTCCTGGCACGCCCGCGGCTACTACGGCTCGGTCAGCCACAACGTCAAGGCGATCTACCAGCGGTACATGGGCTGGTACGACGGTCACCCGGCCTCCCTGTGGGAGCACCCGCCGACCGCGAGCGCCGAGCGGTACGTGGCCTGCATGGGCGGCCTGGACGCGGTAGTGGACAAGGCCCGCTCCTACGCCGACGAAGGCGACCTGCGTTTCGCGGCCCAACTCCTCAAGCACGCTACCTTCGCCGCACCGGACAGCGCCGAGGCCAAGGACCTGCTCGCGCGGGTCTTCGAACGCCTGGGACACGGCGCGGAGTGCGGGACCTGGCGCAACAACTACCTCATGGCCGCGAAGGAGTTGCGCGAGGGCGTCAAGCAGGTCCCGATCTCCGCCGGCAGCATGGCGTCGGCGCTCAGCGTGGACCAGATCCTCGACTCGCTCGCCATCCGGGTCAACGGCCCCAAGGCGTGGGAACACACCGTGTCCACCCACTGGCGCTTCACCGACCTCGGCGAACACCACCAGGTGACCCTGCGCAACGGCGTCCTCGTCCACTACGCCACCGAGAGCCCCGAAGATGGCACCGATCTGACGCTCACCCTGACCAAAGCCCAACTGGCGGGCATGCTGGCGGGCCGCAGCGGGCTCGATGGCATCGAGCACAGCGGTGACCCGGCTGCGCTGCGGACGCTGCTGTCGGTCCTGGACGAGCCCGACCCCAGCTTCCCCATCGTCACCCCTTGAGCCCGCACCGGGCCGGTTCCCGAACGGAGGTGGCAGCACATGGGTGATGCCGTCGGACAAATGCTGGCCTCGGCGGTCGGCATCGCCATCAGTCCGATCCCGATCATCACCGTCGTGCTGATGCTGGCCACGCCGCGCGGGCGCGTCAACGGCACGGCGTTCACCCTGACCTGGGTCGTGTGCGTCGCGGCCGTGGTGACCGCGGTCGTCCTCCTCGGCTCGGGCGCCGACGCCTCCGGTGACGACGGACCGGCCGACTGGACGCTGTGGGTGAAACTGGTCCTCGGCGTGCTGTTCCTCCTGTTGGGCGGCAAGCAATGGGCAGGCCGTCCGCGCGAGGGCCAGGAGGCAGAACAGCCCGGCTGGATGAAGGCGATCGACCGGTTCACGCCCGCTAAGGCGGCCGGGAGCGCCGCGGTACTCGCGGTCGCCAACCCCAAGAACCTGGTCCTGGCCGTCGGGGGCGCTCTCTCCATCGCGGGCAGCGACGCCTCGGCGGGCGGCAAGGCCGGGGCCGCGGCCCTGATGGTGCTCATCGCCTCGCTGTGCGCGCTGATCCCGCTCGGCGTCTACCTGTTGGGCGGCGCTCGGTCCGCCGAAACGCTGTCCGGGTGGAAGACCTGGATGGCCCGCCACAACGCGGCCATCATGACCACGCTGCTCATCGTCCTCGGCGCCAAGTACATCGGCGACGCGGTCAGCGGACTCGCGTCGAGCTGACGAGGGTGCGAAGGCCGGGGCGTTCAGGGCGGGCACACCAGGGCATGCGTCACGCAGCGGCTGGGGGATGGCTGCGCCACTATCGCTTGTCCGGCCTGCGCGGTGACGGCCTCGGGGCGCTGACGGCGTGGGCACTGATCGTGCCCGAGTGCGTGGCCTACGCGCAGATCGCCGGCGTGCCTCCCCAGAACGCCTTCTACGCAGCCCCGGTCGCCCTCCTGGTGTACGCGCTGCTCGGCCGCTCCAACTCTTCCTGGTCGTCGGTGCTACCTCGGCCGCCTCGGTCCTGTCCGCCTCTGCCATCGCCGGCGTCGGATCCCCGGAAGACGCGGTGGGACTGTCGGCGGCCGTCGCGATCATCTCGGGTGCCGTGCTGGTCGTGGCCGGGATGGCGCGGCTCGGCTTCATCACGAACTTTCTCGCCGAACCCGCTCTCGTCGGCTTCCTGTTGGGCATGGCTCTGACCATCATCGTCCGCCAGCTGTCCAAGCTCACCGGAACCGACAGCGGCGACGGTAACTTCTTCGAACGGCTGTGGGCGATCCTCCGTCACATGCCCGACTGGTCCCTGACCACCCTCACCGTCGGCCTGGTGGCCCTCGCGGCGCTGCTCGTCCTGGAGCGCTTCCTGCCCCGGCTGCCCGCCGCGCTGCTGGTCCTGGTGGCGGGCCTCGCGGTGTCCGCCGCCACGGGGCTGGAGAAGCACGGCGTGGAGGTCGTGGGGGAGATCCCGTCGGCGGTTCCGGTGCCGCACCTGCCGGGGATTCCCGCCGCCGACTGGCTCGCCCTCGCCGGGGGCGCTCTGGGTGTGGCCCTCGTCGTGTTCGCGGAGGCGTACAGCATCGCGGGCCGCTTCGCCCGCGAGCACGGGCAGGAGGTCGACGCCGACCGGGAGATGATCGCCGTAGGAGCCGCGAACGTCGCCGCCGGCCTCGTACGCGGCTTCGCGGTCTCCGGCAGCGCCTCACGGTCCGCGGCCGCGGTCGGGGCGGGGGGACGCACACCCATGGTCTCGCTGATCGCCGCCGCACTGATCCTGCTGACCGGCGCCTTCCTCACCCCGCTCTTCACCGACCTGCCCGAGGCGGTCCTGGGCGCCATCGTCATCGTCGCCGTCCGCGGCTTCCTGAGAGTGGGGGAGCTGCGCCGGTACGCCCGCCTGGACCGGAGCAGTCTGTGGGTCGCGCTCACCGCGGTCATCGGCGTCCTGCTCTTCGACCTGCTGCCCGGACTGCTGCTGGCGGTGGCCCTGTCCCTGGTGATGTTCATCGCCGCCGCCAGCCGCCGCCATGTTGCCGTGCTGGGCCGGTTGCCGGGCAGCGACCGGCCGGGCACCGGACAGGGCTTCGTCTACGGCGACATCACCATGCACCCCGCTGCCGAGCCGGTGCCCGGTGTGCTCGCCGTCCGCCCGGACGGCAGCCTGTTCTTCGGCAACATCAGCCGCGTTCGGCTCGCGATCCGTGACCGGGTGCGGGCCGCCGAGCCACCGCCCCGCACCGTCGTCCTGGACCTGGCCGACAGCTACCACCTCGGCGTCCCCGTCCTCGACACGCTCGACGAACTCCGCGACGAACTGCACCGCCAGGGCATTGCCCTGCACCTCGCCCACATCCGGGCCCGCGCCGCCGCCGACCTCGACGGCCACCCGCTCGCCGCCCGGCTGGGGCCCGGCGCTCTGCACCCGACCGTGGACGAGGCGGTGACAGCGGCCCGTACCGCCTAGCGCGCGGCATCGCCCCCGCGGGCCCGTACCGCCTAGCGCGCGGCATCGTCCCTGCGGGCCTGCGGGCCTGCGGACTGCGCCTGCGCCGAGGGTTCAGCGGTCCTGGGACAGCTCCAGAAGTTCGGCGAAGGTTCCGCCGCCGTGGACGAGGTCGTCGTAGCTGCCCTGTTCGGTGATGCGGCCGTGTTCCATCACGATGATGTGGTCGGCGATCTTGGTGTTCTCCAGGCGGTGGGTGACGACGATGGTGATGCGGTCGGCGGCGATGGCCTTGATCTGTTCGAAGATGCCGTGTTCACCACGCGGGTCCATCTGGGACGTGGGCTCGTCCAGGATCAGCAGCTCGGGCTTGCGGTACAGGGCCCTGGAGCAGGCGATGCGCTGCCACAGGCCGCCGGAGAGTTCCGATCCGCCGAAGACGTCGCGGGCCAGGAGGGTGTCCAGGCCGGCGGGCAGGTCGTCGATCGCCTCTCGCAGGCCGACCGCGTCGACGGCCTCCCACACCGGGCCGTCGTCGTGGGTGCGGGGCTGGCCGAGGGTGATGTTCTCCCTGACGCGCAGGGGCCATTGCGCGAAGATCTGCGGCACCAGGCCGGTGTTGGCCCACACGGTGGCGGGGGCGACGGTGGCGAGGTCGGTGCCGTTCCATGTCACCTTGCCCTTGTCCGGGAGGTAGATCCCGGTGAGCAGCCGGGTGAGGGTGGATTTGCCGGAGCCGTTCGCTCCGACGATCGCGAGGATCTCGCCGCGCCGCAGCGTGAGGGAGACGCCGGCCACCGCGGGCTTGTCCTTGCCCGGGTACTGGTAGACGACTTCCTGGAGGGTGATTTCCTCGATCGGGGCGGCCACGGACTGGGGACCGCGCTTGGGGGCGCGGGCCGCGGCGTCGTCGAGGAAGGACTGCATGTCGCCGAGGTAGAGGCTGGTGTGGAAGACGGCGGCCCCGTTGAGGACGACCTGGGACAGCGCGGCGAGCGTCGTCTGCACGGCCACGACGGCGGTGGCGGCGACCGCGAGGTCGATGCGTCCGCTCACCGCGAGCCAGGCCAGCGCTCCCCAGACGGCGACGAGGAAGACGCCTCCGGCCAGGGAGGACAGCAGGGAGATCCGCAAGGTCCGGGGGACGGCGGCGAGGGTGCGGCGGTCGCAGCGGTCGGACAGGGCGTGGTACCAGTAGATCAGGTAGTCCGTCATCGAGTTGGCGCGGACCTCGTCGCCGTACCTCGATGTGGTGGCCCACCAGCGCATCATGCCGCGTACGTTGCGGTCGGCGACGTTGGCGTAGTGGGTCTCGTAGTCCACCCGGGCGGTCAGGACGGCACCGACGCCGGCCGGGAGCACGGCGAGCAGCAGCAGCGGCAGCATCAGCACGTTCAGCACCGACAGGACGCTGCCGGCGGTGATCATGCGGATCAGCGCCGACATGAACCGCTGGGCGTCGCTGACCATCACCAGCGTGCGAATCGCTCCCATTTCGGCGGCCTCCTGCCGGTCCGAGAAGCCGTCCACGGCATACGCGGCGGCCTCGACCCGGCACACCGCCTCCACCAGGGCGCTGTCCGTCTCCGTGGCCAGCCGGGGAGTGATCCGCCGCTCGGCATACATGGCAACGGAGCTGACGGCCCGGCCGAGCGCGGCCGCCACGGACACCACCAGGAGTGCGGGCAGGGCATTGCGCAGCCGGTCGGAGACGGCGTCGTCGGAGAGGATCGGTTGCATGGCCTCGGCGGTCGCGGTCAGCAGGACGGCCGCCGAGACGCCGGTGAGCACCTGACAGACCAGCAGGAGCTGCACGGCCCGCCGGTCGGTCTTCCATGACAGTCGGCCAATCCTGGCCAGCACCTTGGGGATTTGCGCGCACATCCGCCGGAAGGACACCTCGGCAAGCGGGTTGACGGAGTACTGCCCGCTGTAGGTGATCTCTGCCGGCGGAGGAAAGGGCGGCGCGGCGCTCTGCTGCTTGTGGGTCTCGGCCGAACTCAACGTGGTTCCCCCTTCGTCGCGGCTGTTCATGCGGCTCAACGAGTCCGCCAGGATTTCGAACACCTGTGTTTCGGACGGACCGTGGACCGTGCGGTAGAGCGGGCGGCTGAGCATGTGCGATGCACCGGTCCTTGCCGCGCATGGAGCCAGGCTCTGCATCGCGGTGGCCGAAACGCCGAGCTCTGAGCTCCTGCGAAGTTTCGAGAATCATTCCGAAAGGCGATGCGGCTTCGATGCCAAGTGCGCGACCAGCAGCGGGCCGTGATCCATGCGGGCCTTGGCGGACGGTGGTGCGTTTCGGCTGTCGACCATGTGACCTGTGACGTTGCGCGCGGGAGCAGTGCGCAACATTTCGGCTGTCGAGGCGACTCTTGCGAGAAGTATTGACGCCGTTCGCCCGCTCCCTATTATTCAGTTGCTCGATACTCCGACACTCGTTCGACATTGCGAACGTCACGGAGGCGCTTCATTCCCCCGGCCGCCGACCCGGAAGGAGCCCCACGCGCCTGTATGTCATGGACTAGACAACAGAGGCTTGACGGAACCGCCTACTCAAGATTGGGAAGTCCGTATGCGCAGAGGAAGTATCAGCCGCAGGCACCCAGTTGGGGTGTTCGCCGCCGCGGTTGCGGTCCTCGCCGCGTTGGCGGCGATGCTCGTCGCCACCCCGGCGCAGGCGGCCAGCACCGGCGCCTTGCGCGGTGTCGGCTCGAACCGGTGTCTCGACGTGCAGGGCGCCGGCCAGGCCAACGGCACGTACCTGCAGCTCTACGACTGCTGGGGCGGGACCAACCAGCAGTGGACGTCGACGGACAGCAACCAGCTGACCGTGTACGGAAACATGTGCCTGGACGTGCCCGGCCATGCCACCACGCCCGGTACCCGGGTGCAGATCTGGGCCTGTTCCGGCGGCGCCAACCAGCAGTGGCAGGTCAACTCCGACGGCACGATCGTCGGAGTGCAGTCCGGGCTGTGCCTGGAGGCCGCGGGCGCCGGGACGGCCAACGGCACGGCAGCGCAGATCTGGACGTGCAACGGAGGAAGCAACCAGAAGTGGACCGGCCTGACGGGGACGCCCCCGGACGGCTCGTGCTCCCTGCCGTCGACCTACCGGTGGACATCGACCGGTGTGCTGGCGCAGCCCGCGCACGGGTGGGCCGCGGTGAAGGACTTCACCACGGTCACGCACAACGGCCGGCACCTGGTCTACGCGTCCAACTTCTCGGGATCGACGTACGGCTCGATGATGTTCAGTCCCTTCACCAACTGGTCGGACATGGCGTCGGCCGGCCAGATCGGGATGAACCAGGCCGCGGTGGCGCCCACGCTGTTCTACTTCGCGCCCAAGAACATCTGGGTGCTGGCCTATCAGTGGGGTGCGTGGCCGTTCATCTACCGCACGTCGAGCGATCCCACCAACCCCAACGGCTGGTCCGCTCCGCAGCCGCTGTTCACCGGAAGCATCTCCGGCTCCGACACCGGCCCGATCGACCAGACGCTGATCGCCGACGGCCAGAACATGTACCTGTTCTTCGCCGGTGACAACGGCAAGATCTACCGGGCGAGCATGCCGATCGGGAACTTCCCGGGCAACTTCGGCTCTTCGTACACGACGATCATGAGTGACACGAAGGCCAACCTGTTCGAGGGCGTTCAGGTCTACAAGGTGCAGGGCCAGAACCAGTACCTGATGATCGTCGAGGCGATGGGCGCGAACGGGCGCTACTTCCGCTCCTTCACGGCCTCCAGCCTGAACGGCTCGTGGACCCCGCAGGCCGCCAGCGAGAGCAACCCCTTCGCGGGCAAGGCCAACAGCGGTGCCACCTGGACCAACGACATCAGCCATGGTGACCTGGTCCGCAACAACCCCGACCAGACCATGACCATCGACCCCTGCAACCTGCAGTTCCTCTATCAGGGCAAGGACCCCGCTGCGGGCGGCGACTACAACCGGCTGCCGTGGCGGCCGGGCGTGCTCACCCTGCGGCGCTGACCCTCCCGGCCCAGGCTGACTGACACGCACCTTCGAGGAACCCCGGCCGTGCGGCGGCCGGGGTTCCTCTCGCTTTTGGCGGTGGTCGGTCAGGCGGGTGCGGGCAGGGGGCGCCGGGCGACTTCGTGGGCGTCCTCCGGGGGTACGCCGAGCATGCGCAGCACCATCTCGGCCAGGTTCACCGCCGCCTCGTCGCCGTCCAGGTCGGGGCGGGTGAACCGCAGCTCGACCAGGGACAGCAGGGTCCCGCCCAGTGCGGACAGGGCGACCGCCGGGTCGGCGATGGAGAAGCGGCCGGAGGCGGTGCCGACCTCGATGTCACGCCGTGCCCGCCGGGCCAGACCGTTGTCCGAGTGGATGTGACCGAGTCCGCGGCGGCGCAGGACCTGCATCAGCTCGGGGTGGGAGTCGGCCATGCGGGCGCTGAGGCGGAGGCCCGCCGCGACGAGTTCCGCGGGGTCGTCGATGCCCGTCAGGCGCTCGTCGAAGCTCTGGCCGAACTCCTCCAGGGCGTCGGTCACGGCCGCCTCGAACAGTTCGGTCTTCGATGCGAAGTGGTTGTAGAAGGAGCCGAAGCCGACGTCGGCGCGTTCGGCGATGGCCTGGATGCTGGCGCCGGTGTCCCCGGTCTCGGCGAGGATCTGCCGGGCGGCACGAAGGAGCGCGCGGCGGGTCTCGGCGCGGCGCCGCTCGAACCGGTTGGTGGGCGGGGCTGAAGCAGGCATGGGCGAAGTCTAACCGCGACGACGATGCCGACCGCAGTTCTGATGAATCCATCATTTCCTGGCGGCGACATCTTGACGACGGAGTTGTCAAAGTTGATGATTTCATCATTACGGCGATGTTGCTCGGAGGGCACCATGTCTGAAACCCGCGTCCCGGCGGCCGCTGCCAAGACGGCCCACCAGGACCTGCACAGCGAACAGGGAGCCCTGCGCGGCGAGCATCCCGGCCGCTCCCGGAATCCCGTGATCAAGGTGGCGGACCTGGCCTGGCTGGAATTCGAGAAGCCGGACCTGGAGCGGGCCGAGGTCTTCGCCCGGGACTTCGGCTTCCAGGTCGCCGCCCGCACCGAGAGCGACCTGTGGCTGCGCGGCACCTTCGCCGGCTCGCCGTGCATGGTGATCCGGCGCGGGCGCACGTCCCGCTTCATCGGCCCGGCATTCCGCGCGGCGGAGGGGGCCGACCTGGACCGGCTCGCCCGGGCCACCGGGTCCGAGGTGCGGGACGCGGACGTGCCCGGCGGCGGCAAGGCGGTCGACCTGCTCGATCCGTCCGGCTTCCCGGTGCGGGTGGTGCACTGCGGCGAGCAGCTGCCGGCGCTCCCCGAGCAGCAGCCGCTGCTGCTCAACTCCGGCACCCAGCACCGCCGTACGAACGCCACGCAGCGCCCGCCCCGCGAGCCGTCCCGGATCCAGCGGCTGGGCCATGTCGTCCTGGAAACACGGGTGTTCGGGCGGGCCCTGGACTGGTACCTGGACACGCTGGGCATGATCGTGTCCGACTTCCTGTTCCTGGACGGGCAGCGCGACCGCGGCCCGACAATGGCGTTCATCCGCTGCGACCTCGGCGGTGTACCGGCCGACCATCACACGCTCGCCATGCACCTCGGGCCGGGGACCGGCTACGTCCACTCCGCCTACCAGGTCACCGACCTGGACTCGATCGCCGCCGGTGGCGAATACCTCAAGGAGCGCGGCTACCGGCGCAGCTGGGGCATCGGCCGGCACATCCAGGGCAGCCAGCTCTTCGACTACTGGCGTGACCCCGACCGCTTCATGCTGGAGCACTTCGCCGACGGCGACCTGTTCTCCTGCGACGTCGAGCCCGGATGGGCGCCCATGTCCACCAGCGGCCTCGCCCAGTGGGGTCCGCCCGCCACCCGCGACTTCCTCGGCGCGAGCCCCTCCCCGCAGCGGATCCGCGACGTCGTCAAGGCCCTGCGCGGCGACAACGAAGTGGACCCGGCGCGCCTGCTGGGCCTGCTCAAGGCCGCCAAGTCCTGAAGCCCTCCATCCCCTCACGAAGGTACCTACATGAGCACCAACGTCCTGCGTACGACCGACGGATGGTGGGTCGTCCGCGACAACCGGGCCGTCCCCGTCGACACCAAGGCCGCCACCACCGCCGAACTGATCGCCGACCGCCAGGCCGTACGGGAGGCGGCGCGCTCGGCCGCCCCGGGCACGCCCGTCGCCGACCTCGTCGCCCTCTCGCCGGTCACTACCCCCTGCCGCGTGGTCGCCCAGATGGTCAACTACCGCAGCCACGCCCGCGATTCGGGCTTCACGGGCGACATCCCGCCCGCCTTCTTCCGCAAGGCGTCCGGCTCGGTCAGCGGCCCCGGCGACGCCGTCGTACGGCCCTCCCACGTGAAGTTCCTCGACTACGAGATCGAACTCGGGCTCGTCATGGGCGCCACCCTGCTCATCGGCGCCACCGTCGAGGAGCGGGACCTGCCGTCGTACGTCGCCGGACTCGTCATCACCAACGACGTCAGCGCGCGCGACGTCCAGCTGACCAAGACGCAGTTCTACGAAGCCAAGTCCTACCCCACCTTCACACCGACCGGCCCCCACCTCGCCCTGCTGGAGCCGGAGGACTTCGCCCATCTGCCCGACCTCAGGCTGCGGTTGTCCGTCAACGGCGAGCTGCGCCAGGACCGCACCCTCGCCGACATGATCGTGCGCCCGGCGCGGGCCCTGACCCTGCTGGCCCGCTTCCAGACCCTCGACCCCGGCGACCTGCTGCTGACCGGCACCCCCGGCGGCACGGCCCTCAAGGCCCCGCCCAAGCCGGTCGAGAAGATCGGCGCGCTGCTGCCGCCCGCCATGAAGTGGAAGGCGTTCTTCAAATCCCAGGCCAGGAACCCCCGTTACCTGCACACCGGTGACGTGATCACCGCGACCATCGCGACCCCGGACGGCCGGATCAACCTCGGCGAGCAGAGCACGCCCGTCACGGACGCGAAGTAGGGACCCGAGGTGAGCCGCACCCAACCACCCGTGCCCGTGGTGATCATCGGCGCCGGACCCGTCGGCGTGACCGCCGCGCTCCTCCTCGCCCGGCGCGGAATCCCCACCGTCCTCCTCGAACGCCACCAGGACGTCTACCCCCTCCCGCGCGCCGTCGCCGCCGACGACGAGGTCCGCAGGATCCTTCAGTCAGCGGGCGTGGGGGAGGAGTTCGCCGCGATCGCCCGTCCGGCCAACGGGCTGAGGCTGCTGGATGCCCGGCACCGGGTGCTGGCCGAGTTCCGTCGCACCGGGCACGGCCCGCACGGCTACCCGCGGATCAGCATGTTCGACCAACCCGAGCTGGAACGGCTGCTGCGCGACGCGCTCGCCCGGACCCCGCAGTGCGACCTGCGCGGCGGCGTCGAGGTCACCGGTGTCACCCCGGATGCCACCGGCCCCGTCGACGTCACCTACCGCGACGCCGACGGAGAACACCACCTGCGGGCCGAGGCGGTCCTCGGCTGCGACGGGGCCAACAGCCTCACCCGCGACGCCATCGGCGCCGTATGGGAAGACCTGCGCTTCGAGGAGAGCTGGACGGTCGTCGACGTCCGCACTAACGCCGACGTCCGCTGCTGGGAAGGCGTCGACCAGGTCTGCGACCCGCACCGCCCGGCGACGTTCATGCGCGTCGGCGAGGACCGCTACCGCTGGGAATTCCGCCTCGGGGACGGCGACGAGCCGGTCCGCGAGCTGATCGCCCCCTGGCTGCCCCCCTCCCACGCCGGGGACTTCGAGGTCGTCCGCGAGACCCGGTACACCTTCAAGGCACGCCTGGCCGACCGCTGGCGCAGCGGACGCGTCTTCCTCCTCGGCGACGCCGCCCACCTCACCCCGCCGTTCATCGGGCAAGGGCTGTGCTCGGGCCTGCGCGACGCCGCCAACCTCACCTGGAAACTCGCCCGCGTCCTGGGCCAGGGCGGCGACGAGCAGTTGCTGGACACCTACGAGAGCGAACGCAAGCCGCACGCCCGTCACGTGATACGGCTCGCGGTCGCCATGGGCTGGGCCATGACCGGCGGCCAGGACGGCGCCGCCCCACTGCGCCGCAGACTCCTCACCGCGGCCTGCCGCATACCCGGCCTGACCGCGCTCACCGGCCGCGACCTCAGCCCGCCCCTGCCCGCCGGCCCCCTCGTCCGGCGCCGCCTGCGCGGGGGCCTGGCGGGGACCCACTGCCCCCAACCGTGGATCACGGCCGTCGGACGGCGTACCCGCCTCGACGACCTGCTCGGCGACTCCTTCACCCTCCTGACCGCCACCGAACCCGGGCCCTCACTGAACGCCCTCGCCCACGCGCTCGGCGTCCGCGCGATCCCCGTGAGCGACCTCGGCGACGACGGCACCCTCACAGCCTGGCTGCACCGTGGACAGGCGGAAGCCGTCCTGCTGCGCCCCGACCGCGTCGTTCTCGACGTCGTCCCGGTCGGCGGCCGCGACTTCACCGACACCGCCACCTGGGCGGCCCTGCTGCACACCACACGCAGCCCTCTCCCGCCCCGACGGGCCGCCGAGCCAAGCCTGCTGAGGAGCACCACACGATGACCAGGCCGGACCCCTTCATGACGCCCGATCCGCAGACCGTCGCGGACAGCCGCATCACGGACTTCGCCCGCCGCACCGGAAAGGACGGCAGCGACTACGCCTCCCTCCACCAGTGGTCGGTCACCGACCTGGAGGGCTTCTGGGGCGCGGTGTGGGAGTACTTCGGCATCGACGCCGACACCCCCTACGAGCAGGTGCTGGCCGATGAACGGATGCCCGGCGCCCGCTGGTTCACCGGAGCCACCCTCAACTACACCCACCACGCCCTGCGCAACCTCACCGACGACGCCGCGGCGATCATCGCCCTCGACGAGACCGGCTCCGCATACGAGGTCACCGGCAGCCGGCTGCGCGCCCAGGTCGCCTCCGTCGCCGCCACCCTGCGCGAGCTGGGCGTCGGCCAGGGCGACCGGGTCGTCGGCTACCTGCCCAACACCCCGCACGCCATCGTCGCGTTCCTCGCCGCCGCGAGCCTCGGCGCCGTCTGGTCGGTGTGCGGGCCGGACTACGCCCCGCAGGCAGCCGCCGACCGCTTCGCACAGCTCGAACCCACCGTCCTGATCGCCGCCGACGGCTACCTGTTCAACGGCACCACCCTCGACCGCCGCGACGCCGCCCGCGAACTCGCCGCGTCCCTGCCGACGTTGAAGGCGACGCTGCTGGTGGACCACATGGGCCTGCCCTGGCCGTCACGAGCGTTCCCGTCGCCGGTGGTGCCGTGGGCGGACGCCGCCACCCGTACCGAGGAACTCATCTGCACGCCGGTGCCGTTCGACCACCCCCTGTGGGTCGTGTTCTCCTCCGGCACCACCGGGCTGCCCAAGGGGATCGTCCACGGCCACGGCGGCGTCCTGCTGGAGCACCTGAAGACCCTCGCCCTCCACTCCGACCTCGGCCCCGGCGACCGCCTCCTGTGGTACACCACCACGCACTGGATGATGTGGAACCTGGTCGCCTCCACGCTCCTGACAGGCGCCACGACCTGCACCTACGACGGCAGCCCGGCGCCCTTGGCGCAGCTCGACGTCCTGTGGGCCCTGGCCGCACGCCACCGGGTGACCGTCTTCGGCACCAGCCCCCAGTACCTGCTGGGCATGGCCAAATACGGCATCGACCCCTCCGGGCACGATCTGTCGTCGGTCCGCGTGGTCGGCTGCACCGGCTCCGCCCTGCCCGCCTCCGCCTACCCCTGGGTCCGCGACCACGTCGGCGAGCACGTCCTGCTCGCGTCCATCAGCGGCGGCACGGACGTGGTGTCCGGCTTCGCCGGCAGCGCACCCAACACGCCGATATGGGCAGGGGAGTTGTCCGCGCCGCACCTGGGTGTGGCGCTGGCCTCCTACGACGCCGAGGGCCGCCCGGTGACCGGCCAGGTCGGGGAACTGGTCCTCACCCGCCCGATGCCGTCGATGCCGCTGTACTTCTGGAACGACCCCGACGGCACGCGCTACCGCGACGCCTACTTCTCCTCCTACCCGGGCGTGTGGCGGCACGGCGACTGGATCACGGTCACCGGTCATGGCTCGGTGATCGTGCACGGCCGCTCCGACAGCACGCTGAACCGCAACGGCGTACGCCTGGGCAGCGCCGACATCCACGACGTCGTCGAGCGCCTGCCCGAGATCACCGAAGCCCTCGTCATCGGAGCGGAGGAGCCCGGCGGCGGTTACTGGATGCCCCTGTTCGTGGTCCTCGCGCCCGGGGCGACCCTGGACGACGCCCTCCGCGACTCGATCAAGGAGGCGATCCGCGCCGGAGCCTCACCCCGCCACGTCCCGGACGAGATCCTCGAAGTACCCGGCATCCCCCACACCCGCACCGGAAAGAAACTCGAGGTTCCCGTCAAACGCCTCCTCCAGGGCGCCCCCGTCGAGGAGGTCGTCAACCCCGCGGCCGTGGACGCCCCCGACCTCATCGACTACTACGCCCGCCTGGGCGCCGCCCGCCGGGGCCGGCCGGAGTGACGGCCGCGCAGCTCACCCTCGCCGTCGCGCTGTCCGTCGTACTCCTCCCACTGGGCCTCGCGAAGATCACCGCGAGGCCCGTCATGCGCCGGGCGGCAGCCCACCTGGGCATGTCTCCGGGCGTCTACCGCATGGTCGGCGCCCTGGAACTTGCCGCAGCCGTCGGACTGCTGCTCGGCCCGGTCTCCGCCCCGCTCGGCCTGGCCGCCGCGACCGGACTGACCCTGCTCATGGCCGCGGCAGCAGCGATCCACCTGCGCCACGGCGACCCACCTGCGCGCGCTCTGCCCGCCGCGGTGGTGGGCTTGGCGGCGGTGGCTTACGCCGGGGTGACGTGGTGACCGGCATGCCGCGCGGCCATCTGCAGCTGATCAACCCCCGAGGTCGAGCAGGCCGCCGCGAGGCTGCCCGGTGACGATGTCCCGCGCTACTGCGCACTCGCTCACGCAGGACGAGGACACGCTCCCGTACGGCAGGGACAGCCCGTCCGGGGAGGGTGGTACGCGACGTTCCGGCCCGCTCGGGCCGGGGCCAGACTCCAGGCGCTGCTCGACACGATCACCAGCCATCAGGACCAGGCTGTCGTCTTCCTGCCCCTGGCCCTCGGGTGCTGGCTGACCGGCCGAAGCATTGCTGAACTCATCTGAGCGGTGACAGACGGTCCCATCCCCGGGCAAAGGTGCGTGCGAGGTCCTGCGGTGTTGGAATGGGAGGCGGTGACGAGCGCGATCGGGGGGCGCGGCTGCCGCACCATCGCAGGCGGGAAGGCCGCCAGACGAGGAGTCGGTATGAGCGTCGACGAATCCCCCGAGATGGGACCCGTTGATTACCTGGTCCTGGAGTTCCCGGGCAATCGCATGACCGGCGAAGGGTGGCCCCTGCTGCTCGACCTCGTGGAGCGGCGCATCATCCGCATCCTCGACCTGTCGTTCGTCCGGAAGGACGAAGACGGTTCGGTCAGAGCGCTCATGCTCACCGACCTCGACGGCGACGGGGAACTGGACCTTGCCGTGTTCGAGGGCGCCTCCTCGGGTCTGCTCGGCGACGACGACCTCCAGGAGGCCGCCTCCGTCATCGAACCCGGCAACTCGGCGGGCGTGATCGTGTACGAGAACGTGTGGGCCGCACCGCTCGCAGCGGCACTGCGTCGCAGCGGGGCGCGCATGGTGGCCAACGGACGCATCTCGGTCGAGGACCTCCTGGCGACCCTGGAGGCCACCGAAACCGGATCCGCCTCCTGACGGCCGAGCCTGCCCGACGACAAGGAGCCTTCCATGCCTGGTCTACTTCGTGGTGTCGCCCGTACAGCGGTCATCTCCGGTACCGCCACCGCCGTCTCCAACCGGGTCTCGCGTCGTCAGGCGGGCCGATGGGCGCAGCAGGACTACGGTCAGCCCGTCGCGGCGCAACCCCAGCAGGCCTACAGCGCTCCGGCGCCTGCCCCGGCACCGGAGCCCGTGGTGTCGATGGACACCAAGATCGCGCAGTTGAAGGAGCTCGCTGAGCTCAAGGAGCAAGGGGTGCTGTCGGAGGCCGAGTTCGCGGCCCAGAAGAGCCGCCTCCTCGAACTCTGAGACAGGCGATCTGACGAGCCCGCCACTTCGTAAATGCGTCGACAGCGCCCCGCGGTACCCGGCAGAGTGGCAGCCCGTGACGAGCAGTGAGCTGTGGACCCGTGCGACCGCCGACCGCTACGACGCCGAGGAGACCGAAGCGTTCTCGGCCGCGGTTCTCGGTCCGACTCTCGCCTTCCTCGCCGAGCTCGCCGGAGACGGCCGGGCACTGGAGTTCGCCATCGGGACGGGACGAGTCGGCGTCCCGCTCCGTGAACGCGGCGTGCCGGTGGTGGGCATCGAACTGTCCGAGCACATGGCAGCGGTGCTGCGCCGGAAGATCGACGCGGACACGCTTCCGGTCGTCATCGGGGACATGGCCACCACCGTCGTTCCCGGCGAGTTCACCCTGGTCTATCTCGTCTACAACACCATCACGAACCTGCTCACGCAGGACGAGCAGGTCGAGTGCTTCTGCAACGCCGCACGTCATCTGGCGCCCGGCGGCCGATTTGTGATCGAGCTGGGCGTGCCGCCGCTACGATTCCTGCCGCCCGGCCAGGTCGCGGTGCCGTTCGACGTCTCTGACCGGCATCTCGGCTTCGACACCTTCGACCTCGTCGAGCAGCTTCTCGTCTCGCACCACTTCACCCGCGACGACGACGGCCGCTATCGCCGCGGCAACTCCCGGCACCGCTACGCCTGGCCGGCAGAGCTCGACCTGATGGCCCGTATCGCCGGGCTCGAGCTGGAACGTCGCGTAGCGGACTGGGACGGGGCGCCGTTCGCTCAGGACTCCGCGAAGCACATCTCCGTGTGGCGCAAGCCGGCCTGAGGGGTCAGGGAGTGACGATGGGGAAGCGCTTGTCCGGAGAGGTGACGAGGGCGAAGAGGCGCTGAAGCAGGCCCATGTCACCGGCGTGCTCGACCTGATCGAGGCCCTGGCCTGCGAGGAGGCCGACCAGTTGCGGTTTGGTGAGAGTGAGGGTGAGTCCGGCCGGCGGGCGTGCGGCGCTGCGGGTTCCGGTGCTGAGGGTCCGGTGCGTGAGCGCTCCGTTGTGCAGGGTCAGCCGGTGACTGCGCCCCTCGTCGGTGAGGACCACGTCGATGGTGAGATCCTCGTCCCAGGCCTTGGGCCCGTCGATCCTGATGGCGATGGAGTCCAGGAGCTGCTCGGTGGTGAGCGCCATGACCATCTCGGGGTTGGTGACATCGGCGACTTCACCACCGACGCCGGCGCGCAGTTCGAGGGCGGCGGTGAGGTAGAAGTTCCGCCAAGTGCCGTTCTCGGAGCCCTGGCCGAGCCGGTCGTACACGGAGGCGAGCACTTCCTTGGCTTCGGTGTCCCCGGGGTCACCGAAGACCAGGTAGTTGAGCACCGTGGCGGCGAACCGCATGTCGCCTTGTTCGAGGTAGCCGCGTGCCTTGGCCAGGGCGCTGTCCCGGCCGCCCGCGAGATCGACGTGACGCTTTGCCTGCTCGACGGGCGGGTGTTCCCACAGGGTGGCCGGGTTGCCCTCGAACCAGCCCAGGTAGCGGTGGTAGATCGCCTTGACGTTGTGGCTGAGCGAGCCGTAGAAGCCACGCGTGTTCCACGCGCTCTCGATCGCGGGCGGCAACTGCATCGCCTCCGCGATCTCGGAGGCCACGAGGCCTTCGTTGAGCATCCGCAGCGTCTGGTCGTGCATGTAGCCGTAGAGGTCCCGCTGCTCGCTCAGCAGGCGTACCACGTTGTCGTGGCCCCAGGTCGGCCAGTGGTGGGAGGCGAAGCCGACGTCGTACTGCCCGGCGAAGTACTCGATCGCCTCGTCGATGTAGCGGGACCAGTTGCGTGCGTCCCGCACCATCGCGCCGCGCAGTGTCTGGATGTTGTGCATGGTGTGCGAGACGTTCTCCGCGAGGCACAGCGCCCGCTGGTCGGGGAAGAGGAAGTTCATCTCCGCGGGCGCCTCGGTGCCGGGAGTGAGCTGGAAGACGATCCGTACGCCGTCGACCGTCTCCGACTGCCCCGTCTCCGTGATGTCGACGGTCGGCGGGATCAGGCTGATCGTGCCGGTGGACATGGCCATGCCCAGCCCGGCGCCGATCTGTCCGTCGGCGGCCCTGGGCAGCCGATCGCCGTACATGTACACGGCCCGGCGCGTCATCGCGTTGCCGGCGTAGACGTTCTCACTGATGGCGTGCTCCATGAAACCCGCCGGTGCCAGGACGGGAACGCCGCTCTCGGTACCCGGGGGCAGGACGCCGCGGGAACCACCGAAGTGGTCGGCGTGGGAGTGGGTGTAGATCATGCCGGTGACGGGACGGTCCCCGCGGTGCTCCCGGTAGAGGGCGAGCGCGGCAGCGGCGCACTCCGTGGAGATGAGCGGGTCGATGACGATGACACCGCGCTCACCCTCGACCAGCGTCATGTTCGACAGGTCGAGGCCTCGTACCTGGTAAATCCCCTCGGTGACGCTGTACAGCCCCTGCTTGGAGACCAACTGCGCCTGGCGCCACAGGTTCTGGTGTGCGGTGTCTGGGCATTCCCCGTCCAGGAACGCGTAGGTGTCGTTGTCGTACACGACACGGCCTTCGGCGTTCTCGATCCGCGCCGGTGCGAGGGCGGCGATGAAGCCACGGTCCGCGTTCTCGAAGTCCGTGGTGTCCTCGAACCGAGGTGTGCTCATGGTGGCGCTCCCTGGAGGGGTCGACGCTGGAAGGGAGGGGGAGGGGCTCAGGGGTGCTGCCCGCCGATGCCCTGGTCCCACAGACGGCGAGTTGGAGGTAATTGTCCCAGTCCCGCCCCGGGAGCACGAGTCGGGCGGTTCCGTCTCGATCGGCCAGGACATAGCGGCCGGGGAGGTGCGTGCTGTCGATCGTGTGCAGGAACCACCCGATGCAATTGATCACCGGCACCGCGGTGGTCGGGTCGTTCACCGCCGGTGACAAGGCCCTAATGGCGATGTCGACGAGGATTCTCAGAGCGAGGGCGGGGTCCTGTTCGATCGTGCGCTCGGCTCCGAGGGCGACGGGACGGGTGGACCCGCTCCTGGGCGGGGGCGGACGTGCCTCCTCAGGTGATCACCTCGACAGGACGAAACGGACACCGCCCGCCTAAGCTGATCGGGTGCTGCCGGGTTTCCCGGTCCCGTGCGGTCGACCGGGGCTGAAAGGGGCCACGATGGACGACTACCCCCTGATCGAGGACCACGGTCTCATCGGTGATATGCAGACCGCGGCCCTCGTGACGACCGACGGGACGATCGACTGGTTCTGCTGCCCGCGGTTCGATTCGCCGAGCGTTTTCGGCGCTCTGCTCGACCGGCACAAAGGCGGTCACTTCACCGTACGGCCGGCCGCCGGGACGTACACGACCAAGCAGCTCTACCACCCGGACACCGCCGTTCTCGTGACGCGTTTCATGACCGAGGCCGGGGCGGGAGAAGTCGTCGACTTCATGCCGGTGACCGGAACGACCGCGACCGACCGGCACCGGCTCGTCCGTATGCTGCGGTGTGTGCGAGGCAGCATGACGTTCGAGGGGGAGATCGCGCCTCGCTTCGACTACGGTCGCACGCCGCACGAACTGCACCTCACCGAGCACGGGGCCCTGTTCACCTCGGAGGGCCTCGACCTCGCAGTCCACGCCGTGCGCGAGCCGCACGACGAGCGGCTGCTGAACATCCTCTCGGGCGACAACGATCTGCGCTTCTCCCTGACGCTGCGGGCCGGACAGCAGCGCGGTCTGGTCATGGAATCCTCCCCCGGAGGGCCTCCCCACACGGTTCGGGTGGAGGAGTTCGAGCGCCTCTTCGACGAGACGGTCCGCTTCTGGCGTTCCTGGCTGGGGCAGTCCACCTACTCCGGGCGCTGGCGGGAGGCGGTGGAGCGTTCGGCCGTGACGCTGAAGCTCATGACCTACGCGCCGACCGGTGCCCTGGTCGCCGCCCCCACGGCAGGGCTGCCCGAACAACTGGGCGGAGAGCGCAACTGGGACTACCGGTTCACCTGGATCCGTGACGCGTCGTTCTCGGTGTACGCCCTGCTCGGCCTGGGCTTCAAGGAAGAGGCGGCCGCGTTCATCAACTGGCTGCACGACCGGGTCAGACAGGAAGCCGGCCAGGGCAACGGCTCCGGGCCGCTGAACATCATGTACCGGGTGGACGGCACCGCCGACCTGGTCGAGGAGACCCTGGATCACTGGGAGGGGTACCGAGGCTCCGCCCCGGTGCGCATCGGCAACGGGGCGGCGACCCAGCTCCAACTGGACATCTACGGCGAGGCACTGGACAGCATCTACTTCGCCCACCAGCGCGGCATGCACCTCGACAACCGGGGCTGGAAAGCCCTGCACACGCTGCTCGACTGGCTGGTGAACCACTGGGACCAACCCGGGGAAGGGCTGTGGGAGACCCGAGGCGGCCGCAAGGACTTCACCTACGGCCGTGTGATGTCCTGGGTGGCCTTCGACCGCGCCGTGCGGATCGCCGCCGACGACGGCCGCCCGGCAGCGCGCGGCCGCTGGATGGACGCGCGGGACGAGATCTACGCGCAGGTGCTCACCAAGGGATGGAATCAGGACAAGCAAGCCTTCGTGCAGCACTACGGCGACGACGTGCTCGACTCGTCCCTGCTGCGCATGCCGACCGTCGGCTTCATTACGCCGGACGACCCGATGTGGAAGTCCACCTTGGCTGCGATGGAGAGCGAACTGGTCAGCGACAGCCTGGTCTACCGCTACAACCCCGAGGCGTCACCCGACGGCCTGCGCGGCTCCGAGGGCACCTTCTCGCTGTGTACGTTCATGTACGTCGACGCCCTCGCACGTGCCGGGCGCACCGACATGGCCAGGCTGGTGCTGGAGAAGATGCTCACCTACGCCAATCACCTTGGCCTGTACTCCGAGGAGATCGACCTGACCGGTCGCCAACTGGGCAACTTCCCGCAGGCCTTCACGCATCTGGCCCTGATCGACGCGGCGATCACGTTGGACTCGATGCTTCAGGGGTCGCGGAAGAGCGGGCTGTAGGGTCGTGCGGTGGCCCGACCCGGTCAGGCCGGACAGCGTCATCCGCCGGTTGCGAAGCCCGGGAAGAGGGTCATGCCGCCGTCGACGTACAGGGTGGTTCCTACCACGTAGTCCATGAGGTCGGAGGCGAGTGCGACCACGGCGTGGGCGATGTCCTCGGGGTCACCGATCCGGTCGTAGGGGATCAGCCGCAGGAGGTCCTCCCGCGCTTCGGGCGTCGCCCAGGCATCATGGTTGATCGGCGTCTTGATCGCTCCTGGGGCCACCGCGTTCACCCGGATCTTCTCCGGCGCGAGCTCCTGGGCCAGGGTCTGCATCATCATGTGCACACCGCCCTTGGAGGACGCGTAGTTCACGTGACCGGACCAGGGGATGAGCTGGTGCACCGAACTCATGCAGATGATCTTCCCGGCGGACCGGGACACCTCGGGCACCACGCCCCGGCGCCGGAACTCCTTGGTCGCCTCCCGTGCGCACAGGAACTGACCGGTGAGATTGACGTCGAGGACCTTCTGCCACTGGGCGAGGGTCATCTCCGTGAGCCGGGCGTCACGCTGCAGTCCCGCGTTGGCGACCAGGATGTCGATGGTCCCGAACTCCTCGACCATCCGGTCCATCATCGCGACGACCTGTTCCTCCTTCGACACGTCGGCTTCGTACGCCGCGGACCGCACCCCGAACGAGGCGATCTGCTCGGCCACCTCCTCGGCGGCCTCGCGATTCGCCACGTAGTTCACGACCACGTCCGCACCGGCTCGGCCCAAGCCGAGGGCCGTGGCCTTGCCGATGCCCGAATTGGCGCCGGTGACCAAGGCCTTCTGCCCCTGCAGCAGCCGAGCCGGGATCACGTCCCGCGGTGCTTCCGTGGTGGAACTCATGCGTACTGTCTCCTTTGCCGCGCGATGGCGCTCCGTCCCGCGGCCCTTCGGCCGGGCACGGCCACGCAATCACCGGACACGGTGGACGGCATGTCCCCGGTACGACCGGTGACCCATTGGGCCGAGCGGCTTCGTCCGTTCGGCCCAGGGAGCGGTTCAGCCCAGTCGGGCCAGGAGGTGGTCACCGACCCGCAAGGCGTTGGCCATCGCCGTCAGGGACGGATTGACCGCGCCGATGCTCGGGAAGAAGCTCGTGTCGACGACGTACAGGTTGTCGAGATCGTGTGCCTTGCAGTCCACGTCCAGTGCGGAGTCGGCGGGATCGGCGCCGAAGCGTACGGTGCCCGCCTGGTGCGCTGTTGCGCCGATGGGCATGCCCTTGTGCAAATAGAGGCTCCGGGACAGCAGGTGGTGCTCGTGCAGACCCAAGTGGCCGAGCATGCCCTGGAGTTTATGTCTCAGTCGCCTCAGGCCCTCGACGTTGTTCTTCTCGTCGAGTGCCAGACGGATGCGCGTATCGCTGTCGAGGGTGACGCGGTTGTCCGGCAGCGGCAGGTCCTCTCCGCACAGCCAGAAGTCGACGGCATGGTGGGCCAGCACCTCGAACGGCATGTCCGGGGTGACCGCCCCGGCCCACCGGGGTGCCTCGCCGTGGATCTGCTCTGCGTCCGACTTACCCAGCATCTGGATGCCGCCCAGCGGGAAGTCCCAGTCGTCCGCGCCGAGGTACCAGTCGTTGAGGGCGAGGGTCTTCTGGAACTGGGTGTCGTTGGGTTCCTTCGACACGGCCATCAGGGCCAGGTTGTTGTGGCGCATGTAGAACCGGCCGACCACGTCGGAACTGTTCGCCAGCCCGCGAGGATGGTGCTCGTTCGCCGAGGCCAGCAGGAGCGCCGCGGAGTTCACCGCCCCACAGGAGACGACCACCACGTCTGCCCTGAACCGGAGTTCGGAACCGTCGGGGAGCCGCCCGACGACCGCGCTGACACTGCGGCCACGAGAGTCGGTCTCCAGACGCACCACCTGTGTGTGCGTGACCATCTCGACGTTGGGATGTTCCAGCGCCGGCTCGACGCAGATCACCTCGGCGTCGGACTTGCCGCGCACCAGACAGGGAAAGCCGTCGACCCGGTTGCAGCGGATGCAGACGCTGGAGCGAGCGGCCCGACCGCCTTTCTCCTGACTGAGATTGACACCGATCGGCAGGTGGAAGGGATGCAGTCCACGCTTTTCGAGGTCGTCGCTCAACTGCTGGATCCGCGGCTCGTGCTCCACCGGGGGATGGGCGTACTGCGCGCTCACCGGGCCTTCGCAGGGATCCTCGCCATGTCGGCCGTGGACGAGGTAGAGGTGCTCGGCCTGCGCGTAATACGGCTCCAGGTCCTCGTACCGGATGGGCCAGGCGGGGGAGAGGCCGCCGTGGTGACGGATCTCGCCGAAGTCCTCGGGCCGCAGCCGGAAGAGGGCGGCGCCGTAGAACTTGGTATTGCCGCCGACGTAGTAGTTGACCTCGGGCGGGAACTCACCGCCATCCTTGTCCAGCCAGAACTCCGGGGCACGGTACTTGGCCTTGACGAACACGGCCGTCGAGTTCCAGTTGTCCCGCTCACGCGGAAGGTAATCGCCGCGCTCGATCAGGAGGACGCGCTTTCCGGACGGGGCGAGCCGATGGGCGAGGGTGCCTCCGCCGGCGCCTGTACCGATGATGATGACGTCGTAGTGAGGGGTGTCGCCCACGACGACCACCGTCCCTGGGATCTTGGCCCTGTCCTGGTGTCAGGTGTCAGGGGTCAGGTATCCGGCTCCGCTGAGCGCGGGCCCAGCGGTCCCACGCTCTTCGAACGTATCCGCCCCGGCTGCGAGCGGCGACCGGAGCGACGGGCACCGGTGCGCGCCCCGGTCACAGCACCGCGATCGGGTTCACGGGCGACCCGGTCGCTCCGGGCAGCCGCAGGGGAGCGACCACACACAGGAAACTCCAGCGCCCCGCCTGAGCACAGATCGGGGTCAGGTCCTCGAACTGCAGGTAATCCATGAGGTGGATGCCCATGGCTTGGATGGCGAGCACGTGTACCGGGAAAGCGATGTCCTCCACCGCGCTGGGGGCCGTGTCGTTGTTGCCGTCACTGCCCATGACCGCGACCTCTCGCTCTGCCAGGAGGCGCAGGGCGGTGGGGTGCAGGCCCGTTCGCGCCACCGAGGCGTCCCACGGTCCGTGCTCCGTACGGCGGCGTCGGTGTCCCACGCGGATGAACAGCAGGTCGCCTGGTCCGACGCGCACCTCCTGGGCGGCCTCTGCGGCGGTCAGGTCGGCCGTGGTCACGTGGTCGCCCGGTTCCAGCCAGGGCACACCGCGCAGCCGCGGTATGTCCAGTAGTACGCCCCGACCGACCAGGCCGTCCTTCAGCAGGTCCACGGTGAGTGCACCCGCAGCCTCGGTCCTCACGGTGCCCGCCGGTACGCCGCCGTACAGCTCACCGTCGAAGACCACGTGGCAGAGGGCATCGAGATGGCTGTTGGCGTTGCTGTGCACGTTCATGGCGAAGCGGTCCGTCGCGAAGTGCAGCCCCGGCGCGTTCAGTTCGGCCAGGGCGGGTCCAGTCATGGTGTGCACCGCCGGCTCGGGGTCGTCGGGGCCGGCGGTGGTGCCGATCGGAGCCGCGAGGGACACAGTGCGCCCGAGGCGGACTTCCGCGACGGCGGCTGCCACGCGCTCGGGAGTCAGATGTCGCAGCGCGTCCGGTTTTCCGTTCGCCTTCGGCAGCGTGGTCTTGCTCCGCAGGAACCGGTAGAGGGCCTGGAACCCGGTGGCGGTCATGCGGGGCGCGCCCGACGACTCCGTGGGCGAAGTCATGTCTGTTCCCCCTGCTCGTCGGCGCGCCACACATGCCGCACGGGATCGGGCGGTCTGCGGTGCGCGTTGACGCGGCAGCAGTCACCCCGGAGCTGTATGTCAACCGCCCTCATTCGCCTGCCGGGCTGAGGGCCTGGATGGCGCTTCCCGCCCCACGGCGTTGCCCGTCCGGCCTGCGACGGAGATACACCAGGAGAACTCGACGGCGCCCTGCCAGCAGCTTGCCCCTGTAACGCCGCTTGAGCGCGGAACAGGTCACGGCGGCCGACCGACCGGCTGCGATCTCCTGGTCCATCCACGCCCCGACTGCATCCAGCCACGGCATCCGGTCGCTGTCCGTCATGGCCTGCCCGGGGGCCATCTTTGCTGCGGTTGCCCTCGGAGGGGAAGTCGTCGGCGTCTTGGTACGGCCAGCCGAGCCGTTCGGCGAGGAGGCGTGCCACGGTTGTCTTTCCGGACCCGGCGACGCCTACGACGAGCACCAGGTGCGGCTCTCCTGGCACGGGTTCGCGTGCCGCGGGCGGATGTCCCGGACGTCAGTCCCCCCACAACGGCCGGGGAGCGACGCACAGTCCCCAGATGATGAGGGCGTCGATCGCGATGATAAGGAGTGCCCACCACGGTGTGTAGGGGAGCCACATGAAGTTGGTGATCATGCTGAGGCCGGCCAGTGCCACGCCGACGACCCTGGCCCAGGTGGCGCCCTTGAACAGGGCCGCACCGGTGACCGCGATCAGGATGCCCAGGATGAGATGGATCCAGCCCCAGCCCGTGAGGTCGAACTCGAAGACGTAGTTGCGGGTGGTCAGGAAAACGTCGTCCTCGGCGATCGCCGATATGCCGCCGAGCATCGTCATGATGCCGCTGAAGAGCATGATGACGGCGGCGAACACCAGCCAACCGCTGGTGTGTGTGTCCGTTCGGGGACCGCGGTCACTCACGTGGGTTGCCATGACAGGTTCCTCCTGCCCTCGGGCCTGCCCGCCGAGCCGGGTGTGTCCCGTCCGGGGGTCGGATACCTCCAATCTGGCCCCCGTCGGCCTCCGGCGCATGTCGGAGGGTTCCACCGGGCCGGTCAGGGGTCGATGGCAAACGCGGTGACCTGCGACGACGGGACGCGGGACTGTCATCGCGGGCTTCGGCAGCGGTGCTGACTGCGGCCGGGCCGACTCGCTGGGGTGAGCGGCTGCCGTTCAGGGTGTTGAAGAACGTGCTGTGAAGCGCGAGCGGATGAGCGGATCGGCCTCATGCGATGAGCGTCCGTGAGCCGTAAGTGGTGCGGTTGTGAACTGGGACATGAGCGACTGCCCGACGGACAGGGCGCAGCTCGCCGCAGCGCCCGGGCCTGCCGTAGACGACTCATAGACGAGCCATAGACACACCTGTTCAAGGATCAAGAAGCACCTGCCCGCCATTCGGCGTGGCACTCCGACAGGAAATGAGCTGGGGGACGACCGTGCACGTTGACATGCGGGACGCTCGACCGGTGGGGATAGCCGGAGCCCAGACGCTGCTCGGCCGGAGCACGGAGATCGCCGCACTGAAACGTCTCATCACACAGGCCTGCGCCGGCACCGGCGGTGTCCTTGTAGTGCACGGTGAAGCGGGCATCGGCAAGACGGCGCTGCTCGACAGCGCCCAGAAGGAGTTCGGGCGGCTGCAGATGCTGCGTGTGGAGAACACGGAGGCCGAGGCCGCGCTGTCCTTCGCAGGACTGCACCACCTGACCAGCGCGCTGACGAGTCACTTCGGCGCATTGCCCCAGCCGCAGCGGGAGGCGCTGGGGGTGGCCCTGGGCCGCCGTCCGGGGTCGCCCCCCGACCATCTGCACCTCGGACTGGCGGTCATGGGCCTGCTGTCCGCTGCGGCCGAGACACAGCCGGTCGTATGCCTGGTCGATGACGTGCAGTGGATGGACAGAAGCTCCCTCGCCGTGCTCGCGTTCGTGGCCAGGCGGATCGGCACGCGCCGGATCGCCATCGTCGTAGCGGCGGAGGGGGTCGGTGACATCGCCGAACTGACGGGACTGCCGGCCCTGGCGGTGCGACCTCTCGGGGATCGCGACGCACGGGAACTGCTGGACAGCACGGTGCGGGCCCCTCTCGACCGGAGAGTGCGGGATCGGGTCCTGACCGAGGCGCACGGCAACCCGCTGGCTCTGCTGCATCTCCCGCGCTGGATCGGCCCGACGGAGATGACGGCCCGGCTCACCGGCGGGGACGTGAGAGCGCCCAAACGACTGGAGGAGTCCTTCAAGGCCAGGCTCTCGCGGCTCCCGGTCGAGGTCCGGCGCTTTCTGCTCCTGGCGGCGGCGGAACCGGACGGGGACCCGCTCGTCGTACGCCGGGCGGCGACCCTGGCCGACGTCGGGCCGGACGCGGCGACGATGGCCGAGGCGGCCGGCATCCTGGACCTGCATGGCGTACGGATGTGCTTCCGTCATCCTCTTCTGCGTTCCCTGGTGTACGCAGCCGCGTCTGCGGGCGAGCGGCGGGGCGCACACGCGGCCCTTGCCGAGAGTTGTGATCCCGTGCGGGACCCTGACCGGCACGCCTGGCACCTCGGACAGGCCGCTGCCGGATTCGACGAGGACGCGGCCGGCCGCTTGGAGGCAGCCGCCCGGGGCGCGGTGCGGCGCTCGGGCGGGGGGCCTGCTGCCGCTGGTGGCTTCTGGGAGCTGGCTGCCGAACTCACCGCCGACCGCACGGTGCGCGCGTCACGTCTGCTGTCCGCGGCGCGGGCCAAACAGGAGACGGGTGCGTTCGCCGAGGCGCTCGCCATCCTCTCCGTCTTGCGACACGAGCCGCTGCCGGAGCGCGAGCGCGGCCGGGTCGAGCTCATGCACGCGCGGAACGCCTACGCCGTCCACCGCGACGAGGGTGCCACAGCGCTCCTCCTGGACGCGGCGTGCCTCGTGGCCGACCAGGACCCGAGGGCGGGGCGGTCCCCATTACTGGACGCGTTCGGCGTCCTCGCCTTCACCGAGCGCGGCCTGCCCCGGGACCGCATGCGTGACATCGTTGCCAGGGTGCGGCGGCTCGACCTCGCCGCAGAGGCAGGCGACGCCGTGGGACTCCTGCTCAAGGCACTGGTCACCTCGCTCACGACAGGCCGCCGCCGCGCCGGCGCTGGCGAGAGCGGTGCAACGTTGTCTCGCCGACACCGGAACCGCTGCGGCAGGCGCCGCGAGCACGGCCCGCATCGCCGGTCACGCGGCCCTGCACCTGTGGGACGCACAGGCCTGGCGGCACCTGGTCGAACGCCAGGTGCACGCGGCGCGCGCCGAGGGAGACCTCGCCGCACTGCCGCTCGGCCTCAACCAACTCGCCCTGGTGAACATCCATGCAGGCGACCTCACGGCGGCAGCGCGATGCGCGACGGAGGCCCACAGCATCACCGAAGCAACCGGCGCGGCACCCCTGCGCTATGCGGAACTGGCGCTCGCCGCATGGAGGGGAGATGAGCCGAGGACACTGGCGCTCGTGGACCTCGCCACGCGGGAGGCGGCCGAGCGTCGAGAGGGGCGGCTGCTCACCGCCGCTGAACACGCCCAGGCAGTGCTGCACAACGGAGCGGGCAGGCCGGAAGCGGCTCTCGCGGCCACCGCACGGGTGCGAGGAGACATCGAGCCGGGCTACTGGGGACTGCTGACCGCGGAGCGGGCGGAGGCGGCGGTCGCCTGCGGTCAGAGGGCCTGGGCCCGTTCCGCGTGCGACATGCTCCGGGACAACGCCCAGGTGCACGGCACTCCATGGGCCGAAGCGGTCCACCTGCGAGCACAGGCGCTGCTCGAACGCGGTCTCGATGCGGAGCTGCTGTTCCAGCGAGCCGTCGAGCAGTTCACCGCAGCCGGGGCGGTGCTGCAGACAGCGCGCACCAGGCTGTTGTGGGGTGAGTGGCTGCTG
Source organism: Streptomyces sp. YS415 (assembly GCF_023544665.1). Lineage (GTDB taxonomy): Bacteria > Actinomycetota > Actinomycetes > Streptomycetales > Streptomycetaceae > Streptomyces. The sequence continues at coordinate 103,240 of NZ_JAMJFL010000006.1, forward strand.
GCGTCCGGAAGGCGTACGCAGGCCCGCGAACCCTTGCGCACGGCGCAGAGGGCGTTCTCGGCGGCGGGGGCGCGCGCGTTCACGGTCAGAGCGGGTATCAAGCTCGGTGCGGCAGGCGAGCGGGCTGCGCGCCCGAGCACAGGGGTGCACACCCTCACCGCGCAAGAACTGCGGGTGGCGAGGATGGTGGCACGGGGTGAGACCTCACGCGAGATCGGGGCGGCACTCTTTGTGAGCCCTCGCACCGTGGATGCGCATGTGCGCAGCATCCTGCGCAAGCTTGAGGTGCCCTCGCGGCGGCAACTGCGCCATGTCGAAGGGCTGCGTACCACCGACCGCGCCGGGGCGTGAGTCGCTCACGAGGGCCGATGCGCGGGTGGGGCCAGCGCCTGCGCGGGCCGGTGTTCAGTGGGAACCGTACTCCTGGGATCAGCGCGGCCTTCCTGGCGTCAGTAGGCGGCGGGACCCTCGATGTCGTATCCCGTCGAGCCCGGACCGTCCGGACGCCGCCGGGCAGAGGGAGCACGACCATGCATGACGCAGCCGCCACGCGTATCGCGGGCGTATCCGCCGTACTGACCCTACTGGTCACCGTGTGCTTCACCAGCGCATGCGGAAACGGTGCCGTGCCGTCGCACGCCTCTGCGACCGCAAGCCGCCCGGCGTTGCCGAACGCGTCCGTCGTCGGTATGTGGGTGACCGCCGACGGACGCATCCGGCAGGAGCTTCTCGCCGACGGCAGGTACGAAGAAGCCCGGGACGGGCGGGAGAAGGCCTACACCGGTCGTTATGCCGTCGAGGGGAACCACATCGAGTACGTCGACGACACCGGTTTCACGGCGACAGGTGACATCCGGGACGGGGTGCTCTACCACGAGCATCTGGTGCTGTACCGGGAAGGCGACCCGCGGATCGCTGAACCCGGCGACGTGACAGCGAACTGACGTGCGTAGCTGACCGATCCGGGGCTGGGCGCTCACAGCGCGGCGCTCAGGGCGAAGCCGGTTCGTCGTGGGCCCGCCTGGCGTCCACGGAGGACTTCCAGGTGGCCAGCAGACGCAGCGCTGTCTCGTCCCGGGACCCCGGCCGGGTGGTGTAGGCGAACAGTGTCTGGTCGTCCTGGCCGGCCAGGGCCATGGCTTGGTAGGAGACGGTGAGGTCGCCGACGACCGGATGGTGGTAGGCCTTGGTGCCGTCCGCGCGCTCGATCACCCGCTGGTCGGCCCACAGGGCGCGGAACTCCGGGCTGCGCGCCGAGAGTTCGCTGACGAGAGTGCTGAGCACGCGGTCGCCGGGCCGGCGTCCCGCCTCCATGCGCAGCATCGCCGCGGTGTCTGCGGCGACCGAGTGCCACTCGCCGTACAGCTCGCGGGCGTAGGGGTCGAGGAAGACGAAGCGGGCCTGGTTCCGGTCGTGAGAAGGGAGCACGGCGAAATCGGTGATCAACGCGGAAGCGAGCCGGTTCCCGGCCAGTACGTCGGTGTAGCGGCCCAGGACGAAGGCGGGGCTGTAGGCGCTGTCCAGCGCGGACAGCACCTGCTGCGTCGTCGCGTTCACCCGCTGAAGCTTGCGGTCGCCCGTTCCCGGTCGCGGCCGGTGATCGGTTGCGAGGTCGAACAGGTGGGCACGCTCCGCGCCGTCCAGGCGGAGCGCGGCGGCCAGGGCGTCGAGCACGGCGTGGGAGGCCGTACGGCTGCGGCCCTGCTCGAGTCGCGTGTAGTAGTCCACGCTCATTCCGGCGAGCTGGGCCAGTTCCTCGCGTCGTAGTCCCGATACCCTGCGCCGTCCGGTGCGGGGCATGCCGACCTCGTCGGGGTCGAGCCGAGAGCGGCACGACTTGAGGAATTCTCCGAGAGTGACGAGCTGATCCATGCCGTCCATGGTGGGAGGCGGACGAAGGAACGGTCGAGCGGAAAGGGTGGCCGTGTTCTTCCTACCTTCGCGGGTGAGACGTTCCGCGTGGGCTCAGCGGACGCGGCCCCTGGGCTTGAGCCGGGCCAGGGGCAGTTCCGGTGCGGGTGTGGGAGTGCCGTCGAAGCCGTGGACGGTGCCGAAACCTCGCCCGGCGTTCCAGTCCGTGCGGGCCCGGACGATCTCCTCGGCGGTTCGGCCGATGAAGTTCCACCACATGATGATCTTCTCGTCGAACGGTTCGCCGCCCAGCAGGAGCAGGCCGCTGTCCGTGGAGGCGAGCAGCGGCAGCTCCCGGCGGCCGCACCCCAGGTACAGCATGGAGCCGGGCTCCAGCGGGACGCCGTCAACGCGACAGGACCCGGACATGGTCAGCACCGCGTACTCGAAGTCGGGCTCGAGCGGCAGGCGTACGGAGGAGCCTTCAGCGAGGGTGAGGTCCGCTCCCACCAGGGGCGAGTAGGTGGTGCCCGGGGAGGCGGCACCGTCGACCTCGCCGAGGATTACCGTTCCCCGCAGCCCGGCGCGTGCCGTGATCAGCGGCAGGTCGGTGTGGTGCTCGAAGGCGGGGGAGACGTGGCGATGGGCGTCCGGGAGGGCGATCCACAGTTGAGCACCGTGCAGGGAGGGTGCGTGGGCGCGCGGGGACTGTTCGGCGTGGGCGATGGCCCGGCCCGCGGTCATGAGTCCCAGCTCCCGTGCGCGGATGGTCTGCAGACTGCCGACGCTGTCGCGGTGCAGGACGTCACCGGCGTGCAGCCAGCTGACCGTCTGCAGGCCGGTGTGCGGATGGGGTGGAACCCACATCCCTGGTTCGTCTGTGATGTCGTCGGGTCCGTAGTGGTCCACGAAGCACCAGGCCCCCACCATCCTGCGTCCGAGGTTGGGCAGGAGCCTGCGGACGACGGTGCTTTCGCCGAGAGGGGTGATCCTTGGCTGCAGCACCTCGTGAACGGGGCGTGCGGAGACTTCTTCCCTGCCTCCTCGCACGTGCACGGCCGGTGCCGATTCGAGGTTGCTCACGGTGTCACAGGCCGAACCGGGCGCGGTCGTTCTGCGGGACCAGGTCGGTGTACTCGGGGTGCTTGGTGATGTAGGCGCGTACGAAAGGGCAGTAGGGCAGCACCTTCAAGTGGCGTTCTCTCGCGGTGTCGAGAGCCGTACCGATGAGTCGGCCGGCGAGACCCCGCCCGCCGAACTGCTTGCCGATCTCCGTGTGCAGGAACGCGATCTCGTCCTTGAAGGCGTGGTACTGGGCGAAACCGGCGAGCTTCTCGTCCTCGCGTAGTTCGAAACGTGACTCCGACGAGTTGTCGATCACGACGACAGCGGTCATGGGCTCTCCCTGAGGCAAGTGACTGATGCACGCACACTCGCACAGTGCCGCGTTCGGTGGCGTCGGCAGAAACCGCCTAGTGGGGGCTTGGTGACGGCGGACGGCCACGCGTGACAATCTTTTGGTGACGTATCAACAAGATGGTACCCTTTTGTCATGACCGAACCGCAATGGCTGAGTGCGGAAGAAGCCGACGTGTGGGCGAAGTACCGGCGCCTGCGCCGCAGTCTCCACAAGGCGCAGGAACGGCAGTTGCTGCGGGATTCCGGGCTCTCCGCGGCCGATTACGCGCTGCTCGCCCCACTGTCCGAGGCCCCCGAGGGTCTGCTGCGGGCCAGGGAGCTGGGGGCCGAGGTCGACTGGGAGCGCAGCCGCCTCTCGCACCAGATCAGCCGCATGGAGAAGCGGGGCCTCGTGACGCGCGAAGCGTGCGCCGACGATGCACGCGGCTCGATGATCAGGCTCACCCCTGCCGGACGCAAGGCCATCGAGGAGGCCGCCCCCCGCCACGCGCAGACCGTGCGACGACTCTTCTTCGATCCGCTCAGCGCCGACGAGGTCCGGCTCCTCGGTCGATTTCTCGACCGCATCCTCGCCGAGGTCGACGCCGAAACGGAAGAGTCGCCATGACCCACGCCGATGCAGGCCCGCCGGCGCGCGTGAACGTGGGTGGATCACACCCAGGATAGGCACGGCCTGGTACGCCACAGTGGTGCGCGACACCGTGGATGCCATGAACTCCAACGACACCTCCACCACCGCTCCGCACCCCTTCGTCGGCATGTGGGTGACCGCGGACGGCTACATCCGCCAGGAACTGCTTCCCAATGGCCGCTACGACGAGGCACGCGGCACCCGCCGGAGTGCCTACACGGGCAGCTACACCGTCACCGGCAACCACATCGACTACGTCGACGACACCGGATTCACCGCTACCGGCGACGTCCGCGACGGAGTCCTCTACCACGAGCACCTGGTCCTGTACCGGGAGGACCCCGCGCCCGCCCGCGACGGCCGCTGACCGGGCTGGGACTCGGTCATGGAGAGCCTGGAACTGATCGTCGCCGTGGCGGCCGCCGTGCTCGCCGCAGGGTGGCTGGCCCGCCGCACCGGCCTGAGCGAGCCCCTGCTCCTGCTGGGCGCCGGAATCCTCATGGGCCTGACCCCCTCCTTCGGCAGCGTCACCCTCGCACCCGAAGTGGTGCTCCTGCTGTTCCTGCCCGCGCTGCTGTACTGGGAGGCGCTGACCTCATCGGTGCGGGAGATCCGTCACAACCTGCGCAGCATCGCCCTGCAGTCCACCGTGCTGGTACTGGTCACCGCACTCGCCGTGGCCGTGGTCGCCCACGCCTTCGGCTGTCCGTGGCCGATCGCACTCGTCCTTGGAGCGGTCCTCGCACCGACCGATGCCGCCGCCGTGGCCGCCGTGGCACGTGCGATGCCGCGACGCATCCTGACCGTGCTGCGCACCGAGAGCCTCCTGAACGACGGCACCGCGCTGGTACTGCTCGCCGTCTCCATCGAGGTGGTCGTCGATGACGCCCCCTTCAGCTGGGCAGGCACCTCGCTGCGCTTCCTCGAGTCCTACGCCGGCGGCATCGCCATCGGGGCCGTCGTCGCCCTCCTGCTCAAGTGGGTAAGGCGACGGCTCCACGACCCCTTGCTGCACAGCGTCCTCAGCGTCGCCACACCGTTCTTCGCCTTCCTGCCCGCCGAACTCGTGCACGTCTCGGGCGTCCTCGCGGTCGTCACCTGCGGCCTCGTCAGCAGCCGCTACGGCCCCCGCGTGATCAGCCCGCACGCCCGCGTCCAGGCGACGGCGTTCTGGGAGGTCACCAGCCACCTGCTCAACAGCGCCCTGTTCGTCCTGGTCGGCGTGCAGATGCCTGCCGCGGTCCGGGCACTGACTTCGACAGACCTCCTGCAAGCCGTGGCCATGGCGACCGCCGTGAGCGCCGCGGTCATCGGATCGCGGTTCCTGTGGTTCTACACCGTCCCCTACGCGGTGCGCTTCGTGGACCGGCGGCCCGTGCAGAAGGAACGACGCATCGGGGCGGCTCAACGCCTGCCGCTGGCCTGGGCCGGCATGCGCGGTGCCATCTCCCTGGCGGCGGCGCTGACCATTCCGGCCGCCACCGCGGACGGCCGGCCCGTGGCGCACCGCGACGCCGTCGTCTTCACCACCGTGGTCGTCATCGTCATCACCCTCACCGTGCTGGGCCCCACGCTCCCGGCCGTGGTCCGCAGGGCCCGCTTCGACGCCGACGGGGAGCAGGCCGCCGAGTCCGTACTCGCCCACCAGTACCTCAGTGCCGCCGCTCTGCGCGAGCTGCCCGAACTGGCCCGCCACTACGGCGTCGAACCGGGTACGGCGGCGCAGCTCGAAGGCGACATCAGGGACCGCATCGCCGGAGGGCAGGACGCGGTCCGCCGCAGCCGCGGCATGCACCAGTTGGAGACCGCTCTGCTCCAGGTCAAGCGACGGGCCCTGACGCAGTTGCGGGACGCGGGACGCATCGACGACATCGTGCTGCGCAACGTCCAGGGCTTGTTGGACGCCGAGGACGTCCGGCTGTCCCTCACAGCGGCCCGCATACCGGCGGTCGACGCCACGCCGACGGTCAATCGGACGCCGTGATCCGCGCCTTCGCGCCGGTGTTGGCGGCCAATGGACCGCCGCGCGTCCTCGGCGTGGTCAGGCGGAGCAAGCCGGACTCGGGCAGCCTCGTGAGGTTCTCCGGTTCGACGCGGCGCTCCCGCTCCGTGCGCTCCGGGTTCCCCCGGCATTGGCAGCCAGTGGCGCTCCATTCCCTGCTGACTGCCGACCCCGCCCGCCGCGCGAGGCCGCCCAGGCTCTGCGCAAGCTCAAAAGCCGCAGCTCAGGGGGGTTTCGGCGGATACCGTGCGATAGGTTGTGCGAAGTCAGCACCTGATCGGTTCCGTGACCGCGGAGCAGATCAGCTTTCGAGCACGATGAGGTTCACCATGGGGGCAACGGGCATACCGAGCACGTACTTCTCGGTGCTCGGGCCGCTGCGGGCGCGCCGCGCCAGTACCGACTTGGATCTTGGTTCGCCTCAGCAGCGGGCCGTGGCCGCCGTCCTCGTACTGCGGCACGGCCGTGCGGTGAGCATGGACGATCTCGTGGGCGCCCTGTGGGAGTCCCCGCCGCAGCGTCCTGCAGCCGTTGTACGTACCTACATCTGGCGGCTGCGCCATCTGCTGGAGCCTGAGCACACGCAGGGGCAGCCCTGGCGTCTGTTGCAGTCCGTGCCCGGCGGCTACTCGCTCCGTCTGGCCGACGGCGCCCTGGACTGGGAACTGTTCGAGGAGCGTGTCGCCGAGGCCCGGGCCCGCAAGGCGGCCGGCGAGACGGCGTCGGCCCGGCATCTCTTCGACCAGGCCCTGGCCCTGTGGCAAGGGACGACGTTGATGGGCGTGCCCGGCCCGTTCGCCGACGCCGAACGCTCCCGGCTGGAGGAACGCCGCCTGGACGTGATCGAGGCCCGGCTGGAGACCATGGTGGAACTCGGCGCCTGCGCGGACGCGGCCACCGATCTCACCACCCTCGTCGAGACGCACCCGCTCCGCGAAGGCCTGCACTACCTGCTGATGCTGGCCCTCCATCAGACCGGCCGGCAGGGCGAGGCCCTGGCCGCCTACCGTCGCGTGCACCGACTGCTGGCGCAGGAACTGGGCATCGAGCCCAACGCCCGTCTGCAACAGCTGCACGACGACATCCTGCAGCGCACCGCACCGTCCGTCAGTACGCCCGAGGTCGTCACCCGCCAGGAACGCGCACCCCGGCAGATCCCCCATGCGGTGCCCGATTTCACCGGCCGGGCCGAGGAGACCGAACGCATCCGGGCCACGCTGCTGAACCCCTCGCCGGAAGCGGTGCCCATTGTGCTGGTCACCGGCATGGGCGGCGTCGGCAAGACCTCCCTGGTCATGCACAGCGTGCGGACCGTGCTCTCCGCTTACCCCGACGGGCAGCTCTACGTCGACCTGCGGGGAGCCGACGGAGCCCCCGCCGATCCGGCCGCGGTCCTGGCTTCGTTCCTGCGCGCCCTGGGCGAACGCGACCCCTACATCCCCGCCGATGTCGCCGAACGCGCGGCGCTGTACCGCTCCCGGCTCGCCCAACGGCGCGTGCTCGTCGTCCTGGACAACGCCGCGGACATGCAGCAGGTGGTGCCCCTGCTGCCCGGCGCCCCGACCTGCGCCGTGATCATCACCAGCCGCAACGGTCTGGCCACCCTGCCGGTGAGCCTGCGCATCGTTCTCGGCGCGATGCCCGACGACGTGGCGATGCAATTGTTCGCTCGGTTGATCGGCACCACCCGTGTCAACGCGGAGCCGCACACGGCTCACCGCATCCTCGCCGCCTGCGGCGGCCTGCCCCTGGCGGTGCGCATCGTCGGCTCCCGGCTGGCGGCGCGCCCCGAGTGGACGCTGGCCGACCTGGCAGGACGCCTGGCCGACGAAAGGCACCGGCTTTCGGAACTGACGGTGGACACAGTCACGGTGGAGGCCAGCTTCGCATTGGGGTATGGCCAGTTGGACCCGGCCACAGGCCAGGCATTGAGACTGCTCGCGCTGCCGGCCCACGGTGTGTACGACCTGCGCACGGCGAGCGCTGTGCTCGACATGCCGAGCGAGATGGCAAAGGGGCTGCTGGAGCGGCTGGTTGCCGTCGGACTGCTGGAGTCACCCGCTCTGGACCGGTACCGCTACCACGACCTGGTCCGTCTGTTCGCCCGGCGTCTGGCCCTGGAGGCGGACACGGACCGGACGCGGCACGCCACTCTGGGCCGCCTTCTCGACCAGCACCTTGTAGCAGCAGCCGAGTCCTATCGTGTCATGCGTCCCGGACATACGGTGGCCCGGCCGACGCTGCCTCAAGTGCCGGGAGAGACACGCTTCGACAGCGTCAGCGAGGCTCTCGCCTGGAGCGCGTCCAGTCTCGACGACATACTGATGCTTCTGACGCAGACTGCTTCCTCCCACACCGATCGTGCCGCGACACTCCTTCTCCTGCTCGACGCCGTCCTGATGAACGCCCATCTGTGGCATCAGGTCATTCCGGCGGCCACCCTGGTCGCCGACGCGGCTTCCCTTGCCCGCGACTCCCGCTCCGAGGGCCGTGCCCGCTACATCCTCAGCGGCGCGTTGGCGCAAGTCGGCCGCCTGAACGAGGCGGAAGACCAGGTGAACCGAGCACTCGAGGCGTCGCGCGACAGCGAAGCCGATGTCCATGCCTTGTCACTGAACGTCAAGGCGTTCATCGTCGGGCACAGCGATCCTGAACGCGCTATTCGTCTGTTCCGGGAAGCCGCATCTCTGGCGCGCACTCTGGGCAACCACTCCTTGGAGGCGTTGGTGCTGGGAAACGGCGTGCAAACTCGTCTACGCATCGATGGCATGGACGACCAGACCGTACGGGACTCGCTACGGCACAAACGTCTGTACCGCCAACTCGGCGACCGCCAGGGGGAAGCCTTCGCCCGTTACCGCCATGGTCAAGTGCTCGCGCGCCTGGGCCTGCTGGATGACGCCATGGCCGCTTACCAGCAGGTCTTGGAGATGCTTCAGGGGGGCGGACAGGACTTCGTGCGCGCCGCCTGCCTGGTCCGTCTCAGCGAGACATGTGCACAACTGAAGAAGTATCAGTCAGCATTGGATTACGCCGATGAAGGGCTGCTGCTCACCAGAGCAGTCCGGCACGAACAGTTGGAGGCGGTGGCGCTGCGCGCGCGTGGCGACGCCTTGTTCGCAACAGGTCTGGCGGAGCAAGCCGATCAGCACTGGCACGAGGCGCTGGACATTTGCCGACACCTCGGCTTTCAAGCCGAAGCCGATTCCGTGGAAAGGCGGATCGCGAGCGGCTACCCCTTGGCGTAGTGCCGCTTTGCGACTCACCAAACGCCGCCGTTCGATGCTCTGCCTGCCGTTCGAGGCGACATTCGGCTACGCCGCCGTCCTGCAACGCTCTGCGCTCCGCTGTTGTCCGGCCTGGGGCGCCTGCCCGAGCCGCAACGAGAAGCCCTGCGGGCGGTGTTCGGACTGGCCGAGGGCGCGGCACCGAGCCGGGAGCCGCCCCGGCCACCTGCTCGTGGTGCGAGCTTCCTGGGTGCGGTGCTCCCAGGTAAACGGCGGCCTGTTCCGGTGCGGCGCCGGCGAGGAGCGTAGTGCGTGGCACCGGCCGGACAGCGGCCGGTGGTGTCACCCACTATTGGATTGGGGTTGTGTGTCATGTATCTCGAAGGTGCGACTCGTGCGGCTCTGCTGGACCAGCTTCGGATGTCGGCCGGTGACCGCGGCCGCAAGGTGCTGCTGACCGGCGCCACGGTGGTGACGATGGACCCGGCGACGGGGGTGCTGGACAGGGGCGACGTCCTGATCGAGGGCGACACGATCGCCGCGGTGGGCGCGAACCTGCGAGCGCGGGGCGCCGAGTCGGACGCGGTGGTGATCGACGCGACGGGATGCATCGTCGCGCCGGGCTTCGTGGACACGCACCGGCACGCCTGGGAGGCGCAACTGCGCAGAATCATGCCGGACGTGGACGACCTGGCCGGCTACGTGACGACGACGCTCCTGGGGTACGCGCGGGTGTACCGGCCGCAGGACATGTACGTGGGCACCCGGCTGGCGGCGCTGACGGCGATCGACAGCGGGATCACGACCATGCTGGACTTCTCGCACAACTCGCGGACGGCGGCGCACTCGGACGCCGCGGTCCGTGCCCTCGTGGACACGGGCATCCGGGGCGTGCACGCGGCGATGGCGCCGCACTTCGGTGACTGGGACAAGCAGTGGCCGGGGGATGTGGCACGGCTGCAGAAGGAGTACGGCAGCGACCTGCTGTCCTTCCGCATCGCCACGCTGGCCACCGGGGAGATCGCGGGACCGGAGCGCGCGTTCGGTCCGGAGCTGGCGGCCGCGGCGCGCGAGCTGGGCGTGGGCGTCAGTGTGGACGCGGTGTTCGGGCAGGCCTCCTCGCAGGCGATCCTGGAGTGGGAGCGGCAGGGGCTGCTGGGACCGGATCTGACCCTGATCCACTCGACCGGTCTGACGCGTGAGGCGTGGCGGGCGATCGGGCAGAGCGGTACGACGATCGCGCTGGCGCCGACCTCGGACGCGCAGATCGGACTGGAGTCGGCGATTCCGGCGGTGGACGAGGCGCTGGCGGTCGGGGTGCGGCCCGGGCTGAGCATCGATGTGGAGGTGGCGCTCGCCAGCGACATGTTCACGCAGATGAGGGCGCTGCACGCCATCCAGCGGATGCGGGCGGTGAATGCCGTCTACGGCACGGACGCCGAGCCGCAGCGCATCGGTACGTTCGACGTCCTGGACTTCGCCACTCTGCAAGGGGCGCGGACGAACGGACTGGGAGGCGTGACCGGTTCGCTGACCCCGGGCAAGCAGGCCGACCTGCTGGTGGTGCGTGCCGAGGATGTCAACAACATGCCGTTGAACGACGCGGTGGGCACGCTGGTGCTGGGCAGCGACGCCCGCAACGTGGACACCGTGTTCATCGCCGGGCAGGTCCGCAAGTGGGACGGCCGTCTCCTCGACGTCGACCTGGCGGCCCTGCGTGACGAGGTCGCCGCCTCCCGCGACTACATCCTCAACACGCACCCCAGCACCTGAGCGCTGGCTGTTGCCCGGACCGGAGACGGCGCCACCCGTTGGGGCGGCGCCGTCTCCATTGCTGCTCAGTCCTCTTTTCCCAGGACGACGCGGAGAGTGGCCTCGCGCGCCGCGGGGGCGATGATGAAACCGACCGGCCCCGGCCAGCCGAGGCCGTACTTCTCCTCGTAGGCCGTGTCGATCCGGTCGAGCAGGGCGGTGTCCTCGACGGGCTCGAAGCGGGCGCGGACGATGCCCTCCGGCCACCACAACTGGGCGGTGGTGGTGGCAATTTGCCGATACCACCGCGTGCCGACCCCGGACAGCGCCCGGAGGTAGGCATGGTCGTCGACGCAGACGATCCACAGTTCCAGGGTCCGTGTCCGCTCGCCCGTTCCCTCCACGTACAGGGTGACCTGTGTCTGATGTGCCAGGTGAACCGCCGGCTCCACGTGCGCCCTCCTCGCGGCCCCGTCCGGTGACCGGGCGGGTGCCCGGTGGGGAGGCCGGAATACGCGGCGCGGCGGAAGGGGTGAGCCGGCGGGATCGCGGACTCGTTCCCCGTCCGCCGTGATGCGCGCGGGCTGTCACTGTGCCCTGACACGGGGCGTCCTCGCTTCGGCGGTTCTCACCTAGCGGCGGTCACCTGCCGCCATGGCGAGGGGTGTGTGCATCCGTGGGCCGCCGGCTCAGACGGAGTCGACCACGAGCGCGCTGGCGGTCGCGAAGGTGTGCCGGAACTCCTTCAGGGGCTGGTAGTCCTCGGAGTTGTAGAAGTCCAGCACGGCCTGCTTGTCGGGGAACTCCAGGATCACTCCGATGCTGGGGCGCTGGTCGGCCTCAAGGACGAAGCAGTCGGTGTCGCGGGCTATGGGCTTGCCTCCGTAACGCGAGACGACTTCCAGTGTCCTGGACTCGTAGTCCCGCATCTTCTCGTCGTCCTGGGGGGAGACGCTGATGACCATGTAGGTGCTCACTGTCACTCCTGTGCAGTTCGTTAGTTCGCGATTACGTGAACTATTGAACTGAAGAGCGCGGGAGCGGGCAAACTTTCCGCGTGTGAGTCGTGACACAACTATTCGTCAGTTCGTGAGGGCACGTACAATGTGAGGGTGAAGGCACTGACCCATCCCAGCCGCGCGGACCTGCGCATCGAGTCCGTGCTGGATGCCATGGCCAATCCGACCCGGCTGAGGATCATCGAGCGTCTTGCCGAGGGCGAGGAACTCACCTGCTCCACCACCCTGCCGGACGTGTCGCCCTCGACGGCCAGCCGGCACTGGAACGTCCTGCGGGAGGCGGGCATCCTGCGCGCCCGCCGGGAAGGCCGGATCATCCTGCACAGCCTGCGCCGCGACGATCTCGAGCAGCGTTTCCCCGGACTGCTCGACAGCGTCCTGAGGGCGGTCAGGGACGCCTCCTCCACGTAACCGACCGACGCAAGCCTTCGCTGACATCGCGCCCCGATGGTCGTCAGAGCCGGCGGCCGGGGCGCCGGATGGTTCCCGGGAGTTCGTGGTGTTCTCCGTACGACCCGCCTGTGCTGACGACGTGCCCGCTCTCACCGCCCTGATCGAGCGGAGAGCCGCGTGGATGCGCGAGCGGCAGCTGGAGGACTGGGAAGGGTGGTCGAGCAGTGCCGCGATGATGGCGGCGCGAGCGGCCCGCACCCGGTCGCCCGCCTGGGTGCTGGAGCACGCCGAGGGCGCCGTCGTCGGGTGCACCACCGTGTCGGACCGGCCCCTGGACGAAGGGTGGACGGCTGCGGAACGGGAGGAGACCGCCCTGTATCTGCACACCACGGTCACCGACCCCGCATGGCGCCACTGCTGGCCCGGCGCGGTGCTCGCCGCATGGGCCCTGCGGCGGGCGGCCACCTCAGGGACGACGTGGGTACGGAGGGCCTGCACCAGCGACGGACTGCTGCGCTACTACCGGGACGCCCAGGGCTTCGCCCTCGTGCGGACCGTGCGCGGTGAGCACACGGTGACGCATCTGCTGGCCCGACATGCCACGACGGCGGACTGGTCCGCAGCGACGCCGACTTGAGGCGGCGGCCGACATGTGCCGCCCCTCGTGGCTTGTTTCCCGCTTGCGCCGCCGGAGAGGTGTTGGTGGTCGATGTAGGCATCAGTTGCCGATGTCAGGCCTTCGCGCGCGCGTCCATCCTGTGACGTATGCCGCGCCGTGTCGCGCGGCGAGGTCCCCGCTGCCGTAGTTGCGACACCGTGTTCGGCGTCCTGCTCTTCAGCTCACCCGCGCGCAGATTGGCGGAAGCGCTTTGGACACCTTGACACCCCCTCACACGACGGCGGCGGTCACCCTGAGCGGCGTCAGCCGCACCTATCGCAGCGGATCGCACAAGGTGCGTGCCCTCGACCGGGTCAGCGTCGATTTCGCGCGAGGCACGTGGACGGCGGTGATGGGTCCCTCGGGGTCGGGGAAGTCGACTCTCCTGCACTGCGCCGCAGGGCTGGAGCGCGTGGACGAGGGCAACGTCTGGCTCGGGCAGACGGATATCGCGGCCGCCACCGAGCAGGAACTCACCCTGCTGCGCCGGCAGCGCATCGGCTTCATCTTTCAGAACTTCAACCTGATCAGCGCGCTCACCGCGGAGCAGAATGTGGCGCTGCCGCTGAAACTCGCCCACGCCGGCCCGCACACGGCACGCGTGCGTGAGGCGCTGACCGCAGTCGGGCTCGCCGACCGGTTCGGCCACCGGCCCCGGGAACTGTCCGGAGGCCAGCAGCAGCGTGTCGCCATCGCGCGTGCCCTCGTCACCCGGCCCGACGTGCTCTTCGCCGACGAGCCCACCGGGGCGCTGGACTCCCGGTCCGCGGCCGACGTGCTCACGCTGCTCCGCGACATCGCCCAGCAGGGACAGACCATCGTCATGGTCACCCACGACCCGGCGGCGGCCGCTCGCGCCGACGCGACGGTATTCCTGCGGGACGGCCGTGTCGTCGATCAGTTCATCGGCGCCGACGCCCGCAGCCTCGCCGATCACCTCGTCGCCCTGGAGGCCTGACATGTGGCGTCTGAGCTGGGCGAGTTTCACCGAGCGCTGGACCCTGTTCGTCGGCGCCGCCCTGTCGGTGTGCCTCGGTGTGGCCCTCGTGCAGTCCTCCCTGCTGTTGCTGCTGTCCGCGGCCACCCTGGACGCTCCGGCGGGAACCACCGACCTGGAAGCCATGGACTTCGACCAGCGCTCCCTCGTGGCCGTCACGGTCGTCGCCGTCATGCTCGGCTGCGCGGCCTTCCTGGCCGTCTTCATCATCAGCTCCACCTTCGCCTTCACAGTCGCCCAGCGGCGCCGCGACCTGGCCATGCTGCGACTGACGGGTGCCACGCCCCGGCAGGTCCGCGGCCTGCTGCTGGGCCAGGCGACGCTGCTGGGCCTCATCGGTGTGGCGGGAGGAGTACCGCTCGGCGTGGCGGTCATCCGGCTGCAGGAGAAGGGCCTGCGCGAGCTGGAGTTCGTACCGGCCGGCTTCAGCGGGCAGTGGCACGGCTGGGTCGTGCTGGCGTCGGCGGGCACCGGTCTGGGCCTCGCCCTGACAGGCGTACTCCTCGCCGCTCGGCGTGCGGCGCGCATCCGGCCTCTCGAGGCCCTGCGACAGACCCGTGAGCAGGGTCGGTCCCTCGGCCGGGTCAGGTCGCTGCTGGGCGCGCTCTTCTTGATCGGCTCACTCGTGCTGGTCGTCCTGGCACCGCTGGCGGGCCCGGCCGGAGGCCAGGCCATGGCCATGTGCGTGTCGATCTGCGCGGTGCTGGCCCTCGCCTGTTTCGGACCGGTCGTCGTCCCGGCTCTCGTGCGGCTGCTGCCCGCGCGGGCGGACTCCACGGTGGCCCTCCTCGCCAAGTCGGGTCTGCGTGACGACGTGTGGCGCAGCGCGGCCACCGCGGCGCCGGTGGTCGTCCTGGTCGGACTGCTGCTGGGCCAGGCGGTGGCCTTCGACTCGGCGGCCGCCGCGGCCGCGGGGGAACAGCGCCGGGCAACCACCGCCGATCTCGTCGTCGAGGCCCGCGGTGACGTCAGCGAACGTCTTGCGGACGTGGCCGGCGTCACCGGCGTTTCCACGGAACTCGATGTGCCCGTCGCGGTCACGACGGGCAGCGGAGACATGGCGTTCACGGAGTTGCACCGGGGCATGGTGATCCGGCCGGACGCCTACTCCCGCCTGCATCCTCGCGACCGCTCCCTGGCGGATCTGAGGGGGCGCGCCGTGGCCGCCGGGCCCGGTGCGGTCGGCATCGGCGAGGGAGACCGCGTGGGTGTGCGGGTGGGTGGCGCGGACCTGGGCCGCGTGACTGTCGCCGAGGCCGTTCCGCCGCGGATGGGCGGCGGTGCGAGCCTGCTGATTCCCGCGGGACTGCTGGCGTCCGCGGACTTGGAGTCCGCCGCGTCCAGAAGCTTCATCGCCGTGGAGCGGTCCACGGACGTGGCGGAGGTCGAGGCGGACCTGTCCAGGATCGGCACGGTGTCCACGGTGTCGGACTGGGCCGCGCGCGATGCCGAGGCCCGGGCGTCGGCGAACGCCGGGACGCTCACCGCGGTGATGGGCCTCGGCGGACTCTTCGCGTTCCTCGGCATCGTCAACACGGTGGTGATGGCGGTGTCCGACCGGCGCACCGACTTCGCGGCGGCACGGGTCACCGGATTCACCCGAAGCCAGATTCTTGCGTCAGCGGCTCTGGAGGCGACCGCGATCACCGCGATCGGTCTCGTCCTCGGAGCAGTGGCGACCGCGGGCACGCTGATCGCCATGGCCGGCACTGCTGCCTCGGTCACCGGCTCGCCCACCGTGGCCGTGCCCTGGTCACTGGCGGCGGGGCTGGGCGTCGCCTGCCTGGCGGTCACCGGTCTTACGGGCGTGTCGGCGGCGTGGATCGCGACCGGGCGCAGCCCCGTCTCGCTGCTCGCCGCGCGCGAGTGACGGATGACTTGACGGCGTCCACGTTAGGCGGCGCCGCTCTTGGCCTCGGTGGCCGCGCAGGCAAAGGACGCGGGCGCCGGGCTTGTCAGGCAGGAGGGCAGGAGGCAGGAGGGTCGGGGGCGGCTGTCGACGACGCGGCTGCGCCGGTCGTGTCGTGCCCGCGCCTGCCCAAGCGCTCGTGCAGCGGGCCCTGGTTAGGCGGTGATCGCCGATGTGCGTCCGGGTGCGCCCCTGGCAGCGTGGCGTACCGGTGCACGCCGTCCGCTTCCCGGTGCGACGCGGTGCCCGCTCGGAACGGAGAAGCCATGGAAAGCGCGAAGCCTGCGGTCACGGTGACCAGAGTCGACGACAAGAACCGGCTGGAGGCGTACGTCGACGGACGGCTCGCGGGCCTGGTCGAGTACATCCCCGCCAAGGGGCTGCTCGCGTTCGTGCACACGGAGGTGCTGCCCGAGCGTGAGGGGCAGGGCATCGGATCCGCCCTGGCGAAGGCGTCCTTGGAGATGGTCAGGAGGGCTGACCTGAAGTTCCTGCCGGTCTGCCCGTTCATCGCCGCGTACGCGGACCGGCACCCCGAGTTCGAACCGTGGCGCTACCGGCCTGTGAGCCGGGTCGCCGACTGAGACGGCCGACTCCCGTCGCCGACGGTGAATCCTCACCCTCAGCCCCTGATGTTGACGCATCAACAAAAGGCGCTATTGTTGACACGTCAGCAAAACAGGACCGGGGCCACCCGCCCCGCGCACACCGGCCGCGGCACCCGACTCCACGGCTGATCACACACACGTCAGGAGCAGGATCATGAAGGCGCTCATCGCCCGTTCGTACGGCCCGCTGGAAGACCTCGAGTTCGCGGACGTGCCCGCCCCGACCCCCGGCCCGGATCAACTGCTGGTCAGGGTGCAGGCCACGTCCCTCAACGCCGTCGACAAGGTGCTCGTCACCGGCGCCATGCGTGACGCGCTGCCCGTACAGCACCCCTTCGTCCCCGGCGTGGACGTCAGTGGAGTGGTGGAGGCCGTCGGCGAGCACGTCACCCGCTTTTCCGTCGGAGACGCCGTCATCGCCTGGAACAGCATCAGCGCCGGAGCGCTCGCCGAGTACATCGTCATCGACGACGCCGCGTCCGTAGCCCTGCGGCCCGCGGGGCTCACACCGGCCCAGGGTGCCGCGCTGCCCACCGGCGCCCTCACCGCGGCAGCACTGCTCGACGCCGTCCGGGTCGAGGAGGGCGGCAGCGTCCTGATCGTGGGAGCCGCGGGCGGTGTCGGCTCCTTCACCGTCCAACTCGCCAAGCAGGCGGGCCTGACCGTTCTCGCCACCGGCCGCGCGGACGACGAGCCGTTCCTGCGCCGCCTCGGCGCCGGCCATGTTCTCGACTACCGCGACGTCGACATCGCTCAGGAGGCGCACCGCCTGACGGACGGTGGCGTCGACGTGGTGATCGACCTGGCGAACGCCGGTCCGGCTCTCGCCGCCACGGCCGCCGCGGCCAGGGCCGGCGGACAGCTGGTCTCCCCGCTCGGCGGCCCCGCCGCCTTCGAACGCGGCGTCACCGCCGTCTACACCGGTACCCGCACCCCGAAGGGCAGGCTGGAGGAGCTCGCCGCGCAGGCCGCCGACGGCCGACTGAGCGTCGAGATCGACTCCGACTACGCGTTCGGCCAGGCGGACCAGGCCCTGGTCGACTTCGCCTCCCGCCACGTGCGCGGCAAGGTGACCGTCACCTTCTGACCCCCGATCCGCCCCCCCGCGGGGCGCACTTCAACCTCCGCCGGGGGCCTCCAGAGCCAACGGTCCCACCCATGCATCACCAGTCAGGAGCTGGACACAGTGACGGACCAGTATTTCGACTTCACCGGCAAAGTCGTACTCGTCACCGGCGGCGCCACCGGAATAGGCCGGGCGGTCTCCCTCGCCTTCGCCCGCCAGGGCGCCACCGTGGTCATCGGTGACGTCGACGAACGCAGCAGTGAAACCGTGAACCTCATCGAGAAGGAGGGCGGGCGGGGTCTGTTCGTCCCCACCGACGTCACCGTCGCCCGAGAGGTGTCACGTCTCGTCTCGACGACCGTCGACACTTTCGGAGACCTGCACATCGCCTTCAACAACGCGGGCGTCTTCGTCCCGCCGGCCCCACTGGCCCAGCAGACGGAAGAGGACTTCGACAAGGCGATCGCCGTCGACCTCAAGGGCGTCTTCCTCTCCCTCAAGTACGAGATCGCCCACATGGCGTCCGCCGGTGGCGGCTCCATCATCAACACCGCCTCGATCGCCGGACTCATCGGCGACCCGGACATGGCGCCCTACGTGGCGGCCAAGCACGGTGTCGTCGGGCTGACCAAGGCGGCCGCCGTCGACTACGCCAAGGCGGGCATCCGGGTCAACGCGCTGGCTCCCGGACTGACCAGGACGGCCATGACGCAGCCATGGCTCGACGACCCGGTAAAGCGGGACATCGTGGTGGCGGGCCCGCAGCTGGGCCGTGCCGCCGAACCCGAGGAGATCGTCGGCATGGTGCTCTACCTGGCTTCCTCCGCCGCCTCCTTCACCACCGGCGGCGTGTTCGTGGTCGACGGCGGCCAGACCGCTCACTGAGCCCGCCCGGACGGTCGCCGAACCCACGACAGCACGCCGTGGGACGCCGCGACCGCCCAGTGCCGAAGGAGCAGCCATGTCGCAAATCCTCGACTCCGAGCGGCGGTCGGCCCCGGTCCCCTCCGGAGAGGTGGGTCTGCTCATCGCCCGCCAGGTGGACCCCGGCCACGAGGAGGACTTCGAGAAGTGGGCCCACGGCGTACTCACCGCGGCCTCCGCGTTCCCGGGACACCTCGGCTACGGCCTGTTCCGGCCCAGCCGCCCCGGCGAACCGTGGTGCCTGGTCCACCGCTTCCGCGACGCCGAAGCGCACGCCCTGTGGGACGCCTCCGCCGAGCGCGCCGCCTGGTTCCGGCGAGCCGACGGCCACCACTGGGAAGTCGACCGGCGCCGTCTCAGCGGCATCGAGAGCTGGTTCGTCCCACCCGGCAGCGCCCACGCCACCCCGCCGCCCCGCTGGAAGATGACGGTGACAGCGGTGCTCGGGATCTACCCGATCTCCCTCTTCGCGGGCACCATGGTGCAGCCCCACCTGGATGGCCTGCCCCTTCTCCTGCGCACGGGACTGGTGGCGATCCTGTTCAGTGCTCTCATGTCCTACGCCGTCATGCCCGCGCTGACGTGGGCCTTGAAGAAGTGGCTCCACCCGAGCTGAGTCCACGGGCCCCTGAAGCCCCGCACCATGCTGAAGAACCCTTTCTGCCCGATCTGCGCCCGGGCTCCGGAACTGTCGAACCAGGACGAGGACGTCTACAGCATGGCGCTCAATGTCCAGGGGCTGCTCGTCTTCCAGGCCGATCCGGCAGCAGGCTTGGCAACATTCGGGCGTGCTGCGAGTCTGGCCAGGCAGCGCGGGAGCTCTCCTCTGGAAGCGATGGTGCTGGGCATCGCGGTCCACGCTCGGCTGGACCTCGAGGGCCTGGACGGACGACCTGTCGCCGACTCGGAGCGGAGTGTTCAGCTGGCCCGCGAGGTCGGCGACCGCTTCGGAGAGGTCATTGCCTCCTACTCCTACGGCCAGGTCAAGGCACGCCAGAGCCTCCTGGACGACGCGGCCGCCGCCTGCGGCCGATGACGCCCATGTCCATACCCCCACTCCGTAGTTGCTGCATCAACAAGTTGGCAGTCAGATGTGCATCGTCCTGCGCAGCCACTCGACCCGCACCGCGCGAGCCCGTCGCGACAACTCCGCCTCGGGGGCGAGCGCGTCGAATCCGTGGAAGCCTCCCGGCCACACATGCAGCTCGGCGACCCCGCCGGCCTGCCAGAACCGTGCGGCATAGGCGACGACCTCGTCACGGAAGGTCTCGGCGGAACCGACGTCGATGAACAGCGGAGGCAGACCGGACAGGTCCTCGGCGCGCGCGGGAGCCGCGTAGGCCGGGACGTCCGGGCCGCCGCGGCGCTCGCCCAGCAGCGCGGTCCATCCCGTGTCATTGGAGGTGCGATCCCATGCCCCCACGCCGGCCATCTGGCGGGCGGAAACACTGTCGTTGCGGTCGTCGAGCATCGGGCAGACCAGCAACTGACCCACCGCCACGGGACCGTCTAGGTCCCGGGCGAGCAGCGTGACGGCCGCGGTCAGGCCGCCGCCCGCACTTGGTCCCGACACCACCACGCGACGGGCATCGATCCCCAGCACGTCGGCATGCGACATGGTCCACCGGAACCCGGCGTACACATCCTCCAGGCCCGCGGGGAAGGGGTGTTCCGGCGCGAGCCGGTACTCGACGGAGACCAGGACGATGCCCAGCTGCTGCACCCAGTCGAGCATTTCGCCGATGAGGTTGCGATTGTCGCCCAGGACCATCCCGCCGCCGTGCGTGAAGTAGACCGCGGGCCGCGGCTCGGTGGCGCCGGCTGGCCGGCAGACCAGCAGGGAGATGTCCGGTGCTCCTGCCGGTCCTGGGACCCGGCGCTCCTCGAACTCGATGGCGCCGCCGCGGCGTATGTCGTCATCGGTCACGGCACTGGACGCCATGAAGTCACGCAGCCCGGGGAGCATCTCCGGAAGCACGGCTGGAGGCATGAACTGCGCCAACGACTCCAAGGCAGGTACGAGTTCGGGGGCGAAGGGCGGCGGCGGTCCGATGCGCGACGTATCGGTCATGGATTCCTGTGTTCCTGTCGGGCGATGCGGGTGTGCGGGCGCGAGCCGCGGGCGGCGCGGCATCGAGACCGGTGCCGTGCCGCCCGCGCTGTCGTTGTCGGTAGGGCTCGGATCAGCCCTTGTTCTGACCGAGGAGCTGGAGCTCCCAGGCCAGGCTGGTGCCGAAGCTGCTTCCGTGCTCGAGAAGGATCTCCGTCATGCCGGGAACGGTCTCCTCGCGAGCCCAGTCGCGCTGCCACTCCGAGATGACGGTGCCCGAGCACGTCGGGATGACACCGGCCTGGATCATGCGCTCGATGCCACGCTCGTGGGCCTCGGTCGTGGTGGCGCCCGAGGCATCGGTGACGGCGAAGACGCGGTAGCCGTCGGCGAGGGCGTGGATCGCGGGCCAGGCGAGGCAGATGTCCGTCCACAGACCGGCGATGATGAGGTCCTTGCGGCCGGTGGCCGCGACGGCGTCGACGACTCGCTGGTCCTCCCACGTGTTGATCGCCGTACGGTCGATCGGCGTCTGCTCGGGGAAGACGTCCTGGAGCTGGCGGATGATGTGGCCGCCGCGGTCCTCGACGACCGTGGTCAGGATGGTCGGCACGTCGAAGAGCTTCGCGCCCTTGGCCAGTGCCGTCACGTTGTTGATGACCAGGCTGGCGTCCATGCTGCGCATGCCGGCGAACTGGGCACCCTGGTGGTCGATCAGCAGCAGCACCGACTTCTCCGGGGTGAGAAGCGCGTCGAGTCCGGTGTACGTGATGCCCTTGGCTGCCATGTCATCTCCGATGATCGTTGTGGCCGACGGCCTGGATGCGGCCGCCTCGAGCAGATTCGCAGCAGCCTCGACACCTGCGCATCGGTGACTAGTACGTACGTCGTTCGCAGAACAATCGCCTGCACGAAGGGCAACTGACAAGTAATCAGGTCCGGCAGCCCGCGGAGTACCGCAGTTTTCACCGATGCCGTGTTCCTGCTTGGCCGGGACGATGTCTACTGGCACGGGCACGACGGCGACGACGGGCATGAGAGGAAGAGCGGATGGCACGTATCGCTGTGATGGGCGCAGGCATCGCCGGATTGGCCACGGCCCTCTTCCTCGCCCGGAGCGCGCACGAGGTGACCCTCTTCGAGCAGGAGGCGACGGACCCGGGCGAGAACCTCGACGACGCCTTCTTCCGGGGACCGCGCCCGCGAGTGCCCCACGCGATCCAGCCGCACGCGCTTCTGGGCCCGGCCCGGGCCGTACTCAAGGCGCGCGCTCCAGACGTCTACGCTCACATGCTCGACCTCGGCGCCTGGGAGCAGCACGAGTTCGACTGGTTCGCCGAACACCCGCCGTACCGGCCCGGAGACGAAGACCTGGTCCTGGTGCGGCTGCGGCGCATCGTCCTGGAGTCCGCCCTCCGCACGGCGGTGGAAGCCCAGGGCAACGTCACCATGTACGTCGGCGAGGCGGTGCGCGGACTGGTGACCGAACCGGGAGCCGATGGTCTGCCCTGGGTCACCGGACTCCGGTTCACCGGCGGGCGGATCGGCACTGATCTCGTCGTCGACGCGACCGGTCGCCGTTCGCCCGTCATCGGCTGGCTGACCGCGGCCGGAGCCCGTACCCCCCAGACGGAGTCCCATCGGGTGGGCCTGGCCTACGCGTGCCGCTGGTATCGCACGGGACGCAGCATCACCACCGCGATGCCCCGCGTCCCTTACACCTCCGCGACGCCCCACGCCCTTGCCATCGCCTTCCCCTCGGACAACGACCTGCTGGGCGTGGCCCTGGTGTGCACCGTCAAG
The DNA here is from genome assembly GCF_023544665.1 of Streptomyces sp. YS415. Taxonomy (GTDB): domain Bacteria; phylum Actinomycetota; class Actinomycetes; order Streptomycetales; family Streptomycetaceae; genus Streptomyces. The sequence continues at coordinate 125,549 of NZ_JAMJFL010000006.1, forward strand.
GACCCGACGCTGCCCGCGCTGCGCGACCCCGCCACCTTCGATGCGCTGGCCCGTCTCTTCCCCTCCACCGGGGCGTGGCTGTCCACCGGTCCGCTGCCGGTGGGGGACGTACAGGTCATGGCGGGGCTCGACAACCACTGGAGTCCCACGGCTGACGAGTCCGGCCTCATAGCCACCGGCGTGATCCGCGTGGGGGACGCCCTCGTTCACACCAATCCGACCATGACGCAAGGCATTTCCCTCGCACTGCGGGCGGCCGAACACATCGCGGACACGGCCCACCGGGCGGACCGCCCCGGCGACTTCGCCTGGTCCTATGACCGGTGGACGCGAGACGTGCTCAAGCCATGGTTCGACCTGCAGGTCTCGGCGGACCGGGACAACGAGGCACGGCTGTCCGGTACGGCCACGGCCGTCCAGGACGAGCAGGCCCGACAGCGAGCCGCCCGATTCTCCTGCGCCCTTGAGGACCCGGTGGTCATGCGGGCCTGGGCGCAGGCGCGGCACATGGTGCGGACGCCGCGCCAAGCGTTTGCCGCCGCCGACGTGCAGAACCGGATCGAGAACTGGCTGAAGACACAGCAGCAGGCACCGCTACCGCCCTCCGGCCCCTCGCGCGGCACTTGGGAGACGGTCGCGGCCGGCGGCGCCGTCTGAAGCGTCCACTGCTGCGCGCGAGGAGGGGCCGTCCCACAGGGACGGCCCCTCCTCGCGTGGTCGTGTTGCTCAGATGGCCTGGGCGGTGGGGAGGATGGTGATCTCGGTGAGGTTCACGTGGCGGGGGACGGAGGTCATGTAGGCGATGGTCTCCGCGATGTCGGCGCTCTGCAGGACGTCGATGTCGTGGATGAGACCGGCCATGAGCCGGGAGGCGTCCGGGTCGGTGACGTGGTCGGGCAGTTCGGTGTCGACCATGCCCGGTTCGATGGTGGCCACGCGGACCATCTTGGGGCCGAGTTCGACGCGCAGCAGGCGCGTCAGGTGGCTGATGTAGGCCTTGGTGCCCGAATAGATGGAGAACTTCTCCAGGATGCGCGTGGCCGCGATCGAGGAGGTGTTGATGAGGTCGGCCGGCTTGCCCTGGGCGGCGGAGGCGGTGAGGTGGGGGAGGAAGGCGGCGATGACGTTCATCAGGCCGGTGATGTTGAGGTCGATCTGGCGCTGCCACTCATCGACCTTGAGTTCCTCGATGCCGGAAATGAGCTGGACACCGGCGTTGTTGAAGACGAGGTCGGCATGACCGAAGCGCTCGGTGACCTGGTCGGCGGCTGCCTGTACGGCGTCGCGGTCGGTGACGTCCACCGGCAGGGCGAGGGCGGTGCCGCCGGCGTTCTCGATGGTCGTGACGACCTCCTCGAGCTTGTCCTTGCGGCGGGCGAGGACGACCACGGTGGCACCGAGGGCGGCGAGCCGCTCGGCGGTGGCGGCGCCCATGCCGCTGGACGCGCCGGAGATGACGGCGACACGGCCGGACAGCGGGGTACCGGTGAGAACCTCAGCAGACATGGCAGAACCTTCCTGATCTCGATCTGGCGCGGCACGACGTGCCGTGCGGGTGGCGGGAGGGGGCCGGGCAGGACGGAGGGGCTGCCCGGCCAGGCGGCCTCACGGATGGCGGCCTGGAGTTCGGTGCAGGTCAGGCGGCGTCCTCGTGGGCCGTGGCGGCGGACTTGTCGCGCCAGGGGGCGAGGTCCTTCTGGACCTGCTGGTACTTGACTTCGAGGCGCTCGAGGGTGTCGCGGCCGAGGTAGAGGTGGGTGGGCAGGTCGTCGGTGGTGGTGACCTCGACGATGAGGGCGGCGCCCTTGACGGGGTCACCGAGCTGGGCGTGGTTGGCCTGGTCGATCCAGTCCAGGGTGACGTGGGCGGGGGTGTTGTCGTAGGCGTCGATGCGGTGGGCGGCGACGGACAGGGAGCTTGCGTCGAGGAAGTCGGTGCGGAAGACGCCGGGTTCGACGACCATGGACTGGATGCCGAAGGAGGCCAGTTCGGCGGAGAGGGCTTCGCTGATGCCGGCGACGGCGAACTTGGAGGCGGAGTAGAGGCTCACGCCGGGTTCGCCTTCGAAGCCGGAGCGGGATCCGATGTGGACGAGCTTGCCGGAGCCTTGGGCGCGCATGATGGGCAGGACGGCGCGCGTGACGTTGATCAGCCCGAAGACGTTGAGGTCGAACAGGGAGCGGGCCTCGGCGTCGGTGATCTCCTCCAGGGCGCCGAGCAGTCCGCGGCCGGCGTTGTTGACGAGGACGTCGATGCGTCCGAAGCGGTCGACGGCGGCGGCCACGGCGGCGGGGATGCTGTCGTTGTCGGTGACGTCGAGGGCGACGGGGAAGACGGTGTCGGAGGCCTTGAGATCCTCCGGGACCCGCTCGGGGTTGCGGACGGCGACGACGACGTTGTTGCCCTCCTTGAGCGCGGCCCGGGCGATCTCCGCACCGATTCCACGCGACGCACCAGTCACGAACCACGTAGCCATGAGAATCTCCTCTTTCTCATTCCGCTGCTCTGCTCGGCAGCGAAGGTTTTTCCTTACGTCTTCGACTGTGCTCGCTCGCGAGGCCTCTATGAAGGCCGCCCCTTTCCTGGGTGTTCCACTCCTAGGAAGAGCGGCCAGGCGGGTGCCGTGGGAGCTGGACGGCACCCGCCACCATGGCCCTACTTGCCCCACTCGGGTCCGCCGTCGGTGCAGGTCTGCCCGCCGTCCACGGGCAGGGCGATGCCGGTGATGATGGCGGCCTCGTCGCTGGCGAGGTAGGCGATGGCGGAGGCCACCTCGTCGGCCTGCGCGGCGCGGCGCAACGGGATGCGCTCCCACGCCTTCTCCAGCAGCGCGTCGTCGTCCATGATGGCGTCGACCATCTCGGTGACGGTCAGGCCGGGGCAGACGGTGTTGGCCCGCACGCCGTGCTTGCCCTCGTCGCAGGCGACGGAGCGGGTGAGGTTGGCGACGGCCGCCTTGACGGCGTTGTACCCGGCGTGCGACCAGCCGCCTCCGAGGGAGGAGACGGAACCGATGTTGACGATGGAGCCCTTGGTGGCGCGCAGGTGCGGCAGAGCGGCGCGGGTGGTGTAGAAGACGCTGCTCAAGTCCGAGCCGACGCACTCCTGCCAGTCCTCGTCGGAGGTTTCCTCCACGCTGCCGACGAGGTTCATGCCGGCGGCGTTGACGAGGGTGTCGAGGCGGCCGAAGCGGTTCACCGCGGCCTGGATCAGGCCGTCGCACTCCGCGCGTACGGACACGTCGGCGGCGAAGACCAGGACGCGGTCCCGGGGCATGTCGGCTGCCGCCTGCTCCAGCCGGTCCTTGCGGCGTCCGGAGATCACGACCGAAGCGCCTTCGTCCAGGAGACGGCGTGCCGCGGCCAGACCTATGCCGGAGCCGCCACCGGTGATGACCGCGACCTTGCCGTTGAAGCGGGACATGACTGTTCCTTTCGGCTGCATATGTGTTTTCCCGTTACGGGGGAGCAGTTCTTGGTGCGCGCTGCCAGGACGGTGCGCGACTTGGGCGTGGAGAGATGGGCCTACTCGCCCGCGGGAAAGTCCGCACTGCGGGTGACCCGCTCCCACGCCTCGAACTCCCTTGCGCGTGCCTTGAGTTGGGCGGTGGCGAGGTCGTAGGCGTCCGCTCCGAGCAGCAGGTGGTGTGGCGGTTCGGGCGCGGTGACGGCCGTGAGCAGCGCGCGGGCCGCGCGGTCGGGGTCGCCGGCCTGCTTGCCGACCGAGTCGTGGTACGCCCGGCGTGCGGCACCGGCGGTGGCGTCGTAGTCGGCGATCGGCTCCTGCGTCTCCTGCGCGGAACCGGCCCAGTCGGTGCGGAACGCAGAAGGCTCGACGGTCATGACGGTGATACCAAGAGGCATCACCTCGTGGCGCAGGCTCTCCGAGAGACCCTCCACGGCGAACTTGGCGGCGCAGTAGTAGCCGACCGCCGGATGACCGACCAGACCGCCGATCGAGGTCAGATTCACGATCGTGCCCGACCGGCGAGCCCGCATACCCGGCAGCACCGCGTGGATTACCCGGGCCGTGCCGTGGAAGTTGACGTCGAAGAGCCGGTCGACGGTTTCCGGGGCCGTCTCCTCCACGGCCGCGAAGTAGCCGATACCCGCGTTGTTGACCACGACGTCGATGCGGCCGAAGTGCTCCTCGGCCCGGCGCACGGCCTCGGTCACGCTGTCCTGGCTCGTGACGTCCAGCGGCGCCGCGAATGCGTTGTCGCGAGCAGCGAGTTCCTCGACCTGCTCCGTCTTCCGGGCGGTGACGACCACGCGGAAGCCTTCGTCCAGGAGGTGGGCAGCGATGCTGCGGCCGAATCCGGTCGAGCAGCCCGTCACCAGCCACACCGGTGCTTCTTGTGTGTTGACCATTTCCCTCTCCTTCGCGCGCTTCGAGAGCGCCCTGTCCCGTGGTGTTCGGGGGGTTGATGAAAAGGGTGGTCTCTTTGCTTGCGGAGAGGGAGGCCGTCCTTTACCTGGGAGAATTCTTCCTAGGAGAGTCGCCTCGGCTTTACGCACGCGCGGCAGTGGCACCGTCTCTTCTGGAGGTGCCGCTGCCGCAAAGGGTTGCCCGGGATTCAGCTCCTGGTGACAGGGCCCTGCTGCTGGGGGAGTGCCCGCGCGCTGATCGAGGCCAGCAGCGTCAGTGCGTCGGCCGAGGCAGAGCCAGGTTCTGGCTGCAGAATGATGAGCTGCTGGCCGGGAGCGCTGCGGATGTGGAGCGCCTCGTGGTGCAGCTCCAGGTCGCCCACCGCCGAGTGGTGCATGCGCTTGACGTCGTAGGGAGGGACCTGTGTGTACTCCCTGGCCCACAGGGCGCGGAAGTCGCCACTGCGCACCGCGAGCTCTCCGACGAGTTCGAGGATGCGCGGATCGTCCGGTGTCTCGGCCGCTGTCTGCTGCAGATCGGCCACCGCACGGTGTCGGGCCCGTTCGGGGTTGCGGTAGAACGCCTGCGCCGCGGGATCGAGGAACAGCATCCGCAGCACGTTGTCCCGTTGCGTGAAGTCGGAGTAGAGGGCTGCGGCGAGTTCGTTGGCGGCCAGGATGTCCTGCGCGTGGCCGATGATGAACGCGGGCGTCCTGGTCCAGCTCTCGATCAACTGCCGCAACGCGGCACCGGCCCGCTCGACACGCATGGGAGACCTCATCCGGCGTGTCGAGGGCCGGGCCATGCGGAACAGCTCCAGCCGCTCCTCGTCGTCGAGTTGCAGGACGCGGGCCACCGCTTCCAGGACCCGACGGGAAGGGTTGAGTTCCCGGCCCTGCTCGAGGCGCATGTAATAGCTGGCGCTGACGCCTGCCAGCGCCGCCACCTCGTCGCGCCGCAGGCCCGGCACCCGTCGGCGTCCGGTGCTGGGCAGTCCTGCGGCCGCGGGGGTGAGCTGTTCCCGTCGGGAGCGGAGAAACCGGCCCAGCCCTTCCACTGAGTCAGGGTGCTTGTCCTTGTCCATGTCATCGAGGCTAGAGGCCGGAGGCCCGTGACGAACCCCCTGACGGTGGGTGCATCACTACCAGGATCAGGGAGTGCGGGCAGGAGCGTCGCGTGCGAACTAGGGCGCATTGAGCACGGGAAATCTTGAAAAACAAGACGGTGCGCTACAGCCGGTAAGGGATAGGCGACGTCGTGCCATATTACATATCCGACACTTGGAATCAGTCGCATTCGGTTTAATGTTGGCCCATGAGCAATGGGACGCCGTTGGGAGAATTCCTCAGAGCCCGCCGCGAGGCACTGAAACCGCATGACGTCGGCCTGCCGGAGCACGGGCGGCGCCGGGTCCCGGGGCTGCGCAGGGAGGAAGTCGCGCTTCTTGCCGGGGTGAGCTCCGACTACTACATCAGGCTGGAGCAGGGACGGGAGTACAGCCCTTCTCCCCAGGTACTCGATGCTGTGGCGCAAGCGCTGAAACTCGACGCGGAAGCGACCGACCACCTCAACCGGCTGTGCCTGGCCGCCTCGCAGCGCCGCCGCGACTACGGGCAGGCCGAGGTGAGCGCGCAGCTGCTGCAGCTCATGGACGGATGGGAACACCAGCCCGCCTTCGTTCTCGGCCCCGCTCTGGACATCCTCGCCGGCAATTCGCTGGCCACGGCGCTGCACAGCGGCTTCAGGGAGTTCGACAACCTGGCCAGGAACGTGTTCGTCGATCCTGCGGGCCGTGAGTTCTACCAGGAGTGGGAGCGGGCTGCGCACTCGTGCGTCGCCGAGATCCGGGCCGCCTACGGGCACGATCCCGATTCCGCCCGCATCGCCGAAGTGGTGGAGGAACTCTCCGCGGAGAGCGAGGAGTTCGCTGATCTCTGGCAGCTGCACGAGGTCAAGAGCAAGTCGCAGGAGGGCAAGCATCTGCGGCATCCCGATGTCGGAGACCTGCACATCGCATTCGCGGCCTTCACCGTCAATGGCGCCCCGCACCAGCAGCTCGTGGTCTATCAGGCGGAGCCGGCCAGCCCCACGGCCGCGGCGTTCGAGGCCCTGCGCGCGAGGGCTACACCGCCGAAGGTGGCGCAGTACGTCACCGTCGAACCCGAGGTGGCCGCGGGCTCCGCGTGAAGGAGGTGTGGCCGTCCTGCGGCATCATGCGCCGGCCGTGCTCGGTGTGCGGTGCCGCGGGACCGTCCGCCCGGTCATCGGCAGCAGCCTGGTAGTGACGCACCCAGGAAGAAGTCGGCCTTCTTCGCGGTCCGCCCTCGCCCGACCATCGAGGCAGAGAGGCGCGCCCCCGTAAACCGAGGGGACGTGCCGCGCAGGGCGAAGGAGCGAGCGCACATGATCACCGTCGAGGATCTCCGGGCCCACCCACTGGACCAGGTGCATCGGTTGATCGAACCCGGACCGGTCATCCTGATCAGTACGCAGCAGCATGGGACGCCCAACGTCATGACCAACGGGTTCAACATGATGGTGCGCCATGCGCCGCCGCTGATCGCCGCCACCGTCGGCCCGTGGGACCACAGCTACACAGCGCTGGTCGAGACCGGCGAATGCGTGATCGCGATCCCCACCGCCGACATGGCCGCCACCGTCGTCGACATCGGCAATTGCTCGGGCGCCGAGGTCGACAAGTTCCAGCGGTTCGACCTGACGGCCGTGGCGGCGCAGGAGGTCGGGGCGCCGCTCATCGCGGAGTGCCACGCCAACATCGAATGCCGGGTTGCCGACACACGTCTGGTGGGCCCGTACCACCTCTTCCTCCTCGAACCGGTTCGGGCGTGGACCGACCCCTCGCAGCCGGCTCCGCAACTCCTCCACCACCGCGGCGACGGCACCTTCACCGTGGACGGGCCGGTCCTCGACCTGAAGGACCGCATGACCAAGTGGCAGTACCTGCTGTAGCCAGTTGTTGATGTATCAACAACTGGCTAGGGTGGTGCCCCGAGCAGGGGAATCCGTCACGGACGCAGGAGACAAACATGCCCAGAGCGGTCAAGTTCTCGCAGTACGGCGGCCCCGAGGTGCTGCGGATCCACGATGTCCCGCGTCCGGACCCCGGCCCGGGAGAAGCCGTCGTGCGCGTCGTCGTGGCCCCGGTCAACCCAGGGGAGGCGGGCATCCGGGAAGGTGTCTTCGCGGACATCTGGCCGGCGCACTTCCCCGAAGGCCAGGGCAACGACTTCGCCGGATGGATCGTCGCCCTGGGCGAGGGAGTCAGGGACTTTGCCATCGGAGACGAAGTCATCGGCTACCTTCCCCGCGCCGCGCAGGCCGACTACGTCCTCTCCCCGGCCGCCGTCCTCACACCCAAACCCGCGGACATCCCCTGGGAGGCGGCGGCACCCCTGTCAGCGGTCGGGGTGACCGCATGGGCTGCCGTCCACGCGGTCGACCCCCAGCCAGGGGAGACCGTCGTCGTGTCCGCGGCCGCCGGGGGCGTGGGATCCCTCGCCGCCCAACTCGCCCGCCTGCGCGGTGCCACGGTCATCGGAACGGCCGGAGCCCACAACGCCGACTTCCTCCGCTCCCTGGATGTCGTCCCCGTGCAGCACGGCCCCGGACTCGCAGAGCGCCTGCGCGCGCTGGCCCCGCAAGGGATCGACGCCTACATCGACACCTTCGGACAGGGCAACGTCGACACTGCCATCGCCCTGGGCGTCCGACCCCAGCGCATCAACACCATCGCCGACGGCCGTGCCGTAGCCCGTTACGGCGTGCGCAGCGAGGCACAGGAGGGCTCCTTCTCCCGCGAGGTCGTCGCCGAACTCGCCGCCCTTGTCTCCAAGGGTGCGCTGACCGTGCCCATCAGCGCCGTCCACCCGCTGGAAGAGGTCCAGGAGGCCTACCGGCAGGTCCAGCGGCGCCACACCCGAGGAAAGATCGTCCTCAGCCTGGTCCCGGACGCCGAGCGCGCCGCGACAGCAGCTCTGATCAGGACCGGAGCCTGACCTTCCCACCGACCTCTGCCGGATACCAGGAGGTGCCCATGCCCGTACGGCGTGTAGGACTCATCACCCACCAGGGGCGAACTGCCGCCAGGGAGGCCGCCGACACCGTTCACGCATGGTGCCGATCGCACGGCATCCGGTGCACCGACATCGACGTATGGGCCAAGGACAAGCGCCGACGCACCAGCCGTGCGGAGGCGGAGGCCGCCGGTCACCCGGACCTCGTCGTCACCCTGGGCGGGGACGGCACCTTTCTGCGGGGTGCGCGCGTCGCCACCATCAGTGGAGCCGCTGTCCTGGGCGTGGATCTCGGCAAAGTCGGCTTCCTCACGGAAGTGCCGGCGTCGGAGGTCACGACGGCACTGCGGGCCGTGCACGAGGAGCACGCCGTGGTCGAGGAACGGATGACACTGACCATGCGTGCCTCGCGCCCGCTGGAGACACCACCGCAGATGGAAGCACTCCTGAGATACGGACGCGGCCCGGCGCTGCCTCCTCCCCAGGTGAGGCCGGAGACGACCGAGGGCCGTGGCTGGGGCGTCGCCCTGGACGTCATGGCCCTGAACGACGTGGTGCTGGAGAAACTCGCCCGGGACCGGCAGGTCGGCGTCGGCGTCTACATCGCAGGCCGCCTCCTGGCCTCCTACTCCGCCGACGCCCTGGCGGTCGCCACCCCGACCGGCTCGACCGCCTACAGCTTCGCCGCCGGCGGTCCCGTCCTCTCCCCGCACATGGAGGCGGTCGTCTTCACCCCGATCGCCCCGCACATGACCTTCGACCGCAGCGTCGTGGCGGCCCCCGACGAACCCATCGCCCTGCGCGTCCTGCCGAACTCCGGCCAGGCCGCGGTCAGCGTCGACGGCCAACTGCGCGGCATCCTCGACCCGGGCGACTGGATCGGCGTCTTCCGCGCCCCGCACCGGGTGCGGCTCATCAGGCTGCACCCCACCGACTTCTACGGCCGCCTTCGTGAGCGCTTCCGCCTCACCGACGCCCCCGCGACAGCGGTCGACGGACAAGCAGCGCCGTTCTTCCGCCCCGAGACCCCGATACCGCCCGACCTCGCCGAGATGCGCTTGCCGCCGCCCGCAGCGGCACGCTGAACACGCCGGGAACGCTCCTGCCACGGCATTGCCTGCGCAGACCACCAGCAGGGTGAGCGTGGCGGCCAGTATCGCCGCGCGTAGTCCTTGCGCGGAAGCCGCCGCCGCGGCGGTTGTGGTGCCTTCTGTGATCACACAGAGGGCTGTCCGCCACTGGCCTCACTTCGCCACTTCTGCGCCACAGGCACGAGAACTTCGTCTCTCACTCAATGAGAATGCCGTCGCGCCGTGACGCCGGCCACGCGCATCCTTCCTGCATTCCACAGACGGGAGGCGACAACGTGGTCGTACACAACCTGCTGCCCGCGGTTCCCCGGCCCACCCCCACCCTGGCCTTGCGGGTCCGAGCCAAGGACGTCGTCGCGGACGGCGTCGTGTCCCTCACCCTCGACCACCCCGACGGTGCGCGGCTGCCGGACTGGACACCCGGGGCACACATCGATGTGGTGCTGCCGAACGGGACGACACGGCAGTACTCCCTGTGCGGCGACCGCTGGGACCCGTACAGCTACCGCATCGCCGTGCTGCGCGAGCCCGCAGGGCGCGGGGGATCGGTCTACGTGCACGACCGGCTGATGCCGGGTGACCGGGTGGGCGTCGGCGGGGCGCACAACCACTTCCCGCTCGTGCCGGCCGATCGCTACCTGTTCATCGCGGGTGGCATCGGGATCACGCCCTTGCTGCCGATGATCCATCAGGCCGAACTGATGCAGACCGACTGGCAGTTGCTGTACGGCGGCCGCACTCGCGTCTCGATGGCGTTCCGCGCGGAACTCACGCACGCCTACGGCGAGCGCGTGCGGATCAGCCCTCAGGACGAGTACGGCCTGCTCGACCTGACCGAGTGGCTGCGCGAGCCGCTGCCCGGGACCAAGGTGTACTGCTGCGGACCGGCCCCTCTCCTGACCGCCGTCCAGGACGCGTCCGCTCACTGGCCCGAGCACAGCCTGCGTACCGAACGGTTCGCCGCCACCGACCGGCCCGAGCCCGTGCGCCGGACGCCGTTCGAGGTGGAGCTGCGGCGCACCGGCCGTACGGTCACCGTCACCCCGGACGTCTCCGTGCTGCACGCCGTGCGCGAGGCCGGCGCCGAGGTGCTGTCCTCCTGTGAGCAGGGAACCTGTGGCACCTGTCTCGTCCCGGTGCTGGACGGAACCCCCGACCACCGCGACGCGGTCCTGGCCGCTCACGAACGCGCGGCAGGCGACTGCATGATGCCCTGCGTGTCCCGCTCGCACTCCGACCGCCTGGTCCTGGACCTCTGAGCGTCCGGAACCGGCGGCCGACCCGAGCCGCGTGCCGCCGGACTTCCGAAGCAGTTGCCTCGAACAACCACGCCCCGCACACGTTTCATGGAGCCGCCATGACCGAGACAACAGCCGTTCCCGCGTCGCCGCCGATCAGCGACGCCGACCCGTTCGCCCCCGACCACCTGGCCCACCCCGAGCCGCTCCACCAGCACTTGCGCGAAGCCGGTCCCGTCGTCCGCCTGTCCCGCTACGACGTCCACGCCCTCGCCCGGTACCAGGAGGTGCATGCCGCCCTGGTCGACTGGCAGACCTTCCAGTCCGGGGCCGGCGTCGGCCTGGCCAACTTCCGTCACGAGAAGCCGTGGCGCCCGCCGAGCCTGCTGCTGGAGGCCGATCCGCCCCACCACGACGCGCCGCGCCGCGTACTGCGCGACATCCTCGCCCCGCTCGCCCAGCGCCGACTGCGGGAGTCGTGGCAGACGGTCGCCGAGGAACTCGTCGATACGGTACTGGCCGACCAGGGGCCGGAGTTCGACGCCTTCGACGCCTTGGCGAAGGCGTTCCCCTTGCGGGTCTTCCCGGACGCCGTCGGTATCCGCCCGGACGGGCGGGAGAATCTCCTGCCCTACGGCAACTTGGCCTTCAACGCCTTCGGACCGCGCAACGATCTCGTCGAAGCCGACGCGCACCGGGTGGGAGAACTGTCGGCCTGGGTGAACGCCCAGTGCGCCCGCGAGGCGCTGAGCGAGGACGGCTTCGGGGCGCGGATCTGGGCCGCCGCCGACCGCGGCGACCTCACCCACGCGCAGGCGCCTCTGGTGGTGCGCTCGCTGCTCACCGCCGGGGTCGACACCACCGTGCACGGACTGGCGGCGGCGCTGTACGCCTTCGCCACGTATCCGGAGGAGTGGCAGCGGCTGCGCGCCCGTCCGGAGCTGGCGCGGGTGGCGTTCGACGAGGCGGTGCGCTGGCAGTCGCCGGTGCAGACGTTCTTCCGCACCGCCACCCGCGACGTCGACATCGCGGGTACCCGCATCCCCGAGGGCGGCAAGATCCTGATGTTCCTGGGGGCCGCGAACCGTGACCCGGAGCGCTGGAGCGACCCCGACCGCTTCGACCTCACCCGCGACCCTTCGGGTCACGTCGGCTTCGGCATGGGCATCCACCAGTGTGTCGGCCAGCATGTCGCACGGCTGGAGGCTGAGTCCCTGCTGACCGCCCTCGCCCATCGAGTCGACCATCTTGAACTCGTCGGGCCGCCGCGACGTCACCTCAACAACACCCTGCGCTCCTGGGCCGCGTTGCCCGTGCGCATCCGGCCGGCTGGTTGACCACCGGAAACCTTTCACCCACCGCACGCAACACCACACGAGAGGACCTTCACCATGCCCCAGCACGTACGCGGTGTCGTCGCCCGCGCCAAGGGCGAACCGGTACGCGTAGAGACGGTCGTGATACCCGACCCCGGCCCGGGGGAGGCGGTGGTGAGGGTGCAGGCGTGCGGCGTCTGCCACACCGACCTGCACTACCGGGAAGGCGGCATCAACGACGACTTCCCCTTCCTCCTCGGCCACGAGGCGGCCGGTGTCGTCGAACAGGTCGGACCCCACGTGACCGACGTGGCCCCCGGCGACTTCGTCATCCTCAACTGGCGTGCGGTGTGCGGCCGTTGCCGCGCCTGTCGGCGGGGGCGCCCGCAGTACTGCTTCGACACCCACAACGCACGGCAGAGGATGACCCTCACCGACGGCACCGAGCTCTCACCGGCCCTCGGGATCGGTGCCTTCGCCGAAAAGACGCTCGTCGCAGCCGGACAGTGCACCAAGGTCGACCCGGCCGCTTCCCCGGCCGCCGCGGGGCTGCTCGGCTGCGGCGTGATGGCGGGCATCGGTGCCGCGATCAACACCGGGGAGGTGGGCAGAGGCGACACCGTGGCAGTCATCGGCTGCGGCGGTGTGGGTGACGCGGCCGTGGCCGGCGCACGACTGGCTGGGGCGGCGAAGGTCATCGCCGTCGACATCGACGACCGCAAGCTGACCACTGCCCGCTCCCTGGGCGCCACGCACACGGTCAACTCCCGCACCGCCGACCCCGTCCAGGCGATCCGCGACCTGACCGGCGGCTTCGGCGCCGACGTCGTGATCGAGGCCGTAGGCCGCCCGGAAACCTACCGGCAGGCGTTCTACGCCCGCGACCTGGCCGGCACCGTCGTCCTGGTCGGCGTGCCCACCCCCGAGATGAAGCTCGAACTGCCGCTCCTGGACGTCTTCGGCCGCGGCGGGGCGCTGAAATCCTCCTGGTACGGCGACTGCCTGCCGTCCCGCGACTTCCCCATGCTCATCGACCTCTACCTCCAGGGCCGCCTGGACCTGGACGCCTTCGTCAGCGAGACCATCGCCCTGGACGAGGTGGAGGACGCCTTCGCCCGCATGGACAAGGGTGACGTCCTGCGCTCGGTGGTGATCCTCTGATGACCGGCCTGCGCATCCAACGCGTGGTCACCTCGGGCGTCTTCACGCTGGACGGCGGCACCTGGAACGTCGACAACAATGTCTGGATCGTCGGCGACGACCGAGAAGCTGTGGTCATCGACGCCGCCCACGATGCCGACGCCGTCGCCGAGGCCGTCGGTGACCGGCAGCTGACCGCCATCGTGTGCACGCACGCCCACAACGACCACGTCAACGCCGCCCCGGCGCTGGCCGCGGCCACCGGCGCGCCGATCCTGCTGCACCTGGACGACCGGCTGCTGTGGAAGCACACCCACCCCGGCCGTGACCCCGACGGCTACCTCTCCGACAACCAGCGCCTCGAGGTGTCCGGCACGCGGCTGCGGGTGCTGCACACCCCGGGACACACGCCGGGAGCGATCTGCCTGCACCTCCCGGAGCTCGACACCGTCTTCACCGGCGACACCCTCTTCGCGGGCGGCCCGGGAGCGACAGGGCGGTCGTACTCGGACTTCCCCACCATCATCCGGTCGATCCGCGACCGCCTGCTGGTGCTGCCCGGCACCACCGCGGTCCGCACCGGGCACGGCGCGGACACCACGATCGGCGACGAGGCGCCGCACCTCGCGACCTGGATCGCCCGGGGCCGGTGACTTCCCGGCCGCGGCTAGAAACGTGAGGGGATGTGCCGGTGTCGGGACCGTGCTCCGCGGCAGGCGCATGATCGGATCGGATCGCAGCGATCGGGCGGCGGCGGGGCGGCAGCTGCCAGGGTTGGAGTCGAAAGGAGGCCTTATGATCTCGGCACTCAACCAGCTCGTGGATCTCGTCGAGGAGCACCTCGCCGAGGAGCTCGACGTCGACCGGCTGGCCGGATCCCTCGGCACCACCGAGTACCACCTGCGAAGGATGTTTTCGTCGCTGGCCGGCATGCCGCTGTCGGAGTACGTGCGGCGGCGCCGCATGACCGTGGCCGCCGCCGACGTCGTCCGCGGCGAGGGTGACCTGCTGGGCATCGCCGTCCGGTACGGATACGGCTCGAGTGAGGCGTTCGGACGCGCGTTCCGGGCGGTCCACGGCGCCGGCCCCAGTGACGTACGCCGCGATGGAGGCCCCTTGCGTACACAACCGCTGCTCAGGTTCCGCCTGACCGTCGAAGGGAGCACCCCCATGGACACCCGCCTCGTAGACCGCCCCGCATTCCGGCTGGCCGGACACGCAACCCGGGTTCCGCTCATTCATGAGGGCATCAACCCGCACATCCAGGAGCACATCGCAGCGCTGCCGCAGGAGGAGCATCTGCGACTGAAGGCCCTCAGCGACACCGACCCCGCGGGTCTGCTGCAGGTCAGCGCCGACGTCGACCCTGACGGCAGGGAAGGCACCGAACTGACCTACCTGCACGGGGTTGCTCTCAGCGGGGACACTCCGGTCCCGGACGACCTCGACGCCATCGAGGTACCGGCCGGCATGTGGGCGGTCTTCCGCATCAGCGGACCGTATCCGCAGGCGCTGCAGACGACCTGGGCCGCGACCGCGACGGAATGGTTCCCCTCCAACCCGTGGCGGCTGCGACCGGGGCCTTCCATCGTCGCCATCCTCGATCGCGCCGACGATTTCAGCACCGCGACCTGCGAGCTGTGGCTCCCCGTCGAACCGGCGTGACGTCACGTCTGCCGCGCTGGCAAGGTCGCCCACGGAGAAGCTGCCGATAGCGTGCGGGTATGACGATCACGGGGAAGCGACGGGTCCTGTACCGGCAGGGCAGCGGATTCTGGCGGATGACGGCGAAGTGGGTCCTGGTCTTCGGCGTCCTGTACCTGCTGGACGGCGGGCTGGTTCGGTCATGGGGCGACGCTCTGGTCTGGCCGCTGATCGGAATCCTGCTGTGGGTGCCGTTCGGGATCGGCGTCGTCTGGTACCCGAAGAAGGACCAGCGCGTCCAGCTGACGGCGCGTGAAGTGCGGGTACGGCGCAAGCGGCTACCGATGGAGAAGGTGAACCTGCTGCACGTCGCCCGGCTGTGGCTGGAGGACCGGTCGACGGCGGACGACCAGCCGGTGTCGGAGTGGGCGCGGCGCGACCGGGTGGTGTGGGTGCCCCTGAAGGACGGCCGGGCGTTCGGCGTGGAATTCCGCGACCCGGCCGCCTTCGCCAAGGTCTTCGGTGCCTTCGCCGTGGCGGCGTGCGGCGGGCCCGACCTCGTCCGCGCGAGGGCCGCAGCGGAGACCTACCCGGATCCGCTCCCCATGCGGCGCCGCCCGTCCGGCCAGAGGGACTCCTGGCCGGACCTCCTGGACGTCTTCAACTGACCCCGGACCGTCGACGATCGCCGCAAGAAGGGCCTGCCCACTGTTACGGCGAGGTGGGCTGGTGCGGGGAGCGGAGCACGAGCAGGGTGATCTCGCTGGGAGCGAAGATGCGGAACGGCGGGCCCCAGAAGCCGGTGCCCCGGCTGGTGTAGAGCAGGGTGCGGGAGCCGTGGTGGCTGAGGCCGGCGAGGGCGGGCTGGTCGACGCGGACCAAGTAGTGGAAGGGCCAGATCTGGCCGCCGTGGGTGTGGCCGGAGATCTGGAGATCGATGCCGTCGGCTGCCGCCCGGTCGATGAACTTGGGCTGGTGAGCCAGGAGCAGCACCGGTATGTCGGGGTCGGCGCCGTCCAAGGCTCCGGCGAGGTGGGCGCGGTGGCCGGCCAGCCCGGAGGACTCGGCGGTGACGTCATCCACACCGGCGACCACGAGGGTGTCGCCTCCGCGTTCCAGCAGCAGGTGGCGGTTGCGCAGCGGCTCCCAGCCCAGCTCGTCCATCAGGTCGACCCAGCCCTGGGCCTCGCTGTAGTACTCGTGGTTGCCGGTGACGTAGACCCGGGCATGCGTCGCCTGCACGGTGGCGAGCGGGACCGCCTGGGCGCGGCGGCGTTCGGCCGTGCCGTCCGCGATGTCGCCGGTGTGGCAGACCAGGTCGGCCTTGAGGGTGTTCACCGTTTCGCAGACCTGTGCCGACCAGCGGGCGCGGTCGAGGGGGCCGTAGTGGGTGTCGGTGATGAGGACGACACGCAGGCCGTCCAAGCCCGCACCCAGGCGCGGGAGTTGCACGTCGAGTTGGCGCACGCGGGGCACGCGGCGGGCCTCGGCGTACCCCCAGGCGAGCAGTGCGGCGCTTACGCCGAGGACGGCCCAGGTGACGCTTCGGGCCCGGTCCTGGCCCTCGCCGACGCCGGTCACGGTCAGGGCGAGCCTCAGCAGGACGCCCAGGAGTACGGACCAGGTGAACAGGATCCAGCTGGTGCCCAGCAGGGTGTCACCGACGATTGCGGCACGGTCCTGCTGGCGCCGGCCGTGGCCGCGCGTCATCGCGAGCGGCATGCCGACGAGGCCGAGGGCGAACAGGCCGGTGCCGGCGAGCGTGATGGGCAGCGGCCAGTGCTGGCCGGTGTGCAGGAGCACCCAGCACGGCACGGTCCACAGCAGGACGGGCGCGATCAGGGGGAGATAGCGCATCAGGCGGAGCAGCCGGCTCGGCCGTGGCGCTCGCGTCTCACTGTCGGCGGGTCGGGTGTCGCTGGTGTCGGTCACGCTTTCCCTCACAAACCAGGCTGCCGTTCCGCGCACTGTATCCGGTCGCTCGGGGGCGGGGACGAGCCGCGATCAGGACGCTGGTGCGCTGACTCGGTGGCCCCGCTTGCTCTGCGTCTCGTGCAGAGTCACGTCGTAAAAAAACGGCCCCCAGGTGTGACCACCCCGTGAACACTTCGGCAATTGCGTCGACGTCCTGCCTGGTCGGCGACGCATTACCCAGGACGCGCGACACCACACCCACTTGAAGCGGCCGAGACGGGCATGCAAGGGTCGAACCGACCCGAAAGCCGCTCCAACGCAGGAGCAAGGGAAGGGAATTCCACGTGATTCTGACGCCCGAGGGGAACCGTTTCGCGGAGGCCACGGAAGTGGCCGTCACCGGTGGCTCCGGATTTGTCGGCAGCCATCTGGTGAGGGCGCTGCACAAGCGCGGCCAAAAGGTGGTCGTGGTCGACTTATCCGCACCCCGGCCGGACATACTCGACCTGCCCGGGGTGCGGTACGCCAAGGCGGATCAGCGGGACTTCGGCGATGTGCTGCTGGCCCTGCAGGGCACCGACACCGTCTTCCACCTCGCCGGCAACGCGAGCGGGACGGTGTCGGTGGAGCGGCCCCGCTTCGACTTCGAGGTCAACGCGGTCGGCACCTCCAACGTCGGCAACGCCTCCGTACTGCTCGGCGTGCGGAAACTGGTGTACCTGTCCTCGGCGATCGTCTACGGCACGCCCCAGGACACCCCGATGACCGAGCACCACCCCACCCGGCCGTTCCTCCCGTACGGCGCCTCCAAGCTCTCCGGCGAGCTGGCCCTGCGCAGCCTCCACGACACCCTGGGACTGCCCGTAATCATCGGGCGCTCGTTCGTGGTCTACGGGCCCGGCGAGGACCCGCGGCGGGCCGGCGGCGAGGTGTCGCAGTTCCTGCGCTGGCAGCTCAACGGCCTGCCGATCCCGCTCATCGGGGACCGCGACCGCAAGACTCGTGACTTCATCCACGTCAGCGACCTGTGCCAGGCCATGATCACCCTGGCGGAGGCGGGCACGGACGGCGAGATCTATAACCTCGGCAGCGGCCACGAGGTGTCCATGCGGGAGCTGGCCGACGCCGTCGCCGAGGCAACCGGCCGCCCGGCGCTGCTGGAGGCCGACGTTAACAGCCTGGAGGACAGCTTCCGGCTGGTGGCCGACGTCTCCAAGCTCCGCGGGCTCGGCTTCACGCCGGAGTACGACCTCGCCTCCGGGCTGCGCGACCTGGCCGCGCACCTCGGCCGGCACCCCGAACTGCCGTCGGTCACCGCCGTGTTCCGCAAGACACCGGTCACCGGCGCCTCGGCCGCGGCGGCACATGCGACGACGGCGGCGGAGGTCACGGCATGCTAGCGGCGCTCGGCGGCAAGCCGGTCATGACCGAGGGCGACGTCGCTCCCTGGCCGCACATCGTCGACGAGGACCGCCGTGCCGTCCTTCGGGCGATGGACGACGCCACGCCGTGGCACTGGCCCATGGACACCGTGCTGGAGCTGGAGTCGGCCTGGTCGGAGACGACCGGGATGCCCCATGTGCTGGCGGCGAACTCCGGCACCGCGGCCCTGCACATGGCGGTGGCGGCGGCCGGGGTGGAGCCGGGCGACGAGGTGATCGTGCCCGCCGACACCTTCCTGGCCACGGCCTCCTGCGTATTGCAGGCCAACGCCGTCCCGGTCTTCGTGGACACCGACCCGGTCACGATGAACATCGACCCGGACAAGATCTCCGAGCGCGTCACCGACCGCACCAGGGCGATCATCGCCGTCGACCTCAACGGGCTCCCGGCCGACTACGACCGGCTGCGCGAGGTCGCCGACCGGCACGGCCTGACGCTCATCGAGGACGCCGCGCAGGCGCACGGCGCCACCTACCGCGGCCGGCCCGTCGGGGCGCTCGCCGACATGAGCGCCGCCAGCCTCAACGGCTCCAAGACGCTGTCAGCCCTGGGCGAGGGCGGCCTCTTCGCCACCCGCGACGCCGAGGCCCACCGGCTCGCACGCCGGGTCCTGATGTTCGGCGAGGAACTCACCGGCCAGGGCCGCGACTACAACGCGCGCATCATGGGCTGGAACTACCGCATCGACGTCCTCGCCGCCGCCTTCGCCCGTTCCCAGCTCAGCCGGCTCCCCGCGATGACGGCCGTCCGCGAGGCTAACGGCGCCGCGCTCACCGACGCGCTGCGGGACATTCCGGGGCTGCGCCCGCCGGTGGTGCCGCACGACCGTACCCATGTGTATTTCTTCTACCCGATCCTCGTGGACCCCGAGGAGTACGGACTGGCCGACGTTCCCGTGGCGGCGTTTCGGGACGCCGTGCTGAAGGCGGTCGGCGCCGAAGGACTGGCCATCATGCGCTGGCAGCACCAACCGGTACCCGCACAGACGCTGTTCCAGGAACGGCGCGGCTACGGGAAAGGCTGCCCGTGGACATGCGGCCACGCCCGGCCCGGATGCGAGTACCGGGCACAGGAATATCCCGCCGCGCTGGACGTCTGCGAACGCCGACTCGTGCTCGGGCAGAGTTTCAGCTCCCTCGGACCGCCCAACGGAGTGGACACCATGGCCCGGTTCGCCGATGTCTTCACCAAGGTGATGATCGACGAGCGTGACGCCCTGATCGGCCTGGCGCGTGACGAGGCCGCCCGTGCCGGCTGAGGCGGCCGAGCGGCAGCGGCACGGTTCGCCTCCCCGGCAGGTGCGCAGGGCGCGGGCCGCCGTCGCCACGGTGTTCTTCCTGACCGGCACCGTCTTCGCCACCTGGGCGTCCCGGGTGCCGGCCGTGCAGGAGCGGCTGGGCATGTCCGCCGGGGCACTGGCGCTCGCGCTGGTCGGGCTCAGCATCGGCGCGGTGTCGGCGCTGCCCGTCGTGGGCGGCCTCGTCGCCCGATACGGCAGCCGGCCGGTGCTGCTGGTCGGCGTGGTGCTGTACGCGGGGGCGCTGCCCCTGCTCGCGGTGGCGCCCAACCTGCCGCTGCTGGCGCTCGCCCTGGCCGCGTTCGCGTGCGGCAACACCGCCGTGGACGTCGCCATGAACACCCAGGGCGTCCTGGTGGAGCGGGCCTACCGGCGTCCGATCCTGGGCAGCTTCCACGCCATGTTCAGCCTCGGCGGCATCGCCGGAGCCGCCGCCGGAAGCGTGGCGGCCGGCCAGGGCGTCGGCGCCGGGCCGCACTTCCTCGTCACCGGTCTGGTCGCGGTGGCGGCCTTTGCCGGGGCCATGACGATCCTGGTCCCGGACCCCCCGGACGCCGCCGATCCGGGGCCGGCGCTGGCGCTGCCCAGGGGCGGGCTGTGGATCCCCGGCCTGATCGCGTTCTGCGCGCTCATGGGCGAGGGCGTGCTGAACGACTGGGGAGCGGTCTACTTGCACGACGCCACCGGCGCCGACGACGGCACCGCGGCCGCCGGCTTCGCCGTCTTCTCGGCCGGCATGGTCGCCGGGCGGCTGGCCGCCGACCGCATCCGGGCCCGCGCCGGGACGGTCCCCTTCATGCTGGCCTGCGGGCTCGTCGCGGGGCTCGGCGCCGCCGTGGCCGTGGCGGTGGCCGCCCCCGTGTCCGGGCTGGTCGGCTACGCGCTGCTGGGCCTCGGGCTGGCGGCGGTCGTTCCCGTCGTCTTCAGCCATGTGGCCGAGCTGCACCCGGACCGGCCGGGCCCGTCCATCGCCGCCGTCTCCGCCGTCGGCTACGGCGGCTTCCTGGCCGGCCCGCCCATCATCGGGGCGGTCGCAGAAGGCGCCGGACTGCGGGTCGCCATGCTCGTCCCGGTCCTGCTCATGATCGTGATGACGCTGCTGGTCCAACGGCTGGACAGCCCGCGGTCCACCCGCTGAATCCGGTCTGTGCGCAGGCGGACCGACGCCCGGCCTCCCGGCACGGCGCGTGGTCCGCGGCGGCACCGGCCACGCCGATATTCGCTTGCACGCCCTCGTCACTCGGGTCAACGTCGCCTGACAGCTGACGAAGGCAGAGAGATGACCACGCAGATCCACCCCGTCGACCACGAACTCATCCGGGCCGCGGCGCATGTCGCTCGTACTCGCTGCCGGGGCGACAACCACACCATGGCAGCCGCGGCCCGTGCCCGGGACGGCCAGATCGTCACCGCGGTGAACGCCTACCACTTCACCGGAGGGCCCTGCGCCGAACTGGTCCTCATCGGTGCGGCAGCCGCCCAGGGCGCCTACGAGCTGGACACGATCGTTGCCGTGGGCGACCGCGACCGCGGTGTTGTTCCCCCGTGCGGCCGGTGCCGTCAGGTCCTCCTCGACTACTTTCCCGCCCTCAAGGTCATCGTCGGCGGAAACGACCGCGTCCGAACCGTCCTCATCACCGACTTGCTGCCCGAGAGCTACGTCTGGGCCGACCACCAGCTCGATGCCGAGTAGACGCACCTCTGATCCGGAGGGTGCGCCATACTCCCTGAGTGACTGCACCGACAGGCCCCGTGGTCCTCTTCGATGACGACTACTACATGTACGTCCTCCAGGATCGAGCGTTCGCCGAGGCATGGTGGGAGATGCCCGACGAGTACGCCTGTGGGTTCGACGCTCTCGCCAGACCGTTGCGCATGACGGGTGAGCCGCATCGGGTCACCCTTGAGCTCAGTGGTGATGAACCGGCTGAGGCAGACCTGCGTCGTCTCGTCGCCGACCACTACCGGAGATTCCTGAAAGGGCAGACGCCGCCACAAGGGTCCGCTCTTGCAGAGTTCATTGCGGGACTGCCTGTCGAGGGCTCGTAACGCGAGTGCTTCACCCTCCGGTGTAGCGGACGCGCCGACCCGACGCCTCGGGCCCCGTCCGTACGCCACTCTTCGTCGCATGAGCGGTGTTGTCCCCGGAGCACGCGTGCGGCGCACCGGAATCGTGTACCTGACCCTGCTGGCCGTGGGCATCGCAGGTGCCCTCCTCGTCGCCCTGCGGATGGAGGACCCGGCGTCCGTGCTCGCGGCGCTGCTGCCGACCTTGGCCGGCGCCTATCTGGCCTGGAGCGCCTACCGGGCCGACCGGGCCGAGGCGGTCGTGGCGTGCAGCCCCGCCGAGGTCGCCGGTCGGCTCGCCGAGGCCGTACGGCGGCAATGGGAGGCCGAGGCGGTGGTGCGGCGCTTGGCGGACCCGTATCCGCTGCCTGTGGCCTGGCGTGCCGCCGATCCGGACCTGGCCGGGGCCTCGACCTCGGAAGGACTCGCCGGCCGGGACGGTGAGATCGTCGACGTCTTCATGCGGCGCGTCCCGGCCCGGCGGCTGCTGGTCCTCGGCGAGCCCGGGTCGGGCAAGACCCTGCTGCTGGTGCGGCTGATGCTGGCGTTGATCGAACGACGGGAGCCCGACGACCCGGTGCCCGTACTGTTCCCGCTGGCCTCCTGGGACCCGGCCGCACTGGACCTGCGCACCTGGATGGAACGCCGACTCGTGCAGGACCACCCGGAGTTGGGTGTTCGCGCGCCCGATGCCTACGGGCAGGTCACCCTGGCCGACCTGCTGCTGGAACGGCGACTTGTCCTGCCGGTGCTCGACGGCTTCGACGAACTGCCGCCCGCGGTGGGGGCGCTGGCCCTGCACCGCGTCAACGAGGCCCTGCCGTACGGCTGCGGCGTGGTTCTTTCGAGCCGTCCCGCCGAGTTGAGGGCTGCGTTGCGGCCATGCGGCGCGGTTCCCGCCCGGCTTGCCGGACTGGCGGGCATCTACATTCAGGCGCTCGGCGCCGAGGAGGTCGCGGACTATCTGCGCCAGGATGCCGGCGGCCCGCATACGTCGGCCGCCGGGCGCTGGAGTGCGGTGACCGAGACGCTGGGCGCGGCCGGGCCGGTGGCGCAGGCGCTGACCAGCCCGCTGATGGTGTCCCTGGCGCGCTCCGTCTACAACCCCCGCCCGGGAGAGGGGCACGGGCGCCTGCCGGACCCTGCCGACTTGCTACAGCTGCGCACCCGCACGGCGGTGGAGCACCACCTCCTCGACGCATTCGTCGATGCGGCATACCGGCCGCACACGCGCCGCCCGTCCCGGTGGAATGCGGACCGGGCCCGCCCCGCGCTCCGCTTCCTGGCCCGGTACATGGAGCGGGCGAGCGACGGCACCGCCGACCTCGCCTGGTGGCAGCTGCGGCGGGCAGTTCCTCCCGCGCTCCCGCGAGTGCTGACCGGCGTGCTGCTGGGCATCGTGGCGTGGCTGTTCGAGGGCATGGTCATGGAACTGGCCCACTCTTTCACCCCTGAGGAGGCGCCGGTGCGCTGGGACCAGCGGGGCGGCCTCGGTGTCGTCGGGGCCGGGATCTGCGGCGGTCTGGTGTGCGGCCTGTCGGCGTGCCTCACCGTCCTGGCGCTGTGCGTCCTCGTCGTCGCGCCTGACGTCACCACCGAACTCATCCTCAGCCGCTTGGCCGACGGCACCGCCCTGACCCTGGTCGGCGTGATCATCTCCGGGTTCGCCGTGGGAAGCCGGCCGGGTTTGCGACGGCCCGCCGACTGGGACCGACGGGCCCTGGCCTTGGGAGTTGTGGCCGCCATCTGCTACGCGGCGGCCTTCGGCAACGGCTGCGGCACGGTGCACGCCCTCCTCTACGGCGTGGCCGCAGCCGCGGTCGGTGGGGACGGCGTGTACGCAGAACGTGCCTGCCCGGCCGCCCGAGTGCGCTGGCACTTCAGCGCGCAGGGCCTCGCTCGCGGCCTACAGGTCGCCCTGCTGATCGGCTGCAGCATCCTCCTGGAGGGCCTGCTCTCGGACGTCATGTCGGGCGGCGACGGCGTGCAGTACATCGCACCGCCGGATCCGCACGCGGCCTTCTGGTCGGCCGTGCAGACGGGCGCGGTGTTCGGTGTGGCCTGCGTGCTCGTGCACGGTCTGCGGGCCGTCCCGGTTGACCTGGGTACGTCGGTCGACGGCCGCGCCCTGCTCACCAACGACCGGCACACACTTATCACCTGTGTCCTCACCGCGACGCTCGTCGGTGCCACAGGCATCGGGATCCAGGGCTGGTGCGCCGTGCTGTCGGGCTCGACGCGCGTGTGGGGCGCCGATGCCGCGGGTGGCCCACTGTTCGCATTCGTGGTCGGGCTCATCCCGGCCGTACTGACCGGGCTGGCCATCGGGATCCGGCAGGCCGCCTGGGGCCACTACACCGTTGCCCGCTGCTATCTGGCCCTGCGTCCGGGACTGCCGTACGACATCATGGCCTTCCTCACCGACGCCCACGACCGGGGTGTGCTCCGGCGGGTCGGGGCCGTTTACCAGTTCCGGCACATCGAGTTGCAGCACCGCCTCGCCGCCCACGAGCCCGTCGGCGTCCGGTGACTCGCAGCGCGGGCCGCGGAAAGTGGGTGCGGCCGATGGCGTCTCGTAGTACTCCTGGAGAGACCGAGACACCTTTCTTCTTCCGTGGAGTCGTCGATGGCCGTTCGCCGTGTGGTGCCCAACATCGAGTCGGAGGCCGCGCAGGAGAGCCGGGAGTTCTATGGCCTGCTGGGCTTCGAGGAGGTCATGAATCACGGTTGGATCGTGACGCTCGCGTCACCGTCCAGTCCGACGGCGCAGATCAGCGTCATGTCCAGCGACAAGACCGCGCCTGTGGTCCCTGACATGAGTGTCGAGGTGGACGACGTGGACGCGGCTTATGCGGTCATGCGGGCGAGCGGCGCGGAGATCATTCACCCCTTGCAGGACGAGGAGTGGGGCGTGCGGCGGTTCTTCGTCCGTGACCCCAGCGGGCGGGTGGTCAACGTACTGGGTCACCGCTGACGGCCCTGTCACGTCCCTGGTGAAGTGCGTGGCCATGACTGCTGACTGGCGGATGGACCGGATCGGGGCCGCGCTGAAGGGCGAGACCCCGACCGTGATGCGACGTATGCCGTCGGGGTTCGCGGTGATCGGGGACGTTCAATTCCTGCCCGGTAATTCGGTTCTCCTCGTGAACCAGCCGCAGGTGCAGCGGCTGTCGTTCTTGTCCGACATGGATCAGCTGGGCGAAGCGGTCGAGACTGCCTGCCGACGGCTGGACCCGGCATTTCGCCGAGTCAACCTGGAGATCCTGGGAAATACGGATCCCTTCTTGCACGCGCACGTCTGGCCGCGGTTCGAGTGGGAATCGGCCGACGTGGTGGGGGCACCGGTATGGCTGTATCCGCGCGAACGGTGGAATGACCAGCGCTTCAGGCTCGGTCCGCAGCATGACGTACTGCGCGATGCGATCGGCGGCGAACTGGACCGGCGGCGCTCGGGCATCTGACTGCGAGGGATCGTTGCGGCAGCGTGTTACCTGCCATGGCGAGCGAGACGGTCGAGGGGGTGCTGAATCCGCATCATTGCTCAGCCGTGACCTCACGACACTCACATGCGACGCAGCGCTACCGAGACAGGAAGGCAGAGGCTGCACCTGCCAGGAGCGGGCCGACGACGACCATGTTGGTCTGGAAGTCGCTGAAGGCAGTCCGGTCTACGCCCAGAGTGGTCTCAAGTCGGGACCGTTTGTCAAAAGCTTCCGCCAGCTCATCGGGGGCTAATGCCCCCAACGGATGGCACAGGTCGACCAGTTCACGTCCTCGCTGGCGCAGTTTCGCAGCCACGGGGGCGTACACGATCGCGACGAGTGCGGAACTACTGGCTCCGAAGACCAAGGTGGTCTCGATGTTGGTGTGTTCGGTCATACGCCCGCCAGTAGCCTCGGCAATGACCAACAGGGCGATGATTCCGCCCATAACGGTCAGTAGAGACTGCAGCAATCGGCTGGCTGTGATCAGGGTTCCGAACTGAAGCCCGAGCGGGGTGGGCGCAGTATCGGCGGGTGTGCTTGCCGCATGCCCGATACCAACGATGGTGGCCGCTCCGGGTGCCAGCCCGAGAGCCGCCAGCGAGATCAGTACCAGTGCCCGCCAGGCATCGACGAGGTCCCCGCGTAGCGCCACGACCAGCACCGCACCGCTGAT
The DNA here is from genome assembly GCF_023544665.1 of Streptomyces sp. YS415. Classification (GTDB taxonomy): domain Bacteria; phylum Actinomycetota; class Actinomycetes; order Streptomycetales; family Streptomycetaceae; genus Streptomyces. Next base: position 151,259 of record NZ_JAMJFL010000006.1, read on the forward strand.
CACATACAGCACCACCAGCGGCCAGACCACCGCCGGCAGCGGCACGTCGCCGAGCGCAGCAAGCTCAGCCCATCGCCGGAGTCCATGAACGAAGGCAGCTCCACTGGCGGCGGTCAGCGCAACAGCGGCACAGCTCCAAATCACCCACTCATCGGAGCCGCGGTGTGCGGACGTCAGCGCTGTGGCAAACCCGGCGGCGGCGCCCGTGGGAACCGTCAGACCAGCGAGGTACGGGTACGGCGTACGAGTCCGAACGCTCATGCACCGGCTCCCATCACCGCCCTGTGAGTTGCCATCCGATGCTCCCCGTGGCACGGACCGCTCACACCCGCATCCGCCTGCTGCTCACGAAGTGGCCTCGCGCAGGCCATCGATCGTGCGGGCGCACAACGTCTTCCCCCGCTTGCGCCGCATCGCGGCCAGTACTTTCTCGACCCTGGTGGGCCCGGCGGCGCGATCTCCTCGCCCGGCACTCCACCGACAGGGCCTCGCGCTGCCGACCCTCCACCAACGCGACCGGACAGACCTCCACGGCCGGCCACTCGGCCGGCGCCTTCCCGTCCGCGACCGTCGGCGGCCGCAATCCAAGGCCCGCCCAGATTTGCATGCGGTGGTGTTCAGCAGTGCGGCCGACCAGCATGTATGCGGGAAATCGGCGGCCGGAACCTGCACCGAACCGCGCTTCCCGGCCCGCCAACGTCCCTGGCTCACCCCGGGGTGAGAGCCAGACGGCGGGAGGAGCCCGCCGCCTCCAGCGCGCCCGAACTACCCGCAAGAGCCCCGCACTTAATCCACGCCAAAAGAAAAGCCGTGTCCGGAACCTTGACCCCGCTTGGCGCGAAGGGCATGGTTCCGGAGAGCGCTCTCCCAAGTACCCGCGTCAAGGAGTCACCCCATGCCCGCTGTCGGCATACCCCCCGCTGTGCCGGTGTCCCGCAGACCCGGCCGTCGCGGTGTCGTCGGTGTGGTGGTCACCGCACTGGCCGCCGCGCTGCTCGTCTTCGTCCCGACCAAGGAGGCCCAGGCCGCCCCCGTGCTGTTGTCGCAGGGCAAGCCGGTCACCGCCTCCAGCCAGGAGCACTACGGCACCCCGGCCACCGCGGCCGTCGACGGCGACAACGGCACCCGCTGGTCCAGCGCCGCCTCGGACCCGCAGTGGATCCGCGTCGACCTCGGCGCCCCCGCCACCCTCACCCAGGTCGAACTGCGCTGGGAAGCCGCCTACGCCAAGTCCTACCGCATCGAGACGTCCCAGAACGGCACGGACTGGTCGACGGCCTACTCCACCACCACCGGCGCCGGCGGCACCGAGACCGTCAACGTCTCCGGCACCGCCCGCTACGTCCGCATGCTCGGCACCACCCGCGCCACCGGATACGGCTACTCCCTCTGGGAGTTCAAGGTCTTCGGCACCACCGGCGACGACCCCGGCCCGGTCATTCCGGGCGGCGGCGACTTGGGCCCCAACGTGCACGTCTTCGACCCGTCCACGCCCGGCATCCAGGCCAAGCTGGACGCGGTCTTCAAGGAGCAGGAGTCGGCCCAGTTCGGCTCCGGTCGGCACGCCTTCCTCTTCAAGCCCGGCACCTACAGCGGCCTCAACGCCCAGATCGGCTTCTACACCCAGATCGCCGGGCTCGGCCTGCGCCCCGACGACACCACGATCAACGGTGACATCACCGTCGACGCGGGCTGGTTCAACGGCAACGCCACCCAGAACTTCTGGCGCGCCGCGGAGAACCTGGCGGTCAACCCGGTCAGCGGCACCAACCGGTGGGCCGTCTCGCAGGCTGCCTCGTTCCGCCGCATGCACGTCAAGGGCGGCCTCAACCTCGCCCCCAACGGCTACGGCTGGGCCAGCGGCGGCTACATCGCCGACTCCAAGATCGACGGCCAGGTGGGCAACTACTCGCAGCAGCAGTGGTACACCCGCGACAGCTCCATCGGCGGCTGGTCCAACTCGGTCTGGAACCAGGTCTTCTCAGGTGTTCAGGGCGCTCCCGCCACCGGCTTCCCCGAGCCCCGCTACACCACGCTCGACACGACGCCGATCTCCCGCGAGAAGCCCTTCCTCTACCTGGACGGCAACGAGTACAAGGTCTTCGCCCCCGCCAAGCGGACCAACGCCCGCGGCACCACGTGGGAGAGCGGCACCCCGCAGGGCGAGTCGATCCCGCTGAGCAAGTTCTACGTCGTCAAGCCCGGCGCCACCGCCGCCACCATCAACGCCGCCGTCGCCCAGGGCCTGCACCTGCTGTTCACCCCCGGCGTCTACCACGTCGACCAGACGATCCAGATCAACCGGGCCGACACCATCGTGCTCGGTCTCGGCCTGGCGACGATCATCCCCGACAACGGGGTGACCGCCATGAAGGTCGCCGACGTCGACGGCGTGCGACTCGCCGGCTTCCTCATCGACGCCGGACCCGTCAACTCGCCCACTCTGCTGGAAGTCGGCCCGCAGGGAGCGTCCGCCGACCACGCGGCCAACCCGACCACCGTGCAGGACGTGTACATCCGCATCGGCGGCGCGGGCGCGGGCAAGGCGACCACCAGCATGGTCGTCAACAGCGACGACACGATCATCGACCACACCTGGGTGTGGCGCGCCGACCACGGTGAGGGCGTCGGCTGGGAGACCAACCGCGCCGACTACGGCGTCCGCGTCAACGGCGACGACGTCCTGGCCACCGGCCTGTTCGTGGAGCACTTCAACAAGTACGACGTCGAGTGGTACGGCGAACGCGGCCGGACGATCTTCTACCAGAACGAGAAGGCCTACGACGCCCCCAACCAGGCCGCCATCCAGAACGGTACGACGAAGGGGTACGCCGCCTACCGCGTCGACGACTCGGTGGACACCCACGAGGCGTGGGGCCTGGGCAGCTACTGCAATTACAACGTCGACCCGAACATCCGCCAGGATCACGGCTTCAAGACCCCGGTGAAGCCGGGGGTGAAGTTCCACAGCCTCCTCGTGGTCTCCCTGGGCGGCATGGGCCACTACAACCACGTCATCAACGACACCGGCGCCTCCACGGTGCCAGCCGGCACCTCCACCGTGCCGTCCACCGTCGTGTCCTACCCCTGATCGAACCGCCCGTCGGCCACGACTCCCCTCCGGGCCGGATGACATCCCCGCGCCCCGGCCCGGAGGGGCCATCACGCGGTGCTCCCACAGCACCGCCCGTCGGTACTCCCCAACCCGCAGGAGTAGATGTGTCCACAGTCCTCGCGCACCGCAGACGCGCCGGGCGTCGCGCCGTGCCGCTGCTCGCCCTCGGCGCCCTGGTGGCGTCGTCGCTCGCGCTGACCGCTCCGCCCGCTCAGGCCGCGGAAACCCTGCTCTCCCAGGGCAAGCCCGCCACCGCCTCGTCCCAGGAAGGTGCCGGATACGCCCCCTCGGCGGCCGTCGACGGCAACCTCACCGGCACCCGCTGGGCCAGCCAGTGGAGCGACCCGCAGTGGTTCCAGGTCGACCTCGGACAGCGTGCCGACCTCAGCCGGATCGTGCTGACCTGGGAAGGCGCGTACGGCAAGAGCTACCAGATCCAGGCCTCCGACAACGGCACGGACTGGCGGACCTTGCGCACCGTGACCGGCGGTGACGGCGGCACGGACGAGCTCACCGTCTCCGGTTCCGGCCGCTACGTGCGCATGCTGGGCACCGAGCGCTCCGGCGGCTACGGCTACTCCCTGTGGGAGTTCCAGGTGTACGGGAACACGGACGACCCCCCGCCGCCCACCGGCGCGGTCAAGGTCGCCGGCTCCCAGGGGAACTGGCAACTGACCGTCGGCGGACAGCCGTACACGGTCAAGGGTCTGACCTGGGGCCCGGCCATCGCGGACGCGCCCAAGTACATGCCGGACGTGAAGTCGATGGGCGTCAACACGATCCGCACCTGGGGCACCGACGGCGGCACCAAGCCCCTGCTGGACTCCGCGGCGGCCAACGGCATCCGCGTGATCAACGGCTTCTGGCTCCAGCCGGGCGGCGGCCCGGGCAGCGGTGGCTGCGTCAACTACGTGACCGACACGACGTACAAGACCAACATGCTGACCGAGTTCGCGAAATGGGTGGAGACCTACAAGTCCCACCCGGCCACGCTGATGTGGAACGTCGGCAACGAATCGGTGCTCGGTCTGCAGAACTGCTACAGCGGCGCGGAGCTGGAGACCCAGCGCAACGCCTACACCTCCTTCGTCAACGACGTCGCCAAGAAGATCCACACGATCGACCCGGACCACCCGGTCACCTCGACCGACGCCTGGACCGGCGCCTGGCCGTACTACAAGCGCAACGCGCCCGACCTCGACCTGTACTCGATGAACTCCTACGGCGACATCTGCGGCGTCCAGGAGGACTGGAACGAGGGCGGCTACACCAAGCCCTACATCATCACCGAGGGCGGCCCGGCGGGGGAGTGGGAGGTACCCGACGACGCCAACGGCATCCCCGACGAGCCGACCGACGTGCAGAAGGCCGAGGGCTACACCAAGGCCTGGGACTGCGTCACCGGACACCGGGGCGTCGCCCTGGGCGCCACCCTCTTCCACTACGGCATCGAGCACGACTTCGGCGGCATCTGGTTCAACCTCGTGCCCGACGGGCTGAAGAGGCTCTCCTACTACGCGGTCAAGAAGGCCTACACCGGGTCGACCAGCGGTGACAACACGCCCCCGGTCATCACGAACATGGCCGTGAGCCCCGCCTCGTCCGCCCCGGCGGGCGGCGAGTTCACCGTCCGCGCCGACGTCCGCGACCCCGACGGGGACCCGATCACCTACAAGGTCTTCCTCAGCGGCAACTACGCCAACGGCGACAAGCGTCTGGTCGAGGCCAAGTGGCGCTCCACCGGCGCCGGGACGTTCGCGGTGACGGCACCCGAGAAGCTCGGCGTGTGGAAGGTGTACATCGAGGCCCAGGACGGCCGCGGCAACGCCGGCATCGAGACGAAGTCGGTCAAGGTCGTCGCCCCGCCGGTCACCGGCACGAACGTGGCGCTGAACAAGCCCACCACAGCCTCATCCTTCCAGGCCTCCTACGGCGACTGCCCCTGCGAGCCCACCAAGGCGACGGACGGCAGGACGGACACCCGCTGGGCGAGTGACTGGAGCGACCCGCAGTGGATCCGCGTCGACCTCGGCGCCGCCACCGCCATCCGCAAGCTGCAGCTCGTATGGGACCCCGCCTACGCCAAGTCCTACGAGGTCCAGGTGTCCGACGACGGAAACACCTGGCGCACGGTGCACAGCACGACGACCGGCAACGGCGACATCGACACCATCGACGTCGCGGCGACCGCACGACACGTACGACTGCACCTGACGGCGCGTGGCACCGGCTGGGGCTACTCGCTGCACGAGTTCGGCATCTACAGCTGACCGTGAAGGGCGCCCGCCAGGCGCCCTTCACCCCCCCCACCTGGCACCTCAGCGGGCAAGGAGGCCCCATGAGACCGCGTTCCAAACTCCCCGCGCTGCTGCTCGGCAGCGCACTCCTCGCAAGTCTCCTCGGCGTCGGCACCGTCGCAACGGCGGCCGACCCCGGCGGCGCGACGGCTGCCTCGGCCGGCGGCCACACCGGGCACACGATGGCGGTGTCGAACCAGGCGTCCGCCGACGACCCCGACGGCGACGGTTACATACCGGCCGTGCCGCAGGTCACCGGAGTGACCCCGTCCACGGCCACGCCGCCGCCGCGCTACCACAAGGAGTTCCAGGCCAACTGCTCCGTCACGCACACCGCGCCGGACGACCCGATCGTGTACCCCGGGCAGCCCGGCAAGTCCCACGACCACACCTTCATGGGCAACAGGACGACGAACGCCGGCAGCACGACGGCCAGCCTCTACGGCGGCAACACCACCTGCCTGGCACCGGCCGACGCCTCCGCCTACTGGATGCCGTCCCTGTACAAGGGGGACACCAAGATCCTGCCCGAAGGCCCGCAGGTCATCTACTACAAGGCCGCGGTCACCGACTACACCAGCGTGCGGCCCTTCCCCAAGGGGCTGCGGTTCGTCGTGGGCGACCCCCTGCAGAGCGCCACGCAGTTCCGCAGCCACAAGGGCTTCGTCGAGGGCTGGGAGTGCGGTGACAGCTTCTTCAACACCGACTTCCCGGCGAGCTGCCCGAGTCGGCCCGACGTGAAGCTCAACATCCGTTTCCAGGCGCCCAGTTGTTGGGACGGCAAGTACCTGGACACGCCCGACCACAAGAGCCACATGTCCTACACGGTGGTCAAACCCGGCACCAACGACAACATGTGCCCGGCCTCCCACCCGGTCGCCCTGCCGATGATCGAGTTCAAGATGGCCTGGCCGGTCAACGGCGACATGAGCCAGGTCCGCCTGGCCAGCGGCCGCGGCTACTCCTTCCATTACGACTTCTTCAACGCCTGGGAGGAGCGGACCCTCAAGGCGCTGGTCGACCACTGCATCGTGGGCGGCCTCCAGTGCGACACACGCGGCTACGACCAGAACCACCCGGAGCGCGGCGCGGTGCTGAACGCGGACCACCGGCTGCCCTGACCCGGCCGGAAGTCCGGGGCCCGACCATCCGCTTTCCGTGGGTGCCGTCGGGCCCCTTCCGCTGCCCGCGCGGCCCCGTCGACCTGCGGCGGGAGGGTCTTGACGGGAGGAGAAGCCCGGCCAATGGTTGGGAGAGCGCTCTCCCGTACGAGGGGGGCATGGACGTGGGGGCGGGAATGGACGACGAGACACGCGACCGGCTCATCCACCGGCTGAGCCTCGAGGACAAGGTGCGCCTGCTCACCGGCGCGACCACCTGGCGCACCGCCGGTGAATCCGCCATCGGGCTGCGGGAGATGGTGACCTCGGACGGACCCGCCGGTGTGCGCGGCGAGGCCTGGGACGAGCGGCGCACCTCGATCCTGCTGCCCTCCGCCTCCGCCGTGGGGGCGATGTGGGACGAGGACCTGGTGGAGCGGCTCGGCGGCCTGCTCGCCACCGAGGCCGCCCGCAAAGGCGTCGACGTCGTCCTGGCCCCCACGCTCAACCTCCACCGCAGCCCGCTGGGCGGCCGCCACTTCGAGTGCTTCTCCGAGGACCCGGAACTGACGGGGCGTACCGGGGCAGCGCTGATCCGTGGCATCCAGGCCCTCGGGGTGGCGGCCACCGCCAAGCACTACGTCGGCAACGACTCCGAGACCGACCGCCTGACCGTCGACGTCCGCGCCTCCGAACGCACCTTGCGCGAGGTGTACCTCGCACCCTTCGAGGCGGCCGTCGCGGCCGGGGTGTGGATGGTCATGGCGGGCTACAACGCCGTCGCCGGTACGACCATGACGGCCAGCCCGCTCCTGGCGGAACCCCTGAAGGGGGAATGGGGGTTCGACGGGGTTGCCGTCTCCGACTGGGCGGCCGTGCGCACCACCGAGGAAACCGCTCGCGCCGCCCTCGACCTGGCGATGCCGGGCCCGGACAGCCCCTGGGGCGCATCGCTGGTGCGGGCGGTGAAGGACGGCCTGGTCGCCGAGGAGGCGGTCGACGACAAGGTGCGCCGGCTGCTCCGGCTCGCCGACCGCGTGGGCGCGCTGGACCCGCATCACCGACGCCGGCCCCCGGCGTCGGCCTCCCGCGACACCCGGGCGCTGCTGCGCCGGGCCGTCAGTGCCGGTTCGGTGCTGCTGCACAACAAGGCCGTCCTGCCGTTCGACCCCGCCAAGCTCTCCACCGTCGCGGTCCTCGGCGTGCACGCCGCGTCCCCGCGCGTCCAAGGAGGCGGCAGCGCAGGCGTCTTCTGCTCCGACGTCGTCACCCCGCTTGCCGGCATCCGGGCCCGGCTGCGCGGACGGGCCCGGGTCGTGTACGCGCCCGGCCCGGCACTGGGCTCCCCGCCCGCCCCGCTCGACACCGACAGGTGCACCGACCCCGAGACCGGTGCCCCCGGCGTGCGGCTGCGGGTGCTGGATGCGGCGGGGCGGGAGCTGTACGCACAACGCAGGTTCTCGGGCCGACAGCTGGAACCGGACCTGCCTCCCGGCGCGCACACCGTGGAGATCGCCGCGGTCCTGCATCCCCGCGAGGCGGGGGAGTGGACCTTCGGTGTCGGGGGCTTCGGCCGCATGACCCTCACCGTCGACGGCCACACGCTGCTGGACGGGGAGTTCCCCGGCGACACCGACGACCCGGCCGTCGTCCACGTCAACCCGCCCCTGCACACCGTGCGGACGGTACTGACCGCCAAGCGGCCCGTGCAGCTGGTGGCCCGCCGCGAACTGGTGCCCGGACGCGGGCGCGCCACCGTCGTCGCCGCGGCGCCCCCGGAACCGGACACGGCAACCGCGCTCGCCGACGCGGTGCGGGCGGCGCAGGACGCCGATGCCGCGATCGTGGTCGTCGGCACCACCGAGCACAGCGAGACCGAGGGCTACGACCGCGCCGGCCTCTCGCTCGGAGGGCAACAGGACGAGCTGGTCCGCGCCGTGATCGCCGCGAACCCGCGCACGGTCGTCATCGTCAACAGCGGCGGCCCGGTCGAGCTGCCCTGGCGGCGGGAAGCGGGCGCCGTCCTGCTCGCCTGGTTCCCGGGGCAGGAGGCCGGGGCGGGCCTGGCCGACGTCCTGTTCGGCCTCGCCGAACCCGGCGGCCGGCTCCCCACCACCTGGGCGGCGTCCCTGACGGACGCCCCCGTCACCCGCACGCGGCCGGTCGACGGCCGGCTCGACTACGACGAGGGCCTGCACATCGGCCACCGGGCGTGGCTGCGCGCCGGACGGGAGCCCGCCTACTGGTTCGGCCACGGCCTCGGCTACACGACATGGCAGTACACGGCCGTGGAGGCCCCCGCCCACGTCACGGCGGGCGAGCCGTTCACCGTCCGGGTGACCGTGCGCAACACCGGCACCCGAGCCGGGCGCGAGGTCGTACAGGTCTATCTGTCCCGGCCCGATTCGGCGGTGGAGCGTCCGGTGCGCTGGTTCGCCGGGTACACGGCCGTCGAGGCGGAGGCGGGCCGGACGGCGACTGCCACGGTGGTCGTGGGCCCGTGCGCCGTGCGGCACTGGTCGGAGGAAGACCACGGCTGGTGCGTGGAGCCCGGCCCCTACCGGCTCATGGTGGGCAGGTCGGCGGGGGACGTGCGGTGGGAGGGGAAGGTGACGCTCAGCGTCACCTGAGGAGCGGGGCTGCCAAGTGACGCGGTGTCCCTGTTACTCGGTTCGAGACAAGGGCAACCGACTTTGCATGAATCGCGATGCGGTAGTGCAGGCCGCCACGAACAGCGATGGCGGCGGTTGGGTATTCGTCCTGATCCTGTGCTTCTTCCTGGTCATGGGGCTGGTCCAAGTCGTACGCCCTCAGTTGCTGTGGAAGGCCAACAGCCGTCTTCAGCGAGGCTGGGTGAAGAATCCCGAGGCGACGGAGCCCACGAGCAGGGGCTACGCAATGAACCGGGTGGTGGGCGTGATCTTCTTGGGCTTCGTCGTATGGATGCTGATACAGCGGATCTGACGTCTTCAACGCGGTCGGCTCCTCGCCTCTCGCCGGAAGTGCCGGATCGGCTCAGCTCGATAGCATGCACGGCATGGCCATCAAACTGGAGAACGTCGGCATCGCCGTCCGCGACCTCGAAGCGACGATCGCCTTTTTCACCGACCTCGGCCTCACGGTCGTCGGCCGTGACACGGTCAGCGGCGAGTGGACCGACACCGCTGTCGGCCTCGACGGCAATCACGCCAGGATCGCGATGCTCCAGACGCCGGACGGCCAAGGCCGCCTCGAGCTCTTCGAGTACATCCATCCCGAGGCGATCGAGTCGGAACCCACTCGTCCCAACGAGATCGGCATGCATCGCGTCGCCTTCTCGGTCGACGACATCGACAAAGCCCTCGAGACAGCGGCAAAGCACGGATGCCGTCCGCTGCGCGGTGTGGCGACCTACCAGGACCTCTACAAGCTCACCTACCTCCGCGGTCCCAGCGGCATCCTGGTGATGCTCGCCGAGGAGCTGAAGAAGGACTGACCGGAAGGGCGCACCGCCGTGAAGTACACCGTCTCGATCGAGATCGCCCTGCCGCGGGAGAGAGCGGTCCAGCTGCTCGCCGACCCGGCCCACCTGCCCAAGTGGCTGCGGGGTCTGGTGCTGCACGAGCCGCTGAGCGGGGTGCACGGGCAGGTCGGTACCACGTCGCGGGTCGTGATGCAGATGGGGCGGCAGAAGATCGAGTGCACCGAGACCATCACGCGCCGGGAACCGGTGGACCTGCGCGAGATCCCGAAGACGAGCGTCGTTCACTTCGACCGCGAGATCGTCGGCGAGGGCATGTGGAGCGCCGTGCGCGACCGGCTGACCGAAACCGGCCCGGAAACGACGCTCTGGGAGAGCGAGAACGAATACCGGTTCAACGGCATCCTGATGAAGCTGGTGGGGCTTCTGATGCCTGGTGCCTTCCGCAAGCAGTCGCTGCAGCACATGCGGGACTTCAAGGCGTTCGCCGAGCTGGGAAAGGACGTCCGCGAAGCGCAGGACTGATCCGCTTGCGGACAAGGCCGCGCAGTCGGAGCTCAGGGCGTGAGGGAGTTCTGGTCGTGGTCGCCCCATTCGGCGATCAGGACCGTGGCGTCGTCGTCCAGGTGGCCGTCGTGGTGGGCGAGGACGGCGTGGGTGAGGCGGCGCAGGGTCTCGTGCACCGTGAACTGGTCGGCGTGGTGGCGTACGACGTAGTCGAGGAAGCGGTCCAGGCCGAACTGCCGCCCTTCGGCGTCACGGGCTTCGACGACGCCGTCGGTGTAGAGGATGAGGCGGTCGCCGGTCTGCAGCTGTTCGTGGCAGACGGTCACCGGTAGTCCCAGGGCGGTGCCCATGGGGCCGGCCGGGCGGCATCGCAGCTCGTGGGGCCAGCGTCCGGAGCGCAGCAGGATCGGCAGGTGGTGGCCGCGGTTGATCCAGGTGAGGCGTCCGGTGTTCAGATCGAGGTCGGCGATGATGCCGGTGACGTAGCGGCTGGTGCCGAACTGTGAGAGCAGGGTGTCCTCGACCGCCTGGGAGGTCTGGACGAGGTCGGCGCCCTGGCGGCGTGCGTTGCGGCAGGTGGCGACCGCCATGTTGGCGGTCAGGCCCGCGGTGGCGTCGTGCCCCATGGCATCGAAGACCGACAGGTGCAGCACCCGGTCGGCCACGGCGTAGTCGAAGGCGTCGCCGCCGACGTCGTAGGCCGGTTCCGAGACGGCGGCGACGGTGGTGGCGTGGCCGGCGAAGGCCGAGGGCGGGGTGAGATGCCACTGCATCTCGGCGGCCACACTCATGGGCGCGGTCCGGATCAGCCGGGCGTAGGAGTCGCTGAAGGCCCGCTTGCTCAGCAGCAGCAGGGCCACCATCGACGCCAGTTCGCGCAGCGCGTCACGGGTTTGGTCGTCGTCCCGGTCGGTGTCCGCGCGCACCATGCCCAGGCGTTCCACGCCGTCGGTGACGGGCACCCACCACCGGCGGCGCTCGCGCCCGCACGCCGCATCCGGCTCGGCGACCATGTCCACCCGCTGGAACGCCAGCCCCGCCACGGTGGTGTCGACCGGCAGCTCCGCACCGCCCGCACCGGCGTCCAGGCCCTGCCCGGTGACCTGGCGCAGCACCTTGCCTTGCAAGTCGACCACGAAGAACGCCACATCGTGCAAGCCGATGGCCTCAGCGTGGTCGGCCACCAGAGCCGGCAGCTCCTCCAGCGCCGCCTCATGGCTGACCATCATCAGATCGGTCAGCGCCCTGCCCACCAGCGCCCGCTCGATCACAGGACGTGTCCCCTTCCGGCGGTTTCTCCCCAGATAGCCGCTGAGGAGACTTCGGTACCTACCGACTACCCCGCTTGCCACTCGATGCTCTCGGTGGCCGGTCGGCGCCGTGCGGGTCCAGGAGGCAGGAGGGAGGACCGGAGATCATGTCGGTTCGCCCTTGTGGTCGGTGGCGTCGATGGCGTCACGCCTGCCGGCGTTCACCTGCTCCTCGACTTCGGCGAGTTCCGGGTGGTGGTTGTCGAAGGCGGGGGATTCGGAGCGGATACGGGGCAGGGCGTTGAAGTTGTGGCGGGGCGGCGGGCAGGAGGTGGCCCACTCCAGGGAGCGGCCGTAGCCCCAGGGGTCGTCGACCTCGATCTTCTTGCCGTACTTGGCGGTCTTCCAGACGTTGTAGAGGAAGGGCAGGGTCGACAGACCCAGCAGGAAGGAGCCGATGGAGGAGACGGTGTTCAGGGCGGTGAAGCCGTCGGCGGCGAGGTAGTCGGCGTAACGACGGGGCATGCCCTCCGCGCCGAGCCAGTGCTGCACCAGGAACGTCGTGTGGAAGCCGACGAAGAGCGTCCAGAAATGCATCTTCTCGAGCCGGAAGTCCAGCATGGTGCCGGTCATCTTCGGCCACCAGAAACTGAACCCGCCGAACATCGCGAAGACGATCGTCCCGAACAGCACGTAGTGGAAGTGGGCCACCACGAAGTAGCTGTCGGTGACGTGGAAGTCCATTGGCGGTGAGGCGAGCAGCACACCGGTCAGCCCGCCGAACAGGAACGTCACCAGGAAGCCGCACGCCCACAGCATCGGCGGCTCGAACGAGATCGAGCCCCGCCACATCGTGCCGATCCAGTTGAAGAACTTCACTCCGGTCGGCACGGCGATCAGGAAGCTCATGAAGGAGAAGAACGGCAGCAGCACGGCACCGGTGGCGAACATGTGGTGCGCCCAGACGACCACGGACAGACCGGTGATGGCGATCGTGGCGCCCACCAGCCCCATGTAGCCGAAGATCGGTTTGCGGGAGAAGACCGGAAGGATCTCGGTGATGACGCCGAAGAAGGGCAGGGCGAGGATGTAGACCTCGGGGTGGCCGAAGAACCAGAACAGGTGCTGCCACAGGATCGCCCCGCCGTTCTGCGGGTCGAAGATGTGGGCCCCGAACTTGCGGTCCGCCTCCAGGGCGAACAGCGCCGCCGCCAGGACCGGGAACGCGAGCAGGACCAGCACCGACGTGAGCAGGACGTTCCACGTGAAGATCGGCATCCGGAACATGGTCATGCCGGGTGCGCGCATGCAGATGATCGTGGTGATGAAGTTGACCGCGCCGAGGATCGTGCCGAAGCCGGCCAGCGCCAGCCCCATGATCCACAGGTCGCCCCCGATCTGAGCGGTGCGCTCACCGCCGCTGAGCGGGGTGTAGGCGGTCCAGCCGAAGTCGGCGGCGCCGTCGGGGGTCAGGAAGCTGCCGAGGACGATCAGGCCGCCGAAGGCGAACAGCCAGTACGAAAACATGTTCAGCCGGGGGAAGGCGACGTCCGGGGAGCCGATCTGCAGCGGCATGATCGCATTGGCGAAGCCGGCGAACGTCGGGGTGGCGAACAGCAGCAGCATGATCGTGCCGTGCATCGTGAACGCCTGGTTGTACTGCTCATTGGACAGGAACTGCAGCCCGGGCCGGGCCAGCTCCGCCCTGATCGCCATCGCCAGCGCCCCGCCGATCAGGAAGAACGCGAACGACGTGATCAGGTAGAGATGACCGATCTTCTTGTGATCGGTGGTGGTCAGCCAGGAGACGATCATCCGGCCCCGGCTGCGCCGTCCCTTGACCGGCACCAACGTGACCGGTGCAGCTTCAGCAGCCATCGAGTCCCTTATCCGTTGAAGTGCGGTGTTCAGCTGTCAGGGTTCCGCAAAACGCTCAGGCATCGCATGCTGACGCGCTGTGAGGCGTGGAGCGCGCCTACTGTGTAACCAAATGGCGCGGGTCCACACGGCGTCTTCAGTGCTGGATCCCCTTGCGCCTGCATGGTCGTTGGGCGCCGGGATGGACGGGTCCTCGGGACGTCGAGCATCCGTGGCATGGCCGCTGCGCCACGCACGTCCCGGGTGGGCCGGTGGATCGCGGCGCGCCCCCTGCCCGCCGAAACGCTGCGCTCCGCCTGGCTCAATATCTGTGCCCGCGGACTTAGATTTCAACGGAACATGCGGACAGATTCTCTGCCGCAATAAAGGGACCGGCATTTTTCCCCGCACATGGACCGCTGAGGCGTGCTACTGTCGATCTCAGTTGCAGTTGTGGTTCCCGACTTCAAGTGCCTCCGGCAGGCTTCATGCCGCTGGAAGCGCTTTTGTATTTCCGGTCTTTTCCGGCGGGGTGATCAACGCGGCGACACGGGGTCCGCGCAGTGTGGACCCCGATGCACTGCCCCAAAGGAGAAATGACATGGCTGCTGGTACCGTGAAGTGGTTCAACGCGGAAAAGGGCTTCGGCTTCATCGAGCAGGACGGTGGCGGCGCTGACGTGTTCGCCCACTACTCGAACATCGCCGCCCAGGGCTTCCGCGAGCTGCTTGAGGGCCAGAAGGTGACCTTCGACATCGCGCAGGGCCAGAAGGGCCCGACGGCCGAGAACATCGTTCCCGCCTGACGCTGACGCGCACTTCGTAGCTGGGGCCCGCATCCTTCGGGGTGCGGGCCCCAGCTGCTCGCTTTTCCCGCAGTGCTTCTTCCTGCGGACGACAATCAGGTAAGCCGCCTTCATGGCGTCATCGCGGTGAACGCCCCACTGTTGCGTCCACTCCGCGTCACTCATTCCAGCGACTGTGCCCGCGCGATATTTCCGCCGGTCAGATTCGCTTTCCCGTTACACCGGCTCATTCTTGCAATTCTCAGTGCTGCTCATCGCTGCGGGAATTCCTTGATATGTGCCGCATCGAGGAAGGTTCCGCATGAACCGCACACGTACGAACGACCGCTTCCCCCGCACCCGCAACGGCAGCGCCGACTCCGGACGGGGCGGCAGCCGATTCGGTTCGTCGGCCACGAGCCGCTCCGGCGGGCCGAGCCGTTCCGGTGGTTACGGCCGTCGGCCCGCCGCCGTGCAGGGGGAGTTCGCGCTGCCCAAGACGATCACTCCCGCGCTTCCCGCCGTGGAGGGCTTCGCCGATCTCGACATGCCCCGGGCGCTGCTGTCCGCGCTCGGTTCGCAAGGCGTGACCGTGCCGTTCCCGATCCAGGCCGCGACCCTGCCGAACGCCCTCGCCGGCCGTGACGTGCTCGGCCGTGGCCGCACCGGTTCCGGCAAGACCCTCGCCTTCGGGCTGGCGCTGCTGGCCCGTACGGCCGGGCAGCGCGCGGAGCCCGGGCAGCCGCTCGGGCTGATCCTGGTACCCACGCGTGAGCTGGCGCAGCAGGTCACCGACGCGCTGACCCCGTACGCCCGGTCCGTCAGGCTGCGGCTGGCCACGGTGGTGGGCGGCATGTCCATCGGCAGGCAGGTGAGCGCGCTGCGGGGTGGCGCCGAGGTCGTCGTCGCCACGCCGGGACGCCTCAAGGACCTCATCGACCGCGGCGACTGCCGGCTGAACCAGGTGTCCATCACCGTCCTCGACGAGGCCGACCAGATGGCCGACATGGGCTTCATGCCGCAGGTCACTGCCCTGCTCGACCAGGTGCGCCCGGAGGGCCAGCGGATGCTGTTCTCCGCCACCCTGGACCGCAACGTCGACCTGCTCGTCCGCCGCTACCTGACGGACCCGGTGGTCCACTCCGTCGACCCCTCGGCCGGAGCCGTCACCACGATGGAGCATCACGTGCTGCACGTGCACGGCGCCGACAAGCACGCGGCGACCACGCACATTGCCGCACGCGACGGTCGCGTGATCATGTTCTTGGACACCAAGCACGCCGTCGACGGCCTCACCGAGCACCTCCTGAACAGCGGGGTACGGGCCGCCGCCCTGCACGGCGGGAAGTCGCAGCCGCAGCGCACGCGCACGCTGGCGCAGTTCAAGACCGGGCACGTCAACGTGCTGGTGGCGACCAACGTCGCGGCCCGCGGCATCCACGTCGACAACCTCGACCTCGTCGTCAACGTCGACCCGCCGACCGACCACAAGGACTACCTCCACCGCGGCGGCCGTACGGCCCGCGCCGGCGAGTCCGGCAGTGTCGTCACCCTGGTCACCCCGAACCAGCGCCGTGGCATGACCCGCCTCATGGCGTCGGCCGGCATCGTCCCGCAGACCACCCAGGTCCGCAGCGGCGAAGAGGCCCTGCAGCGCATCACCGGCGCCCAAGCCCCCTCCGGCGTCCCGGTCGTCATCACCGCACCCGTGGTCGAACGCCCCAAGAAGCGCGGCACCACCTCACGCGGTCGCCGCCGCCCTGCCTCGGCGACCCGCCGCGCGCCCCTGGGGCAGTCCACCACCGGTGCGGCGGCGTAGAACCTTCGTGGTCCCAGAGCCGGCCCAACTCCGCAGGAGGCACCCTTTGACGCTGGACCAGACGCAGTTCCGCCCGGCGAGCGCCCGCCCCGCGCACGGCACGGTGGCCAACACCGTCGAGGCGGCCGGACCGCAGGTCTGGGCGGACATGACCGTGGAGGTGGCGCTGTCCGTGATGGCCGCCGCCCGCACGGGGCATCTGGTCGTCTGCGACGAGGACGGGCTGGGCACCGGCATGGTCACCTGGGCCGGGCTCAGGGCTGTTCATGACGGCTCCGGCTACAGCGACCGCATCCGCCTGCGGGACATCGCCGACGAACACGACAACGCTCCGAGCGTCCTCGCCTTCTCCCGCTAGAAGGCCTCGGTGCAGGTCGACCCCCTCCCCCCTCTCTCTGTGAGGCATCATGCGCTGTGTCATCGCCCGCTTCCCGTTCGACCTGACCAAGGGCGGAGTGCTGGAATCGATGAAGGGCATCAGGCCCGAACCGGTCACCGGTGAGTCCGTGATCATCGGACGGCGCCACTACCCGGTCAAGCAGATCGGCCAGGTCATCACCCGCCAGGACCCCCGAGACTTCAGTGGCGCGGAAGTCCTCCGGGCCATGGCCCGCCTCGGCTTCACCTGCCGCACCCTGCCCGAGCCCGCGCCCGCCCCCGTCGAAAGCCCGTTGCAGCGGGCTTCCGCCCTGCTCGGCGCCCCCCTGTCCGTCTGACGGACGCGACGGGGGCTCCGGCCCCCCAGAGCAGCAGTGAGGGCCCTACCGGCGCGCGCCGGTAGGGCCCTCACTGCGTGTCGTGCCGCTTGCTGGCGCGGCGGTGGGTCAGTGGTCGGAGTAGCTGAAGTCGCCCACGGTCCAGGCACCGACGTCCTCGATCGCGACGCGGTACATCCCGCCTGTCTCCGGGATCCCCACCGTTCCCTGCAGGATCCGGGCGACATGGAAGTGCAGATGCGTAGGGCGCCCGTCCTGCTTCGGGGGGGTGTCGAAGACGGCGGAGAACTCGCCCAAGTGGGCGGAATCCGTCAGAACCTCCGACACTCTCTGTCTCCACACGGCTTCGGGAGCCAGGCGACCGGTGATGACAGCACCACCGGTGACCACGGTCAATGACATCTGAGTGCTTTGCCCGGATTCCACGCGGGCGGCGATGTCAACGATCAGCTCGTCAGGCTTCGGCATGAGGTCAGATTGTACGCACCGGCCCCTCCGGGCGGCTCGGGCGGTGCCGGTACCGGGCGAGATGTTCACACACGGGACGGTGACCCGGGCGGTCGGGAAGAAGAGATCACAGGCCAATGGATCATCCTGTCCCGCACTGAGGGTACCGTCAGGGTATGAGTCATCCGCATCCAGAGCTGAAAGCCGCACCGCCTCTTCCCGAAGGAGGGCTGCGGGTCATTGCCCTGGGCGGCCTAGGTGAGATCGGCCGCAACATGACCGTCTTCGAGTACGCCGGCAAGCTGCTCATCGTCGACTGCGGCGTGCTGTTCCCCGAGGAGACCCAGCCCGGCGTGGACGTGATCCTGCCGGACTTCACCTCGATCCGGGACCGGCTGGACGACATCGTGGCCGTGGTGCTGACCCACGGACACGAGGACCACATCGGCGGTGTGCCCTATCTGCTGCGCGAGCGCCGGGACATTCCCGTGGTCGGCTCCAAGCTGACGCTGGCGTTCCTGGAGGCCAAGCTCAAGGAACACGGCATCCGGCCGCGCCCGGTACGGGTGCGAGAGGGCGACCGGCGCAGCTTCGGGCCCTTCGACTGCGAGTTCGTGGCGGTCAACCACTCCATCCCGGACAGCCTCGCGGTCGCGATCCGCACCGGCGCCGGGATGGTGCTGCACACCGGCGACTTCAAGATGGACCAGTTCCCTCTCGACGAGCGGATCACCGATCTGCGCGCCTTCGCCCGCCTCGGGGAGGAGGGCGTGGACCTGTTCCTCACCGACTCCACCAACGCCGAGGTGCCCGGTTTCACCACCTCCGAGCGTGAGCTGAACCCGGCGATCGAGCAGGTGATGCGCACCGCACCGCGCCGGGTCATCGTCTCCAGCTTCGCCAGCCATGTGCACCGCATCCAGCAGGTCCTGGACGCCGCTCACCAGCACGGCCGCAAGGTCGCCTTCGTGGGCCGCTCCATGGTCCGCAACATGGGCATCGCCCGTGACCTGGGGTATCTGAAGGTGCCGTCCGGTCTGGTCGTGAGCACGAAGGAGCTGGAGAAGCTCCCGGACCACAAGATCACTCTGGTGTGCACCGGCTCCCAGGGCGAACCGATGGCCGCACTGTCCCGGATGGCCAACCGCGACCACGTCATCCGCATCGGCAAGGGCGACACCGTCCTGCTCGCCAGCTCCCTCATCCCCGGCAACGAGAACGCCATCTACCGGGTGATCAACGGGCTCACCCGGTGGGGTGCCCACGTGGTCCACAAGGGCAACGCCAAGGTGCACGTCTCCGGGCACGCCAGCGCCGGCGAACTGGTCTACTGCTACAACATCGTCAAGCCCCGCAACGTCATGCCCGTGCACGGTGAATGGCGCCACCTGCGGGCCAACGGCGACCTCGCCATCCGTACCGGTGTCGATCCCGACCGGGTCGTCATCGCCGAGGACGGCGTCGTCGTCGACCTGGTCGACGGCCGCGCGTCCATCACGGGCAAGGTCCCCGCCGGCAACGTCTACGTGGACGGCATGGAAGTGGGCGGCGCCACCGAAGCCTCCCTCAAGGACCGCCTCACCCTCGCCTCCGAAGGCGTGGTCACGGTGGTGGCGATCGTCGACGCGGACACCGGCGCCCTCGCCGAGGCCCCCGACTTCCTGGCCCGCGGCTTCGTCCACGACGACGCCACCTTCGAGCCGGTGATTCCCGTCATCGAGAAGACCCTGGCCACCGCGGCCGAGGAAGGCGTCGGGGACGCGCACCAGCTCGAACAGCTCGTCGCCCGCGCCGTGGCGAACTGGGCGTTCCGCACCCACCGCCGCAAGCCGCTCATCATCCCCGTCATCATCGACGCCTGAGCCCGCAGCCCGGCAGGCCTCGCCCCCGCGGGCCTGCCGGACGGGCGGTGCATTGGCGCGTCATCCGCAGGTGGGCCCGGGCGGTTGCAGGGTACAAGGGGTGACGGCGGAGCAGCTGGGCTCAACGTGCCGGCTGAGGTCGGCCGGTGGGCTGACGTCCTGAGCAGCCTCGCCGTGGCCGTTGACGGCGGAGCGAAGGGAAGAGCGGCGGGGTGACGATCGGCGACGCCGTGTTCGCATGGCTGGGGGTGGGCGCACTGCTCGCGGCGGTGCTGCCACGGGTGGTCGCCGGCCGGCCGCTGTCACTTCCCCTCGTCTTCCTCGGGGGCGGCATCGCCGTCTACCTGCTGCCGTTGCCGCTGCCGGTCATCGACCCGGTGAACGACCGGCTGATGGCGGAGCACATCACCGAGATCTGCGTGATCATCGCCCTGATGGGCGCCGGACTGGCACTCAACCGGCCCATGGGGTGGCGTCGATGGGCCGCGACATGGCGGCTGCTGGGCGTCACGATGCCGCTGACCGTCGTTTTCACCGCCCTCACGGCCTGGTGGCTGCTCGACTGGCCGCCCGCAGCGGCACTGCTGCTGGCCGCAGTCCTGGCGCCGACCGATCCGGTGCTCGCTGCGGAAGTCCGGGTCGGCGAGCCGACCGAGGACGAGCACGACGAGGACGAGGTGCGGTTCGCTCTGACCAGCGAGGCGGGCCTGAACGACGGCTTGGCGTTCCCCCTCGTCTACGCGGCGGTCGCCCTGGTGGCCGCCGCCGGAGGAGGCTGGTCCGCGGACTGGATCGGCGGGTGGGCGCTGAAGGACCTCGCGCTCAAGTGCGGGATCGGGTTGCTGTGCGGCTGGCTGATCGGCCGTTTGCTGGGCTGGCTGTTCTTCCATTCCCACTCATCGGCGCTGCGGTTGTCCGAGCACCGAGAGGGATTCGTGGCCCTGGGCGCCACCTTCCTGGCCTACGGCGTGACCGAACTGCTCCAGGGCTACGGCTTCCTCGCCGTGTTCGTCACTGCCTGCTCCATCCGGGCGGAGGAACGTGCTCACGGATTCCACAACGTCCTGCACGACTTCGTCGAACAAGTCGAGCGTCTGTTCACCGCTGTGCTGCTGTTCCTGCTGGGGGCCTTCGTCGCTCTGGGAGGTCTGGACTCGCTGACGTGGCAAGGAGCGGTCACCGGGCTGGTCCTGTTGCTCGTCATTCGGCCACTGTCCGGGTGGGCCGGCCTGCTCGGCACCCGCATGCGGCGCAGCGAACGCTGGGTGACCGCGGCCTACGGCATCCGGGGCATCGGCTCGCTCTACTACCTTGCCTACGCCCTCGGACAGCACAGTTTCCCCGTACCGGCGCGAGAGCTGTGGGCGGTGGTCACGTTCACCGTCCTCGCCTCCGTCGTGCTGCACGGTGTCACGGCCGGACCGGTCGTGACCCGCCTGGACCGGCTACGCGAAAACGTGCCGTGACGCCCGCAGTACCGAGCAGGCGTGTCTTCCAGGCCACCATGCCGTAGTCCTGCTCTTCGGGACCGCATGCCGCAGGAGCGGGCCTGTTCGAAGCCTGCCGCGCAGGCCTGATACCGGGTTGCCGCAGCTGGGCGGGGATGGGGGGTTGGTCGACGTTCATGTTCCATGCGGTGTCGCCCGTGGCGTCGGCGCAGTTCGCGTCATGGGCAGCCGGTGCCGAGTCGATGGAGGATCCCGCCCACCGGGCGGCGGTCCCGCCGCCGACCGCATGCGAAGGGATATGACCTTCAGGGAGTGAAAGCCCCGGTCAGCAGCCCGGAAAGGTGTTGCCTCGGCAGAGGAGGGGCTACTAGCCTCACGCTGGCGCGAAGGACGCGTGATCTCGGGATGAGGAGGTTGATGAATATGGCTGCCATTGGCCGACATCAGCATGCCCTCATCCGGCCCGTGCGATAACAGAGCCCGGCCGGTCGTTGTTCCAACGATCAGGAGAGACACATGTCTTCCTCTTCTTCACACGTCCCCGCCGACGTGGTCACCAAGCGCCTTGTCCTGAGGCCCTGGACCACGGGTGAGGCCCTGGCGGTCCTCGACGACACCCGGTCCCCGCACTGGGCGGACGACTTTCCCGCGGAAGGCGATCGGGTGGTCGCGGGCCTCTTCGAGCAGTACCCCGACTGGCTTGGCCCCTACGGCCACCGGCTCGTGTTCGAACGCGCAAGCGGCTTGGTGGTGGGCTCCATCGGCCTGTTCTGGCCGCCCACGGAGGGGGTCCTCGAGATCGGCTACGGCATCGTAATCTCCCGGCGTGGCCGAGGTTATGCCCCCGAGGCCGCCAAGGCCCTCGCCGACTTCGCCCTCACCTTGCCGGCTGTCCACACGGTGTCCGCCGACGTGGAACTGTCTAACCCGGCCTCAGTTCGAGTACTTGAGAAGGCCGGCTTCTCCCGTTGGACGGCCGGGGAGAACGTAGTCAAGTTCAGGATCTCGAGCCCGGGCCGCGATCTACGCTGATGGCGTGGGGTCCTGGAAGCAACGCCTTCCAGGACCCCACCGCTGTCGCTGGATTGCTGACGGCTTTCTCACCTTGTTCCGGCACATCACTTTGCGGACGAACGGGGGACTGGCTAGGGGATGGCCTGGATGCGCTCCATATGCTCCTCGCCCCACTCCCCGAGCGGCCCGAGTGCCGTGTTGAGGGAGCTGCCGAATTCGGTCAGCGAGTACTCCACCTTGGGCGGGACCTGGTGGTAGACCTCGCGGTGCACCAGGCCACTTGCCTCCATCTCCCGGAGTTGAAGAATCAGCATTCTTTCGCTGATACCGGGCACCGCCCGCCTCAACTCTCCGAAGCGCAAAGGCCCCTCCTCGCCGAGTGCAAACAGGATTAACCCCTTCCATTTACCGCCCATGACGGCGATGGCGGCGTCGAGTCCGCAGATGTAGGTCCGCTTGGTCATCGGCACTCCTACTGACAAAAGTGTGGGTACCCAACAGAATTGTAGGTACTTGAACAAATGTATGTGCGGCTTCCAGAATGGAATCGGGAGCCACGCCGGACGCGCTGATCGGCGATTGCGTGGCTGCTCAACCATTCGACCGCTGACTGGAGTTACGTATGACCAGGGATGCCCCCGTACCCGTGACCGTCGTCGGGCTGGGATCGATGGGCCGGGCCTTGGCCGGAGCGTTCACCGACGCGGGACACCCGACATCGGTGTGGAACCGCACGCCGGCCAAGGCCGCACCGTTGGTGGCCAAGGGTGCCGTTCATGCCCAGGTGGTGGAGGCCGCGGTCGAGGCGAGCCCGCTGATCATCACCTGCCTGAGCACCTTCGAAGACACTCGCTCCGTCCTGGAGCCCGCTGCGGCGTCGCTGTCCGGGCGTGCCCTTGTCACGTTGAACAGTGGTTCGCCCGCCGGCGCCCGCGCCATGGCTGCCTGGGCGACCGGTTGCGGAGCCCGGTATCTGGCCGGAGCGGTCAAGAACGTGCCGGAGGCTGTGGGAGCGCCGGACACGCTGTTGTACTACAGCGGAGACAAGACCGTGTTCGACGAGTACGAGACGACGCTGAAGGTGCTGGGCGGCGACACCGTCCATCTGGGAGATGAGACCGACCTTGCCGCCCTGTACGAGATGGCCGTGGGTGCCATGCTGCTGCCCGCGCTCGTCGGCTTCTTCCAGGGGGCCGCGGCCGTTCAGGCTCGCGGGTTGGAAGCGAGCAGCATGGTGCGGTTCGCCGGGAAGTGGCTGGACATGATCAAGTCTCTGCTGCCGGTCTACGCCACAGAAATCGACAGAGGCGATTACACCGATGCCGCCTCCTCCGTGAACCTCTTCCTCACGGGCGCGGCCTATGACATGGAACTGGCCAAGGAGACGAACGTCGACGTGGCCTGGCTCGCTCCACTGTACGACTTGGTGGAGCGAGCGGCTGCGGCGGGTCACGGAGACCACAGCATCTCGGCCCTGACCGAGGTACTCAGGAAGCCGGCACGGAAAGCGTAATGCCGCTCGCGGCAGGTTGTGGCGAACACCGGCTTCACGGTATTGGCGCAGGTCTTTGATGTGATGGTGAGGGGTGTCATGAGCAAAAACGATGTGACGGTCATTGGGCTCGGTCCCATGGGACGTGCGATGGCAAGCGCGTTCCTCAGCAAGGGCTACCGGGTCACCGTCTGGAACCGGACCGCAGGCAAGGAGAGCGATCTGGTGGGCGCGGGAGCCCATCGGGCCGCCACGGTCCACGACGCGCTCGCCGCGAGCGAACTGGTGATCCTCAGCCTGACGGACCACCACGCGATGCATGCCGTCCTCGATTCGGCCACCGACGCGCTGTCCGGCCGGGTCCTCGTCAATCTCAGCTCGGACACGCCCGAGAGTGCTCGCAATGCTGCGCGGTGGGCCTCAGGACACGGTGCCCGGTACCTCACGGGAGGTGTGCAGGCTTCACCCCCGGGCATCGGGCAGCCAGAGTCCTCCGCTTTCTACAGCGGGCCCAAGGAGGTATTCGACGCGCACCGGGAAGCCCTTGAGGTGCTCACCGGCACGGACTACCGCGGCGAGGACCCGGGGCTGGCGGCGTTGTACTACCAGGTCGGGATGGACCTGTTCTGGACGACGGTGCTCGGCTGGCTGCACGCCCTCGCCCTGGCGGATGCCCACGGCGTCTCGGCCGAGCAGATCCTGCCGTCCGCATCATCCGTATTATCTGGAATGCCGGACTTCCTGAGCTTCTATACGCAGCGGATCGACGCGGGTGAGTACCCGGGCGACATTGAAAGGCTGGCTATGGGTGTGGCGAGCGTGGACCATGTCCTGCAGGCTGCCAGGGACGCAGGGGTCGATACCGCGCTACCGACGGCGGTCCGGGACATTTTCCGGCGAGGCACAGCAGCCGGCCATGCCGAGGACAGCGCAACCAGCTTGATCGAGGTTCTGAAGAAACCCGCCGCATAGCCGCATCGCGCCGGCCGCCTGCCTCGCCCGTCGTCGCTGGAGGCGTTCGACGACCACGCCGACGTCCAGGTCTTGTGCGTCGCGGCAAGGGCAGCAAGGGCGACAGTGCCATGTTCCGAGTCGCCGAACTCTCGCGCCTGCGCATGGGCGGAGATGGAAGCAGCGAGGCGAAACCGGGTTGTGCATCGAGCGCTGATCGGCTTGGGTTCGTGCTCGTGACTGCCTTGAATGATCTCGTACGTCCGGACCGCTATCCGCGCTCCTCCCGATATGACCCTGACTGGTTGATCAACCTCGCTATGGGGCCGAACCCATTGTGGATGCTGGAGGACCTCGCCGAGGACCTTGACCTGCGCCCGGGGATGCGGATTCTCGACCTCGGTTCGGGCAAGGGCGCCACGTCGGTGTTCCTGGCCCGCGAGTATGGCGCCCGGGTCGTCGCGGCCGACTTGTGGATCGCCCCTGAGGATGCGGCAGCCGTCTTCGCCGACGCAGAGGTCGGCGATCAGGTGGAGGCTGTGCGAGCGGAGGCGCACGCCTTGCCGTTCGAGGAGGAGAGCTTCGACGCCATCGTGAGCGTAGACGCGTTCGAGTACTTCGGTACGGCAGACAATTACCTGCCCTACCTGGTCCGGTTTCTCCGCCCTGGTGGACAACTGGCCATGGCGACGCCCGCCATGACAAGGGAGGTCCGTGAACTCGGGGCCATCCCGCCCCACATCAAGGACGTGGTGGGTTGGGAAGCGATCGCCTGGCACACGGCGGAGTGGTGGCGCTTCCAGTGGGCGATCACTGAGCTGGTGGAGGTCACGTCCGCGCGGCTCCAACAAGGTGCCTGGCAGGACTGGCTGCTGTGGACCCAGGCGTGTGCCGAGCATCAGCCGGACGGCCGGAGCGTCAACCAGCCGGTCATCGACATGCTCACCGCAGACGGCGGAGAGTTTCTCTCCTTTGCCCTGGTAACCGCACGCAAGAACTAGATGGTCAACCCCGCGCGGAGCCATTGGAGTTGAGGCCACTGGTGTGGCTGCTTGGGGCACGGCAGGCCCCGCATCGGGCAGGGCGGCGGCCCAGCACTGCGAGAGCCGCTTCGCGGCCTTCTGCGCGTTGTCAGGCGATGCGGAGGATGCTCTTGCCGTGGGTTGTGCCCTCGGCGAGGTGCTGCACGGCCGCGGCCAGGTCCCCGAGGGCGTACTCGGTGGTGATGTCCATGCGGACTTTGCCGTCGGCGACGAGGTCGAGTGCGCGGCGGGCGCTGTCGGCAAGTCGTTCGGGGTGGGTCTGGCTGAGCAGGTTGCTGTTGTAGGTCAGGAGTGACTTGCCGTGCATGAGAAGGTCGTTGGCGCTGGCGAGGACGGTTTCGTAGGTGGCGAGATTGCCGTATGCCACCAGTCGGCCGTGTGCTGCGAGCTGCTCGAGGCCGGCGGTTCGGGTCGAGCCGCCGACCGGGTCGAGGATGACGTCGAGCTTCTCGTCACCGAGTTGGGCAGGGAACTCCTCGCGGAGCAGGAGCTGGTCGTACCCGAACTGGGCGGCGTAGTCGGCCCGGTCAGCAGTTCCGACCACGCCGACGATCCGGCCTGCTCCGGCCAGTCGGGCGAACTGGGCAGCGAGCGTGCCGACTGAACCGGCGGCGGCGTGGATCAGCACGCTTTCCCCGGGCCGCACGCGCGCGGCCGTGTTGATCAGGTCGTAGGCCGTCGGAGCGCCCCACCCAAGACCTGCGGCCGCCCTCAGTGGCATGCTGCCGATGTCGAACGTGAGTGTGGCTGGTGCCAGGGCCACTTCGGCGTAGGCGCCTGAGGTGGTCAGCGCGGTGACGGCCTCACCAACACGCCGTGCGTCGACATCCGCGCCGACCGCGACGATGCGCCCGGACGCCTCGAACCCAGGGACAAAGGGGCGCGGCACGGGGAAGTGGCCGTCCCGGACCATGGTGTCGCCCCACTGGATCCCGGCATAGGCCACGCGGATCGCCACTTGCCCGGGGCCGGGGGTGGGCTCGCTGAGTTCGGCGATTCGGAAGTGGTCGTCGGTGTCGAGAATGGCAGCCTTCATGGTTACAGCCCTCTGTGTTGACTCAGTATCCTTACAGTCGAGCACGGTAGATGTATAAGGTTCCTGAGTCAATGCATGAGCCTGTCAATGGAAGGGGAGTGCGCGGTGAAAGCCCCGATCGAGAACGACCTCTGCACCCGGATCAGGCGGTCGGAGCAGGCGTTGATGGCGCACCATGAGGCGGTACTGCGTACCTACGGACTGACCATGACGCAGTACACCGTGCTGCTGGTCCTCTCGCGTGAAGGGGGCATGTCCGGTGCCCAAGTGGCTCGGGCCTGCGGCGTCACCCAGCAGAGCATGAGCAGCGTGCTGGCCAACATGGAGACCAAGAAACTGATCCGCCGCGAGACGTCCCCCGTGCATGCCAAGGTGCAGATCGCCACCCTCACCGACGCGGGCCAGGCACTCCTGGACCGCGCCTACCAGGAGGTGGTCATCCTCGAGCGCGCGCTCACCGAAGCGTTCACGCCCGCCGAGCACGCTGCACTCTGCGAACTTCTGGAACGCGCCACCAGCATCCTGATCCAGCAGACGCGCCACGCGACAGCGCCGGAGCGGTGACCCGCTGGGCACGGTCCGCTGACGGACCTGAGCTCCCTCGGAGCATGCGACCTGCGGTCAGCCTGTCCGGCCCTCGGCGCGGTCGAGTTCCTCGTCCAGGGCCAGGGCGGCGTCGATCAGGGCCAGGTGGGTGAAGGCCTGCGGGAAGTTGCCGAGCTGCTCGCCGGAGGGTCCGATCTCTTCGGCGAACAGGCCGACGTGGTTGGCGTAGGTGAGCATCTTGGAGAAGGCGTAGCGGGCCTGCCTGAGGCGTCCGGCCCGGGCGAGTGCCTCTACGTACAGGAAGCTGCACAGGTTGAAGGTGCCCTCCGAGCCGCGCAGGCCGTCGGGGGAGGCGGCGGGGTCGTAGCGGTACACGAGGCTGTCGCTGACGAGCTCGGTGTCCATGGCGTCGAGTGTGGACAGCCAGTCGGGGTCGGTGGGGGCGAGGAAACCGACCTTCGGCATGAGGAGCAGGGACGCGTCGAGGACCTCGGTGTCGTAGTGCTGGACGAAGGCGCGGCGGTTCTCGCTCCAGCCTCGGTCCGTGATCTGGCGGAACACGCTGTCACGTGCGCCCTGCCAACGGGCCAGGTCGCCGGGGCGGGAGTGGGCGGTGGCCAGTTGGACGGCGCGGTCGAAGGCGACCCAGGTCATCAGGCGGCTGTAGGTGAAGTTCTGGCGGCCGCCGCGGGTCTCCCAGATGCCTTCGTCCGGGCGGTCCCAGTGCTCGGCCAGCCAGTCGATGACGTCGGTGAACGCGCGCCAGCCCCGGATGCCCCCGATGTTCTCGGCCTGGGCAAGGGCATAGGCGGCTTCGCCGTAGATGTCGAGCTGGATCTGGTCGGAGGCGGCGTTGCCGGCCCGCACAGGCGCGGACCGCCGGTAACCCTCCAGGTGGTGCAACACCTCCTCGTCGAGGTGCGGCTCGCCGTCGACGCGGTACATGATCTGCAGCGGCTCGCCCGAGGCGGTGCCGCCGGCGGCCAGGCGCTCCCGCAGCCACCGACGGAAAGCGTTGGCCTCGGTGGTGAAGCCGAGACCGGTCAGCGCCCGCACCGACAGCGAGGCGTCACGCACCCAGGTGTAGCGGTAGTCCCAGTTCCGCTCCCCGCCGATCTGCTCGGGCAGGCCCATGGTGGCAGCGGCGATCGGGGCCCCGGTGGGGGCGTACGTCAGCAGCTTCAGGGTGATCGCGGAGCGGGTGACCATCTCGTGCCAGCGGCCGCGGTAGCGGGAGGCGCGCAGCCAGTTCAGCCAGAACGCGCTGCACGCGCCGAAGTCGGCGGCGATGGCGTCAAGGGCGGGCGTGCCACCGCCAGGCCGGCCGCTGAGGACGCCTGGACCGCCGGTTTCGCTGGTGAGGACGACGGCGGCCCGTTCCCCGGCTTGGAGCGTGAAGCGGGCGGAGACGTCGGTGCCGTCCGGGTGCAGGGTGACCGGCGGGGTGACCTGCAGGTGCAGATCCGTGTCGGGCCCCCGGAACAGCATGGATCCGTCGTCGAGGCGCGTGAGGTCGTGCGGTGCGCGGCCGTAGTCGAAGCGGGGCCGGCAGACCAGCTCGAACGGCATGCTGCCGCGCACGACCCGAGCGACCCGAATCAGCCGGTGGCGGGCCGACGGTGTCGTCGACGGGTCGGGGGGCATGAAGTCGACGACCTCGCCGACGCCGTCGGGCGTCATGTAGCGGGTGATGAGGATGGCGGTGTCAGGCAGGTAGAGCTGGCGGACGGTGGCCTCGCCGCCGACGTCGGCGGCGAGGCGGCAGGAACCACCGCGGTCACTGTCCAGCAGGGAAGCGAACAAGCTGGGGGAGTCGAACCGGGGGGTGCACCACCAGTCGAGGGAGCCGTCCGCGGCGATCAGCGCCGCTGTCTGCAGATCACCGATGATGCCGTGGTCCGCGATCGGGGGGTAGCCGTCCACAACGCCTCCTCCGCCCTCTGCGCCAGCCGATGGCGTGCGGGGTCCTCGCGCAAGTGCGGCACCGGCCTGATCCTGTCGGCGGTCGCATCCCGCATGAGACCGACGGCGCCGCCGCCATGGCGGAGTCTCGGCCCTCCTGCCATCATCGCGACACCGGGCGCCCTTAGCCACTGCTGGGCGGAGCACCCGCGCCCGCGGGCACCACCGAGGGGCGCACGAGGTGCCGCGGCCGGTCCTGGTCGGCCGAACAGTGTGCACTCGTGTGCGATCACCGCTCCGCCCCGAAGGGCGTCGACAGGCACGGTGGCGCGCTCAAACCTAGCGTGGACCCTGATACCCCGATCCGGCGAAGGGACCATCATGAGAAGGTATGGCGCCCTGGAGAAGGCCAAGGCGAGGTGCAAAGTGATCGTCGGAAAAGCCACCGGGCACGAGCGCCTTGAGGCCGAGGGCAGAACGGACGAGGTGAA
This sequence comes from Streptomyces sp. YS415, assembly GCF_023544665.1. Taxonomy (GTDB): domain Bacteria; phylum Actinomycetota; class Actinomycetes; order Streptomycetales; family Streptomycetaceae; genus Streptomyces. Next base: position 180,396 of record NZ_JAMJFL010000006.1, read on the forward strand.
GGCCAGGATCCGCGAGAAGGCAACGAGCATCCGCCGCCGCGCCGAGGGCGTCAAGGACTCACTGAGACGCCACCGCTCCTGACTTCTGCCTTGCTATGACCACAGCAGGGAAGGACTCCGGCCTGCCGGAGGCTCAGGCGGCTGAAGGCTCCTAGGCTGCTCGTATGGGCCTGTGGATGGAGTGGGAAGTATCGGGTATCGCTGCGGCCGGCGAGGAAGTCCTGGACACCGAGGGAGCTGTCCGCGCCCTGGACGTCTCGATCGACCGCATCCGGGAGCGGGCCGGACTGAACGTCGCCCAAGACCGCATGTTGCTCCACGAGGCCGCGGAGGCTCGCAAGCGGCTTCTCTCCGAGGGACACACCGCGGTCCATGAAGGCCGCCTTTGGTCTGTCGTTGTGGGAGACGTACGTGTCTCACTCACACCTCGCGACCACGGGTGAACGCTCGCCCGCCCTCATCCCACCTGGCAGGCCCCGCCGCAGCGGTGCAACAGTTGCCTTCTTGACCGCGGACGCCTTCGCAGCTGTCCTCACGCGCCGGCCTGGTCGAAACTTGCCGCACAGGCCCGCGTCGCACTCCTTTGGTAAGAGAACTCGGCCAGTAGCCGCTGGACCAGGGCCCAGCCGGGCCGGTTGCCTTGACCCCGACGAAGATCGGTCCTGCAGGACGGCCGCGGCCAGGATTTCGCTCATCCCCGTGTTCATCGACGCCGGGGCCCTCACCTCGGCAGGCGGGCGAGGTCATTGGCCGGATTCCGTCGCGTGTCGAGGTGAGGCGGGGCTCGTCGCCGGGGAAGGGCCGGCTCGTCCGCCATCCTGCTCGGCACGGACACCTTGCGTCTGCAAGCTTCAACTCGCCTTGTCTCGCAGCCTCTACTGCCACCCGAACCACCGTCCGTCCGGGGACAGTTCCGCGTTCGGTCGAGGCCAGGTGGAAGACGTGCACCGGATTCGCTCGAGGTATGGGCGGACTTGACATCCCGTGCAGTCTGGTGGAATTTAGGCACGCCTAACCTTAGTAGCCAGTCTCTGATTTGTGGCCCTGCGGTGCGTGGCCGCTCAGTCGTACGATTCGATGGAGGACCAGCATGTCGGGACGTCGCGAGGACAGCGGCCGGGCCGAGGGCGGCGCCGCCCGGGATCTGGTCGGCATAGGTTTCGGCCCGTCGAATCTGGCTCTCGCCATCGCCGTCGCCGACCACAATCGCCGCGACCCCGAACGAGCGCTGCAGGCACGCTTCGTGGAGCAGCAGGAGCGTTTCGGCTGGCACCGGGGCATGCTTCTGGAGGGGGCGACCATGCAGGTCTCCTTCCTCAAGGACCTGGTCACCATGCGCGACCCCAGCAGCCGCTTCTCCTTCCTGATGTACCTTCAGGACCGCGGACGTCTCGCCGACTTCATCAACCAGAAGACGTTCTTCCCCACCCGGATCGAGTTCCACGACTACTTCGAATGGTGCGCCGCCGAGTTCGGCGACAGCGTCGAGTACGGGCGGCGGGTCGTCGAGATCCGCCCGGTGCGCAACGGAGACCGCGTCGAGGCGGTCGACGTCGTCTCGGAGAGCCTCATCGACCCGGCCGACCGCGAGGTGCTCAGGGCTCTCAACGTCGTCGTCGGTACCGGTCTCAAGCCCCGCCTCCCGGATGGGGTGACCTCGGGCGAGCATGTCTGGCACACCCGCGACCTGCTCTTCCGGGCACCGCAGTTGAAGGAGCTGCGGCACCGCCGGTTCGTCGTGGTGGGCGCGGGACAGTCCGCCGCCGAAGCCGTCGACTACCTGCACCGGACCTTCCCGGACGCGGAGGTCAACGCGGTCTTCAGCCGGTACGGCTACAGCCCCGCCGATGACAGCCCCTTCGCCAACCGCATCTTCGACCCCTCCGCGGTCGACGACTTCTTCACCGCGCCGGAGCACGTCAAGCAGGACCTCGACGGCTATCACCGCAACACCAACTACTCCGTGGTGGACGGGGACCTCATCACGCAGCTGTACCGCACGCACTACCAGGAGAAGGTCAGCGGCCGAGAACGGCTGCGGTTCCTCAACACGACCGAGCTCGGCGGCGTCGAGGCCCTGCCCGACGGCGCCCGCGTCCTGGTCCGCTCGCTGACCGCGGGCCAGCAGGAGACCCTGGACTGCGACGCCGTGATCATGGCCACCGGATACCGTCCGGTCGACCCGCGCGACCTCCTCGGTGACCTCGCCGCGGACTGCCTCACCGACGCCAAGGGCAGAGTGAGGGTGGACCGCGACCACCGCGTGCTGATGAGCGACCACGTGGACGTCGGCGTCTACCTCCAAGGCGGCACCGAGCACACCCACGGTGTCACGTCCTCGCTGTTGTCGACCCTGGCCATCCGCTCCGGCGAGATCGCCGACTCCCTCCTGCTGCGCCGTACCGCCCAGGCACTGCGCGCCGACCGCGGCCGGGAGATCGACGCGGTGCTCGGCTGAGCACGCGCGGCTGCACGGACAACGGCGCCGCCCTCCACACCGTTTCCGGTGTGGAGGGCGGCGCCGTCCGTGCGCCCGGCTAACGCCATCCCTCGGTGTGCTCGGACAGCACTGTCGCGATCCTCCGCAGCGCCGACGGGTCCAGCAGACCGTCGTGGTCGTCCGCGACGGTGTGCACGACGACCTGGCCGTCCGTGTACGCCGTCCAGTCCTCGGCGGGCCGCGGGGCGTCGGACGCGCGGAAGTGGAACAGCGTGCCCCGGTAACGGGCGGGGGAGTGGGCCGACAACAGGCCGGCTGCTGCTGCGTAGTTGGCCCGCATCGCCGTCACGGTCGTCTCCTCCAGGCCCAGCCCGTCGACCGCCGCTTCCATGTCGGCCGACTCCGCCTCCGCGTCCCCGCCCGCCCCCGGGTACGCGTCGAGCAGGCCCAGCAGGTCCACGCGCTGCCCGCGTTCCTGGAGACGGCATGCCAGGGCGTGGGCGATGACACCGCCCAGCGACCAGCCCAACAGCCGGTACGGTCCGTGCGGTTGAACTCGGGTCAGCTCCGCCAAGTGAGCGTCCACCAGCTGATCCAGGGACTCCACGGCCCGTCCGCCGGCCAGGTTCGGGGCCTGGAGCGCGTGGATGGGCACGTCCTCCGGAACGTGCGCCCGCAGAGCCGCGTACCGCCAGCCGAGTCCCGTCGCGGGCGCCGGGCACCACAGCGGAACCCGCGTGCCCGAGGACCGCAGCGTGAACAGCACGTCGAGCCCTTGGTCGGTGCCCCCGGCGGACCGCAGCTGGCCCGCGAGCGCGCTCGCCGTCGGATGGCGGAAGAGGTCCGCCACCGCCAGCTGCCGTCCGGTGGCCCGCTGCAGCCGGTCCCGCAGCCGTACCAGCAGCATGGAGTGGCCGCCGAGGTCGAAGAAGTCGTCGTCGATGCCGACCTCGGGCAGGTCCAGCACCTCGGCGAAGATCTCGCAGACCAGGGCCTCGGTGAGGTCGCGCGGCCCGCGGCCGGTCCGCGACTCCACCGCCTGTGGCGCGGGCAGCGCGCGCCGGTCGAGCTTGCCGTGGTCGGTCAGCGGCAGCGCGTCCAGCTCCACGAACACCGACGGCACCATGTAGTCCGGCAGCATCCGGGTCAACTGCGCACGCAGCGCTGACGGGTCGAACTCCGCGCCTGCCACCGGGACGACGTACGCGACGATGTGCTTGCCGCGCGGGCCGTCCTCCCGTACGTCGACCGCCGCCTGAAGCACGGACGGACCGGCCGCCAGAGCCGCCGTGATCTCGCCGAGTTCGATCCGGAAGCCGCGTATCTTCACCTGGTCGTCGGTGCGGCCGAGGTAGTCGATGGTGCCGTCCGGCATCCAGCGCACCAGGTCACCGGTGCGGTACATGCGCGTGCCGGGCGGGCCGAACGGGTCCGCCACGAAACGCTCGGCGGTCAGCGAGCGCCGGTCCAGGTAGCCGCGGGCCAGACCGGCCCCTGCCAGGTACAGCTCACCGATGACACCGGCCGGTGCGGGCTGGAGCCGGGCGTCCAGGACGTAGGCGGTGGTGTTCGCGGTGGGCCGTCCCACCAGCGGGCGTTCGCTGTGCGCGACGCTCGCTGCCAGCGCGTCGACCGTGCACTCGGTCGGCCCGTACAGGTTGAACCCGGCCGTGCCCTCCAGCTCGCGCATGTCCCGCCAGAGCGGGGACGGCACGGCCTCGCCGCCCACGCCGAGCGCGAGCAGCGGACAGCGGCCGTCCTTGATCAGCCCGGCGCCCGCGAGCTGCATCGCGTGCGAGGGCGTGACCTCGATGAAGTCGATCCGGCGCTCCTCGATGAACGACACCAGCTGGTCCGGGTCGCGCAGCGTGTCCTCGGTGACGATGTGCAGCGCGTGGCCGTCCAGCATCCACAGTTGCGGCTGCCACGCCGCGTCGAAGGCGAACGACCAGCCGTGCGCCACCCGCAGACTCCGCCCGCCCGCGGCCGCGACCGTCGGCCGGTACAGCAGCTCGCGGTGGCTGTGGAAGAGGTTGGCGATGCTGCGGTGCTCCACGACGACGCCCTTGGGCAGGCCCGTGGAACCGGAGGTGTAGATGACGTACGCCGGGTGCTGCGGCAGCGGGTGCGGCAGCACGCCCGCCTCCGCAGCGGTGCTCTCGTCGGAGATCATCGCTTGGGTTTCCGGCGCGTCCAGGATGAGGGTCTCCGGTCCGCCGTCTCTGGCCAGATCCGCGAGCGCCCCGGTGGTGATCAGCAGCCTGGGCGCGGAGTCCCGCAGGATGTGCTCGATGCGCCCGGCCGGGTAACCCGGGTCGATGGGGACGTAGGCGCCGCCCGCCCGCATGACCGCCATGAGCGCGACCACGGTGTCGGCCCGCCGGGGCAGCAGGAGGGCCACCATCCCTTCCGGCCCGACGCCCCGGTCTACCAGCTGGCGAGCCAGACGCCCCGTGCGCCGCTCCAACTCCGCGAACGTGTACGCGATGTCACCGCACACCAGCGCCGTGGCGTCCGGCGTGCGCTCCACCTGACGGGCGAACAGCTCCGTCAGCGTCGCCACCGGCGCCTCGACCAGGTCGCCCTTCCAGTCGACGAGCACCTGGCGGCGCTCGTCGGCGGAGAGCAGCTCCAGGCTGCCGAGCGGACGGTCGGGGTTGTCGGTGACGGCCTGGAGCACGCGCAGGAAGCGGGTCGCCATGTTCGCCACGGTCTCGTGGTCGAACAGGTCCGTGCTGTACTCCACGCCCAGCCGCATCCCGTCCCGGCCGTGTTCCTCCGTGATCTCGAAGGCCAGGTCGAACTTGGCCGTTCCCATGTCCACCGGTTCCTGCCGGACCTCGACCTCGCCGAGTGCCAGGTCCATCGGCGGCCTCGCCTGGTGGCTCAGCATCACCTGGAACAGCGGGTGCCGAGCCATGGACCGCGCCGGATTGAGGAGCTCCACCAACCGCTCGAAGGGGATGTCCTGGTGCGCGTACGCGGCCAGGTCCGTCTCGCGCACCCGGGCCACCAGCTCCCGGAAGCCGGGATCGCCGGAGGTGTCGGTGCGCAGCACCAGTGTGTTGGCGAAGAAGCCCACGACGTCGTCGACGGCGTCGTCGCTGCGGCCCGCGATGGGCGTTCCGATGGGGATGTCCGAACCGGCTCCCAGCCGGGTGAGGAGGGTACCGAGCGCCGCGTGCAGCACCATGAACACGCTGGCGTCGCAGCGACGGGCCAGCGCCCGTACGGCCTGGTGCAGGGTGGCGGGCACGGTGAGGTCGACGGTCGCGCCGCGCAGGCTGGGTGCGGCGGGCCGTGGCCGGTCCGTGGGCAAGGGGAGCTCTTCCGGCAGCCCGTCCAGCGTCTTGCGCCAGAACTCCGCCTGGCGGTGCAGCAGCCCGTCCGGGTCGGACTCGTCACCGAGCAGCGCGCGCTGCCACACCGCGTGGTCCGCGTAGCCCACCGGAAGCGGGGCGAAGGAGGGGCGCTGACTCCGGCTGCGCGTGGTGTACGCCTCCGCCAGGTCCCGCAGCAGCGGCAGTGCGGACCAGCCGTCGGCGGCGATGTGGTGCAGCACCAGGACCAGGACATGCTCGTCAGGGCCTAGGGCGAACAGCTCGGCCGCGAACGGCGCTTCCTCGTCGATGCGGAACGGGTGTGAGGCAGCGTCGGCGAGTTGGCCGGGCAGCTCCGCCTCGGTGACCGGCGTGACCGGAAGCTCCGGCCGTGCCGACTCGGCGTCGAGGATGACCTGCCGGGGCGTGCCCGCGTCGTCGGGCAGCACCGTGCGCAGCGCCTCGTGGCGGTCTGTCAGATCGCCGAGCGCGGCCTGCATCGCGTCGGCGTCGAGGGCACCGGTGAGCCGCGCCGCGAACGCCATGTTGTACGCCGGGTTCGGCCCCTCCAGCCGGTACAGGAACCACATGCGCTGCTGTGCGAACGACAGCGGCAGCGGATCCGGGCGCTGCCCGGCGCGCAACGGCGGCCGGGTGCTGCGCGCGCCCAGGCGCTGCGCGAGGGCGGCGACCGTGGGTGCGTCGAAGACCGTCCGCAGCGGCAGTTCCACTCCCATGGTGGAGCGGACGCGGCTGGCGAGCCGTGTCGCGAGCAGCGAGTGCCCGCCCAGGGCGAAGAAGTCGTCGTCGATGCCGACCTCGGGCACCGAGAGGATCTCCGCGAACAGGTCGCAGAGGATCTCCTCGGACGGGTTGCGGGGTCGTCGGCCCGCCGCGGCCGGACCGAGGTCGGGCGCGGGCAGGGACCGGCGGTCGAGCTTGCCGCTGGGTGTCAGGGGAAGCGCGTCGAGTGCGACGAACGCGGACGGAACCATATGTTCTGGCAGCGCCGCCGCGAGATGGCGGCGCAGCTCTACGGGATCGGCCGCGCCGGTCGTGTAGGCGACCAGCATCGGGTCGCCGTCGGTGGCGAGGTCGCGGCGGGCCACCACGGCGGCCTGCCGGACGTCGGAGTGTGCGGCGAGTACGCCCTCGATCTCACCGGGTTCGATGCGGAAGCCGCGTATCTTCACCTGGTCGTCGGTCCGGCCCAGGTACTCGATCACACCGTCCGCTCCGCGCCGGGCCAGGTCGCCCGTGCGGTACATCCGGGTGCCGGGAAGGCCGTACGGGTCGGCGACGAACCGTTCGGCGGTGAGCGCGGAGCGGCCCAGGTAGCCGTGCGCCAGCTGAGGGCCCGCCAGGTACAGCTCCCCTGGCACGCCGGCCGGGACCGGGCGCAGGGCCGCGTCGAGGACGTATGCCGAGGTGTTCCACACCGGGCGGCCGATCGGCACGCCGTCGCGGCCGCCGCCGTCGGCCGGGCACGGCCAGGCGGTGACGTCCACGGCGGCCTCGGTGGGCCCGTACAGATTGTGCAGCTCCACCGCGCCCCCGAAGAGGCTGTGGAAGCCGCGCACGAGGTCGGGGCTGAGCGCCTCACCACTGCACAGCACTCGGGTGAGGCCCGTGCACCGTGCCGCCTCCGGCTCGGCGAGGAAGGCGCGCAGCATCGACGGGACGAAGTGCGCCGTGGTGACGGACTGCTCCCGGATGAGCCGCGCCAGGTACTGCGGGTCCAGATGGCCCTGCGGGCGGGCCACCACCAGCGTCGCGCCGGTGATCAGCGGCCAGAAGAATTCCCACACGGACACGTCGAAGCTGGACGGCGTCTTCTGGAGCACCCGGTCGGCGGTGGTGAGGCCGTACTCGGCCTGCGTCCACAGGAGCCGGTTGACGATCGCCGAGTGCGGCACGACGACGCCCTTGGGGCGGCCCGTAGAGCCGGAGGTGTAGATGACGTAGGCCGGATCGGCCGGACGGACGGCGGTCGGCGGGGTGCCATCGGCGGGCGGAAGGGTCTCCGGGTCGTCCAAGGTGAGCACCGTGGCGGCGTCGGGCAGCAGGCTCCGCGTCGCGGTGTCCGTCAGGACGGCGACCGGACGCGCGTCGGCCAGCATGAACGCGATGCGGTCCGCCGGATAGCCGGGGTCCAGGGGCAGGTAGGCGGCGCCGGCACGCAGCACGGCGGCCAGAGCCACGACCAGGTCGGGGGAGCGGGCCAGCGCGACAGCGACGACCGCGCCCGGGCCCGCGCCCTGCCGGGTCAGCCAGCCGGCGACCCGCTCGGCCCGCGCGTCCAGCTCGGCGTAGCTCAGCCGGTCGCCCTCGAAGACGACGGCGGTGGCGTCGGGAGTGCGGGCCACCTGCTCGGCGATGAGCGCCGTGAGGGTGGTGTCCGGGACGGGATGGGCGGTGCCGGGCGCGGTCAGCAGCCGGGTCTCGGCCTCGCCCAGCAGGTCGAGGCGGCCCAGCGGTTCGTCCGGTGTGGTGGCGAACGACTCGAAGGCGCGGTGCAGCCGGTCGGCGACGGACCGCACCTCGTCCTCGTCCAGCGCGTCGGGCCGGTAGCCCAGTTCCAGACGCAGGCGCGTGCCGGGCAGCACGGTCAGAGCAAGCGGGTAGTGCACGCCCTCGTCGCCGCCGGCGTTCTCCAGTCGCAGTCCCGGCGCGAGTTCGGTCAACGACTCGGGATCGAACGGGTAGTTCTCCACCACGGCGAGGGTGTCGAACAGTTCCCGCTCGCCGGCCAGCCGCTGCACCTCCGCCAGGCCTAGGTGCTGGTGCGGGACCAGTGCGGACTGCTCCTCCTGAAGCCGGGCCAGGGCATCGGCGAACGGCCCCGCCTCGGGCAGGGTGACCCGTACCGGAACGGTGTTGACGAAGACGCCCACCATGGATTCGACGCCCGGCAGGTCGGCCGGCCGACCGGACACCATGGTCCCGAAGACGACGTCGCCGCGATTGAGGGACCGCGCCAGGGTGAGCGCCCAGGCGCCCTGGACGACGGTGCCCAGGGTCAGCCCGCGGGCCCGGGCGGCGGAGGTCACCGACGAGGTCAGCGTGGGGTCGAGCTCGACGACGACCTTGCGCGGTGGCTCGGTCACCGACTCCGACGCGCCGGGCGCGACCAGCGTCGGGCCGTCCAGGTCCGCCAGCGTCGTCCGCCACGCGGCCTCGGCGGCGCCCCGGTCCTGCGCGGCGAGCCAGTCGAGGTACACGCGAGGGGAGGTGGCGGGCGCCGGTCGGCCCCCCGTGTAGTGGGCGAACAGCTCCTGCACCAGCAGCGGCTGCGACCAGCCGTCGAGGACGATGTGGTGGTTGGTCAGGACCAGCCGGTGCAGCTCGGGGGCCAGCCGCAGCAGCGCGAATCGGATCAGGGGCGGCTGCCCCAGGTCGAACCCGCGCTCCTCGTCCAGGACGGTGAGCCGCTCGGTCTCCCGCTCCCGCTCGTCGTCGGGCAGCCCGGACAGGTCTGTGAAGTGCCACGGCACGTCCACCCGCGAAGGGATGAGCGCGGCGGCCTTCCCCTGCCGGTTGCGGCGGAACGCGGCCCGCAGGCCCGGCTGGCGGTCCAGCAGGGCCTGGGCGGCGGCTCGCAGCCGCGGCTCGTCGACGGGCCCGCGCAGCGTCAGCGCCAGATGGCCCGCGTACACGTCGTGGCCGTTCCCGTCGAGCTCCGTCCGGAACAGCAGGCCCTCTTGGAGCGGCGTCAGCGGGAGGATGTCCGCCAGCTTGGAGCGGGCGCCAGTGCGGCCGGTCACGAAAGCCTCCAGTCGGCTTCGAAGTCGTCGATCTCGTCCTGGGAGAGGGAGATCAGGGAGAGGTCGGAAGGAGTCCAGCCCCCCGCGTCGGGCCTGTCCGTGTGCTCCACCAGGGCCGCGAGGTACGCCAGCCAGCCGTCGGCGAGCGACCGTACGAGGTCGGCGCTCAGGGCCTCGCCCGCGTACGACCAGGTGGCGCTCAGCCGGGGCCCTCCGGGCGCCGGGGCCACATGGACGTCGATCTCCAGGGCGTGCGCCAGCGGCAGCGCCGGGTCGACGCCGTGGAAGAGGCCCTCGTCACCGGCGACCGGCTGCCACGGGGCCTCCGTGTCGCCGGAGCCGAACCGCCCCAGATAGTTGAAGCAGATCTCCGGCACGGGCAGCCCGGCCAGCCGCCGCGCGGTCTCCGGGTTGAGGTGGCGCAGTGCCCCGAACCCGAGACCGCCGTCGCCCACGGCCCGTACCTGCTCCTTGACCGCCTTCAACGCCAGGCCCGCCGCCGGACCGCCCGCACGGGCCTCGGCGAGGTCGACGGGCCCGGGATCCAGCCGCACCGGGTGGACGGTGGTGAACCACCCGACGGTCTGGGCCAGGTCGACTCCCTCGGCGATCGCCTCCTCGCGGCCGTGGCCCTCCAACTGCACGCTCACACCGGCGTGCGCCACTCCCGACCGGCACCGGTGGTCGGCGACCGCCAGGGCCAGCGCGGACAGCAGGACGTCCTCGACGTTCGCGTGGAACGCCGCCGGCACCCGGGTCAGCAGAGCCTCGGTCTCCTCGGAGTCCACGGAGACGGTGTGCCTGCGCGAGGTCGCGGCGGTGTCCCGGGCCGGGTCCAGGGGGCGGGACGCCAGGGGAGTTCCGCGGCCGAGGGCTCGGGCCCAGTCGTCGGCCTGCCGGACGGTCTCCGCACGGCGGGCGTACGCGTGCAGCAGCTCGCTCCAGGCGCGCAGCGACGTGCCGGTGGGCGGGGCCTGTTCACCGCGCCACGCGGCGTCGAGGTCCGCGCACAGCACGCGCCAGGACACTCCGTCGACCACCAGGTGGTGGATGACGAGGACGAGCCGGTGCTCTGCCTCCCACCACACCGCCTGCACCATGACGCCGGACTTGGGTCGCAGCCGGTCCCGGGCAGACGCGGCCTCGGCCGCGGGGTCCGCCTCGGCGCGCCGCAGCAGGTCCCCAGCCCGTACCGGACCGGGCGCCGGGGCGTCCAGCTCCCAGGTGCCGTCGGCCGTGCGCACCAGGCGGGCCCGCAGCGCCGGATGCCGGTCGAGCACCGCCTGAAGGACGGCGGTGAGCCGTTCGTACGTCAGCCCCGCCGGGGTGGCGAGGGTCATGCCCTGGCTGTAGCGGTCGACGGGGGCGGAGCTCGCGGCCGGTCCCGTCGATCCTGCCGACACGGCGAGCTCCCGCAGCCACGCCATGATCGGCGTCTCCGGCACCCGGCCCACACCGTCGTCGGACGTACGGCCTGCCGAGGCTTTCTCCGGCCGGGCGACGGCGGCCAGGGCGGCTGGCGTCTGGTGCCGGAAGACGTCACGGGGGCCGAGCTGCCAGCCCGCGGCGCGGGCGCGGCTCACCAGCTGGAGGGAGATGATGCTGTCCCCGCCCAGCTCGAAGAAGTTGCCGTCGGCGTCCACCGTCTCCTGGCCGAGCAGAGCGGCGAACAGCTCGCAGAACAGCTGCTCCGCCTCGGTGACGGGTGCGCGTCCACCGCCCTGTTCGGGCAGTTCCGGCACCGGCAGCGCGGCACGGTCCACCTTGCGGTTGGCCGACTGCGGAAGCCGCTCCATGGGCACCCAGAGCGAGGGCACCATGTGCTCGGGCAGCAGGGCCGTCGCGTGGGCGCGCCACACCTCGGGGTCGGCCGTGCGGCCCGGGGCGGGCACCACGTACGCGACCAGGCGGCGCGACCCCGGCAGGTCGTCGCGGGCGATCACCGCGACCTCCGCGACGCTCTCGTGCCGTCCGAGGACGGCCTCGATCTCGCCCGGCTCGATGCGGAAACCGCGGATCTTCACCTGGTGGTCGGCCCGGCCCAGGCACTCCAGCTCGCCGTCCGCGGTCCAGCGCGCCAGGTCGCCCGTGCGGTACATCCGGGACCCCGGCGGACCGTACGGGTCGGCGGTGAACCGCTCGGCGGTCAGCGCGGGCCGGCCCAGGTAGCCACGGGCCAGACCGGCGCCCGCGAGATACAGCTCACCCGTGACGCCCGGCGGCACGGGCCGCAGCCGGTTGTCCAGCACGTACGCGGCGGCGCCCCTGATCGGCCGTCCGATACGAGGCGGCCCCTCACCGGTGACACGGGCGACGACGGAGTCCACGGTGCACTCCGTGGGACCGTAGAAGTTGTACGCCGTCGTCGCCGGGTGCGCGCCCAGCTCCCGCCACAGCGCGTCCGGCATGGCGTCCGCACCGGGCCCCAGCATGGCGGGCCGGTGCCTGCCCTCGTCGAGCAGGCCGTGCTCGATGAGCTGCTGGAGGTGGGCCGGGGTCAGGTCCAGGTAGTCGATCCGCTCCTGGGCGACGTAGGCGGCCACCGCCTCGGCGTCCGGGTAGGTCGACTCGTCCAGGACGTGCAGCTCGTGTCCGCCCACCATGAGCAGCACCGGGTCGAGCGAGGCGTCGAAGGCGAACGAGGCGATGTGCCCCACCCGCAGCCGTCGTCCGCCGACTTCGGGCACCTTGGGGGGGAACAGTGTCGAGGTGTGTGCGGCGTACAGGTTGGCGAGGTTCGCATGGGTCACCACCACACCCTTGGGGCGCCCGGTGGAGCCCGAGGTGTAGATGACGTACGCGGCGTCGCCGGGCCTGGCCTGTGCCGGGGTGACTGCCGCCGTCGGCTCCTCGGCGTCCACCAGGACCACAGGAACGTCCGGCCGGCGGGGGAGGGTCCGGGCCAGCTCACGGGTGGTGAGCAGGCACACGGGCCGCGCGTCGTCCAGGGTCTGTGCCAGCCGCTCCTGCGGGTGGTTCGGGTCCAGCGGCAGGAACGCCGCGCCCGAGCGCAGTACGCCGAGCAGTGCGGCGACCGTCTCGTGACGGGGCAGCACCAGGGCCACGAACCGCTCCGGGGCCGCGCCGTGCGCGGCCACCAGCCGGGCGATCCGCTCCACGCGGGCGCCGAGGTCGGCGTACGTGACCCGCTCGACGGCACCCGACCGGGAGCCGAGGACCAGTGCGACCGCGTCCGGCGTCCTGCGGACCTGCCGCGCGAACGTCTCGTGCAGCGGCGGCGTCCCGGGCGCGGCCACGGGCGGTGCCAGCAGCGTGCGCCGCTCGTCCCGCGTCAGGATGTCGTGGTCGCCGATCGGCAGCTCGGGCCGGGCGACGGCGGCGGACAGCAGCCGCACCAGGCGCTGGGCGAGGATCTCGACGGTGCCCGGGTCGAACAGGTCCGCGCTGTACTCGGCGAAGCCGCCGACCTCGTCCGCGTCACCGTCCGGGTCGAACCGCTCGATGAACGTCAGGCTCAGGTCGAACGTCGCTGTGCCGGTGGCCACCACGTGCGGCCGGCTGCGCAGCCCCGGCACCGGCAACTCGGTGGCCGTACCGCTCTGGTGCACCACCATCACCTGGAACAGCGGGTGACGCGCGGTGGACCGCGGCGGGTTGAGGATCTCCACCAGCCGCTCGAACGGCATGTCCTGGTGCTCGAACGCCGCGACGGCCGTATCCCGCACGCGCCGCAGCAGCGTCTCGAACGACGGCGCACCTGAGGTGTCGGTGCGCAGTACGAGCGTGTTGACGAAGAAGCCGACGAGGTCGTCGAGCGCCTCCTCGCCGCGCCCGGCCACGGGAGTGCCGACCGGGATGTCCTCACCGGCGCCGAGGCGGGTCAGCAGAGCGGCCACCGCGGCCTGGTACACCATGAACGGGGTGACGCCGAGCGAGGCGGCGAGCGTCCGCACCTGCCGGGCGAGGCCGGCCTCGACCGTGAAGCGGACCATGCCGCCACGGTTGGACGACTCGGCCGGGCGGGGCCGGTCGGTGGGCAGCCGCAGCTCGTCGGGCGCGCCTGCCAGGGCCCTCTTCCAGTAGGCGGCCTGACGTGCCGTCAGGCTTTGCGGGTCGTCGGCGTCGCCGAGGAGCCGTCGCTGCCAGACGGCGAAGTCGGCGTACCGGACGGGCAGCGGCGACCAGTTGGGGCGCTGTCCGGAAAGCCGCGCCCGGTAGGCGTCGGCGAGGTCGCGGACCAGGACGGGGAGGGACTGGCCGTCGCCGGCGATGTGGTGCAGCAGGAGGAGCAGGACGTGCTCCTCGGGGCCGGTCCCGAACAGGACGACGCGCAGCGGGGGTTCCTCTGCGAGGGCGAACACGTGCGCCGCGGCGGCGGCCAGTTCGGCGTCCACGGTCTCCGGCATCGTACGGCGCACCTCGAGCCGGGGGCCGCGCTCCGGCTCCAGGACGACCTGGCACGGGGATCCGTCGCGCTCCGGGAAGACCGTACGCACGCTCTCGTGGCGTACGGCGACGTCGGCGACGGCCGCGGCCAGAGCGGCGTGGTCCAGCGGACCGCTGATGCGTAGCGCGGTGGGGATGTTGTAGGCCGGGCCCGGCTCCTCCAGCCGGTGCAGCAGCCACAGTCGCTGCTGGGCGAACGACAGGGGCGCGGGATCACCGGCCGTTCCCGGTGAGAGCGCGGGGCGCGGGGGCTCCTGGCCGTCGACGTCGTCCAGAACGCGGGCCAGCGCGGCCGGAGTCGGCGCGTCGAACACTGCCCGCAGGGCGGGCCGTACGCCGAACTCCGCCTCGACGCGGCTGGTCAGCCGCGCGGCGAGCATGGAGTGGCCGCCCAGCAGGAAGAAGTCGTCGTCCGGCCCGACCGCCGGCAGCTCAAGGACCGCGGCGAACAGCGCGCACAGCGTCGCCTCGCGTGCCGTGGCGGGTTCCCGGCCCGTGGCACGTCCGTAGACGGGCGCGGGCAGAGCCCGGCGGTCCAGCTTGCCGTTGCTGGTCAGCGGCAGCCGCTCCAGCGCCACGATCGCGGCGGGCACCATGTGTGCGGGCAACGCGTCGGCCAGGACGGCTCGCAGCCGGTCGGTGTCGGGCCGGTGCGCTCCCTGCACCGGCACCGCATAGCCGACGAGGCGCGGGTCGCCCGGCTGGTCCTCGCGGGCGATGACGGCCGCCTGTGCGATCCCCGGCTGATCGCGCAGCACCTGCTCGATCTCGCCGGGCTCGATGCGGAAACCCCGGATCTTGACCTGGTGGTCGACCCGGCCCAGGTACTCCAGGACACCGTCCGCGGTCCAGCGCGCCAGGTCGCCGGTGCGGTACATGCGGGAGCCGGGGGCGCCGAACGGATCGGCGACGAACCGCTCCGACGTCAGCCCCGGTCGGCCGAGATAGCCGCGGGCAAGCCCGTCGCCGGACACGTACAGCTCACCGGGCGAGCCCGCCGGTACCGGGTGGAGCCGGTCGTCCAGCAGGCGCACGGCCGTGTTGTGCACCGGGGCACCGATCGGCACGACCGGGCCCGTGTGGTCCGGACGGCAGGTCCACAGCGTGGCGTCGACCGTGGTCTCGGTGGGACCGTACGAGTTGAACATCCGGGTGGTGGCCGACCAGCGCCGCATCAGCTCGGCCGGGCATGCCTCGCCCGCCACGATCAGCGTCGCTCCGGCGGGCAGCGACCGCTCGTGCGGCAGCGTCGCCAACACGCCCGGAGGCAGCGTCAGATGCGTGACCGCGTGCCGCGCGCAGAACTCCGCGAGCGGCGGCCCCAGCCGCTTGTCGGTGGGGACGACGACCAGGGTGGCGCCGGTGAGCAGGGCCATCGTCCATTCCCACACCGAGGTGTCGAAGCTGAACGAGGCGAACTGCAGCACTCGGCTGCCCGGGCCCGCCCCCAGCTCCTGCGCCATGGTGGAGACCAGGCTCGGTATGCCCTCGTGGGTGACCACGACGCCCTTGGGGCGCCCGGTGGAGCCGGAGGTGTAGATCAGGTAGGCGGCATGGCCCGGCGTCGAGGGACGCAGCGGGGCTCGCCTGCCCCGGGTGGGGCGTGCGGCGTCGTCGAGGAGGACGACCGGGATCTCGCCGTGCGGAAGCCGGCCGGCGGACCGGGAGTCGGTGACCAGCAGGCCCGGCCGGGCGTCCTCGAGCATCAGGGCGATGCGGTCGGCCGGGTACTCGGGGTCGACGGGGAGATAGGCGGCTCCCGCCTTCATGACGGCGAGTGCCGCCACCAGGAAGTCGCCCGAGCGGGGGAGGGCCACGGCGACGACCTGCTCCGGTGCGGCGCCCAGCGCGGCCAGTTCGCCGGCCAGCAGGTCGGACCGCTCGTCCAGTTCGGCGTAGCTGAGCCGGTGTTCGCTCCCGGAGTCCGTCTCCCAGACGAGCGCGACCGCGTCGGGGTCCGTGCGTACCCGAGTGCGGAAGAGGTCCGGGACGGTGGCGGGCTCCAGGGCACGCCGATCGCTTCCCCACGTCGTCAGGACCCGCTCCCGTTCCTCCTCTCCGAGCAGGTCCAGGTCGCCGAGCGGTGTGTCCGGGTCGTCCAGCGCCACCGTCAGCAGCCGCTCGAAGCGGCCGAGCAGACGCCCGACCGTTTCTTCCTGGTACAGGTCGCGGCGGTAGGTCGTGTCCAGGGTGAGCGTCCCGGCGGCGTCCAGCACGGCGGAGACGGCCAGGTCGAACGCGGCCGAGTTGCCCGGCACGGGCCGTTCGGCCGGCCGTACGCCGGGCAGCTCGAAACCCTCCCAGACGTCGCTGCGCAGCGAGAACATGACGTCGAAGAAGACGTGGTGACCGGCCGTCCGCTCCGGGCGCAGCTCCTGGACCAGGGTGTCGAAGGGCACGCTCTGGTGGGCGTACGCGCCCAGGCAGACCTCCCGCACCTGCTGGAGGAAGGAGCGGAAGGTGATGTCCGGCGTGGCCCGCGTACGCAGCACCAGGGTGTTGCCGAAGTTGCCCACCAGCCGTTCCGCACCTGCGTCCGTGCGCAGCACGGCGGGCGATCCGACGAGGACGTCCGGCGCGCCGGCGGCGCGGTGGAGGAGGGCGTTGAACGACGCGAGGAGAGCCATGAAGGGGCTGACGCCCTCCGTCCGGCACAGCGCGTGCAGACGCTCGCGCAGCGGTGCGGGGAGCGTACGGACCAGTCGCCCGCCCTTCTCCGCGCGCTGCGGTGCGCGGGGGAAGTCGGTGGGCAGGGGCAGTGGCGCGGGCGGGTCCGCGAGCAGCTCGCGCCAGTGGGCGAGGTCGGCGTCCGTCCAGGGCGCGCGCTGCTGCTCGCGTACGGCGAAATCCACGTACTGGAGGGGGAGTTCGGGCAAGGGGCGCCCGGTGTAGACGGCGGCCACCTCCTGGAGCAGGACCTGCCAGCTGCCGTCGTCCCAGGCGATGTGGTGGGCGACCAGGACGAGGACGTGTTCGTCCTCGGCGAGCCGGATGATCTCCAGACGTACGGGTGTGTCCGCCGACAGGTCGAAGGGGCGTGCCGCCAGCCGGGCCGCGGTCTCGTCCACCGCCGCCTCGCGGTCCGCGGGCGCCACCGCCGACAGGTCGGTCTCACCGATGACCGGCTCGGTGTCCGGCATCAGGATCTGGACCGGCCCGCCGTCCTCCCCGGGCCGGTAGACGGTCCGCAGGACGTGATGCCGCTGGACGACGGTCCGCAGCGCCTGCCGCAGACCGGATACGGACAACGCGCCGGCAAGACGTACGGCTACGCAGATGTTGTATGCGGTGCCGTGCGGCTCCAGTTGGTGCAGCAGCCACATCCGGCGCTGCGCCGAGGACAGCGGAGCCGGGCCCTCCGTCCGTACCGGGGCAGCCTGCGGTGAGGTGTTGCCGCTTCCGGGCTTCCGGGCCACTCCGCGGGCGGCAAGTTGACGGCGTAGCAGTTCGCGGCGGCGTTCGTTCGCGTCCGCACTGCGGCCAGTGTTCGCACCCGACAAGAAGGTTCACGTCCCCTCGACCTGACTGATGGGCCGAACCATAACTTAGGATAGCCTTATCTTGCTATCGTGGGCCGGTCTGCCGGGCTGCCGCCTCGGCGGGGCAACCCAGAGGTGGAGGACGGGCGTTGCGCATCAGAGAACTGGCCCTGGACCTGTCCCCTTTGAGGGCCGGCGGCCCCCTCGGCCTGGTGCTCGCCACCCGCGCTCTCGCCCTCCTGTGCATCGGGCTCACCTCCGTCGGTGTGGTCGTACAGGTCTACGAACAGACCGGGTCGTCGGTCCAGGTGGGTGCCGTCAGCCTGGTGCTGGGCGCGGGACTGCTGCTCGGCTTCCTGGTCGGCGGCGTCCTGGCCGACCGCAGGGATCGCAGGGCGCTCATCCTCGTCGGCAGCGGCTGGGCCGTCGTCACCTTCGCCGCCCTGTCGGCGAACGCGGCGGCCGACCGGCCCGCGCTGTGGGTCGTCTACCTCGCCGGAGCCCTGTTCGGGTTCACCGAGGGGGTCGCGGAGACCGCGCTCACCGCGGTCGTGCCCTCCCTCGTGAGCGAGGAGCACATACCCGCCACGGGGGCGCTCGTCACGGTCACCACCACCCTCGGAGCGATCGCCGGTCCCATGCTCGGCGGTGTGCTCATCGTCGGACTCGGCCTCGCCGCCACCTTCGGCATCGCGGCTGCCGGTACGGCGATCACCACGCTGCTGCTGACCCGCCTCGGCCCCATGCCGCCGACCGGCGCGCGGCCCACCGGGTCGAAGGAGTCCGAGCCGCCCATGGGGGTGGTGCAGCCGGGCGTGCTGGACGCCCTGCGCGAGGGGTTCGCCTTCATCCGAGGCAGCCGCGTCGTCACCGCCGTGCTCGTCGTGGACCTGTGCGCCGCGCTCTTCGCCACGCCGACCGCCCTCTACCCGCAGTTCGCGGAGGAACGGTTCGGCGGCGGGCCCGAGTTGGTCGGCCTGCTCACCACGGCTCCTATGATCGGCGCGGCCGTGGCCTCGCTCGCCTCCGGCTGGACGGGCCGCACGCGCCATCAATGGCGGGTGCTGTGTGCCGCGGTGGCCGTGTGGGGCCTGGCCTGTCTCGGTTTCGGCCTCAGTCCGCTGCTCGGCTTCGGTCTGTTCTTCCTCGCCCTCGGCGGCATGGCCGACACCATCTCGGAGATCATGCGCCGCACGCTGCTGATGCGGCACACCCCCGACCCCCTCCAGGGCCGGGTGAGCAGCCTCTGGCTCGCCCAGGCCATGACCGCACCGGCACTGGGCGGTGTCCTGGCCGGCCTTGCCGCCTCGGCGGTCGGCCCGTCCACGGCGGTCGCCGCGGGCGGCGCCCTGTGTGTCGGCTCGCTGTGCCTCGTCGCGCTGCTCTATCCCCAACTGTGGCGGGAAACCGGCGAGTCCACCGAACACGAGAGCGAAGGCGCGCAGGACGTTCCGGCAGGTGACGGCGGCCCGGGGAGTAACAGTGGCGCAACGGCGGCCACCTGAGCCTTGATGGCCGGTACTTAGGTATGGCTATCCTTTGCTTCGTGCTTCCGTATTCGCAGAGCCGGTCGGCGGTGTCGCCCGTTCGACCACCCGAGGCGGTTCCGCGACGGACTTCCGTACACCTCGTCGCCGTCCCCGTGTGCCTGCTCGCGCTGGGGCTGCTCTGCCTGTGCTCCATCGCTCTCGGCACCAAGTCGATCGCGCCGGAACGCGTTCTCGAGCTCCTGTGGAACCCGGACGGCTCCGAGGAGTCGGGGATTATCCATCAGATGCGGGTACCGCGCACCGAGTTCGGCCTCGTCGTCGGCGCCGCGCTGGGCGTGTCGGGTGCCCTGATGCAGGGTCTGACCCGCAACCCGCTGGCCGACCCGGGTCTCCTCGGTGTCAGCGCCGGAGCCTCCTTCGGTGTCGTCGTCACCACCGGCCTGCTCGGCATCACCGCCCCCCAGGGGTATGTGTGGTTCGCCTTCGCCGGGGCCCTGGCCGCGATCGCCCTCGTCTACGCCCTCGGCAGCGCCGGAAAGGGCGGGGCGACCCCCGCCAAACTCGCCCTCGCCGGCGCCGCCGTCACGGCGCTGCTCCAGTCCCTGGTCAACGCCGTGCTCTTGTTCGACGCCGCGGCGCTCGGCGACTTCCGCTTCTGGGTCGTGGGTTCGCTGACCGGACAGCCCGCCGGGGTCCTGGTCGACGTCCTGCCCTTCCTCGCCGTCGGGGCCGTGCTCGCGGCCACCACCGCACCGGCGCTCAACAGCCTCGCCCTCGGCGACGGGGTCGCCACGGCCCTGGGACGGAACGTCGGTCTCGTACGGCTGCGCGGAGCGGCGGCCGCCACGCTCCTCGCCGGAGGCGCGGTGGCCCTGTGCGGGCCGATCGCGTTCGTCGGCCTGGTCATCCCGCAGCTCGCCCGCTTCCTCACCGGCCCCGACCACCGCTGGATCATGCTGTACTCCGCGTTGCTCGGCCCCAGCCTGCTGCTCGCCGCCGACATCGCCGGGCGCCTGATCGCCCGTCCCGACGAACTGCATGTCGGCATCGTCGTCACGGTGATCGGTGCGCCGTTCTTCATCGCCATGGTGCGCCGCCGACGACTCCGGGAGCTGTGAGCCGTGACCGTCGACGACACCACGCGCGGCGCCGCCGCCGTCCGCAACGCGGGCGGGGTGGTGCTCCGGCTGCCGGGGACCCGGGCCTCCTGGATCCTCCGGCCCCGTGGGGCCCTCGTGAGCCTGCTCCTGGCGGTCGCGGTGGCCGCCGCGTTCGTCGTCGAGGTCGCCTTCGGAGAACTCGACCTGCCGCTCGCCGACGTGGTCCGCAGCCTCGCGGGCGGAGGCGACCCGACGACTGCCCTGGTCGTCCACAGTCTGCGCCTGCCCCGAGCCCTGGTGGGACTTATGTGCGGCGCCGCGTTCGGCGTCGCCGGAGCCATCTTCCAGACGCTGACCCGTAACCCGTTGGCCAGCCCCGACATCATCGGCGTCTCCGCCGGAGCCGGTGTGGCCGCCACCGCCGGACTGCTCATGGGGATCGGCTCCGGGCTCGGGCTGCAGACCCTGGCGCTCGTCGGCGGCCTCGGTGCGTCGGCACTCATCTACCTGCTCGCCTGGAACAACGGCACCACCGGCTACCGCATTGTCCTCGTCGGCATCGGCATCGCCGCACTGTGCAGCAGCGCCACCAGCTACCTGCTGCTCAAGGCCGGCGTCTACCAGGCCCAGCAGGCGCTCATGTGGCTCACCGGCAGCCTCAACGCGCGCGACTGGGAACACGTCGGCCCGCTCGCCGTCGCCCTGGCCGTGCTGCTGCCCTGCGTGGTGCTGCTCGCGCCGTGGCTGGGCGGGCTGCAGTTCGGCGACGAGATCGCGAAAGCCCTGGGCCTGCCGGTGCAGACCGCGCGGATCGCGCTGCTCGCCGTCGGCGCCGGCCTGGTGTCGTTCGCGACGGCCGCCGCCGGCCCCATCGCCTTCGTCGCGCTGATCGCGCCGCAGATCGCCGTACGCCTCGTCGGCGTGCCGGGTCCCGCGCTGCTGCCGTCCGCGCTGGTCGGCTCCTTCGTGGTACTGGCGGGTGATGTGGTGGGACGTCAGCTCCTGCCGGGCACCGAACTTCCCGTCGGCGTCGTGACCGGTGTGCTCGGCGCCCCGTGCCTGCTCTGGCTGCTCGGCAGGTCCAACCGCACCGGCTCAGGAGGGTGACCGTGGAAAAGCGATCGCAGGGGCTCACCGCCGAGGGCCTGACCCTGGCGTACGACGGCCGCAGTGTGGTCAACGCCCTCGACGTGACGATCCCCGCGGGGCGGGTGACCGCGGTGGTCGGTGCGAACGCCTGCGGCAAGTCGACGCTGCTGCGCGGGCTGTCGCGGCTGCTCTCGCCGAAGGAGGGAGCCGTCTACCTGGACGGCCGGCTCATCCACACCATGCGAAGCAAGGAACTCGCCCGCCAACTCGGCATGCTGCCACAGTCACCCGTGGCGCCGGACGGCATCACCGTACTCGACCTGGTCAGGCGCGGACGCAGCCCGCACCAGTCGTGGTGGCGCCAGTGGTCGCCCGATGACGAGCAGGCGGTGTACGACGCACTTGAGGCCACCGGCCTGCTGGAGCAGGCCGAACGCAGCGTGGACGAACTGTCCGGGGGCCAGCGCCAGCGCGCCTGGATCGCCATGGCACTGGCGCAGGGCACCCCGGTCCTCCTGCTCGACGAACCCACGAACCACCTCGACCTCGCCCACCAGATCGACATCCTCGACCTGGTCGTCGACCTCAACCGTGAGCAGGGACGGACCGTCGTCCTGGTGCTCCACGACCTCAACCACGCCTGCCGCTACGCCGACCACGTCATTGCCATGAAGGAGGGACGGGTCGTCGCCGAAGGTGCCCCGGCCGAGGTGATCGACCGGGAGCTCCTCGCCGAGGTCTTCGGGCTCACCTGCACGGTCATCGAGGACCCGGCAGGAGGCGGCCCGCACATCATCCCGTTCGGCCGTCACCACGGAGGACGGGCCGGGCACGAGCCGGCCGTCACCGCTCGCTGACAACCGCTCGCCCGACCGCACCATTCCCTGCACGAACACCCGCACCGCTCACCTGCACGACCTGCGGCACGCCCGCTCGGAAGGACAGTCATGCCCCTCTTCAGAATCCCCGCCATCGAGTCCGGTCAGGCGGCCCGGCTCGACCGCCGTCGTTTCCTCGCCCTCGGCGGGTCGGTCGCCGCCGTGGGACTGTTGGCCGCCTGCGGCGACTCGGACACGGGCAAGGGCTCCGACAAGGGGTCCGACGAGGCCGCCGCCGGCCCGTGGTCCTTCACCGACGACCGCGGAAAGAAGATCTCGCTGTCCAAGCGGCCGGAGCGGATCGTCGCGCAGTCCCATCCGGCCGCCGCCCTGTGGGACTTCGGCATCCAGCCCATCGGCCTGTTCGGCCCGCAGAAGACCGCTGACGGCAAGCCCAGCCCGCAGATCGGCAACGTCGACCTGTCGAAGACCACCTCGGTCGGCACGGCGTTCGGCGAGTTCCAGATGGAGAAGCTGATCTCCCTCCAGCCGGACCTGATCGTCACCATCGCCTACGGCCCGATGGTCTGGTACATCCCGGAAGACATCTACAAGAAGGTCGAGGAGGTCGCCCCGATCGCCGTCATCCAACTGATGGGCGTCGCGGTGCCGGACGCCGTCAAGCGCTTCGGCGAGCTGGCCGCAGCGCTCGGCGCGGATCCGAAGAGCGCCGAGATCGAAAAGGCCAAGGCCGACTTCGAGAAGGCGGCGGCGGGCGTCAAGGCGGCCGCCCAGACGAAGAGGGGCCTGTCGGTCGCGGTGGTCTCGGGCACGAAGGAGAACTTCTTCGTCGCCGACCCGGCCTTCCACGGCGACGTGAAGTACTTCCAGCAGCTGGGCCTCGACATCGTCAAGCCCGCCAAGCCGGATGCCGGCTTCGAGGCGCTCAGCTGGGAGGAGGCCGGCCGGTACAAGGCCGACCTGGTCCTGGAGGACGCCCGTCCCGAGGGCGGCCTGACGCACCAGCAGCTCGGTGCCTACCCGACGTGGAAGGGCAGCCCGGCGGTCAAGGCGGGTCAGGTGTCGGACTGGCAGACGGAGACGCCGTTCACGTACCAGCGCTTCACCAAGGTGCTGAACGACCTCGCCACCACCGTGAGCAACGCCCGCACCAACGTGGTGTGACGCTCGCCCGGTCGAACGCCTCGGCCCCTGCCACATGCGTGGCAGGGGCCGAGGCTTTGTGCCGTCTACTGGGCGTCGATCAGGCTCTGCGGCCGCAGATCGGTCCAGTTGGCCTCGACGTAGGCCAGAGCCTCGGAGCGGCTCACCGGCCCGAGGGCCGACCGCCAGCCGTCGGGCACGGTCTGGAACGACGGCCACAGCGAGTGCTGGCCCTCGTCGTTGACCAGCACCAGGAAGGAACCGTTCTCGTCGTCGAAGGGGTTGGTCATGGGGTGACGCCTTTCTCGGGGGCGGGGCCGGGCGAGGAGAGGGGGCCGGTGCGCGCGGCGGGATCAGGCACCGTCGCGCGCCGCGAGCATGCGGCGCAGAGCCTTCTTGTCGATCTTCCCGATCGCGGTGAGCGGCAGGTCCGCGATCGTCTCCACCCGGTCGGGCAGCTTGAAGGCGGCCACACCGCGCTCCAGCAGGAAGGCCCGCAGCGCCTGGACCGTCGGCGCCGGGCCGTCGGGGACGACCACCGCGCAGATCCGCTCGCCCTCGCCGGCCGGGTCGGGCAGGCCGACGGCGGCACAGCGCCTGACCTGCGGATGGGACACGACATGGCTCTCGACCTCCTCGGCGGAGACGCTCTCGCCGTTGCGGTCGATGGTGTCCTTGACCCGCCCCTCCACGATCAGGTGTCCGGACGGGAGTTGGCGGACCAGGTCGCCGGAGCAGTAGAAACCGTCGGGGGTGAAGGCGACGGCGTTGACCTCGGGGGCGCGGTAGTAGCCGCGCAGCGTGTAGGGGCCGCGCACCAGCAGCTCTCCGGCCTCGCCGGGCGCGACGGGCCGGCCGTCGGCGTCCACGATGCGCAACTCGTCGTCGGCGCTGAGCGGCCGGCCCTGGGTGAGGGCGACCGTCTCCGGGTCGTCCTCCGAGCGGGTGTAGTTGAGCAGGCCCTCGGCCATGCCGAACACCTGCTGCACCGCGCAGCCGAGCGTGTCGGGGATGGTGCGGGCCAGGTCGGCCGAGAGTTTCGATCCGCCGGCCTGGAGGACGCGCAGGCTGGAGATGTCCGCGGGGTCCCACTCCGCGGCGTCGATCCACAGCGGGATCAGCGGCGGCACCAGGGCGGTGTGCGTGACGTGCTCGGCCTCGATCAGCGGGAACGCGTCACCGGGCGCGGGGGAGAGGGACAGCACCACACGGCCGCCCACCGACAGGGTGCCCAGCATGCCGGGACAGGCCAGCGGGAAGTTGTGCGCGATGGGCAGGCAGGCGAGGTAGACCGTCTCGTCCGACAGCTCGCACGCCTCGGCACTGGCACGGGCGTTGTACCCGTAGTCGTTGTGGGTACGGGGGATCAGCTTCGGGACGCCGGTGGTCCCGCCGGAGACGAGGAGCAGGGCCACGTCCGCCGGGTCGGGCTCGGGGAACCGCCGGGGCTCCGCCTCGACCTTCGCGAGCGCGGTGTACGGCCCCGGGTCACCGGCCACCAGAACGTGCCGCAGCTCGGGGGCCTCGGCCCGTACGGCGGCGGCCAGTTCGCGGTAGTCGAAGGCGGCGTACTCGTCGGCGATGACGTACGCCACGGCCCCGGAGAGCCGGGCCAGGTGGCCGATCTCGGTGAGGCGGTGCGCGGGCAGGGTGAGGGCGGGGATCGCGCCGAGGCGGGCCAGCGCGAAGAACAGGACAGGGAACGCACCGGTGTTGGGCAGCTGCACCAGGACCCGGTCGCCGGCGCGTATACCGAGGTCCGCCAGGCCGGCGGCCATCCGGTCGGCTCGCTCGTCCAGTTGACGGTAAGTGAGCCGGTCGGGCCCGGCTACGATCGCGAGGCGGTCGCCGTACCGGGCTGCCCAGTCGCGCAGCAGGGCTCCGAGGGGTCGGCCGTCCCAGTGACCGGACGTGACATAGCGGGCCGCGGTCTCCGCGGGCCACGGGGTCAGCCCCGACGGCAGGGGCGCGGGGGGCTCGGTGGCGTTTGGGGTCACGTTCGGCTCGACTCTCGTGGCCGGAGGGCGCCTGGCGCTCCTCGCTGGTTTCCGCTCGTCATCGGTCGTGGAGACCGGGGGTCGTTCCCGGCATCCACAAACAAGTGTGGTTAGGTTAACCTAAGTCCCGTCGTTGCACACCTCCCGTCGCGAAGGGTGCTCATGGTGTCCATTCCTGCCTGGTCCAGGGCGATTTGAGGATGACTCGCCGGTCCTCGCGCCGATCGGTCCGGATGCCCACAGCCGTCCGGAACGCGAATCTCATCACGACACGACGTTCCTAGGAAGAAGCCGCTTCATGCTGTCGATCGACGACCTCCGGCGTGTGGTCACCGAGCTGCTCGGCGCTGGTGCCGAACCCCCTGGTGACCAGGACAACCTCATCGAACTCGGCCTGGACTCGCTCAAGTTGATGAGGATCGCCGACCGCTGCCGACGGACAGGACTGGACATCGGTTTCGCCGACCTGGCCCGGCGTCCCACGCTGGCCGGCTGGGGCGGCCTGCTGGCCGAGGCGGGGGGCGCGGCCGCGGCACCGGCGCACGACGGCAACCCCTCGGCCGTCCTCGCAGCGACGGCCGCCACCTCTCCGCAGCCCGGGGAGGGAGAATCGTTCCCGCTGGCGCTCATGCAGCACGCGTACTGGGTGGGCCGCGGCGGCTCCCAGGCCCTTGGAGCGGTGGCCGCCCACCTCTACACCGAGTTCGACGGCTCCGGCGTCGATCCCGCCCGCCTCGGTGCGGCGGTGGCGGCGCTGGCGGAGCGTCACCCCATGCTGCGCGCCCGCATCCTGGACGACGGCCATCAGGTCATCGGAGCGTGGACCCGTGGCACGGCACTGCCCGTCCTCGACCTGCGCGACGCCACCCCGCACGAGGTCGAGGAGCAGACCACCCGCCTCCGCGAACAGCTGTCGCACCAACTGCTCGACGTCGAGGCGGGGCAGGTCTTCGACATCCGCGTCACCCTGCTGCCCGAGGGCCGCACGCGCGTCCACGTGGACGTCGACATGCTGGCCGCCGACGCCCGCAGCTACCGCACGCTCCTCGCCGACCTCGTCCACCTCTACGAGCGCCCCGAACAGCCCCTGCCGCCCCTGGACTACACCTACGCCCAGTACCTGGCCGAGCGCCGCGCACAGCCGCCGCGCGAGCAGGACGTGCGATGGTGGAGCGAGCGCCTCGGTGAGCTGCCCGGTGCCCCCACCCTCCCCGCCCGCCCCGAGGCCGAGCGCGGCGACGCCCCCCGGGTGACCCGCCTGCACCACTGGCTCAGCCCCGAACAGCGCGCCCGGCTCACGGACCAGGCACGGCGTCACGCCGTCACCCCCGCGGTCGCCGTCGCCACCGCCTTCGCCGAGGTCCTCGGCGCCTGGAGCGGCGAGCCCAGGTTCCTGCTCAACGTCCCGATGTTCGACCGCCGTCCCCTCCACGCCGACGTGGACCGCCTCGTCGGCGACTTCACCAGCTCCGTCCTGCTCGACGTCGACCTGACCGAGAGCCGCACGTTCGCCGAACGGAGCAGGGACACCCAGGACCGGATGCACCGCGCCGCCGCCCACTCCTCGTACTCGGGCGTCGAGGTGCTGCGCGACCTCTCCCGGGACCAGGGCTCCCAGGTCCTCGCCCCCGTCGTCTTCACCAGCGCGCTCGACCTCGGCGAGCTGTTCGGGCCGGACGTGGAGCGGTGCCTCGGCGAACCCGTGTGGATCGTCTCGCAGGGCCCGCAGGTCCTTCTCGACGCCCAGGTCACCGAGCTGCACGACGGCCTCCTCGTCAACTGGGACGTGCGCGCGGACGCCTTCCCGGAGGGCGCCGCCGAGGCCATGTTCGCCGCGTTCACCGACCTGATAGGCGCAGTGGCCGACGGCACCGCCTGGGACACTCCCGTGGGGCCGCTCGCCACCGAGGCCCAACTCGCCGTCCGCGCCGCGGCGAACCACACCGACGGACCGACGCCCCAGCAGCCCCTGCACCAGGGGTTCTTCACCCGCGCCGCGACCGCTCCGGAAGCCCCGGCCGTACTCGCCGCCGGCTCGACCGCCCTGACCTACGGTCAACTCGCCCAGCGGGCCCTTTGTGTGGCCGGTGCGCTGCGTGCCCGCGGCGTCGAGCCCGGTGACGCGGTGGCGATCCGCCTGCCCAAGGGGCCCGACCAGCTCGTCGCCGTCCTCGGCGTCCACGCGGCCGGCGCGCACTACGTGCCGATCGGCGTGGAACAGCCCGCCGCACGCGCCGAGTCCATCCGGGCCCGCGCCAAAGCCACGGTCGTTCTCGGTAGGGCCGGCAACGGCGACGGATCGCTGCCGCTGGCCGACGCCGCCGTCTGGCCCGCACCCCTGGCCGAGCCGTTCCTCGCCGACCCGCGGTCCGTGGCCTACGTGCTCTTCACCTCGGGCTCCACCGGGGAACCGAAGGGTGTCGAGGTCTCGCACCACGCCGCCGCGAACACCATCGACGACCTCGTCGAACGCCTCGGCCTGGGCCCCGCGGACCGCACCCTCGCGCTCTCCGCCCTCGACTTCGACCTGTCCGTCTTCGACATCTTCGCCCCCCTGTCGGCGGGCGGAGCCGTCGTCACGGTTGACGAGGAGACCCGCAAGGACGCCACCGCGTGGACCGGGCTCGTCCGGCAGCACGCCGTCACCGTCCTCAACTGCGTGCCCAGCCTGCTCGACATGCTGCTCACCGCGGCCCAACACGAGCCGCTGGGCACGAGTTTGCGCGCGGTCCTGCTCGGCGGCGACTGGGTCGGCGTGGACTTGCCCGCACGACTGCACGCCCAGGTCCCCGGCTGTCGCTTCCTGGGCCTCGGCGGCACCACTGAGACGGCCATCCACTCCACGATCCAGGAGGTCGAGGGCGGTGAGGTGCCGGCCCGGTGGACGAGCGTCCCGTACGGCACCCCGCTGCGCAACGTCCGCTGCCGCGTGGTGGACACCCAGGGCCGCGACTGCCCCGACTGGGTCGCGGGCGAACTGTGGATCGGCGGCGCCGGGGTGGCAGACGGCTACCGGGGCGACGCCGAGCGGACCGCCGACCGTTTCGTCGAGAGCGACGGCTGCCGCTGGTACCGCACCGGCGACCGCGCCCGGTACTGGCCCGACGGGACCCTGGAGTTCCTCGGACGGGCCGACGACCAGGTGAAGATCCGCGGTTTCCGCATCGAACTCGGCGAGGTCGAAGCCGCGCTGGCACAGCACCCGGCCGTCCGCCAGGCCACCGCCCTGGTCATCCGCACCGGGCCCACGCCGCGCCTGTGTGCCGTCGTCGCCACGGGCGGCGGAGCCGAGGCCGGACTCGACGAGGACGACCTGAGGGCCACGGCCGCCGAGCGGCTGCCCGCCCACATGCTGCCGGACACCATCGCGGTCCTGGACGAGATGCCGCTGACCGCCAACGGCAAGACCGACCGGCGGGCCCTGCGCGAACTGCTCGCCGCCCAGGCCAAGGAGGGCGAGCACGAGGCGGCGCGGTCCTCGCTGGAAGAGGTCATCGCCCGGGTCTGGTCGGATGTCCTGGGCACGGACCGCGTCGGACGCCAGGACGACTACTTCCAGCTCGGCGGCGACTCCATCCTCGCCACCCGGATCACCGCGCAACTGCGCGAGGCCCTCGACACCGACGACGTGTCCGTCCACGACGTCCTCTCGTCCCTCACCGTCGCGGAGCTCGCCCGGACCCTCGCCGCCCGCGACACCGAGAACCGGCTCGAACTCGTCGCAGAGATCTACCTGGAGATCGACTCCCTGTCGGACGAGGAGATCGACGCCCAACTGTCCGACGTCGAGGGCGGTCCGGAGCGCGCCGATGGCTGAGCCGCTCGCCGGCCGGGCGGCAGGCGGCGCGGCCGACGCCTGGTTCCGGCGGTACGCACCCCGGCCTGATGCCTCGGCACGGATCGTGTGCTTCGGCCCGGCCGGGGGCGCCCCCGCCTTCTACCGTGACTGGGCCCGGGCCGTGCCCGACGACGTCGAAGTGCTGTCGGTGGTCCTCCCCGGCCGCGAACGCCGCTTGGCGGAGCCCGCGCTGACCGACATGGAGCGGCTCGCGGACAACGCCGCCGCCGCGCTGCTCGCGGTGCTCGACCGGCCGACCGTGCTCTTCGGCCACAGCATGGGCGCCTCGGTCGCCTTCGAGGTGACGCGCCGTCTGGAGGCGTCCGGCGGGCGCCGTCCCGCCGCCCTCGTCGTGTCCGGCAGGCCGAGTCCGCGCCGTCTGCTGGAGCGCCCCTCGCCCGTGGCGGACTACGACGACGACCAGATCGTGGCCTATCTGCGCGGCCTCGGCGGCACCCCGGACGAACTGCTCGACGACCCGGAGGCACGGGAGCTGATCCTGCCGCCCTGCCGGGCCGACTTCCAGGTCATCGGCCGGTACGCCCCCGAATTGCACCCTCGCATCACCACGCCGCTGCTCGTCGTGCTCGGTGACCAGGACGCGTCCGTCCCGGCCTGGGACGCGGCGCGCTGGGGCGAGGTCGCCACCCGGTTGAGCGGGATTCACGTCCTGCCCGGCGGCCACTTCTACCTGGTCCCCGAGCGGACCGCCGTCATCGACCGCGTGCTGCGGTCGGTCCACGAGACCGGTGCGCCCGCCGACGTACCGTCCGCTGCCGTACAGCCGGCCGACCTGCCCAGCGCCACCGATCCCCACGAGGGAACCGCCCGCCACGCCGGACGATCCGACTCCGGGAAAGAGAGAGAAGCCGTGACCTTCGCCCCTGCCTATCACGAGCGCCGAATATCGCTGACCGGCGACGCGCTGAGCACCGCGGCGGCACTGTCGGAGACCTCGGCCGAGGCGTACGTGCTCTACGAGAACCGGGGCGCCGTCGGCTGGGCGGAAGGCGAGTTCGGCACGGTCGTCGTCCGCTCCGGCGGGACCACCCTGTGCCTCGGCGACGCCGACCCGGTCGAGTTCCCCGCCGACCGCGGTGTGCTGCACGCGCTCGACCAGGCCCTGGCCGCCGTGCAGGTCGAGGGCTGGCGGGCCTACGGCTGGGCCGCGTTCGAGCTGAGCTACCCCCTGCACGGCCTGCCCGCCGCGCCCGGTGACACCCCGCTCGCCCATCTCGTCGTGCCCCGGTGCGAGGTCAGGATCGAGGACGGCAGCGCCCTCCTGCGCGTGCTGGCCCCCGAGGACCTCGACACGCTGGAGCAGCGGGTGCGTTCGGCGGCCGCCCTGGGCGGAGCGGTCGGCAGCACGCGGCGGGTGACGGCCGATGTCGAGCACCATGACGCCGACGTCTACCGGGCCTCGGTGGCGGCGGCCGTGGAGGAGATCCGTGCCGGTCACCTGACCAAGGTGATCCTCTCCCGCGTCGTGCCGGTCACTTCCCCCATCGACATGCCTGCCACGTACCTCGAAGGGCGCCGCGGCAACGACCCCGCCCGCTCGTTCCTGCTGCGGCTCGGCGGCTGGGAGACGGCCGGTTTCAGTCCGGAGATCGTCGCTCGCGTCACGGGCGAGGACGGCCATGTCGTCGCCCAGCCCCTGGCGGGCACCCGCGCCCTGGAGGGCGACGTGGAGGCGGACCGCGGTCGCCGGGCCGAGCTCTACCGCGACGAGAAGGAAGTCTTCGAACACGCTGTCTCCGTACGCCTGGTGGCGGAGGAATTGGGAGAGGTCTGCACCCGGGAGTCCGTCGCCGTCGACGACTTCATGTCGATCAAGGAGCGGGGCAGCGTGCAGCACCTGGCCTCCCGCCTCTCCGGCTCCCTCGCCCCGGGCAAGACGGCGTGGGAGGCCTTCGGCGCCCTGTTCCCCGCGGTGACGGCCTCCGGCATACCCAAGGCCGAGGGGTGCGAACTCATCCGCCGTGCCGAGCGCCGGCCTCGCGGGCTCTACAGCGGCGCCGTGCTCACGGTCGACGCGGACGGCACGGTCGACGCGGCCCTGGTGCTGCGCAGCGTCTTCCGCCACGAGGGGCGGACCTGGATGCGCGCAGGCGCCGGCATAGTGGCGCATTCGACCCCGGAGCGTGAGCTGGAGGAGACGCGCGAGAAGATGCGCAGCGTCTCGCGCTTCCTCGTCCCGGCGGCCGAGACCGAGGCAAAGCCCCTGGCGTCCGCCCCGGACGAGCAGTCCGCAGCGTTGGCCCGCTGAGCTCGACGGAAAGAGATCGGGACGGTCGGTCGCGCGCGTTCGTGCGCGGCCGGCCGCCCGTACGTCCGCCCCGCACTTCCCAACGGACCTAGCTCGGAAGGAGATTCGTGCAGTACGAGCACAACGACGGGCTGCCCGGATTTCCGCCAGGACCGGGCCGACCGCACGCGGGAGCCGTGGAGGTCTGGCGCTTTCACGCCACCCCGGCCGAGGTGGAGGCCGCCGAGCGCATGGTGGACCTTCTCGATCCCGAGGAGCGGCGGCGTGCGGCGGCCTTCCGGCGTCCCGCCGACCGCGGGCTGTACCTCGTCTCCCATGTGGGACTGCGGGTGCTCCTCGGTGCCCGGCTGGGTCTGGCGCCCGTGTCCGTCGAACTGCGGCGCGCAGCTTGCCCGCTGTGTGGTGGCCCGCACGGGAGACCGGAGGTGACGGCCGCTCCCGACCTCCATTTCTCCCTCTCGCACGCCCACGGGCTCGCGCTGTGCACCCTCGCCGGCACGCCGGTCGGCGTCGACGTGGAAGCGGCCGCCTCCGTCCCGGACCTGAGCCTGGTGCCGCATCTGCATCCGGCCGAACGCGTCGCGATCGGACGGCTGCCGGAGAGCCGCCGTGCGGACGTCTTCCTGCAGTGCTGGGTCCGAAAGGAGGCGTATCTGAAGGGCATCGGAACGGGCCTGGGGATCGACCCCGCCACGGTCCATGTCGGCCTGGGCCCACGGGACGACGACACGGCCCTCGACGAGCCCGACGGCTGGAGGCTCGCCATGGTGGCGGTGCCCCTTGGCCATGCCGCGGCAGTCGCGCTCCAGCACCCGGACGCGCCCGCTGTCGCGACCGGCGTTGCCTCGCTCGCTTCCCTCACCTCGGCTGACGCCGTGTAGAGGGGCCGGAACGCAGTCGCAGCGTGCAGCACTTCACACTTCGCCGGACGTCCAGGCTGCTGGGGGCGGGATCAATTAAGTAAGGCTTACCTACATAATGTGATGGTGGCTACGATGAGCCGGGTATCGGTCAAACGGGGCGGCGGGCCCCGTACTCGCACCGCAGTGCCGCTTCGACGGCGCGTGGATCGATCGGCTCGTTCCATCCCGGCGCTCTCATACGGAAGGCGGTCGGCATGTCCAGCGACTCGGATGCGTTCGTCGAGGATGGTCACCGGACGGTCTCCGAGATGGATGAGGCGATCATCGACCTCGTCCGTCGGCGCACTGCCCTGTGCGGGGAGCTGGCGGCGCTGCGACGGGCGGCGGGTGGCCCGGCGACCGAACTCTCCCGTGAGAACGCCGTGTTACGCCGCTTTCGCGAGGCGCTCGGGCGCGAGGGTACGTCGCTGGCGATGCTCCTGATCGAGCTGGAGCGGCGGACACGTTCCGTCCAGGTACCGGCAGCGCGTCCGACGGCCCTGGCCGAACGGCGTTGAATGGGGACAGGTCGGGACTGGCGACTGACCCCGGCCGCCAGTGAGTGAACCGGGACGACATGCCGCAGGCGCGGGCCTGCGCGAGGGTTGCCGCGCAGGCCCGCGCACTCACCTTGGACCAGGGCTCAGCCGGGCCAGGTGCCGGTCAGTCGGCGGGTTGCGGCGGCGCCGCCGCGGTCGACGGCTGCCTTGACGCCGGCGAAGATCGCACCCTGCAAGACGGCCGCGGCCAGGATCTCGCCCCACCGGCGTTCCTCGTCGGTGGCATCGGGTGCGTCCTCGTCGTGGCCGAGCATCTTCCACGCCTGCTTGAACACTGCGCCTGCCAGCATGCCGGTGACGGCGCCGAGGGCCAGGCCGACCGGCTTGTAGGCGATCTTCGATGCCTTCATCTCGGATCTCTCCTCGTTCTGTGTTCTAGCTCTTGTTGCGGCGCAGCAGGACGCAGGCGATCAGGAGGGCCGCGCCGGCCGCGACGAGGGCGCCGCGGTTGTCGCGGACGGGTTCGGGGGCCTTGTCCTGCCACAGGCGCTGGGCCTGCTCTGCCTTGGTCCTGGCCTGGTCGGCGGCCGTGGCGGCCTTCTCCTTGATCGGGTCGGGCAGCTTGTTCTGCACCAGGTGTGCGGCCTCGGTGGCCTTGGCTTTCGCCTGCTCGCTCAGCACGGTCGCCTTTGCGGTCGCCTGCTCCTTGATCGCGGCGGCCTTCTCGCTCGCGCGGGCCTTGACGTCCGTCTTGCCGGCGAGCGCCTCGACCGTCTCGCCCAGTTCCTGGCGGGTCTGCTCGACCTGCTCGCGGAGTTCTTCCGGGCTCTGGGCGGTGGGTTCGTCGTGGGGCGGCTGGGTCATCGCTTGGCACTCTCCTTGATCTTGGCCATATCGGCCTTGACGCTGTCGAGGGTCGCTTCGGGGGTCGGTGGTGCGGCACGGGAGACTTCCTTCTTGCCGCCCAGTGCCAGCGCCGCCGTGACCAGGCCGAGGACGGCGGTGACGATCAGGGCCGCGGCCCAGACCGGCAGCACCGTCGCCAGGGCGGCGATCGCGGTGGCGACCAGCGCCTGCGCGGTGAGGAAGCCGACCAGGCCGGCTCCGCCGAACAGGGCGCCGCCCTTGCCGTAGTGCTTGCCCTTCTGTTTCATCTCCGTCTGCGCCAGCTGCATCTCGGTCCGCACCAGCTCGGTGAGCTGCTGCGATGCACGCTGTACCAGCTGTCCGACCGGTTCCTCACCCGTTGCGGTGCGGCTGCCGGTGGTGGGACGGCTCTCGACCATCGTCATCCCCTTTCGTCCCTCGTGCCCGCCGAGTCCCACGCATTGCGTCGGCGGACACCCGTTCCGGGGTACTGACACACACCGTTCACAAGATCACCGACGGTTGGTCGGACCGTTGAGGTTCATGCACGCCCGAATGCACCAGCCTGCCGGCGTCTCGTCGATCCGCAGGTCGTGAGTGACTGCGGCGACGATGGCCAGGCCGCGGCCGTGCTCGTCGGGCTCGGCCGGCGGGGTGGCCGTCCTGGGCTGCCCGTGATCGGTGACCGCGAGGTGCAGCTTCGGGTCGGTGCGGGTGATCGTGAGCGTCATCGTGTCGCGTCCGTGGAGCACCGCGTTGGTCAGGAGCTCGCTGATCACCAGCTCCGCCGTGGTCCGGGCGTCGGCGTCCAGGGCCCAGGCGGCGAGAAGAGCGGACGCGCGCCTTCTGAGCAGGCCCACTGAGGCGGCCTGTGCCGGTGCTGTCACGCGGACGCGGTGCACCTGGGAGGCCATGGCCAGGGATCGAGGAGTCGCTGGGCGGGAGGTGCTGATGAGATACATGGTGGTTCCCGGAGGTCGGGGCATGTTCGCTCGTCACCGAGGTGCGCTGGTCGTCTCGTCCGCCACGACGTGGGCGGATGTGACGCTGGGGTCGCCCTGGCGGCCGCCCCGGCCACGTAGCCGGAGCGGCCGTCTCAGGGGCGGCGGCGGGGCTCAAGGAGAAGGCGCCTCACGCGAGCGCGGGCCGGGCACTCGCTTCCGCCTCGCGGCGCATGGTGTACGGGCGCAGGTTCCACGCGGCGACGGTGTACCCGAGGCGGCCCTCTCCCGCGGGGTGGCTCTCTCCAGCGGCGTGGCCCTCTCCCTCAGCGTGGGCCTCGATCCGCCAGGGGCCGCTCCCGGTGGGATAGAACCGCAAGGTCAGCGTCCGGCCCGACGGCAGGTACAGCTCGGCGACGGAGCGGTCCACCACCAGGCGCAGCTCGACCGCGGCACCCGAGGCGGTCTTCGCCTCGGGGCAGGGCATGCGGTACGTGCCCCCGTGGGCGCGTGGGTCGAGTGAGGCGCGGTCACGGTCCACGACGAGCTCGCCGGTGGCGGAGTCGATCCTGATGTCGAGGAACTCGCTGCCATCCGCGGAGGTCACCAGGCGAAGCCCACCGCCCACCGCGTTAAGTTCCAGGCGGGCGGTCAGGTCGAAGCTCGCGTCCACCATGCCCAGTACGGCAGTTGAGGAGGTCTCCCCGGATGCCGTGAGGGCGCGTCCGTCGCGCAGCGACAGGAGCTCCGCGGCCGGCTGCTGTCGTACGGAGCCGTCCTCGCCGAGGGTGACCTCGCGCGGCAGCGACAACAGACCCGCCCAACCCGCCTCCTTGGCCCACTGCTGGTCGCGGGCCTCCCAGGACCAGCCCCACAGCAGCCACCGGCCGTCGGGTGCGGGCAGCAGGGCTGGTGCGTAGAGGTCGGGGCCGTGGTCGAACAGGGCGGGGGCACCGGCCACGAAGCGGCCGTCCTGCTCATGTCCGGCGTAGACCACGGTCCGCTGAGGCCCGAGCTCGGGGTCCCAGGCGCTGAGGATCAGTGCGCCGCGTCCGTCCGGTGTGTGCAGGTACTGGGGGCACTCCCAGCCCAGCCCGGTGTCGGCGCCCGGCGCCACCGACTGGGGTGCGTGGTCAAGGAACGGGCCGCGGTAGTGCCACTGTTCGAGGTCGGCGGACTCGTAGAGGAGGGCTGCGGCGCGGCCGTCCGTCAGGGCGGAGCCGACCAGCATCCGCCAGCGGCCGCCCTCGTGCCAGACGTAGGGGTCGCGGTACATGCTGACGCCCGAGGGCGGTTCGGGTATCAGCAGGCTGCCGCGCGGGGTCCAGGTGCGGCCCCCGTCGGTGGACGCGGCGGTGGTGACCGGTTGCGACCAGCGGTCGGCGCGGAAGGCGGAGTAGAAGGCGACCATGCGGTCGCCGTCGGAGACGGCGTTGCCGGAGTAGCAGCCGTCGGCGTCCTCGCCGCCCGGTGTGGGGGACAGGGCGACCGGGAGTTCCTCCCAGGTCAGCAGGTCGGTGCTGCGGAAGTGACCCCAGTGCACGTTCGCGTGCTCGGGCCCGTACGGGTTGTACTGGAAGAGCACGTGGTAGTGGCCGTCGTGGAAGGCCAGTCCGTTGGGGTCGTTGAGCCAGTTGCGGGGCGGGCGCAGGTGCGCGACGGGCAGGTGGGGGTCTGCGGGCAGGACGGACACGCGGAGGTCCTTTCCAAGGGGGGTGTCGAAAAGGCGCTGTCAGCCCTTGACGCCGGTGGAGGCGATGCTGTTGACGAAGGAGCGCTGGAAGGCCACGAACAGGGCCAGGATCGGCACGGTGATCATGGAGGAGTAGGCCATGATCTGGCCCCAGCCGACATTGAGTTGGAAGAAGTAGGAGATGCCGACCATCACCGGTCGCAGGTTCTCGCTCTGGATGACCATGAGCGGCCACAGGTAGGAGTTCCAGGCGGGCAGGAAGGTGAGGATGGCGACGGTGGCCACGGCCGGTCCGGACAGCGGCATGATGATCCGCCGGTAGATCGTGAACCAGCCGGCGCCGTCCATGACGGCGGCCTCGTCGATCTCCTTGGGGATGCTCTGGAAGTACTGGTGGAAGAAGAAGATCGAGAAGGCGTTGGCCACGAACGGGACGATCTGCACCTGGTAGGTGTCCATCCAGCCGGTGGTCCACTCCAGGTCGAAGCCGTTGACGCGGAGCAGCGGCAGCTGGTTGACCCACCACACCAGCGGCAGGGCGAAGGTCTCGAACGGCACGATGAGGGTGGCGATGACCGCGGTCATGACGACCTTGCGGCCCGGCCAGACCATGCGTGACAGCGCGAAGGCGGCCATGCTGTTGATGATGACGCCCAGGATCACGGTGACCGAGGAGATGATCACCGAGTTCAGCAGGAACTGTGCTGCGGGCACGCGGTCGAAGACGCCGGTGTAGTTGTCCAGGGACAGGGCGCCGGCCGGGAGGAAGGCGCGCAGGGAGCCGAGGTCGTCGAAGATCTGGTCGTCCGTCTTGAACGAGGAGACCAGCATGAACAGGAGGGGCAGCGCGAAGACCAGGGCGAGGACGACGCGGCCGGCGTGACCGCCGAGGTGCTTGAGGAAGGAGGTCATGTCAGTCCTTCTCCCGGGTCAGGAAGCGCTGGGCGAGGGACACGCTCAGGACGAGCACGAAGAAGACCAGGGAGATGGCCGCCGCGTACGCGGTCTGCTGCTGGTCGTAGCCGGAGTGCACCGCCTGGTAGACGACCGTCGTGGTGGAGTCCAAGGGCCCGCCTTGGGTCATCACCCTGATCTGGGTGAACAGGCTGAACGCCGCGATGGTGATGGTGACGAGCACGAAGGTGCGGGTGGCGCGCAGTCCGGGCCAGGTGACGTGGCGGAAGCGGTGCCAGCGGGTGGCTCCGTCCAGGTCGGCTGCTTCGTACAGTTCGGCGGGGATGGTCTGCAGGCCGGCCAGCCAGATGATCATGTGGAAGCCGACGCCCTGCCACACCGACATCAAGATGATGGCGGGCATGGCGGTGTCCGGGTCGCCCAGCCAGTCCGGGCCGTCGAGGTGCCCGAAGGTCAGGGTCGAGATCACGTGGTTGACGAGGCCGTCCTCGCGGTAGAGGAAG
This sequence comes from Streptomyces sp. YS415, assembly GCF_023544665.1. Classification (GTDB taxonomy): domain Bacteria; phylum Actinomycetota; class Actinomycetes; order Streptomycetales; family Streptomycetaceae; genus Streptomyces. The sequence goes on from NZ_JAMJFL010000006.1 coordinate 217,892, forward strand.
GTCCACAGCAGGGAGACCACGACCATCGAGGTCACGACGGGCAGGAAGTAGACGGTCCGGAAGAAGTTGACGCCGCGTACTTTCGCGTTGACCAGCAGCGCCAGTGCGAGGGCGAGGCCTGCTTGCAGCGGGACGACGACGGCGGCGAAGTAGGCCGTGTTGCGCAGGGACTTGTAGAAGACCGGGTCCTCGAAGAGCAGCCGGAAGTTGCGCAGGCCCACGAAGCGGGCCGGGGTGGGGGAGATGAGTCGGGCGTCGGTGAATGCCAGGGCGAAGGCGAGGACGACCGGTACGACGAGGAAGACGATCAGCAGCACGATGGCCGGTGTGGCCATGCCGACGGCGGTGAGGCGCTCACGGCGGCGGGTGCGGGTCGGTCGTGCTCTTCGTACCGGACGCAGCCGGCCGAGGGCTGCGGTCTTGGTGGTCACGGTAGCTCCAGGAGGGCCGGTCCGGTTCGGGCACGCGGGTGAGCGCGATCAGGGCCCGAACCGGACCGGGTGGGTCAGCCGGCGTAGTAGTTGTTCGTCTTGAGGTTGTTGTCGATGTCCTTCGCGGCCTGGCCGAGCGCTTCCTTGGGGTCGGCGCCGGCCAGGATGTCCTTGGCCGCCTTCTCGAACTCGGTGGAGATGTAGGGGTAGGCCGGGGTCACCGGGCGCACCTCCGCGTACTCGCGGGCGAACTCCACGAGGTCGTTGAACTGCCCGCCCGGCTCGTAGCCGTCGATCTGCTGGGCCGCGGCCTCGGTGGCCGGGAGAGTTCCGGTGGCCTCGGCGTAGTCGACGAAGTACTTCGTCTGGCGGGAGAACTTCAGCCACGCCTGGGCGCCGTCCTTGTTGGAGCAGCTGGAGCTCATCGCCCACTGCCAGGACGCGCCACCGATCTTGGGGCCGTTGCCGAAGTCGACCGGCGGGATGATCGCCAGGTCGTCGCCGAGCTTGTCGGCGTTCTTGGCCGCGTTCCAGCTGCCGTCCCACTGGATGGCGCTCTTGCCGGCCAGGAAGTCCTTGTTGGGGTCTGCGCCGGACTTCTTGGCGATATAGCCCTTGGCCACCAGCGAGTGGAACCAGGTGGCCCACTCGACGGACTCGGGGCCGTCGAGGGTGCCGGAGGCGGCCTTGTATCCGTCGCGGTCGATCAGGTCGCCGCCGAAGCTCTGCAGCTGCGGGGAGTAGGCGTAGGACCACCACTCACCACTGCCGCCGGTGCCCATCTCCAGCGGGTAGTCGAACTCTCCGCTCTTCTTGAGCTTGGCCAGGGCGGCGTCGAACTCGGCCTTGGTCCAGGGCTTGTCCATGGTCGGGATGCGGATGCCGTGCTCGTTGAGCACCGACTTGCGGGCGAAGTGGGTCAGGGCGACGTCGTAGAAGCCGAAGGCGTAGAGCTTGTCCTGATAGCGGCCCACCGTGCTGGCGAGCTGGTCGTCGAGGGGCACCTCGCTGCCCGAGACGTCGATGGGGGAGAGGTAGCCGCCCCAGGCCCAGTTCGCGACGTTGGGGCCGTCGACATCGAGCAGGCAGGGCAGCTTGCGGGCCGAGGCCGCGGCGACGACGGAGCTGTTGTAGTCGTTCTGCGGGAACGCCTGGAGCTTGACCTTGTACGTGGTCTGGGAGGCGTTGAAATCCTTGATGATCTTCTTGACGACGTCGAGTTCGGCCGAGTTGCCGGCGTTGTGCGTCCACAGGGTCAGGGTGTCGCCGCTGGCTCCGGACGAGGCACCGCCGTCTCCGGAGGCGCATCCGGCGACCAGCGCGGTCGCCGCCACTGCGGCTACACTCGCACCAGCGAGGCGCCTTGTTTTCCACACCACGGGGTTTCCTCCATCTCACTGAGGCGGGTCTTGCCGGACCCGCCGGTGCGACCGGTTGCGTCGGTCGCTGTCTTTCGGTGACCGTCCTGCCGCCCGGGTTTTCGCCCGGCGGCAGGACGACCTTTTTTTGGGGGGCTTTCGTCAGTCCATGGCGGGGGCGCCGATGGAATCACGTTCCTGCAGCGGCATGGCCACCCGGTGGACGGCTGCCTCCAGCGGCCCCTGACGCAAGATCAGCTCCACGGCCAGGCGGCCGAGCTGGTAGTGCGGCAGCTTCACGGTGGTGAGCGCCGGGCGCAGGGCGGACGCGATGTCCTGGTCGTCGAAGGAGACCACCGACACGTCACCGGGCACGGACAGTCCCGCCTCGCCCAGCGCCTGGTAGGCCCCGAAGGACACCCGATCGGTCAGGCAGACCAGCGCTCGCGGGCGGTGGCCCGCCCTCAGCAGCGCGCTGACCTCGCGGTAGCCGTCCGGGGTGTTCCAGTCGCACTCGATGACGCCGTCCAGGCGGGCCCCGCCCGCACGCAGAACCTCTTCAAGCCCGCGCATGCGCTCGTTGCCGGCGATGTTTCCCTCGGGGGTGGCGGGCACGGCCAGGTGGCCGCCGATCGCCCAGATGCCGTGGGTGTGACCGGCCGCCAGCAGGGCGCGCGCCGCGTCCCGGCCGGCCTGCAGTTCGTCGGGCACCACCGAGGGCGCGTCGAAGCCGGGCGCCAGGCAGTTCAGCAGCACCATCCGCTGCCCGTGGAGCTCCTTGGGCGGGGTGATGTAGCGGGTGAACATGGTCGCGTAGATGACCGCGTCGACCTGGCGGTCGAGCAGCGCGTGCACCAGTGACGACTCGGCGGCGCGGTCGCCGCCTGCCTCCGTGATGAACAGCAGGTGGTCGCGTTCACGGGCGGCCTCGAGGGCGCCGCGGATCACGTCGCCCGCGAACGGGGTGGTGGTGATCATGTCGGACACGAACCCGATGGTCTGAGTCGACTTCGTGCGCAGGCTGCGTGCCGTGACGTTGGGGCGGTAGCCCAGTTCCTTTGCGACCTGCAGCACGCGGGCCCGGGAGGCCTCCGAGATGCGCATGTCGGTGCGGCCGGACAGCGCGAACGACGCGGTGGTCGGCGAGACGCCCGCCATGCGGGCAACGTCGGCCATGGTCACGCGGCGTTCAGACATCAGCGGCTCCCGCTTCGTTAAATCGTATTAGCAAGGCTGTGACGAGATTGAATCGCTGATGGCTCGATGTCAACACCCCGGACATCTCGAACCGGCAACGGTGCAGTTTTGCACCTTTCGTCCGGCTCTCTGTGACGGCCAGGTAAATCGCCGTGCATTAGCTCTTGCTTTAGCGGCGAGAGCGGGCGAACGATGCCGAGCCACGCAGTTAAACCGATTTGGCATGGCGATGCCCTGCCGCACTGTTCCAGGAGTCAGCCATGAGGAGAAGAACGGCCCTCAGCGTCGTGTCCGCCGCCGTGGGCGGTGCGATCGTCCCGTTCTCGTTCGCTTCCGCTCCCGCCGCCGCCGCGCCCAGCCGGGCCCGGCCCGCCGCTCCCAGCGCGCGCTGGGACTTCGACGAGCGAACCGGAGCGCTCACACTCGAGGCCGTCTCCGGCGCCACCGACCCCGTCGGCTACGTCTTCAACGACGCCCGCTACAAGCCCGACAGCGACCCCGTCCGCCGCCGCGGGGTACGCGGCCGGGCCCTGTACTTCGACGGCTACTCGACCCTCGTCACCGCCGACGGCCCCGGCGACCTCGACCCCTCCGCCGGCCTCACCCTCGACGTGTGGATCGCGCCGTACGCCTACGAGCACGGCATCGACGGCAAACCCCAGGCACTGGTCAACCAGCACAACCCCGACACCGGACGCGGCTTCCTGCTCGGCCTGCGCCGCTTCGGGCAGATCGTCTTCCAGCTCGGCTTCGGGGACGGCCTGATCGAGGTCAAGGGCGCCCCCGACGAGCCCGCGGCCAAGGACCGGTGGACACATGTGGCAGCCACCTACGACCCCGCCGCCCAGCAGCTGCGCCTGTACCGCGACGGCCGGCCGATCGGCACCGCCGCCACCCCGGACACCGCCCCCGTCCTCGCCCCGGACGAGCCGCTGCTGATCGGCCGGCACAACCGCGCCACGCTGCTCAACGGCGAGTTCCACGCCAACATGTACATGGGGCTGATGGACAGCCTCGTCATCCGCCCGGGCACCCTGGACGAACCGACCGCGCGCCAGGAGCACACCGATCAGGTCGCCGCCCTCCCCGGCCGACGCATACCCCGGCCGGACCTCACCCCGCACCGCAGCCGCTTCGACGGGGACCGGCACCGCCCCCAGTTCCACCTGCTGCCGCCCTGGCACTGGATGAACGAGCCCCACGCGCCCGTCTACTTCAAGGGCAAATACCACATCTTCTACCAGCACAACCCGCTCGGCCCGTTCTGGGGCCAGATCCACTGGGGGCACGCGGTCAGCACCGACATGGTGCACTGGCGGGACCTTCCGCCCGCCCTCGCTCCCGCCGCCGGCTCGGTCGGGCCGGACGGCTGCTGGTCGGGCTCGGCGTTCGTCGACGGCGACCGCGGGCCGGTCCTCTTCTTCACCGGCGGCGACGACCGGCTGCCCTACCGCCAGCGGACCGGGCTCGCCGTGTCGACGTACCCGGCCGACAAGGACACCGACCTGCCCACCTGGACCATGAAGTCCGAGCCGGTCACCGAGGCACCGGCGGGTCTGCCCGCCGAGCCCGGCACCGCCTGGGCGGAGAACTTCCGCGACCCGTTCGTCTGGGAGGAGGACGGCGTCTGGTACCAGCTCGTCGGCAGCGGCATCGTCGACTACGACGGCACGCGGGTGGCCCGCAAGCACGGGGGCACCGCCCTCGTCTACACCGCCCGCCGGCCCGAGGGCCCCTGGACCTACCGCGGTCCCCTGCACTCCAACGACCTCGCGACCCGGCCCGAGCCCGGCGAGGTGTGGGAGCTGCCCGTCCTGCTTCCGCTGCCCGGCTCCGGCGGCAGGCGCACCGGCAAGCACATCCTGCTGATCTGTCCCTGGTGGGAGGGGTTCAACCCGAACGCCGTCAAGCACACCTACTACTGGATCGGCACCTTCGACAAGCGTGCCTGCCGTTTCCTGCCCGACCACGACGAGCCCCGTGAGTTCGACTTCGGCGAGCACTTCACCGGCCCGTCCGGCTTCGTCACCCCCGACGGCCGCTCCGTCGTCTTCAGCATCACCCAGGACCGGCGCAGCGAGCAGCAGCACGCCCAGTCCGGCTGGGCCCACAACGCCGGAATGCCCGTCAGCCTGACGCTGCGCCGCGACGGCCGCCTCGGCGTCGAACCCATCGCCGAGGCCGCCGCACTGCGCGGCAAGCTGCTCGCCCGCATCCGCCAGGCCTCCCTCAAGGAGGCGAACCGGCGACTCGCCGGGGTCCGCGGCGACCTCCTCGACATCCACGCCGTCATCGAACCGCGCGGCGCGCGGACGATCAGCCTCGCGGTGCGGGCCTGCCCCGACGGCACCGAGGAAACCCTGCTCTCCTACGACACGGCCAAGCAGCGCTTCTTCATCGACCGCGGACGCTCCAGCCTCGATCCGGACGTACGCAAGGGCGTGCACGGCGGCACGGTCGAACTGGACGACGGCCGCCTGCACCTGCGAGTCCTGCTCGACCGTTCGATGCTGGAGGCGTACGTCAACGGAGCCAACAGCATCACCAGCCGTGTCTACCCCACCAGGCAGGACGCCACCGGCCTGCGCCTGACCGGGGAAGGAGGCTCCCCGAGCGTGGTGGAGCTGGACGTCTGGCGGATGAACGGCGCCTACGACACCTCCGTCGCGCCCGCCGCCTACGATCCGCCCCGCCCCACGGACGTCGACGCCCTGCCCAACCACGACTTCGCCACCGGCGACCTCACCGGATGGACCGTCGTCGAGGGCACCACCTTCAGCGACGCCAACGTCACCACGCGCACCGACTGGGGCTGGGGCGGCTCCTTCTACCAGGCCGACACCGGGGACGACGACGCCGGCCACCACCTGTGGGGCTTCAACCCGGACGCGGGCGGCGACGACGCCACCGGGGTGCTGCGATCCGCCACCGTCGTCCTCGGCGGGGACGGCGTGGTCGACCTGCTCGTCTCCGGCGGCAACGACCCCGACCGGCTCTACGCCGCCGTGGTCCGCGCCGACGACGGCAAGATCCTGGCCAAGGCGACCGGCCGCGGCGGCGAGCAGTACCGCCGCGTCGTCTTCGACCTCGCCGACCACCTCGGTGAGCGGATCTACGTCGAGGTCGTCGACCGGGCGACGGGCGGCTGGGGCCACATCAACGTGGACGACGTCAACGTGCCGGTCCGCCGGCAGTAGCTCCCCGGCCGCTCCGGCCGTCAACTCCCCTTCCCTTCCTGGCCGTCGGTCACAGCAGTACCGCGACCGGCCGGCCGGGCCCGGGAAACCGGACACCCCCCGCAGTCAGTTCGCGGCCGCAGCAGGCCCTCGAGGACGTCACCGAGGACTGCACCACGCCCCACTCGCGCCGCCGCCCTGACCCGCACCCTCCCTGGGGCGAACCCGCCGAGCGCACCGGACGCGGCGCCGGCCGGCTGCTGCCCCTCACCTGACCGCGACCGCCGCTCACGGCGGCCGCTCTCCCCAGTCCCGCACCACACCCCACAACCGGAGGTACCCATGCGCCCACGCTCAACGGCGAGAACCACGACAAGGCCCTCACCCCTGATCCTGAGGCTGCTCCTGGCCTTCGCGATGTGTCTCGGCCTGGCCTCGCCCCTGATGGCATCACCCGCCGGAGCGAGCGGGACCGCCCTGTCGAACCCCGATTTCGAGAGCGGCAACCTGAGCGGCTGGACAACGACCGGGACGGCGTTCACCGGCGCGGTCACCGACAAGCCGGGCTGGGGCTGGGGCTGTTGCTTCAACCAGCAGGGCAGCTACCACCTGTGGGGGTTCGCCGCGGGCGGTGACGCCGCCACCGGAACGGTGACGTCCGAGGCCTTCACTCTGACCGGCACCGGCATGGTCAGCGCCCTGGTCTCCGGCGGCCGCAACGAAAGCGACCTCTACGTCGCGCTCACCACGCTCGACGGGACCGTGCTGAAGAAGGCCACCGGCACCGACGACGAGACCTACCGCCGCGTCACCTGGGACGCACGCGAACACCTCGGCAAGCAGCTGCGCATCACCGTCGTCGACAAAGCCACCGGCGGCTGGGGCCACATCAACCTCGACGACGTCCGCGTCGGAACCGACCCCGCGCCGCGAGAGAGCACGCTGTCGAACCCCGGCTTCGAGACCGGCAACATGAGCGGCTGGACGACCACGGGGGCGGCCTTCACCGGCGCGGTCACCGACAAGACCGGCTGGGGCTGGGGCTGTTGCTTCAACCAGCAGGGCACCTACCACCTGTGGGGCTTCGCCGCGGGCGGCGACGGCGCCACCGGCACGGCCACTTCGGAGCCGTTCACCCTGACCGGCACCGGCATGGTCAGCGCCCTGGTCTCCGGCGGCCGTAACGAGAACGACCTCTACGTTGCGCTCACCACGCTCGACGGGACGGTGCTGAAGAAGGCCACCGGCACCGACGACGAGACCTACCGCCGCGTCACCTGGGACGCACGCGCGCACCTCGGTGAGCAGCTGCGCGTCACTGTCGTCGACAAGGCCACCGGCGGCTGGGGCCACATCAGCCTCGACGACGTCCGCGTCGGGATCGACAAGGCGCCCGACGGCTCGACGGGCCTCGCCGCCCACTGGGACTTCTCCGAAGGCAAGGGCACCACGACCAGGGAGAGGATCAGCGAGGCCGCCGACCCCATCAGCTACGTCTTCAACGACGCCCAGTACAAGCCGGACAGCGATCCGCTGTGGCGGCCCAAGCGCGAGGACGACGGCGTACTGTCCGGCGCGCTGCTCTTCGACGGCTACTCCACCTGGGTCACCCGCGCCGCGGCGCAGACGGAACTGCCCACGGACGGCCTGAGCGTCGAGGCGTGGGTCGCGCCGCGCGCGTTCGAGTGGGGTGACGACGGCAAGCCCTCGGCGGTGGTCAACCAGCAGGACAAGGGGGCCAAGCGAGGCTTCTCCCTCGGCGTCGGCCGACACGGCCGGTGGCAGTTCGGCGTCGGCACCGGCGATGCGTGGTACGAGGTGACCGTTCCCAAGTCGGCCGCGCTGGCGGCGGGCAAGTGGGCGCACCTGTCGGCCGTGTTCGCGCCGGGCGACGGAGCGATCCGGCTCTTCCTCAACGGCGAGCAGGTCGCCCAGACCGCCATCCCCTCCGGCGCACGGCTGGCCAAGGCCGACGTACCCCTGATCATCGGCCGGCACAACCAACCCGCCATCATCAACGGCACGTTCGCCGTCAACATGTTCAACGGACTGATCGACGAGGTGAAGATCCACACCGGAGCGCTCACCCCCGCATCGGTGGCCGCCGGACACACCAAGGACGTACAGACCTTCGCCGGAGGCGTCACGCCCACGGCCCGCATGGCGATGGACCGCTCGCGCTACGACGGCGACCGCTACCGTCCGGGCTACCACTTCACCGCCCCGAACCACTGGATGAACGAGCCCAACGCCCCGATCCAGTACAAGGGCAAGTACCACCTCTTCTACCAGCACAACTCCCACGGCCCCTACTGGCACAACATCGCCTGGGGACACGCGGTGAGCGAGGACCTCGTCAACTGGCGCGACCTGCCCGTGGCACTGGCCCCGACCGAGGACAGCGTGGCCCCGGACGGAGTCTGGTCGGGCGATGCGGCCTACGACGAGAACGGCGTACCCGTCCTGCTGTTCACCGCCGGCAACGACGCCCAGCGCCCCAACCAGGCGACCGGCCTCGCCCGCCCCGTCGACCCCGACGACAGTGACCTCGTCGAGTGGAAGATGCACCCCACCCTCGTCACCAGCCAGACCGCCGACCTCAATGTCGGCGCCGGGCGCAAGGTCCGCTTCGGGGACTTCCGCGACCCGTTCGTGTGGCAGGAGGGCGACACCTGGTTCCAGCTGATGGGCTCCGGCGTGCAGAGCACCGACGGCAAGGACATCGGCGGCACGGCCCTGCTGTACACCTCCAAGAACCTCACCGACTGGACGTACGTCGGACCGCTCATGACCGGTGACGTGGCGGCCCACCCCAAGACCGGCCAGGTCTGGGAACTGCCCACCTTCCTGCCCATCGGCAAGGACGCCCAGGGCCGCGAACGCCGTGCCCTGCTCATCAACCCCGCCTTCCCGGCCGGGCCGGGCGAGTACAGCAGCAAGTACGTCTACTACTGGGTCGGCACCTGGGACGCGCAGGCCCGCCGCTGGACGCCGGACACCACGGAGCCGAAGCTGATGGACTACGGCGACCACTTCACCGGTCCCAGCGGGATGGTCGACGACAAGGAACGCTCGCTGGTCTTCAGCATCGCGCAGGACCGCCGTACCGAGCGCGCCCACTACGACGCCGGCTGGGCCCACAACGCCGGTCTGCCCATCGAACTGTCCATGCGGCCCGACGGTGACCTCGGGTTCCGTCCCGTCGAAGAGGTCTCACGCCTCCACGACGGCGAACCCCTGGTCAACATCACCGCCCCCACGTCCGTCGCCGCCGCGAACGAGCGCCTGGCGAACGTCAAGGGCGACATGCTCCACGTCAAGCTGACCCTCGAACGCGGCAGCGCCGGCACCTTCGGCCTCGACGTACTGCGCAGCCCAGGAGACGAGGAGCGCACCCGCCTCTTCTACGACGCAGCAGCTGCCCAACTGGGAGTCGACCGGACCAGGTCCGGCACCAACTCCAGCGCCGAGCCCAACATGGGCATCCACAAGGGACCGCTGACGCTCGCCAACGGCACCCTGACCCTGGACGTCTTCGTGGACCGCTCGGTGATCGAGGCCTACGCCAACTCCCACAAGTCCATCACCACCCGCGCCTACCCCTTCCGCCAGGACGCCCTCGGCCTGCGCCTCTTCGGCGACGGCAGCACGGTCAAGTCCATGACCGTCTGGAAGATGAAAGGCATGACCAGCTGATCCGGTAGCCGCCCACACCTGAAAGGATCGCGCTCACGGACGCCCCTGCTGCAGAGCAGGGGCGTCCGTCTGCTATGCGTCGTCGTACACGAGAGGCGGACCCAGACGGATGATCGTCGAGCAGTCCAACTGCTGGCGGTAGCGCGCGCCGTCCTGGCCGTACCAGTAGCGGCAGTCCTTCAGCGCCTCGTCGACGGGCCCGGTGACTTTGACACGGGCGATGTAGTCGTGGTCGGCTCCGGATTTCGCCTCCACCTTGACGCCCTGGCCGGCGCAATCGCGGACCTTCGAGAGATCGTCCATGCCAGCCACACCAGCAGCGTGGCGGCCCACGCGGCGGCGAGGACGGCGAAGCGTTGCCTGTGAGGAGTAGAAGACCCCAGTTTGACCAAATAAGGGTCCATACGTACTCCAGATCAGGTGCTTGAATAAGCACTGCCAGCAGCCGTTTTCCGCTGGTGGATCTCGTTGTACACGGACGGCGACCGGAAGATGCGGCCTGGCTTTCCGACCGCTTGACGGGCTGCGTGGGGCGTTCACCTCTCGGTTTTCGGCCTGTGGATTGGTGAGGTGTGGGATGTGGTTTCGGGGGTAGGCGAGGTTCCTTAGCCGTATTGCTCAGGACGAGGGTGACGGTGTGGCCCTGTGATGCCCGGAAACGAAGATCTGCCAGTGGCCAGCCGCCCGATCCTCTCGACAGTGACCTTCGCCGGCCATGAACCGGTGGCCGAGGCCCGCGATGCTGCCCGCGTCTTCTTGACCGAGGTACAGGCCAAGCACGGAATCCCGGTGTCGAGCCGTGCGATGGGCATGGTGCAGCTGGTGGTCAGCGAACTGGTGACCAACGCACAGAAGTACGCGCCGGGCCCCTGCCTGCTGGACATGGAGATCAGCGATGGCGCCGTGGAAGTCAGCGTGTGGGACACCGATCCGACACTTCCGGTGGCCCAGAGTCCTGATCCGGGCCGGGTCGGACAGCATGGCCTGGAGATCGTGATCGGCGTGTGCCGCAGCTTCGAGATGCGACGCGAGCCGGTCGGCAAGCGCATCAGGGCCGCCGTCGCTCTGGCCGACGATCCCGGCGGGGACCCGGCCGGCAGCGTGCTGTGACGGATGAGCCGTTCTGGGCGGGGTGGCTCGGAGCTCAGAAGTGGGTGGCGATCCCGAAGACCCGGCGGAGGTGCGCCATGTCCTGCCGATCGCGGTCCGTGGGCTCGTATCCCTGATGAAAGTAGACCTGCTGCTCGGCGGACAGACACGGGACGCTCGTCCCCTCAATGGTGCCTGTCACGAAGCACGAGGCGGGGTAGAGGAAAGGGCGCTCCGGTTCGGGTGACGCCTGTACCGCCGAGCCGTCGGCACAGAAGACGAGAGGATGCAGGTCGATCTCCCGGCCATCCGCAGCCGCGACGACGAAGCGAATGGGTCTGCAGTTCAGGCTCTCCACGAAGCCCGCCTCCCGGAGAGCTGCCACCACAGCGGCTTCCTGGTCCTGCCGGTGCATCAGGTCCAAGTCGCGGTGGCCCCGCGTCTGTTCGCCGACCAAGGCATCGATCCCCCATCCTCCGCCGATCCAGACATCTGCCTCTGCCCGTCGCAGCAGAGCCAGGACGGACAGCACGTCTTCGGCTCTCATCACCCCACGCAGGCTAGAGAGGATCACCGCGGACAGCGAACGAATTCGTCAGCGGCCGCACCTCGAATGGTCCCTACGTCGGGACGAAGACGAGGTGCAGTCCCGTCTCGATGTCCGCGGCGCTGATCGAGCCGTAGCCGAAGACGAGGCCCGGGCGTGTGGAGCGGTTCGCCGCGACCTCCGCCAGGGTGTGGACCGCCACGCCGGACGACCGGGCCCGCCTGGCCCGGTCCGCCAAGGCGCCGGGCTCGGCGAGGGGGCCTCGGGCGAAGGCGGTGACGTGCATGCCCGCGGTGGACGGCACCAGCTCGGTCAGGTCCGCGAAGTGGTCGGTCAGCGCGCGGGTGACGGCTTGGTGCCGGGTTGCGTACGTGTGCTGCATCCGGCGGATGTGCCGGGCGAGCTGCCCGTCGTCGACGAAGCGGGCGAGCGCTGCCTGGACGGGGACCGATGTGTGCCAGTCGGCGGTGTACTTGGCGGTGCGCAGTGCTGTGCGCAGCGGGGCCGGGGCCACCAGGAAGCCGACGCGCAGGGAGGGCATCATCACCTTGGAGAAGGAGCCCACATAGATGACGTGGCCGTCCCGGTCCAGGCTGTGCAGCGTCTCGACCGGCCGCCCGCCGAACCGGAATTCGCTGTCGTAGTCGTCCTCGATCACTGCCGCACCGTGCTGCCGCGCCCACCGCAGCAGCGCGGTTCTGCGCCGCAGGGACATCGGCATGCCGAGCGGGAACTGGTGGGCGGGGGTGACGTACACGGCGCGCGTGTCCGGCGGGATGGCGTCGACCAGGAGGCCCTCGGCGTCCACCGGTACGCCTGTGACCTCGGCGCCCTGTGCCAGGAAGGGCAGCCGGGCCGGTGGGTAGCCGGGCTCTTCCACGGCCACCCGGTCGCCCGGTTCGAGCAGCACCCGTCCGATGAGGTCCAGGGCTTGCTGGGTGCCGTTGGTGATCAGTACGTCGTCCGGGCCGGTGCGCACGCCGCGGGAGAGGCCGATGTGCCGGGCGAGTGCGGCCCGCAGCCCGGCGTGGCCGGCCGGATCGCCGTACCCGACCGCCCCGGCCCCCGACAGGCGCAGTTCCCGGGCGATCAGGGGGCGCCAGGAGTCGTAAGGGAAGAGCCGGGCATCCGGCAGTCCGACCCGGAAGTCGTGGGCCGCGTTGGTCGGTCCCGTGAATTCCGGGTCGGCCCAGGGGGACAGGCCCGCCCACAGGGCGCGGGGGCGCAGTCCCGAGGCGCCGGTGTCGGTGGCGGTCGCGGCCCCCTGCGTGGGCAGTCCGGTCGTACGCACAAAGGTCCCGGAGCCGACTTTGCTGTCCGCGTATCCCTCGGCGACGAGCCGTTCGTAGGCGACGCCGACGGTATTGCGGGCCACCGCGAGGCGCCGGGCCAACTCCCTTGTCGGGGGCAGCGGATCGCCGGGCCTGAGCAGTCCGTCATGGATCGCGGTGCGCACCTGGCGGTAGATCTGCCCGGACAGGTCGCGTTGTCCGGCCAGCGTGACGTGCACGTCCATCGCGGCTCTTTCCGTTCCGGGCTCACCTGTGTGTGCTTCTCACCCGGCCAGTGGCCCAATCACTTGGCAGCATATTGGCTCTGGAGCTGAGCCACTGCGAAATTTACGCTCCTGTCATGGACATACGACGACTGGACCGCCAGGCGCTGTTGCTGACCGGGGAGGTGATCTCCCAGGTGAAGGCCGATCACTTGCGGTGGGCGACGCCGTGCGCGGACTGGACCCTGTACGGCCTGGTTCGTCATCTGGTCAGTCAGAACGAGGGGTTCGCCGCCGCTGCCCGCGGCGCGGGCGAGACGTGGGCCGTGTGGCGCGACGGCGACCTCGGCGATGACCCGGCCGGCGCGTACGAGGCCTCGGTGGACCAGGTCACCGCAGCGTTCGCCGAAGACGACGTACTGGAGCGGAGGTTCGCGCTGCCGGAGGTCGGCGAGGGCTTCACCGTTCCGGGCTGGACAGCGATCGGCTTCCACCTGCTCGACTACGTGGCCCATGCCTGGGATGTCGCGGTGACGATCGACGCGCCGTGGGCGCCCTCCGCCGAACTCACCACCGCCGCCCTGCGCATCGCCGCCCTGGTCCCGGACGAGGGCCGCGGGCCCGGTGCCGCGTTCCGCCCGCGGATCACCGTCCCCGACGACGCCCCGCAGGGCGACCGGTTGCTCGCCCTGCTCGGCCGCGACCCGTCGTGGACGCCGACGCCATGCTGACCAGCCGCTGGTGCCAGGGCCCAGCCGGAGACCGGCTCGGTAACCGCTCAGCGGCGCACGACGCCGACAGCGGCATGCCCGGTCGCCCGAGCGGCCCGCTGATCGTCAGCGTTACCGACTTCACCAGCGACGCATACTGGGACTTGCCCGGAATCGTGCGTCGCGGCTTGGCGCTGCGGCGGCACTGGCCGCATCTCGGCGGAGCCGTCGGCATGTGGCTGTGGGTCGCGCCCCTGACCCGCCGCTGCGGATCGATCTCGGTGTGGACGGAGCGGCGGGCCATGGCGGAGTTCGTACGCCTGCCGGACCATGTCGCGATCATGGACGAGTACCGGGAGCGAGGCACGACCCGGTCGGTGCTCTGGGAGTACGAGACCTTCGACGCGGCGCAGATACGGCGGGACGCGGAGGCATGGCTGAGGTCCGACGACCGCTGCCGTGCCGCGGGGGAGGCGCCCCGGCAGCTCGGCTGACGTGGAGGTGGCCGGCGCGCAGGCGCCCTATGCCACTTCGGCCAGACGGTCGAGGCGCTCACGGTGCACCGGCGTCATCTCGATACGCTCCGCAGCGAGGTTCTCCTCCAAGTGAGCGATCCGGGCGGTGCCCGGGATCGGGAGGATCACGGGGGAGTGGCCGAGAAGCCAGGCGAGCGCGACCTGGGTGGGGGTGGCGTCGAGTTCGGCGGCCACGGCGGCGACCTCCGCCTGCGCCCCCGAATCGCCCCACGCCACGGGGCGCCACGGCAGGAAGGCGATGCCTGCCCCTTCGCAGGCCGCGAGCACGGCCTCGTGCTCGCGGTCGAGCAGGTTGTACCGGTTCTGCACGCTCGCGATGTCGACGATTGCGCGTGCCTGGTCGAGTTGGTCGACGGTGACCTCGGAGAGCCCGATCCGGCCGATCTTGCCCTCGGCCTGCAAGTCCCGCAGCGTGCCCACCTGGTCGGCGAGCGGCGTGTCGGGGTCGATGCGGTGCAGTTGCAGCAGTTCGATCCGCTCCATACGCAGTCGGCGGAGCGCCTGCTCGACCTGCTCCCGCAGCACGGCCGGCCGCCCGTCGAGCTTCCAGTCGCCCGAGGGGCCCGACCGGGCAACGCCCACCTTGGTGGTGATCAGCAGCCCGTCCGGGTAGGGGTGCAGTGCCTCGACCAGCAGTTCCTCATTGGCTCCTCCGCCGTACAGGTACGCGGTGTCGATCAGGGTGACACCCAGTTCGACGGCTCGCCGGGCGACGGCGAGAGAGTTCTCGCGGTCCGGGCCCGGGTCCGTCGGCAAGTGCATGGCCCCGAACCCCAGCCGCCGCACTTTCAGATCCCCGCCGATACAAAACGCTGCCGATGTCACGTGTTGACTTCCCCCTCGCTCAAGAGGCAACGCTAACAGCGCAGTTGACCTTCCGGAACAGGCCCCCGTGCGGCCTGCTCATGCCTGGAAGGCGACCTCACACCTCGGTGATGAGCGGTTCATGGAAGACCGCGACGAGCCGGTCGCTGAAGGAGCCGGAAGTACCGCCCCCCGCCGCCTCGGCGCGGTACGTCCGGATCGCCGCGTCGGCGAGGGTGAGAGTCAGTACCGGGCAGTCCGCGACGTCGTTGGTGTGCTCAGGTGAGCACTTGTTGATGCTGAACAGGTCGTGGCCCGGGCACACGGCCGCGGCAGGCAGCTCCACCTCCAGGAGCAGCTCCTTGCCGGGATCGACGCGGAAACTGCCGGACGCCGGGATGTCGAGGGGCTTGCCCGGGTAACCACCGTCCACGACCGTCGCGGTGAGCCCGCGGGCGGAGGCACGGCTGCCCTCACCGTGCGGTCCGTAGAGATCGACCGTCACCCGGCCCTTGGCCAGCGGCGCATCGAGCACCAGTGGCCGATCGCCCGTGCGGATGGCCGCATTGACGGTGAAGCGGCGTTTGCCCGGCGACTTCGCGCCCGGATCGTAGGCGCCCCAGCTGGTGAGCACCAGCTGGGGATCCTTGCTCCGCTCACCCTTGCCCAGCGGCGCCGGGCGGGGCCAGTCGTTCACCCCGCAGTTGGAGAGTTGGGCCGTGCCGCCGCCGGGGAGCGGGCTGTCCCGCAACGGCTCGGCAGGAGCGGGCCGTTCCGCGGATGCGGGCCGGCCGGACATGGTGGCGGAGTACGTCAATACCAGCAGACCCACGACCAGCACGGCCAGGATCAACCAGGAACGCAGGGAAAGGCGGAACACTCAGCCACGCCCTCTCGCCCGGCCGGCCGCTGCGGCACCGCCCCCAAGTCGCCCCCGGCCACCGGCCGGCGGCAACGGACCACGGTCCGGACGGGTCGTACACGTGCTCCGCTTGCTGGCGGAGAGGATCAATGCCACGGCGCTCATGATTCTTCCTGCGCGTCCGCCGGTAAGAGTGTCACTGCGCCGATACCTCAAGCGGGCCCGACTGCCATGCGGGCGGGTCGCTTCGGGGAGGAAGACTTGCCCGTGCTCGGCCGAACCGGCCTACGCATAGGGCCGGATGGCTACCGTGACATCCATGTCGAAGGCGTTCGACCCCGCCGCGGACGGCAGGTCCAGGACGCGGTCGATTGCGCGGTTCAGGCGGCCGCAGCCACTGGTGCCGGGGGCGGCGAACTCGGTGTCCTGGGCACTGAAGGCGACGATGAGGGGGTCCTTGGACAGCACCCGGGTGGGCGCGGTGTCCTTGAGTACGAGGTGGACTGCGTCCTCATTGCTGCCCACCGAGCAGCCCGACGACGGCAGGGCCGGCAGGACGCGTGCCGCGCCTATGGCGAACTTGATGTCGAATTCGCCGCGCCGGGTGTCGTCGGACAGGAAGTCCGAATAGCCGCCGTACTGCGGAGTCAGGGTGAGCGGGGTGCGTCCTACCCGGACGGGTGCCGCGGCCATCTCCCCGAAGACCTGGCGGAATTCACCGTCCACGCGGCCTTCCGCGAAGGCGATCTTCATAGGTTCGGTGAGCGGCTCGTCGACGGCGCCCATGCGTAGATGCCCCGTGGCGTGCATGACTTCGCAACGCCAGGTCCCGGGGTCCGCATCCGCGGGCAGCTCGTCGACGGTCGGGCAGGCGGAGAAGTCGAACTCGGGCAGAGGCGCTGTTCCTTCAGCTCCCTGAGCAGGTGCGGCGCCCAGGGACAGTCCGGCAAGCAGTGCTCCCGCGGCAGCACATGTGAGGCGATGGGCGGTGCGCTTCAAGGTCACTCGGTTCGGCGTCATGCGTCACAGCATTGCAGAGGTTTCTCTGCAGAGGAAGGTCTGCAGAGAAATGGCTGCGGTCGGTTAGACTGCCGCCATGACGAAGGAGCGGAGAGCCGAAGCCGCAGAGCGGCGCACCGTCGACAGCCCTGAGGTGCTCAAGGCCCTCTCGCATCCCCTGCGCCTGCGCATCCTGCGCCATCTCGGCTCGGCGGGCCCTGCCACCTCGACCACGCTGGCCGCCGCCCTCGGCGAGAACACCGGGACGCTCAGCTATCACCTGCGCATGTTGGAGCGCAGCGGCCTCATCGAAGACATCCCCGAGCGCTCCACCGGGCGTGAGCGCTGGTGGCGCGGGGTACGGGGCCTCGACATCCGCAGACCGCCGCAGAGTGAGATGACGGAGGCGGAGCGGGCCATGTCGGCCGAGCTGGACCGGATGAGGATGGAGGAGGACGTCGAACTCGCCCGGCAGTTCACCGCTGGACAAGCGGAGTCCGAAGGCTGGATGCGCGGTTCGCGCAGCCTCAGTCACCTCACGAAGGGGGAGCTGGCCGCCTTCCATGACGACTATCTGGCCCTGCTCGCGCGCTATTCCCGCGGACCCGAGGACGCCCCCGACGACGCCCGCCCCGTACTCCTGCGCTGGTTCGGCCTGCCCGCGGACTGACTGGCGGCGACCGGCGAACTGTCGGACCGACCGACGTGCCGTACGGACGGGTTGAGGGAACGGGTCGGGCGACCACGGTCTCCTGGTATGCCCAGAGCGACCGCCTTCGTCATGGGCGTTCCGCGTCCCCGTCTGCCGGATCGGTGGTAGCCGCTTCTTCCGCCGGGGCGGTACTTCGGGTGGCGGCGTTGCGGGGTGCGGGGATGGAGGGCGGAGGGCTTGGGTAGACGCTCCGGCGGGCGCGGGTGCTGATCTTGCGGAGGTCGCGGCGGGTCTGGTTGAGGCTCCGGGAGAGGGTTTCGATGACCGAAGCGGCCTCGGTGAATGCGGCCGTGCCGGAGGCGGCGGGCGTCCAGGTCCCGTTCGGTGCGTGCTCGGCGGCAACGGAAGCGCAGACGGTCAGCAGGTCTGTGATCACTTGATGGAGCTGGCGGAGATCTGCTTCGGTGTCGGCGGGGGTTCTTGCCGACTGCATGGTCACTTCGTCTCCCTTGGTGAGAATGTGCGCTCGGCATCGGAGCGGCAGTTGGTGGCCTCGCTTCAGGGCGCCCCCGGGAGGAAGTGACCCGCGCGGGGCCATGCGGCAACGGCGGCAGTGCGGCCCGGGCGCAGGGCATGTGCAGCGGGCGCACCGGTGACGGATGCAGACCGGTACGGGCACCGCGTGACCCCACCAGCGGGAGCCGGTTCCAGCGCAGGCGGCAGCGAGTGCGGCGTTACCGCTGGTCTGTGCTGAGCATGCATCGGCGAGTCTCCCGGACAGTTGCGTGACGAGGCAGGGGTCATCACGGGCAGCGATCGTGTCCCCCATCGGGCTGCCGTTGTTCGCCGATAGTGCTCCAGGCATAACCCGGCTGTCAACGATAGTTTTAAGCTGGCAAACGATCGTTTAGTGCGGGTCCGGTTCGGGTGCTTTCGCCGCGCAGGGAGCGGGTGCCGGGTCTGCCCCCGTCCGGGTGGAACGCCGGGAAGATAACGATCGCTTGTGGCGAATAAACGATCGTTGAACACGCTGGGAAGCAGCGCGTACGCTGCCGCGTAGCGTCAAGCGAGCCGCCACCGGCTTTCCAGGGAGTCATCGTTGGAGCAACACACCCCACTGCATAAGACGCTTCAGCGCCTGGACGACCTGATCGGCGAGCGGGGCTTGAATCGATCGGACATCCTCGATCCGCAGACGCTGGCCGCCCGGACGGCGTTGCCCCAGAGCACCGTCCGCAGCCTGCTCAAGGGGGCCGCGCCACCGGCGGACACCGTCAACGAGCGCGTCTGCGCACGCATCAAGGCGCTCAGCGACGCCTATCTCGCCCGCAGCGGCAAGCGCATGTCCGATCTCGCCACCGCCGTCGCCGCCCGACTGGAGATCTCCGACGTATGGGCGCGCTCGGTCTGCGACGGCAAAAAGATCCCCAACGTCACGCATCTGCACCGCCTGGTGCAGTTCTTCGACGTCGAGGGTGGCGAGTCGTTCTTCACGGCGCCCGCTGACGAAGCACTCAACCGCGTACTGCTGCCCGCGCTGCAGCGACTGGAGCACCCGGAGCAGGACCCCGTGGCGGCCCTGCTGGACCGGTACGGAGTAAAGGGCGCGGACCTGCGGGCTCACGGCTCCGTCTCGCGCGTTCAGCTGGAGCGGATCCTCGAAGGAGTCCTGCGGTCGGTGGCGCCTGAGGAGGAGGATCCCCAGCGATGAGCACCAAAGCGATGAAGTTACTCCTGGCCGCGCTCGGTGAAGAGGCATCGACCTCACTGCAGCGGCCGGCCGAACCCAGAGACGTCATGCAGGAGTTCTGCCGGGCCATGAGCGTGCGGAAGGGCCGCAGCATCACGCTCGAGTTCCGTGCCTTTCCCCCCGACATCGCGGTGTCGGGCATACGCCTTGACTTAGGGGACCGCTCCATCATCGTCGTGGAAGCCTGTACTGCCCCTGAGGCCCAACTGGTGATCCTCGGCCACGAACTGTGGCACGAAGAGGAAGACGACCGCGGCCATCACATCCCCGGGCTGCAGGCGGCGACCCGTACGCTGAGCGCCGCCCAGGCACCCGACGCCGTCCGCGAAGCCGTGGAGCAGATTCTCCACGAGCACGAAGTGCCCCGCGAAGCCATACTCACGGTGGCCGCCCGATCAGACTCCGCCTCCGAACACGAAGTGGACGCCGAGACCTTCGGTCTACTCTTCGGCCGCGAGGTGCGCCCCTGGATGAAGGGACGCTACGCGGAAGGACCCGTCAACGCCGCGACCGTCGAGGGACGCATCAACCTGTCCCTGCTCAACCGCAGGGGCCGCATCCTGTGACGCCTCCTTCCTCCACCGCGTCGTCCCGCGGCTCCGCGCAAGCTCACGCGCTGCCGGCCCGCGAACGCCTGTGGCAGCGCCACGCCGCCCCGGCGAACGTCACGGCTCACCAGGCTGAGTTACGCCGATGAGCGCGGCCGGCTTCCATATTCCGTACACCCTGCCGATCGTGCTCCTGATTCTGGCACTGGGCCTCAAAACGCCCACCTTCATCCGAGCCTGGAAGGATCCGGACGTCCGGGCGACCACCCTGTTCCTGCTGCTGGCCTCCGCGGTGTTCGTGTCCGCGGTACCGGCCAGCATCCACCGGATCAACACGATGGCCGGGGTGCCGAATATCGCCGCACCCTGGGTGTACTCGCTCCTGACAGCCTTCTGCGCCTCCTGCCTGACCATGGTCATCACTTGGCGGGACGAACCGTCCTCACGGCGCAGCGACCGGATATGCCGCATCTGGCTGATCTACCTCGGCATCATCGGCGCGCTCTGGGTCACGTTCTTCCTCGGCGACGCCCCCACCGAGCGCATCTACGACCTGGACACCTACTACGCCAGGCAGCCCTGGATGCGCGAGCACATCCTTCTCTACCTGGGCGCGCACATGGTGTCCGCGCTGGTCGCCGCGTACATGATCTGGAAGTGGATCCCGAAGGTGAGCGGCGGCTGGCTCAAAGCCGGACTGGTCTTCCTCCAGGCCGGCTACGCCTTCGGCCTCCTCTTCGACGTCGCCAAGCTGACAGCCGTCGGCGCGCGCTGGACCGGAGGGAACCTGGACTGGCTCTCCACCAAGGTGGCGCCGCCCTTCGCGATCCTCGACGCCAGCCTCGTAGGTATCGGCTTCATCCTCCCCCAGGGCGGCCCGTTCCTGCAGAAGTGGATCCGTGACCAACGCACCTACCGGCGGCTGCGACCGCTCGCGCGGGCGCTGCAACCCGTCGCCCCGCCCGCCACACGTGCCCGCGTCGGCAGATTCGCCCCGCTCGACCTGCGCGTCCTGCAACGCCAACAGCGCATCCACGACGCACTGCTGCGGCTGACCCCCTTCCTCGACACCGGCCTGCACCAGCGGGCCTATGAAGAGGCCCGCAGCGCCGGCCACCGCGTGGAACACGCCCGCGGCATCGCGGGAGCCGTCGCCATCCGTGCTGCCCTTGCCGCCTCGACCGCCCCGCCCTCACCGGGCCGCCGCCCCGGCAGCGGTGCGCCCGCCGTCCGCTCCCGCACCGGCCTCGACGACCTCGACGCGATCGCCCACGCCCTCCATCGACCCCGCACCGTCGAGGCCATCTGGCAGCGAGCGGCCTGCAGAGAAAGTGACACCGGACATGTCTGACCCAGCACGCCGCCCGACCGCCATCATCGTCGGAGCCAGTGCGACCGGCTTATTGGCCGCCGCCGCGCTGGCCGGTTCCGCCGAGGTCACCATCGTCGAGCGCGACCACCTGCCGGACGGCCCCACATCCCGCCGCGGCGTCCCGCAGGCCCGGCACGCGCACCTCGTATGGAGCGGCGGGGTGAAGGCCTTGGACGACCTGCTGCCCGGCGTGGTCGACGAGGTCGTCAGCCGCGGCGGGCGTCTCGTCCACATCATGGGCGACATGGTCTCCCGGGCCCCCAACGAGGTCTGGTTCCGCCGCTTCCAGGCAACCCACCACCGCAACCTGGTCTGCTCCCGCAACCTTCTGGACGCCGTCCTGCGCGAGCGCGTACTCGTCGACGAGCGCCTCACCGTGCTCCAGAACACCACCGCACTGGAACTGCAGGGCAACGCCCACCGCGTCACCGGAGTCCGCGTCGACAGCGGCGGCGAGATATCGACGATCGGCGCGGACCTGGTCATCGACGCCTCCGGCCGCGGTTCCCACACGTCCCAGTGGCTCGCCGGCCTGGGAGTGGCCCGCGTCGCCGAACGCACCGTCGATGCCGGTGTCGCCTACGCAACCCGCCTCTTCCGCGCCCCCCACAGCGCCGCCGACCACGGTTTCCCGCTCATCAACGTCCAGGCCAATCCCGCCAAGGCACCCGGCCAGGGCGGCATCATCCTGCCCATCGAGGACGGCCAGTGGATCGTCACGCTCTCCGGCACCCGCGGCGGCGAGCCCACCAGCGATCCCGACGCCTTCCTCGACTTCGCCCTCGGTCTCGCCGACCCCGTCATCGGCGAACTCCTCAAGAACGCCGAACCGCTCGGCGGCGTCGACACCACCCGCTCCACCGCCAACCACCGCCGCTACTACGAAAAGGCCAAGCACTGGCCCGAAGGACTCCTCGTCCTGGGCGACGCCGTCGCCAGTTTCAACCCGGTCTACGGCCACGGCCTCACCGTCGCCGCCCAATGTGCCCTCGCCGTCCGCGACCTCGCGCGCACCACGCCACTGACTGCCGCGGGCACCGCCCGCCGCATGCAGCGAGCCGCAGCCCGTCCCGTCGGCGCCGCCTGGGACCTGGCCGTGGGACAGGACGCCTTCTATCCCGGCGCCACCGACACCCCGCCCAACGCCGCGGAGCGGTTCCTGGCCCGCTTCGTGGACCGTGCCGTCGAGACCGGCGCCGCCAACCCCCGCGCCCTGGAAGCCCTGCTGGACGTGATGAGCCTGGAAAGGCCCGCAGCCCGGCTTTTCTCACCCGACATGCTCATCCCGATGCTCTTCGGCCCGAAGAAGCCGCGACTGCAGGGCCCGCCGCTGAGCGAAGCCGAACGCAAGACCGCCACCTCCTGAAAGGCACACGTGCCCGCCGTACGCCACGTCGACGGACCTCTCCCGCCGGCGCCGCAGCATGCCGAACGGAGAGGGACGGCGCAAAGAGTGCGTTACGGCACACGAGTTGGCGACGTACCGTTCGACATCAACAACTCAGACTCCCCATCCTCACCCTCGATCCCAGGAGCACCTGTGGAGCCCGAACTGCACGAGACGCTTGAGCGCCTGCACCGGCGCATCGAGGAACAGTCTCTCGGCAGTTCGGACCCGCTGGACCCCTCCGCCCTGGCGAGGAGGACCGCCTTGCCGCGAGCAACGGTCGAAGCCCTCCTCCGGGGAGAAACCCCGGAGCCGCACCGGGCCGGCCACCGGGTCAGCGACCGGCTGAAGGCCTTCACACGGACGCACCTCGAGGACACCGGCCAGACGTTGCCCGACCTCGTGTCCCAGGTCCACGACCAACTGGGCATCTCCCGCCGACGCGCCCGCGGCTTCCTCAACGGGAAGAGGACACCGCATCCCTCCCATCTGCCCCGGCTGGCCGCCATCCTCGGAGCCGAGGACGGCGCGGAATCCTTCACAGCGCCGCCGGCGCAGGTCCTCAACCGCGTCCTTGAGGCCGAGCTCACCGAACCCCGGCGCCCGGCCACGATCGAAGACGTCATGAGAAAGCACGGTGTGCTTTACACCGACCTGCGGCTGCACGGAACCATGGCAGCCGACCAGTTCGAGCAGTTCATCACCAAGATCATCGAATCCCTCAACCCCCCGACAGGTGACAAGCAGTGAGTGCCAAGGAGATGAAGGCTCTACTCGCACAGCTCGGCGCGGCGGCAGCGCAGCGGATCACCCGGCCCGCTGAACCGCGCCCGCTGATGCACGCCTTCTGCGCTGCCATGAGCGAGCGCCGCAGCCGTCCCATCCGGCTGCTCTTCAGCGTCTTTCCCGCAGACCTGGAGATCTCGGGCGCCCGGCTGGACTGCGGGGACCATTCCGTTATCGTGATCGAGGAACGCGCCCTGCCCACCGCCCAACTGGTCATCCTGGGACACGAACTGTGGCACGAGGAGAAGGGCGACTGCGGCCAGCACCTCACCGGCCGCGTTCCGCCCGCCGCCCGCAGCCACGGCGCGGACCAGCCCGCTCCCGACCTGCAACACGCCATGGCACGCATCCTCGCCGAGCACCACGTGCCCCGCGACGCACTCCTGCAGATCGCCGCCCGCGCCCGGTCCCACGACGAGAGCGAGGAGGCAGCAGAGACCTTCGGGCTGCTCTTCGGCCGAGCGGTCCGCTCCTGGATGACGGGCCCGCACGCGCTGGACCCCGTGAGCGAATCGACCGTCGAAGGCCGCATCAATCTGTCGATGACCAGCCACCACGGGCGCGGCCTGTGAATCTCACCGACCCCCACCTGCTGTATCTGCCGCCCACCGCCCTGCTGATCGCCGGACTCGCCCTCAAGTCCCCGGCGATCCTGCGCTCGTGGAAAGACCCCCACACCCGGGCCACCTGGTTCGTCCTGCTGTTCGCCGCGGCCGTGTTCGTCTCGGTGACACCGGCGAACATCCACCGCATCAACACCGTGACCGGCGTACCGAACATCGCGGCACCCTGGACGTACTCCCTCATCAACGCGTTCTGCGGCGCCTGCCTCACCATGATCATCACCTGGCGGGAGAAGCCCTCACCACGCCGCCATCGCAGGATTGCCTGGACCTGGGCCATCTACGCAAGCGTCATCGCCGCCCTGTGGATCACGTTCCTGATGGCCGACGTGCCCCACGAAAGGATCTACGACCTCGACACCTACTACGCCACCACACCCTGGATGCGCGAACACATCGTCCTCTACCTGGTCGGCTACCTGACCTCGACCGTCGTATCGGCGTGGCTGATCTGGACATGGATCTCCCACGTCCACGGACGCTGGCTGAAGGCGGGCCTGGTCTGCCTGCAAAGCGGCTACGCCATGGGCATCGCGTTCGTGGCAGCCAAAGCCTGCGCCATCGCAGCCCGCTGGACCGGAGCGGACTGGGACGCCCTCAACACCAAGGTCGCGCCCCCCTTCGCACTCCTGGGAGGCACCCTGGTCGCCGCCGGATTCATCCTCCCCGTGGCCGGACCGTTCCTCCAGAAATGGGTACGCGAACAGATCCTCTA
This sequence comes from Streptomyces sp. YS415, assembly GCF_023544665.1. Lineage (GTDB taxonomy): Bacteria > Actinomycetota > Actinomycetes > Streptomycetales > Streptomycetaceae > Streptomyces. The sequence continues at coordinate 242,625 of NZ_JAMJFL010000006.1, forward strand.
CTGGAGTCTCCTGCCGTTGGCCCGGGCCATCCGGCGCGTGGCACCCTCCGCCGCCAGAGCCAACGTAGGCCGCTTCGCACCCCTGGACCTGCGCCTCATGCAGCGCCAGCAGCACCTCTACGACGGACTCCTGCGCCTCGCCCCGTACTACGACGACACCCTGTACCAGCGCGCCTACCAAGCATCCCTCGACCAGCACGGCGGCAGGACCGCTCGCAGCCTCGCCGGAGCAGTCGCCCTCCGCGCAGCACTCGACGCCTACGGTCGACAGCAGGTCCGCCGCGCTGAAGGGCAGCCCGCACAGATCGCGGCGGAAGTCGCCGACCATCTCGCACCGATCTCCCGCAGGATGATCCGACCGCGCAGAGTCGAAGCCCTCCACCGGCGCCTGACGACCCACCCCGAGGCTGCGACCGCACAGCTCTGAAGGATGCCCGGACCGCCCCAGTGCCGCTGCCCGGCCGACATCGGCATGCGCGCTTGAGGCAACGCTCACGTACACGTACGCCGCAGCATGGTGTAAATCTCTTTTGTCGGATGGGGCTGAGGAGCCCTGTGCCGGGGCAGCCGAGAGGTAGCCGTGCGATGCTGCCTCGGCGCAGCGTGCATTTTGCGTGATGATCATGTGAGACGGGGACGGGGTGCATGGGCCAGACCGCAGGAAATCAGGGACAGAAGACGGGGGAGAGGGAACCGCTGTGGGCTTCAGCAGCCTTCGACGGCGATTCCTCCTGCATCGGCGCCGCGCGACGCCTGGCCACCGGCTTTCTCGGCGAGGTCGAAGCGGTGCACGGGGTGCCGGTGTCCGAGCGGGCGCTGGGCATGACGCAGCTCGTGGTCAGCGAACTGGTCACCAACGCGGTGAAGTACGCGCCGGGGCCGGTCATGCTCGATCTGCGGATCGTCGGCGGTGCGGTACGGGTATCGGTGTGGGACAGCGACCCGGTCCTGCCGGACGTCGCCGCCACCGATCCGCGCCGGGTGGGTCGGCACGGCCTGGAGATCACCCTCGCCGTCAGCCAGGGCTACGAGGTCCGCCGTGAGCCGGTCGGCAAGCGCGTCACGGCCCTGATCGCGCTGGCCGACGACCCCGGCGGGCACATCGCCGGCAGCACTGCTCCGTGACGTGCCCCCGGCCCGAAGTCCAGGGCTTCCCGTCACCCGAGCCGGATGCCCACGATGCACGTGTCGTCGTCGGTGTCGGAGTTGCTGTAGGTCAGCAGGCGGTCCAGCTGCTGGTCGAGTGTGCTGGGCGCCGTGCGGGCAGTGGTCAGCAGATGGACCAGGGACTCCTCCACGGACCGGTCGCGGCGTTCGATCAGGCCGTCCGTGTACATCAGCAGGGTGTCGCCCGCAGCCAGTTGGATCTCGCCCTCCTCGTACCCGACCTCCGGCAGTGCTCCGAGCAGCATCCCCTTGACCAGGGGCAGGGCAGCTGCCTCACGGCCCTGGACGAGCACCGGCGGCAGGTGGCCCGCCCGGGCCCAGCGGAGCGTCCGCAGGGCCGGGTCGTACAGACCGCACACCGCCGTCGCGGTGACGGCGCCCGTCAGGTGGTGCGCCACGATGTTGAGCCATGACAGCAGCTGGCCCGGCCCGGCGCCGGTGACCGCCAGGCCGCGCAGGGCGTTGCGCAGGACGACCATGCTGGTCGCGGCCTCTATGCCGTGGCCGGCCACATCGCCCACGCACAGCAGCACCTGGCCGGTGGGCAGCTCGACGGTGTCGTACCAGTCGCCGCCCACCAGCTGCTCGGTCTCCGCGGGCCGGTAGCGGACGGCCACCTGGAGGCCGGGGACCTCCAGCGGTGTCTGCTCGGGAGGCATGATGGCGTGCTGCAGCTGCAGGGTGAGCCGGTTGCGTTCGGTGGCCTGCTGTTCGGTGTGCGCCAGCTGGTCGCGGGTGGCGGCGAGCGCCACCTCGGTCCAGTGCTGGGCGGAGATGTCCTGGCAGGCGCCCCGGACGAGGAGCAGCCGGTCGTCGGTGTCGAGCACCGGCTCGGCGACGATCCGGATGTGGCGGGTCACCCCGTCCGGTCGCTGGAGCCGGAAGGCCGCGGCGGCCGGACGCCGGTGGTGCAACAGCGTGCGCAGGAAGCGGCGGATGGCGACGCCGTCATCCGGATGCGCGTGGGCCGGCAGGTTCTCCAGGGGCACCGGGGTGCTCGACTGCGGGCGACCGTAGAGGTCGAACAGCTGCCCGTTCCAGGTGATCTCACCGGTCAGCACGTTCTCCTCGAAGCCGCCGATGCGGCCGAGGCGCTGGGCGTGCTGGAGCAGGCTGGCCAGTCGCGCCGTCTCGTCCTCGATGCGCCAGATGAGCAGGACGGTGGTGCCGTGCCGGCTGATGCTGATGTCAGCGACCGTGGAGAGGGAGACCTGGTCGACGAGGGCGGTGAGGTTCATCCGGCGGGCCCGGAAGGGTTCACCGGTGGCGTACACACGCTCGATGCGCTGGAACAGCTCGCTGTCCCCCGCGGCCATCGGGTACGCCTCCAGCAGCAGCGCGCCGCTCACTACCGCACGCGCCCGGCCGGCCGGGTCCAGGAAGCGGTTGTTGACGTGCTGGATGCGGAAGTCCACCAGGTTTCCGGCGTCGTCCAGATGGGGCACCAGGACCAGCGCGGGATCGTGCAGCCCGTCGGCCAGGTCCATCAGCTCCGCGGCGTCCGGCAGGACGCGCGGCTCCTGGGCGGGACCGTGCAGCAGCGTGTAGGTCTCCAACGTGTGACCGCACAGCTCCGCCAGGGCCTCCACCTGACGGACGATCTGCGGCGGCTGCGGCCCCAGGGGCGTCGGCCAGGCGATCTCCAGTACGCCGTGGATGCGCCCTCCGGTGCCGGCGGGCAGGGCGACCCGGCCTCCGTGCGGATGATGGTGCAGGCCGATGCTGGGCAGCCCGGTCTCCGCGAGGGACGTGAACCACTGCCCCGTGCGCTCGCTGAGGCCGCGCCGCGCCACCGTCGCCACGTCCGGAGGGACGTACCGCCAGCGGGCGGCCTCGGCCGGGGAGAACCCGGCGCTGCCCGCCAGGGTGAGCGAGCCGTCGGAACCCGCGGCCCACACGGCCACGGCCACCGCGCCGAGCGGCCGCAGCGCCTGCTCCAGCAGGGCTTCGGCGACGGCCTGGGTGTCGTCCGCGGCCAGCGCGCCGCTCTCCGCCGCGCGCAGGCGTACGGCGGCCGATTCGGCCTTGGCCTCCTCCGCGGCCCGGGTGGCGGCGAGGAAGGCGTCCGTCACCTCGGACATACGGTCCCGGGCCGCCTGGTTGATGATGTCGACCGCGAGTTCGAGGGGGGTGACCTGGGCCTGGTCGGCCAGTTCGGCGAGCTGCCGGGCGGCCTGGGCCGGCCCGCACGTCAGCCGTTCGACCAGGATGCCCTTGGCGAGTTCGATCAGGGCGCGTCCCTCGGCTTCCGCCTGGGCGGCCCGTACCTCACGGCTGAGCCGCTCCACGGTCGCTGCCAGTCTGCCCACCGGTGAGGCGGCGGGGACGTCCGCGGGATCCGCGAGCGCCGCGTCGGCGTAAGGCACCGACAAGGAGTCGGCGGAGGGCACCGACAAGGAGTCGGCGGAAGGCACCGACAGCGACGATGACGCGCCGGGAGTTGCGGATTCAAGCTCCGGCGCACCGCCCTGATCCGGTTCGCCCGGATGCTCGGACTTGCTCACGGTGTGAAGGCTCCTCGGCTGAAGCGCCCTGGGGCGCGGAACGGCAGACGCTGCGGGGCGTCCGTCCCACAGGGGTGCGGGACGGACGCCGGGGTGCTCATACGGGCAGCCAGCGCCGGACACAGGCGATGAGGTCGCGTGTGTCGACGGGCTTGGTGACGTAGTCGCTGGCGCCCGAGGCGAGGCTCTTCTCCCGGTCGCCGGGCATCGCCTTGGCCGTGACGGCGATGATGGGCAGTTCCGCGTACTGCGGCATCTTGCGGATCTCGGCCGTCGCGGTGTAGCCGTCCATCTCCGGCATCATCACGTCCATGAGCACGAGCGCGACGTCCGGGTTGTTCACCAGCGTCTCGATGCACAGGCGCCCGTTCTCGGCGTGCAGGACCCGGAAGCCGTGCAGCTCCAGGATGCCGCTGAGCGCGAAGAGGTTGCGCGCGTCGTCGTCGACGACGAGGACCGTACGGTTGGCCGGCGCGTCGTCGACGGGATGCGGCGGCACAGGCCGCGAGTCCTCGGCCCGGACCAGGGACAGTACGTCCCCGGGCTCCTCGGCGGACAGATGCAGGACGATCCGCTCGCGCAGCTCGTCGAGACTGGACAGGAACTCGAGTGCCCTGCCCGCCGAGTGGGACCGCAGCGTCTCTTCCCGGACCGGGTCGGTGCGATGACCGCTGTGCACCAGCACAGGAACACTCGCCAGCGCCGGGTCACCCTCCAGCGCCTCGAGGAACCGGGAGGCCTCACCGTCCGGCGTGCCCAGCTCCAGGACGACGCAGTGGCACGGGTCGGCCGCCAGGGCGCCCGCCGCCTCCTGCGCCCCGACAGCGGTGATGATTTCGACCGCGGGCCGCTGTCCACCGTCTTCACGGCCGTGTGCGAGGTCCGCGACCACGCTCTCCGCCACGAGGGTCAGCAGGCCGCGTGGTCTGTCCTCCACGACGAGCAGGCGCCGGGGCCGCGGCCCGGGTCCGATGCGGGGCACCTGCACCGGGCGTGACAAACCCTCGGGCACCGACTCGTCCGGAACCCGCTCCGTGGTTCCGCCGTGTTCGAGCAGTTCCCGGAAGTCAGGGCGGGCCACCGGCAGGAACAGCGTGAAGGTGCTGCCCTGACCGGGCGTGCTGTGCACGGTGACAGCGCCGCCGAGCAGATGGGCGATCTCCCGGGTGATGGACAGGCCCAGACCGGTGCCGCCGTACTTGCGGCTCGTCGTGCCGTCCGCCTGCTGGAACGCGCCGAAGATCGTCTCCAGGTGCTGCTCCGGGATGCCGATGCCGGTGTCCGTCACACGGAAGGCCACCACGGCGCCGCCCCGGATCACCCCCTCGGGCACCTCGTCGTCCACCGCCGGTTCGATGCTCAGCTGCACGCCGCCCCGCTCGGTGAACTTCACGGCGTTCGACAACAGGTTGCGCAGCACCTGGCGCAGCCGCGAGTCGTCCGTGAACAGGTCCGCGGGCGCGCCGGGCGCGGTCGTCACCGCGAAGTCCAGGCTCTTCTGCGTCGTCATGGGCCGGAAGGTGGCCTCGACGTACTCGATGAGCTGCGGCAGCGCCACCCGCTCGGGCGTGACGTCCATCTTTCCGGCCTCGACCTTCGACAGGTCGAGGATGTCGCTGATCAGCTGCAGCAGGTCCGAGCCCGCGGAGTGGATGATCTGCGCGTACTCGACCTGCTTCGGGGTGAGGTTGCGGGCCGGGTTCTGGGCCAGCAGCTGGGCGAGGATGAGCAGGCTGTTGAGCGGGGTGCGCAGCTCGTGGCTCATGTTCGCCAGGAACTCCGACTTGTACTTCGAGGCCAGCGACAGCTGCTGCGCGCGGGTCTCCAGTTCCTGCCGTGCCTGCTCGATCTGCAGGTTCTTCGCCTCGATGTCCCGGTTCTGCGCCGCCAGCAGCGAGGCCTTCTCCTCCAGGTCGGCGTTGGAACGCTGCAGTTCCTCCTGCTGCACCTGCAACTCCGCCGACCGGTCCTGGAGCTCGGCCGTCAGGCGCTGCGACTCGGCCAGCAGTTCATCGGTGCGCGCGTTGGCCACGATGGTGTTGACGTTGACGCCGATGGTCTCCATCAGCTGTGCGAGGAAGTCGTGCTGGATCTGTGTGAAAGAGGTGACCGATGCCAGCTCGATGACCCCGAGGACCTGGTCCTCGACCACAATGGGCAGCAGCACCAGTGCGGTCGGCACCACCTGACCCAGGCCCGAGGAGATGGTCACATAGTCCGCCGGCAGGTCATCCACCGTGATGGTGCGCCGGCTACGGGCTGCCTGCCCGACCAGGGTGCGGCCGAAGGCGATGCGCGTGGGCCGGGCGTCGTCCTCCGGGTAGCCGTAGGAGCCGACGAGCCGAAGCTGGGGGCCCTTTTCGCCGTCCTCGGCCAGGTAGAAGGCCCCGTACTGGGCTGCTACCAGGGGAACCAGCTCGTCCATGATCAGTTCGGCGACCACGGGCAGGTCGCGGTGGCCCTGCATCAGGCCCGAGATCCGGGCCAGGTTCGTCTTGAGCCAGTCCTGCTCCTGGTTGGCCCGGGTGGTTTCGCGCAGGGACTCCACCATCGAGTTGATGTTGTCCTTGAGCTCGGCGACCTCGCCGGAGGCCTCGACGTTGATCGAGCGCGTCAAGTCGCCCTCCGCCACGGCGCTGGTGACCTCGGCGATCGCGCGCACCTGCCGGGTGAGATTCCCGGCCAGCTCGTTGACGTTCTCCGTCAGGCGCTTCCAGGTGCCCGAGACGCCCTCCACCTCGGCCTGGCCGCCGAGACGGCCCTCGGTGCCGACCTCGCGGGCGACGCGGGTGACCTCGTCGGCGAAGGCGGAGAGCTGGTCGACCATCGTGTTGATCGTCGTCTTCAGTTCGAGGATCTCGCCGCGGGCGTCGACGTCGATCTTCTTCGACAGGTCACCCTTGGCCACCGCGGTCGTCACGAGCGCGATGTTGCGCACCTGGCCGGTGAGGTTGTTGGCCATGGAGTTGACGTTGTCGGTGAGGTCCTTCCAGGTGCCCGCGACGTTCGGCACGTGCGCCTGGCCGCCGAGGCGTCCTTCGGTGCCGACCTCGCGGGCGACGCGGGTGACCTCGTCAGCGAAGGCCGACAGGGTGTCGACCATCGTGTTGATGACGTCCGCCAGGGCCGCGACCTCGCCCTTGGCCTCGACCGTGATGCGCTGCGACAGGTCACCGCGCGCCACGGCGGTGGCGACCTGGGCGATGGAGCGGACCTGGCCGGTCAGGTTGGAGGCCATGACGTTGACGTTGTCGGTGAGGTCCTTCCAGGTCCCCGACACGCCCCGCACCTGGGCCTGCCCGCCGAGGCGTCCTTCGGTGCCGACCTCGCGGGCGACGCGGGTGACCTCGTCGGCGAAGGCGGAGAGCTGGTCGACCATCGTGTTGATGGTGCTCTTCAGCTCCAGGATCTCGCCGCGGGCATCCACGGTGATCTTCTGGGAGAGATCACCCTTGGCCACCGCGGTCGCCACCAGCGCGATGTTGCGGACCTGGCCGGTGAGATTGCCCGCCATGAAGTTCACGGAGTCGGTCAGATCGCGCCAGGTGCCCTTGACGCCCTTGACGTCCGCCTGTCCGCCAAGGCGTCCTTCGGTGCCGACTTCGCGGGCGACGCGGGTGACCTCGTCGGCGAAGGCGGAGAGTTGGTCGACCATCGTGTTGATGGTGCTCTTGAGTTCGAGGATCTCGCCGCGGGCATCGACGGTGATCTTCTGGGAGAGGTCGCCCTGGGCCACCGCCGTGGTCACCTGGGCGATGGAGCGGACCTGGCTGGTGAGGTTGCCCGCCATGTGGTTGACGGAGTCGGTGAGGTCGCGCCAGACACCGGCCACACCCGGCACCTGGGCCTGTCCGCCGAGGCGTCCCTCGCTGCCGACCTCGCGGGCGACGCGGGTGACCTCGTCGGCGAAGGCGGACAGCTGGTCGACCATCGTGTTGACGGTCTCCTTCAGCTGCAGGATCTCGCCGCGTGCGGGCACGTCGATCTTCTGGGAGAGATCACCCTTGGCGACCGCCGTGGCCACCTGCGCGATGTCGCGGACCTGGGTGGTCAGGTTGCCCGCCATGGCGTTCACCGAGTCCGTCAGATCGGCCCAGGTGCCCGAGACGCCCGGGACCTCCGCCTGACCGCCGAGCGTCCCCTCGGTGCCCACCTCGCGGGCCACCCGGGTCACCTCGGACGTGAACACGGACAACTGGTCGACCATGCCGTTGAAGACCTTGGCGATGTCGCCCATGAGGCCGTCGGCGTCGACCGGCAGACGGGTACCGAAATCCCCGTCCCGTACGGCCGTCAGACCCGCCAGGAGCCGCCGCAGCTCCTGATCACCCTTCGAGACCTCGGCGACCGCGCTGTTGCTCGTCATGCGTACCCTCGTTCCGCTCCCCAGGAGTCCTCGTCACCGAGAACTCGGAACCCCCCGAACCGATCGGCGGCTCGGCCGTCGTGCGTGCAGTTCCGCAGTTCACGGAAGTACGCAACGAGAAAAACACGCCGCAGGCTAACCCAGATTACCGGCGCGGAACAAAGCGTCGGACCCGGCCGGGAACCGAAGGAATGCGGACGGCTCGGAACGTGCATGGCCGAGCCCAACATGGGTACTTGACTCGATTTTTCAGGCATGGAATGCGTCTTCGTAGCATGGCGGCAGCGCCTGCTTGCGGACAGTGACGGAGCCGCCGACTCGCACGGGGCAGTCCCTGTTCCGACCGTCCCACTGCTACGCCTTCAAGGCGCCGCGCCGCCTTGGGGCGGCGCTCACTTCCTTCTCGCCGAACCGGCAAGCAGGCGGGGCGGCCGGCCACCCGGGCCGGTGCCCGCCCTCGCCAGCGTCACACGCTGACGTACACGCGGACGGTCGTGCCCTCGTCGGCGGTGTGCAGGCGCACCAGGTCGGCGACGTAGTGGACCAGCAGCAGCCCTCGCCCTCCGGGCTTGCCGTGCTGCGCCGGGCGGCGGCCGGCCAAGGGGTCGGTCAGCCGTCCCGCATCGCGGACCTCGATCACGACCTGCTCCTGCTCGGCCCAGACCGCCAGCGTTCCTCGGCCACCGCCGTGCACCACGCTGTTCGTCGTCAGCTCCGCGATCACCAGCTCCGCATCCATCAGCCGCTCCCCGGCCACGCCCAGCCGAGCCGCCTGAGCGACGCCGAACTTGCGGACCGCCGGAAGCTCCTCGGCCTCATAGGAGAAGACGGCGGCGTCCGGCACGGGCGTCAGCGCCTGGTTGTAGCGGGAGACGACCGCTTCCCAGTCGTAGGCGTCGCTGGTCTCCTCGCGCCCGTCACCGCTGATGAGGGTGGGGTGGGTGATCCGTGCATCGGCGATCACCTCGGGATCCAGCCGTGCCTCGTCGTAGGGGCACAGGATGGTCACCGCCCGGCCCTCGAACGCGGCGTTGATCAACGCCTCGTGCTGCGCGCACGCCGGGTATTCCACCGCGCTGCGCCCGGCCCAGATCGGCTCCCCGATGATCCGCACCCGACCCTTGGGGTGGGCGTCAGCGAATCCGCGCAGCACCCTGGGGATGATCCGCCCAGGGTTACGGCCGGCCTCGGTCATGTCCAGGAACAGGACGCCCTCGGCGTCCGCGCCCAGCCCGTTCTTGATCAGCTCCAGGTTGGGGCCGGGCACCGCGACGGCCATCGGCTCGCCGTTCGCCAGCCCCTCCTTGAGGAACGACACCGTCTGCTGCGTGTACTCCTGCTCGCCGCGGTAGAACAGCGCGGGATGCACAAAGGCTTCGCTGGCCTGCACCGGACTCATCGCGGCGCCACCTCGATCTGGTTCAGGCCGGGCCAGAACATGGCCAGTACCGACGGCAGCTGGGGCGGCGGTTGCTCGACAACCACCCGCCCGTCGGGCAGGTTCAGGGCGGTGACCGCCAGCGCCGTCACCCCGGCCACATCGATGAAGACCACATCGGACAGCTCCAGGTAGGAGACGTCCGCATGCTGCCGGGCCAGGTCGGACAGCGCCTGCTCCCAAGCAGGGCGGGTGAGCGCGCTGATCTCACCGCGGGCACGTATACCGGAACGACCGGTCAACGGGCTCACCTCCAACGTGACCCTCCCTGGCATCGCAGGACCGGCCTTTCCCACCACATGTGGGCCATGCACGCTCGGTCTCCTTCACCCACCGACAGCAACTCGTCGGCTGCCCCTTCCACAGTACGGGCAGCAGCAAGCCTTCTGGGCCCTTAGCCTATAGGGCGCTCCAGTCGCCCGGGTGGGCACGTGCCCGGCTGCCGGGTGCGCGTGCCGGGGTCGGCACCGCCGCCCTCGCCCTGCGGCCACCGACTCAAAACCGGTCCAAAGCGTGGCTCCTCGCGTCAGCACGTATACAGCGGGTACCCGCGACAGGGCACAACGGGTTCCGTTGCAAGGAGGGGTCATAGTGGATGAATCGTCGCTGCGAGCGGTGGGCTGGGCACGCTCGCTGCCCATGAACACCGGCCCGAAGGCGGCGCGTGACTGGGCACGCGAGCACCTGCAGACGCTCGGCTGGGCGCACAGCGCCCCCCAGACCATGGACGACGTGCTGCTGACCGTGTCGGAACTGGTCACCAACGCCCACGTCCACGCGCACTCCACCGCTCGGCTCGTGCTGGCCTGGGACGGCCGGTGCCTGCACGTCACCGTGCACGACGACGACGCCGCCCTGCCCACCCCACGCACGCCCAGCGGCGACCGTCTCGGCGGGCGGGGCATGTTCCTGGTGGACGCCCTGGCCGACGAGTGGGAAGCCCGTCCCTGCCCCGACGGCAAAGCTGTCACCGCCTGCTTCCATCCGCCGCAGGCGGCCGAGGACGCCCGCTGAGCGGCGCCGACTCGCCGCACGGAACGACGACTTGCGCTGCCCACCCCGATGGGCCGGGGCTCGGCCAGGTGACGCCCGGGTGGGCATCCGCACTCTGCCCGCCGGCTACAGGAAGCGGCGGATGGGGGCGACGGCCGCTTCCCCCAGCCGCCGCGCGGCGGAGCGGCGGCTCCAACGGCCCTTCTCGATCCGCTCACTGACCTGCAGGTCCTCGTCGAAGTGCCGGTTGAGGGTGGCGGCGAAGTCCTCGTCGAGCACGGCGAGCATGACTTCTTCGTCGTGATCCAGGGAGCGGCGGTTGAAGTTGGTGGAGCCGATCAGGGCGGCGACCTGGTCGACGGTGATGACCTTGGCGTGCATCATCGTCGGCTGGTACTCGAAGATGCGCACCCCGCAGGCGAGCAGGTCTTCGTAGAAGTGCTGGCCGGCCAGCTGGCAGACGCGCTTGTCGGTGTGGGGGCCGGGCAGCAGGATCTCCACCTCGACGCCGCGTCGGGCGGCCGCGCACAGCAGGTCGATGAAGTAGGCGTCGGGGGCGAAGTACGCGGTGGCCAGACGGAATTGCTGCTGGGCGCATTCGATCATGACGCGCAGCAGCGTCTGCATGTCCTGCCAGCCGAGGCTGGCCGAGCCGCGGACGACCTGGACCACGGCGTCGCCCTCCGGCGCGTGGTCGCTGAAACGGTCGTGCGTGTCGAAGAGGGTGTCGTGGCATTCGGCCCAGTTCTGAGCGAATGCGGCGGCTATGCCGTCCACCGCGGGTCCGCGTACCTGAACGTGGGTGTCGCGCCATTCATGTTCATTACGAGCGTCTCCGCACCATTCCTCGGCTATACCCACCCCACCGGTGAACGCTGTCTCCTCGTCCACGACAACCACCTTGCGATGGCAGCGGTGGTTCTGCTTGAACGGGTTGAGATACAAGGGCTTACGGAACCACGCGACTTCGACGCCGGCCCGGTCCATCAGGTCCAGTAGATTCCGTTCAATCTGCCGACTGCCGAAACCGTCCAGCAGCAGTCGCACCCGCACGCCGTTGTGAGCCCGGTCAGCCAGCGCCTCGGCGAACTGGCGGGCTATATCTCCACGCCAGTACACGTACGTCATCATGTCGACGGTGTGTTGGGCGCTGCGGATGCTCCTGAGCATTGCCGCGAAGATCTCGTCCCCGTTACGCAGGGGCAGCAGGGTGTTGCCTTCGGTGGCGGCGATGCCGATCAGTCGCTCCAGGCGGCGCCGGATCCGCTGCTTGTGCTCCGTCGGTGACAAGGACGGCGCGGCTGTCACTCGGGACCCTTCCGACTCGGTGGGTGTGCTGGTCACGGCTTCTCCTCGCCGGTTGAGAAAGGCCGCCCCGTGCGTCCGGCACCCGCCGAGGCGAGCCGACTGTACACAGACAGAGTGAACCGGGACAGTGCCGGTCGCGGCGGATCCGAAGAAGAGTAGCGGCGCACCATATACCGCACGGCAGAGGGATCAAACCCGGGAACTCGTATGCATGCCACGTCATAGGCCGGGCACATGTTTCTGCGGAGGTCGATAAAAATGGTTCCCCTGCTTCTTGTTCTGCTTCTGGCACTTCTTCTTTTCGGCGCCGGCTTCGCTCTCAAGGCATTGTGGCTGATAGCGGTCGTCGTTCTCGTGGTGTGGTTGCTGGGGTTCGTTATGCGGCCCCATGCCAGCAGCGGCCGTCGGGGTCGCTGGTACCGCTGGTAGTCAGCACTAGATGAGCAGGCGGGCTGGGCCAGAGAAATTCTCTGGCCCAGCCCGCCTGTGCTCTCTCAGGGAATTTCGCGTCTGATGTGCTGCATTACTGGTCGAGTTCGTAGTCGAACCAGATGCGATGTGTACCGTCCGCATCGACCTTGATGCCTCCGGTCCCGCTGATCCCTGTCAGCTCGCTCGTTCCGCTGCCCGGAACGATGACGAAGAACTCGTCCTGCGGGCTCTCGCCCAAAGTCGTTTTCGAGTGGGCGAAGTTGAAAGAGCCTGCCCGGCCGTTGAGCGCCCCGTCGAAGGACTCCATGGCGACGTAGGAGCCCACGCCGGACGACTCGTTGAACGCGGACGTGAACACGGTCGCCGAGCGCCCGACCACTTCGCCCTCGTATGTCTTGTCCATCGTGGCCACACCGACGGGGACGGCGGTCTGGATCTGTGGATTGTGCGCCGGGACCGGCGTGAAGTCGGCCACCTTGAATGTTCCCGAAGCTCGCATCCCCGGATCCTAGGGCGCCCCACTGACAACGGCTCCGGCTGGACCTCGTCACCTGCCGGATCGAGCAGAGGGCGGGTATCAGGCGGCGCTGTCCGGGGCGATGGCCTGATCGACAGTGGGGTACAGCGGAATGACGTCGTCGAGGCCGACGATGCGCAGGACCTGGAGCACGGGCGGGGGAACGTGGGCCAAGCGGAGCCAGCCGCCACACTCCCGGGCCGCGTTGTTCGCGACGACGAGGACGTTGATGCCGCTGGAGTCCATGAAGGTGACGTCACGAAAGTCGATGACCGTGTACCGGGCGGAGCCGTCATCGGTGGTGAGCGCCTGGCGGAAGGTGTCGGCCGTGGTGTGGTCGATCTCTCCGGCCAGGTCGAGGACGTGAACGCCAGCGGTGGTGCGCTGGGAAACGGTCAAGCGTGCCTGGCTCATACCGCCTCCTGTCTGCCCGCAATGGGCCCTCATCGCTACGAATACCACCACCCGCGCAAAGTACGTGGCACCACGGTATCAATCAGGTGGCAGGCTAGGTTGCCCAGGAGCCTGGGTGCTTGCTGTAGGTCAAGTAACAGTGGCCGACTGCGGCTTCCGGGAGGGCATGAATCAGTGGAGCGACCGCGGTGTCCACGTCCCGCACTGCAGCGCTCCGTAGACCCGGTTCTGCACCGCACCGCGGTCGTAGCCGACCTCCGATCTGATGCGGTGGCCGTCCGGCGATCCGCCTGGCCCGGGCGCGAACGTGCGGGGAATCACCGTCCGGGCTCGGCCCGGGCACCCCGCGCCGATCCGCACGGCATGCACCCCCGGTTGACCCGCCAGGGGGAACCCGGCGGCTCGCGGGTGAGAGCGGTGGCTGGAAAGCGCCCCCCGTGAACAGACTGAGAACCACCTCTGTGCTCGTCGCCCAGAACGGGGTACCCCAGGGGCGCGCGAGTCCCCTCGTCATCAGGAGGAACCCCCCATGACGTTCAATCCTCTGGAACAGCGGGGCATCCCGCTGGACCGCCAGCTGCGGAGCTGGCGTGAGCTCAACGTGGATCCCATCGACCCGGACCACTGCGACCCGTACACCCGCTGTCGCATCATCGCGATGAACGGGATCGAGGTGGAGGCGATCCTCTTCAGCCACCAGCTCGCCCGCAACACCGTCGACCCCGAGGTCAAGCGGCAGCTGGCGCGGGTGCGCTACATCGAGGCGCAGCAGCAGAAGGTGGTGAACTGGCTGCTCCCCGGTGTCTCCTCGGTGCTGGAGACGACCATCGCCTACGAGCAGGTAGCCGTGGACCTGACGGCGTGGGTGGCGCGGATGGAGCCGGACCCGTACCTGAAGCAGGCGTACCAGTTCGGCGTGCTGGAGGACTTCGACCACCTGTACCGGTACGCGAACCTGTACGAGATGATCGAGCACCGCAAGGCCGAGTCGATCGTCGACAACCTGACCGAGGTCATGCCCGGCCGACCCACCCGGTTCCACCACCGCGATCCGGTCGACAATGTCCGCGACCCGTACGCCAAGGACGAGACGAATCCGCTGTCGAAGCTGCACGCGCTGACGATCATGGCGGCGGAGCAGCAGACCATGAACTTCTACATGAACACCGGCCCCACCTACATGGAGCCGATCGCCCGTCAGCTCTACCAGGAGATCGGGCTGATCGAGGAGGAGCACGTCACCCACTACGAGTCCTTGGTGGACCCGGGGGAGACGTGGTGGGAGCAGCTCGTCAACCACGAGTACAACGAGTGCTACCTGTACTACTCCTTCATGGAGCAGGAGAGCGACCCGAAGGTCAAGGCGATCTGGGAGCTGCACCTGAACATGGAGCTGGAGCACCTGCACGCCGCCTGCGACCTGATGCGCCGCCACGACGGCCGCGACCCCGCCTCCGTGCTCGCCCCCGAGCTGCCCAACGTGCTGACCTTCGAGCCGAACAAGGCCTACGTGCGCGAACTGCTCGACACCCAGATGGACCTGACCACGCTGGGCGCCGGCTACGTCCGTGAGGCGCACGAGCGGTTCGAGAAGATGCAGGAGCAGATCCACGGCGGCGAGGCACCGCCGAGCGACCGGGTCATCACCCAGCACGACGAGATGTTCGGTCGCGAGTACCGCGTCCAGACCGAGGGTGAGCACCCCGACCCCGCGCAGCGCGAGAAGTAGGGAAGGGCTGACATGACCGAGCTGCACACCCCGCACGCCGGGGACGACCAGGCCAAGGACGACGACGTAGTAGCGCTGCTGATGCGCCAGCACGGTGACATCCGCAATCTCTTCGACGAGGTCGAGGCATCCACGGGTGAGGAACGCCGGGACGCCTTCCGCCGGCTGGTGCGCCTGCTGGCCGTGCACGAGACCGCCGAGGAAGAGGTCGTCCACCCCTTCGCCCGGAAGAGTCTGCCCGGAGGCGAGCAGGTGGTGAAGGACCGTCTCGCCGAGGAGAAGGCGGCCAAGGAGACGTTGGCCGCCCTGGACGAGCTGGACACGAACGATCCGAAGTTCATGCCTCAGCTGCTGAAGCTGCGCAGGGACGTCCAGGAACACGCCCGGGCGGAGGAGCGCTACGAGTTCACGCACATCCGCCGCAGCACCGACGCCGGCAATCTCGCCGCGATGGCCAAGGCCGTCAAGGCAGCCGAGGCGATGGCGCCCACCCGGCCTCACCCGGGCGTCGAATCCGGGGCGAAGAACATGGCCCTGGGCCCCGTCGCGGCCCTGATGGACCGCACCAAGGACGCCGTGCGCCAGGCCATGGGCAAGTAGGCCCGCAACAGCCGTGACCCGGGGCCGGGCGGGCCCCTGCTCGGCCCCGGTCACGCACTCCGCGGACGGCAGCATCAGGGAGAGAGTGCATGAGGATCGATGAAGCGCTGGTCAGGGAGCTCCTGGACGCTCCTTCGAACGATACGGTCGTGGTGCTCCTGAAGGGCCGCGCTCAGGTAGTCGAGCAGGCTGACCTCGGCAGCGAGCAGTACCGCGGGGCAGCCGTGCTGATCTCCCGGGCGGAGCTGGTGGAGCGGATGGGCACACCATCACCCGCCGAGGCGGACGTCACGCGCCTTTCGGCTGCTTTGCAGGACGCCGCCGACAAACTCGGCGCCTGACACCACCACGCGCCGACGCGGCATGTGGGCACCTGAAGCTGTCACTCCGTACCAGCAGGTGACAGCACATGCCGGTGCCCCCAAGGAGCGGTCCGCGTGCCGCTGCCAGAACGGTGAGTTCGGGCCACGGCAAACGTTATAGCCGGTTGCAGTGGGGAACCCAACCCCCGACCACCCAATGCGACCGTTCGCCGACGCGACAGTCGGGGACGGCTTTCACCCACAGGGAGTGAATCATCCGATGACGAAGGCGCGGGACATCATGACGGGCGGGGCCGAGTGCATCGGGGCCGAGGAGACGGTCCTGGACGCGGCCCGCAAGATGAAGGATCTCGGCGTCGGTGCCCTGCCGATCTGCGGCACGGACAACAAGCTCAAGGGCGTACTGACCGACCGGGACGTCGTCGTGAAGGTCCTCGGCGCGGGCAAGGACCCGGCGACCTGCAAGGCCGGCGAGCTGGCGCAGGGCGAAGCCGTGACCATCGGCGCCGACGACGACGTGGAGGAGATCCTGCGCACCATGACGGAGCACAAGGTGCGCCGTCTGCCGGTGATCGACGGTCACGACCTGGTCGGCATGGTCGCCCAGGCCGACGTCGCCCGCTCGCTGCCCGACCCCAAGGTCGGTGACCTGCTCCAGGCCCTGTCGACCGACTGAGTCGAAAGACGGTTGCCCGGGCCCGCGGCCGCTGCGGTGGATGGCACCGGATTGGCGGCCGGGGCCCGGGGGCACCCGGGCCGGTGTATGACCCAGGTGAGCGACGGTGACGAGGGAGGCTCCTGATGCTCTTGGCGCACCCCGTCGTGCTGACGAGTCTCGACGAGCAGTACGAGACGCTGCACAGCCCGAGCGCCGACATCGGCACCCGGGCAGCGCGTCGGCGTACGGCTGACGTCGCCGACCCGCTGTGGATGTCCACCGGCCCCCGTGATCTTCCCGCCGCCCTTGTCGCCGCCCGCCACCGGCTGCCCGGGGCCCGAACCGACGACTGCTGCCTGACTGCCCCGGCAACGGTCCACGAGCGCCATGACCAAGACCACTGACCTGCCGACCTTCAGCAGCCTCGATGAGCTCACCCGGCTCATCACCCACCGCCGCGGCCTCTACGTGCGCTGGTCCCACGGGCCGGCGAGTGACCTCCCGAATCCGAGCAGCACGGACGAACTGACCGGGATCAAGCTCCCGGGGCTGTCGGCCAACCCGCTCGACCTCGAGGACTGGTGGGGCAAGCGGCCCGTGCGGATCTGGGTCGCCCGTCGGTTGTACGACTACTGCCACCTGCCGCGCGTCAAGGACGCCCGCACCCGGCCCTGGGTCCTGCACGGCTGTGAGACGGGACGCGGACCGGACAACGAACCGCTGGTGACGGAGATCGAACCCCTCGGCTGGATCGCCGACGAGGTGATCACGGACGCCTGCCGCATCATCACCGAACAGCCCGGGCGCTGGGGCACACTCGACCGAGTCGAGCCCGAAGAGGAGTCCCCCTCCTCCCTGCAGCCGTCGGCGAGGAGGCAGGACCGCCGGTAGCGCTCGGAGGGCGCTACCGCCTGCGGGCCTGGTCGCGAGGCAGCGGGCCCACATCCGGCCGCCGACCGGGGCGCATGGCCGCGTGGCGCTGCCCGGGTCCGGGACCTGAACGAGCGGCCAAGGCATCGGCGACGGCACCCGTTGCGAAGGCGTACACCGTCTTGTGCAGCAGGTCGACGACGAGTTCGCCGCGCGGCCACGTCTGGGGCGGCGCGCCCACACCGGTGGCGTTCTCCAGGATCTGGTCGCTGGTGAGCCGGACGACGGCGAACTTCCCCGAAGCCCAGGGACCGCGCAGCCCGACGTGCGACATCACCGACCGCAGCACACCGAAGAGGACACCCTGCCCCGCGTGCATGGCCAGGTTCACCGGCACCGGCTGGCGCCCGGGATAATCCCGCATGCCGGTCAGCCGTTCCAGGGTCCGGGCGGGCACGTGGGAGTCACGGCGCCCCGTCAGCCGCTGCTCCGCCTTCTCGCCCAGCGTCATCACCAGCACCCCGGCCGTGCCGGCCACCACTCCCTGCCACAGTGCGCGCTTCATCATGCAGCGGCGAGTACCCACGGCTCCGCGATCCCACCTGCCCACCGGCACCTCGCCACCGTCACCCGTTTCGTTCGCTGGGCCCCGGAAACCCGGCGCCGGACGGGGGCCGCCGGACACCGAAACGGAGGGCATTCGATGAACAAACTGTGGTGGGCGGTTCCGGTCGTGGCCGCCGGGGCGGCGGCCGCGCGGCGGTCCCAGCCTTCGCACCGGACCGACGGGCAGGCGCACGATCGCTGGCTCACCGTGACGATCAACCGGACGCCCGCGGAGGTGGGATCGGAAGGCAAGCCGCCGACACCGCTGGACGAACTGGCGGAGCGGATCGACATAGAGATCCGACCGGCACCGGGCGACCGCGGCACGGAACTCGCCGCACGGTTCAAGGAGCCGGTGCCCGCCGTGTCCACCGCCGCGCCCGCGCGCCTGGCCGGGCAGGACCCGCGTCAGGAACTGCGGCGCGCGCTGCGGGACGCCAAGGCGCTGCTCGAGGCGGGTGAGGTGCTGCGGCCGGACGCGCCGCCGACGACCCGTCCCACGCCGGGCGGCAAGCTGATCGAGGTGTTCACCCGTCGCTCCGGTGGGGAGGGAGTGCTGTGAAGGCGCTGTGCTGGGAAGGCGTGAACAAGCTGTCCGTCGAGCAGGTCCCCGATCCGGAACTGCACAACGACCAGGACATCATCGTGCGGCTGATCGCGGGCACCACCTGCGGCTCCGACCTGCACCTCATCGGCGGCTACATCCCCGCGATGCGCGCCGGCGACGTGATCGGACACGAGTTCATCGGCGAGGTCGTGGAGACCGGCCCCGCCGTGCGCAAGCACAAGGTCGGCGACCGGGTCGTGGTCTGCTCCTTCGTCGGCTGCGGGCGCTGCTGGTACTGCGCCAACGACCTGTGGTCCCTGTGCGACAACACCAACACCAACCCCGGTATCGGCCAGGCCCTCTTCGGCTACGAGACCGCCGGCATCTTCGGCTACTCGCACGCCATGGGCGGCCTGCGCGGCAGCCACGCCGAGTACGTTCGCGTCCCGTTCGCCGACTACGGCGCCTTCAAGGTGCCCGAGGGCGTCGACGACACCAGTGCCCTGTTCGTCTCCGACTCCGTGCCCACCGGGTGGATGGGCGCTGACCTGGCCGGGGTGAAACCCGGTGACGTCGTCGCCGTCTGGGGCTGTGGTGCGGTCGGGCAGATGGCCGCCCGGGCGGCCATCCTCAAAGGCGCCGAACGGGTCATCTCCATCGACCGCATCCCCGAGCGACTGGCCATGACCGAACGCTACGTCGGTGCGGAGACCATCGACTACACAGGCACCGACGTCGCCGCGGAACTGCGCGAACGCACCGGCGGGCGCGGTCCTGACGTGTGCATCGAGGCCGTCGGCATGGAGGCCCACAGCGACGGCCCGATGCACCTGTACGACCAGGCCAAGCAGCAACTCCGCCTGCAGACCGACCGGCCGACCGCGGTACGCCAGGCCATCCACGCCTGCCGCAAGGCCGGCACCGTCTTCATCCTGGGCGTCTTCGCGGGTGCCGTGGACAAGTTCCCGCTCGGCGCAGTGATCAACAAGGGGCTCACCGTGCGCGCCGCCCAGATGCACGGCCAGCGCTACATCCCCATGCTGCTCGACCGGCTTGCCGCGGGGGAGATCGATACGGCCCACCTGGCGACCCACACCCTGTCCCTGGACCAGGCGCCCACGGCGTACGACATGTTCAAGCACAAGTCAGACGGCTGCGTACGGGCCGTCATCCGCCCCGACCACCAGGACGCCGCCTGATCATTCGGCTGGGAACTCACCGGGCCACCGAGCGTCTGGCCCGGTGACGCTCGGCGCTCGCGTCCGGAAGGTCGCTCCGAGGCTCAGGCGGGGTCACACGTCCGCAGTGCCGTGACGTAATTGCCGTTCGTTCCGTAGCCGGAGAAGGTTGCCCAGCCGCCGGGCGCTATGACGCGGCAGGGGGCCCACTGGCCGTTCGTGTACTCGACCGTGACGGCGACGGTGTCGCCGCAGCCGTTGTGGACGTCGGTGTAGCGCCAGCTCTGGAAGTACTCCACGCACTCCGGGGCCGGCGATCCGGTGACCGCGCCGGCGGACGGGGCGGTGCACAGGGACATGAACAGACCCGCCGTGGCCAGGGTGGTGAGGGTGAGTGGGCGCAGTGTGCGTGCAACGTGATGATTCATGCGCCGGATTCTTGGGGATCGTCGGACATGCATGCAAGTTTCTGCAAGGGTTTTCAGCCAAGACTATATAGATCTTTGAAGGGGCAGGTCAGGTAAAGTTTCAACGGTTGAAACCTCTTGCACATCCTGCAGATATAGCTTGCGTCACGACACCCACCAGAAGAGCAGGGTGAAGACCGCCAGTACCGCTACTACGAGGACGAGCACCTTGCGGGTGTCGTCGCGCGGCGTCCGGTGGACGGCCCGTGCGGCCCGCTTCCGTCGGCGCGATGCCGTTCCGGCCGCGGCGGGCGGCTCGTCCCCTCGCGGGGTCTCCTCCTCCCACGGGCCGAGCCGGGCCAACTCGCGCCAGACCGTCGGTGCCAGGTCCGGTGGGGGAGCGCCGGGGTGGAACGCGGCCTGCTGCCAGAACTGACGCTGCTCGGCGCCCGATTCCGCCCTGCACGCGAGGACCAGGGACGACAGGCCCCCGCTGAGACGGGCTTCCCGCGCGTGCGGCCGCACGGCCCAACGGAACATCCGCACCGCTCCGGCCGTTCCGCCGTGCTTGACGTCGCCCTGGGAGGCGAGCGCGGTTCGCCAGCCGTGATGCAGATACATCCGTCGGCCGAGCAGGATCGCTGCGAGATCGAGGGCCTCCGGGAGAGTGCGCCACATAGTGCGCTCCTCCAGCGCGTTCAGGAGCCGGACAGCGTGCTCGGGCTTCAGCCCGGGATGGTCGAGGGTGTCGCAGAGGTCCCGGTCGGGCAGCCTGCGCAAGGTGTCCGCGATCACTTGCGACGTGGCCGGCGCCGAACTGTCGGACGGCCTCGTCAGCCACTCCAAGAGCAAACCGGCGTCCCCGTGCGGCCGCTGCTGGTACCACTGCGGTGACACCCACTTGCCCAGTCGGCGCAACCTCCTTGCCCTGACAGGCAGTTGAGGTCCCGGTTCGTCTGCTCGTACTCGGGTCGGCGGTTCGCCCGGGCCAGTGTTCCCCTGCGCGGACCGCGGTCGCGGCGGCAGGGAAGCGCGCGGTCCGGAGAGATCGAGCAGCGGGGCGAAGGGATCGGGCGTACGGTCCGCCGAGCCCCTGGGGGCGGAGGGGGGTGGGGCAGACGCGTCGGACGCGGCACTGCTGTCGGTGAAGGAGCTTCCGGTGGGCGCGGCCCGACCGGGTGCCGGTTCCTTCGGCGCTCCGAACGGGACATCGCCGTGCGGGTCGGCCGATTGCGTACGGCCGCCCCCTGCGGCGTGGCTCATGTGCCCGGTGCCAGTGATCGGGATTCCCTCCGGTTTCCGGTGAGGGGAGGGGCCGAGAGGCGGTTCTCCTTCGGAGGGGATCCTCGGGACGGAGGGAGGCCAAGCCGCGAGCCAGTCCGCCGAGGGGTCGGGCGACTGGGGCAGGTCGCCCGCGGGCTGAGCCGTTCCGGAGTCGGCGGGGGCGGCCTGGCCATGAGGCGCATCGGCCGCAGTCACCGGCCCCGCAGCCGGACCGGCCGGGGCGTGCTGCTCCAGCCAATAGTCTGACCTCGGTGCCGAAGCGTGAGGGCTGTGGGCCCGCGGCGCGGCGGACGCGGGAGCCTCGGTCCCTGCCCCGGTCGTTGAAGGCGTCGGCGTGCCGCCCACCGGCAAGGGTTTCTCGTGAGGAGCGTGCCCCTGCTCGCCCTCCTGGACATCGGCCGCCGACGCCGTCGACGTCAGATCGGCATGTTGCCCGGAACCGGTGCGTTCGGCGGGCTCCGGCACAGGGGCCTCGGGCACGGCCGCCGGGCCCGACGACTGGTCTGCACCCCGGAGTGTGCCGTGCCCGCCAGGCCGGATCGGCCCACGGGAACCGCCGTCGCCGAACCCGGCAGCCGACTTCAGCAGGTCGACGCCCGGCCGCAGCTTTCCGGTCATGGCGCGATCCCCGGACAGGTCGCCTCGCAGCGCACGTTCCAGCGCGTCCAGCCGGTCCCGCAGGCTGCGGGTGTACGGAGCGGAACACGCCGCCAGCACCTTGGTCAGGTGCTCGGGACGCGCCGGGTCGGTGATGAACAGGCCGACCAGTTCGGCTGCGACCGCGCGGGCCTGATCCTGGACCGTGTCGGAGAAGGTGATCCGCTGCGCCGCCGAGCCTCCCACGGCCGACCGGGGCCACTCCGGCACACACACCAGCCGCAGACCCGCGTGCTCCTGCGTGTCCAGGGTCGCGAACGTGAACGCCGCGTCGCCCAGCCACGGGCCGAGCATCGAGCACAGTCCCCAGATCAGCAGCGGCGCGTAACTGTGGTTGTCCGGGTCGCAGATGTCACGGCGCCGGAAGGTCAGGCGATGTTGCGGTGTCCTCAACAGCTGTGCCACGGCCACTTCGAGCTGGTGCGCGATGAGCGGCACACTGCGGACGTACCGAGGCAGCGCCTCGTCGGTCAGCTGCCGGACGACGCCGACCGGGAGGGGATCGATTCGTCCCGTGGCGTCGTCGGGGACACCGGTCCACTCCCACTGGGACGCGGCCAGGCTGATCGACTCGTGTGCCGTCAGCACCTCGGGGGTGCCTACCAGAGCGTGGGAGACAGTGCTCTCCCGGCCTCGCGCGTCCAGCACCGGCCGACGGTGGATCAGTACCGCCTCACCTGTGCCCGGCACCAGGTGCCGCACCAGGCTGGCGCGCCTGCTGCCCGCGCCCTCCACCCGCAACAGCGGGGCCAGCAGGGTCCTCAGCTCCTCGGCGCGCTGGTCGCCGCACGAGTACACCGCGGCGGCGATCCCCGTCACGTACTGGTTCTGATTGCCCTCCCAGCGGAACAGCAACTGGTCGAGGGATTCCGCAGAGGTGTCCGCCACCGCCGATCAGCCCCTCGCTGCCGCGGAGGACGCCTTGGCGTCCTTCGTGAGCATGCCGCACATGGCGAGGACGGACACGAGCGGGCCCAGGACCCGCCGGGAGCGCACCCCGTGCGGGAACCGGCTGTCCTGGGCGCTGCCACCGGTCGCCGAGGCGAAGTGCAGCGTGCAGCGCAGGGCGCTGTCGAAGGGCCGCAGCCAGCCGGGGGCGGCGTGCCGGCGCAGGAACGCGTAGGCGTCCCGGCTCTCCTCCTGCAGCAGACGCGGGTCGAACGTGGTGTTCGACGCGTCGTCCGTCAGCCAGCGGTCAACCGGCGGCTCGAATCGCAGCAGGTCCGCCTTGCCCACCACCAGGGCGGAGGCGACGTTGAGGTAGCCGCCGCTGTGCGGCAGCCGGTCCAGCACCGTCTCGAACGCGGGGTCGTTGCCCGTGACGGTGAGCTGGGCCTGTCTGCGGGGCTCGTCGAGCTGGGGCATGCGCAGCGCCAGCAGCGGGTCCACCACGAAGATGAGGGCGTCCACCCCGAGCAGGAAGCGCAGCAGGCTGTCCGTGCGCAGCAGGTCCTCCCCGCCCAGGTCGAAGAAGGCCACCGGCCGCACCTGGCCGTCCGCGCCCGTCAGCAGCAGCGCCTCGACGAACTCCGCGAACGACGTCTGTCCCGTGGCCTCCAACTGCCGGCCCTGCCTCAGCCGGGCCACCCGCTCGCGGACGAACTGGGAGTGGTCCGCGGGGTTCACGGACTGCCAGTTCACCCCGTACGGCTTGAGACCACCGTCGATGACCGCGGCCACCATCTGGGTGAGCAGATGGCTCTTTCCGCTGCCCGAAGCGCCGATCATCGCCACGGTCAGCGGCCGGCCGTTCGTCAGGTACGGCACGGGAACGAAGTGCGGATCGGACGTGCCGTCCCCCGCGCAGCTCTGGAAGGCGGTGCGCAGGATGTCCGGCCGCTTCAGGGGGTTGGTCAGCTCGGAGGGATCCAGCCGTTCGTACTGGAGGGTCTCCGAGCGTCGGAACAGCCGTGCCTCGTCGTAGCGCACGGTCTCCAGGCAGTAGGGGCACAGGATCTGTCCCGGCTCCAGCGGTGCGGTCGACTGTGTCATCACTGTCCCCTCGCGTCACGGCCGCCGGCGTGTCCGCCGAACCAGGCTCGTCTTCTGCCACGGGTCTCCTGGGGTGGCACGGACGTGCGGGATGCGCCCGCGGCGGGCGTTTCGACGCCGTGCCCGTATCCGTAAGGGCCCAGCCCCGCGTCCCGGCGTTTGCGTTCCATCGCCCGGTCGTAGTCCTGCCGGTGGGGTTCCAGCGGATCGGGCCTGGCCTCGACCAGCGCGGCCGGGTCGGGCCCGGGCATCAGCAGGGCGAGCACCTCGGCGGGTGCGGGGCGGTCCTCGGCCACGGGTGCGAAGGCGTCACCGAGAGGGCGCTCCAGTGACCGGTAGGCGGCCAGGTCCCGGGGCGGCCCCTCCGGGTTCCCTTGCTGTCCGGTCGCCAGCTGGTAGACGATCTGGGCCACGCTCCACAGGGCGTCGCGTGCGTCGGCGCGGCCCACTCCGTGGCGCTGCTCGGGTGCGGCGTAGGGCGGCACGCCGAGGGGCACGCGCCGTGATCCGATCCGGGCCACCGCACCGAGGTCCCAGACTTGCGCCCGCTTGCCGTCCCAGCGCACCGCCGCGGGGACCAGGCCTCGGTGGACCAGCCCGAGGCCCTCCAACAGCCGGACGGCCAGGACGAGGTCGCGTTCGATGGTGCGCTGTTCGGTGGTGGAGATGCCGTATCCCAGCTGGACCGCGGCCTCGCCCCGCGGCGCCTGGTAGAGCACGAACGGCTCCTCGGCGTCCATGTCGTAGCCCACGAGCGAGGGGAACAGGCTCTGGTACGGGCTGCCGTGGAAGGCCCGGTGGAGGCACAGCGCGGCGCGGATCTCGGCCTCCAGTTTTCGCGGGCCCTCCCCGTCGGCGCCGTCGGCGGCGCCACTGAGCCGCACCGCGCGGACGCTGCCGCCGAGCAGGACGTCGTGCGCCGTGAGTGGGGGAGGGGTCGTCCTGCGCCGCTCCGCGCCCAGGCGGGAGAGGACGGTCTGGCGGGTGCCCTGTGGGCTGATGAAGGTCAGCCGGACCGGTGCGCCGTCGAGGTCACCGAGCCCTGGCTGTCCTGTGCTGTGGTGGGTCACCATGATGTGCCGTCGTCCTCCCGGCGCCGCGGCCCGCCGCCTGCGCCTTCCGTGTGAAATGCGTGGCTGTCCGCATGGTCGTCCCAGGTGTCGGCGTACTGGCGGACGCTCTTGATGACTCCGTGCCGCAGTGGCGTCAGCCGGAGGGTGCCGCTGTAGCGCCCTGGGAAGGTGGCGAGCGTGGTGGGGCCCTGCCCTTCGTGCGGCCCCTGGCCCGTTTCCGGGCGCGCGGTCGCCGTGTGCGGCGCGAACCGGATCTGCCGGATGAGGGCCGGGTCCTTCCTCAGGAGCGCCGACTGCTCGGCGGTGACGAGCTCGACCGGCTCCAGCCCTTGCGCGTCGTCGAGGTCGTCCATGGGGCGGCGGGGGGCGATGCCGAGCAGGGCCTCGGTGTCCTCGGACCGCTCGACGCGCCGGGCGAATGGTGGCGGCGCGATGACACCGTGGCGGTCCAGGTGCCGGCGTGCGGCCGTGAAGATGCGGCGCAGTCCGGCGTCCACCGTCTCGGACTGGGCGGCCGCACCCTGCCCGCGGTGCGTGCCCGACCAGTGCGGCGCCAGGGCGGCGAGGACGGCCGCGCCGAGGTCGCCGCGCAGGGTGTCCACCAGGGCGGGGCCTCCGTCCCCGGCCTCCCGTCCCAGCCAGCGCGGTCCGGCGACCGGGTCCGTGTCCTCCCCGGTGCTCCAGCCGCCGTCGACCGGGTCCGGCGTGTCGGCCGTGAGCGCCTCCTGCCAGCCGTCGTCCATCTCGGGCCGGATGCGTGGCGCGCCCGCCTGTTCGGCGAAGTGCTCGGCGGTCTCGGCCGCGGCCCGCAGGGCACCGGCGGTGGTGCGCGCCAGGTCGGCCGTGTAGATGCGGTGCTCCGCCGCCCACCAGCGCCGCCACGCGCCGTCGGCGAGCAGTCGGTCCAGTTCCCCGAGCAGGCCGGTGGCCTCCGCGGCACCGGTCCGGCGCCACCAGTCGTCGACCGCCACGCGCCAGCAGCGCACCACGAGGATCCAGGCCAGCATGAGGCCGAGGCCGAGGCCGGCCGGCGGGGCCCAGGCAGGCAGCGGCTGCGCCGAGGCCAGCAGCACACCGGCCGCGGTGCCCGGAAGCAGCGCGGTGAGCACCACCAGGGCGGCGGGCAGCGGGTTGCCGCCCAGGCCGCCGGGGCGGTGCAATCCCAGGCGCAGGCATCCTCCGACGGCGGCCAGCAGTACCACCAGCGCGCCCAGCGTGCCGGGCCAGGGGGCGAGGGCGGAGAGCAGACCGGCGCCGAAGGCCGGCGGCGCGGTGCGGGAGAAGGAGGCCCGGACCGTGAAGGGGCGCCGGGGTGACACGCGGTCGAGGCGCTCCGGCGGCACCCGCTGTTCGACCTCGGTCAGCACCTCGGCACCGGACGCCGGAGCGACCTGCTCCGACAGCGCCACCAGACGCGCCGACAGGTCCCGAAGGGCGACGCCGTGCTCCAGCAGGCTCTCGGCGCGGGCGCGCAGCGAGCCGCGCAGCTCCTCGCGGCTCCCGGCGTACTCGGGCATCACCACCTCGGGTCCCGCGGGGCCGCCGCCCGCCCGGGGCCCGGTGCCCGTGCCCAGTGGCGTGTCGTGCTGGAGCGCCTCGAGGACCAGTCCGCGGTGGTGCCGCAGGGCTGCCGCGGTGTCCTCCACGGCTGCCGCCGCCCTGCGTCCCGGGCCCGCCTCCAGCAGCCCGCCCGGACCGCGCAGCCGGGTGTGTGCCGCGCGCAGCGCCGCGATCGCCTCGGCGCACCGGCGGTGGGAGGCGTCGAGCCTGCCACCTGGCAGGCGGCGTGGACGGTCGGCCTCGCCGCCGGGACCGGACAGCAGCGTGGCCACGGGGCCGGGCAGCTCAGGACGCGCCGGTCCATCCGTGGGGTCGACGGAGCCCGCCAGGCGCTGCAGTGCCTCGGCCCAGGCCCGGGCACGCGCCGTCGGCGACAGGTCGTGCTCCAGGAAACGGACCGCGGGTACGGCGACGGAGTCGTCGAGCCCGGACAGGGCTGCCAGGACCGTGTCGAAGAGTCCGCCCAGCACATCGACGAGCACGGCGAGGGCGGCCGGGTCGTCGGCGGTGACCTCGGGATCGCCGGCGATCCGGGCGGCGCGCAGATCCCCCACCCACAGCAGTCCGCAGTCTCGGTGCCGCAGCGCGGCGGGCCGGGTCAGCTGCGGCCCGAGCCCGGTGGACGGGGTGGGCGCGGGTCCGTCCCCGAGCACCGCCAGCGGATCCCAGGCGTCGAGCGGCGGAGGTGCGTCGGGTTGCTGGGGGGCGGGCAGTGCGCCGACCGCCAGGGCGAGGACCGAGGACTTCCTGCCGTAGCCGATGGCCTGCTCGTACACGCTCTGGTGCGATGTGAGGCCGTCGGGGGTGTCGATGAGGAGGAAGCGGTAGTGCCCGCTCGCGGGCTCGGGCCGGCCGGCGTCGCGCAACTGCCCGTTCACGGTGGCGCGCAGCCCTTCGTGGCCGGTCAGCTCCGCCGCGCCCGTCCGCAGGTCGAGGACGATCAGCGGACCGGTGGGGGAGCCGTCCCCGGCGATGGTGTGCACTGGGCGGTTCACTCCACGTCCTTCCAGGTGTCGCCGGTCTCGCCCGTGGAGTAGGGGGTGTCGTCGACCGGGCGGTCCCCGACGAGTCCCGGACCGCGCCACGGGGCGTCCGGTTCATCACCGGGCCAGCCGTCCGGTCCCGCGCCGTCCGTGCCGTAGGCCGGGGCGAAGGGCGGCAGGGGCAGCTCGGCGGATTCCGCGTCCTGCGCAGCGCCGTTCGCGCCGGCCCTGTGCGGGCGCGGGCTGTTGCCGTTGTCCCGGAGGTCCCAGGGGAAGGCGGCACCGTTGCGGGCGCCGAGCGGTTCGGGGGGCTCGGCACCGGACCAGGACGGCGCGGGTTCCTCCTCGGGGGAGGTGTCCCGCCGGGGCCCGCGGCTGCCGCTGCCGGCCGCTCCGAACGGGTGCTGCGCGGGCACGGTCACGTCCGGCTGGTGCGGAGGCTGCCCGCCGCCTCCCGTGCCTGACGGCGGTGTTCCGCGGCGCCGCTGCTCCTCGGCCTCGGCGTCCATGTCCAGCAACACCTCGCGCAGCGTGCGCAGGGTAGGTGCCAGTGCGTGCTTGTCGGTGAACGGCGTGTCCAGCGCGGCCGGCAGCAGTTCGGTCCAGAACTCCAGCAGCGACGTCGCCCACTCCGTCGAGGGGCCGCTGGATCGCGCCATCCGGTCCCGGATGAAGTCCACCTGACGCTGCGCCAGGCTCTCCACCACGTGCACGTACAGCGGGTGGGGCGCCGTACCGGAGGTGGTCATGGCCCCGTAGCCGCCCTCCATCAGCGCCTTGCAGTACGTCTCCACGATCTCGCCCTCGTCGAGCAGCGCGACCTGCTCGTAGGCGTGCAGCAGCCGTGCCCAGCCGGAGATGCCGTGCCGGGAGGAGTCACCGAGCCGCAGCTCGATGCCGGGCAGGTGGTCGCCCCCGCCCTCGTGCAGGCGGACGAGCACCTTGCGGGGGTTGTCCGCGTCGCCCTCGACCACCTCCACCTGGCCCTTCCACAGGGCGCACAGCAGACGGTGCAGGATCTCCCTGCGGTCCTCCGGGGTGCTGGCCAGCCACTCGCCGCCGTAGCCGAGGCGCTGGCGCCAGTCCAGGTAGTCCGCCGCCTCCTCGGCCTCCTTGGCCCTGGCCCAGCGCGACAGCACCTTGCGCACCTCGGGCACCTCGGTGAGGCTCATCTCCCGGCGGAACAGGACGACCGTGATGGAGTCCGTCTCCACGCCGTTGAACTCGATGGTGCCGCGGGGCAGCGAGAGGTACTTGTGGAGGAACTCCTCGACGGTGTCCTTCGCCTGGGAGACGGGGTACACGACGAGCACCTTCAGCGGGCCGCCCCCTTCGGGCACGAACCCGTGCGGGATGAGCCCGGCGATCTTGGACCGGAAGTCCTCCAGCGCCCTCTTGCCGACCTGGTCGGCGGCGCTGCCGACGCCCGCGGCCGCCTCCAGCAGCATCCCCATCGACGGCAGCAGCGGACGTTCGTCGTGCCGGATGCCGCTCTCGGCGAAGAGTTCCTTCACGCGCTGCTCGATCGCCGCCTTCACCGGGGCGATCGCCGCCTCGGCGTTTCGGCGCCCGAGGAGGCGGGCCGCCTGCCACTGGTCGCCCGCGACCATGGAGTGCACCAGACCGGCCTCGTCGTCGGTGTCCCGGAGGTTCTCCCGCTTGGTCAGCCGCTCCCGCACGTCGTCGTAGAAGTCGGTGAGGCTGTTCTGCGGCGGCAGCAGGTAGGAGACGCCGGTGCGCTCGTCGTACAGCTCCAGCAACTGCTCCTTGTACGAGCGGGGTTCCTCCTCCTTGTGTTTGTGGAAGGTCTCGACCAGCTGTGTGATCTCGGCGACCAGGGCCGAGGCCCTCGGGCGCCAGCGCTGCTCCTCCTTGCGCCACGCCTCGTGCCAGATCACCTTGGCGCGCATGGCGTACCACTGGTCCTGCGCCTCCCGGGCGCGCACCACCTCGGCGTCGCCCCACTGACGCGGGGTCAGGCGCCCGGCGAGACCGTCCTTGATCCGCGGCACGGCCGGGGGCTGCATGACGCGGTCCCCGGCGGGTTCGCGGCTGCGGTTCTCCAGCATGCCGAGGACTCCGTTGCGGGTGACCGGGTCCGAGTCGCCCGGAACGCCTCTGACGATGCGTTCGACCTGGAAGGGGTCCATGGTGCGCAGGGCCCGTTCCAGGGCGGTCTGCGGGGAGAACTGCTCGGCGAGGACGGGGGCACGGCGCGCCGCCCGGCGCCGCAGGTCCTCCAGCAGCGTCTGCATGTCGGTGATGCGGGTGCGCAGTTCCCTCTCGATGGCGGCGCCGCCGCGGGGCACCGAGCGTGGCTCGGGCAGCGGCAGCGACTCGCGGTTCCACAGCTCCTCCAGGCCGGCGTCGGCGAACATCCGGCGCACGGTGCCGGCGTACTCGTGACTGGGCTGGGCGGAGCTGTCGGCCAGTCGGCCGACCCCCTGGGCGAGCAGCCGCGCGGAGACCAGGTCGGCCAGGGGTTCGAGCGGAACGGTCATGGATGCGACCAGTGCGGTGGACACCCCCCGGTGCCCGATCCCCGACTTGGCGCGGATACGGCGCTTGGCGTCGCTGTTGATGAAGCTGGAGGCGAAGGTCTGGTGCTCGTCGTCGCGGTGCGGGGCGTCGCCGAGTTCCGCGCCGATGAGCGACATGATCAGGGACACCATGGACCGGCGCAGATCGTCCTGGCGGATGCCCGCCGTCCTGCTGAAGAGGAACGCGGTCGGCATCACCCCGGCGTCGAGACGGATGATCCGGTCGTTGGGGTAGTGGATCGTGGTGGTCGAGGCATGGTCGACGTCACCGATGACGTCGTCGGCGGTCGGCACGTTCTGTTCGTCGACCAGCCGGAAGAGATCCACCACGGCCCGGGCCGCGTTGAGTTCGGCGTCCCGGCCGCCGCCCTTGGCCAGGGGGAAGGCCGAGGGCATCACGACGAGCGGGTAGATGCGGACGCCGGAGAAGTTCTTCTCCTTGAACGCCTGCCCGATGAAATGCAGGTAGTCGAGGAAGATCCCGGTACCGGTGCCGCCCGCCACCGAGAAGGCGACGAAGACGTCGCATCCGGTGATGGGTCCGCCGCCGAGCCGGCTCAGCTCACCGCCGGAGCGTCCGATGATGTCGATGGCCTGCTGCAACGGCCCCATGACAGGGGCCAGATCGTCGCGCAGCAGGGTGCCGAAGAGGGCGGCGCGCCCGACCGTGGGCAGTGCGCCGGCGCCGTTGCGCAGGGGGGTGATCTTGGGTTCGGCGCGGCGCGGCGGAAGCCAGTCGTGGGTCTCGCGCGGCAGGGCCGCCCGCAGTTCCCGGGTGACGCTGGGGGAACTGTCGTAGCCGGGCAGCAGGTCGTGGGTGGCGCGTGCCGTGCGCCGGTACGCCGCCTGCAGCGAGGGTTCCACGCTCATGTGCGGCAGCCGCGCGAGCTCGGCCTCGCTGTAGTCGGCGTAGACGAACTGCAGGCATTCGGGCAGTTGGTAGCGCTGGGTGATGCCGACGCGGTTGAGGGCGGTGCCGTCCGGCCCGCACAGCTGAGCCCGAAGCCGCCGTTCCAGCTCGGCGCCGACCAGCCCTCCGGTGCCGCCCAGGCCGACGAAGAGCATCGGCTGGTTGATTCTCATGGTGTGGCCTTCCGCCAGCCGGGCCGACTGCGGGCCCGGTCCGTGGTGGTCGACACCGGCCACCGCGGCACGGGTGAGGTGCGGCGGGCCGGAGTCGCGCTGTCAGAGTTCGGGGTGGTGCGCCTCGGCCGCGTAGGGGGACCACAGCTCCGGGTCGGGCGGCGGGGTGTCGTCTTCGTCGACGGCTTTCAGGACGAGGTCGTCACCGATGCGCAGCCCCTGGCCCGGAGCGAGGTTCTTCTCGACGTTCCCGTCCGGCATCCGGAGGTCGGCGCCGCCGTCGGGGTTGCGGCGCATGCCCCAGGTGCCGACGTCGGAGCGCTGGACGCGGGGGCTGTCGCTGTCGGTGTCGACGATGTCGAACCGGTACCAGCCCTCGCGCCCGGGTGTGACCGGGTGGCGGGCCAGCTCCCTGCCCCAGGTGTCCTCCAGCACCAGCGTGCCGCGCGGACGCCGGGCCGCCCTGCGGCGCAGCCACAGGAACGCCAGGACCACGCCCCCGAGCGCCAGGAGGGCGAGAGCGAGGGCCGCGGGGCGGCCCCACCGGTCGAGGGCGTCCGGTTCGCTGCGCACCGTCACGGTGTCCAGGAGCCGCCCGTCCAGTACGGTGCCCTGCTCGTCGGTGACGAGGATCTTCCCGCCGAGTGCGCTGCCCTCGTCGGTGACGGGGAAGCTCAACTGCCCGGCCGCACCGACCGAGAGGCGGACCATGATGTCGTGGCCGCTGGTGCCGGCGGGCACGGTGACGCGCTGGGGCGTCAGGCGCAGTCCGGCTCCCTTGGTGTCGGCGAAGGCGAGGGACAGGGTGTGGGCGCGCGAGTCCCTGTTGTCGACGGTGAGGCGTGCCTCGTGGGTGTCCCCGGGGTGGAGCCGCGCCCCGCCGAGTGCGAGGACCGCTTCCAAACGTTGGTTCGGCTGGGAGACGGCGGCCGGCTGGGACCGTACGTCGGGGTCGAGGCCCACGGCCGATACCCGGGACTCGAACGTGAGGGAGCCGGTCGCGGTGTCCGGTACGGACACGGTTCCGGAGAAGCGGCCGTCGCCGGCGCTCTCGTCGGCGCCTTTGCCGTCGTCGGCGAGGCGGATGGGCACCGCCTGCCCGATGCCCTGTCCGGTGAGGTTCCCGGTGACCTTGATGCCCTTCAGGTCCCGCTTCTCCAGCCGGGTCTCCTGGAGGGTGAGGATCGGCACGTACATGTCGACCTCGCTCCCCGCGGCGGGGGAGTAGGCGCTGAGGGAGATCGTCGAGCGCACCGATCCGTGCCAGAGCACGTTGACGGAGGCGGAGCGCTCGCGATGGTCCTCGGGCGCCTCGAGCTTGACCGTCCAGCGGCCTGCCAGAGGGCGCGTGATGCGCAGCGACTCGGTCGCCCTGCCCTGTCCGGAGAACGTGTACGTCGAGTCCTCGTCGCTGTCGGAGGGCTTGATCTCGCGGCCGTCGGGGGCGTGGTACGACGCGGTGACGGCGGGATCTCCCTTGGAGACGACGATGGTTCCCTCGGTGGCGAGCGGTGAGATACGGACCGTCAGGTCACCGGGCGGCCGCCCCTGCTCCCCCTTCTCGTGGTACAGGCAGCGGGCGGTGGCGAAGGTGCTCTGCAGCTCGGCGTCGAGATCGTCCCCGCGCACCACCCGGGCCTGCGGGCGGGCTCCCGGGATGTTCGTGCAGCCGGTCTGGTAGCCGGCGGCGGCCATGTCCCGCAGCGCAGTCTCGTTGGCGTCACCGAATCCGAGGGGCCAGATCTGCACCTGGGCTTCGGCGGCGTCGGCGAGCACGTCGGCGAGGTCGGCCTCGGCGGCTTCCTCGGCGCTCTTCGCGTCGAGGTCCTTGTACTTCAGGCTGTCCTCGACGTCGAGGATGCCGTCGGTCAGCAGGAACAGGACGCGCGGGGTGTCGCCGGGGCGGGCGCCGAGGTCGGCGACCGCCTGGCGCACCACCTCGATGAAGTCGGTGCCCGCGCCCTCGTCCTTGGTCCGTTGCCGCAGTCGTGCCGCGCACTCGGCGATCTTCTCGCGGCCGACTGTGTCGAGCGCCCGGGAAGGACAGACCTTGTCGACGGCGGTCTGGCCCTTCTCCTCGGCGCTGGCGAAGCCGAGCACCTCCATCGTCGAGTCGTTGGACGGCTCGCCCATGGCGATGGCGTTGACGGCTTCGCGTTCCCGGTCGATCTCCCCTTCCTTGAGGCTGCCCGACTGGTCGACGGCGACGACGTAGTCCACTGGTTCGTCGGCCGCCGTGCCGCCCGGTGAGGGCGCCGCCACAGGTGCCGCCCCCACGTGTCCCGACAGTTCGGCGGTGGCCAGGAGTACGCCGACGACAAGCGCGGCGAGGCGTCGTACGGCCGAGCCGCACGGCCGGCTCATGGTTGCTGTCACTCTTGTTGTGCTCCCCACGGCCTCGATTTGAGGCCTCCCTCGTGAGCCGGGCCTTCCGGGTGGTCCTTCCGGAAATGCCGCGCGTCTTGCCGGTCCGCGTCCTTGGGTCGCTGCCCACAAGATGACGCCCTCTCCCCAGGGGCGGCTCGTGTGGCGATCACTTTAATTTCATTGGCTGATCGCCATGTTGTATTTCGGCAACACTGCATAAAGATTGCCTGATGTTCGATTCGAAAGAATCGCAAATGAATTTCAATCGGCTCATCGCTATCGTCCGTGATCACATTCGATCGGTAAAGTGCGGGTGCCGGAGTCGCCGACCGATGCCGCTGCGCCACATCCGTCCCGCGACTCTCCCCGTTCGCCCGACGGCATCGCTGTCATGGGCAGGACGGCGGTCAGCTGCCGGACAGGATGCGGCGCAAACGGTCACCGAGTGCTCGGCTTCCTTCCGCAACGGCCAGGCCGCACAGCGCGTCGTCGTCGAGCGGACCCGGCTCCAGGCGGGCGACGAGCAGCCCCAGCCGCGTGCGTACGGCCGCCGGCGAGCGCGCCGTGTCCAGGTGGGCCTCGACGCGGCGCACCAGCTCCCGGCGCCGGGCCTTCACGTCCTCGCACCACAGCTGGAACAGGCCGCCGCTCGGCAGGACCACCAGCGACCCCATCGGGGGCAGCGCCTTCTCGCCCGTGGTCCGGAAGGCGTCCCCCGCCAGTCCCACCCGGTGCGAACCGCCGTTGACCCGGCGCGGCCGAAAACCGCTCAGGCCCTTTGCGCTCAGCCAGCGCCCGGACTCCTCGTCGAAGTGCGACCGGGCGTCCTCGTTCGCCGCCTCCAGGGCGCTGAGGGCGGCATCGGAGGTCTCCAGCGCTGCTCCCAGCCGGGGGTCGTGCTCGCCCCGCAGCGGGCGGGTGCAGACCAGGTGCTGCGCTCCTTCGGGGCCGCGTGCGACGTGCACCACGCAGGCGGGCAGGTACTCCACCTCGTACCCGACGATGTCCCGGATCTCGATGGCCGAGGGCAGGTTGTACCGCTCCCGGTCGCTGAGGCCGGCCAGCTCTTTCACCGCTGCCTCACGGAACCTCTCGGGACACAGCAGGGGGATGGCGGCCCCTCTGTGCTGCCCATCTGCGGTCAGACCCGCCCCGGTCCGGTGGTAGTAGGCGCCGGTCAGCGGCTCGGACGAGAAGCCGTCGAAGCGCAGGATCCGCCGGTCGTCGAGCTCGACCGTGTACAGCGTCCCGTCCTCCAGGGACCGCCTGCCGAGCGCGGTCAGGGCCAGCGAGCCGTCCTCGCCCTCGACATGGCCGACCGCGCGCAGGAAGGCCAGCGCCTGCCGGACGAGCGCCGGGTCCAGCGAGAGGAACGTGGCGAGTTCGGCGGATCCGGTGAGCCCGGCCTCGCCGACGCCTCGGATCAGATAGCGGTCGATGAGCTGGTAGGGCTGCGCTTCGGTGACAGCCGCCCGCACCTCGACGCGCCAGAGGGGAAACATCACCGTGTGCGCCGACAGGGGCGCGGCCGCGAGGGCGAAGGCAGCATGTCCCGCCGCCTGGCCGGGGTCGAATCCCAGCGCCGCGGTACGGGGGTTCATCGTCCTGCCTCCTGGACGGGTGCTCCCGGCAGGAGCTCGCGCAGGTCCCGGTAGCGCAGGATCTGGCCCTGCGTGTCGACGTGTTCGCGCAGCGCGCGGGCGAGGTCGCGGAACTCGGGGTCCGTGGCCCGGGTGAGCGTGCTCAGGTCGCCGACCAGCACGAGCTGTCGCCTCGCACGGGTGAACGCGACGTTGGCCCGCCGGAGTTCGTCCAGGAAGCCCACGTTGCCGCCGGGGTTGCTTCGGGTGAACCCGTAGAGGACGACGTCCCGTTCGCCGCCCTGGAAGGAGTCCACCGTGGCCACGTCACCGCCGCCGGCGGCCGGTGGGGCGAGGCGGGAGCGGACCAGTGCGGCCTGGGCGCGGTAGGGCACGATGACCGCCCACTCCTCCTCGTCCTCGGCGTAGTGCTGGGCGAGGTCCGCGAGCAGCGCGGCCTCGGCGGTGTTGAGGTAGCCCCGCGCGCCGTCCGCGGTGCGGCGCGGCCGGCGCTCGGCGCGGTCGCCCGGCGGCAGGTCCGAGGTGTCGACCAGGACGAAAGGGCTGCGGAACAGCCGGGAGTTCACCGGACGGCGCCCGGCCGGGGTGATGAGCCGTCCGTCGTAGAAGACCCGGGAGCAGAAGTCGGCCACTTCCCTGGGCATGCGCCGCTGTTCCCACAGGCAGGCGACGGCATGCCCGGGCAGGCGTTCCCGGGCGAGTTCGAGGACGCTCCTGCCGATCAACCGGGCGGCATCCGGCTCTGCCTGGTCGCGCGCCCAGCGCATGACCTCCTCGTCCTGGAACGGGGGCAGCTGCCGATCGTCGCCCACGAGCAGGCCGCGCCGCGCCCGCACCAGGGGGACCAGCGCGTCCGCGGTGGTGATCTGCCCGGCCTCGTCCACGACGGCGAGGTCGAACTCCACCCCGGTGAGCAGGGCGGGCCCCGCGGAGCCGGTGCTGGTCGCGCCGACGACGTGCGCGTAGCGGATCAGTTCGGCCTGGAGCTGGTCAGTGGCCTCCGAGACGTCGGCGTGCCACTGGGACAGCAGCTCTCGCCGGGCTTTCAGCAGGGGTGCCGCCTGCCGCGCCCAGGCCGCGAACGCTGCCAACTGCCCGTCGTCGGGTGGCTTCGCGCCCTCCTGCCCGGGCTCGGGGAGGGGTGGTCCCTCCCCGACGGGGGCCAGCCGCCTGCGGCAGTGCCAGGCCCGGTCGACGGCGGTCAACCGCAGCTCACGGCACTCCCGCGCGGCCTCCCGCAGGGCCTCGTGCGCCGCTTGCACCTGCGGACGGTCGCGGGTCGCCGCCTCCAGCGCCGCCTCTGCCTGGCGCCGGGCGAGGTCGGCACGCGCGGTCACCCCTTGCCGTGTCTCCCATGCTGTCGCCGCGCGCGTCAGCAGCCTCGCGCTCCACCACTGCCGTAGCCGCCCCGGCACCGTGCGGCGATCGGCCGCCCGCCACCGTTCCCGGCGGTCCACCAGAGCGGCGTGGCGCAGGGCGGCCCGCGCCTGCCGGCGCCGGGCCCGCCTCAGACGGGCCTCGAGGCGGTCCACCCGGCTCTGCTCCGGCCCGGCCACCGCTCGTATCGCCGCGCGCCGCGCCAC
The DNA here is from genome assembly GCF_023544665.1 of Streptomyces sp. YS415. Lineage (GTDB taxonomy): Bacteria > Actinomycetota > Actinomycetes > Streptomycetales > Streptomycetaceae > Streptomyces. The sequence continues at coordinate 279,405 of NZ_JAMJFL010000006.1, forward strand.
CCGGGCCGCCTCCTGCGCCTGCACCGCGGACTCCAGCCGGTCGAGGGCGTCGTCCAGGGCCTTCACCCATTGCGCCGCCCGGCCGTCGTCATGCTGCCCCAGACGCGTCCCGACCCGGTCGAGGATGCCCTGGCGCAACGCCGTGGCCCGGGTGTGGAGGAGGTAGGGGAGGGCCGCCTCGGACACCCTGCCCTCATGTCCCACCCGCACGACCAGCAGGTCATCGCCGAGCCTGCTCAGCACGTTGTCCACGGCCTGGTTGCTGTGCGCGGTGACCAGGACGCGGCCCGAGCGGCCTCCCTCCCGCGCCACCGCGCGCACCACTTCGGTGATCACCCTGGTCTTGCCGGTCCCGGGCGGGCCGATCACGACCGACAGGTCCTCGGTGGCGAGGGCCGTGGAGAAGGCGGCAAGTTGCCAGTCGTCCAGCCGCTCCACGGCGTTGCCCCGGGCCCGGCCCGTACGTGGATCCCGGGTCCCGGCCAGTACCGACAGCAGGTGCGGATTGCGGGCGGTGCCCTCCCGGAGGTCGGCGAGGGCTGCGGTACGGCGGGTGTGGGCGGTGCCGTTGGCGACCCGCTCCAGCTCGCCCTGCCGGGGCAGGAGGGCCCAGTCGACGGCGCGGTCGAACGCCACGGTGACGTGTGTCTGCGGGCCGACGGCCACGACCTGGCCGCGCAGTCCCGGCCGGCCGCGCACCTGCACCACCTCGTCCTGCCCCGGCGCTTCCCGGCCGTGCAGTGCGAAGACATACACCGAGCGGCTGCTCAGGCGCCGCTCGGCCGCCGGGCGCACGGCGCGGTACACGTACGGTGCGGTGGCGCGGACCTGACCGCGTTGGATCTCGAACTCCTTGTCGACCACGCGCTGCAGCTCGCCGAGCAGACGCCGCTCGCGCCTGCCCGGCTCCGAGGCGGCCTTCCCGCCCGCCATGTCCTTGCGCAGCAGTTCCCACTCCTCGGACAGCGCTTCCCAATGGGTCTCGGCGCCGTCCGGGACCCCGCCGGGCGTGTAGCGCACGGTCCAGTCGGAGGGCTTCAGCAGCAGACAGCCCCGGGCCAGCGTGTGATGGTCCTTGAAGCACAGAGTCCGCACGGTGGTCATCCGGTAGCAGCGTGCCGGGCCGGCTCGCGTGCCCATGTCGGGGACGAGTACGGCGAGCATGCCGCGCCCGTACAGCAGGAGCCCTCGCTTGCCCTGGTGCAGGTCGAACACGGCCGGCACCTCTCCGCGTGCGCGGAATTCCGCCGTCAGGTCCTCGACGCAGCCGGGCATGCGGGAGTGGGCCCGGTGCAGCCGGCCGAGGTCTCCGTCCGCCGAGTCGGTCGGCACGACGACCACGGGACCCGGCAGGGCGACGGTGCGTGTCAGCATGCCGCCGCACCTTCGGCCGCCGTCCCGCGACCGTCCGTACGTGCTCCAGGGACCGTGACCCCCAGGTCGGCCGCGCTCTGCCGCAAACCTGCGGCCAGCGCCTGCCCGGTGGGACGTGCCGCCGGGTCGTCGTCGAGCGCCGCGTCCAGCAGGCGCTCCAGGCTCGTCGGTGCATCCGGAGCGTGCACGCGCACGGGCACGACGGCTTCGGTGTCCGGCGCCGTCCCGCTGGTCAACCAGTAGGTGAGCGACGCCAGTTGAAACACGTCCGTGGCCGCGCCCACCTGGTGCGGGCGGAAGTCCCCCGGCCACTGCTCGGGCGCCCGGTGTGCCGCCGGCCCCTCACCGGGAACCGGCGACCGGAACGCCAGGCCCAGATCCCGCAGGCGCAGCGCGCCGCCGTCGACGAGGAGGACCGCGTCCGGTTCCAGGCAGCGGTGGGCGAACCCCGCCCGGTGCAGGTCGTCCAGGGTGTCGGCCAGATCGGCCAAGGCGGGCAGTACGCGGTGCAGCAGGCCGCCGGGCAGCGGCCCTGTCTGCCGGTACGCCTCGGACAGTGTGGGCGCCGCCCCGATCGCCTTGCGGCCGGCACCGGGCCAGGCCAGGGACAGCAGGGCGCTGCGCGGCCCCAGGACCCGGTGCACTCCGACGGTCGGCAAGCCGGGCCGCGGGGCCAACTTGCCCAGCAGGCTGTTCTCGTGGCGCAGGGCTGACAGTGCCTCCTGCGCGAAGCGGCCGCGGTCGTCCATGACGTCGATGCGGCGCAGCCAGACGAAGCGCTGTCGCCCATGGGCCTTGGCGGGGCCGACCCGCAGGGCGCGGCCACGCAGCTCCCGGGCCGAGCCGTCGGCGAGGGAGCCGCGGCGCACCAGCCCTTCCTCCTGGAGCAGATAGTCGGCACCGCCCACGTCCACGAGCTCCCCGGCGGACCAGGTGTCCCGGCGCGGCGGCCGGGGCCGCGGAGCGCCGGCGCGCAGGGCGGTGCTGCGCGGGGCCGTGGCGGCCTGGGGTGGTGCGACGGTCCTTCCCGCCTCCCGGTCCTCAAGTCCTCGGATCATGCCGATGGCGAAGGCCGCGGCGTTCCGGGCGGCGAAGGCCTGTCCACCGCGCCGGTCGACGGCATGCTTGGCGCCGTCCGCCCTGTCGCTGATGCCGCGGACGGTCAGAGCGGGGCAGGCCCCGGACATCTGCACCGCCCGCGCCATCCCGGCGCTCTCCATCTCGATGGCCACGGCGTCCTCGTAGTGCGTGCGCAGCTGGTCGCGCAGTGGGGACGAGGAGCTGTTCAGCACGACCTCACCGACGGCCACCGGTTCGAAGTGCACCCCGGGCGCCGATGCTCCGGCGCCCAACTCCGCGACCCAGTCGCTCTTGCGGGTCCTCCTGGCCAGCTGGTCCAGGTCGTGGGCCAGTTGCCAGGCGCTCGGACGCGCTCGGAAACCCCCGGAGTCCTCCTTGCCGCCGTGGACGGCGTACACCTTGGTGGCCACCACCACGTCGCCGAGTGCCACATCCTCCTTGAGGGCACCGGCCACGCCCACGAACATCACCATTCGCGGCGCGAACAACTGCACGGCCTTGGCCGCCACGACGGCGGCGCCGTCGTTCCCCCGCCCGATCTCCGCGAGCGCCACCTGCCAGGGAGTGCCGTTGACCCAGCCCATCCGGTACTGGGTGCCGATGTCGTCCTCCCGGCCCCAGCGGCACCCCGCCAACTGGTCCTCCACCGCGTCGAATTCCACGGCGAGCGCGGTGAGCACGACGACGGTCCCGCCATTTCGCACTTCTGTTCGCGCATTTCGCACTGTTCCCCCCGGTGCTTCTTCGTCGAAAGCACGGTCACTGTATCGACGGCGGTGGAGCGTGCAGGGGGAATTCGTGTATCGCGTTTACCGTGAGATCGAACTCATGAACGGAATTTGAAAACGAATTACTTCGTCCGCGCCGAACTCCTGGCGGCCGACGCGAGGATGATCTGGAACACCGGCTGGACACTCCCGCAGCTGCCGGAGGGGTCCTCGGTGTAGGGGCGAGGATGTCCGCCGCGGTCGGTGCCGTCACAGGCCGCGTGCCGCTCACGAAGTGTGGCCGATGCCGGCCCCCGTGGCCGACGGGGTGGCTACTCGGTGTGAGGCGCTTGCTTCCGGCGGTGCGTCGACGTCTCCTTCGACCGGGCCCGTACGCCGGCTCTTCCGGCCCCGCCGGTGACACCCCCTTGTGCTTCGGCTCCCCGGCACCCCCGTCACCGACCTGCCGAGGTCGTGGTGCCCGCCCCGCCGTGGCGTGGTGATACTGGGGGAGTGACCGACGCCGAACGGCCATCGGACGAGCGCCTGGACCAGCGCCTGGAACGCACCATCCTGGAGCTGCTGGAGCGTCGCGACCCGGCCGCGACCATCTGCCCCTCCGACGCCGCGCGGGCGGTGTACGAAGGGGACGACGACGGCTGGCGCGCACTCATGGAACCCGCCCGCCGGGCGGCCCGCCGACTGGTCGACGCCGGGCTGGTGGAGATCACCCAGAAGGGCCACCCGGTCGCGCCGGCGACGGCCCGAGGACCGATCCGCATCCGCCGGACCCGCTGACCCACCTCGGCCCGCCGTGCAGCACACCTCGGATCCGGTACGCGGATGTCTCGGGGCAGCGCGCCGATGGTCCGGCGCCCGCCTGCTGACCGGTCCGACCGCAGGTTCCGACGTCGCAGACAAATCCGCCGGACGATGATCGCGATGGGCGTACCAGACGTGGATTCCCCCATCAGGCGCTCGACGGACACCACGCAGACACGAACCCCGCGCAGATGGTGACGTCCGAGCTGGACCTGTCGCTCTGGAGCGACCGGTGTGAGCGGCCGCCTGGTCGTATGCAACCTGGCGGCTCGCGGCAGACCGTTGCGCCGACGGCGGGTTCGACGCGGCGCGGCGGGCAAGTACGCCCACCAGCTCAAGATGGCTGTCCAGGTGTCGCCAACCGCATCCTCTGCGCAAGCAAACGGTGAGAGCGCTCTCAACGAGCATGGGAAGCGTGCCCGTCCACAGGTGATCCGTCAAGACTCGAAGGCAAAAGGGGCTTCGAGCCGCGTTTGAGGACCGTCCAACTGCCTTCTGTGTCGCATCTATTGACGTCGAGGTTTCAACAGTCTTACGTTTCCGGCCAACTGAGAGCGCTCTCGAAATGTTCCGGACACCACCGTGAGACCCCCCTATCCGTCGTGACGACACGAGGTGCCCCTCCATGCCAGCCCCCCGCAACAGACCAGCCGCAGTGCTGGTCCTGGCCGCTGCCCTGGCCGCCACCGGACTCGGTCCGGCCGCGACCCCGGCTGCCGCCGCCACGATCCCCGTCGGCGCCGGCAGTTACTCCGACACCCGACCCGTCGGTACGGTCGGCCCCACGACCAACACCGGCACGCCGGTCACCCCCAAGGTGACGTCCGCCGCCCAGGGCAAGCCCGTGCCGACCAACGACTGGTGGTCATCGCTGGCCTTCCAGCGCTACGGCGACAACCCCCACTCGACCCCGATGTACGGCCACCCCCTCACCTACCAGGCCGTCTCCGGAGGCCTGCAGATCGGCTACCCCACCACCCCCACGATCGTCGGCGAGGGCCGCCAGTACGAGTACGCCCACAAGGCCGACCTCACCCTCGGCCTCACCGGGCTCAACTCGCCCGACACCAAGGCCGACGCCTGGAGCGACTGGACCGTCACGCCCTACTGGTCCGACGGCACCCGCACCCTGCGCACCACCATCGGCCACGGCATGCCCTTCGTCTACGCCAAGGGCTCCGGCGGCAACGCCCAGATCACCACCGCCTCCGCGCCCACCGTCTTCGCCGACCAGGGCAACGTCCTCGGCATCACGGTCGCCGGACACCACTACGCCCTGTTCGCGCCCACCGGAAGCGACTGGAACGTCTCCGGCTCCGCCGTCACCGCGGGCCTGGGCGGCAAGGACTACTTCTCCGTCGCCGTCCTGCCCTCCACCGACGCGCTCGCCACGTTCCGCAAGTACGCCTTCAGCTTCGTCACCGGCTCCAAGGTCGACTGGAACTACAGCGGCGGGACCGTACGCGCCACCTACACCCTCACCACCGAGGCCAAGGAGGGCACGGAACGCGGCACGCTCCAGGCCCTCTACCGGCACCAGTGGCTCAACACCACGGACGCGCTGACCCCGTACACCTACGTCTCCCCGCGCGGCACCATGAAGGTGCGCGAGTCCGCCTCGTTCACCACCTCGCAGAAGGCCTCCCCGGTCCTGCCCGGCCTGCCGAAGACGAACGGCGTGGACACCACCCGGCTGCGCGGCTACCTCAACGACGTCGCGAACGCCTCGGACCCGTTCTCGGGCGCCGTCGACACCTACTGGACCGGCAAGGCACTCGGCAAGCTCGCCCAACTGGTCCCGCTGGCCGACCAGATCGGCGAGACCGCTATCCGCGACAAGCTCCTCGGGCTCATCAAGGGCCGCATGCAGGAGTGGTTCACCGCGGGCGGCGCCAACGAGTTCTCCTACGACCAGGCCTGGAAGACGCTCACCGGCTACCCCGCCTCCTACGGCAGCGACAGCGAGCTCAACGACCACCACTTCCACTACAGCTACTACGTCTACGCCGCCGCGATCGTGGCCCAGTACGACCCTGCCTGGGCCGCCGACTCCGCCTGGGGCGGCATGGTGAAGACCCTGATCCGCGACACCGCCAACCCCAGCCGCACCGACAGCGCCTACCCGTTCCTGCGCGGCTTCGACGTCTACGCCGGCCACAGCTGGGCCTCCGGCCACCAGGGCTTCGCCGCCGGCAACAACCAGGAATCCTCGTCCGAGTCGACCAACCTCAGCGCGGCCCTCGTGCTGTGGGGCTCCGCCACCGGTGACCCGGCGCTGCGCGACCTCGGCAGCTACCTGCTCACCACCGAGGCGGAGGCCATCGCCCAGTACTGGTTCGACGCCGACGAGCAGGTCTTCCCCTCCTCCTTCGGCCACGACACCGCGGGCATGGTGTGGGGGAGCGGCGCGGCCTACGCCACCTGGTGGACGGCCAACCCCGAGGAGATCCACGGCATCAACGTCCTTCCGGTGACCGGCGGTTCCCTGCACCTCGGCGGCGAGAAGGCCGCCATCCGACGGAACCTGGCGGAGATGGAACGCGAGAACGGCGGCCCGGCCGTCGAATGGCGGGACATCCTCTGGGAGTTCCAGTCGTTCGCCGACCCGGCGGCGGCGAAGGCCAAGTGGGACGCGGGCCATGCCTCGTACACCCCGGAGGCCGGCGAGTCCAAGGCGCACACCTACCACTGGATCCAGACCCTGCACACGCTCGGCGCCCCCGAGCCCACCGTGACCGGTGACCTCCCCTCCTCGGCCGTGTTCGCCAACGGCACGAACCGCACCTACGTCGCCCACAACTACGGCTCAAGTGCCCGCACGGTGACCTTCTCGGACGGCAAGACCCTGTCTGTGCCCGCCCGTTCCACCGCGTCCGGCACCGGAACCGGCGGCGACCCCGACCCCGACCCCGATCCGCCGACCGGCAACACGTTCCAGCTGCGCTCCGGCGGCACGCTCACCACGGCCACAGGCGGCACGGCGGGCAGCGACACCATCGCCTCCGCCGGCGGCGCCAACCGCGACGGCACTCCGTACCAACCGCTCGTCTACGAGGCCCGCGGCGTCAACGGCACCCTCACCGCGGGCGCGAGCACCGCGTTCCGCTTCCAGGTCGACGCGGGCACCACGGTGGGCCTCGGACAGCAGGTGCGGATCAGCTACGACCTCACCGGCAACGGCTCCTTCGACCGCACGGAGACCTACAACTACTTCGCCACCGACCCGGTGGCGGGATGGGAGCAGTACGCCCAGACACGCGGCCTGAAGTCGGCCACCGGAAGCCTCGGCAACCTGGCGAACGGCACGGTCCGGCTGGAGGTGTGGAGCGCCATCGGCAACGGCACGTCAAAGCTCCAGACCGGCACGGAGAACTCCGTGCTGGTGATCCCCTTCAGCTGACCGGGACGGCTTCGTCCTCTCGGCCCCTCACGGGAACGCGGTGGGCACCGGCAACCGAGCCGGTGCCCACCGCGCCCGTATGCGCAGGGGCGCGCCCGGCGTCAGGCCGACGCCCGCCGCACCAGCGACGTCGGCGTGATGACGCAGTCAGGCGCAGGGCTCCCGGTCTCGTCGAGCATCCGCATCAACAGCTTCACCATGAGCCGGCCCATGCCCTCGATGTCCTGGCGGACGGTGGTGAGCGCCGGGTCGGTCAGCTCGACCACCGACGCCATGTCGTCGAACCCCACCACGGCCACGTCATCGGGGACCCGCAGCCCCCGCTCACGCAGCGCGCGCAGCGCCCCCAGCGCCATCAGGTCGCTGGCGACGAACACCCCGTCGACATCAGGACGCCGCTCCAGCAGCTCGGCCATGGCGAGGGCGCCGCCCTTCTCCGTGAAGTCGCCCTGGCAGACCAGCGCAGGCTCTGCGTCGACGAGGACGTCGTGATAGCCGGCGACCCGGTCCAGGGCCGCCGTCAGGTCGGCCGGGCCGGCGATGTGCGCGATGGTGCGCCGGCCCAGGGAGACGAGGTGCTGGACCGCCTGACGGGCCCCGCCGCGGTTGTCGCAGTCGACGTAGGGCACCGCGAGACTGCGGTCCACGACCGACCGGCCGCCGAACACGGTCGGAATACGGGACTTGTCGATCAGCGCCGGCAACTCGTCGTCGTTGTGCACGGAGAAGGCGAGCGCCCCGTCGACATGCCCGCCGCCGAGATAGCGGGCGATCCGCTCGTGATCTCCACGGCCCTCGACCCACAGCAGCACCAACTGCGCGTCATGCGCCGTGAGTTCACGGCTGATGCCGCGTACCTGCTGCTCGAAGAACGGGTCGGAGAAGATACGGAACTCCGGCTCCGCGATGATCACGGCCACTGCGCCGTTGCGCCGCGTGACGAGGGTTCGGGCCGCGTGATTGGGTACGTAGCCGAGCTCCTCGACCGCCTGGCGCACCTTGTCGACGAGCGGGGCGCGCACCCCCGCACCGCCGTTGACCACCCGGGACGCGGTAGCCCGGGAGACACCCGCACGGGCTGCGACGGCTTCCAGAGTGGGGCGGGACCCCATGATCGGCTCGGGCAAGGCGGGCACTCCCTCGTCTGGGGCACGTTCGGTCCGCGGCGAAGCGGCGCGGTCAGGATATCGACAGCTGCCAGACGCGTGAGAGCGCTCACAACCGAGGACGGTGTCCGGATCATCGCCACCTCACACGGCTCTTGAAGCACCGTCCCGCTTCGGGTGGCTGGGTGGCCAGCGATAGGCGGCGAGGAAGACGCGGGCGCCGGCGGCGGCATAGCGGTCGAGGTCGGCCTCGTTGTGCTGGGTGCTGCCGGTGAACATGGCCTGGTTCACCGGGATCCACAGCAGCAGGCCGGCGAAGTGGTTCGCTGCCAGGAGTGCGTCGTCGATGCGGAGCAGTTCCTGATCGGTCAGGTGCTGGAAGGTCGCCGCAAGCGTGCCGAGTACTCGTTTGAAGCCCTGCTCGTACCACTTGCTGCCGAGGTCGGGGAAGACGTCGGCGTTGGCGATCCCACCGCCCTTCCGCGCCCCCGTCTTCGTCCTGACCCACGTCCCACGGGAACCCTGGGTGCGGCAGGGCGGCACCACCTTCACGTTTGCGACCGAAGGGATCGACAGCGCGCTGGCCCAGGCTCGCCAGGCCGCAGGAGACAAAGACGTCCAGATCTCCGGCGGTGCAGACACCGTACGGCAGTTCATCGACGCCGGGCTGCTGGACGAACTCCAGATCCATCTGGCGCCCGTCGTACTCGGCGCGGGCGTCCGGCTCTTCGACGGCGTCTCGCCCGCTCTTGAACTGGTGCCCACCCGGGTGGTCGACTCCGCCCAGGTCACCCACCTCACCTACCGGGTCAGGTCGTTCCAGGTCACGGCCGGCGATCTCACTTCACTTCACGACACCGCTGCCTCCTGATAATGCCCCAGGTACCGGAACGCACCGTCGACAGCCTCGAACTCGAACATCGCGTCGTGGTTGTAGCCGTACCCCTGCTCGTACTTGACCGTGCGGGTGATGCCGTCATATGTGATCTGGGGCATCCGGCGGGCGATCGCGCCCCGCTCCGTGAGCGGGGTGCCGTCCTTGTCGCAGGCCCGGGCCAGGAACAGTACGGCGTCGTAGGCTTCCGCCGCGTACCAGCCAGGGGCGGCGCGGAAGCGCGCGCGGTACGCCGCGGTGAACGCGCGGGCTGAGGGGCGGGCCGTCGGATCGGTGAAGGACGTGGTGAAGATCCAGCCGATGGCGGCGGCACCGGCGGATGTGAGGAACCGCGGGTGGAGGGCCCTTTCCGTTGCCATGCCGGTGCCGGGGAACCGGTCGGCGGCCAGCGCCGAGGCGAGCCCGGCGGCCCGGGCCGCGTCGCCGGTGAAGACGACCGCGTCCGCGCGGACGGACCTCACCTTTGCGGCGAGCGATCCGTAGTCGACCTTCCCGGCGGCCACGCGGGTCACGGTGGCGTCCCGGCCGTTCTGCCGCAGCGCCCGCTCGGCCTGGTCGCACACGGTCCAGGCGAAGTCGCCCTGCGCCCGGTCGTCCACCAGGAGCACATGACGGGCGTCGACGTGGCGAATGAGGTAACGGACGCAGGGGCCGGCGAGGAGGTCGTACGTGACGCTCAGCGCCGCATGGCAGTGGAAAACGTTGGTATCGAACGCCGAACTCATGGTCTCTGTGCCCACCGACACGGACACGACGGGCATCACCGCCTGGGTGTACGTCCGTTCTGTGGCCTGGAAGCAGGCATCGGTGGTGGGGCCCAGTACGGCGAGCACATCGGCGTCCTTCGCCAGCCGGGCGGCCAGCTCGTCGGCCCGCCCCGGGTCGCCGCCGTCGTCGTACGTCCGCAGCCTCAGCCGGAACGGGCGATCGCTGTCCGCGTTGAGCTCTTCAACGGCCAGGCGGGCGCCGTTGAGCTGTGCCTTGCCGCTCTCCTTGCTGGCTCCGGTCAGATCTCCGTGGAACGCCACGACCAGTTCAGGGCGGGGACGGCCCGCCCCGGACGGGGTGGATGCTCCCGGTTTCGCCCGGGTGCTCCACCACCAGGCTCCCCCGCCCGCCGCGACGAGTCCCGCCGTCGACCCGAGGCGAAGGAAACCGCGGCGGCCGATCGCGCCAGGAGCCGGGCGGGCGGCGGCGATCGCCGTCAGCGTCGCAGCGTCCGGCGATGCCGTTCCCGACGCGCCCGCGGTGCCCGGCGCGCCCTCCGTGATCGACGGCCTCGACGCGGACACGTGGGTCGGCTCGATCGCTCCGATGGCGAGCACGGCAGCGGACCTGTCGTTGATCAGCCGGGTGACCGGCGCCGGCAGCCAGTCGAGCGGTTCGGCGGAGTCGGCCGCCGTTCCCTCCTCGAGCGCCGCACGGAGCCGCGAGAGGTCCGGGCGGTGGACCGGATCCTTGTGCAGGCACGCTGTCAGAAGGGGTGCCAGGGCGTCCGGGAACGACGCCGGATCGGGCTCCTCGTAGACCGTCCGCAGCAGCACCCCCGCTGCCGCGCCGCCGCCGAACGGCCGCACCCCGCTCGCGGCGTACGCGAGCACGCATCCCAGGGAGAACACGTCGCTGGGTGGGCCGATTTCGCCGCCCAGCGCTCGCGCCTGCTCGGGCGACAGGAACCCGGGCGAGCCGACGATCACGCCGCTGGAGGTGAGCGCGGTGGCCTCCGGCGCGCGGGCGATGCCGAAGTCGATGAGCCGTGGCCCGTCCGGGGCCAGCAGGATGTTCCCCGGCTTCACGTCGCGGTGCACGAGACCGGCCCCGTGCACCGCCTGAAGCGCCTCGGTAACCCGCACACCCAGCACCCGCACGGAGGCGAGCGGCAGCGGCCCGAAGGCGTCCACCGTCTCGGCGAGCGAGGGACCTGGCACGTACGCCGTCGCCAGCCACGGTGTCTCGGCGTCGGCGTCCGCGTCCAGCAACGGCACCACCCAGCGGCTGCGGACCTGCCGGGCCGCCTCGACCTCACGGCGGAAACGGGCCCGGAATCCGCTCTCGTCGGTGTAGGAGGACCGGACCGTCTTCACCGCGGCGATCGCCCCGCCCGGCGCGCGGGCCAGGAATACCACACCCATGCCGCCTGCGCCCAGCCGCCGCAGCAGACGGTAGCGGCCGATCCGGGCCGGGTCGCCTGCCCGCAGCGGCTCCATCAGACGGTGAGCGGCGCGGGGCCGTCGTAGACGAAGGCCCCTTGGTCCACCCGCCAGAGAAAGCCGCCGGTGCCGTCGATGGCCAACATGCCGAACTTCTCGTCGAAGGCGAACGTCTTGGTGATGCCCTCGTACTTTCCTCCCCGTACGGCCGCGAGCAGGTTCTGCCGGGTTCGGCGCTTCGACGGCAGCTTGGCCAGGGCCTTGAGGAGCATCGCGGTCACGTCGTAGGCCTCCGCTGCGTAGCGGGGCGGTGCCTCCTCGAAGCGTTCGCGGTAGGCGGCGGCGAACTTCTTCGCCTCGGGTTTGCGGGTCGCGTCGATGACCGGGGCCACCAGCACCCAGCCCTCCGCCATCTCCTGGGCCTGCGTCAGGAACTGTTCGTCCAGCAGGGCCGGGCCGGACACCCGCGCACCCTTGAATTGGCGTTCCCTCAGCGTCCCGGCGATCAGTGCGCCTCGATCCGGCAGACCCGCGAAGAACACGGAGTCGGCTCCCGCGGAGAGAACCGCGTCCACCGCGCCGCCGAAGTCGCGGCGCATCGCGCTGACCACTTCCGGTACGGACGGGTGCTGGATGCTGTTCAGCGTATTACTGAGGGAACTGGCCAGGCTGGTCGCGTAGTTGCCGGCCGGGCGGTCGACGACGATGCCGACCTTGCGTGATCGCGCGGTGCCGCGCAGGTAATTGCTCGCGTAGATGGGCAGCACCGCGTCGGGCAGCCGGGCGTGCAGGTACGAGCGGAACCCCTGGACGGACAGCGAGGTCGTGGCGGGGGACACGGCAACGACCGGCAACAGCCCGGCGTCGTACGTCGCGAGCGCTGCCTGCCCGGTCTCGTCAGTGGTCGGGCCGACGACGGCGAGGACCGCCGGATCCTCGGTGAGCTTCGCCGCGACCCGCGCCGACGCTGCCGGATCGCCCCCGTCGTCGACGGCCTTGGCCCGCACGGTGAAGGGGGCGTCGCCGCGTGCGTTGAACTCCGCGACCGCCAGCCGTAGTCCGCGCTCCTGGGCTCGGCCCGTCTCCCGCTGCGGGCCGCTGAGGTCACCGTGGAACGCGACGGTGTGCACCGGCCCGCGGGGGGAATCGTCGGTGGCAGGGCCGTCGTCTGCCGAGCCGTCGTCGCGGGCCACCGCCCACCAGACCCCGCCGCCCGCCGCCAGCGCCGCGGCCCCGCCGGCGAGCAGCAGGAAGCGGCGCCGGCTGTCGGGGCGGACGTCCTGCGGCTGCGTCGGTCCGGCCGTCTCTCGTGTGTCCGGTTCTGCCGGGTCGTCAGCGGCCGGCGGGTCGGAGGGCACCAGCGTGTGCTCGATGTCCGGCAGAGCGAGTGCGGCGGCCGACCGTTGAGCGATCAGCCGGGAGACCGGCTCGGGCAGCCACCCGGGCGCCGCGTCGTCCAGCGGCGGCGGCGCGTCCTCGGACGCTTCTTGATGCTGGGCGGCGCCGTCGGCCGTCAGCCCCCGCACCAGCTCCCGGGCATCCGGCCGCCGGGCAGGATCCTTCTCCAGGCAGCGACCCAGGACGTCATTCAGTCCTTCCGGCACTCCGTCGAGATCGGCCGGGTCGTGGACCGCCCGGTAGAGCAGGGCGTCGACCGCGCCGCTGCCGAAGGGCGCCCGGCCGGTGGCCGCGAACGCGAGTACACAGCCCAGGGAGAACACATCGCTCGCCGGGCCGATGCCGTCCCCGCCACGCCCCTCGGCCTGCTCGGGGGACAGATAGCCGGGGGTGCCGACGACCATTCCGGTCACCGTGAGCGTCCGGTCCTCCGGTGCGCGGGCGATGCCGAAGTCGATGAGCCGCGGGCCGTCATGGGCAATGAGGACATTGCCCGGCTTGAGGTCCCGGTGGACCAGCCCGGCCCGGTGCACCTCACCCAGTGCCTCGGCCAGCCGGGCGCCCAGCAGGCGCACACCGCGCTCGGCCAGCGGCCCGTACGCGTTCACGGCCTCGGCCAGCGACGGTCCGGGCACGTACGCGGTCGCCAGCCACGGTGCCTCGGCGTCCGGGTCGGCGTCCACCAGAGGTACCACGAAGGGACTGTGGACCCGTCGGGCGACCTCGACCTCACGGCGGAACCGCTCCTTGAAGCCCGGCTCCTCGGCGTACTCGGCGAGCAGCACCTTCAGCGCCACCAACGCGCCGCCCGGTGTACGGGCCAGGTACACCACACCCATGCCGCCGGCGCCGAGCCGCCCGAGCAGGCGATGGTCCGCGATACGCGCGGGGTCCGACGAACGCAGCGGCTCCATCAGGTGTCCCCTCCGAGCTCGAACTCCACAGTGTTGATCATCACGCCGTTGGCGTTGGCGGCGTACTTGTCCAACTCGTTTGCCGTATAGCCCTCGGCGCCCTTCACCGACACCGCCAGAGTCACCGTCCCGAGCCGCGTGACGTACCAGCGGTAGGTCTGCTCGCTTTTCCCGGTCACGTACTTGCCTATCTCCACGACATGGTCGTCGGCGTAGGTGTTGTTGCCCTGGCCGTATGGAGACGCGGCTGATATCAGTTCGGTGATCCACTCGTCCGTACGGACCTGCTGCTGCCGACAGCGCAACGGCTCCTCCAATGTGGAGGCCAGCCGCTCGTCGGCGTCGCGGACCGTGCGGTGCACGGTGACCGACGCGGTCACCTTGACCTCGCCCTTGCCATCAGCTGCGGGAATCTCGCTGTAGCGGGACAGGGAGGCCAGGACGCCCTTGGGCAGCGCCTGCCGTTCCCACCGACACTGCTCGTTCAGCACGGCGACGGTGCCAGGGGTGCTCACGGCGGGCTGCTGAGCGCGGAACCCCGCACCCCACCCCTGCGGTTTGAGCGTCACAGCGGCTGCCAGCGCCTCGGCCCGGCTCTTCGTCCTGGGCACCTTGGCCGGATCAGCGCGGAACGGCGGCGGCAACGACGCGTCACCGCCCGAGGGGGAGGCGGAAGCGGTAGTGGACTTCGAAGGTGCTGAAGACCTCTCCCCGTTCGCTTTGCCGTCGTCCCCTAAACCGCAGCCGCTGAGCAGCACGGTCGCCGTGGCCACCGACACGACGGCTCGGCACGGCCAAGTCCCCATGCGCACGCCAGCATTGACGTCGCTCATTCCGCCCCCCTTGGCTCGCGAGCCCCCGCTCGCGTCCGGTGATCGTATCGACGGACGCGAGGAGCGGGCGGGCGGTTGCACGAACGGGGTGGGGGCCGATGCGGGTGCGCGGTGTCGGCGACCGCCATGGTGTGGCGAGACACGCCACGACGGTCACGATGCTCTGCCCAGCAGCCCACGAGACCAGGCGGGGTGAGCGAACATCCCCCTAGACAGCCGGTGCCGCGGAACGGAAGGCTCCTCCCTCATCCGGCAATCAGTCGCAGCAGCAACAGCAGTCGCAGCAGCCCCCGCCACCGCAGCCGCCGTCCCCCGAACCACCACCGGATCCCCGGCCGCCCCCGCCCGAACCACCCGAGGAGCCGCCCGAGTTGCCGCCGCCCGATCCGCCGGACCAGCCGTCCCCCCTGGAGCCGTCCCGGCCGGAACCGTCCCCACAAAAGTTGCCGCTGCCTTCGAACTGCGCGGCCTCCGCGGTCTCCGTGGCATCCTCCAGATCGCAGGTGCAGCAGCTGTTGCACAAGCCGCATTCGCGGCACAACTGGCGCCACTGGCCGCACCGTCGGCACTGCGCCTCCGGGGGCCGGCCCGACGCCATCGAGGCACCCTCAGGCCCCGCGCCCGTCAGCGCCCCGATGCCGCAGCCCGTGCCCTCCCCTGAGAGCGGTTCCGTCGCGCTACGGCGGCCCAGCCAGGGAAGTACACGCGGGCCGCGCGCCTGGTGGCGGTGCTGGTGGCGACGATGCCGCTGGTCGAAGACGCGGTCGACGGCACGCTCCAGCTCCCCACCCAGCAGCGCTCGCGCCAGCCGCCCGTCAACGAACTCGGCGTCGGACAAGGCGAGTTGGATCCCGTGGACGGCGTCGTCGCAGAGCCGACGCACTTCGCTGCGGTCCGCGCCGGTCACGCCGATCGGGTTCCACGCCCCGGTCGACTCGTCCGCGGCCAGGTCCTCCACCGCGTCGAGCAGATGCGCCAGCCGACCGAACAGACGGCCCGCCTCCGCGAGCGGCTCAACGTTTCCGGGTCGGCCAGCGAGTACCGCGGTGTGCGTGAAGGCGGCCGCGGTTGCCGTCTCCGTGGGTTCCGTGACGGTCAGGAGCGAGTCGCCCGGGCCGGTCAGCCGTTCGATCTCCGGCTGCCGTTCGACCGCGGAGATCAGGACCGTGGTGTCGAAGCCGAGCCGTTCGCCGCCCGCGGCACCCGCACGGTTCCAGCCCTGGGCGATTCGGCGCGCCGCCAGCGTCACCGGGCGGCGGCCCAACAGGCCGTCGCCGTCGGCCACATGGTCACGTACTTTCGCCGCGGCCAGCACCAGCGACACTGTCGCGGCCAGTCTGGCGCCCTCACCCTGCGCCACGTCCGCCGACCGCATCCCGCGCAGCGGACACGGGCCGGCGCCTCGCCGCCAGTCGCCGGTGCGCTCCGACTGCGCCTCGGTCAGCACCGAGACGATCAGGCCGTCGTAGTTGGTGGCCACCCGTGCGAACTGCCCGTACTCGCCGCGCAGCGCCAGGCACAGCCCGCACAGATGCGCCATCCACTCGGTACGCATGCCCTCGCCCAGGCGATGGCGGCATGGCCGGATGATTCCGAACATCGAAGCTCCCCCGTAGTCACTGCTGCCAGTTCACAGCCGAACGGGTGCAGCCGTCCACACGGCGCGACCACGCGCACCCCGGAACCGCCCGTCACCCGGTGGGCGACATGCTAAAGCCTGTTCGTACAGGCGTTTGTTCGTTACGGCTGCCCCAAGGATGAGCACGAGATCTGCTCGGGTCTGTCGGGGCGGTGAAGGCGCAGGGTGGATGGGGTGGCCGTTCGGCCGGCTCAAATCCGGGGGGCTGGACGGCGGCGACCCACCAGGGCCGGCGGACAGCGCCGAGCGTCGTAACCCGGGTCAACCCTCGTGTCCCTGTCAGGCGCGGTGATGCGGCAAAGACCTTGTTGACGAGGTCTCGATGAACTCCCGGTTCCGTCGGCGAGGCCTGTCCCGGCGGGTGCCGCAATCTATTCGGTGGGCTCCCGGATGCGGCGCGGCATATCCTTCGCCCGTGAAACTGCGCTTCGAGACACGCCGGTCCGACTCCCCCTGGGTCGACACCGTGTGGAGCTGCACGAGCGAGCAGGTCACGGCGATGACATCGGTGGCGGGGGTGCGCTGGGGACTGGTGTTCTGCGAGCAGGACGGCCAGGCGTACGCGGCCATCACCGGTCCCGAGACCCGGACCGGCACAGCGCCGGTACCCGCGGGCGCGACGTTCACGGGCATCGAGTTCGCCGTAGGCACATCGTTGCGGGCCGTGCCCATGGCGGCGCTGGTCGACGGCGGTCTCGAGCTCCCCGGCACCACGCGGCGGGCGTTCCGGCTGGACGGCTCGCGCTGGGAGACGCCCGGCCCTGATGACGCCGAGGCCCTGGTGGAGCGTCTCGTCCAAGCCGGGATCGTGGTCCGTGACCCCCTCGTGGCCGAGGTGCTGCGGGGCCACCGCCCGGCCCTCTCGGAGCGCACGGCCGAACGCCGGTTCCGTGCCGCGACCGGGCTGACCCAGGGCGCAGTCCGGCAGATCGAACGGGCGCGTACGGCGGCCGAGCTGCTGGCGGCCGGCGCCCCGGCGGCCGACGTCGTCGCCAAGTTGGACTACTTCGACGAACCGCACCTGGCTCGGGCATTGCGCTCCTACGTGGGGCGCACCGCCAGGCAGCTGCGCGAGGGCACGGGTGGCGCGATCGCGCTCGATACGGATCAGCGCTTGATTTCGTAGACCAGCTTCATGATCCCGTTCGAGTAGGTCTCCGACTCCCGCAGCGTCAGCATCTGCTTGGCGCGGTCGGCCCGGCCGAACAAGCTCTTCCCGGCACCGAGCAGCACGGGGAAGACGAGCAGGTTGTACTGGTCGATGAGCCCTGCGTCCGACAGCCGCCGGGCCAGCTCCGCGCTCCCGTGGATGAAGATTGCGCCGCCCTCGCTCTTCTTGAGCGCGGCGATGTCCTCGGTCGAGCGCAGGATCGTCGTCGGCCCCCAGCCGTCGACGAGGGCATCGTCGGCCAGCGTGGACGACACCACGTACTTGGGCAGCTCCTTGTAGGCGGCGTGGTCCTCCGAATCGGGCCAGACCCGCGCGAACGCCTCGTAACTGCGGCGGCCGAACATCAGTGCCGTCGTGTCGGTGAGCTCCTCGCCCTTCAGCGACCAGGCTTCGGGAACGAACTCCAGGTCCTCGACCACCCAGCCGCCGCTGCGGTGGCCCTCTTCCGTCCCGCCGGGGGAGTCCACGACGCCGTCGAGCGACATGAAGCCGGTGTAGACCAGGTCACGCATGGTGCTGTCTCCTCAAGATCGGGCGAGCTGTTGGATGCACGCTAACTCGCGGCCGCGCGGCCGTCTTGTACGGAAACGACAGTCGGCGCAGAGCACGTCTTGTGGCGAGGTGCCGACCAGTCCTGTTTCGTGGCGGGCCTCGACGGTGGCGAAGGCTGATGCGGCCGCTGCTGTCTCGTCGGTCACTGCATCAGTTCGGTGTGGGGATGGTCCGGTGCCGACGGACATATGTAGAGCTGTTGGCTGTAGCCGCTGCCGATCTGGACCGCGGTCGGTTGCCTCAGGCTGGGGTAGCGGTGGTCATGGGAGGACGCGGCGGCTTGGTCTTCCTGGGGAATCCAGCTCCGGGTGGGAGGCGTAGGCGCTGTCCACACCGCCCCTGGCCGCCTGCCACCTGCTCTATTCACCCAGCTCCGCGCGCAAGTCCTTGCCCAACTCCATGAGGCTCGGGAACTCGGTGACCTGCTCCGGCG